>NZ_JAJEPD010000043.1:0-82645 GCF_020729765.1 Streptococcus sanguinis | reverse complement strand
CCAAAGTTCTTTGACTTTTGCCTGAACTTCCTGATTTTCCAAGAATTCATCATAGGTTTCGTCAATGCGGTCAATCACACCATTTTTAGAGAGGACAATGATATGGTTGGCTAAGGTTTGAATAAATTCATGGTCGTGACTGGCAAAAATAATGGATCCTTTGAAATTTTTTAAGCCATCATTTAAGCTGGAGATTGATTCCAAATCTAAGTGATTAGTTGGATCGTCCAAGACTAAAACGTTGGATTTAAGCAACATCAACTTAGATAACATAACCCGAACTTTTTCTCCTCCTGACAAGACATTGACAGACTTGTTAACCTCATCTCCAGAGAAAAGCATGCGTCCAAGGAAACCTCGAAGGAAGGTGTTGTCATCCTCTTCTTTGCTAGCAAATTGACGCAGCCAGTCAAGGATTGATTCACCATTAGCAAAGTCACGAGAATTATCTTTTGGTAGGTAAGATTGACTGGTTGTGACACCCCACTTGACAGTTCCTTCATATTCAATATCACCCATCAAAGCACGAATCAAAGCTGTTGTTTGGATGTCGTTTTGGCCAATCAAAGCTGTCTTGTCACCAGGACGCAAAATGAAGTTAATATTATCAAGAATAGTTTCTCCGTCTATCTTGACAGAAAGGTTTTCCACTGTCAAGAGATCATTACCAATTTCACGATCTGCTTTAAAGCTGATAAATGGGTATTTGCGGCTAGATGGAACAATTTCTTCTAACTCAATCTTGTCAAGCATCTTTTTACGAGAAGTTGCTTGTTTTGATTTTGAAGCATTGGCAGAAAAGCGAGCAACAAATTCTTGAAGTTGCTTGATTTTTTCTTCTGCTTTGGCATTTCGGTCAGCGAGCAGCTTAGCCGCTAGTTCGCTTGATTCTTTCCAGAAATCATAGTTTCCGACATAAAGTTTGATTTTTCCAAAGTCAAGGTCGGCCATATGAGTGCAGACTTTATTCAGAAAGTGACGATCGTGGGATACAACAATAACTGTATTGTCAAAATCGATAAGAAAGTCTTCCAGCCAAGTAATAGACTGAATATCTAAACCGTTAGTTGGCTCGTCCAGAAGTAAGACATCAGGTTTACCAAAAAGGGCTTTGGCTAAGAGTACTTTAACCTTATCTCCGTTAGAGAGCTCGCTCATATTTTGGTAGTGAAGATCTTCCGGAATATTGAGATTTTGCAATAATTGAGAGGCTTCACTTTCAGCTTCCCAGCCACCTAGTTCAGCAAACTCTCCCTCAAGCTCGGCCGCACGTACACCATCTTCATCAGAAAAATCAGGCTTCATATAAATAGCATCTTTTTCTTTCATGATATTGTAGAGATGTTCATTTCCCATGATTACAACATCAATAGCCCGTTCTTCTTCATAGTCAAAGTGGTTCTGGCGAAGGACTGAAAGACGTTCATTTGGTCCTAGAGAAATGTGGCCTGTTGTTGGCTCGATATCACCAGCTAAAATTTTTAAAAAGGTTGATTTTCCAGCGCCGTTAGCTCCAATCAATCCATAAGTATTTCCTTCTGTAAATTTGATGTTGACCTCATCAAACAATTTTCGGTCACTGAAACGCAGTGATACATCTGATACTGTAAGCAATGTCTTTCTCCTATATATATATAATCTTCTTCATTTTACTAGAAAACAGAACTTTTTTCAAATAATTCTGAGATAAAAAGAAAAAATCAAAGCAGAAAGAAAAAAGGAGAATAGAATGAACTAAGACTTTTAGGTTTTCCAGCCAGAATAGTTTGTAAACTAAGTTTACAAACATTGTAAAGGGATGTYAATCAAGCTGTAAAAACTGGAATTTTCTCTTTTTTCTAGAAACTTCTTTCTCATTTTCATTGAAAATGATATAATGAACTCATTATAAATTGAGGAGTAATAAATGACTAAACCAATTATTTTAACAGGAGATCGTCCGACAGGAAAATTGCATATTGGTCATTATGTAGGAAGTTTACGGAACCGCGTGCTTTTGCAGGATCAGGGTAAATATGAGATGTTCGTATTTTTGGCTGATCAGCAAGCTTTGACAGATCATGCAAAGGATCCTCAGACAATTGTTGAGTCCATTGGGAATGTAGCTTTGGATTATTTAGCGGCTGGATTGGATCCTGAAAAGGTGACTATTTTTATTCAAAGTCAGATTCCTGAGTTGGCAGAGTTGTCAATGTATTACATGAATTTGGTGTCATTGGCTCGTTTAGAGCGTAATCCTACTGTCAAGACTGAGATTGCACAAAAAGGTTTTGGGGAAAGTTTGCCAACTGGATTTTTAGTTTATCCAATTTCTCAGGCAGCAGATATCACTGCTTTTAAAGCTAATTATGTACCAGTCGGACATGATCAAAAACCTATGATTGAGCAAACTCGGGAGATTGTTCGCTCCTTTAACAATGCTTATCAGACAGATGTTTTGGTAGAACCGGAAGGGATTTATCCTGAAAATGAAGCAGCTGGACGTTTGCCTGGTTTGGATGGCAATGCTAAGATGTCTAAGTCTCTCAATAATGGCATTTATCTGTCAGATGATATGGATATTCTGCAAAAGAAAGTTATGAGCATGTATACAGATCCTAATCATATCAGAGTGGAAGATCCTGGAAAAATTGAGGGAAATATGGTCTTTCATTATCTGGATGTTTTTGGCTGCCCCGAAGATGCTGCTGATATTGCTGCAATGAAAGAGCATTATCAAAGAGGTGGTCTGGGAGATGTCAAAACCAAACGCTATCTGTTAGAAATTTTAGAGCGAGAGTTAGGTCCGATTCGTGAGCGTCGTGTGGAGTTTGCTAAAGACATGGGACAGGTCTATCAGATGCTGCAAGAAGGATGCGATAAGGCACGTCAGACTGCCTCTCAGACTCTTTCGGAAGTGAAGTCTGCGATGGGGATTAATTATTTTAAATAACGAACATTATTGATTATAAATCACAAAAACTATCGTTTTTAGTTTTAAAAATGATGGTTTTTATTTTTTGTATAATAATGATTGACAATTTCCTATAGAATGGTATGATATTAACAACAAAAAAACCAGCTCTTATTCAAAGAAAACTGAACTTCAATTTTCTTTGGGTATTAGTTCAAATAAGAAGGAAAAGAGGAAACTGTGGATGTCTAACTGGGACACTAAATTTTTGAAAAAAGGTTTTACCTTTGATGATGTGCTTCTGATTCCAGCTGAAAGCCATGTACTGCCCAATGATGCTGATTTGAGTACCAAGCTTGCTGAGAATTTGACCTTGAATATCCCAATCATTACTGCCGCTATGGACACTGTTACAGAGAGTCAGATGGCTATCGCTATTGCCCGTGCTGGCGGTCTTGGAGTTATCCACAAAAATATGTCTATTGAGCAACAGGCCGATGAAGTTCGAAAGGTTAAACGTTCTGAGAATGGCGTAATTATTGATCCTTTTTTCCTAACGCCAGAGCATACGATTGCTGAAGCAGATGAGTTGATGGGACGTTACCGTATCAGTGGTGTTCCTGTTGTAGAAACTCTTGAAAATCGTAAGTTAGTAGGGATTCTAACTAATCGTGATTTGCGTTTTATTTCTGACTATGACCAACCTATTTCTCGCCATATGACCAGTGAGAATCTTGTAACGGCGCCTGTTGGAACAGATTTGGGAACTGCAGAGCGTATTTTGCAAGAACACCGGATTGAAAAGTTGCCTTTGGTTGATGATAAGGGCTGTCTTTCGGGTTTGATTACCATTAAAGATATTGAAAAGGTTATTGAGTTTCCAAATGCTGCTAAAGATGAGTTTGGTCGTCTTTTGGTCGCTGGTGCTGTCGGTGTTACTTCAGATACTTTCGAACGTGCAGAAGCTCTCTTTGAAGCGGGTGCAGATGCGATTGTTATTGATACTGCTCATGGCCACTCAGCTGGAGTTTTGCGCAAGATTGCTGAGATTCGTGCTCATTTCCCTGATCGCACCTTGATTGCTGGAAATATTGCAACTGCTGAGGGTGCGCGTGCACTTTTTGATGCAGGTGTGGATGTTGTTAAGGTCGGAATTGGTCCTGGTTCTATCTGTACAACCCGTGTCATTGCTGGTGTTGGTGTTCCTCAAGTAACTGCTATTTATGATGCAGCTGCTGTGGCGCGTGAATATGGAAAAACCATCATTGCTGATGGTGGGATTAAATATTCTGGAGATATTGTTAAGGCCTTGGCTGCAGGTGGAAATGCTGTTATGCTGGGTTCAATGTTTGCAGGAACAGACGAAGCGCCAGGCGAGACGGAAATCTTCCAAGGTCGGAAATTTAAGACTTACCGTGGTATGGGATCTATCGCCGCTATGAAGAAGGGCTCTAGTGACCGTTACTTCCAAGGTTCTGTCAATGAAGCGAATAAGCTAGTTCCAGAAGGAATTGAAGGCCGTGTGGCATACAAGGGAGCTGCTGCAGATATTGTCTTCCAGATGCTTGGTGGTATCCGCTCTGGAATGGGCTACGTTGGTGCTGCAAATCTGCAAGAACTTCACGATAATGCTCAGTTTATTGAGATGAGTGGCGCCGGATTAAAGGAAAGCCACCCTCATGATGTGCAAATTACAAATGAAGCCCCTAACTATTCAGTTCAATAAAAAATAAAACGAGGTCGGGAATTTTTCCTAACCTCGTTTTAAATTTACGATTTAAATTGACATACTTTTACAATTCAAAAGTCTATAAAAGCTGTTCTAACAACAATTCGATATAATTCGTTTACACTATAAGCAACATTATGTAAATAAAATTTACAAAAACGTAAATCTCATGTGATGCTAGGATTGAGATATAATTTGTCCTTGCTGAATAGTGAAAATTTTAATATCTTGTGGAAGATTTTTTAAATGTTCTAAAGTTGTTGTAGTGATGAAAGTTTGAATATCCTGAGAGATAGTTTCTAATAATTTTAGTTGACGGTTATTKKCAAGTTCGCTCATTACATCGTCAAGCAACAAAATAGGTGTTTCCTTTGTAATGCTTTCTATTAACTTGATTTCGGCTAGTTTCAGTGATAAAACAAGACTGCGATGCTGACCTTGGCTACCAAAGTTGGCATCCATCTGGTTGATAAAAAAAGCAATATCGTCACGATGAGGACCAACACCTGTATTTTTTTTGAATAGATCACGTTTACGGCTGCTTATTAAGGAAGAGCGGTAAGTTTCTTCTAAATTGTCAATTTTTTGTAAAGGAATAGATGACAGATACTTGACAGTCAACTTTTCCAGATTCTGAGAAATGTCCCAGTGCTTGTCCTGAGCAAAGCTTTCTAATTTTTGCAAAAAATCTAACCGATGCCTGATTACACGACAGCCGTAGTCAACCAGTTGCTCATCAAGGACAGTCAAGAAGGTTTCATCAACTTTGTCATTAGCTTTCAGATAGGCATTGCGTTGTTTAAGGACATGATTATAATTGGATAGATCTGATAGATAGACTGGCTTGATTTGTCCGAGTTCAATGTCTATAAATTTACGACGTAAACTGGGGGAGCCTTTAATCAACTGTAAATCTTCAGGAGCAAAAAGGACAACATTCATAGTTCCAATGTAGTCTGATAATTTACTTTGTTTCAAGTGATTGACTTTTGTGATGCGACCTTTTGGTGTCAAGTTAATGTCAAGGGGAACCTTACCTGTCTTTTTTTCTAAGAGGCCAGAGACAAGGAGGTCATTTTCTGTAAAATGAATCAGATCCTTATCTGAGCGTGTGCGGTGGCTTCTTGTCAAGGCTAGGAAATAAACAGCTTCTAAAATATTGGTTTTACCTTGTGCGTTCTGGCCTAGAAAGACATTTAAGCCAGGATGGAAGTCAATATCAGCTTCCTGATAATTTCGGAAATGCTTGATTTTTAATGATTGCAGCCACATGATTAGATACCAGGGAAGCGAACAGGGCTTTTCGTAGTTTTCTGCTTTTTAGGCCCCCCTGTATTCTTACGCTTTTCTTTTTTAGAAGTCTGAGATTTTTTTAAATCCTTGTTCATGGCTTTGACAAGTTCAGCAACTCTTTTTTTTTCTGCGATTTCTTTCTGGTGTTGCAGAATTTCTTCTTGACTAGGGGCTGTTAAATCAATTTCAATTCCTTTCTCGGGAAGGGAAATCCTGTCATTGACACGGAGTTTTTTTCCCCGGCGGTTTTCTGGCTCACCGTTAAAAAGAACTGGATATTCACTTAGAAATGTTTTAATTGCTCCGCCGCTTTGGATAATTCCTGTTTCTTTTAAAAGTGCTTGTAGCGTGATGTAGTCATCAAATAATTTATATTCCATATTTCACCTCAACCCTGTCATTATACCATATTTGTTAGTAAAAAGTGCTGAGGTGCTTTGGATAAAAGTGGAAATTTTCTCCTGTTATCAGAAAACGTTTTAATCAGCAAAAAGCTTGGTAGAACAAACAAATCAGAGGCATTTCATGATATAATAGTAGTCTATATTATTCAGTATGAGGGGCGTCATGGAAATCACTAAAGGAGTTCGTCTCCATTTTATTCAATCAGAAAAATTTAAAACAAACAAAATAAGGGTTCGTTTTTCAGCGCCTATGTCCAAAGAAACAGTAGCTGGTCGGGTTTTAACAGCCAGCATGCTAGAGACTGTCAATGCTGTTTATCCTACTTCGCAGGCTTTTAGAGAGCGTCTGGCCAACTTGTATGGTGCTGATTATTCTACGAGTCTTTCAAGGAGAGGATTGGTGCATTATTTAGATATCAATCTTTCTTTTGTGCGGGATAAATTTTTGAGTCGCAAGAATGTCCTGACAGATGCCATGCTTGATTTTTTGAAAGCCAGCTTGTTTTCTCCATTGGTAAGTCAGGACACTTTTGATGAATCTGCTTTTGAAATTGAGAAGAAAAATATCTTGAATGATTTGGAAGCTGAAATTGAGAATCATTTTTATCATGCTCATCGAGAATTAGATAAACTCTTTTATGAAGAAGAGGAAATGCAGATGCCTCGTGTTGGGACGATTGAATTAATCCAGAAAGAGACTGCTGCAAGTAGTTTTGCTGCTTTTCAGCAGATGCTTCAGGAAAATCAGATTGACTTTTTCTTTATTGGGGACTTTAATGAAGTGGCTGTTCGGGAGAAAATTCAATCTTTCAATTTTGCACCTCGTCAGCAAGAACTTCAGTTATTTTATCAGCAAGAATATTCCAATGTTTTGCGAGAAGGACTGGAGCAGAAGGATGTGCATCAGTCAATTATTGAGTTGGGCTATCACTTCCCTATTCAGTACGGAGAGAGTGAGCACCTGCCTTTAGTCGTTTTAAATGCTTTGCTAGGTGGCTTTGCCCATTCAAAATTATTTGTCAATCTTCGTGAAAAGGAAGGGCTGGCTTATACAATTTCTAGCAATTTTGATATTTTTTCAGGAATGATGCGAATTTACGCTGGTATTGACCGCAGCAATCGGACCAGAACAGTTGCTTTAATCAACCGGCAAATTGGTGATTTGAAGCGTGGGAATTTTAGTCTGGAAGAACTGAATCAAACCAAGAAAATGCTGAGAAATTCGGTATTGTTAGCTCAGGATCGACAGAWTACAATCTTAGAGAGAGCTTATATGGCTTCTGTTTTAGGGAAAAAATTCTTATCTCTTGAAGCTTGGTTGGAAGCTTTGGAACAGGTTCATAAAGATGATATTATCAAGGCAGCTGGTCAGTTGAAATTACAAGCTATTTACTTTATGGAAGGAAAATAATGCAGGGAGAAGTGCTAGAAAAAATCAATTATTCAGCAGTGGGAGAAACTGTCTATCAGACAGTTTTAGCAAATGGTTTGCGTGTTTTTCTTCTGCCTAAAAATGATTTTAATGAAACTTATGGGATTATCTCAACTAATTTTGGTTCAGTGGATACTGGGATTGTTTCACGTGAAACCAATCAGGTCACTCAATATCCGGCTGGAATAGCTCATTTTTTGGAACATAAGCTTTTTGAAGGCCCGCAGGGAAAGGATTTGCTGTTGGAATTTACTAAGCTAGGGGCTGAGAGCAATGCCTTTACAAGCTTTACTCGGACTAGCTATTTATTTTCTGCAACGGATAATATCTCAGAAAACCTACAGCTTTTGCAAAAACTAGTGCATCGGGCTGATTTCACAAAAGAATCCATTTTGCGGGAACAGGATATTATTGGCCAAGAAATTGAAATGTATCAGGATAATCCAGATTATCGTCTCTTTTTTGGAGCCTTGGCCAATCTCTATCCTCAAACACCTCTGGCAGAAGACATTGCAGGAACGAAAGAGTCCATCTCTGAGATTACCGTCGAAAATTTGAAGGAAAATTTCAAGAACTTTTATCATCCTTCTAATATGACTTTGTTTGTGATTGGTAATTTTGATTTGGAACAGATAGCTGCTGAGATTGAAGAACAGCAGGAAAAACTAGTTTTTGCTGGGAGTTCGGAATCTATTGAAAAAATTCCTGTTAGCCTTCACCCAGTGGTATCAACGGATACCTACCGAATGGAGGTGGCTAGTCCAAAACTGGCAGTTGGGATTCGGGGTACAGACTTTGTTGATGAATCGGAGTTGTATCGCTATAAAATCACTTTGAAACTCTTATTTGCCATGATGTTCGGCTGGACTTCCAAGCGTTTCCAGTCCCTCTATGAAAGTGGTAAAATGGATAATTCTTTAACGCTGGAAGTGGAAGTAGAAAAAGATTTTCACTTTGTCATGCTGACGATGGATACTCAGGAACCAGTGGGACTTTCTCATCAATTTCGCTCAGCCATCAAGAATTTTGACAAGGATCCGGATGTGACAGAAGAGCATTTGGATACGATTAAAAGTGAGATGTTTGGTGATTTTCTGCACGGTTTAAACTCGCTTGAGTATATTGCAACCCAATATGAACCGCATTTGACGGGTGAGAATCTGTTTGATTTGCCGAAAATTTTACAGGACATCAGCTTGAATGATGTGATAAAACTAGGTCATCAATTTATCGATCAGTGTGATATGACAGATTTTACTATTTTTCCAAAATAATTCCAGAATCGTTTTTAAAATTTTGTTAAAATAGTGAAGAATAGAAATAAGGGAAAAGTACGTATGAGAAAAAAAACGATAGGAGAAGTGTTGAAGCTTGCCCGGACCAATCAAGGGCTGAGCTTAGAGGAATTTTCAAAAAAGACAGATATCCAGCAGGATTTGCTGGAAGCGCTGGAACGAAATGACTATGATTTGCTTCCTAGTCCTTTCTATGCCCGTAGCTTCTTGCGGAAATATGCTTGGGCTGTAGATTTGGATGAATCCATTATTTTGGAGGCTTACGAAGCTGGTGAGATGATAGTCTTTGATGAAGTGGCACTGGCAGCAGATGAGGAATTTAGGAGCAGAAAAAATAAAAATAAAAGCTCTTTTCTGCCCTTGTTCTATTTTTTCTTGTTGGCTTCAGCTATTGCTGCTTTCGTGGCATACTATATCTGGAGCTATGCTCACACTAATTCGGTAAGTTTCAAAGCATCTAACAGCAATTATAGTCTGGTGTCTTCTACAAGTATTAATAGTCAGATGGGTTCCTTTTCTTCGGCTGATTCTAAGTCAGTTTCTTCCTCGGCTAGCAAGTTGACAGTTGGTGGAAGCGGAGATAATTTGATTGCTGAGTACAGCGGAGCAAGTCAGCCTGTCAAAGTGACCGTTTCTGTGGAGCAAACGACCAATTTGGTAAGCATAAGCGATTCAGAACTAGCCGAAGGCATCACCTTATCTCCTGAAAAATCAAGCCAGACGGTTGCTCTTGAGCCAGGAAATAAGTATCTTATTACGTTAGCACCTGTTAAAGGAGCAACTGTGACGATAGAGGGGCAAAAACTAGATACTTCGGCTTTGACTAGCGATAGTGGAACAATTAGTTTGAACATTACGAAAGGATAGAAACGAAGGGAATCCCATGAAAAAAGAAAATATTCCAAACGCCTTAACTCTTGTTAGAATTGCTTTAATCCCTGTATTTGTTGTGATTTTAACATTCGGTCATTCTTATGCCATGCATATCTTGGCAGCTTTTATCTTTGCTTTTGCCAGTATAACTGATTATCTAGATGGTTATTTGGCTCGAAAGTGGGAAGTGGTAACAAACTTTGGTAAATTTGCTGATCCCATGGCTGATAAGCTTTTAGTGATGTCTGCCTTTATCATGTTGATTGAGATGGAAATGGCTCCCGCCTGGGTTGTAGCTATTATTATTTGCCGGGAATTGGCAGTAACAGGTCTGCGCTTGCTTTTAGTGGAAACAGGCGGTACAGTCTTGGCGGCTGCTATGCCAGGTAAAATCAAGACCTTCACGCAGATGTTTGCTATTATTTTTCTACTGATTCATTGGACTCTCTTAGGGCAAATCCTTCTGTATATTGCTTTAATCTTTACGATTTATTCTGGATATGACTACTTCAAGGGAAGTGCCTATCTCTTTAAAGATACCTTTAAATAATATGAAAAATATCATCGAAGTAAGAAATCTTAAGTACAAATACGATAGTGAGTCTGAGAATTACACTTTAAACGATGTCTCCTTTCAGGTAAAAAAAGGGGAATGGCTATCCATTGTTGGCCATAATGGCAGTGGAAAATCAACCACTGTTCGTTTGATTGACGGCCTTTTAGAAGCGGAAAGCGGAGATATTATTATTTCAGGCGATAAGCTGACAGTTGAAAACGTCTGGGAAAAACGCAGACAGATTGGCATGGTATTCCAAAATCCAGATAATCAGTTTGTCGGTGCAACTGTAGAAGACGATGTAGCCTTTGGTTTGGAAAATCAAGGGCTGGACTATGATCTGATGGTAGAGCGAGTCCAGCAGGCATTAGAGCTTGTCGGCATGCAGGATTTTAAGGAGCGTGAACCAGCTCGTCTTTCCGGAGGGCAAAAACAGCGGGTAGCTGTTGCAGGTGTGGTAGCTCTGAGACCGGATATTATTATTTTGGATGAAGCAACCAGCATGCTGGATCCAGAGGGACGTTTGGATCTTATCCAGATCGTGAAAAAAATTAAAGATAGTAATCAGCTGACCGTCATTTCTATCACTCATGACCTGGATGAAATAGCCTTAAGCGACCGTGTTTTGGTTATGAAAGAGGGTCAGGTTGAGTCTACCGCTACCCCGAGAGAGCTTTTTTCTCGAGAAGATTTGGAAGAGCTAGGATTGGATCAGCCATTTGTTAATCAGGTAAAGGCGGCTTTGCGTCAGTCTGGTCTTTCTCTGCCAGACTCTTACTTAACAGAAAAAGAATTGCAGGATCAATTATGGGCATTACTCTCAAAAATGTAAGTTATACTTATCAAGCTGGCACTCCTTTTGAGGGACCAGCGCTTTTTGGAGTGGATTTGGAGATAAAATCGGGCAGTTATACAGCTCTTATCGGGCATACTGGCAGCGGTAAGTCAACCATTCTTCAGCTTTTAAATGGCTTGCTGGTTCCCAATCAGGGTAGTGTTGAAGTAGGCAGTACAGTCATCACAGCTGATTCTGTCAATAAAGACATTAAACAGGTGCGCAAGAAGGTCGGTCTAGTCTTTCAATTTCCGGAAAGTCAAGTTTTTGATGAAACAGTTTTGAAAGATGTGGCTTTTGGTCCTCAGAATTTTGGTGTTTCTAAGGAAGAAGCGGAAGCTTTGGCGCGTGAAAAGCTGCACTTGGTCGGGATTTCTGAGGATTTGTTCAATCGCAGTCCTTTCGAACTTTCTGGTGGCCAGATGCGTAGGGTAGCCATCGCTGGTATACTAGCCATGGAGCCCGATATCTTGGTTTTGGATGAGCCGACAGCAGGACTTGATCCATCCGGTCGAAAAGAACTGATGAGGCTCTTTGAAGAGCTGCATCGAGCTGGTATGACCATTGTTTTGGTAACTCACCTAATGGATGATGTAGCCAACTTTGCTGATACAGTCTATGTTTTAGATAAGGGCAGAGTAGTCAAGAGCGGTCAGCCTGCTCAGGTCTTTCAGGATTTGGATTTTATGGAGAGTATTCAATTGGGTGTTCCTAAGATTACAAAATTTGCTCACGAATTGGCGGAGAAAGGGATGAATTTCTCGCATTATCCTATTACAATTGAAGAATTCAAGGAGATCTTGCATGGATAAGTTGATTTTAGGTCGCTATATTCCCGGAAATTCAATTATTCATCGTTTGGATCCGCGGAGCAAGTTGCTGGCGATGTTTCTTTTTATTCTATTAATTTTCTGGGCTAATAATCTTGTGACCAATCTGCTGTTGTTTGTTTTCGTTTTTAGTTTGGTCTTGCTGTCCAAGGTTCCTTTGAAGTTCTTTTTAAAGGGTATCCAGTCCATGGTTTTTATCATAGCTTTTACCACCTTGTTTCAGCTGTTTTTAACCTCTGGAGGGGCCACAATCTTTCGATTCGCTTTTATCAGAATTACAGAACTAGGACTGTCACAGGCTGGAATTATTTTTAGCCGCTTTATTCTGATTATTTTCTTTTCTACTCTTCTGACTCTGACAACGACGCCCTTAAGCTTGTCCGATGCGGTTGAGTCTTTGTTGAAACCACTGAAGGTTTTCAAAGTGCCAGCACATGAGATTGGTCTGATGCTCTCTATGAGCCTGCGCTTCGTTCCAACGTTGATGGATGATACTACTCGGATTATGAACGCCCAGAGGGCGCGTGGTGTTGACTTTGGCGAGGGAAAGCTTGTTCAAAAGGTTAAATCTATTATTCCCATTCTAATCCCTTTGTTTGCTTCTAGTTTTAAAAGGGCAGATGCTCTAGCAATTGCCATGGAAGCGCGCGGTTATAATGGAGGTGAAGGCCGGACACGTTTTCGCCGCTTGGCATGGAAAAGAAATGACAGCTTGGCTATTATTAGCTTACTTATATTAGGTGTTCTGCTTTATATATTGAAAAACTGACCTATTGTTTAAAGTGTTTTTAGAGAATAGTATAAGTTAAACTTGTCTATTTTTTGCTTTGTCAAAGAAAATATTTGGCAAAAAAGCTCTAAAAGTCTGTTTTTAACGTCTAAACTAAATGTTCTTGTAACGTTTGACTTGGTAATGTAACTTTTTGGTAATATTTTATGTGTAAGATAGTATTATCACCGAAAGGAGAATTACATTTTAATGAACAAAAAAACAGCAAAATGGACTTTAACAGGTGCAGTCGCTGCAGCGGCTTTCTTGGTTTCAGGTATTGCGAATGCTGAGACCTATACAGTTGAAGCCGGTGATACTTTATCAGCTATTGCTAACGAAAAAAATACAACTCTTGAGAAATTAGTAGAGTTAAACAAGATTGCAGATCCAAATCACATCCGTGTTGGTCAAATCTTGGAACTTGGAAATAGTGCCAAAACGTCTGAAACAAGCGTAGCAGCAACTGCAACTCCCGTAAATAATTATGCAGCACCTGCAGCAACAGCTAATTCAGCAGCAACATCAGGAGGCCTTGTACTTAGCAATGGTAATACTGCTGGTGCAACAGGCTCTTATGCAGCATCACGTATGGCAGAAATGACTGGTGTCCCTGCATCAACTTGGGAAGCTATCATTGCCCGTGAATCAAATGGTCAAGTAGATGCTTACAACCCTTCAGGTGCTAGTGGTCTTTTCCAAACAATGCCAGGTTGGGGATCAACAGCTACTGTTGATGATCAGATTCAAGCAGCATATAGTGCCTACAGTGCTCAAGGACTTTCAGCTTGGGGCTACTAAAATAAAAATAAAAAAACCACAGAAACTCTGTGGTTTTTTGGTTTACAAAAAATTGACAATTTATAAGCAGAAAATGGTAGTGTAGATTAAGATTTAAAGGTAACAATCTTATCTATATTGACAGCTGTGTAAAGTTATGAAAAGTGTTCTTTCAATATTTTTAAAATGTAGTTAGGAGAATTAGCTAGCAAATCTGCTCCATTTTCTAGTAACTCTTTTTGGCTACCAAAGCCCCAAAGGACTCCTAAAGTTAAGATTCCTACTTCCTTACCGCCAATTATATCAAACTTTGTATCGCCTATAATTATGGTTTCTTCTGGATTTGCATCTAGTGTTCGCAGAGCTCGACGCAGAACATCTGCTTTGTGAAATGAATCTGGCAGTGAGCCAAAAATATCATCAAATTGCTCATAGATAGCTAGATTTGCTAATAAATCTTGTGCTGTGGGTTGATTTTTACTAGTTGTTACATAAATTTTATAACCAGCTTCTTTTAACTGTGTCAGTAATTCTGGTATCCCTTCATAGAGGCGAACGCCCCAGATGCCTTTTTCCTTATAGAAGCTACGATAATAGTTAATCGCTTCTGGAACTTGCCTTTCTTCAAGAACGGAGGCGAAGCTTACTTCCAGAGGCGGCCCCATAAAACTTTTGATAATACTTTCTTCAGGGCACACTTTTCCAAGTTGTTTGAAGCTGTATTCAAAAGATTCTTGGATGCCCTTTGAACTGTCAACTAAAGTTCCATCCAAATCAAAGAAGATATATTTCAAATGATTCATCTTGTCTCCTTGTTTACTATCTAGTAAATCTACTTGACAAATTTGTAAAGGTTATTCTCCAAAGATTTCTTTTGAAAGTCTGCGTCCTGTAGGTGTTGTAGCTAGACCGCCTTCAGCTGTTTCTCTGAAAGCAGTAGGCAGGCTTGACCCAACTTGATACATGGCGTCAATGACTTCGTCAACAGGAATTTTAGATTCGATTCCCGCAAGAGCCATATCAGCTGCAATAAAGGCGTAGCTGGCTCCCATGGCATTTCGCTTGACACAAGGCACCTCCACTAGACCAGCTACTGGATCACAAATCAAGCCCAGCATGTTTTTAATGACAAAACAAATAGCTTGACTGGCTTGAAAAGGTGAACCTCCAGCAGCTAGAACTAAAGCAGCTGCACTCATAGCAGAAGCGGAGCCGACCTCAGCTTGACAGCCACCTTCAGCACCCGAAATTGAGGCGTTATTGGCAATGACGAGGCCGAAAGCACCTGCGGCTAATAGAAAGTTTAGCTGTTCTTCTTCTGAGAGTCCTAATTTTTCAATGGCAGATGTAAGAACAGCTGGCAGACAGCCAGCGCTGCCGGCAGTAGGTGTTGCACAAACCAAGCCCATTTTAGCATTATGCTCATTGACAGCAATAGCATTTTTTGCAGCAGTCAGCACAGTGTGGTCTGATAAAGCCTTTCCTGACTGGATATAGTGGTCAAGTTTTGCTGCGTCTCCTCCAGTCAATCCGCTGCGAGACTTGCTCTCATCAAGTCCAAGAAGGACAGAGGCTTTCATGACTTCCAGATTGCGATGCATCAACCGCAGGACTTCATCTCTTTCACGACCAGTCAATTCATACTCGGTAGCAATCATCAATTCAGCAACATTTCCTTGGTAATCTAAATCAGCTTGCTCTACCAATTCTTTGATGGAATAAAACATATTTTCTCCTATTTAAAGAAATTCACATTGTGCAGATGAGGAATATTACGGATTTCATCAATGGCTTCCTCACAGCTTCGGCTGTCAACTTCAATAATCATAATCGCTTTTTCTCCAGCCTTCTCACGTGTAACATTCATCTGAGCTATATTGATATTGTAGCGTGACAGAGCTTCGGTGACATGGGCAATCATACCTGGGACATCCTGATGGACAATAATGATGGTCGGAGTATTCATGCTCAGAGATACTGAAAAGCCATTCAGCTCTGTTACTTGAATGTTGCCTCCACCGATAGAGACTCCAGTCACACTGATTGTTTTACGGTCATTTTTGACTGTAATTTTTGTCGTATTAGGGTGGGGAGCATTGCTATCCTTTTGAATCGTCCAGACAATCTTGATACCGCGTTTATGAGCAATTTCAAGGCTGTTAGGAATCTCTGGATCATCAGTCTCCATACCTAGAATCCCTGCGACAAGAGCCAAGTCAGTTCCGTGACCTCGGTAAGTTTTGGCAAAAGAGTTAAAGAGCTGGAACTCTACCTCTGTCGGCTCATCGTTAAAAATAGAGGAGACAATTTTTCCGATACGGACGGCGCCTGCTGTATGACTGCTTGATGGGCCTATCATCACAGGTCCGATAATATCAAAAACAGATTGAAATCTTAGTGAAGTCATGATTTCTCCTTGCAGCTAATTTATTATTTTCATTATAACAAAGTTAAGGGCTTTCTGCTGATTTTTTAAATGAATTAAAAGTGCATATTATAAAAGTTTGTTAGTGAAGAAAGTAAAAGAGAAAATCAATAACTTTACAACTTTGTAAATATTCTTTACAGTTGATAATTCTAGCTGAATTTCTGATTTGTTTTCCTAGTTCTTTCGTGCTATAATAGGGCTTGCTCAAGCGACCTTCAATCGTTGAAAGCACAGCACGACCTTCAATCGTGAAATAACGAAAAGATGGGAGAACACAATGAGTGATAACTCTAAGATTCGTGTCGTAGTTGGAATGAGTGGAGGTGTCGATTCATCAGTAACTGCTTTGCTCTTAAAAGAGCAAGGTTACGATGTGATTGGCATCTTCATGAAAAACTGGGACGACACAGATGAATTTGGTGTCTGCACAGCCACAGAGGACTACAAGGATGTAGCTGCTGTTGCAGATCAGATTGGCATTCCTTACTACTCTGTCAACTTTGAGAAAGAGTACTGGGATCGCGTTTTTGAATACTTCTTGGCGGAATACCGAGCAGGTAGGACTCCAAATCCAGATGTTATGTGTAACAAAGAAATCAAGTTTAAAGCCTTCCTTGACTATGCCTTGACACTGGGTGCAGATTACGTTGCAACGGGTCACTATGCTCAGGTGAAGAGAGACCAAGAAGGCGTGGTTCACATGCTGCGTGGCAAGGACAATAATAAGGATCAGACTTACTTTTTAAGTCAACTATCACAGGAACAACTGCAAAAGACCATGTTCCCTCTGGGTCATTTAGAAAAACCAGAAGTTCGAGCGATTGCTGAAAGAGCAGGTTTAGCTACAGCTAAGAAAAAAGACTCAACGGGTATTTGTTTCATCGGCGAGAAGAATTTTAAAGAGTTTCTGAGTCAATATTTACCAGCCCAGCCGGGTCGCATGATGACCTTGGAAGGTCGAGATATGGGCCAGCATGCTGGCTTGATGTATTATACCATTGGCCAGCGAGGTGGTCTTGGAATTGGTGGTCAGCACGGGGGAGATAATGAGCCTTGGTTTGTGGTTGGAAAAGATCTCAGCCAAAATATTCTTTATGTCGGTCAGGGCTTTTACCATGACAATTTGATGTCAACCAGTCTTGACGCTAGTCAGGTTCATTTCACAAAAGAAATGCCAGAAGAATTTACTATGGAATGTACAGCTAAGTTCCGTTATCGTCAGCCTGATTCCAAAGTGACAGTTACTGTAAAGGGTGACAAGGCAGTTGTCAACTTCGATCAACCGCAAAGGGCTATTACTCCAGGTCAAGCAGTTGTCTTTTATGATGGGGATGAGTGCTTAGGTGGTGGCTTGATTGACAGAGCTTATAAGAATGGTCAAGTCTTACAGTACATTTAGATTGACAATTCAGCTCAATCTGCTAAAATAAGATAAGCAATACCTATGATGGTCAAAGCTCATGGATGTTGCAGGCTTTTTTGTCCTGCACTTCTAGAGACTTGGCCTTTTTTGGTGAAAAAATGAGGGAAAAAGAAAATGACACACAATTTTACTGAAAGTTATGATATTGTCGTGATTGGGGCAGGCCACGCTGGAGTTGAGGCGTCTCTGGCTGCCAGTCGAATGGGCTGTAAAGTTCTGCTGGCAACCCTTAATATTGAGATGCTGGCTTTTATGCCTTGCAATCCATCTATCGGAGGGTCTGCAAAAGGGATTGTCGTTCGTGAAGTCGATGCTTTGGGTGGTGAGATGGCCAAGAATATTGACAAGAGCTATATTCAGATGAAGATGCTCAACACGGGTAAGGGACCTGCAGTTCGGGCTCTTCGGGCGCAGGCAGATAAGGAAGTCTACTCCAAAGAAATGCGGAAGACTGTTGAAAATCAAGAAAATCTGACCTTGCGGCAAACTATGATTAATGAAATCTTGGTAGAAGATGGTAAGGTAATTGGGGTTAAGACAGCGACCCATCAGGAGTATGCGGCTAAAGCCGTCATTGTTACGACTGGAACAGCCTTGCGGGGAGAAATTATCATTGGTGATCTAAAGTATTCATCTGGTCCTAATCACAGTCTGGCAGCCATTCCTTTGGCTGATAACCTGCGAGACCTAGGTTTTGAAATTGGTCGTTTTAAGACAGGAACGCCACCGCGTGTCAAGGCGTCATCTATCAATTATGATGTGACCGAGATTCAGCCAGGTGATGAAAAGGCCAATCATTTCTCTTACACGTCTCGTGATGAGGACTATGTGAAAGATCAAGTTCCTTGTTGGTTGACTTATACCAATGCGGAAAGTCATGAAATCATCCAAAATAACTTGCATCGGGCGCCTATGTTTTCAGGAGTAGTCAAGGGTGTGGGCCCTCGCTATTGCCCGTCTATTGAGGATAAAATCGTCCGTTTTGCGGATAAGGAACGACACCAGCTTTTCTTAGAGCCTGAGGGGCGTGATACGGAAGAAGTTTATGTGCAGGGGCTGTCAACCAGTCTGCCAGAAGATGTACAAAAGGACTTGGTTCACTCTATCAAGGGTCTAGAAAATGCTGAGATGATGCGGACAGGCTATGCCATTGAGTACGATATGATCATGCCCCACCAGTTGCGGGCAACCTTGGAAACCAAGAAAATTTCAGGGCTCTTTACAGCAGGTCAGACCAATGGAACTTCTGGTTATGAAGAAGCTGCAGGTCAAGGGATTATCGCTGGGATTAATGCGGCCTTGAAAATCCAAGGTAAGCCGGAGTTAATCTTGAAGCGCAGTGATGGTTACATTGGAGTCATGATTGATGATTTAGTGACCAAGGGGACCGTTGAACCTTATCGCCTCTTGACTAGTCGAGCTGAGTACCGTTTGATTCTCCGTCATGACAATGCTGATATACGTTTGACAGAGATGGGACGGGAAATTGGTCTTGTAGATGATGAGCGCTGGGCTCGTTTCGAGATTAAAAAGAATCAATTTGATAATGAGATGAAGCGTTTGGAATCTATCAAACTAAAGCCTGTTAAGGAAACAAACGCTAAGGTAGAAGCGCTTGGCTTTAAGCCTCTGACGGATGCAGTAACTGCCAAAGAATTTATGCGGCGTCCGGAAGTGTCTTACCAAGATGTGGCTCAGTTCATTGGTCCGGCTGCAGAGGAGCTTGATGAGAAGATTATCGAGCTAATTGAAACAGAGATTAAGTACGAAGGCTATATTTCTAAAGCTCTCGATCAGGTTGAAAAGATGAAGCGTATGGAAGAGAAGCGGATTCCAGCTAATATTGACTGGGATGATATTGATTCGATTGCGACAGAAGCGCGGCAAAAGTTCAAGAAAATTAATCCAGAAACGATTGGTCAGGCAAGTCGTATTTCTGGTGTCAATCCAGCAGATATTTCTATTTTGATGGTTTACTTAGAAGGCAAGTCCAGAAGCATTTCTAAAAATCAAGCGAAGTAACTCTTGTAAAAGGCTGAGTTTCCTTTGGGAAGCAGCCTTTTTGTGTAAATTTACAAGGGGTTGACAAGATTGTAAACTTTGAAAGACTATTTTTCGCTTCCTTTACCCTTCTTAAATGCTTTACTTATTGGGAGAAATTCGCTTTTTTCTAGGATTTATGGTAAAATGGCGGAATAAGAGGTCTATGATGAAAAAATTTCGTTTTGCCCCAATTCACTTGGCGATGGCAGGTCTAATTTCCTTTATAATCTTAGCCATCTGTCTGAGGCTTTTTGGTGATAGTTTGGCCATGCTAGCTGCTCTTATGCTTGTGCTGGCTCTTTTGATTGTGCTTTTTATCCAGCAACAGAGAGTATCCGAGCTAGATGAGATTGAGCAGATTCATTATGTCAATCATCAAGCAGAAGGAAGCCTCGCTTCCTTGCTGGATAAGATGCCAGTTGGTGTCATTAAAATCAGTGAAGATAATGGTGATGTAGAGTGGTTTAATCCATATGCAGAACTGATTTTTACAACCGAAGATGGTGATTTTGATGCTGATATGCTCAAGAATATCATGAAGGCTGCTTATTCAGACTCTGGTCATTATGCTACGGTTGGAGACAAGAAATATTCGGTTTACTTGGACCGTGCATCCAGTGTGTTTTATTTTTTTGATGCATCCAATGAATACGAAGCTACCGTTGGTCTGGTAACAACGCGCCCGGTGATCGGGATTATCTCGGTGGATAATTATGATGATTTGGAAGATGTCGTTTCTGACACAGATATCAGTCATATCAATAGCTTTGTGGCCAACTTCGTAGCAGAATTTTCTGAGCAGTTTCACATGTTTTATCGTCGGGTTGGCATGGATCGGTTCTATCTTTTTACAGATTACACGGTGCTGGAACAGCTGATGGAAAATAAATTTTCTATCATCGACCAATTCCGTACGGAAGCTAAAAATCGAGAGCTGTCGCTGACACTCAGTATGGGCTTTTCTTATGGCGATGGCAATCATGATGAAATCGGTCGGGTAGCCCTGCTTAACCTCAACTTAGCTGAAGTTCGGGGTGGGGATCAGGCTGTCGTCAAAGAAAATAATGACAACATGAATCCAATCTTCTTTGGTGGAGGAACGGCGTCAGCTGTTAAGCGGACGCGCACCCGTACTCGAGCTATGATGACTGCGATCTCTGATAAGATTAAGAGTGTGGATCAGGTCTTTATAGTCGGACATAAAAATCTGGATATGGATGCCTTGGGTTCTTCTCTTGGTATGCAGCTCTTTGCCAGTAATATCATTGAGAAAGCTTATGTGGTCTATGATCCGTCCCAGATGGCTTCTGACATTGAGCGCTCCATTACAAAGCTTCAGCAGGAAGGGGCTGACTATCTGGTGCCGCTTTCTGAAGCAGTAAATATGGTGACCAATCGTTCGCTCTTGATTATGGTTGACCACTCCAAGATATCTCTGACTCTGTCTAAGGATTTCTTTGATCAATTCAGTCAGATTATCGTAGTCGACCACCATCGCCGTGATGAAGACTTTCCGGAAAATGCTGTGATTGCCTATATCGAAAGTGGGGCTAGTAGTGCCAGTGAATTGGTAACGGAGCTGATTCAGTTCCAGAATTCTAAAAAGAACCGTCTCAGTAAGATGCAAGCCAGCATTCTCATGGCAGGTATCATGCTTGACACTAAAGGATTTTCATCTCGGGTCACCAGTCGGACCTTTGATGTGGCCAGCTATCTACGGACTCGGGGCAGTGACAGTGTTGTGATTCAGGACATTTCCGCTACGAATTTTGAGGAATATCGTGCGATTAATGAGCTGATTTTAAACGGCAAGAAGATTTTGCCTAATGTCATTGTAGCAGCTGGTCCAGAAGAGAACACTTATGATACAGTTGTCATCAGTAAGGCAGCTGATACCATGCTCTCTATGTCAGGAATTGAAGCCACTTTTGTTGTAAGCAAGAATACCAAAGGCTATGTGTCTATTTCGGCTCGCAGTCGCAGCAAGATCAATGTTCAGCGAATTATGGAAAAGCTGGGCGGTGGCGGTCATTTTAATCTGGCGGCAGCTCAAATTGAAGGCAAAACAGTTTCTGAGGTCCTTCAGTCGCTGAATCAAGAAATTATGGACCAAGTCATTAAAGAGGAAGTAATAATAGACGAGGAGAAAAAAGGATGAAAGTAATTTTTTTAGCAGATGTAAAAGGCAAGGGCAAAAAAGGCGAAATCAAGGAAATGCCGACTGGCTATGCTCAAAATTTTCTGATTAAGAAAAATTTAGCCAAGGAAGCAACAGCGCAGGCTATCGGTGAACTGCGCGGTAAGCAAAAGTCCGAAGAAAAAGCTCACGCAGAACTAGTGGCAGAAGCTCAAGCTATTAAAGCTAAGTTAGCAGAAGAAGCTACTATTGTTGAATTTACTGAAAAAGTTGGTCCGGATGGCCGCACCTTTGGCTCTATTACCAGTAAGAAAATAGCAGAAGAGCTGCAGAAGCAGTTTGGCATCAAAATTGACAAACGTCACATTAAGGTGGACTCACCGATTCGCTCCATTGGTCTGATAGATGTTCCAGTGAAAATTTATCAGGATATAACTGGGGTGATTCGTTTGCGGGTTAAAGAAGGATAATAGTGATTTGAAGGAAGGATTTACCGATGGCAGAGATTGATGAACTCCGAGCTCAGCCTCAGGATATTTTAGCGGAGCAGTCCGTCTTAGGAGCCATTTTCATTGATGAGAGCAAACTGGTCTTTGTTCGTGAGTATATCGAGCCTGCTGACTTCTTTAAGTATGCCAATCGCTTGATTTTCAAGGCTATGATTGACTTGGCTGACCGCGGTGATGCCATTGATGCAACGACGGTTCGCAATATTTTGGACAGTCAGGGTGATTTGCAGAATATCGGTGGTCTCAGCTACTTGGTGGAAGTGGTCAATTCTGTGCCAACATCTGCCAATGCTGAATACTATGCTAAAATCGTTGCAGAAAAGGCCATTCTAAGGCGGCTGATTTCGCGTCTGACAGAGTCTATCAATCAAGCCTACGATGGTGACCGTCTGTCAGAGGAAATTATTGCCGGAGCTGAAAAAGCTCTGATTGATGTCAGTGAAACAGCCAACCGCAGTGGCTTTAAAAATATCCGTGATGTGCTGAACCTTAACTTTGGCAATCTGGAGGCTCGATCTCTGCAGACGTCAGATATCACTGGGATTGCGACTGGCTATCGTGAGCTGGACAAGATGACGACTGGTCTGCATGAGGAAGAATTAATCATTTTGGCGGCTCGGCCAGCGGTCGGAAAGACGGCCTTTGCCCTTAATATCGCTCAAAATATCGGAACCAAGCTGGATAAGACTGTAGCTATTTTCTCTCTGGAAATGGGGGCGGAGAGCTTGGTGGACCGGATGTTGGCTTCAGAAGGGGTGATTAATTCTCATTCCATTCGTACGGGGCAACTGACAGATGAAGAGTGGCAAAAATATACCATTGCGACAGCTAATCTGGCCAATGCTAGTATCTATATCGATGATACACCAGGGATTCGGATTACAGAGATTCGCTCGCGGGCTCGAAAACTGGCTCAGGAAACGGGCAATTTAGGGCTGGTCTTGATTGACTATCTGCAGCTGATTACAGGAACTGGTCGTGAAAACCGCCAACAAGAAGTTTCGGAAATTTCCCGACAGTTGAAAATCTTGGCGAAGGAGCTCAAGGTGCCGGTCATTGCGTTGAGTCAGCTCTCGCGTGGCGTGGAGCAGCGGCAGGATAAACGACCGGTGCTGTCTGATATTCGGGAATCAGGTTCCATTGAGCAGGATGCGGATATCGTTGCTTTCCTTTACCGGGATGATTATTATGATCGAGCCGGTGAGGAGGAAGAAGGCATTCCCAATAACAAGGTTGAAGTCATTATCGAGAAAAACCGGAGTGGAGCGCGTGGTACAGTAGAGTTAATTTTCCAGAAAGAGTATAATAAATTCTCAAGTATTTCCAAAAGAGAGGACGAATAAAGATGAGTGATGCATTTACAGATGTGGCAAAAATGAAAAAAATCAAAGAAGATATCAAGGCGCATGAAGGACAAATCGTTGAGATGACGCTGGAAAACGGTCGTAAGCGCCAAAAAAGCAAGCAAGGCCGTCTGATTGAAGTCTATCCGTCTTTGTTTATCGTGGAATATTCCAATGAAGGCGGTCAGCCAGGGGAAATCTCCAATACCTATGTGGAGTCTTATACTTATTCTGACATTTTGACAGAAAAGAACCTCATCCGTTATTTTGATGAATAGAAAGGTCCAGTGGGCCTTTTTACTTATATTTGAAGCAATTCCTCAGTCAAATCGACGTATATAGAGGATGATAAGCAAAGAAAACAGGTGGTCATCATGATTAAAAATTTGGTTTTTGATTTGGGCAATGTCTTAATTGAATGGAATTCTGAGAAAATCTTGACATATTTTGAACCTGAGAAAGAGCGGCGGCAGGTTCTTAGGCAGGCCATTTTTGAGTCAGGTGTCTGGCATCAGACAGACAAGGGGGAGCTGAGTTTGAAAGATGCCTGTGAGGGAGTCCAGACTCAGCTAGATGCTTCCTATCATTCTGCCGTTAAGAATATCTTTTATCATTGGTATGAGGTTGTGCATGTTTACAGTGGTTTACAGGAAAGGATTCGGCTATGGTCTGATCAAGGTTATCGAATCTATATCTTGTCAACCACTTGTGAGATTTTTTATCATATTGAAAAAGCTGGTTTGTTGCCCATTTACCCACTGCTGTCGGGCTATATCCTTTCCTCAGAGGTCGGTGTCGTCAAGCCAGAAGTAGAGATTTACCACAAGCTGTTGAAAAAATATGGTCTGGATCCAGTGGAATCCGTCTTCATTGATGATATTCAGGCTAACTTAGATACGGCAGCTGAATTGGGCTTTGAAACCATCTTATCCACAAGCGAGACAGAGAATATCAGGGCTATGGAGACTTTGCTGGCTGCGAAAGGGAAGTTTGACTGATTGATGATCGTTTGCTTCACTTATCGTTGAAAAGGAGTGAGTCCAAGCTTCAACCTTGACATTTGCTGATGATTGCGCTATCATAGTTCTATATATGGGAGTCTGTGTACAGTCTGAGAGGAAGTGTAAGCTTCGACCGCACCTGATCTGGGTAATGCCAGCGTAGGAATCATACCGAAAAAAAGTGGTATTTGT
Source organism: Streptococcus sanguinis (assembly GCF_020729765.1). Taxonomy (GTDB): domain Bacteria; phylum Bacillota; class Bacilli; order Lactobacillales; family Streptococcaceae; genus Streptococcus; species Streptococcus sanguinis_Q. The sequence goes on along the minus strand of NZ_JAJEPD010000043.1, from coordinate 57,880 downwards.
GCGCCTTTTCCATATACGGAAAAGGCCTTTTCTTTTATCATCTTTATCGATGGTGATATCTTGAAGAATTGCAGCACCAAAATGCAGGAAGGGAGGAAAATCGTTCTAATGAAAGCACTACAAAGGCTGATGCGACAGCAAATCGGTCTCTTAGGTATGCTGGGTGTACTTGTCATCTGGCAGGTCATGGGCTGGCTCAAGCTCTTGCCCAAGTTTATCCTGCCGACACCTCTGGAAATCGGTCAGGCCTTTATCAGAGATGCTGGCTTTCTAGCAAGTCATAGCTGGGCGACTTTAAAAGTAGCCTTGCTGGGTTTAGTCTTGGGCGTCATCTTGGCCTGTATACTAGCTATACTCATGGACAGTATGAGCTGGCTCAATGATCTAATCTACCCCATGATGGTCGTGGTGCAGACGATTCCAACCATTGCTTTAGCGCCAATTCTGGTTCTCTGGCTGGGTTATGGGATTTTGCCCAAGATTGTGCTCATTATTCTGACGACGACTTTTCCGATTATCGTCAGTATTCTGGACGGTTTTCGGCATTGTGATCGGGATACTATGACTCTCTTTGAGCTTATGCAAGCCAATCGCTGGCAGATTCTTTGGCATTTTAAGATTCCAGCTAGTTTGCCCTATTTCTATGCTGGCTTGCGCGTCAGTGTTTCCTATGCCTTTATCACGACCGTAGTTTCCGAATGGCTGGGCGGTTTCGAAGGCTTGGGTGTTTATATGATTCAGTCTAAGAAACTTTTCCAGTACGACACCATGTTTGCTATTATCATATTGGTTTCGGTCATCAGTCTTCTGGGGATGAAGCTGGTGGCTGTCAGTGAAAAATATGTCATCAAGTGGAAATAGTAGCTCAGCTCTGCTATTTTCCAAAGAAAGAAAAGAGGATAATGATGAAAAAAAGTTATAAAGTCTTGTTGGCAGGTTTGGCTGCTGTGTCAATTATCGGCCTAGCGGCCTGCGGTCAGTCGAAATCTACATCTGAAAGCAAGGATAAAAAAATTGATTTTATCCTAGACTGGTCACCTAACACCAACCATACTGGCCTTTATGTAGCTCAAGAAAAGGGCTACTTCAAGGAAGCAGGAGTGGATGTGGATATCAAGTTGCCGCCTGAAGATAGCAGTTCGGATTTGATTATCAACGGCAAGGCACCTTTTGGTATTTACTTCCAGGACTCTATGGCTAAAAAACTGGATAAGGGCGCAGAAATCACAGCAGTTGCGGCCATTGTAGAGCATAATACTTCAGGCATTATTTCTAAGAAGTCTGCAGGTATTACAAGTCCTAAGGATCTGGCTGGTAAGAAATATGGCACCTGGAATGATCCAGTGGAGCTAGGCATGCTCAAAACTTTGGTTGAAAGCCAAGGCGGCCAGTTTGATGAAGTGGAAAAAGTTCCCAACAACGATTCCAACTCTATTACGCCGATTGAAAATGGTTTGTTTGATGCAGCGTGGATTTATCATGGTTGGGATGGTATCATGGCAGAGACTCAGGGCATGGACACTAATTTCTTTTATATGAAGGACTATGTCAAGGAGTTTGACTATTATTCTCCTGTCATCATTGCTAATAATGACTATCTCAAGAAGAATCCGGACGAGGCGAAAAAGGTCCTGCAGGCTATTAAGAAGGGTTATCAATATGCCATGGAGCACCCTGAAGAAGCAGCAGATATTTTAATCAAGCATGCGCCAGAGTTGAAAAACAAGCGTGACTTTGTCTTGGCTTCTCAAAAATATCTGTCTGAGCAATATGCATCGGATAAGGACAAGTGGGGTCAGTTTGAGGCTAGCCGTTGGAATGCCTTTTACAAATGGGCCAAGGATAAGGGTATCGTAGACAATGACTTGAGTGACAAGGGATTTAGCAACGATTATATAAAATAATGACAGAAATTAAACTTGAAAATGTAAGCTATGCTTATGATGAGCAGCAGATTTTGAAAGATATCAGCCTACAGGTAGAAGCAGGCCAGGTCGTAGCGATTTTGGGGCCTAGTGGAGTCGGGAAAACGACCCTCTTTAATCTGATTGCGGGGATTTTGGAGGTCCAGTCGGGCAGGATTGTCCTAGATGGGCAGGAAAATCCTAAGGGCCGGGTGAGTTATATGCTGCAGAAGGACTTGCTGCTGGAGCACAAGACGGTTCTAGGCAATATCATCTTGCCCCTCTTAATCCGAAAAGTATCCAAAAAGGAAGCGACGGAGCAGGCAACCCAGATTTTGAAGGAGTTCGGGCTCTTTGATGTGGCAGACAAGTATCCACATGAGCTGAGTGGGGGGATGCGGCAGCGCGTAGCTCTGCTGCGGACCTATATGTTCGGCCACAAGCTATTTCTTCTGGACGAGGCCTTTAGTGCCTTGGATGAGTTGACCAAGATGGAGCTGCACGCTTGGTATCTGGACATTCATCGTAGGCTGGGTCTGACGACTCTCCTTATCACTCATAGCATCGAGGAAGCTCTGGCTCTCAGTGACCATATCTATATTCTGAAAAATCGCCCTGGGCAAATCGTTGCAGATCTCCAACTGACTTGGTCAGACAGTGAGGATAAGGAACTGCAGAAGTTACGATACAAGCAGGAGATTTTGAAGATTTTGGGAGTGTGAAGCAACTGTCGGAATTCCTTTGCTTTCAAGAAACAACCTAAATCAAGCCTTTTGGCTTGATTTTTTGCATAAGTCCCTTTACTTTTGACTTTATTCATGGTACAATAGCCCTTGTGTGAAATAGCAGCAGGAAAGCATGGAGCTCGTCAACAGAACATCAGCTATAAAAGTAGCCTTAGCTGTTTGGGCGAAAATGTTCTGCACGAATCAGGGCTTTCTAAGTGACTATTTCCTCGAAAATATTTTACAGGAGGACATTTTTATGTCACGTTATACAGGACCATCTTGGAAACAAGCTCGTCGTTTGGGTCTTTCTCTTACTGGTACAGGTAAAGAATTGGCTCGCCGCAACTATGTACCTGGTCAACATGGACCAAACAACCGCAGCAAATTGTCAGAATACGGTTTGCAATTGGCTGAAAAGCAAAAACTTCGTTTCACTTACGGTGTAGGTGAAAAACAATTCCGTAACTTGTTTGTTCAAGCTTCAAAAATCAAAGAAGGAATCCTTGGTTTCAACTTCATGCTTCTTTTGGAGCGTCGCTTGGATAACGTTGTTTACCGTCTTGGTCTTGCGACTACTCGTCGTCAAGCTCGTCAATTCGTAAACCACGGTCACATCCTTGTTGACGGCAAACGCGTTGATATCCCATCATACCGCGTAACTCCAGGTCAAGTGATCTCAGTTCGTGAGAAATCATTGAAAGTGCCTGCAATCCTTGAAGCTGTTGAAGCAACTCTTGGACGTCCAGCATTCGTATCATTCGATGCTGAAAAATTAGAAGGTTCATTGACTCGCCTTCCAGAGCGCGATGAAATCAACCCAGAAATCAACGAAGCACTTATCGTTGAATTCTACAACAAAATGCTTTAATTTGTATTTGTTCAGAAGTCGGTTTCCCGGCTTCTTTTTTATACTCTCAATGAACTAATAAACCTGATTCTAACTAAGAATAGGTCGAAAAGAGGCAGCTGTTTTTCAGAAATTGGGTGATTTCTTTCTGCTCCTATCCAATCAGGTGAGACACTCTGTAAAGATTTTTTCCAGCTTTTTTACGGAAGATTTGCTGAAATGGTGTATAATGGGGACAAGACACAAACAGAAAATTGTATGAAAGGAGTAGCGATGAAGGTTCTAGTGACAGGAGCGACTGGCTTTCTAGGAAAGTATGTTGTAGAAGAGCTAGCTGAACAAGGCTATCAGGTGCGGGCTTTTGGTCGTAATCTGAAGGCTGGCCGGCAGTTAGAAGGTCCTTTAGTAGAGTTTTTTGCTGGAGATTTTACCAGAGAAGAAGAAATTTTTGCAGCCTGCGAAGGAGTGGATGCAGTGGTGCATGCTGGTGCCCTCTCAACGATTTGGGGACCCTGGGAGCAGTTTTATCAGACCAATGTGGTAGGAACCAAGCTGGTTATGGAAGCTTGCCGACATTTTGGAGTACAAAGACTGGTCTATATTTCCTCTCCGAGTGTTTATGCTGCCGCGCGTGACCAACTGGCTATTAAAGAAGAGGCTGCTCCTCAGGAGAATGAGCTGAATTTCTATATCAAAAGCAAGCTCATGGCTGAGCGGATTGTCCGAAGTTATCCTCAAGTTCCATCGGTTATCTTGCGCCCTAGAGGGCTTTTTGGTATTGGAGATACCAGTATCTTTCCTAGGATTCTGCGCTTGAGCCAAAAACTGGCGATTCCACTCATAAGAAATGGTCAGCAAATGATGGACATGACTTGTGTGGAAAATGTGGCCTTGGCTGTTCGTCTGGCTTTGGAAATTCCAGAAGCGCAAGGACAAGTTTACAACATTACCAACGGAGAATCCCGTAGTTTCAAGGATATGCTGGATGAAGCTTTAGATGGTTTACAGGTTCGTAAACGTTATGTTAAGTTGCCTGCTGCTTTTCTAGGTATTCTGGCACAGGGATTTGAAAGCTTTTATCGCTTCTTTCATATTGAAAAAGAGCCACCGCTGACTCTTTACACCTATTACTTAATGCGTTATAGTCAAACGCTGGATATATCAGCAGCAGTAAGGGATTTGGGCTATCAACCCAAGTTGACAATCAGTGAAGGGATTGCAAAATATGTCCAACATTATCGAGAAAATTGAGTATCTTCAGCCTGGACGCTGCAGCAGTCACTTGCAGCAGATGTTTAAGGGAGTTGCCAAGAAAAAAATGATTTTTCCAGCTGGCGTTTTCCTCTTGAAGCATCGTGAGAAAGGCTATATCCTCTACGACACTGGCTATTCTCCAGCTATTCTGAAACCCAACTTCAAATACTGGCTCTATGGTCTGGGAACGCCTGTTGATATGTCAGAAGAGGAGCGTGTAGATCGTCTGCTTGAGCAAAAAGGAATTGCGCCAGAAGATATTTCTTATGTCATCTTGTCGCACTTGCATCCAGATCACATCGGCGGAGCCGCTTTCTTTCCCAAGGCCCGCTTCATTCTGACCAAGACCGTTTTCAAAACGTATCAGCATGCCAAACTGAAGGATTTGATTTTCAAGGAATTTCTTCCGCAGGATTTTGAGAGTCGGTTGGAAGTGGTGGAACCTCAGCAGGTCCAAGCAGCATTCCTATATCGCAAGACAGTTGACTTGTTTGGCGATGGCAGTATATATCTGGCCTCAGTTGATGGGCATGCTGCTGGTCAAGCTTGTCTCTTTTTGCCAGATTATCATCTGTTTATCGGAGCTGATTTGTGCTGGGGCGTGGATCTGTTGCCTTATACGGAGCAGATGCGTCTCTTGCCGTCACTCATCCAAGATAGTAAGGAAGAATACATGGCCGGTGTGGCCTTGCTACGGCAGTTGCTTGCTGTTGGCTATCAGGTGCTAGTCAGTCATGATCCGGCTGAGAGAGCGGAGCAGATTTTGTATGAAACTAGGAACATTTCTAAAAACCTTTAGCGTCATGCGCTGGGGGTATCGATTTAAGGATCGACAGGCCTTGGAATGCTATCAAATCAAGGCTTTAGCAGCCTATCGGGAATTTCTGCAACAGGAATCACCTTATTTTAAATCAGGTATTCCAGCAGATTTTAAGATGAATAAGGCTTTTATGATGGAGCATTTCAATGAGCTCAATACTCAGGGACTGGATCGTGATGAGTTGCTAGCTTTGGCCCTAGAGAGTGAGCGGACACGTGATTTCAGTCCCATGATAGGAGAAATCGCTGTCGGCCTGTCTTCAGGAACATCTGGTCACCGAGGTTTATTTGTTACCACTGAAAAGGAGCGCAGTATGTGGGCGGCAGCCATCTTGGCCAAGATGCTGCCTAAAGGCAAACTCTTTGGACATAAAATAGCCTTCTTTCTTCGGGCGGATAACCAACTCTATCAGACTGTCAATTCAGGCTTGATTTCTCTGGAGTATTTTGATACTTTTCAGGGAGCCGAAGAGCATGTAGAGCGTTTGAATGCTTACCAGCCAACGATTTTGGTAGCGCCAGCATCAATGCTCTTGGAGCTGGCAAAACAAGTCCAAGTGGGAAATTTGCAGATTGCTCCTAGCAAAGTCGTATCAGTGGCAGAAATTTTGGAAGAGCCGGATCGGCAGAGGATTCAAGCAGGATTTGGTCTGAAAAAGGTGGACCAGGTCTACCAAGCGACCGAGGGCTTTCTAGCTTGCACTTGTGTCCATGGGAATCTTCATCTAAACGAAGATATTGTCCATGTAGATAAGAACTACTTGGATGATAGGCGCTTTTACCCAATTATTACGGATTTCAAGCGGACTTCTCAGCCAATTTTTCAATATGAGTTGAATGATATCTTGGTAGAAAATCCTGAACCTTGCCCCTGCGGTTCGGTCTTTACACGGATTGATAGGATTGAGGGCCGGTCGGATGATATTTTCATGTTTGAAAATGCTGCAGGTCAGTCGGTGGAGGTCTTTCCAGACTTTATCCGCCGTTGTCTGCTCTTGGTTGATGGGATTGGAGAATATCAAGTCGCTCAGAAAAAGGACTACTCGCTGACCATTGCTATCGAACATCGTAGTCAGCAGCGAGAAGACGAGCTTGTCCAGCAGTTTCAAAACTTGGCAAGTGATAAAGACTTTCTTATACCGGCTATTTCTTTTGAAGATTACCAGCGGGACAGAAGCCGTAAGTTGAAACGCATCTATCGGGCTTAAGAATGCCCCAATTTGGAAAACATATGAATTGGTGGCTCAAGTGCTTTGGCAGTTTACCCAGCTGCCGAGAAGCCCCAAGTCTGACAAGAAGGAGTTTAATATGACAGCAGTAAAGAATCATATAAAGATAGTTGGTTACGGTACGCATCTACCTAGAAATACCGTGACTTTTAAGGATCAGACTCGGTATCGGGTGGTGGAAAATGAAGAAACCCAGCTTTCTATGGCTGTTAAGGCGATTGAAAAAGCCTTAGAGCAAGCGGGCTTGACAATCAAAGACATCGATTGTATCGTGTCAGCCAGTGCGGTGGGCGTTCAGCCTATTCCTTGTACCGCTGCTCTGATTCATGAGTTGGTAGCCAAGGGCTTGTCCATTCCAGCCATGGATATCAATACGACTTGCACCAGCTTTATCTCGGCTTTGAGTCTCATGTCTCATTTGTTGGAGGCTGGTGAGTATCATAGGATCCTCATCGTATCTAGTGAGGTTGGAAGCTTAGGGCTTAATCCCAATCAGAAAGAAAGTTTTGAGTTGTTCAGTGACGGAGCAGCAGCTTTGATTTTTGAAGCAACAGAGGAAGAAAGAGGGGTCATCTCCAGTCTGCAGCGGACGTGGTCTGAGGGAGCTCATGATACAGAGATTCGCGGTGGTTTGACATCTTTTCAGCCTAAGGAGTATTCGGATGCTACCAAGACTCACTACATGTTTGACATGAATGGTAAGAAGATACTCTTGCTCTCTGCCAGAAAAATTCCGGAAATGTTTAAAGAGTTTAAGGAAAAGAGTGGTCTCAGCCTATCTGACTTGGATTATATCATTCCGCATCAGGCGAGTCGGGCTCTGCCAATGGTCATGCGCAGCTTGGGTATTCCTGATGATAAATACCTTAATATTGTGCAAGACTATGGTAATATGGTGTCAGTAGCAGTGCCCTTCTCTCTCTGCTATGCTCTGGAGCGCAATCTAGTCAAGGAAGGGGACACCATCGCTCTGATGGGAACGGCAGCTGGTATGACAGTCAATATGCTGGCTATGAAATTATAATATAAGAAAAATAGGGTGTACAGAACCAAAAGAGGTTTTGTACACCCTGTATAATTTTTCAAAATATGAAAAGAGCTGGAACCCATTGGGTTCCAGCAACTTCTTACAGCATTTTCAAAAGAAATTCTGCTATTTGTTCAGGACTTTCTTTTTTTCCTCTAGCAATCCACATTTGGCAGACACCAAAGAAGGCATTGGCAAGAAAGACCCTGCTGTATTCTTTTTCAAAATGATTGTAAACACGTCTACTAAAACGGTCCTGCAGACTATCCGCCAGCATCACCTGCAGCTTATGGCGCAGGAAATTTTGAATCTCTTTCGTGCCGTTTTCTGTCAAAAGAGCAGCCAAGAGTGGCTCTAGCTGGAGGAACTGAAAGACCTCTGTAATCGCAGTTTGAACATCTTCTTGATTATTCTCAAAAATATATCCCAACTGATGAAAGAGGTTTTGCTGATAACGTTCAATCATATCGTACTTGTCCTTGTAGTGAGTATAAAAACTACTACGGCTGATGCCAGCAGCTTGAGCTAACTGGACAGTAGTGATATGGTCGAAGGACTGCTTATGCAGTAGTGAAACCATGGCTCTTTCAATAATAGCCTTGGTTTTTCGGCGTTTATTGCTTTCTAACATAAAATCTCCCTTTGAGGCTAAGCCTCAGTCTGCTCTTCAAGATAATAACTATCATAGCAAACTACTTTTTCTTTTTCTCCGTGTACTATTATATCAAATGTTTTTCCAGTGGAAAAGAGTTAAATTCCGGAATTAAGCATAGATAGTCAAAATTTTATCTTAATTAGGCTAAATCGACTGGTAAAATAATAAAGCCGAGGCTTGAAGTAAAGTCTCGGCTGTCGTTCAGAACATTATTTGAAGTAGAGGTAGTCAGGGTCAGGAGTGACGTAAAGTAGCTCGCCTTCCTGTGAGAAGATAATAGAAATTTGTTCATTTTTATAAGAGTAAATTGTGTAGGTATTTTGTAATCTTGATGCTTGAGCAATGTCAACTACACCCGCTAAGAAAGCACGCGCTTGTTCGGTACTTATTTTTTGCTCCTGAACCAGTCTTTTAAGATTTTCTAATTCTTTGTTTTGGAAGGCTTCATATTCAGAAGCGAGATCGGTGCTTATTTTTTCTGGTTCGCCGAGAATACTTTTAACTTTTTCTTGGGTATATCCTTTAAATTCAGGAATTTGAGCTTCAAAACCGCCAGATTCATAGGATTGGTAATAAACCTTGGCATCGCCAGTCGCATAAATTTTATCTTTCTTAGCATGATCGGCATCTTCTGGAAGACCATCTGTGGTTTTTTCTATATCCTTACTAGAACTACTATTTTCTTTACTAGAACTTCTGGAAGAACTACTGCTGCTAGAGGAGCTGCTTTTGCTTTTGGAAGATTGCTTTGATGAGCTTGAGGAATCCTTTAAACTAACTTTTTTTCCTGATTTATCTGAATTAGAAGAGCGAGTGGTTGATTCTGAGTTAGATGGTACAAGGAAACGGCAGGCTGACAGCAGAAATAGTGCTGCAACTAGAGCAAATAAGCTAAATGGTGTTCTTTTTTTCATTGTCTTAAACCTTTCTTTACTATGCTCAATCTGACTTGAGCTATTGTGATGTGAGGCATCTGCTGGCAGCAGTGTTTCACATGGAACCGTACCGTCAAGTTAAGATCTCGATGCTTGACTCCATTTACCTCGCTTATCATTCTAACATAATACTGATTTTCTGTGTACTTACCTATGGGAAAATACCTTTTGTTTACAGATTATTCAGGGATTAAAGACAGTAGGGCTAACTTATTCCGCTTCCCAGCAATCTTTTCAAACAAAATTAGACACGGTGTCCAATTTTTAAATAATAAACTTGTAATAATTTTTCGATTGGTGTATAATCAATTTTATTGAAATTTGGACACTGTGTCTAATTTTAGGAGGTAGACATGTTAAGAGAATGGAAAGCTATTTTAAAAAAGCCGGCTTTTATCATTGTGATGTTAGGGGTCTCTTTGATTCCTGCCTTGTATAATGTTATTTTCTTGAGCTCCATGTGGGATCCGTATGGAAAGGTATCGGACTTGCCAGTGGCGGTCGTCAATCAGGATAAAGCTGTAACTGCTAGTGGTAAGACCTTGTCTATAGGCGAGGATGTTGTTTCCAGCCTCAAGGAAAATAAAAATCTGGATTTTCACTTCGTCAGTAAAGAAGATGCTCAAAATGGTCTGGAAAAGGGTGATTACTACATGGTTGTGACGCTTCCAAGTGATTTATCTGAACGTGCAGCCAGTATTTTGACTGATAATCCTCAGCAAATGAAGATTGACTATCAAACGTCTAGCGGCCACAGTTTTATTGCTGGTAAGATGAGTGATTCAGCCATGACTTCTTTGAAGCAGACGGTGGCGCAAAATGTGACGGATACTTATACAAGCGCCTTATTTAAGAATATGGGAGATCTAAAAACTGGCTTGGTGAAGGCATCCGATGGTGCTCAGCAATTAGCATCTGGCAGCCAACAACTAGGTTCAGGCAGTCAGACAATTGCAGATAACTTAAGAACTCTGAATCAAGCTACGAGCAAATTATCGTCCGGTGCAGCTCAATTTAACACAGGACTACAGACTTATACTGGGAGTGTTGCACAAGTATCGTCTGGACTGGGTAGTTTGTCAAATGGGATAAACACTTATGCTAATGGTGTAAGTACTGTGGCCGCAGGTGCAAATCAGCTGTCGGGTCGATCAGCAGACTTATTGGGTGGAGTCCAACAGCTTACTCAGTCAGGAGATGGAGTTCAGGCCTTATCAACAGGTGTAACGAATCTGAATACTGGCTTGGCTACATTAAAGTCATCGGTAGATACAACCTTAGCTAACAACCAGCAAAACGTGAATGATTTGGCAACTGGCTTGACTCAGTTGAATGCTAGTATTCAAGCTGCAGCAAGTGACTCAGCAGTATCGACAGACAGCATTGAGGCTTCACTGACTAGCATAGCAGCATCCGCTCAGGCCATTATCAATAATAATCAAGATGCCAAGGCCGCAGCTTTGGCGAGTGTCCAAGGGACCAGTGCTTATCAAGGCCTTTCTAGTGAGGCTAAGGCTGAGATTGATGCAGCAGTCGGTGCTAGTCAAGCGGGAAGTGACCAATCTGCTCAGACAATTTTATCAGAAATCGATACAATGAGGGCTTCTCTTGAAACGATAAAAGGCGCTAGTCAAACAAAATTTAGTCAGTTAGAAGGTGCGTCAAATCAAGTTCTGCCACAGGCAGCTAACATGATCAATGGCCTTTATAATGGCTTATCAACGGTGAGTACTGGCCTCGGTTCAGCAAGTGGAGGAGCCAATCAACTAGTCGCAGGTGTAGATACCCTAAATGAGAAACTAACGACTGGCGCGACACAATTGGAACAAGGGGTGACAAGTTATACCAATGCAGTCGGTCAGCTATCTGAGGGGACATCAGCTTTGGCAAGTAAGAATCCTGATTTGCTAGCAAATACAACAAAATTAGCAAACGGGGCAGCCCAATTAACAGACAAATCTCCAGAATTGACCTCTAGTTTCGGGAAATTAGCAGATGGAACCAATCAATTAGCGAGTGGCACAGAGAAGCTGGCTGATGGCAGCAGTGCTTTAACAGATAATCTCTCTAAACTTACTGTGGGAACGAGCGATTTGTCCAATGGCCTCTCAGATGCAGGCGATAAATTGTCGACTGTTTCTACTAAGGAAGACAATGCAAAAACTCTGGCAGATCCTCTGACGCTGAGCAAGACAGATGAGAACAAGGTAGAGAAAAACGGCATTGGGATGGCGCCATATATGATTTCAGTAGCTTTATTTGTGGCGGCTATTTCAACCAATATCATCTTTAGCGCACTTCCATCAGGGGAAGAACCTAAGACGAGACGAGACTGGCTGAAGGCCCGTATAGAGGTAAATGGAGTCATTTCTGTTGTGGCGGGTGTTTTGGTCTATGGTGCTGTGCACTTGATAGGCTTATCTGCAAACCATGAGTGGGCAACCCTTGGTTTGATTGTCCTAGCCAGCATGACCTTTATGGCTCTTGTGACGGCTTTGGTTACTTGGGATAGCAAGCTCGGCGCCTTTGCTTCTCTGATTCTTTTGCTTTTACAGCTGGCTTCTAGTGCAGGAACCTATCCGCTGGAGCTGACTAGTAAGATTTTCCAAGTTATCAACCCTTGGCTACCAATGAGCTATTCTGTATCGGGCTTGCGCCAAACGATTTCCATGAATGGTCAAATTGGTAGTCAGGTCCTCTTCCTTGCTTTTGTTTTAGTTCTTTTCATGGCACTTGGTACTCTGGGCTATCGAACAGATAAAAAACAGCTAGCTTAGGGTTCTTATTCTTATGAATCTGTAAAAATGTAGATGAAAAGTCTATCTGTAATTCGTTTACTTTTTCTCTCATCAACATCTCCTGAAAAGGGAGATGTTTTGTTTTCTTTAAGTTTTCTTTATCTTTCTTTTAAGTTTTCATCTTTAAAATTGCATTACATTCAAGAAAGATAGAGAGGGGAGAAGCCCATGGCAGAAAAATTTTTTCAACATCATTTTCAGCGCTTTGAAACCAAATATATCATTTCCAAGGAAACCTTATTGAATTTATTGCTAGAGTTTGAAGGCTATCTGGTGGAGGATGAGCGAGCTTATTCGACCATTAACAATCTCTACTACGATACGCCATCTTATCAGCTTATTCGTGAGTCCTTGGAAAATCCTTGCTTTGATGAGAAGGTGCGTTTGCGGACTTATCAAGAGCATCCGACTGAGGATAGTCAAGTCTTTTTGGAAATCAAGAAAAAGACAGAAGATCTGGTCACCAAACGCCGGCTTGCAGCAGATTTGCTGACAGCAGAAGCCTATCTGGACGGTGATTACAGTCAGCTGACTGACCTTCAGATAGATAAGGAAATGGCCTGGCTGACCCAGCGTTTTGGCCATATTCAGCCTATGATGTATATCGGCTACAATCGTTATTCTATGAAGGGGATTGAGGATGAGCGGATTCGGATTACCTTTGATCACGACCTGACCTACCGCCCTTATGATCTGAGTCTCTTGGCTGGTCGCCATGGGGATCATCTCCTGCCAGCCAATCACGTCATTATGGAAGTTAAGATTCCAGAAGCTTGTCCGCTATGGCTGAGCGAGATCATGGATCGCTACCAGCTGTCTCCAAGCTCTTTCTCCAAATACGGCTTTGCTTACAAAAAAGCAAACTGTATCAGCAGCAAATAAAAAAGATAGGAAAAGAAAAATGAAACAATCAAAATCAACCCTTAAAAAAATTAAATTGATGATTCCACTGGTCTTGATGACAGCAGTTCTAGGAGCATGCAGCTCAAACGCCAGCAGTTCTACAACTTCAAGCAACACCCAGGCTGCTAATGCTACAAGCACCAGTCAGACTAAAACCAATACTTCTGATTACTTTGCCTCAGAGGACTCAGACGCTTCTTATGATGAGTCTAAGGCGACGACTATCAGCTTGAGTGGATCCAGTGCCAAGACCTCTGGTGACGGGGCTAGTGTCTCCGGCTCGACTGTGACAATCTCAAAGGCTGGGACCTATGTCGTTTCTGGAACGAGTGAAAATGTGCAGATTGTCGTCAAAGCAGGTGATAGCGACAAGGTTCAAATCGTCCTAAATGGTGTAACCATGAGCGGGACAGACGCAGCTATTCTAGTAGAAAATGCGGGTAAAACAAGCCTAACTCTGGCTGACGGCAGCCAAAACACCATCTCAGACTCATCAAATCATAGCAATACGGATGCAGATGCAGCTATCTATAGTAACTCTGATCTGACTCTCAATGGTTCTGGAAGCCTGACAGTTGACGGCAAGTATGAAACAGCGATTAAGTCTGAGCAGACCTTGCGGGTGACAGGTGGCACTTATACGCTCAAGGCAGCTAAGAATGGTCTGTCAGCAGCTTCAGCCATTAATATCAAGGACGCTACTATCGATATCACAGCGACAGAAGATGCTATCCACGCGGACAATGATGAAGATACTTCTCTGGGAAATCTCTATATCCAGTCCGGCACCATCACGATTAATGCTGGTGATGATGGTCTACATGCTAGCAATATCGCTTTGATTGATGGTGGGACGATTACAGTTTCCAAGAGTGTAGAAGCTCTGGAAGGAACCAATGTTACCATTAACGGCGGCAAGCTGGACTTTTATGCGACGGATGATGGTATCAATGCAGCTAGTGATGTGACTGGCGCTGATATCTTTATCAAGATTACCGGTGGCGATATCAAGGTCGAGGTCGGTGAAGGTGATACAGACGCTATCGACTCCAACGGCGATGTTATTATGTCAGGAGGAAACTTAGACATTACTTCTACGGTATCTGCCTTTGACTTTGACGGAACAGCTACCTACACTGGCGGTACCATCACGGTCAATGGTGAAAGCCGAACAGAAATCACAGCCGACGGACCTGGCGCTGGTGGACCCGGTGGCGGCGGTGCCCCGGGCGGCCAAGGCGGTTTTGGTGGACGATAAGAAAATAAGGCAGTTCAATTTGAACTGCCTTATTAATTTATGAAAAAGACGGGGATGCAGCTATGTTTCTGCAAAGTAATCTTTTATAGAAGACTTAAGAGAGACGATAAATTTTCTATAGTGAAATCAGGTTTTTCTTCTAGTCGTTGGGGTTGGTAATAAGCACTAAAACCTTGTTTTAACCAGATAGTTGTCATTCCTAGTGCTTTAGCAGGTATGATATCATTGTCTATTCGATCACCAATCATAATAGCTTGTTTAGCAGGGCAATGAGCTTTCTCTAAAGCTAAAGTGAAAATGGCAGGGGAAGGCTTGGCAAGTCCGAGCTCTGCAGAAGAGACAACTAAATCAATCCATTGATATAGTCCCATTTTTTTCAAACGTTCTTTTAGGCCAGGTAGTTGGTTGGCGATGATTCCGATTTTATATCGGTTGTGCAATTCTTTTAAGACCACTTGGGCATCTGGGTATAATTTCTCCAAATTAGAGTTCCAAATGGGACGTTCTAAGTTAAATTCTTTTATTGTCTCCAAGTCTCCCTTTTTGCCTTCTTTAAACAGTTCAACCATACGAGCATAAAAAATATCGTAGTTAATATTTGTCCCTGTAATTGCTCTCCTAATTCTATCTTGATAGGCTTCTTTTTCATCAATCAAAGTAGAGCCAATGTCAAAAAACAACCATTTATGAGCTGACATTTTACTACCTCCACAGTAATTATGATATGCCTTACTCATCTATCTTAATCAACATCTTCTCCGTATCCACGGTCACTTGAGCACCGATGGTGATGGTAAAGAGTGGCTGAGTATGAGCAAAGTCCAAGTCATAGAGGACGGGAATCGTCTTTAGAATCGGATGTTTGTCCAAGATATAAAGGAGCAGCTCCTCTGTCATCTGGCATTCTTTTGGAAAGCGGCCGATGAGGAGGGCCTGTGGGTTAGGATAGGCCTGAAGGAGGGCAGCTAGATTGCGGTCAAACTCCACATAATCATCTTCCTCCGCCTCTTCAACAAAGAGGACATAGTTATCATCTGTCGGGGCGTAGGGGGTGCCACGCAGGAGTGAGAAGGTGGAAAGATTACCGCCGATAACAGTGGCTTGGGCTTGTCCGTGATGATAGACTTTCCACTCAGTTTCATGGAAGGTCATTGGCGCATCAGGCAGATACCAAGCATTGTCGCCCCATTTTTCACTAGGGGTCAATTCATAAGAAGTCTGGCTGACGGCCTTGAGCCAGCTCTCGGTCTGATAGTCCTGCAGGGTTTCCATCTTAAAGCTGGAGTAGGACGGTCCCATATAGGTTTTCATGCCGGTCTTGCTATAGATGGCGCTGAGTAAGGCTGTTGTGTCTGAGTAGCCGCAGAAAATCTTAGGATTTCTAGCAATCAATTCAAAGTCCAGATAGGGCAGGAGCTCATTGCAGTTGAAACCGCCGATGGTGGCCAGAATAGCATCAACGGAGTCATCCGAAAAGGCAGCATGAATGTCTTCCACGCGGCTTTCGATGGAGGCAGAGCCTAGTATATCATTTTCCAGATAATGCTCCGAAAAAGACACGATAAAACCCAGCTTTTCCAAGCGCTCCTTGGCGGCTAGATTGGCCTCAAAGCCACCGATGTGTTCGATTGATGCCGAAGGGCTGACGACCCGAATGTGCATACCAGGTGCGAGTTTTTTCATAGGGACCTCCTTATGATAAATTTTTATAGAATATCATAGCACAAAGGCCCAGGCCTGTAAAGCATCTTAGGGCATTACGGGAATTTTTATCAACAAAGGGAGCTGTTGAGGACTCCCTGATTGTATATATTCTTTTCTATGATTTATTCGCTGATCTTAATGCTGCCGCTTTCGACGCTGGCAGTAAGTGTAGTTGTCGGATTTTCGACTTTACGGATGGCAGAGCCACCAAGTTCATGGCCTTTGGAGTGCTCTACACTTATACTGCTAGGGATGTCAATTTCACCTAGATCCGTTTTCAGATCAAAGGATAGCTGCGACAAACTGCCAGAAACCAGATGCAGATTAATATCGCCCAGTTGGTTAGTGATAGAGATTGTACCAGCTAATTCCAACTGTTCAGAGTTCAGTGAGCCGCTTGAGATTTTCAGAGTGCTGTCGGAGATTTTGCTCGAGTTTAGATTGACCTCTCCCAGAGAGTTTGCTATTTCGCCAGATGCGAACTGGCTGTTGCTCAGAGTGATGGTACCCGAAGAATCAATGATTTTTCCAGAGCTAATCTGACTGTTATTGATGGTAATCTCTCCCAGAGAGTTCTTAAATTTACCAGATGCGAATTGGCCATCATTCACAGTCAACGAGCCCTGAGATAGAGAGAAGTCAGCATTTTTGGCTGATAGATTGGACAGCGTAACATCTCCTAATGACGAACTGCCGCTGAATGTCTCAAGCTTGGTCCCCTTGGGCAGGGAAAGCTCCACAGTACGCTTCTCCTGAGATTCTTGGTCAAATAAGCTGAGTAAGGAGCGGATGCCAGTGCTTATGTGGAAGGAGCGGATGTCAGTGCTTATGTGGAAGGAGTCTGCACCATCTTCCTTGATGTTTAAGTTTCCGTTTTCAGAACTTGTCGTGATTTTTCTAAGCGCGTCTCCATCAATCTTATAGTTGCCGTCGATTTGGTAATAGGTCAAGTGAGCCTTGTCATCAGGAGATTCGCTGATGACGAGGTTTCTAGCCACTAAGTTAATATTTAGGGAAGAAAGATCAGAGAAGTTTTCTTCTTTTTTCGTTACTTTTACCTTGCTCTTGGCAGAATTGACCAAGTCGTTGACACCGCCTGTAGTGGAGCCGATAGTTGTCAAGGCTCCACCAAAGAGACAGGCTAAAATAGCTGCAGATAAAAGAGGTTTTTTAAATTTGATGTTAGCCATGACGTGCTCCTTTCTTTGCGAAAAGTTGAGCTAGTTTGACAAAGCCGGCCTTGCCAAACTGAGCAACAGGAGAAATGCCTGAGTAGAAGATGCCTGACAGTCCCAGAGATAGGATACTGAGACCTAGGGTGAACAGGAGGGCTGGGACAGATGTCGTCAGTCCTAGGGTTAGAGTATCCCAGATCAGGCTGATTCCAAAGATAAAGAAGGCAAAGGCACCCGTAGCCATAAATATAATAACGTTAAAAATTAAGAGGAAGAAAATAATAATCAAAAGTGCTGCTACTATAAAGAGCGGAATAGCCAAGGGTGCTGCCAAAATGGATAGGATAGCAATCTGGACGATGTTCTTAGTGTTTTTTGATGAACTGCTGTCTTGATTATCTTCCTCGACTTTTTTATCCAAAAGATTCAACATAATCTCGTGGGCTGCTTCTTTAGGGCTGCCTAGCTCAGCAATAGCTGCTTCCTCCCCCTCTGGACCTACCTCGTCGAAGTACTCAGTGAAGTAATCCATAGTTTCTTCATAGTCCTTGCGTGGCAGTTTTTTTAGATATTTTTCTAGCTCAGCTAGATACTCGGTTCTTGTCATGACGGATGCTCCCTTCTATGATACCGCTGATGGTCGTGGTATAAGTTTGCCACTCTTCTTTTAGAGTGAGTAGATGTTCATGCCCGTAGGCAGTGAGTGAATAGTATTTTCGTTTTCGTCCTTGGTACTCCTGCGAATAAGTCGTGAGGCAGTCATTTTGCTCCAGCTTCTTCAGAATGGGGTAAAGTGTTGATTCTTTGATATTGGCAATCAGCTTGATTGTCTGGCTGATTTCATAACCGTAGGAATCGTCTTTTTCAAGGATGGCTAAGATGAGAAACTCAATCAAAGCCGATGATGTGGGGAAAGACATAGGACCACCTCCTTGTGTAAAATATTTATATATAATCTTTCTATATATAGTCTACAACCTCTTAGGGAAAAAGTCAAGCAAAATATATAAAATTTTTATATATTTTTTGAAAAAGTCTTTTAATGGCTGTTTATAAGGCACATCAAAGTACCTTTCTTACTTACAAGAACTTTACACCTTCCTTAGCTTTTGTGTTGAAAACATCTTCCATAAAATGGTAAAATGGTGTAAGTCTAACTAAAAATATAAGAGAGATCAATGAAAAAACATCAAACCCTATATAAGTTTTTGGGCCAAACCCTACTATATTTTGTTATCTTTCTGGCCTTGCTTTATTTCTTTAGCTATCTGGGTCAGGGTCAGGGTGGCTTTATCTATAATGAATTTTAATGTGAGAGAGTAGGAAATAATGTCAAATAAAGTGATACATGATATGATTGAAGCGATTGAGCATTTTGCTCAGGTGCAGCCGGATTTCCCGGTTTATGATATTTTAGGTCAAGTTCATACTTATGGCGATTTAAAGAAGGATTCCGATTCGTTGGCGGCTCAGATTGACCGTCTGGGACTTCCTGACAAGTCTCCGGTTGTGGTCTTTGGCGGTCAGGAATACGAAATGCTGGCTACTTTTGTGGCCTTGACCAAGTCTGGTCATGCTTACATTCCTATCGACAGCCACTCAGCCTTGGAGCGCGTGGCAGCGATTGTGGAAGTTGCTGAGCCAAGCTTGATTATTGCTATCAATGATTTTCCGCTGGCAGATGTGGCAGCGCCTATTTTCAGTGCGGAGCAAGTTCAGACGGCTTTCAGAGAGGGAGCATCCTATGAGCTTAGCCATCCGGTGCAGGGAGATGATAATTATTACATCATTTTCACATCAGGAACAACTGGCAAACCTAAGGGAGTACAGATTTCCCACAATAATTTGCTCAGCTTTACGAATTGGATGATTACAGATAAGGAGTTTGCGACTCCGGATCGTCCTCAAATGTTGGCTCAGCCTCCTTATTCTTTTGATTTGTCGGTCATGTATTGGGCACCGACTTTGGCCTTGGGAGGGACTCTTTTTGCCCTGCCTTCGGCTGTGACTCAGGATTTCAAGCAGCTGTTTGATACGATTCTCAGTCTGCCTATTGCTATCTGGACGTCGACGCCTTCTTTCGCGGATATGGCCTTGCTGTCGGATGACTTTAACAGCCAGAAGCTGCCTCAGCTGACGCATTTCTACTTTGACGGCGAGGAGTTGACGGTCAAGACAGCTCAGAAGCTGCGCGATCGCTTCCCTCAAGCTCGCATTATCAATGCATATGGCCCGACTGAGGCAACAGTGGCTCTGTCTGCAGTAGCAGTAACAGATGAGATGCTGCAAAATTGCAAGCGCCTGCCGATTGGCTATACCAAGGCTGACTCTCCGACCTTTGTCATTGACGAAGAAGGGCAGAAGGTACCGAATGGCCAGCAGGGAGAAATCATCGTCTGCGGTCCAGCCGTATCCAAAGGCTATCTGAATAATCCTGAGAAGACAGCGGAGGCCTTCTTTGAATTTGAAGGTCTGCCAGCCTATCATACAGGAGATGTCGGCTCGATGACAGATGAAGGCCTGCTGCTTTACGGCGGCCGGATGGACTTCCAGATCAAGTTTAATGGTTTCCGTATTGAGCTGGAGGATGTGTCTCAGAATCTGAACAAATCGAAATACATTGAATCTGCAGTGGCAGTGCCCCGCTACAATAAGGACCACAAGGTCCAAAATCTGCTAGCCTATGTCATTCTCAAAGACGGTGTGGCTGAACAGTTTGAGCGGGAAATCGATATTACCAAGGCAATCAAGGAAGATCTGCAGGATATCATGATGTCCTATATGATGCCGTCCAAGTTCCTCTATCGAGAGACCCTGCCTCTGACCCCGAATGGCAAGATTGACATTAAGGGGCTGATTAGCGAGGTCAATAAGCGATGATGGATTTCTTGAAACAGCTGCCTCACTTGGAACCCTACGGTAACCCAGTTTACTTTGTCTATATCGTTCTGGCAGTTCTGCCAATCTTTGTCGGACTTTTCTTTAAGAAACGTTTTCCCCTTTATGAAGCCTTGGTCAGCTTGGTCTTTATCGTCCTGATGCTGACAGGTCCTAGTCTGGCGCAGCTTTGTGCTTTGTTAGGCTATGTCATCTGGCAGATAGTCTGGGTTTATTCATACAAGCTCTATCGCCGGTCGCGGGATAGCAAGTGGATTTTTTATCTGCATACCTTGCTGGCGGTTCTGCCGCTTGTGCTTGTCAAGGTAGAGCCCGCAATCAGTGGCCATCAGTCTCTCTTTGGCTTTTTAGGGATTTCTTATCTGACCTTTCGCTCGGTAGGGATGATGATTGAGATGCGGGATGGAGTTTTGACAGAGTTCACGCTCTGGGAGTTCTTGCGTTTCCTGCTCTTCATGCCGACCTTTTCGAGTGGCCCCATTGATCGTTTCAAGCGTTTCAATGAAGACTATTTGAACATTCCCGAGCGCGATGAGCTGCTGGATATGCTAGAGCAGTCTGTCAAGTATATCATGCTAGGCTTCCTTTACAAGTTTATCCTAGCCCATATCTTTGGACATCTGCTGCTGGGTCATGTCAAGACCTACGCTCTCTATACCGGCGGTTTCTTTAATCTGGGAACTCTGGGCGTTATGTATGTCTTTGGTCTGGATCTCTTCTTTGACTTTGCCGGATATTCGATGTTTGCGCTAGCTATTTCCAATCTCATGGGAATCAAGAGCCCTATCAACTTTGATAAGCCCTTTCTCTCACGCGATTTGAAAGAATTTTGGAATCGCTGGCACATGAGTCTGTCCTTTTGGTTCCGTGACTTTGTCTTTATGCGGCTGGTCATGGTCCTGATGCGCAATAAGGTCTTTAAAAACCGCAACACGACCTCTAGTGTGGCCTATCTGATTAACATGCTGATTATGGGCTTCTGGCATGGCGTGACCTGGTACTATATCGCTTACGGTCTCTTTCATGGAGCTGGACTGGTCGTCAATGATGCCTGGCTGCGCAAGAAGAAAACGCTAAACAAAGAGCGCAAGGCTAAGGGGCTTCCGCCTCTGCCAGACAATAAATGGACTCAAGCTTTGGGGATTGTGGTGACCTTTCACGCAGTCATGTTCTCATTTTTGATCTTTTCGGGATTTTTAAATGAGCTTTGGTTTAAAAAATAAAAATGAATGAGGAAGAAAAATGGATATAAAAGCAGAAGTAATTGAAATTATTGAAGAACTATTTATGGAAGATGTGTCAGACATGATGGACGAGGATTTGTTTGACGCTGGTGTCCTAGACAGTATGGGGACGGTCGAGCTGATTGTTGAGCTGGAAAACCGTTTTGACATTCGCGTGCCAGTGTCAGAGTTTGGCCGTGATGACTGGAACACAGCCAATAAAATCGTTGAAGGCGTAACGGAGCTTCGCAATGCTTAAACGACTCTGGCTGATTCTGGGGCCGGTTTTCTGCGCCATGGCCATGGTTGCCCTGCTCTTTTTCTTCTATCCGCTTGATAAAAAGCATGATATAGAAGCAGAGAAGCGCTCGGCAGTGACCCTGACAGCAGAAAACTTCAAGAGCCGCAGCAAGAAGGTGACAGCCTTGACCGATAAGAAGATGCGCTTTGTTCCCTTCTTTGGCTCTAGTGAATGGCTGCGCTTTGATAGCATGCATCCGGCAGTGCTGGCTGAGAAATACAACCGCTCCTATCGGCCTTATTTTCTAGGCCAGCGCGGGGCAGCATCATTTAATCAGTACTTTGGTATGCAGCAGATGTCCTCTGAGCTGGAGGGGCAAACGGCGGTCTATGTAGTGTCGCCCCAGTGGTTTACCAAGACTGGCTATGATGCTTCGGCCTTTCAGCAGTACTTCAACAGTGATCAGCTGACGGCTTATCTGTCTCAGCAGCAAGGAGATGCGGCTGCGCAATATGCAGCCCAGCGCCTCCTGCAGCTTTATCCAGATGTTGCTATGGCAGAGAGTGTCCAGAAGCTGTCTGAAGGTAAAAAGCTGAGCAGCTTTGAAGAGCGCCATATTGAGATGATGGCTCATCTTAATGAGCGTCAAGATGCTTTTTTTAGCAACTTTGCTGCCCTTAATAATGAAAATTATGACCAGCGAATTTTGCCTTATATGGCTGATTTGCCAGACACCTTCTCCTATCAGGCTTTGGAAGAGATTTCCACAGCAGAAGCCAAGAAGAAGACCAATAACAATCAATTTGGCATAGACAATCAATTTTACAAAACACGTCTGGCCGGCAAGGTTGCCAAGCTCAGAGGTTTTCAGACCAAGCAATCTTATGAAAAATCTCCTGAGTACAACGACTTGCAGCTGGTTCTGGACCAGTTCGCCAAGTCAAAGACTAATGTCATCTTCATCATTCCACCGGTCAATTCTAAGTGGATGGAGTATACAGGACTCAGTCCTGAAATGTACCAGCGGACGGTTGCCAAGATTCGCTACCAGCTGGAAAGTCAGGGTTTTACCAACATCGCTGATTTTTCTAAGGACGGCGACAAGCCTTACTTCATGCAGGACACTATCCACATGGGCTGGAATGGCTGGCTGGCCTTTGACAAGGCTGTTGATCCTTTTGTAGCCAATCCACAGCCGGCGCCAAACTATCAGATCAATGACCGCTTCTTCACTAAGGAATGGTCTCAGTATACTGGCAAACCAGAAGAATTCAAATAAGGTTGGGACTTTCCAGCCTTATTTTTATAAAGGAGGAAAGATGAAGATTCGTTTGTCCCAAACAGAAGATATCCCAGCCATTATGGCGATTTATGATGTGGCTCGTCAGTTCATGAAAGACCAAGGCAATCCGACTCAGTGGGATGGAGGCTATCCCAGCGCGAGCTTGATTGAGGATGACATTGCGACTGGCCACTCCTTTGTTGTCGAGGAAGAAGGGCGGCCGGTTGGTACCTTTGCCTTTATCATTGGAGAAGACCCGACCTATCAGGTCATCGAAAAGGGAACCTGGCATTTTGCAGAGCCTTACGGCACCATTCACCGCATCACTTCGAACGGGCAAGTCAGAGGCCTGTCCCGTCAGGTCTTTGATTTTTGCCGCCAGCAGATTCCCTACTTGCGAATCGATACCCATGCGGACAATCAAGCTATGCAGGCTGCTGTGCTGAACTACGGCTTTAGGGAGTGTGGCATTATTTATGTGGCTGATGGCAGTCCTCGCCAGGCTTATGACTATCATCAATAAAAAAATCTGCCCTTGAGCAGATTTTTTGCGTTATATCAAAACATACTTTTCTACAGCTTCTGCAACTCCGTGCTCATTGTTGCTTTTGGTGACGGCTTTTGCTTCGGTTTTGACTGCTTCGGGGGCATTGCCCATAGCGACTCCAAGTCCAGCCAAGCGCAGCATAGGAAGGTCATTGAAGTTGTCTCCGATTGTCATGACCTGCTCTAGAGGCACTTGGTAGTGCTGGGCAATTTCGTACAAGGCTTGCTCCTTGGATACATGCTTGGCCGTGACTTCCATGTAGTTGTCCTTAGAAAGGTAGAAGGCTGTCTTGGGAAATTCTAAGGTCTGTAGGTAGCCGTAAAGTTTCTGGATGACAGGCACTTCATCAATGAGGAGTAACTTGTGAGCAGGCATTAGAACATCCAGCACCGGCATTAACACATTCTGAATTATCGGCTGCTCACCTGTAATCTCAGCCTCTATCTGCACCCACTTATCCAGACGGTCAGCGATCCAATCCTTACCAGAGTAGAGATTGATGGACACACTAGGAAATTCAGCCTTGACAAATTCCAGAAAAGTGCGGATTTCTTCCTTATCCAGAGGGTGCTCGATAATGGTCTCATAAGCTTGCGGGTCGCCCTTGATGACCAGAGCGCCATTGTAGCAGGCTAACGGATTATCTCCCAGTCCCAGCTCACGGGCAATGGGCTCCATGCCTAGAGGAGAGCGAGCAGAAGCGAGGACGAAAGGGATTTTTTCTCGGCTTAGCAGGGGAATGATATCCTTGAGCTTAGGATCCACTTGATGCTGGTCGTCCAAAATGGTGCCGTCAATGTCGCTGATAATCAGGCGAATCGGTTGGTTTGTCATAGCTCTTCCTCCTTTGTGTCTAAAAGATCGATTTAATAAATTATTTTAACCTTGTCTCCGATTAATTCTTGGACTTTAGGGCTGGGCTCTTGGTCCGTAATCCAGTAGTCAAAGTCGCTGACAGGACTCAGGATGTACTTAGATTCTTTCTGCCATTTGTCTTGCTCAGCCAGCAGAATCTTAGTCTTGGCGTGCTTCAAAGCCAGTCTTTTCAGGTGAGCATCAGCCTCGTCTTCAAAACTGACCAGACCGTCAGAGACACTGGCTGCCCCTATAAAGGCAATGTCAAAGGAAATTTGCTCCAGCAGCTCTGCTTCATTGAGTGCGTAGTAGAAGCGGTTTTTGGGATAAAATTTCCCACCTAAGAGATGAAAGTCCACTTTGTCCTGACTGCTCAGCATGATTGCATTATCCAGAGAATGGGAGTAGATTGTCATAGGCTCCTTGATGCGCTGGGCCAGATGGAGAACGATGGTTGAGACATCAAAGAAAGCAATCTGCCCCGGCTTGAGAAAGTCATGGGCCTTCTGGGCAATAGCCTTTTTTTCTTGACTTAGTCGGTTGATGCGGTCATTAAAGGAGGGGATTTGCCGGCTAGTATCCAGCGGGATAATACCTCCGTGGGTGCGTTGCACAAGCCTACGCTCGCTTAAAATTGAAAAATCTCGCCGAATAGTATCTTTAGAGACCTGAAAATGTTCAATCATATCCTTGGCTGACAGCTGTTTTTTCTCAGCCAAGAGCTCTAAAATTTCAGCTAAGCGTTGTTCTTGGTACATGCCTGTCCCTCCTTGCTTTTCTAAATAGAGTATAACACGACAGATAAGCTTTTACAAGTGTTTATAATGTTTTGCAAGTCTTTTTAAATGCGCAGGAGAAAATCAAAAAACCGAGCAAAACTCGGTTTTTATGAATTATAATAATCGAAACATGTTTTTCAATTAAGGTGTTTGGATATTGACAGATCCATCGCTGCCGACCTTAACATCAACACCGCCGCCTTGAACATGGACACCATCTTCATTTACGCTAACACCAGCGTTGTCAGTTTGTACATTAGCACTACCGTCTCCGTTAGTTTCAACAGAAGCATCGCCGCTCTCGTCATCGCTATTTACATTAACGCTAGTATCACCGCCGTTTACGTTGACTTTGGCACTACCGCTTTCTTCAGATGTGCTACTAGAGCTTGTCTTAGCTTTAGATGAAGAAGATATGCTTGAGCTGGAACTTGAGCTTTCTTCAGTCTTCTTATCCGCAGAATTTCCGCAAGCTGCTAAAAAGAAAAGTGCAATTAGTGGTAATAAAAATAAAGAAATTTTAGATAATTTTTTCATCTTACCCCTCCTTCTAGTATAATATTAAACAAATATTTCATTTGAAGCAATGAAAAACTGGATTGATACATAAATAACATACTCTGTTAATAAAAATGTTACAAAATATATGTACGATAAATAGATAATGCATAGATTTTATAAGCTTTTTCACGATTTTTCGCTTATTTAGTGCGTAATTGTTTTGTAACAAAATTCTTGTCCATGAGAAGGAGAAAAATAACATTTTTGCAACATTTCTTTTCCTCTGTAAATGGAGAAATCATGCTATAATCAACCTATGTTATCAAGAGATTTTCAGAAACTAATCGAGACAGACACAGTTGCAGCAGCGCGAGCTTTGTTAGGTATGCAGCTGATTCTAAATGGCCAGAAGTTGGGCCGGATTGTCGAAACAGAAGCCTATCTAGGAAGTCAGGACAGTGCCTGTCATTCAGCTAGAGGGCGCCGCTCCCCTAAGAATGAATCTATGTATCTATCAGCTGGTCACTGGTATGTCTATCAGATTCATGGCCATCAGATGCTGAATCTGGTGACCAAGCCTGAAAATGTGGCCGAAGCCGTACTGATTCGAGCCTTGGAGCTGCCGGATGGCCGACTTTTAGCTAACGGCCCTGGCAAGTTAACCAAGTATGCTGGGATTGATAAGCGCTTTGATGGACAGAGTTTAGCGACCTCCAGTCTGCAATTAGCCCATGATCTGACTCCCAATCAGATTACCAGTCGTCCGCGGATTGGCGTGACCTGTACAGATACCTGGCGGGAGGAGCCTTTGGGCTTTTATGTGGCCAGCAATCGTCATGTCTCAAAAATGCCCAAGCGAGGCTTGCTGGATGACGAGGATACTTGGAAGAAGGAGTAAAAGATGAAGAAAACAGAGATTTTTGAGCAAGTCGTAGAAATTATGCGAGAGGATTCCTCTACAAAGAAAGACATTCTGGGTGCAAATCCCGAAGAATATCGAGCGCGTATCACAGACCAGATGAGCCAAGAGGACTTTCTTTACCAGATGCATTGTTATATAGCCAGTTTTGGAATTTTGTCTCATGTTTGGTTTGGACTTAAGGAAACGCAAACGCCCGGTTTTAAGCTGAGATACTACCACGATCGCCTCTATGTCCTGCAGGCAAATAGTGACACGGGGCTGAAACGTGGAGACCAGATTCTGGCCTTGGATGGGAAAATCTTGCCTCAGGTTTATCAAGAGCACAAGGATTATTTTGTCAGTTCCACACCAGAGCGGCAGCACAAGGAGTGGGCTTACTTTGTGGGGCACGCCGGAGAAGTTACGGTAGTACGCAATGGCAAGGAAGAGCAACTGCATGTTCAGCCAACCGCTCACCCAAATAAGCCACTGCAGTTTGAATGGCGCAGACTTTCTGAGGACATCGTTTATCTCAAGTTAGAAGATTTTACGGATGAGGCTGCTATCAGTCAGCTATATGCAGACAGCCAAGCAGCTATTGAGCAGGCCAAGTATTTAATCATTGATGTTCGAGTCAATTATGGCGGGACGGACTCGCTTTATTATCCACTTTTCAAATATGCTCTCCCTCAGGGGAAGGCCTTCAGTGACTTAGATTTGCCAAGCGATGATGGGATGGAGATTCTCTATACCGATAGAAATGTTGATTTGCGTCAGCAACTGATGCAAAATATCCTAGAAGATCCAAACTTGTCAGCAGAAACTCACCAGATTCTCAAAGAATTTCTAAAAGAGTTGGAAGAGAATCGGGGAAAAGGTTATGTCCTCTATGGCGATGAGGACAGCAATCAAAACTTTCTGCCAGGCGTCCTAGGCCTAGCTCGACCTGAAAAAGTCTTTGTACTAGCAGATGTTACCTGTGGGTCTTCAGGTGATAATTTTGTTGATACTATGAAAAAGATGCCCAAGGTTACGGTCCTAGGGCGTCCGACTATGGGAATTTTAGATTATTCCAATTGCTGCGTGAAGGATTTTGGTGACTATGAGCTCCTGTTTCCCACTTCACGTGACACTAGAATTGATCAAGGAAAGGGCATGAATGACAGGGGAGTTGAACCGGATATCTTGATTCCTTGGACACCAGAGCACTTAGAGCGGGATGTGGACCTGGAAGAGTGCCTCAACTATTGCAAAAACGCTTAGGATTTCTAAGCGTTTTTTCGTCTTTACTATATCTTGTCAAACTTCTCAATGTAAAAGAGTGTTAGTGTCACGATGGCAGCCAAACCAATGAGAATGAGGATGGCTGGAGTCCAGGAATGGAATAAATCAAAGCTGTATCCAAAGAGGCTAGGTCCAAAGGCGGCCAGAATATAGCCACCAGTCTGGGCTAAGCCAGATAGCTGAGCGGTTTGCTCAGGAGTACTGGTTTTGAGTGAGAAAGTGACCATGAGGTAGGGGAAGAGGGCGCTGACGGACATACCGATTAGCAGATTGAGGATGAGCCAGTAGACAAAGGAATCTGTCTTGACCAGCAGCATACCCAGACCAACCATACCGGTTGCAGAAAAGAGAGCGATCATCCCCAAGCGTTTTTTAGCGGATAGACGCGTTGTCAGACTAGGTATCGTCATGGCTAAAGGAAGGCTGATAAAGGAAAAGACAGAGGCCAAGAAACCAGTAGCATCATTGGAAAGTCCTGCCAACTGACCAAGAGTCGGCAGCCAAGTGATAGCCGTATAAAAGAGTAAGGACTGCAGGCCGCCGAAAACAATCAAAGCCCATACTCTAGGATTTGTTAGCAGAGAGCCCATTTGCTGTTCACGATTTTTACTAGTTAGCTTGTGATTGTGACGGCTGTTAGGCAGCCAGATTAAGCAGGCCAGTAAGCAGATGAGGGTCAGGACGAGAATCAATCCTTTCCAGCCAGCTAAGCGGACAATAGGCGCAGCCAAGGGAGACATGACTGAGATGGCCAGTCCCATAGAAGTGATATAAAGCGTGGTTAAAAATCCAATTTTCCCTGGCTGATTAGCCTGAATGACATTAGGCAGGAGCACATTTAAGACAGCAATGGCAGCCCCTAGCATGATTGTACCTGCGTAGAGTAGAGGCAGGTTAAAGATACGAATAAAAGAGCCCAGAGTCAGCACAATCATGGCTATTGTAAAGAGCTTTTCCAGTCCGACCTTTTGAGCCAGGCGTGGGGAAAAGGCTGAGCAAAGAGCAAACATGATCAAGGGCAGGCTAGTCAGCAGTCCCAGAGAGTTGACGGGAACTTGCAGCCCCTTGGCAATATCGCCCAGCACAACAGGCAGCACAGCAAAAGGTGCCCGCAGGACAACCCCCACCATCAGAATACCTGGGAGCAAAAATTTCGAATGTTGCTTTTTCATAAAGTTAAGTTTCCTCCTATATAAATATCAAAATAAAATCAGTCCATCAAATCCAGAAAATACTGGCTGATAACTGTTTCTGGCAATGTTTTCTTCTGCTGGAGCCACCAGCTGACAGTCTCCACAAAGGTAGAAGTCACATAATTTCTTAGAAAGGGCTCTGGCAGCTGAGATTTTTTCTGCAGGAGTTGTTCCTGAATCATCGGAAAGAGATAATTTTCCAGCTCAATCTTTAAGCGATTGGTGAAATAGATATTTTTCGAAAGCAGCAAGGTTGCAATCTTGTCCTGATTCTTTTGGAAATGCTTGAAAATGTGGGTGGTTGCTTCAAAGAGATCCTTGCCGTCATCGCGCTCAATAAAGGTATGCTGAAAGAGGTCTTGGCAAACCTCCTCTAGCAAGGCTTCCTTGGTATCGAAGTGGGCATAAAAAGTCGACCGGCCAACGTCTGCCAGGTCGATGATTTCTTGCACTGTAATGCTTTCATAACTTTTTTGATGCAGCAGGCTGATAAAAGCTTGGTAAATAGCTGCGCGTGATTTCTTGACTCGTCTGTCCATAGCATTTCGGAACAAAAGAGCAGGATTGTTCAGTAACAGACAAAGCCCCTCAATTGCTTCTTGTTTCCTTTCTGAGAATAAGGGATAATAAAGATGAGAAAAACTGAACAAGGTGTTCCGTTTTGATTACATTATACTATAAATTTAGCCAAACCGAAAGGAGGCTGCCGTGAAATCTAGTAAAAATATGACTATTGCCTTTCTGTTAAACTTTTCCTTTGCCATTCTTGAGTTTATCTTTGGCTTTATGTTCAATTCCAGCGCTGTATTAGCCGATGCCGTGCATGACACGGGAGATGCGATGGCCATCGGACTTTCCACCCTTTTTGAAAAAATTTCTAATAAAAAAGAAGACAAGAAATATACTCTGGGCTACAAGCGCTACAGCCTTTTGGGAGCCCTGCTGACCTCGGTCATCTTGCTAGTCGGCTCAACCTTGGTGATTATCGAAAATGTTCCCAAGATTTTTGCGCCTGAAAAGGTCAATTATGACGGCATGCTGGTGCTGGGTATTTTCGCCATTATAGTCAATCTAGCAGCCAGCAAGGTAGTCGGCCATGGGCATGGACACAGTCATAATGAGTCTATTCTCAGTCTGCATTTCTTAGAGGACATTTTGGGCTGGGTGGCTGTTATTCTGGTCTCTATCGTTCTGCGCTTTACCGACTGGTATTTTCTAGATCCGCTGCTCTCCCTGCTCATTGCGGGCTTCATCCTCAGCAAGGCCCTGCCTAAGTTCTGGGAAAACATCAAGATTTTTCTGGATCACATCCCAAGCGATATTGATCTGAGCCAGCTTTATCAGGAAATTTTGGCGGTTGAAAACGTTCAGACTATTACCCAGCTCAATGTCTGGACCACAGACGGTTTAGAAAAATTTGCCATGATCCATATCTGTCTTGAAAATCCAGATCTGCTGGCCGAGACCCAGACTACTCTGCGTCAAGAACTGCAAGCTTACGGTATCACCAAAATCACTATCCAGACGGATAGCAGCTTGGAAGAGCACGAAGAGTGGTGTATAGGTGGAGAGGGCGATTTAAAACCTCATACTTAAATAGTACTAGTGTAAATTATATCTCTGCAGTCCGATATTTCGGGCTGTTTTTCGTTATACAGTCTAATTTCCATCGCTTAACTGGTTCTATTTTTATGATTTTCTTCTTATTTAATTTCTTTATTTCTCTGTCTGAAAATTCTAGCTTTTTGATTTTGTGGTTTTTCTATAAAAAATAGACAAGCTGAGTACATTGTGCATTTTTAGATAGGTTTTACATCTAATAAAATGCAAATGCATTGACAATGCTTTTTCTTTAGCATATACTATTGGGTAGGAAGAAACAGGCAAAGCTTGCTAAGCCTTGTCCTGAAGCGCCTTTCCTAAGCATATCGACTACCGATCAGAAAAGGACAGATGCTGTCACACTGTCCATCTGAAGGTTGAAAAAGAAGCAGTAAAGGGGAAATTTCCTCAAAAAAATTTGCTGTTTTTTTATCCTCGAAGTAAAAAAACGCTTTAAAAAAGTGTCAAAAAGCTTGATATAACAAGGTTTTGTCAAAATCAAACATTTTTTTAAATGCAATCATTTTTTTCGAGGCAAACCTGTTGACAAGATGTCGATTATGTCATATACTGTGATAGGTAAATGTTTTTTAAAGCAATAAAGCTTTTGTTCCTAGCATTTCCTACCAAAATATGCATATCGGTAAAAAGAAAAACCATAAGATAAGAATTCTTATCTTATGGCACTGGCTGCTTGATGATTCGGGTTAAACCAACTTCACACACACACGGTTTAACCTGCATCTAAAAGCATGAGAAATTTTGCAAGAGAACTTGCTTTGTATAGTATTTAAGAACGCAAGAACAAATGTTTTTGGCATCTGCTTTTTTGCGCCCCTTTTGACAAATCTAAAACGCCCTTATCAATCCTAGGATTGGTTTAAGGATTGTTTACTAGGTTTATCAAATGGAGATACTGCTCAAAGCATCTAACTTAAAACATTAAGTTTGGTTCTATTGGTAAATTTTCCATGTACTAGCCTAACTTAAAAAGCTTAAAGAAACCTTAAAGGAAACTTTAAGCGAGGGAGATTTTTTTAAGAAAGCTGTTATCTATTAACGCATAGAAAGAATTGAAGGATTTTTACAAAAAAATCACAGACAGGAGAAACAAATGGCACTAATCGCTATATTGGTTCAATTCAATCTGATAACGGCAGCTCAAAAAGAAGAAATTCTTCAAGATATGCCACAATCAAACATGCAGTTAGAGAGATATCTAATCAGCAAGGGCTATGTGACAGAAGAAGATATGCTGAAAGTCATGAGTTACTATTATCGTGTACCTCATGTCAATCTATCACAGTTTGTGATAGAAAAGGAAGCTGTCGAGAAGGTTTCAGAAAAAGTTGCTAAACGTCATGGATTGATTCCGATTGCCTTCACCGATGGAGAAACGGATGAAGAACCGAAATTAATAGTTGCAATGGCAGACCCAAGCAACTATATCGCCCTAGATGACGTTAAAATCGTCTCTAAGATGGCGGTAGAACCTTATGTAACTTTTCGGGATGATATTGAGAAATATATTGATCAATACTATTCTAAAGGAGAAGAAGCCCAACAGGCAGCGACCGAAATCGAAGGTTTTAATGTGGATGAAGAGATCATCGAAGAGGATCTCGAAATCAAAAACGCTCCGGTTGTACGTTTGATTGACTCGATTATCAGTCAGGCAATCAAGACGCGGACCAGCGATATCCATATTGAGCCCTTTGAAAAAGTTGTTCGTGTTCGTTTCCGGGTTGACGGGACTTTGGTGGAAAACATGCAGTTGAAAGCCAATGCTCACTCAGCCATTGCGACACGGATTAAGATCATGAGTGGTCTGGACATCGCCGAGCGGCGGATTCCTCAGGATGGACGGATTGAGACAACCATCGACGGCAAAGAAGTCGATATGCGGGTTTCAGTCTTGCCTACTGTATTCGGTGAAAAAATCGTTATTCGGATTTTGAGCCGGAATGCAACCCTCCTCAGTAAAGAGGAGCTGGGATTCTCACCAACCAATCAGAAGCTCTTTGAAGATATTCTTAAGGCGCCAGAAGGCATTATCTTGCTGACTGGTCCTACGGGAAGCGGAAAGACAACCACTCTCTACACAGCGCTCCGTGAGCTCAATGATGTAGGAAAAAATATCATCACTGTTGAAGATCCGGTTGAGTACCGATTGGAAGGGGTCAACCAAGTTCAGGTTAATAACAAAGCTGGACTGACCTTTGCGAGTGGTTTGAGAAGTATCCTGCGTCAGGACCCGGACATCGTTCTCTTGGGGGAAATTCGGGACGAAGAGACAGCTAGTATCGCGGTTCGTGCCGCTATCACTGGTCACGTCGTTCTCTCGACTATCCACACCAATGACACAGCTAGTACAGTCAACCGTTTGGTCGATATGGGCATCAAGCCTTATCTGGTATCAACAGCGACTGTCGGTATTATCGCACAGCGCTTGATTAAGCGCATCTGTCCTAAGTGTAAGACTGAGTATACTGTAGAAACAAATGAACATGCAGGTATCGGTATTCACAAGGGCGACACCTTGTATCGCGGACGCGGCTGCAACTACTGCAGCGGCACGGGATACTATGGACGTATAGCTATCCACGAAATCATGGCAGTGACAAGGGAGATTAAATCACTAATTAATGATGGTGGAACAACAGCACAGCTTCGAGCAGAAGCTAAGAAAAATGGTATGCGAGACTTGGCGGAGGAGGCCATTGATATCGCAAAACAGGGGACTACAACGATTGAAGAAGCAATGAAGATTGCCTTTAGTCTAGAAGGGGAAGTTTAGGATGAATTTGGATGAGTTAATTAAGCAGGCGATTGAAGCGGGTGCATCAGATATCCACTTCACGGTTGGCGCTGAGCCAACCATGCGTCTGCACGGGAGGTTAACACAACTCAACAATACAATTTTGACCAACGAAGACACGGTTCGCTTCACCAAGCATATTTTAAATGAGAAGCAGATTGCCCATCTTTTAGAAGTCGGTGAAGTGGACTGTGCCTACGAGGTCGACAATGGCTATCGCTTGCGGGTCAATATATTTAAGCAGAAAAACAACTGCGGGATTGCCTTGCGGGTCATTCCCAAGGATATTCCATCTATGGAATCTCTGGGATTGCCACCAGTTATCAAAAAACTGGCTGAGAAACGCCGGGGGCTGATATTGGTTACCGGGCCAACAGGAAGCGGAAAGTCAACGACCCTGGCAACCATGATCAACTACATGAACAGCTTGCGGGACGAGCACATCATCACGATTGAAGATCCAATCGAGTATATGCACACGCATAATAAGTGCTTGGTCAACCAACGTGAGCTGGGAGCGGATACGCAAAGTTTCGGAAATGCTCTCCGCGGTGCCCTTCGTCAGGACCCGGATGTCATCCTAGTCGGTGAGATGCGGGATAAGGAAACGATTGAAATCGCTCTGCGTGCGGCGGAAACAGGTCACTTAGTCCTGTCAACTCTCCACACGGTCGGTGCTGTAAACACCATGGACCGGATTATCGACGTATTTCCAGCCGAGCAGCAGGAGCAAATCCGTGTACAGCTTTCAGCCGTTATGGAAGGGGTTGTATCGCAGCAGCTCATGCGTACAGCGACCGGCAAGGGTCGTGTGGCCGCCTTTGAAATTATGCTGGGAACACCCGCTATTCGCAACCTCATTCGCGAAGGGAAGACCCACCAGCTGCTGACGCCAATCCAAACAGGGGCTCAGCTAGGCATGATTACTATGGACACTTCGCTCATGGGACTCTACCGTCGCAATGTCATCGATCAAAGAACACTGCTGTCCTACTCAGTGGACCGCGCTCAAGTTGAAAAATCCCTAGGAATAGTGGGGTACTAGAGCATGACAGTATATGTTTGTAAATACTTAGACACTCGGCAAGGAGTCGTCACACTAGAGGTGGACGCTCCTAACCGGACAGACGCCGTCAATCGGATCCGTCTCAAAGGGAAGCCAATCAGTGTCGAAGAAAAGGTCATGGGCTCTAAGGAGATCAACCTTTTCCAAAGTAAGAAGATCAAGCTCAAGGACATATCACTCTTCTGTAAGCAGATGTCGGTTATGTTAAACTCAGGTATCCCGCTCAACAATGCAGTAGATATCTTAGAGCAGCAGACAGATGCCAAAAACTTGAAGGCAAGTTTGAAGGTTATCAGTAAAAGCCTAAAAGAAGGTAGTCAGCTGTCCAAGGCCATGTTGGATCAGGAAGGGATGTTTCCCGATCTCCTGATCCGTATGGTACAGGCTGGTGAAAAGACTGGTAAGCTGGACGAAGTACTGGAAAAGATGTCTGAGCACTATAACAAAGAGCTCAAAACCAGTCGCCAGATTCGTGGGGCTATGATCTATCCCGCAGTCCTGGCCTTTCTAGCTGTAGCGGCAGTCTTGGCTTTGCTCTATATCGTTATCCCAAGCTTCTCAGGAATCTTTGAGCAGAGTGGGATGGACATGCCGCTACCGACGCGTATTGTGCTAGCAGCTAGTAACTTTGTCCGCTCTTACTGGTATATTCTCTTCGGTGTGACGGGGATTCTGGTCTTCCTCTTCCTGCGCTATCGCAGCACAGAGGCAGGTCGCTACCAGCTTGACCGCCTTAAGCTTTGGCTGCCGGTCATCAAGGGGCCAATGCAGAAGATTGTTACTGCTCGCTTTGCCAGCACCTTGGCTATCCTGACCAGTGCAGGTATTCCTCTGGTCGAGGCTATTGAGTCTGCTGCTGCAACGACCAACAACGCTGTCGTCATTGAAAAGATGAAGATAGCCAATGAAGGCCTGCAAAAAGGGGAACGTCTGACAGGGATGATTACCGCAACCGGTCTCTTCCCGCCCATGATGCTCTCTATGGTCAAGATCGGTGAGGAGTCTGGGTCTCTGGAGTCCATGCTGGTCAAGACATCAGATTATTATGAAGAAGAACTTGAAACAGCTATCAAGCAGTTGCTCTCACTCTTGGAGCCAGCCATGATCATCGTCATGGGGGTTATCATCGGAGGTATCGTTGCCTCTGTCATGCTGCCAATGTTTGAGCTTGCTCATGCTGTGGATGCAGGATCTGGAGTGGACCAGTAGGAAGGCACTCCGGAAAAGTTTAGGAGATAGCAGGGCAACTGCCCTGTACAAAAAGTTGGGAAATCGTTCATATGCTGGGAGTTTGTAGGGTCTCCCAGCTAGGAACAAAACAAATGCCCCTGTGGGCGAAAATAGTAAAAATTATGAAAAAATAGGAGATCTATTCAAAATGTTAAACAAATTGCAAAAATTCCGTCAGGATTTGAAGAAAAAAGGTAAAGGTTTTACTTTGGTTGAGTTGATTGTGGTAATCATCATTATCGCTATCATCGCGGCTGTAGCGATTCCAGCGATTACTGGATTCCAAGATAATGCACGTAAGAGCCGTATTCAATCAGAACACCGCGAGTTGGTTTCAGCAGTTCAATCCTTTATTGGAAGCCAAGATGATCCTGAAAATGCAACTCTTACAGATATTAATCAGTTAGCCCCTTATATTTCTAAGAATGCTAAACAAGAAGGTAGTTTGGCTTCTGCTTTGGCTAAAAACGATAAGAATCCAGCACACAAGATTGACGGTGGTAAGTTGGTATCAGAGTTTATTCCAGCAGGGAAAACGTCTTCAGACGCCAATTACAAGAAATGGACTTATGATTGGAAAGCTCAAACAACTGCAACTGCTGCACAAGGTGGCCATAATTAATCAAATCATCTAAGTAATGATGTATTAAAACCCTACATTTGAGAGATGTTAAAATTTAAAAATATAAAATGGCTATTTATCAGCCTTTATAAATAAAGAGATAGGAGAAAATATAATGTTAAACAAATTGCAAAAGTTCCGTCAGGACTTGAAGAAAAAAGGTAAAGGTTTTACCTTGGTAGAGTTGATCGTGGTAATCATCATTATCGCTATCATCGCAGCTGTAGCGATTCCAGCGATTACTGGATTCC
This sequence comes from Streptococcus sanguinis, assembly GCF_020729765.1. GTDB lineage: Bacteria > Bacillota > Bacilli > Lactobacillales > Streptococcaceae > Streptococcus > Streptococcus sanguinis_Q. Next base: position 21,351 of record NZ_JAJEPD010000043.1, on the reverse strand, counting down.
AAGACAATGCACGTAAGAGCCGTATTCAATCAGAACACCGTGAGTTGGTTTCAGCAGTTCAATCCTTTATTGGAAGCCAAGATGATCCTGAAAATGCGAGCCTTACTAGTCTTGACCAGTTAGCCCCTTATATTTCTAAAAATGCTAAACAAGAAGGTAGTTTAGCTTCTGCTTTGGCTAAAAATGGCACTGCATCAGCTCACAAGATTGATGGAGGTAAGCTGATATCAGAGTTTATTCCAGCAGGAAAAACGAATTCCGATCCTAACTACAAACAATGGACTTATGATTGGAAAGCTCAAACAACCGCAACTAATGCACAAGGCGGTCACAATTAATTAATCATCAAATTATCTGAGTAAGATATTTGGATAGTTATTTCGATATAATTATGAAAAAGAATTAGGAGAGATATCATAGGATGTTAAGCAGGTTGCAAAAGTTTCGTCAGGATTTGAAGAAAAAAGGTAAAGGTTTTACCTTAGTTGAGTTGATCGTGGTCATTATCATTATTGCCATCATCGCAGCTGTGGCAATTCCTTCCCTCACTTCTTTCCAGGACAATGCTCGCAAGACCCGTATTCAATCCGAACATCGTGAGCTAATGTCAGCGGTACAATCCTTTGTTGGTAGTCAAGAAAATCCAGAAGAAACTAAACTGGAGAGTCTTAATCAGTTAGCTCCTTATATTTCTAAGAATGCTAAACAAGAAAGTGATTTGGCTTCCGCTTTGGCTAAAAACGATAAGAATCCAGCACACAAGATTGACGGTGGTAAGTTGGTATCAGAGTTTATTCCAGCAGGGAAAACGACTTCAGATGCTAATTATAAGAAATGGACTTATGATTGGAAGTCTCGTACAACAGCTAATAGTTAATTATTGAACTAACAATATGTAAAAGAGACGATTTCTCTACTCCGACTGCTAAAGCAGTCGGATATTACCAAAGTAGTTGTCAGGCTGTGACAACTACTTTGGTAATATCAAAAGTAGAAATATTAGGAGAATACTATAATGAAAGGGAAAAAAAGACAGGGATCAACCTTGCCTATGGTCATTGTAACCATTGTGCTGCTGGTAGCTATGATTGGGATTCTAGCTTCCATTGTCGATACTGGACAAACGCAGACTCAGCGCATGTATAGCTATCTCAAAGCTAAGTACACAGCGACTTCCGGTACACAGTTGGCATGGGGTGCCTATCTAGACCCTGTTGACGGCAATCCATCATCGATTTATGCAGAGTTTGACAAGCGGGCCCATAACGTGGATCCTTCAACAGAGCCAATTAAGTCAACCCATACCTTCAAAGATGGCAGTGTGGCAGAAATCGAGATGAATGGACAGCTTGTAGATGGCCTGACTGGTCCTGAAAATTATAATATCACGATTAAATCGAAGTCAAAATTAGCTGGCAGTAATGACTATTATGAGCATATTGTAACCTTTAACTTTGACACAAAAGGAATTCGCTCAGAAGAAGGACATTTGAGATCGGCGCAGAAGTAAAAATAATTTAGGTAGGAATGATGAAACAAATACAAAAAGGTTTTACCCTGGTCGAGATGATTATGGCTATCATGTTGATGAGTATGATAGCACTCATCATTGGTGTTATATTTAACACCATGTTTTCCAGCCGAGAATTGATCGAGCGTGAAGCGAGTATCCAAGCGGAAATGCGAACCTCCATGCAGTATGTGGATCGAACCGTTGGTAAGGCAACCTCAATCTTTGTCTTGGATGACAGCAAGTTCAAAGGTTCCAAGCAAGGACTAACTAGGGAATGGAGCTACATTGGCCTATCTGCGGATGGCAAGAAGGTTCTGAACTATGTTTGGAACAAGAAAAATCAGGACTGGGATGTCAGCGAGCTGGGAACCAAATCTCTCTATAATATGAAGTTGGACTTGGAGTTTAAGACAGAAGGTGCCTATCAAGACAATCGCTTGATTAGTTATAACCTGTCTGGTAAATATCCAGATACTAACAATAAGTTGTCTATTGATACAGCTATATCAGCTCTTAATACTAAGCAGGTCTTCTCTAAAGTTGCTAAAGGCAAGAAAGGGATTGCTATTGCTTATCGAACTGATCCTATTCAAGGGCAGATGAATATTGCTGTTTCTTTTGTATTTGATACATCTGGTTCCATGGATTGGGATTTGCAGGGAAGAAATGTTGAAAAAACTGGTAATGAGAGTCGTATGGATATTCTTCGAAAGAAATCCGTAATCATGATCAAGGACCTTGCGGAAATTGGGAATATTAGTGTGAACTTAGCGGGCTTYTCTACTTCAGGAAAATATATTCAACAAAATTTTTCTAATTTAGATAACGGTACAAATACTATTATATCCACCATAACTAAACGTGAAAATTTAAAACCGGATGGTGTTACAAATCCAGGGGATGGACTTCGCTATGGGATGATTAGTCTGCAGTCTCAACCAGCTCAGCTTAAATATATAGTTCTATTGACAGATGGCATACCTAATGCTTATTTAGTAGATTCAAGGGCGTTGTACGCTGGCAATAGAGTAGATCTTAGCCAGGGAGCTGGTCGTGTAACTTTTAACAATCCTATTTATGATCTGTCCCCAACTTTAGGGTATGAGTACAGTCGTCTGGGCTATGATTTGTATTCTAGAGATTCCATAACGCGTGAAAACTCTATTGCTTATGCTGGAGAAGTGTCTAAAAAATTTGGCCTTGGTATTAAGCGGGTCAATGTGATTGGTTTTTCTGGTGTGGACCATGAAATCGCTTATGGTCAAAGCTTGACAGATAGGATTGGCGAGGGTGGTATGGAGACTAAATATGTATCAGCTACGAATGAAGAAGCTTTGCAAAAGACCTTTTCTGACATTAAAAAGCAGATTCAGCAAGATTTGTGGTTTGTATCAGGGCCGTAGAAGGGAGCAGAGATGAAAAGATTAAAGAGACACAGAGGGATTACACTGGTCGAAGTCTTGGTTTCTCTGATTCTGATTGGAGTTATTGCGGCAGGGTTCTTGACCTTCTTTTCTGGGAGTTTTAATAATATTCTCCGTCAGCGAAGTCAGAATGCTATCAACTTTGATATTCAGGAGTCTTTCGAGAAACAACTGGCTGAAAGCAAGAAACACGAAGGCACAGGAACAGATATTGAAACCTTTACTTACCAAATCGGTAATGGAACCAAGCAGAGTATTGATGTAAAAGGTACAAATCTGTCTTATAATGATAGAATCAAAAAAATCCATCTTTTTGCTGCTAATGCAATCGAAACCCCGCTGGGACTTCCTGATATGAAGGTTACTATCCCTAGTGGGAAAAGGTATTATTATGCTGGTATGGGGATAACGACTCCCGGCGGCAAAGTAGATATAGCTGATAGTAAGAAAAAGAGTAAGACTAGGATTTACACAGAATCTGGATGGTTTCTAAGTGATCGTGCTATAGGACAAGGGGTGTCTGGCATTGTCCCAGTGGGAACGATAGGCCAAAAAGGTGACGGCACTATATCTCAGACGCTTTTTCCAGAAATGCCGACAGATTTTAAACAATTATCAAAGTTAGAAACCGGGATACATATTACAGATGATATGAGAGGGAAGTACCTGACTTTTGCTGCTCGAGCCATTAACTCTTATGGACGGGTAGGAAATTATCAGGAAGCAGACCGTATCTGGATTATGGGTCTGCCAGTTACACAGAACGTGCGTCTTCATACAGATGCCGACTTGGCTCTGCTTAAGAATGGAAATACTACCTCGCTTATACCAACGGATAATCAGTCACATACTAATACAGAAGTAAGAGATTATTTTAATGATGTTGTTTATGGTGCGACCATCCCTGTTCTGAATTATAAAGAGCCTGCAATTAACCAGACCCGCCAGTTAATAGCACTTGATGGCCGTACGATGCAGTTTAGTAATCATAATTTTAATAATGGCTATACGACTTCTGTATTGATTGGGAATCGTCAGCAGACTGGACCGCTTCTAACTTATAAGTTGGATAATACTCTGACTTGGGGGATTAATCTGGAAAACGATGGTAGAATTGCTATTAAAACAGTAGATACAACTACAGCTAATAACGGTGGTCAGGAATATATACAAAATGTTAAGTTAGACTATAGTAATGATAATTCTATACAAGTGCGCAGTGCTGCGAAGAATGGCGCTTTAGGTGTTGAAATTTTTATCAATGGACAATCAGTCTATAATAAAACAGTTGCACTAAACAGAGGCGGTGTAACCCATAATATTAGTAGTGGTCAGATTATCTTTGGTGGCAATACTTACATTAATGAGTTTGCAGTTTATACTGAAAGTCTGAATAACAGCAATATACAAAAACTTGCTGAATACTTCCGCGATAAGTATAAGGCGAGCCAATAGGGAAATAGTTTTTAGGAAAAATAAGGGAGATTAGGAGATTATGGCAAAAAATATGTTTTCGTCCAAGGGGCGCAGAAGAGCTCTGGACGAAGAAGATAATGAGAAAAAAGGCTCATTTTTAGGAAAATTAAATAAACCGCTCTTCTCATCAAAAGGGAAACATAAAGAACACTTATCTATTCAAGGAGTTCAGATCAAGTCAGATCGTCAAGAAGACTTTGACGATGAGGAAAAGTCAACAGCAAAAGGGAGCTTCTTAACCAAGCTCAACAAGCCGCTCTTTTCTAAGAATAGTGGCAGTGATGATATGCCTGCTAAGTCTGGTAATCGCTCGCTCTTTGCTAAGAAAGGCAGCGGTGCGGCGAGCCAACCGGTCACTAGAATGCATGCACCTTACACTATGTTTGGTAAACCAATCAAGGGCAATCTGATGGCCATTGACTTCACTGACGAATCAGTCTATCTGGTTGTTGCTAGACAGAAGCGCAATGAGCTGGAGATTATCAAGATGGCATCTGCCAATCTGCCAGAAGGTGTTGTACTGAATAGTGAGATTATCGACCCGATTACTCTCAAAAATATTATCAGCGACCTGATGGAGCAGCATGCTATCACTGCTAAGTACGCTTTCTTTGCTCTGGGCAATACGAATATTATCGCCCGTTCGGTTGATGTAGCCGCTAGTGTGCAGAATGATGAGGATATTGAGGGCTTGGTATCTTACGAGCTCCAGCAATATCTGGATATTGATCCGACTTCTTATGTTATCCAGTTCCAAGAGCAAGAGTCTAATTCAGCTTTTCCGCTTGATGAAGATACTCGCTCACTCATGGTCTATGCTGTGCCAAAAGGCGTGGTAGAGCAATATCTGGGCTTGGCTGAGAATTTGAAGCTGACACCCTATGTCTTTGACCTTCAGTCTAATACCTTTGAAAAATGGCTGGAACGCGTACAGGCGGTTAACAATCGTGCCAAGAAGCTGACCAAGGAAAATGTCGGCATGGTACATCTGAGCAAGAGCTTCATCGGTGTCTATCTCTACTCAGAAGGCAAGTTTGTGACCAGCAACTATCTCAACCGTGGCTACAAGGACATCCTGAGCTATGCAGACGATGCTAGTCTGCTGCAAAAGCTTCCAGCAGTGGCTTCAGATGATCTGGATACAGGTCTCTTGAAGCGGGCCTTGGATGAGTGGGTGGCTGATGCTAAGAACCACATTCTCAATACTGAAAACTTCTTTAGCGGGTCAACTGGTCTCAACATTGACAGTTTCTACGTCTTTGGTGACCAAGATATCTGCTGGCAGTTAGCAGCTATTCTGAAGCAGAGCATGAATCGGGAATTCATCTCAATTGATAATGTAGATTATGAGAATGTACTGTGGGAAGGTTCAGCCGAGTTTAATGCGGAGTTCATTCCGGCTACAGCCATGTTGATTAGGAGAGCGAACTAATGCGGAGAGATTTAAACTACTTTTCAAAATATTATGTGGCACCGGCTAAAGCTAGTCCACTAAAACTTGCTGCTATTTCCGCTTTTGCTGGTATTGCAGCGATTATGATTGTGCTGATTGGCTTCTTCCAGTTTAGCGCTATGCACCTCCAAGGCGAGATTGACCGTGCGGAGCAGACGCTCAAGAGTCCAGAAATGGCTCAAGAGCTGAAGGCAGTCTCTGAGACTGAAGATAAGATTGTTACGGTCAAGAATGACGAACTTCTCTTTACCAGCCTAGAAGGCGACTTCCGCCGCCTGCATCGAGTAAACAAAGCCTTTATGGACTTCCTTAATAAAAACGTGACACGGAACCTGGTCTTTGACGATATCAAGATTAATAACGACAATGTAGAAATCAATGGTTCGTCTCAAGAGCATCTTTCTATCGCTAAGTTTGAGGAAGAGCTTCGTAAGTCTGAGAAGTTTAACCATATTTTTGTGGATAACATTACTCGCGAGGAAAAGGATAACAATACAGTGTACAAGTTTAACATTAAAATTTTGACGAAGGATGTAGATTTCAATGAAGAGCAAAAATGAGAAAGAAAAGAAAAAAATCCTGAGTAATTTAAATGAGCGTGACAAGAAATTGTTAGCCTGTGTCGGAGGAGTAGCGGTCCTTGCTGGTGGAGGGTATCTGGTAACAAATTCTTATACACGGATGGCGCAGTTAGCTGAAGAGCATGCAACTATCTCGACAGAGTTGGAAGGCAAAAATGCCAAGATTAGTCAGAGAAAGTCTCTTACCAAGCAGCTCCAAACTTTGAATGCTAAGACTCTGGATCAGGCTAAGAAATACTATGGTACGACCAATCAAGGGGAGTTCATCTTCCTGATTGACAAGTTGGTCAACGAAAGCGGTATTAAATTCAAGTCTGTCAACTACACTGAGAGCACAGAGTTAGAACTCCAGCAGGAGGGATTGGCTGCGACTTCGTCCAAGGGGCAAAACTCCAACTCTTCTGATACGACTGGCAGCTCAAGCTCGAATGAGACGTCTTCTTCATCCAGTACGACCTCTAGTTCGTCTGGTACATCGTCTTCATCTTCATCTAGTAGCAGCTCTTCATCAGATGCCAATACTGCAACAACAACTGCAGCTAATACAGCAACACCAGGGAACGGAACGGCCAATAATACTAACATCACGCAGATGACAGCGGACATTGAGTTCGAAGGAACTTATACACAGGTTCTGAAATTGTTGGAATTGATTGATGGCAATCAACAAAAAATCGTTTCCAGCGAACTGGAATTGGGCGGAAAGAAAAGCCTGTCTAGCACGGAGGAAAACAAAAACCCTGATCTAACCAGCGGTAAAATCAAGCTACGTTTCTATCAGGTTAAAGACGTCGAGCGCTATGTGACTCTAGAGAGTAATGTCGATAAGACACCGATTCAGTTTGCTAACTGGGAGTCTCCATTTGCTATTCCGACTTGGCAGGCAGGCTCTATATCTGTAACGACAGCTGGTGGCGGCACAGATGCAACCGGCAATAAGGGCAGTTTGGGGGCCGCAACAACCAATACAACTAGCAGCGCGAATGCTAACAACAGTACCAATCTGGCTCCGTCTTATCTGGAGCAGCTTAGCACTCAGTCTAGCCGGAATGATGGTCTGTCAGCTTATTACAATTCATCAACTATCTACCGCTTCGAATCACCACTGAAGCTGACTCAGTCAGGCGGCAGCAATCAGTACGATGTGACAGTTGACAATACGGACTTCTTAGAGGGTTCAGGTTCCAATGTGGTTAAGATTCCAGCAACAAAATCATCTACTATGTATGAAATGGAATTTGCAGCACCGTATGTATCCTTGAACAATAAGCCGGATGCTATCAGCTTCTCTCTATCTCTGTCTAATCAATGGCAGGGCAAGATTGGCTTGATTGTCAAGAATGCCAGTGGGCAGAAGATTTATCTTCACGTCATTCGTCCCAACAGCTGGACTGGCTGGCGCGAAGTTAGCTTCGATCCTGAAAACATTCCAGGATTCAGTTATCCAATGACTATTGTGGGTTACTACTTCGAAACTCCAAGCGGAGAAAGCCCTGAAACGACTATGAAGCTGGATAACCTATCTGTGAATAACTTGGTAGTTAGCTAAAATACTTTGAAAAAATACCAAATAAGTCTATGGTTTAAAATTTCAAGAGCATGAGTAAATTTTTCTTAAAAAAATGCTAAAAACCAAGTTATTAGACTAGTATTCACGGTGCATTTATAGTAAACTAAAACATAGAGATATTTGAAGTATAATACAAGCAAACTCAGAATAGACGCCCGAGTCTATTTTGGGTTTTAATGGAGTTTATGGAAAAACAAAATCAAGACTGGTTTTGCATTGAAAAAGTTTAATATCATTTAGAAAGTGGGGGGTGTCGAAAATATTCAAATGGCATATTTTTTACCTTTTGGAGCAGGGCTTATAGCGCTGCATACGATTAGCATTTTATTTGTTTCTAGGATTTCATTAATAAAGCGCCTTTTTCTCGTAGTATGGGTCATGCTATTTGCGATTGGTGCTCCATTCCTCTTTCAACAAGTTCCCGGCATAGCCTTTGTTGGGCTCTGTGCCTTGGCCTTGGCTGTCTATATGGTGCTGCTCTTTTCACAGGAGCTAGCTCCAGTCAAGAAGAGAGCAACTGCTTCTGCGCGAAGCAGAAGCCAGAAGCACGCCAAGAGCTCACGCAAAAAAGTGGAAGCGACGAGCGCAGGCTTGTCATCTGCTAGAGATTTGAACTTTTCCAATGCTTCAACCGGTAGGATGAGAAAGGAAAGTAAAGAAAGGGTTCAGGCTGAGGAAAGTCCGGCAAGGCAGAGAGTATCTGCTTCTGGTCGCACCCTAGCAGACCGTTCTATCAAAAAGGATATGACAAGATTTGAGAAAGTAAAACCTCTCTACCCTGTTGATAACTTGGCTACAGCTCCTGCATTTGGAGAGTACGAGCCAAACAGTCAGCTAGCGGCAGCTGAGGTCGGCATGGTGGGTATGGACCACAGCGCACAAAAGGCCAATGATGAATTTTTGCAGTCCCTGCTTCATCACCGCAAGGGTTCTACTAAGGTTAAGGTGGCCAACTCTCTGATTCAGCCTACGGAAGCAAATGCAGCCGGAAATCAAGGCTATACAGATATAGATGATCCAGCCTTTGAGACAGCTGTTCTGTCTAAGATCAGACCGATGTCCTATACTGAGTCTAGCTATGGCAACTTCAGACCGCAAGCAGTTGAGGTGACAGGTGTTGTTTCTCAAGATGAGGAAGAATTCTTCACTGAGCAAGAACAAACTCAGCAGCCAGTGGCAGAAGAAGTAGGCAACAGCCTGGAAGATGTTTTTGCTGCTACGGGAGATATCAAGCCAGTTAGAGCAGAAGAGTCGAGAGCAGCAAATAGCTTAGAATCTCTCTTCTTTGCTGACTCAGACACTGAGCCACAAGCTAAAATGGATTCCGCCTTCAGTCAAGCAGCTGCAGAGCCAGAATTTTCTGCTACTGAAGAGTCTATGGTTAGCCGTGATCGTGCTGATATTCAGGGTTATCAAGATATTCTCAGCCAGATTCAGCATGATTTGTTGGGATCTGAAGAGGAAGATTTGACTGCTGAAGTGGCAGAGGCTTGGGAGGAAGAAAGCAGCTTCGAACCTGCTGCAGAAACGTTTGAATTTGAAGAAGCTGCTGAACCAGCGGTTGTTCAATCAGTTTCTGAAGATGCTCTTTGGACACAGGCTGAGCCTATCCAAGAAGCAGTTGCAGATGAGACAGAAGAAGACCTGCTCAAGGGAATTGCTGATATCCTCAAAGCTGAGGAGGCACAAATCAAAGCAGCTCCAGTCGTTCCAGCTGTAGATGAAACAGAAGAAGATTTGCTTCAGAAAATCACTGATATCCTCAAGGCTGAGGAAGCAGCAGAAGCAAGTCCAGCTGCAGCAACTGCGGGAGATAAAGAAGTCTATTTCCAATTCCTCCTACTGGAAAGTCAGGAATTATTGGCTTCTAATGCAGTTCAAGAAGCTGAGAGCTATCTGAAAGAAATTGTCCAAGGCAGCTCAGATCAAAATCTTCGTCAAGAAGCGTTCAACATGCTGGACAAAATCGTGAAAAATTAATACTATATAAACATACAATTGATTGTAATCAATTAGAAGGGTTTTAGGGGAAATTATGAAAAGTTGTAAAACAATCACAGGGACCGTTGTCATTGAGATTGAAAAAGGGATGGGACTGGGTGAAGTCCATGAAGTCTTTGTTGACGAGGGGGTCAATCTGACTTTTGTTATTAAGTCAAAGCAGTCTGAACAGCCTTTTGCCTTGCTGTCTAGCAAGAACATCCAAGGCATCGGTGACTTTGCGGTCATGGTAGAAAACAGCTCAGTCTTTCAAGAGCTGGAAGAGGCCGATCTGAAGGTCTTAAACGACAAGCAGGGTAGCGTCTTTGACGAAATTGTCATCACAATTGATGGAAACAAGGTGGGAACTGTTGTTGACTATCATATTGATGAAAAGAATGAAATTGGTTACTTGGTGGTTAATTCAGAAGATGCCAGCGAGGAAATTCAGATTCCTAAATCACGCATCTTGATGATTGGTAAAGAGTATATCATCCTTAATGATGAAAAAAAGACAGCTCCTCATCTTGAAGCAGATGTAGAGATGGGCCGTCTGGCTGCAGCAGATCTGCTCCATGAGACTGAAGCTGCAAAACCTGCCGAAAAAATTGAGGAAGTAGTTGCTGAAGCACCTGTATTCGAGCCAGTTGTAGATGAAAAAGCAGATGTAACAGAAGAAGTTACGACAGATTTGACAGAGGCCTTGGCTGCTGTAGGTCTGGGTGCTGCTGCTTCTGACTTGGAGTTTTCTGAAGCGGTCGTAGAGACAGCAGAAGAGCCAGAAGTCCAAGACTTGGTACAAGAAACAACAGCTCCAACTGAAGAAGAAGTTGAAGAAACAGATGCAGCGCTGAGTCTGGATGCTGCTTTGGAAGAAGTATTGGCAGCCCCTGCTGAGGAAGTTGAAACAACTATCAGTACAGCGCCAGTTGCTGAGGAAGACTCTGCAGCAAAGAAAGCTGTTAATGACTTTATCGATCAGCAAAAACGTCTTCTGGTAGGCAAAACACTGCAAAAAGATCTTGTTAATGCAGATGGAGGAGTTATCCTGAATGCCGGAGATACTGTTTCTGATGACATCATTGATTTTCTTCGCCGTATTGACCGTAAATTCCTTATCCGCTTAGCTGAATGCGTAGTATAAGGTTGGGATGAGATTCATGTCAAGAAGAAAAAGAAAGGTTTCATCAAAATATCAAAAACTACTTCCAGCAGCGACACTTGCTGCCTTTCTGCTGGGTAGTTTATTTTATGTCATTTTTGTCTTTAATCCAACGATTGACCTGAGTATCAATGGCCGTCCCTCTATGAAGGTTCGCTCTCGGAGCGAAGCTGAGATTGAAGTTTACAGAGAACTGCCCTATAAGGCTACATTTCAGTTGTCTACGGGGCAACACTTCTCTGTAGATATGCGATTTTTAGGACTGAGCTATTTCACAGAAGAAGAGCTCAAGCGGCTGGATAATATCTCAGCTAAGACAGTTTGGGATAAGTTTACACCGTTTTTCGATACCAAGGAAAACCTGCAGATTTCCATCTATCCTAACCGTCTTTTTTGGCTTAGACCTTTAAACGATGTCTTAGCTGCCCATCCTGATGTTCTCAGTCAGCTTCCAACGACCAATCATCTGGTCATGGACGGCGAGTCTAACGTAAAGGTGGGAGACAAGTCTAATGGCTATAAGATTGACCCTGCTGCTTTTATCCAAGCATCTGAGGAGATTGCCAAGACTGGTAAATTTGATGATGTCAAGGTTGAGAGTACGCCTGTTGAAGCAGAAGATCAAAGTGAGCTTCTGAGCCAATATACGCACTTTATAGAGCGTAAGGAAGTACCGCTGCCGACCAACGCTGCCCAAGCTCAAAACATGAAGACAGCCTTTTACAAGCTGCAGAATGTTTACTTGGCTCCTGGCGAGACCAAGTCTATCTCAGAGTTGCTAGGCGCTTTGAATGCAGAGTCCGGCTACCTGCCAGTCAAGAGCAAGGATGATAAAGAAGTTTACGGTCAGGGTGCTGAGCAGATTATAGATGCCATTCAGCAGCTCGCCTTTTCACGGACCAATGTTATTTCCTATCGAGGACAGTATTTCAACATCGGAACGCCGGCTGAAGGTTTGACCGAATTGACCATTCAAAACAATACAGAAACAGATATGGTATTTTCATTAAGTTTGGAGGAGGGGCAAGTATCCATCATTCTGGCATCTAAGTGATATTCAAGGGAAGTCGAAGTTTGACACCGTCATCTGAGATTTTCAAAGAGTATAAAAAGGGAAAAATTATGATTGCAAGTTTAGTATTTATATTAGGTGTCGTATTTGGGAGCTTTTTCAATGTCGTCATCTACCGTGTTCCGCTGGAAAAGAGCATTGCCAAAGGTCGGTCTATGTGCCCGTCCTGCGGTCATGTCTTGACTTCGGTGGAGCTGATTCCGGTTGTGTCGATTATCATGCAGGGCTTTAAATGTAAGCACTGCAAGGAGCCGATTTCACCGCGCTATCTCATTGTGGAGCTCCTGACGGGTCTGCTCTGGCTAGCCTCTTATCTGATCTTTCAGAATCAGGGGCCATGGATGGTTGTTTCAGCCTGTCTCCTGGTGTCGCTTTGTCTCATTATCGGCTATATCGATTTTGATACTCAGTACATCTCGGACTCGGTTCTGCTGGTTTTCTGGCTGGGCCGTATGGCTGTTACGCTTTTTACCAATGAGTTTAATTGGGGCCTGCTCCTTTCGCTGCTAGTCGGCGCTGGTCTCTACTCTCTCATTTATTTTGGGGCCAAGGCTTATTACAAGAAAGAGGCCTTCGGGATGGGAGATATTCTCTACTTAGCTGCTCTGAGCAGTTGGTTTAGCCCCTTGAATACGCTGATTTTGGGATATGGTTCTTTCTTTGTAGCTGGAGCGATTCTCTTAATCGCAACCATCTTTAAGAAATTCAAATTTAAGTTGAAAGAAGAAGTCCCTTTTGGTCCTGCTATGAGTATCATGGCGGTCATCCTATATTTCTGGGGAGGAATCTAGGAAACCAAAAGCGACAATAGAAATGGATAAAAAAATGTTTAGGAAGAAAAAAGTTATCATAGCATTAGCGACAGCTACTGTCCTTTCAGGCAGTGTGCTGCCTGTCAGCCGCCTAGCGGCAAATGAAAAGGCCAGTCTGGATCCGTCTTTAGTTCAGGTGTCAGATCAGTTTCAGGCCAAGAAAACAGGAGCAGTCGTTTTTTCAGAAGATGTAACAGTGCCAAGCACAGTGTCAGCCGATTTCATTGATAGTCGCCTGGCTGGCACACCGATGGCTGGATTGGGAAAAGCTTTCAAAAAAGCAGAGAAAGATCATGGAGTTAATGCAATTTTTCTCGTAGGGCTGGCTATTCACGAATCGGATTACGGCCGCAGTCAGATTGCTCAGGCCAAGCACAACCTGTTTGGTTTCATGGCTTATGACTCCAGTCCTTTTTCCAGTGCAGGAAATTTCGCAACATTTGACGATGGTATAGATACCGTTGCCCGCTATCTTAGCGAGCACTATCTCAAGCCTGGCGGTCAGTTCTACAATGGTAAGAGCATGGCTGCTATCAATGTAAGATACGCATCTGACAAAACTTGGTCAAGCAAGATTATGATTCGTATTCGAAATTTTTTGAAAAAAGGTTAAGGAGGCTGGGACAATCGTGTCTCAGCTTGCTTTATTATAGAAAGAATTTCTTTTGGAGAGGCGACTGACGGGGTTTTTCTTGCTCTCTGGGGCTCTAAAAATTCTTAATCATCTTCATGGGACTAGAAAAAAATTGCTTCTGCGACATCTACATCGTCTTTTATGGCGAAAAATGACTTAATTAGGGGATTTATGAAAAGAAAGTTTGATGTAAGCGATGTGTTAAAGGAAGCCTGGGGACTGACTGTTGATTACTTTTTTGTATGGACAGCAGGGCTTGCTATCATTCAACTGCCGTTTTTTATTCTGGGGCTGTTAATTCTATTTTTTTCTCCATTGACTTCTACATTTCTTCCAAGTATAATTCTGCTGGGATTTCTATGTTCTTTTGTGATTGCTTATATCCATAAGTTTTCCTTGACTATGGTTCGTAATCCGCAGATGGTGCGAAGAAACTTCTGGAGAGCTGTTGGCTACAGTATTTCTGATGGCTTTTTTGGGCGTTTACTTTCTGTGTCTATTTACGTATTCATGTTTTTCTTGGCTATGTTACTTCTTTTTGTATACTTCTATAATGTCTTGATGTCAGATGCAAATTTTCGAGAGAATATGGGAACTTGGATGATTTGGGTTGCAAAAAATCAAGAGAAGATAGCTAGCATGCTCTTCCTGCTTTTTTTAATAGCACCAATGTTTAACTTGGTATTCCATTTGTTTTACAGTTATTTTATCGTCTCTCACTTCTTCTTGTTGCCCTATATTATTCAAGATACCAACTCCTCTGATAACCTCTTGCGTCCTCTGTCAGCTTTTGGCAGCTTGGGCAAGTCTTTTTCTCGTATGAATGGTCAGAGGGGGCGTTACTTACTGGTAGAGCTTGTCTTAAAGCTTATTCCTGTAGTATTGGGTCTAATAGAAGTTTTGAGTTTACTTTTTAGTGCTGGTGTGTCTAATATTGTGGGAATGATTGTTAGTATGATAAATGGCTTTTTGCTGATTTATGCCTTGGCAGCCCGCTCGGTTATGGCTGACATCCTGATGTCTTATGATCGGGAAATAGTTAATTTTGGAGATTAATATTTATGAAAAAATTAGAAAGGGTTTTAGGATTTAGGATAATGAACGATGAATGATGTAAAAGTAACAAGGGTTTTCAGAGAAGCTTGGATTTTTGTTACAGAATATTATTTTGTCTGGCTGAAAGGCCTTTTGCTGGTCGGAATCCCGCTTGCAGTGCTGGGCTGGTTTCTTTTTCCGCTGGTTTCGAGTTGGTCTTACCGGTCCATTTTAGTCTTGACTTGTTTAGCATTTATAATTGCCTTCGGTTTTGCTTACGTCAATAAATTTGCCTTGACAGTGATACGAAATCCGCAGATGGTTAAGCTCTATTTTGGCTATGCGGTTTGGTACAGTATCTCAGATGGCTTGCTTACTCGCCTCTTTTATTCCTTCATTGTCAGTGCAGTCCAGGTTCTGATTCTGTACATGGGTTGGTCGGCAATCGGGATCAATCTTGGGGTGGCTAGTCTCTTTGCCTTTTATCGGAGAGCAGTAAGTCCAGAGGCCATTGTGATTTTCCAGTTTCTTTTTCCTTTCTTGTTCATGGTCTTTTACCTGCTCTTCACTTATCTGGTTGATTCGCACTTCTTTTTGCTGTCTTATATCATTCAGGATACTAGCTCAAGAGACAATCTGGCCAAGCCGCTTTCTTTTTATGGCTGTTTGAGAAAGTCAGTCCTGCTGATGAAGGAGCGCAGAGGTCGTTATGTTCTGCTCAGCTTTTTTCTAGCTTCTTTTGGTGGGCTGATTGGCTTGGGGACTCATCTCCTGATGGATCTGATAAGGCAGTATATTGGTCCCTTGCTGGGTGAGCTAGATGAGTTACTTGGTCTGATCCAGATGATTCCTGTCCTGGTTTTCAGTAGCTTTTACTGTGTATTTGTTCTGGCTGTGCGGACTGTTTTTGCCAACGCCCTGATGGAAAATGACACAGAGGTGGTGGATTTTGGTGATTAATTCAGGAAGTCGAAAGTCCAGACAATAACTTTATAGAAACAAGAGGAAGGATATGAAATCCGTAACAAGAATTTTAATAACTGCTTTGGTGCTAACTGGGATTGGCTTTATCCCCCTGCCTTATCAAGTGGAGACCTTGAGACCGGCTTTGAATGCCAAAGACTTTGTCCAAGTTCAAGGAGGAACTAGTCAAGGAAAAGGTCAAATCTATGTCATGGCTGTCGGTGTTTCCGATGCCCGAGTGTTCAGTCTCTTTTTGACTTTGCTGCCTAATTACAGGCTGGAAACAGAGTATGTCTCTGTACCTGAAAACTATTTTGATAAGGAGAAGGGACGGGAAGAGCGAGAGAACAGCACTATGGGGTCTTCCCATCTCAATGCCTTGCAGGTAGCTTATCAAGCAGCTGGTCGTACTGTTGAGATTAGACATAAAGAGATTTTTGTGGATGCTGTCAGCCAAGAGACGCCGTTAGCTCAGGAGCTGCAGAAAGGTGATGTGATTTTAAAGATTGACAATCAGAGTTACACTAGCCCATACGATATTGTCGATCAGACGGAGCAGCGGCCAGTTGGCGATGTGGTATCAATTGAGTACAGCCGTAATGGTGTAATCGGTTTGGCTAGCGGTCCTGTGATTGTGGATGAGACAACTGGTAAGCCTGGTTTGGGGATTGCATTGGGTTCTAAAGCCAGTGTTGCCATGAATCCTCTGACGAAGTTTAAGAGCAACGGTGTAGCAGGTCCCTCTGGTGGACTCATGTTCAGTTTGGAGCTGTACAATCAGCTCGTGTCTGAAGACATTACCAAAGGAAAAGCTATTGCTGGTACTGGAACGATTGACCACAAGGGAAATGTTGGCCGGATTGGCGGGATAGAGATGAAGGTCATGGCTGCAGATAAGGCAGGCGCTGAGATTTTCTTTGTTCCTGATGATACTATTGACGCCGATATTGCCCAGTACAATCCCAAGTTGCGCTCTAACTACCATGAGGCACTTCGTGCTTCTATCAAAATCAAGAGTAAAATGAAAATCGTCCCTGTCAAAACCTTCAACGAAGCTTTGAACTATCTCAGAGAGATGGAATAAGGGACTTTGCTATTCTTGAATAATCAATAAAAACATAGGACCTTGCTGGTTATTTATCTGGCAAGGGCTTTTATTATAGAATTTTTTCAAATAATTGCCACCTTAGCACATAAATACTTGATTTATAAATCGCTGTGTGATATATTTATAACATAAAGAGTGTTAAATATTTCTAACACCAGGAAAGGAGTCTATCATGAAAAATAGTCAAAAAACGGGTGGTCTCATTGCGATGATTGCCGCAGCTCTCTTTATTGATTTTACTGTTTTATTTGGTTCTAATCTTAGTTGGGGACCCAAGTTGATTATTGTTGGTATTTCAGTATTAGGTCAGATTATAGCTATTTGGGGCTGGCTACACATGAAACCATGGCCGGGGAAGAGTCAGAAAGGTAAGGAAAAGACTATTTTTGACTTGTCTGCTAAGCTGTACACGATGCTTCTGTTTGCAGCAACCATTTTTTATACAGTAGGGATTTGGGTTGCGACCCCAAGCGTAAGATCTGGCATTAAAGAATGGATTTTGGGAGTTGGTCTCGTTATTGAAGTGATTGTATTTGGTTTTTTCTCTTTGAAAAATGTCAAGGAAACTCCAGATGAACGTTTCTATGCTAATCTAGCTAAGGCAGCTAGCTTGATGTTTGTCTTTTTACTAGGCGCACTGATGATCCTAGCAGTTATCATTGGATACATGGGGTCTCTCACTCTTTACATGGGCCAGATCTTTATTAGCATAGCTGCCTTGATTTGCATCTTTGCAGTTGTCTATCTTATCTCAGAACGGAGAGGATAACCATGGCTAGAGAAAGCAAGATTATCACCAATCTAAAATCCGTCCGTGAATCCATGGGCATGACCCAGCAGGAGCTAGCCGACCGCATCGGCATGCGACGCGAGACAATTCTGCACTTGGAAAATAACCGCTACAATCCTTCGCTGGAAATGGCTCTCAAAATTGCTCAAGTCTTCAATCTGAAAGTAGAAGATCTCTTTGAACTCAGACAGAAAGAGGAGGCATAATTCTTTTCGAGATCTAGTATTAAATTCGTTGTTCAGTTAGGGCTTGAAACAAAAAGAAAAAATCCTTTGAAATGTTGATTTCAAAGGATTTTTGTTATATAAATTACTTAACTTCTGTAAGGGTTGAAAATAATTATTTCAATCTTCTATAAATGTTGCTATATCAACGTTTATAAAATGTTTTAATTTTTTATTTTTAGAAAGGTAGTCAAAAAGGTAGTCATCAGACTAGCTTGCAATTTGCTCCATCTTCTCAAGGAAGATAGAAACTGCTTCGAGCTTTTTCTTTGGTGCTAGTTCAGCATAGATATCCATAGTAGTTTTTATAGATTTATGCCCCATCCGAGTTTGTAACTCTTTCCAATTTACACCTGCATTTAACATCATAGAGGCATGTGTATGGCGGAATAAATGGAAGCCATAATCTGGGAGCCCAAGAGCAAATAAACGTTTTTTAAGAGTTGTACGTTCGTTTCTATCACACATATAATTACCGTAAATAGTTGGAAAAATTAAATCAGATTTTGGCAAACTTTGTTTTACAAAGTATTCATTCATTTCATCATGAAATGCTTTTAATTGGTCTAAAATTTGTTTTGGTACAGGCACACGCCGATTCCCAGAATCTGTTTTGGGAGTCTGTTTACAAATAACTTTCCCTTTTAGACCAAGCTTCTTATTAGCTGCTTTCCACATGACTGTTTTACTAACAATAATTTCATTAGTTTTAAAATCTAAATCAGTAATATGTAAAGCTAGTAATTCATTAATCCGTAGTGCTGAAGCTAATAACGTATCGCAAATAAGTTTAAAACGACGGTCGGCACGTGAACTAGATAAGGTATTTAGATAACTGACCCATTTAGTAAGTTCTTCATCATGAAGTACCATGATTTSCACTTTATTAGATTTTGGTTTCGGAGGAATCTTTATTGTTAAAGCTGGATTTTTTTCCAAGCTAAAGTTAGTCATTCCAAAATCAAAAATATCACTTAACTTGTGAGCGATTGCCCCAAAATCTTTAGCGCTTCCTTTGGGTGCTCGCTTTATCCCCGATTCAGCAACAAATTTTGCTTTTGAAGCAAGCTGATTAATCCAGATTTGAATATCTGCTGGTTCAATCATTTCAGGCTTGTAATCTCCGAATTTCGGAATAATATAGGTATCAAGATAGCCACGTACTCTATTTATAGTATTATGTGATGAAACCAAGTGTTTATAACTCTCAAACCAGAGTTCAGCAAGAGTTTCAAAATTGTTAATATTAATCCGCTCTTTCTTGGTTGCCCCATTATATTCAAAATCGAGTTTTACTTGTTTAACTTTTCTATCTAAACTCTTTAAAGTCTTAGCTGTCACAGTAGTAGTAATCTTTTTGTCTGTTTTTTCATCAATACCAACATATACTCCTTTTCGAGTATAGCTAATACTTCCATCTGATTTTAATTTTTTAATAACTTTTTTATCTTTGTGAATAATGATTTCAGTTTTCATTGTGCCTTCTTTTCGATATTCAAAAGGCTAAATAGTACCCTCACTTTTCTTTGTGATAACACTATTTTAGCACAGATTAACATGTCATGGAGTTAAAAATGAAATAACATCATCAATTTTGTAGTATATTGTTCTAGTACCCTCTATTGGAGGTTCTAGCCGTTTTAGACCTTTATTTTCCCACGATTTCAAAGTATTGGGAGCAATTTTTAGGGTGGCAAGTAGTTCTTTCTGTGTCATAATACCTGCTGAATGGTTGGTTTGTCCTTTTACTAACGAAACTAAAAGAGTTAGTAATTCTTCAATTGTTTTTAGTTTTTGAATTTCAATGGTCATATTGGTGTTTCCTTGTCAATTATTATAGTATTCTGTAATTATTTTTATTTCTTTATCATTTTCTGTTTTATGAGTTGTTTCTTTTACATAATTAGGAAAATGAGAAATTTCATATTCTTCTAGCAAGTCACCTTTGAGACCTGTTTTTTCTACAGGCCTATTTACGTTTCTACTAGACCTATATATTCGTAAACCTTTTGGATATAAATAGAGCCTAGCTCCTTTTGCAATCTTCTTTTTATTGTTTGTAACATCTGTTTCATATGCTAAATCACTTACATAAGAGATAACATAATTAGCTATATTATCGCCCTCATGTAGTCGATTTACTTTTGTAAAACCATTTCCCCATAATTTTGATAATTCTTTATTTGAAATAAATAATGTATTTTCTGTGGTATCTTTTAATAATACGTGAAAATGCCATCTTCCACTAGCTTGTGGTTCTATAATAGCTATGTAAAGTAAATTTTTATATTTTCTATTTAACCTTTTTATAAATCTATCAAATGATTTATATGCAAGATAAGTATCTGTAATATGTTCTTTAAAAGTAAGTGTTATCCACAGTTGGTTGGAACCTCCACCAAAATTACAACTAATTAGTCTTCTTAATTTTTTCATCGTTAGTTTGACTGAATTTAAATTGTCTAATCTTGTTTCTGCAGAAGTATTCATTTCCCTAATTTCTCCAGTTGCTAGGATTAAATATTTCTTATCTGGTAGAACTCTTATGCTATTTGAAATAAGACCGTTGGCGGTTGTAATTTCTAAATTTGAGCCATACTTATATGATTTAACAATATAGTCATTTGAAATTTTAGGCTTCATTAACTTTAACTGCTGAGAATGTTTCATGTTTTTAAATAGACCTYACGGTGTGATGTTTATAATTTTATCAAGTAAAAGCGTGCAAGTGCTATCGCACTTGCTACGCAAACATAGTAAATTTTGATTCTTTAACGCTAGTCAGCTTTCTAAGCTGAACGCCCATGCTCGGCGTCTCCGCACGAATCATACAAGATTCTCATGTAATAAATTACATCTTAATCTTGTATGATTGAAACAGTATCTTCTAAAAATTTGCAATGTGGTAATGTAATAAATCTTGGCTTATCAATACTAGCAATACTTGGATAGCTAAATACACCTTGTCCTGGCTTAAATTTCACTTTTGGTATGCTAACACTAGAACTAAACAAAGTTCGGTATGTTTGTTCGTCACTCTCAGCTAGTACAATTTTAAGAACTAATTGTTCAGAGGTAGATGTTTTCAATGTTTTAGCATTAATTTGTTGACTGGTAATCCACAGAAAGCAGCCTAACTGTCTCCCCAAAAAAGCAATTGAAGATAGTTGCATTTCAATTCTATCTCTTTCTTTTTTATCTAAAAGCTTGCAATACTCTGCATAACTTCCGTATTCGTCTATACATAAGATTAAAGCTGGCAAGTTAGCATGTCGATAATCGCGATTAGGATTATTAATAAAAAATTTTTCTAGTTCTTTTTGTCGCTTAATCATGTCATTATAAAATCGATTAATTAGTTCAGATGTAGTATATAAGTCAGCATAGTATGTTTCTTCTAAATGTCTTTCAGCTAGATAATACAAATCAGCACGTTTAGAATCTGATATATAGAATTTGTGTTCTTTATTTTGTAATTGATAAAATAACATTTGAAGAGCAAAACTCTTTCCTCCGCCAGTTTGGGCTGCTAAACCAAGATGATGAAGAAGAAC
>NZ_JAJEPD010000042.1:0-1418 GCF_020729765.1 Streptococcus sanguinis | reverse complement strand
AGAACAGAGGTTTTTTCCAAATCTGTGATGGTCTTTTTCTTTTCTCCTTCCGTAACAGTCATGGTAATCGTCGGTTGGTTCGAATTAAGTAAATTCTCAAAAATCTTTCTTCCTGTATCATAACGTGACCCACTAACTCCAAGACTACTATCTTTGGCACTTGGATAGCGATAAGCAAATGATGTCCTTAAATGAACCTGGCCATCGACAGGATTCACTTCAATGACTTGTTCAACATCTGGCGAAGACAATTCAAATTCACGATTGGTAAAACATTCAAAGGCAAATTTACCATAAACGGATTGAGGAATCCAACGTGACCCTATTTTAAACTCAATATCTGCCAGATGTTGAACAAGTCATTGAAGTGAATCCTGTCGATGGCCAGGTTCATTTAAGGACATCATTTGCTTATCGCTATCCAAGTGCCAAAGATAGTAGTCTTGGAGTTAGTGGGTCACGTTATGATACAGGAAGAAAGATTTTTGAGAATTTACTTAATTCGAACCAACMGACGATTACCATGACTGTTACGGAAGGAGAAAAGAAAAAGACCATCACAGATTTGGAAAAAACCTCTGTTCTAAGAGCAAAAGAGCAGCATTTACAAGAGCTCTTTCAAGAATTTGTCTCACAGTATCCAGAAGTCCAACAAGTCATTGAAGAAAGTTACAATCGTCTTTATAATCGGACGGTTAGTCGAGAGTATGATGGTAGCCATCTAGTCATTGATGGCTTGGCACAAAACATCAGTCTTCGTCCTCACCAAGAGAATGCCATTCAAAGAATTATAGAAGAAAAAAGAGCCTTATTAGCTCATGAGGTAGGTTCAGGAAAGACCTTGACCATGCTTGGTGCTGGGTTTAAATTAAAGGAGTTGKGGATGGTTCATAAGCCCTTGTATGTGGTGCCCTCTAGTTTGTCTGCTCAGTTTGGCCAAGAAATCATGAAATTTTTCCCTACTAAAAAAGTCTTTGTGACCACTAAGAAAGATTTTGTGAAGGCGAGAAGAAAACAATTTGTTTCTCGTATTATTACAGGAGATTACGATGCCATTGTCATTGGGGATTCTCAATTTGAAAAAATCCCTGTCAGTAAGGAAAGACAGATGAACTATATAGAGGATAAACTCAATGAACTACGAGAGATTAAAACACATTCTGAAAATAAGTATACCGTTAAAGAAGCAGAGCAATCAATAAGTGGTCTAGAGAAACAATTGGAAGAACTCCAACGCTTTAATCGTGATAGTTTTATTGATTTTGAGAACTTAGGAATTGATTTTCTCTTTGTGGATGAAGCACATCACTTTAAAAATATTCGTCCAATTACTGGACTTGGAAATGTAGCAGGGATTACCAATACAACCTCTAAGAAGAACGTGGATATGGAAATGAAGGTTCGACAGATTCAGGAAG
>NZ_JAJEPD010000041.1:0-152756 GCF_020729765.1 Streptococcus sanguinis | reverse complement strand
CTTTTCCTTAGCCATCATCCCATTGTTTGAAAAACCATGGTTTATCCTTGTGATTTTATTCCATTATCTCCTCCTTCATCTTGGTCAGTACCTTAAGCATTTCTTGAACTTGGTGCAGGAAAAGACTGATAGAATCCTGACCAGCAGGTTTTTCACAGGGGTTTATTCATTTATAAATCGTCTGATTAGAGATGCCATACTCTTTGACTAATTCCGAGAATAGCTTACATGAATCATGTAAACGAACAAGGGGTTCCTTGAATTCTTGGCTGTACTTTTGTGATATGTAAACATCTCCCTTAGTTATCTACTATTCTACAAAATGCGTCCGTGCAATCATGCTAACATCATCATTATCTAATAGAAAATAACTATTTATTTCTATATAGTAACGGATATGAAATCTATCTCCCAAATCTTTATACTCTTTACATAAATCTCCTTTTATAACATATTAACCTACATCCTATTATAGATTACTTTGATTGTTTTGTAAATCAATTTGGAAGATAAATACGAACTTTTAATTGTGTTATAATTTTATAGTTCGTGTTTAGAAAGTTTTGCCAATGTCAAAAGGTTATCAAATTTGTCCATAGGGTTCTATTTATTTAAGGAGACATCAAAAAAAGGATTCGAAAACCCTTTTTTTAGTCCACATAATTACTTTCTTTCTTATTAAACCAAGCGTATGGCAAACCTATGAGTAGACCACCACCGATGAGGTTACCGATAAAGGTTACGCCCCAGTGACGTAGGATATTTCCAATACCAAAATTTTGCACTTCCGCTGCTGCTGAGCTGAATTTCACGATAGCGAAGGAAGCAAAGTTAGCAGCCAAGTGTTCGTTAGTCAGGAATACGAACATATAAATGGCTGATATAACTAAGAAGAGTTTAGCTGTACTATCCTTGACCAAAACGAAGGAAAGAATAGCAATATTAACAAAGATATTGGCTAAGACTCCCTCGAGCAGAATCAGCTCATTAGAGCGAGCAAGCTTCATCTGCACAACACCTGAAATGAAACTATCTTTGCTAAGTCCCGCATAAGCAGCCGAGTTAGCAAAGAGCCAGCCGGCAATCAAGGCGCCAATCAGATTGAAAAAGGTACAATAAAGCAAAATCATCAAGGCTTTTTTCCAGTCAATCTTCTTCAAAAAGGTACCAGCAGTCAGAAACATCATGTTGGAAGTCACTAACTCTGCATTTAGAAAGACAATGTAAGCCAATCCCCAAGCAAAGATGAAAGGAAAGAGAAAACGCCCAGTTCCTGGAACAATCTTATTTGTCAAATCTGCCGCAATAGCTCCAGCCCCAGTACTAAAGGTTAGGAAAGCTCCAGCAAAGATGGAACGAACGGCATACTTAGCCTTGCTTGTATCAAACAAAGCTTCTTTCTTTCGGCAAGCTGCTTCAATTTTAGGGATAAATGTCGATTCAGGCATAAAAAATTCTCCTATTAATTTAAACTATGTATAGTATATCACAAAGCTCTTTCTTTTGATAGCGTTTTCGAGAACCTTTTTAAATTTTCTAAAAAAGGATTGAAAATCTATTTTCAACCCTTAAATCCTTTTGCTAACTGAGCAATATCTTCTGGCCGCGTTCGGCAGCAACCACCAAAAAGCCGTACACCTTGATTTTGCCAAAGTTTACTATTTTCCAGCAAGCTCCGCTCCTGCTCTGGATCATCATGCCATGTCTTGGTCAAGCCATTATAAGTTTCGCCAGAGTTTGGATAGGTCAGAAAAGGTTTGTTGCACACTTGTCCAAGCCTATCTAATAATGGAGCGATTAAATGTGGAGCTGTACAATTAAAACCAACTGCCAGGACTTGTGGGCTTTCTTGAGCCAAATTCCCTAATTCCTCAATCTTAGTGCCATCTGATATGGCATTCTCCGACTGAGCGACAAAGGACAAATAAGCCTCAGCCTGCGGAAATTCCTCAGCTAAAAGTCGGAGGAGCGCTGCCGCTTCTGCTCCATTTGGAATCGTTTCAATAACCAGCAAGTCACTCCCAGCTTCTAGTAAAGCTTGGATACGCGGACGATGAAAATCTCGATATTCTTCTTCACTCAGCTGGTAGTTTCCCGTATACTCCGAACCATCAGCTAAATAGGCAGCATAAGGCCCTACCGAGCCTGCAACTAGAGGACAAGGTCTCTGTTTCTGCTCTTCAGGAGATAATCCTGTCCAGACATTTTCGATTGCCTTTTGTGCTAAGAAGACTGTCTCTTTTAAAAGATCATAACCCTTTTCAGGAGTTAGTCCTGCCTCTATAAACGCTGGAATACTGGCCTGATAACTGGACGTAGTGATGATATCACTGCCAGCTCTCACATAGCTTTCATGCACATTTTGAATAATCTGAGGCTGGTCTAATAGGTATTGAGCGGACCAAAGCTTACCAGATACATCATAACCCAGGCTTTCCAACTCTGTACCCAAGGCTCCGTCTAAAATAATAATTTCTTGCTTGTCAAGCAAATCTTTAAATTTTCCCATGAAATACTCCTAAAATCTACGATTAAACATAAAAAGAGGTCTCCCTCTTTTTTGTTTTCTAAATTAAAATCTATTCGCCCAGGCAGTATCGACATCCAAGATATCTTGAGTAGTGTATTGCTGACGATAGGGATTGTAAACGATATAGCCAGCACCAGACTCATAGAGTGGTGAATCAAAGCGAGTCAAATCGTATTTTTCAATAATATAATTCAATTTAGCATTATAGCTGGTATCTGTCGCATAGACACCAGTCAGGGCAGCTGTTGCATCCTGATAGGTTGGCGCATTACTCTTCCATGCACCTGCAAAATGGCCTTGCTTGAGCACTGCAACATAGTCTTGCAGAGACTCTACATAGCTAGGATATGAACGGAAACTGTCGTTAATGGTATAAGCATTTCCCGCTCCATCATCTTCCCAAGTCTCCATATTAGCAGACTGACCATCATAGTGACCTTTGATACCGAAAAGGTTATAATGAGGTTCACCAGACAGACCAGACTGTCCTGAACCACTTTCCAAAATAGCCTGTGCAATCATAACAGAGGCATAAAGATCATTATCCTGTCCCAACTGACGCGCTGGCTCACCGATTTGTGAGATGAAATAGTCTGTCTGATTCATAGGCTGCTGATCACTATTATTAGCGCTAGCAGGATTAATATGCTTGGCCAAGACAAAACCAACAGCAATCGTCGTTGTCATGATGAATAAAGCTGAAAGGATTCTCTTACCTTTTTTTGAAATTCTCTTTTTCACAGCACTTCTCCTGAATAAGATGTTAATGATACCATTGTAACATACTAAAGATTAAAAAAACACTATTGATAATTTACAAGTATATGACATTTTTCGTTTTATTTCAAAAAATCCAACTCAAAAACGAGTTGGATTTAATTCGCATTATTAAATTTTTGACAAAATCGCATCCCAAGCAGCATCTAAGCCATCCTTGGTGACTGAGGAAAAAAGAATGAAATCATCATTTCTGTCAAAGTCCAGTTTTTTCTTAATAGCTGACTCGTGCTTATTCCATTTTCCGCGAGGGATTTTATCAGCTTTGGTCGCTACTAGAATAACTGGAATGTCATAATATTTCAGAAATTCATACATTTGCACATCATCTGCGCTCGGATCATGACGAAGATCAACAAGGCTGACAACCGCTCTGAGATTTTCACGACTGGTCAGATATTCCTCAATCATCCGGCCCCATTTTTCACGCTCTTTTTTAGAAACACGGGCATAGCCATAACCTGGCACATCGACAAAACGCAGCTTATCATCAATGTTGAAAAAGTTTAGCAGCTGAGTTTTTCCAGGTTTTCCAGAAGTTCGCGCTAAATTCTTGCGATTAAGAAGTGTATTGATGAAGCTGGACTTGCCAACGTTGGAGCGGCCAGCTAAGGCAATCTCTGGAATATCGTCTTGAGGGTAATGCGATTTATTGGCTGCACTCAGCAAAATCTCTGCGTTGTGGGTATTGATTTCCATAAGCACCTCGTTAGGCAGTTTCTAGAATAGGCTTATCTGTTCCATCCACTGCTTCTTTGGTAATACGGACAAGTTTGACATTTTCCTGACTTGGAACTTCAAACATGACATCCATCATAGTTTCTTCGATGATTGATCGAAGACCGCGTGCACCTGTTTTACGTTCAATCGCTTTATTGGCAATCTCCTGCAGAGCATCTTCGTCAAATTCAAGCTTAACATCATCATAAGACAGAAGTGCCTGATATTGCTTGATAAGGGCATTTCTAGGCTCTTTCAGAATCCGGACCAAATCATCAACTGTCAGCTGCTCCAAAGCAGCAAAAACAGGCAAACGGCCAATCAACTCAGGAATAATCCCAAACTTTTGGACGTCTTCTGAGATAATTTCCTGCATATAGGAACTATCTTCGTCGATTGCTCGGTTGTTCTGACCGAAACCGATGATTTTCTCACCCAGACGCTGTTTTACGATTTCTTCGATACCGTCAAAAGCACCGCCAACAATGAAGAGAATATTCTTGGTATCAACTTGAATCATTTCCTGCTGCGGATGCTTGCGTCCACCCTGCGGCGGTACACTCGCTACGGTTCCTTCGATAATCTTCAGAAGAGCTTGCTGAACTCCTTCACCCGAAACATCACGAGTGATAGAGACGTTTTCGCCTTTTTTAGCGATCTTGTCAATCTCATCGACATAGATAATGCCGCGTTCCGCACGCTCAATATTAAAGTCAGCTGCCTGCAAAAGCTTGAGGAGGATATTTTCCACATCTTCGCCGACATAACCGGCTTCAGTCAGAGCTGTTGCGTCCGCAATGGCGAAAGGCACATTGAGACTACGGGCCAGAGTCTGCGCCAGGAAAGTCTTGCCTGACCCGGTAGGGCCAATCATCAAAATATTTGACTTTTGCAGTTCCACATCTTCTTCTTCACGGCTGTCGTGGTAGTTAATACGCTTGTAGTGATTATAGACCGCTACTGCTAAGGCACGCTTAGCTCGGTCTTGCCCGATAACATAGTGGTTCAAGATATTCAGCAGCTCCTGAGGTTTTGGTACCTCAGACAGATCTGCCAGCACTTCCTCGGCTAGCTCTTCACGGATGATTTCCTGCGCTAGCTCCACACATTCATTACAGATAAAGGCATTGTTACCAGCGATAATCTTCTGTACCTCATCTTGGTTCTTCCCACAGAAAGAACAAAAAACCATCATATCATCATTACGACTTGTAGGCATTGTTTACTCCAATTCTAAAATTCTAAATCTATTTATTTTCTTTCGCACATGTTAAAAAAGTGTCATATAAAAAGCATGAATGGAATTTACCAGATTTGTAAAAGCATTCAGCAAAAATAAAGCTGCCAGTCCAAACCGCTTTTTTCGAAAGGTTTGAACGGCACAAATAAGACAAATGACACATAAAAAGGCCGTAAAAAAACCAAAAATACTACGTTCCATTCTTACGAGTCCTTCCTTTGGTATCTTTTTATAGTAAAATCATAAGGATTCTTTTCATCTTTGGCATGAAATTCACTGCCAACTTCCTGATAAGGAGCCCAATCAAACGTCTCAGGGAAATAGGTATCTCCTTCCAACTTAGCAGCAATCTCAGTCTGAATCAATTCTTCCAAATACGGCTCAAAAGCCCTAATAATCTGCGCTCCGCCGATAATATACAAGTTTCTATCCTGCTTGTGGTACCAATCCAAGATATCTTCCACATTGCTGAACAGTAAGACATTTTCATTGTCAACTTGATAGTTCTTGTCCTTGCTCAAAATCAGGCTTATTCGATTCGGCAAAACGCGACGCTGCAAACCATCAAAGGTCACACGCCCCATCAAAATAGCATGTCCTGTGGTTGTTGCTTTAAAATGCTGCAATTCTGCCGGGAGATGCCAGGGCATAACCTTGTCTTTTCCAATCAGACCATCCTCTGCCTGAGCCCAAATGGCAATAATCTTCTTTGTCATCCTTTTATCCTTTGTATTAGTAACTCTATTCTATCAAATTTGCTGTAAAAAGGCATGTTTAAAGTATGATTCAAGCAGAACTTTTGCAGAGGTTGGCGGTTTTCGCATACACTCATCAAAAACATTAAATAGCCAAATCGAACTTCAGCTGAGGTTTAACGGGATTATAGTCCAGCAAGTCAAAATCTTCTGCCTTGATATCAAAGAAATTGGTCCCATCGGGTACATTTAAAACGAGTCGAGGTTGACAATCGCTAGGTTCCCGACGCAATAGCTCCTCCGCCTGCTCGAACTGATTGTCATAGATGTGCAAGTTATTGATAAAGTAAAAGAACTTGCCGACCTTCCAGCCGAAATGCTTGGCAATCATCATCTGCAGAGCCACATACTGCATAGCATTAATGTGGTGAGCAACCAACATATCATTTGAGCGCTGAGTCAGAGTCGCATCCAGATAAATGTCTCCATCTACACGCCGAACGTCAAACATGGTTTGAAAAGCGCATGGAAGCAGGCCGTCACTCTCTTCAAAAGCTTCATAATCCCAGAGAGAGATGATATTGCGACGGTTCCAAGGATTGGCTTCCAACTGTTGGAGAATTTTATTGATAATATTGTGCTTCTTGACAACAGCACCGTAACGCTGGCCGATAGTACCCGTATCGCCAACTTCCCAGTCATTCCAATAGTGAACATTATACTTGTCGTTGAGCAGTTCCAGGCTATTGGACTGGTCTTGATAGATCCAAAGGACTTCCTTGATGGCGGACTTGATGGCAATAGGGCGCAGAGTCGTGATTGGGAACTCGCCCTTGCTCAAATCGTATTCCGCAAAAGAACCAGTGATATATTTGGAGTTAGCCACATTTCCATCTTTGTAGCGCGGACGGGCATTTTCAGAAAAAACACCTTGCTCCATAATTTTTTTAATATTCTCTTTGAAAATCGTATCTGCTAACGTCATGATTTCTCCTTCGTTCAGTGAGCTTTTTCTAGTATAGCAAATTTTCTATAAAAATTCTCCTACAGACCTTTCTGCAGGAGAACAAATGAAGCATACTTGTAGAATTATTGTAATACCAATGAAGCTGCCCCGATAACGCCAGCATCATTTCCAAGAGTAGCCAAGGCCAACTTGGTTGAAGTACGAACCTGCGGGAAGCTATTCTCTTCATAAACCTTGCGCACACCATCAAGTAAGAAGTCACCCGCAGCTGATACGCCACCACCAATAACGATTGTAGATGGGTTGAGAATAGAGCCGATATTGGCACAGGCAATTCCTAGATAGCGCGCGAAATTGCGATAGACAATCAGAGCCAGCTCATCGCCCTCTTTCGCCAAGTCGAAGACAACCTTTGCATTGACATCTTCACCATTGTCGATCAGTTTTTTCAGCTCAGCATCACCAGCATACTCATCAGCATAGCGACGAGTCAGATTGACAATACCAGTCGCGGATGCAACCGTCTCCAAGCAGCCTTTCTTGCCGCAGGTACATTGAATCGGCTGATCAAAGTCAACAGTGATGTGACCCAACTCTCCTGCAGCTCCAGCAAGTCCGTGCAAGAGCTTGCCTTCAGCAACAATTCCTCCGCCAACACCTGTACCTAGTGTCATGAAGACTACATCAGGCTGGTTTTCTCCAGCCCCCATCCAACGCTCGCCCAAAGCGGCAACGTTAGCATCGTTGTCAATATAGAAAGGAATCCCAGTCGCTTTTTCAATCTTATCCTTGACTGGCTGCAGCGTCTTCCAATTGAGGTTGTAAGCACCAATAACAGTGCCCTTTTCACGATCAACTACTCCTGGCGAGCCCATACCAATCCCGATAAAATCCTCTGCAGAAAGCTGAAGCAAGTCCAAACGATGCAGGATTGACTCAATCATATCCTCTACAATGTGGCTGCCTTCGTCCAAAACATTGGTTTTAATGGACCATTTTTCCTGAATTTCGCCCTCTGAAGTCAAAATAGCAAACTTAATAGATGTTCCACCAAGGTCAATTCCGATTATTTTTTTCGACATGATGTTCTCCTCTGTGTTTTATTTATCATCATTATATCAGATTTTTTCAGTAAGGAAAAGGTTTGCATAAAGAAAAGTGAAAATCGAATTCTTCTTTATTCCCAAAGTAAACTCACAGGTCTTTTGTATAATAATATCTTTCACAAGTATAGGGGTATTCTTTCAACGCAAACACTTCTGTATAGCCGTGCTTTTTATAAAAATCTGGGGCTTGAAACTGATACGTATCCACAAATGAATATTTGCATTTTCTTTCTCTGGCTTCTTGTTCAGCCCTACACAGTATTTTTGAGCCTATGCCTTGCCCTCGTAAATCTTCGCTCACATACAAATATTCAATCTCCAGCCAATTACCAAAAGTTTCGGCCGCCATACCAGCCAGCAGATTTCCTTGTTCGTCTTCTACATAGATGTTAAGAGGTTCACTTTTGGAGGGCTCTCTCTTTGATTGATTGTAGGATCTGATTAAATTTCCCAGTTCTTGTGTTTTCTTTGAGTCGGTATTTTCCAATCTTAGTTTCATAGATGCCTCCGTTCCATCTCTAAAGGTTTTAGATTCACAGTTTATGAAACTGTTCGGACTATACCTTCACCTTAAATATCCTTCTGACTTGCTCGCCATTGATTATGGTAATCCATCATCGTTTCATAAATATATTTTGGTTTCTCTTTTTTCAATAACATAAGAGTAATTTCTAACGGTTCAGGAATACCAAACTTATATTTTTTGCTTTTTCTAGAAGTAAGCCTACTTCTCTTCAAAACTGCAGGATCCACTGAATGAAAACAAATCGTCAAAATATGACTCTTATTGAATAATTGATATTTTGCATAATGTCGAATACGTTCAGTTCTATAGTCTATACTCTGGATTTCTCCCCAACTATGAAACGAAACTTCTCTAAAAAGAAGAGGTCTAAAGTAAAATCCCTGTTCAGTCAGACGTAAAAAACGTTTATCCCTAAACAAACAAATCCATACTAAAATAGAGGAAAAATCAAAAACAATTGTACCTATCACTAAAAACATTTTTTCAACCACAGAAATATTGGAGTCGAATAATAGGTATCCGTTTTTAGATGGTAATACAAGAACTGTAGTCATAAAGACAGCAAGAGCGCTCGCCGATATAGCTAAAATGAATATCTTCAACCAGCTCTGCCTAAACACTACTTCTTTCATCCGTCTAACCCACTTAGGTATTCATAGCGCTCGTATTTTTCCAGCAGTTTCTCGTTCTGCTCATCCAGTTCTTGCTGGAGTTGAGACAGGCGAGCAAAGTCAGAGCCATTCTCCTGCATGGCCGTTTCAATCTCAGAAATCCGCTCCTCCAGCGCCTCGATATCGGCCTCGATAGTCTCCCACTCCTGCTTTTCAAAGTAGGTCATGCGCTTTTTATCCTCGCGCACCTTGGTCGATTTTTCCTTTTCAGTCTTTTGGGAAATAGCAGAGTTTTCTGCCAGAAAGGCTTTTTCGTCTAAGTAATCCGTGTAATTTCCGAAAAACTCTCTGATACTTCCATCCTCAAAAGCCAAAATCTTGCTGGCTACCTTGTCCAGGAAATAACGGTCGTGGCTGACTGTAATAACTGGACCTGCAAAGCCTTGCAGAAAGTTTTCCAGTACCGTCAGAGTTGCAATATCCAAATCATTGGTCGGCTCGTCAAGAAGCAAGACATTCGGCTTTTCCAAAAGAAGCTTGAGCAGATAAAGGCGCTTTTTCTCTCCGCCAGAAAGCTTTTCGATTAAAGTCCCATGAGTAGAACGAGGAAAAAGAAACTGCTCCAAGAGTTCTGCAATGGAAGTCGTTCCACTGCCTATCTTGACCTCCTCGGCCACTTCTTGTAGGTAATTAATGACCCGCTTAGACTCATCCAAGCCCTCAATCTGCTGAGAGAAATAGGCCACTCGAACTGTCTCTCCGATAATGAGCTGACCAGCCTGAGGCTGAAGTTTACCCGCAATCAGATTGAGCAAGGTTGACTTGCCGACACCGTTATCTCCAACAATTCCAATACGGTCCTTATTCTGGATCAAAAAGCTAAACTGAGAGAGAATAGTCTTCTGGTCATAAGCAAAGTCTACATTTTGAAACTCGATGACCTTCTTACCGATACGGCTGGTTTCAAAGTTCATTTCCAGATTACTGTCAATCGTCTGGTCTGCCAAATCTTTCTTGAGGTCATGAAAACGATTGATCCGAGCCTGTTGCTTGGTTGCCCGAGCCTGAGGCTGCCGTCGCATCCAGGACAACTCCTGCTTGTATAGCTGCTGCTTCTTATGAAGCAAGGCCGCATCTCGCTCATCCTGATCTGCCTTGAGACGGACATAATCTTGATAATTTCCCTGGTATTCAATCAAGCGACCGCCATCCAGCTCAAAAATCCGTGTTGAAATATTATCCAAGAAATAGCGGTCGTGGGTGATGAAAAGAACGGTTTTCTTGGAATTTTTCAAGAAATGCGTCAGCCATTCGATGGTATCAATATCTAGGTGGTTGGTCGGTTCATCCAGCAAGAGCAAATCGGCATCGCCTAAGAGAACCTGAGCCAGCTGAACTCGGCGACGAAGACCTCCTGATAACTGACCAACCTTAAGTGACAGATTAGTCAGACCAAGCTTGGACAGAACCGTCTTGACCTGACTTTCGATTTCCCAAGCGTGCAGTGAGTCCATCTCAGACATAACCGCTTCTAGCCTAGACTGTTGACTTTCATCATAAGCCGTCAGAAGCAGCTCATATTCTCGAATCAACTGCATTTCCCGTAAATCACTTGATAGAACAGTGTCAAGTACCGTCTGCTCATCATCAAAACCAGGCTCCTGAGTCAGATATGCAATCTTATAGCCTGTCTTAGCAGAAAAAGGGCTGACATCTCCGTCAAAGCCCGACTTTCCCGACAAAACATCCAGCAGCGTTGTCTTGCCTGTTCCATTAACACCAATCAGACCAATCCGGTCCAGGTCATGAATGATAAAGGAAATATCCCGAAAAACAGTCTTATCTCCTACTGATTTGGTTAGCTTGTCAACGATAAAATCGCTCATTTTCTCTCCTTGATATAGGCGTAAATAGCCTCTAGATCATTAGGCAAGTGGCCATCTACAATAGCATATTCCAACTCTTTAAGAATTTGACCCAGTTTTGGCCCAGGCTCAAATTCAAACTCCCGCATCAGCATACCACCATTAACCACCATTTCCTGCTTATTATGAATAGTTAGACTGGAATCAAGATTTTGAATGGCAGAGAAATCCACTGGCAAACCTTGCGCCTGACGAAGTTCTTCTGCTTGTAGCAATAAGTCAATATCATAGTCATAGCAGTCGCGCTTGGTCAAGTCTCGTTCTGAACGAATGGCCGCAATCTCAACCAAATCTTCTACTTTCTTGGCAAATTCACGAGAGGTCTTCCATTTTTTTAGAAATCCTTTGACATTTTGCACATCTAAAGCCAGTAAAAGGGCTGCCCAAGCCTGTTCAGATGCTGAAAAGCGAAAATCTGAATCCAAGTCAAAGAGCCGTTCTAACTTAGCTCTACTTCCCTTCAAATCTGGCAAAAATTCTATGGCACCGCTTGTTAAAAGTGCTTCTAATCCCTTGCGCCAAAATGGAGCCAGCAAGAGCTTGTCAAACTCGATAAAAATTCGTTCAACTGAAATCTTTTCCAGTAAGGAAGCACAATCCTTCATAGCTACAAAAGTATCTTGCTCCAGGTCAAAATCCAAGGCAGCTTGAAAACGAAAACCCCGCATAATGCGGAGAGCATCTTCATTAAAGCGCTCTGAAGCAGTTCCAACTGCCCGCAAAATCCGATTTTCCAAGTCATCCAAGCCTTGGAAAAGATCGATGACTTGACCGTTTTCATCCAAAGCTAGAGCATTGATGGTAAAATCACGCCGCTTGAGATCTTCTTCCAACGAGCGCACAAAAGAAACCTTGCTGGGCCTGCGGTAGTCCACATAGACATCCTCGGTCCGGAAAGTTGTCACTTCGTATTCACGGTTATTTTCCAGAACCAAGACAGTTCCATGCTCAATCCCCACATCAACTGTCCGCTCAAAGATACGCTTGGTTTCCTCAGGATAGCTGGAGCTAGCGATATCTACGTCGTGAATAGGTCGCTGCAAAAGGGCATCTCGAACAGAGCCCCCAACAAAATAAGCTTCAAAGCCAGCCGCTTTTATCTTCTCTAATACTGGCAAAGCCTCCTGAAATTCAGAAGGCAGAGTTTCTAATCTCATAGTAAATGTTCCAATCCATAGACTAATTCTGAGCGTTTGACAACTTCTTTAATGGCAAGATTAACTCCTGTCATAAAGGAAGCACGGTCATAGGAATCATGTCGCAGAGTCAATCCCTCTCCCTGGCTGCCAAAGATTACTTCTTGATGGGCAACCAGACCAGGCAAGCGGACCGAATGAATACGCATGCCGTCGAAATCAGCTCCGCGGGCGCCAACTATAGACTCTTCCTCATCAGCAGCTCCCTGCCGTTTGCTTGGTCTAACCTGACTAATGAGCTCGACTGTCTTGATAGCCGTCCCACTCGGTGCATCTTTTTTCTGGTCATGGTGCAGCTCAATGATTTCTACATTTGGGAAATACTTGGCTGCCTGAGCCGCAAACTGCATCAGCAAAACAGCTCCCAAAGCAAAGTTTGGTGCAATCAATCCGCCCAGCTTCTTTTCCCTAGACAATGTGATTAACTCTTCCAACTGCTCAGGAGTAAAACCTGTCGTTCCAACCACCGGGCAAAATCCCTGTTCCAGAGCGAAGTGAGTATTGTCATAAGCTACTTTTGGGGTTGTAAAATCAACCCAGACATGGGCTTCCAGTCCAGCCAATTCTTCCTTGACATTGAAGACGGGAACACCAGCCACTTCTTTTTCGTCCGCAAAAGGATCCAGCAGTCCAACTAATTCTAGTTCAGGATCTTCTGTCACCATTTTATAGGCTGCTTGGCCCATTTTTCCTTTAAAACCAGCAATAATAACTTTGATACTCATGTTTTCCTCCTTACAGAGATAAGCTCAGACATTCAGACAATCAAACCACAGGAATACAAGCAAGTGCAACGCTACCCTTACCTAGGTGTGTCCCGATGACGCTGCCAAAGGTTGCGATAGGAACTTCACCAGTAATACCACTGTCTAGCAGATTCTGCTGAAGCTCAGCTGCTTTTTCTGGAGCATTGCCATGGATAACCATAATCTGATAAACACCGCCCGCTGTTCTTTCTTGGACAAGTTCCAGCATACGCTTGGTAGCCTTCTTCTCCGTCCGAATCTTTTCAAAAACTTCTATCACTCCATGATCATTAAAATACAGAATAGGCTTGATGCTGAGCAGATTTCCCAGAATAGCTGCGCCGTTAGACAGGCGTCCTCCTTTGACCAAGTGGTCCAAGTCGTCCACCATGATAAAGGCGCTGGTGCCATCAATCTGCTTTTGAACATTAGCTAAAATTGTTTCAAAATCTAGTCCTTCTTCTGCCCACTCTAGAGCAGATTGAACCATAATACCGAGCGGTGCACTGGTAATCTTAGAATCTGGAAAGGCAATTTGCAAACCGTGAAATTCATCTTTCAGATACTGAATATTTTGATAAAAACCAGAAATACCGCTAGATAGAAAGAGCCCCAGAACATGGGTATAGTCTTTGCCGTCTAGAATGGTGAGGATCTCTTCTAGGTCCGCAATGCTAGGCTGACTGGTCTTGGGCAGTTCATCTGACTGAGCCATTTTTTCATAAAATTCACTAGCTGTTAAGTTTCTGCCTTCGACATAAGACTCACCGTCAATCACGACCGGGATGTCCAAAACAAAAAGATTTTCGTTCTCTAGCAGGGAATCCGGCAGATAGGCCGATGAATCTGTGATAACCGCTAACTTCATGATTAAAACTCCAAATTAATGCCCGGCAAATCTAGAGCAATTTCTGTCACTTCATAAGTCAAGCGATTAAGCATGGTTAAGCAAGGTCGAGCCAGCTCTTCTACTTCATCGTGGTCAAATTCACTTGGTTCCTCAATAAGACGACCGTGAATGTGGTTGGCTTGCGAAATAGTTCCGCTGATAACAAAATTTTCAAAAACAATCATAAAGGTCAAAATCACAATCAACGAAGTTGTGTGGGCTTCGACATCTCTTTTGACCAATTGGAAATTCACATCAACCTTGGTTTCAGGTGTTCCATTTTCTTTTTCCCACTCAAAATTTCGGGCGTCAAAATGGTACTGACTAACAAATTCTTTTTCGCGCTGTATGTTCATTTTTATTCTCCTAAAAATATGCGATAGGCCCATTATACCATATATCGAGCGAAGTTTCCATGCTAAAATTTGCAGGCTTGAAAACACAAAAAAGAATCTCACTAACAAAAGCGAGATTCTTTTAAATATTATTTTTCAAGTGGTTTGCGCAGGTAACCAAAGATAATACCGCTGACTACTGCACCAATCAATACATATACCAAGTAAAGGATTGGATTATTTGTCAATCCAATAACGAAGATTCCTCCGTGAGGAGCCATAAGCTTGATACCAGACAAGCCTACAAGAGCACCTGTAAGAGCGGAACCTACGATAAAGCTTGGAATAGCACGGGCTGGGTCAGCAGCTCCAAAAGGAATCGCTCCTTCTGTAATGAAAGATAGTCCCATGACGATGTTTGTCAAACCTGAATCACGTTCTTCTTCAGTGAATTTATGTTTGAACAAAAGAGTTGCAATAAATACTGCCAAAGGCGGAACCATACCAGCTGCCATTACCGCTGCCATAACAGGTGAACCACCAGTTGAAACAGTGCTTGCAAGTGTACTAGTACCAAATACGTAAGCAGCCTTATTAACTGGCCCACCCATATCAACAGCCATCATACCACCTACCAAGAGGCCAAGAAGGACAGCAGAGCTTCCGCTCAGACTTGCCAAGAAATCATTCAAGGCTGTATTGATTGCTGACATTGGAATATTGACCGCCAACATCACAAATCCAGTCACAAGAACGCCCAGAAGAGGCAAGAGCAAGATTGAACGGATACCTTCAAGTGAACGAGGCAGGCCTGCAAGAAGCTTGCGAAGAAGCAGGATAATACCACCAGCTAAGAATCCTCCTACCAAAGCACCAAGGAAACCTGATGATACACCAACTAAATCAAGAGTTTTCTGACCGCCTTCAGCGTAAGCAACACCACCAAATGATGCACCGCTGCTCGCAATTGCACCAGCTACGAAACCAGAAACCAGGCCTGGCTTTTCAGCGATTGAGTAAGCGATATAACCAGCTAATACTGGCAACATGAAGCCAAAGGCTGCTCCACCAATTGCTTTAAACTGTGCTGCAATTTCATGATAACTTCCTAGATTAGAAAGCTGATCTTTTGGTACACCTAAGATCTGATCCAGCAAGAATGCAATGGCAATCATAATACCACCACCAATAACGAATGGCAACATTTGGGAAACACCGCTCATCAAGTGCTTGTAAAAAGCTCCGCCCAGACTAAGCTTTTCATTGCTGGATTCTGCAGCACCACCACCGTTAGTTGCCTTGTAAACCTCAGCA
This sequence comes from Streptococcus sanguinis, assembly GCF_020729765.1. Classification (GTDB taxonomy): domain Bacteria; phylum Bacillota; class Bacilli; order Lactobacillales; family Streptococcaceae; genus Streptococcus; species Streptococcus sanguinis_Q. The sequence continues at coordinate 137,179 of NZ_JAJEPD010000041.1, read as the reverse complement.
TTTCCTGAAAGAGCCAGATTAATCAGTTCTTCTGTCTTACGAATACCATCTGCAACTGGACGATTGATCAACGGCTTGCCGTCGAAACGATTCATCTCTACCGCTTTATCTGCCGCGATGATAACAGCTTTAGCTTTTTTAATATCTTCTGCTGTCAGTTTATTTCCGACACCACTGGCACCGTTGGTTTCAACCTTGATGCCAACACCCATTTCAGCAGCGACCTTCTGTAAAGCCTCTTGAGCCATGTAGGTATGTGCAATTCCTGTTGTACAAGCTGTTACAGCCACTAGGAAGTCTCCGCCTTCATTAGCAGGTTCAACGACAGCAGGTTCTTCCGCTTTTTCTGAAGCTTGGTCAAAGAGCTCAATCACCTGATCAGGCGAAGTCACTTGGCGCAATTTATTTGCAAAGCCATCCTTCATCAGGTACTGGGACAATTCAGCCAAGGCCGCCAAGTGAGTGTCGTTAGCACCTTCTGGAGCTGCAATCATGAAGAAAAGATCAGTTGGTTGTCCATCCAAACTTTCATAATCTACGCCTTTATTTGACTTGGCAAAAAGGACAGTCGCTTCTTTCACTGCTGTATTTTTGCTGTGGGGCATAGCGATTCCGTCACCCAGACCTGTAGAAGTCAAGGCTTCACGAGCCAAAATCCCTTCTTTGAAAGTATCGAAGTCTGTTACATAGCCATGATCCACTAGGCTCTGAATCATTTCTTCGATAACAGCATTTTTCTCTGTTGCCTGCAAGTCTAGCAACATCACATCTTTTCTTAGTAAGTCTTGAATTTTCATATTTTTTCTACCTCTACTTTTTCATAGATTTCTTTTATATAATCAGCTGTCGCCAAATCATCTGAGAAGGTGGTTGCTGTTCCGCAGGCCACTCCCCATTTGAAGGCTTGAATAACATCGCCAGAGCGGACAAACTCTCCAGTAAACCCAGCCACCATAGAGTCGCCAGCGCCAACAGAATTTTTCACATCGCCCTTGATAGGTTTAGCGAAGTAAGCACCTTCTTGAGTTACCAGTAAGGCACCATCACCAGCCATGGAAATGATGACATGCTGGGCACCCTTGTCTAAGATTTGGCGGGCATAACTCTCAATCTGATCCAAGCTTTCGAGCTTGACTCCGAAAATATCACCTAGTTCGTGGTTGTTAGGTTTGACCAAGAGCGGCTCAAACTCTAAAGAATTCAGCAGTGTCTGGCCTTCAAAGTCACAGACCACTTGTGCTCCTGTCTTTCTGGTTAAGCCAATCAACTCCTTGTAGACAACATTTCCTAGATTTTTAGGACTGCTACCTGCGAATACTACTGTATCTTCTGAAGTCAGAGAAGAAAGGAACTTCTCCAGCTCTTCTAGTTTCTGACTGGAAATTTCTGGACCAGGTCCGTTAATCTCTGTCTCAGCATCTGCTTTAATCTTGACATTGATACGAGTATCCTGCTCAACCTCTACGAAATGACTGGAAATCCCTTCCTCTTCCAGAGTATCTGTGATGAACTTGCCAGTAAAACCACCGATAAAGCCCGTCGCTGTATTCTCAATACCCAAACGTTTGAGAACTCTGCTAACATTGATACCCTTTCCGCCAGCGAATTTGTCGTCACTGTCCATCCGATTGACGCTTCCTATAAGGACCTTGTCCAAACGGACAATATAGTCGATGGAAGGGTTTAGTGTGACAGTATAAATCATACTTCAATCACCTCCGTTTTTTCTTTGAGCGCTTGAATCACTTCCGATTCATTTTGAATAGTAATAATGCTTGCTTTGGCAATAGGAGCAACCTTGACAAAGGACGTCTGTCCTAGTTTAGAAAGATCAGCCAAGACATAAGTCTTCTTAGCGTTCTCTAAAATCGCTCTTTTGACAGCTCCTTCTTCCATATCTGGAGTGGTAAAGAAGCCATCGTCAATGCCATTCATTCCAATAAAGGCCTTATCGAAATTCAACTGACCGATTTGATTCAGAGCCACACCGCCAATGCTGGCATCCGTTGAGCGCTTGACCTTTCCGCCGATAATGACTGTCGGGATATTACGCTCTACCAACTTGGTCGCATGGTGAATGGAGTTGGTGACGACTGTCACTCTAGGGTCATGCAGCTCATTAACTAAAAGCTCATTGGTTGTCCCCGCATCAATAAAAATCACATCATGTTCTTGAATCAAGCTTGCTGCCATCTTGGCAATAGCTGTCTTTTCTTGAATGCTTTTGATAGATTTCTCCTGATTACTCTCTTCTTCTTGTAGAAAATGAAGGCTTTCGGCTCCTCCATGAACTCGTCGCAGCTTGTGCTCACTCTCCAACTCATCCAAATCTCTTCTGATAGTTGATTCTGAAGTGTTTAAAGCATGTACTAGATAGTCTAGAGAAACAAATTTTTCTCTTATGACTGTCTCTAGAATAACTTGCTTTCTTTCCGACTTCAGCATAAAGCACCTCCTTTGAAATCGTTTACGATTATTATTATACCTCTTTAATTTCCAATGTCAAGCATTTTCTATCAAAATCTTTCATTTTCTATCTTTTTATCGAACAAAAAAGAGCTGGACTATATCCAACTACTTTCATATCTTTGCATAACTGCCCAATAAAAGGCAATTAGCTATTATTGATCAATGATACAAGATAGGCTGCCATGACAGGCAGAAAAGTACCAAGAAAAGTAAACACAACCAGAACCCAGAACCAGACTGACTTAAAAGCCTGTCGGTAGGTCCCTGGGAGCGAACGATTTGTGTCAATGTATTCCTTAAATTTTGGCCATTTCAAGATTAAGAGCAAAAGAAATACTGTACTGCCAGCGATTAATAGGCCGTAAAAAACGATGTTAACAATAGGATCTGGAGCTTTTTTTGAAAGAAAAGCTATACCTTCTGCTATGACAAAGTTATTGAGAGCATGAAAAATGATAGACCAGATAATCGAATACTCAAAAGCGATATAGCCAAAACCTAAACCAATCAAACTAGCAAAATAAAACTGATAAAGATTTTCATGAAAGAGACCAAACAAAATCGCAGTCAGAAGAATGGCAAAAATCTTTCCATGCTTCTCTAACGCTCTTAATCCAGCACCTCTGAAAATAATTTCCTCCGTAACCGGAGCCATCAAGGATGAATAAATCAACATGGTTAGTGTTTCAGAACCGCCGCCTCCTGATTCCATACTAGAAAGATCTAGATTGAAGAGTTGCATGATAGCCTGCATTATCTGATTGACAACAGCTGTAAACATTTGGGCGAATAAAAGGAAGCAAATCATATAAAAGAAAACTTTAGGAGTCATCTTCCGCCCCTTGCGACGAAGGTCGTATTTAAAGAGCTGCTTTCCTCGAGACACCGTGAAAGTAAGAACACCGAGACAGGAAGCTAGAATATAGGCTCCGCCGTCCTTTTCCATAAATTTGGTGACAATGTCTTGCGTCTTTTGAATGTCCATACCTTGTCCTGGCATGATGACAAAAAAAGCAACAAATACGTAAATGAAGACAGCAGCAAGCATAACCCATAAATAAGTAAAGCAAGTCGCTGAAAATCGTCCTAGATCTTTTTTAGGATTTAAAGGTTCGGGTATATAATACATAAAATCTCCTGTTTTAAGTTTGCTCTTTATCCTTTCTGCTTAGGAAATACAAGGTCAAAAAGATGCCCTCATAAAGCAAAGCAAAAAGAATAAAGGCGTGCATGAAAAATTCTTCTGGCAGAATCCAAATGACTGGATCCTTGGCCGGGTCAAACATCCAGGTATTGTCTCCTGCAAAGAGAACTTGATGAAAGAGTGTGAAAAAATTGTTAAAGCCAATCATAAAAGCCAATCCAACAAAGACAAGTGGCAAAAGACTAATAGCCAGAAAAGCCCGTCTGTAGAGACCTAAAAATCCCTTTTTAACCACTTTTTTGATAAAGAAGATAAAGGCCGGCAAAGTTATTAGAAAAATAACTTGCGCCAAGTGAAAAAGATACTTGACCACCTGAAAATGATGCAATCCAGCTGCCGACGAGCGAAAATCCGGCATCGCTAATTTCTGACTAAAAGGATTGGTCAGGTAATCCATCAAAATATTAAAATTATACTGAATGGTCTCTGCTTTCAAATACACCTTATCCGGCAAGTTGAAATAAGAAATCTCCATTGGGTATAAGAACCAAGCCAGATAAATGGTTAGCAATATCGCTGCTGCCAACAAGCACAAAACGCTAGTTAAAAATCTCAATTTATCACGCATCAAAGTCCCACTCCGCTAGACTGGACAAGACATGCGTCGGTTGGATAGGCAGATTGGGCACCTCTTCTGGCAGAGTAAAACCTGTTGTAACCAAGAGGGTCGGAATGCCGTTGTCAATTCCCGCTCGAATATCTGTCAGATAGTTATCACCCACCATAACCACTTCTTCACGCGCCAACCCTAGATGCTCTATTGCTTTTTCCATGATGATGGCATTGGGCTTGCCGATAAAGGTCGGTTCAACCCGAGTGGCTGCTTCCAAGAGGGCGATGATAGCACCTGCTCCCGGCTGCAGACCGCGCTCCGTCGGAATATTGAGATCAGGATTGGTCCCGATAAAGTGAGCACCCTTTTGAATAGCCAGAGTCGCTATTGTCAGCTTCTCATAGTCCACTTCCCAGTCCAGGCCCACTACTACATAGTCTGGATTTTCTGTGTCTTCTATATATCCAGCTTCTTCAATAGCATGTTTAAGACCAACATCACCAATAACGTAAGCTTTCTTGCCCAGATTTTTCTCCTGCATATAATCAATGGTAGCTAAAGTAGCTGTGTAAATAGTTTCAAGCGGCGTCTCAATATTGAAATTTTCAGCCAGCATGGTTTGCACTGCTTCTGACGTGCGTGTGGTATTATTGGTCACAAAAAGATAGGGAATCTTGCGCTTCTGCAACTCATGCACAAAAGCTTCACCAGCCGGAATCCGACTCTTGCCCTTATAAATTGTCCCGTCTAAATCAATCAAATATCCTTTATAAGTCATTTCTACTCTTCCTAATTCTCTTGTTTAAACTCTTGCCAGGTCACTAAAGCCTGGGCATTGACTTCGCCGTCACTGGAAATCTGGTGATTGCTCTGCAGACCTTCTAGTTCATAGCTAGAAGCAATCATGCCGCCCGGACGGACTTCCTTGACATACTTAAGATGGACTTTCTTGGGAATGTGCTGGGTGAGGAAGTCTGCGCCCATGACCTCAAAGATCCAGTCCAGATACTTGCTATTGTTGACATGGCCGTTCATATCCAAGTCGTAAAAGCGCACATGGTAGTCCTTGCTGACAGGCTTTTCCAAGTCTGGATACTTAGGACCGCGCAGTAATTTCTTGGAAAACTCAGATTGATATGGTGCTACAATCTCCGGATCAACGGCACGAACCTTGCGGCTATCTCGATCCATAAGGACAAAGGTTGCCATCATCTGAATAATGGCCTGACCTGCTTCATCAAAAATCGTGAAGCGACGGTAGCAAAAGAGCCTATTGTAGGTCAAAGCTTCTGTTTCAATGGTAATTTCCTCCGCAAATCTCGGCAGACGAGTCACATCAATATCATAGTCCGTGATAATCCAGACTAGGTTATATTGCTCCAGCATATCCTTGTCACTGACACCAAGCTCAATCGACTGCATGCCCGATACCTGCAAGGACAGCAGGATGACATCTGGTAGCTTGATATGGCCATTCATATCCGCCATATCAAAAGGAATTTTCATTTTCATTTGATAAGTTAAGCCCATGATTTACTCCAATATAAATTTCTCAGCAACCGTATCGCCCAAAAAGAGGCCTTTTTTGGTCATACGCACAATGTCTCTGTCCGGGACTAGCAAGCCCTGCTCAGTCAGCTCAGACACAACAGCTCCGTACTGGTCTTCAAAGGAAATACCGAATTTTTCCTCAAAACGCTTTTTAGAAACACCTGACTTCTTCCGCAGTCCTAGAAACATCTCTTCTTCCATCTTTTCATTCAATGTCAGCATTTCTTCCTGCACACGGGCATTGCCCGCTTCCACTGCCTGCAGATAATGACGAATGGGTCCATGGTTTTTATAGCGGACACCATCGACATAGCCAGACGCTCCAGCTCCAACACCATAATATTCCGCATTGTCCCAGTACATGAGATTGTGGCGACTCTCAAAGCCTGGCTTGGAAAAGTTTGAAATCTCATAATGCTCAAAACCTGCTTTTTCCAGCTCAGCTATAATGTATTCAAACATCTCCGCTTCCAAATCTTCCTTGGGCAGAGGCAGCTTCCCTCGCCGCATCCGATTCATAAATACTGTGTGATTTTCCAAAATCAAGCTATACAAACTCATGTGAGGAATGTCCAAAGCAATGGCCTTGGATACATTAGTTTTCACATCTTCCATGGTCTGCTTGGGTAGGGCATAAATCAGGTCAATCGAGATATTGTCAAAACCCGCTTTTTTGAGATTGGCAATATTCTCATAGATGTCCTTTTCTAAGTGACTGCGGCCAATTTGCTTAAGCATGCGGTCATTGAAAGTCTGTACCCCCAGCGAAACCCGATTGACAGGCGAGTCTTTGAGTACAGCAATCTTCTCCTGATCCAAATCCCCAGGATTGGCTTCAATGGTCAGCTCTTCTAGATAAGACAAGTCCAGCTTATCTGTCAGCTTTTCCAGCAAAAAGGCCAACTGAGGTGCCGATAAAGCTGTCGGAGTTCCGCCACCGATATAGAGGGTACGGAGCTTTTTGATATCGTAAGAATCATACTCCTTAATCAAATGCTCCAGATAACTATCTACCGGCTGATTTTTGATAAAAACCTTGGAAAAATCGCAGTAATAACAAATCTGAGTACAAAAAGGAATGTGCACATAAGCAGAGGTTGGTTTGGTTTGCATAGTACTTATTATACCACAGTTTTAAAGAGAGGACTTATTTGATTATCAAACAAAGAAAAAAAGAGTGATCCTGCAAAGACAAAAATTGTCCTCGCATGTCACACCCTTTCTATAATCTAAAAAAATTGAAGATCTAAATCAATTATTCCCCCAACTCCTGCGTCCTCTTGTAAGCAGCTTGAACGGCATCCATGACAGTTCCTCGAAAGGCATTTTCTTCCAAACTGGCTACCCCGGCGATGGTCGAACCGGCCGGACTGCAGACCTGGTCTTTGAGTTGAGCCGGATGTTGCCCACTGATCTGACTTAGTTTGGCAGCTCCCAAGAGAGTCTGATTTGCCAGTTCAAGCGACATATCGCGACTGAGTCCTGCTTGCACACCAGCATCCGCTAAGGCCTCTATAAAGAGATAAACGAAAGCTGGTCCGCAGCCGGCAAGAGCTGTCGCTGCATCCAACTGCTTTTCCTCTAGTTTGATCAAAAGTCCAGCCGAAGACAGAAGCTCACGCAACAAGTCTTCGTCCGCTTGATTCGCCTGGTGAGATAAGCTATAGGTAATAACACCCTCGCCGACGGTAACAGGGGTATTAGGCATGATCCGAATCCAACGATGGTGGCTAGGTGTCAATTTTTCTAATATTTCCAAACTCAGACCAGCAGCCATTGAAACCAACAAAATAGACTCCCGTTTTTCTAGAATTTCCTGATATTCAGTCAGCAAGTCAGCGAATTGAGCTGGTTTGATACCCAGAAAAATCACCTCTGCCTGGGCAAAAACTTCTTCATTACTGACCGGTTGTCCACCAACTTCCGCAGCAATCTTTTCAGCCTTGTCACGACTGCGATTGGCTAGTAGCAATTCGCTTCTGTATTTTTCATCTCGGGCAACTAGGCGAGCAAGACTACCCCCCATATTTCCCAGACCGATAAATCCAATTTTCATCATTATTTCCTCACTTGACCAGTCCCTTGGATGACGTATTTATAGCTGGTCAACTCTTTCAGCCCCATAGGGCCTCTGGCATGCAGTTTTTGAGTAGAAATCCCCATTTCGCAGCCAAGTCCAAATTGGCCGCCATCTGTAAAACGGGTTGAAGCATTGACATAAACTGCTGCGCTATCCACCTGCTCTGTGAAGTAAGCTGCCGCTGCATCGCTCTCCGTCACAATGGCATCCGAATGATGAGTGCTGTGAGCTTCAATATGCTCCACCGCTTTTTCCAGCGAGGAAACTAACTTGACCGCTAAGATATAGTCTAAGAATTCGGTATCAAAATCTTCCGGTCTAGCTTGCGAGCCTGAGATATACTGAGCCGCTTTCTCATCCAAACGCAATTCAACAGTTTTTTCTTGCGCGGCAACACGATCAGTCACCAAGGTCTTCTGCAAACGTGGTAAAAATGCTGCAGCAATCTCTTCATGAACCAGCAGTACCTCCATGGCATTGCAGACAGAAGGGCGACTGGTCTTGGCATTCTCAATAATCGCCAAAGCCTTGTCTTGATCAGCATCCTTATCTACATAGATATGGACAATTCCAGTACCTGTCTCAATAACCGGCACAGTCGCATTTTCCACGACCGCCTGAATTAGTCCAGCACCTCCGCGAGGAATGAGTAAATCCAGATAACCCTTGGCCTTCATCATAGCTTGAGCTGAAGCTCGGCTGGTATCAGAAACCAACTGGATACAATCCGGTGAAATCTTTGTCTGAGCTAAACCTTCTTTCAAAGCTGTGACAATTGCTAGCGCTGTCTGATAGGCATCCTTGCCACTTCTGAGAACGACTGCGCTACCACTTTTTAGAGCTAGAGCAGCAGCGTCAGAGGTGACATTAGGCCGGCTTTCGTAGATAATCCCAATCACACCCATGGCCACCCGCTTCTTACTGATGACAAGGCCGTTCTCAAGCTCGGTCCTTTCCAAGACTTGCCCTACAGGATCCTCCAAGTCAATCAACTGGCGAATTCCCTCTGCCATAGCAACAATCCTATCCTCATCCAGATAGAGGCGGTCCAGCATCACATCTGAAATCTTACCTTTAGCCGTGGCCATATCCAATTCATTGGCTGCTAAAATGTCCGCACGAGAGAGCCAGAGCTGCTTTGCCATTTCTTCCAAAGCATGGTTTTTCTCAGCCGTTGTAGCCGTGTTGATCGTCTTCTTGACTTTCTGAACCTTTTCAAAAATCGCTTGTGTTGAGGTCATCTCTTCTCCTTTCCTCGTCTTCTAAAATTCTGCAAATAAATCATTCACCTCCGGTGTCATAGAAATCCAGTCATCCCGATGAATGACAACACCCTTAGGTTTATTGGACTTGAGCATATCTTTAAGAGCTGACTTGCCAAAACGAACTCGCCCTTTACCGAGAATAGTTCCGTTTCCTTCTTCATAAACCGTCACCGTATCTTGATAGGCAAAGCTACCAGATACAGATACAAGACCAGAAACCAACAAACTTTTTCCATTATTTCTGAGAGCGTCGGCTGCTCCTTGGTCTACATAGATTTCCCCTTGACTTTTAGCATAAAAAGCCAGCCATTGCTTCTGCGTTTTTAGACCTTTTTGCTGAGCCAAAAAGAGACTGCCATCCTTGGTTTCCCCCGCCGCTTCAAGCAGAGCATCAGACTTGAGTGAAGAGCAGATATAGACCGGAACGCCAGACATGGTCGCCAGCGTTGCAGCCTTAATCTTTGTCAGCATACCACCAGTTCCATTGCTCGTTCCTGCACCGCCTGCCATATCAATCAGCTCAGAGCTAATCTTTTCAATCTTTTCAAGCCGGCGGGCATCAGGATTGGTAGACGGATTGGCCGTGTAGAGTCCGTCTACATCTGTCAAGAGCACCAGGAGGTCCGCCTGAACCATGGCTGCCACCTGCGCACTCAGTGTATCATTATCTCCGACCTTGAGCTCCTCGATGGCCACCGTGTCATTTTCATTGATGATAGGAATAGCGCCGCGATTCAGCAAGACAGACAAGGCCTGGTGCGCATTTTTGTAACGACGCTTATCTGCAAAATCCTCCTGTGTCAAAAGAATCTGAGCAGAAATGATTTGTTTCAAAAGAAGATTGGTTGTATATTCCTCCAAAAGCAAACCCTGTCCAACCGCAGCTGAAGCCTGTTTATCCGCCACCTTGGTCGGTCGCTTTTTAAAGCCTAGAGAAGAAAAACCTGCCGCAATAGCTCCTGATGAGACCAAGATCAACTCATGTCCTGCCTCATGCAAGAGAGCCAACTGCCGAGTGATTTCCTTTACCTTGGCGCGTGACAGACTGCCATCTGCGTTAGTCAATGACGAAGTCCCCACCTTAAATACGATTCGCTTTGCTTTCATTTCCTTTTCCTTCACTGCTAGATTGTCTTATTATACCACGATTTACGGAAAATAAAAATGACCGCGATTAAAGCGGTCAAAGGAAAATTTGTATTTTAATGATGAATGGACTTGCGCTATCCTTGTCGCAATTTTTCTAAGGTTTCTTGGAAAATAGCTGGCACTTCAGCTGTAAATTCCAGCACTTCACCAGTTCTAGGGTGAGTAAAGCCCAAAGTTCGCGCGTGCAGAAATTGGCCATGTCCTTTCAGAGTTTTACGAGGTCCGTAGACTTCATCTCCAGCCACAGGATGTCCAATGTAAGCCATATGGACGCGGATCTGATGAGTTCGTCCTGTTTCCAGCTGAAGCTCAACCAAGCTATAGTCACCAAAACGTTCCAAGACTTGGAAACGCGTCAGAGCTGGCTTGCCTTTGGCAGTCACTGCCTGCTTCTTGCGGTCTTTTTCACTACGACCAATCGGTGCTTCAATCACTCCACGGTCATTAGGCAGATTTCCATGAACAATAGCCCAATACTTGCGTAGGGATTTCTTATCCTTGAGCTCATCAGCCAGAGCCACATGAGCTTGGTCATTTTTTGCAATCATAAGAAGCCCTGAAGTGTCCTTGTCAATCCGATGAACAATCCCCGGACGGAGGACACCGTTGATGCCAGAGAGGTCTTGGATGTGGTACATAAGGGCGTTGACTAGCGTACCGCTGGTATGGCCCGCAGAAGGATGAACCACCATTCCCTGAGGTTTATTGATGACTGCCACATCCTCATCTTGATAGACGATTTCTAGCGGAATATCTTCAGCTACATACTCAACCACTTCCGGCTCAGGCAGCTCATAATAGATGATGTCACCTTCTTTGACAGCGTATTTGGCTTTTTTGGCTTGTCCATTGACCAAAATCCGGCCGTCCTTGATCTGCTCATTAGCCAAACTCCGTGATAGGTATGTCAGCTCAGCAACCGCCTTGTCCAATCGCTGACCAGCAACTGATGCCTCAATTCTTACTTCCATCTTTTTCTTCCTTCAAAATCATCAGCAGTAAAATAGCTACACCAAAGGTCAGATACATATCAGCCAAATTGAAAATAGCAAAATTAATAAAATCTAACTGAAACATGTCCACGACAAAACCTTGACGTATCCGGTCAATAAAGTTCCCCAAACCGCCAGCAATCACCAAGGTCAGCCCAGCCAGCATCCACTTTGAGGCATTGAGGTGCTTGATGAGGTAGTAAACAGCTCCGCCGATGACCAAAAATGTCACTAAAGTAAAGAGCCATTGCTGATTTTCCAGCATGGAGAAGGCTGCGCCGGTATTCTGAAGATAGGTCAGACTCACCAGATGCGGAATTAAACTCTTGACCTGCCCCAGCTTAAAACCGCTGACAATATATAACTTAACCAGCTGGTCTACAGCAATAAGAACCAAGACTGCAAAAGGAATAATAATTTTTCTTTTCATACTTTATTTTTTCTGTGCAAAATACTCTTTCATAACCGATACAAAGTCTTCCCCGACCTGAGTCAGCTCCACATCTTCACGCTTGACATAGACCATGTGGTTGTCCAAATTGTCACGAAGCTTGATGACAGTAATACCATTTACACTGTTACTGTCCAAAAAGCCAGATCCGGTCGCATAAGCATCGGTTCGCTCCAAAATCCCATTCAAAGTTGCACGGTCCGTCACATTAAACATCTGTGAGCTGGCACTGGTATCGACAAAATTCTCTGAATAATAGAGATACTCGTCCTTTTCCTGAGTGAAACGAACAGTCGGCAAGGCTGCCAAATCTTCCATGACCAACTCCTTCTTCTGAGTCAGAGGGTGATCTTCCCGCAGGTAAATGTGGGTCTGAAAAGGAATCAGCTCAATCACTTCCAAACCAAGCTTTTCCACCCGCTGCATAATCCCTTTGGTATTCTGATTATTGAGGTAGATAATGCCGATTTCACTGTGGCCTTGCGCCACTTCGTCCAGAATCTGTACGGTTGTTGACTCAAAAATTCGGAAGTTCTTATACTCTGGATAGGTCTGAGAAAATTGTGTAATCAAAGGCGGCAAAAAATCATAGTGCTGACTGGCAATAGAGAATTCATCTCGCTCTTCCTCAGGATTGGCATATTGGTTTTGAAAGACATCAAAACCTTTGACCAAATCTTGAGCTTTTTCGTAAAACTCCATTCCTCGGCGAGTCAGAAAAGTCCCGCTGCTGGTCCGACGAAAAATCTTGAAGCCCAGCTCTTTTTCCAAATCACGAACAGAGATAGACAGACTAGGCTGGCTGACATACATTTTTTCCGCAGCTTCTCGAAAAGTCCCACTGTTAGCAATGGCGACCACATAACGCAATTGTTGAATATTCATAACATTTTCCTTCTTTACATATCGTCTCATTATACCATAAACCAAGGCAGAACAAAAGAAACCAGCTGTAAGAAGCCGGTTTCTCCTTTTAAGTTAATGAGCAATCTGAGACAAATTTGCTATTTTTCTTTTAGATAGACAACCTCTGTCATCTCTTTGAAGCCTAGCTTTTTATAAAGTTTCAAAGCTCGGGTGTTCTGCTTTTCTACGACAATCTGAAACTCCTGTCCATTGAGCTCATTCAAATCCTGCATACTTGCAAGCAAGAGATAGCTGCCTAACCCCTGCCCCTGAAAATCTTGATCAACCGCCAAGCCAAAGAAATAATTGGTCCCAAAATCCGTATCAACCGACACAGAAGCCACAACCCGACCATCTTTCTTCAAGATATAAAGCAGACTGGAGCCACTACTTATGGATTCTTGGGCGTATTTCAAGGCAACATCTAGCGGTGTCTCAAAGACTTGGGACTGAAAGGCTGCAATCTCTTCAGCCAAGTCCAAACTCCCCTGCAAAACCTCAATCCCTTCTCTTTCTTCTAGAGGAAAAGCTTGAGCAGGCTGTGCCAGCCAGATTTCCGCTTCATCCTCTTGGTAATCAAATCTCCTAGCAAAGTCAGGTTGATCGTTCAAAAAAGCCAGCTCCGCTACATACTCAATCTCGGTCAAATCATACTGATCAGCTACCTTGGCAAAATCAGCTAGGAGTTGATTAGCCACACCCTGACGGCGATAAGATGGCAGAACATAAAGTGAGACCTCTGCTTGGCCAGGTTCATCCGCGTAGACTGATAAAAAGCCGCTGGTTCGACTATCCATCTCAGCCAAGAAGAAGGCTGGCATTTCAGGAGCTACATTATAATTATTATCCAGATAGGGCAGTCTATAGCCTCCGTCCACCTTATTACACTCTTGAACTAATTCAAACAATACTTGCTTTTCTTTCTCAGGCAATGCACTATAAATTCCTATTTGCATCCGTCTCACTTCCTTCCAGTATTTCTTTCTATTTTACTACAAAAACCTCAGTCAAACCATTCAAAAAGGGGCTGGAAAAATCCAGCCCCAATGTCGCTAAGTGAATCGTTTTTTATTTTTCAACGTGGTCAGCAAGTTCTTCCTGGGCTTTTTTATTTGCCGCAGTAGCTTCTTCTTTCCATTTTTTCTTAGCCGCTTCGTATTCTTTGGTCGTTACTACATCCTTCTGAAGTTGAGTCAGCTTGAAGTTGTAGCCTGAACCTTTGACACCAACTGGTGAGTAGGCCTTTGTAAATGGCACTGATTTAGTAACCGACGGTGTTGCACCTTGTGAAACAGTCGGGATAATCAAGCCGCTATCTAGCAACCAAGCTTCCGCTTCTGCATACTTTTCGTAACGCAGCTGCACATCGTTGGTTTCAGCATTGGCTTCTTCCAACATCTTGGTATAAGTATCCAAGCCTAACTCTTTAATCTTATCATTGTCTTGACCTGGTTCAAAACCAAAGTTTTGCAAGCTTCCGCCGTTCTTGATATTGAGAGTATCAAGGTAGGTAGATGGGTCTTGGTAGTCACCAGTCCAGCCACCAGTAGACATATCATAGTCTTTCTGAGCAGCAGAGTTAGCAAAATAGGTGATATTATTAAGATCGTCTGTGCTCATCTTTTGCAGGTCAATGACGACATTTTCTGCTCCAAGAGCCGATTCGATAGACTGCTTGGTTGAGCTAGCCCATTGAACTCCAATCGTGCTAGACTGATCCACTGGCATATCTAAGTGAATTGGGAATTCAACACCCTTAGCCTGCAAGGCTTGCTTCGCTTCTGCAAATTTCGCCTTAGCCTTTTCAGGATTATAGTAAGGGTCTTGAGCATCAGAGAGGTCAATTCCTTGCCATTGACTGCCATAGTTGACTAATTTTTCTCCAACAACAGTTCCAAAATCCTTGTCGCCAATTTGGACAAAGCTAGGCGGTACCAAGGTATTTCTCAAGACCTTAGTCGCTCCGTCTTCACCATTTCCTTGCGCACCATAAGATGTACGGTCAAAGGCAAAGTTAATAGCCTGACGGAAGTCCTTGTTCATGATTGCTTCGTTGGTCGCAGATTTTTGAGCATCTGTTGTTTTAGAAGTATGATTGTAAGACTGACGGTTGTAGTTGAAATTATAGTAATAAGAAGTAGAATCCTGCGGGCTGTATACGATATTGTCCGCATATTTCTTCTTGACTGAAGCAAAGCCAGAGCTATTCGGATAGAGACGAGCTGTGCTGTAAACGCCATCGCTGAAGTTACGAATCAGCGCTTCCTGATCATTTCCATCATAGTAGGTCAGCTTGATGCTATCCAGAGTGACATTGTCTTTATCGTAGTAGTTTTGGTTCTTGACAAATTCCATCACAGACTTGGAAGTCAGAGATTTGAGCAGGTAAGGACCATTATAAAGGATGCTAGATGGCTTGACAGAGCCAAAATTGCTTCCTTCTGCTTTCAGAAACTCTTCATTGACTGGGAAGAGAATTGTGCTGGTTGTTTTAGAGTTCCAGTAAGGCTCAGGGCGGGTCAGAGTATATTGCAGGGTATGGTCGTCAATGGCCTTGACACCAACATTGTCAAAATTCTTATCTTCACCCTTGATATAAGCATCCAAGCCCTTCACAGAGTCCTGAACGAGATAAATAGCTTCAGAATTTTCATCCGCTGCATATTTCAAGCCAGTAACAAAGTCCTGGGCTTTTACTTCTGCATATTCTTCACCATCGGATGTGTACCATTTAGCATCATCGCGCAGCTTATAAGTATAGGTCAAGCCGTCCTTAGAAACTGTCCATGACTTCGCGATAGAAGGAACCAGGTTCCCGTACTTGTCATTTTCAAAAAGTCCATCAACCAGGTTGGAAATGACATCACCTGTCGTTGCACGGTTTGTAGCAAGATAGTTCAAGCTGTCAGGGTCTGAACTATAAACGTAAGTATAATTATTTGTGCTAGATGAAGACTGGCTACAAGCCGTTAGCAATAGCCCGGCACTCAGTGCGACTCCAGTCGCAATCAACCACTTTGATGCTTTCATGGATAGAACCTCCTTTGATGTTACATTTTATAACATGAACTATTATACCAAAAAGCGTATAAAAAGTAAATAGTAAACCGATGACAGTTGAGTAAAACATCTAAGGGCGGGTGCTTTTAGCAAGCTCACAAAGTTTTCCGTTACTGCATTTCTGCGAATTTCCAAGTAAAAAAGGAAGAATCCAAGACAACTTTGCAGTAAAAGCGGATTCTTCCTTTTTGTTATTTTATCAAGAATGACTAGAACTGTGAGAGTATTAATACAAACTGTTCATCCTTTTATTTCTTATTGTCTACGCATGGATAAGCCATATAAACAGACAGCTCCAAACAAGAACAAGGCACCCAGTAAGGCCAAGAGCAAACTGCTGCTGTCTCCTGTTTTAGGGAGCTGGCTAGCCTGTGCAGCCTGCTGACTTAGTTGCCGACGAGAACTTACAGGTTCAACAGAACGCAAACTCAACTGCGGAGGATTTTGTTGACCTGGAACCATGCTCTGCCTAGCTTCAGTAATCTGAACAAGCTCCTTGTAATAATCTTCTCCCATGCTGAATTCTCTGTTTTGACCATCAATCAAGGTCAGGGAAAGTACTGGACTGAACTGACCTTCTACTAAGCCTTTCAAGCCTATCTCAACTGGATTGGTATCGTTGGCTTTTTTAGAAATCAGAACAGTATCACCAGAGATGGTATAGTCTGGACTAGGGAGAATGCTGAAGCGCTGAGTATCCATCTTAAGGGCAAGACGGTAGTCATTTTTCTCTAGACCGTTTAGTCCACTCAGGGTAACGGTAGCAGTAAAAGGTTGATCTAGCTGAGCAGATGCAGGGACATTGACTTTGATATCCTTAACTGGATCGGTATAAAAGAGACCATGCCCGATAGGATAGGCTACCTCTGTCTCAGACATGATGCCATCCTTGATACGCGGCACATTTACAGGTAGCGTTCCAACATGTTTTTGACCATTGAAAATCACTTCCACTCCAGCTGGGATATTAGGACCGAAGGCATTATCCGGCTTCAAAGACTCCGTTGGATCCATGCCCTTGTTTCCATAAACTGCTACAATAGCCTTGGCATTAGGATAATTCGCTACATCATAAGGTTTGGAAATGCTCATAACAGCTGCCTGTTTCCCAGTTGCATTTGCATAGTCCACGACTTCTGTCGGAACTCTTGTCAACCAGAAATCGCTGGCCAGTTGAGATTGACGACCAATTTCAGAGATTAGGACAAGGTGAGTAGCCTGATCAATCTTTCCTTTCAAATCTTCTAACTTGGTCGTCTTGCTGTAGTTCAACGCTTCGTATGTGACACCTGCTGGAATCACTCCGTCTGCTATCAGACGCTTGACGCCCAGTTCTAGCCCAGGCACTTCATCATCATAAGCCGCTAACAGCAAAATTCTGTCGCCAGATTTGACCTTAAAGGGCAGAACAGTATCATCATTTTTAACTACGGTCACTGCACTAGCAGCGATTTTTCGTTCAGTATCTCTGTTTAGCTCTGAACCAACAGTTGCTTCAGCCTTAGCTTGGGTACGCTCAGATGGGTCAAAGTCTAAAATACCTCGTTTTTCTTTTAGGTTCAAGATGCGGGTCACAGACTCATTCAATCTGCTGACTGGAATATCGCCTCTCTGAACCGCTAGCTCAATATCATTGATAATCTTATCGATTTTAGCCAAATCACTCTTACTGCGTAAGACGGTTGGCATCAGCACCACATCTACACCTGATTTGATTGCCATGATAGCCGCTTCAGATTCTCCGAAGTTTTTGGCAATCGCATCCATGCCCATAGCATCAGATACTACCACTCCCTTGTAGCCAAACTTTTTGCGAACAATGCCGGTAATAATATCATCTGACAAGGTGGCAGGGATATAAATGGTTTCCCCAGTTTGCTTAGATATAACCGTGTCTTTTTCAATCTGAGGATACTGAATATGGGCTGTCATCAGCATATCAGCGTTTTTGTCAATGGCAGCCTTGAAGGGCAGCAACTCCAGAGCTTCAAGCTCAGCATATGACTTATCTACCAGAGGCAGACCAGTGTGAGAATCCACCGCCGTATCACCATGCCCAGGAAAATGCTTAGCCGCTACTGCGACATTGTATTTCTGAATACCCTCCATCATAGCCGTCCCCAAGCGAGCAACAACCTTAGGGTCAGAAGAGAAGGACCGTAAACCAATAACGGGATTCTGCGGATTGTTATTTGTATCAAAAACTGGGGCAAAGTTGACATTCAAACCTAGAGCCGATAGCTCCCGTCCGATGATTTGACCTGCTTGATTAGCCAATTCCGGATCACGCGTCGCGCCAACTGCCATGTTGCCGGGAAGAGCTGTCCCGCTGCCCAAACGATAGACGATACCACCTTCTTGGTCAATCGCGAGCAAGAGCGGCAGCTTGCCATTATTAGCTTGGTTGCTGATAGCTGCTTGTTGCAGGGCCTGTGTCAAGGCTAAGGTTTGAGCAGTTCCCTTCACATTCTCAGCAAAAAGAATAACTCCGCCAAAGTCGTATTTATCAACCGCTTCTGCAACCTCTTTATTAAGCTCCGTCATATCGGACTGGGCAGCTTGGCCCTCTTGCTGCCATTTTCTGAAGTCTGGCATCAGCATCTGGGTAATTTTCTGACGAAGCGTCATATCTGCCACAAGCTCCTGTACTCTCTTAGAAGCTGGTGGCGCATCAGTCGCCGCTTGACCTTGCGCCTGATTGGCATCTGAGGAAACTTCTGCAGACTGAGCGGTCGCTGGTTTGGCAGAATCTTCTACCAAATTACCAGTATTGGCTTCTTGGGTTGAAGCAGCCGTTTCAGTAGCTGCAACTTCCGAAGCATCAGAGACTGGCAAGGCTTTTGCGGCAATTTGACTATCCTGACTTGTCGTGCCCCTAGCCTCTACAACACTATCAGAAGAGTCCGTTACAACTGCAGTACTTGCTTGTTCAGACTGGTTAGCAGATTCCGGCGGCTGATTAACCGTATCTGCTTTTATGGCTCCAAATGGACAAAAAACCAGCAATGACAAGGCAAGTGCCAATAGCAATTTATACCTTTTCATCATAGGCGTTCTCCTTTCATCCCTATAATAATAGCACAAAAAACGATGTTTGTAAACGTTTACATATTATCTAATGATTGTTCGTTTTTATCACCAATTAGTAATATAATCTCTATAAAAATGAAATAGTATTACAATATTATAGAAATGTTACAGAGGTATAATTTTATAGAAATAACATAACCTAACTGTTAAAAATGAGATTCTTTAATCTTATAGTAACAGTTGCATAGAAAGGATTTGCTATGAGACAAGAAAAGAACACCAAAGCAATGTTCAACCGCCGCTACTGGCTGGGGCTTTCCCTGGCTTCTGCTGCGACTTTAGCCGCTGCTTTGATTTCCACCGGAACAGTTCGAGCGGAGAACAAGTCAATCCCTGACTGGGCTTCTAGACGTGAAGTTGGTATTTACGATCCTAGTGTACCAGATATTGAGGACGACCCTACTATCTTTGATGATCCAGGACCTATCAAGGTTCCGGAAGCACCTAAGAGTGAGTTCCCTAATGCTTTTTATGATGAGTCTGGCGAAAGAATTACAAATAGAATCGTTCTTCACGAGGGTAAATACTACGGCGCGGACCTCTCTGGTTATACATACAAAGTTCAAGATGACCCAGCAGAACAAATTCCGACGAATCTAAAAAATTCCTTCTATACCAGCCCAACTGGTAACGTCTATTATTTTGATAACAAAGGACAAAGGGTCATTAACTTTTACACTGTTGATGGCAAGCAATACTTCTTTGATTCTTACGGACGACTGGTTAAAAACAGATTTATTGATTTCACTGAATATACCTTCTACATCGGAGGAGATGGATCGCCTTATAAAAACGGACTTTATAAGATTGGCAAGTACTATTATTACTTTACCGAGTATGGCGATCTTTTGAGGCAAGGTTCTTTCGACTACAAAGGAAAGACCTATTATACTAATTGGCATGGCGTTGTCAATATAAAAGACGAAGAAGTTACACCATAACGAAAAATACCAGAAATAAGGACGTATGTCTTCGTTTCTGGTATTTATTTTACTCAAAATCACTTAAATAAAAAATCATTTTTTATAAGCAGATACTTATAGTTCTTTTGATTTTCTTACACTAATACCTAGCCCCAATCCAGCCAGAAGCAAACCAAGCCCCACAACACTATAGACCGCCTTTTCGCTACTTCCTGTTTTAGGAAGAGTCTGTTCAGATTTGGCCAAAAGTGTTGGTGCCTGAACATGGTAGACGGTAGAAGTAGGCATTGTAGTACGACGCTCAAGATAGAATTGATAACTATCTTTTATGATTTTATAGTAACGAGCTTCATTGACACTTTCAACAATCCATGAAGTGGTTCCCTTTGTCAGAGCATCAGCCAAGTTATTTTCGATATCAAGCACTCTGCCTTCTGTTGCAAAATTTTTGTAAATTCCCTCAATCGCTTTTACCGTCGCTACAGTTCTTTCTATACCAGCAGCTTTTAGAGCCGCAAGTGTATCAGCAACCGTTGGAATTGAAGGATCTTCTTTCATTTCAGCATCTGTCAATAAAACGACGAATTTCTTATTTTTAGATGACTTAGACCAATCATAGGTTGAAATAATCTGGTTCAGGGCAGTAGTTGGTGTTTCTGGAGTATCTCCTCCACTCGCTATACGAATTGCAGCCAATGCTTTTTCGAGCTCAGCCGGATCAGTTGTAAAATAAGATGACCCAAACCGTGTTAGAACCGTATCTTCATCTTTGCTGCCAGAATTACGACCGTAGACTTCATCACTAAATGTCGCCAAGCCAAAACGTGCTGTAATCCCCTCTTTAGTAATATTTCGCACAAATTCATTAATATTTGCACGAACAATATCAATTGTGCCACCCATGGATCCTGAACGGTCGACAACAAAGACAATATCAGCTGAACCAGCTTTTGTCACAGTTGGTGGCGTTGAGGTGTAGGTGATGGTTGTAGTCTTATCTACTCGCTCATACTGCGTATAGGGATTCCCATTTTCATCTGTGCCAGATAAAGTATTTTCAGTACGTCTAGTTATTGGCTCTGGCGCCTTATCAACCTTTGCCGGAGCCACTTCTGTCTTTGTAACATCAACGGTTGCCGTTTCTACACGGACTGTTTGATTGCCTTCTTGACTTTCTTTGACATCAACAGGCGATACATTTTTTGAGACATCAATCAAATCTCCTGGTTTCGCTGCAGATTCTTCAACAACAGGTTTCGTCGTATCAGCAGCAATTTCAGCACCAGCAGCTTCAATCGGAGAGCTTACTGCTTCAGTTTTTGCTATACCGCTTGAAGATGGTGTCCCAACCTGGTCTGCAAAAACATGCGAAGCTTGTGAAAAGGCAAATAGAAGAGTTGCTGATGCTAATCCAACTTTCAATTTGTACAATGAAAAGCCTGGAAGTTTAAATGATTCTTTTTCCATAATTTCTCCTTATCTTTTTAGATTTAGAAACATGATTGCATCTATTTTATATAGAATAACATAAAAAAATAGGACCTGCAAGCGATTTCAGATATTTATTAGTCTAAAAATTAAAATTTTAGAATATTATCAGAGTTTGTATGCTAAAAATGATGAGCATCATCATGAATCATTAAACAAATGCTTTATCGTGCTGTCTCTAATAAGAAATCCCCATGCTCGATATTTGAGCATGGGGATTTCTTATTAATTATTTAGCGATTGGGTAAACAGAAACTTGTTTCTTATCGCGTCCTTTGCGTTCAAAGCGTACTACGCCTTCAACTTTTGCAAACAAAGTATCGTCTCCGCCGCGTCCAACATTGACACCTGCATGGATGTGAGTGCCGCGTTGACGGTAAAGGATAGAGCCGCCTGTTACGGTTTGACCGTCAGCTGCTTTAGCTCCCAGACGTTTCGCTTGTGAATCACGTCCGTTAGATGTGGAACCTCCACCTTTTTTGTGGGCGAATAATTGCAAGTTAGCAAGATTCATTTTTAACATAATGTTTTTCCTCCGTGTTAGTTTTCTGTGATAACTCTGGTTTGGACGAACTCAGATGAGTCCTCCGATAAGTTTGCCATTCCTAGGAAAAATGATTCAAAGAAAAGCTGAGTCATTTCTCTTTGGTGTGACGGTATATCCTGAGGAATTTCAACCTTCAGATAGCCGCCTTCTATTTCGTTTAATTCTAAGTTCGGTTCGTAGCCTGCGAATTTCTCAACTGAATTGACAAAATTAATGGCGAGCGTCGAAACGGACGCACATACGACATCAAAGCCGTATTCACCACTCGCGGCGTGACCTGTGATTTCTGCACGCCTCAGTTCGCCATCTTCGGCTCTTTCAAAGACTGCTTGTATCATTTAATCTCCTTAAAATTAAGCGTTGATAGCGTTGATGACAACTTTTGTATATGGTTGACGGTGACCTTGTTTACGATGGCTGCCTTTTTTAGGTTTGTACTTGTAAGTAACAACCTTCTTTTGCTTGCCTTGTTTTTCAACAGTTCCGACAACAGAAGCTCCAGCAACAAGCGGAGTTCCGACAACAGTGTTTTCACCACCAACAAGAACAACTTCGTCAAAAGTAACGTCTTGACCAGCTTCAGCGTTCAACTTTTCAACGTAGATTGCTTGACCAACTTCAACTTTAACTTGTTTTCCGCCAGTTTTAATGATTGCGTATGTGCTCATTATGCACCTCCTATGATTTTTAGGGTTTCCCCGAATTTTGTGAAGACTCGCCTAGCATCGTGGGACGAACCACTTAAGAGAAGAGCTCTAAGTATAACAAAGAATAAACTAGGAATTGAGCCGAAGGCATAACTTGTGTTAGGCAAGGCGATAATGACGAAGTTTAAATTTGTTATACGACGAGCAACGATGATCGTGCGGTTGCACAGGAATGTGCATAGTCAACTCTATAAGTATAGCACTTCTGCAGCTCTTTAGCAAGCTTTTTCATCTCATGAAAACGGATTTTCAAGGATTATCTTTAAATTTTATCTACTAATGAACAAAGACTATTTCACCCTTACTATTTACATGAACGGAAATATTTGTTGGCGTTTCAAGATTTTCTTTTAAAAATTCTGCCTCATACTGTGTGGCATCGGAAATGTTCACTTTACGAGTCCCTTCTTTTGTTTCAACTATGAAGATAAGATTACTAAATATCTTTCTTCCATACCTACCAGTCGTAGTATGTATATCTATATCAATTAAGCGAACAATATCAGCGTGCACGTTTTGTTCTTTGAAATATTTATAAACATGTAGAGCTTCTATAGGTCTATGAACTTCATGAAAAACAAGAACAAGAATCGTAATTGGTAAACCAAAACCAAGAACTAATACAGATTTAACTGGGTTCTTTTGATATTCTTTGCTAATAAGAGCTTTCCAAGAACCTGCTTTTAATTTAGCAATATTTAAACCATAAAAAACAAGAAAAGTAATCAATACGGCTAACAAAGAATGCGAGAAGACACCTAACAAATATGATTCCCCTGGCACGTCTCTTAACAAAGCATTGTCATAGCCGTCTTTCCAAGAAAATGATTGAAGCAAGCCTCTCGAAAAATAATCCCAATATCCCATCTCAAACTCCATCTAGTATTAATTTTGTTACAAATCAGATAAATAGTATTTCTATTGTTATCCGCTAACCGCCTTGTTAAATAATGATTAGATAAAAAATTTCTAAATATAACGCCGCACCCTATCTTGATATTCTTGATAAGATTTCCCGAATTTTTCAAGACACCAGCGCTCCTCAGAGAGGATAATCCAGTGGGCCGCAGTCTGAAACATGACTAGAATCAAAATGAAAATCATTGACTTGGTCAAAAAAGCTATTCCCAAAAAACAAACAAGGTAAGCTACATACATGGGATTACGGGAATAGCGATAAAGCCCCTTTGTATTCATACCGTTTTCATCTGGTCTAGCGAAATCCCTCATACTGATAGCACACAAAACCAAACCAAGCAGGTAAATAGCTATACCAGCATAAAAGAAAACAGAAAAATCAAACTTAATTTCAAGCAAAAAAGGAGTTATGAACAAGGCTAGATTGCTCAATTGATAAATCATATAAGCTATCTTTTCTTTTCCTTGGACTGGTGCAAAATAAGCTGCGCGTGACAAAGCATTTTTGCCAAAATGACTTAATAAAGGAAAACGAATCAGCAGAAAAGGAATTAAGAGAAAAACAGCAAGCATAAACGTCACCTTCTCTAGCTTTTACAAGAGCTCCTCAATCAGCTCATCAACTTCGTCGGTCTCAGCTTCTGGTGTGATTTCTGTAATCATAATGCCTGCAACAGCGCGCTCAACCAAGCCTTCAACATCTAGGTAAGTTTCGTACTTCTCAGCATTCTTGATTTTTGGATTGGTCTTAGGACGGTCTGGAGCAAAAATAGTACAGCAGTCTTCAAATGGCTGAATAGAGATTTGGAAAGTATCGATTTTTTCAGCAATGTCAATGATTTCCAGCTTGTCCATGGTCACGACAGGACGTATAATCGGTGTATTGGTTACAGCGTTGATAGCCTGCATACTCTCAATCGTTTGACTTGCCACCTGACCAAGACTTTCTCCGTTGATAATGACTTGAGCGCTCCGCTCCTCTCGAATCCGGTCCGTAATACGCATCATAAAGCGACGGGTCAGTGTCATGAGATAGGCTTCTGGAGCCTTGGCCTTGATTTCCTCCTGAATCTCTGTAAAAGGCACTTCAATAAACTTGATATTGCCGCCAAACTTGGTTAATTTCCGAGTCAGATCCTGAGCTTTTTTCAACGCACCTGGACTGGTGTAAGGCGGACTTGCAAAGTGAACCGCCTCGATATCTACCCCCCGCTTGAGAGCCAGATAGCCCGCCACCGGTGAGTCAATGCCGCCAGACAGCATGAGCATACCCTTGCCCGAAGTACCAACTGGCAACCCACCAGCACCACGAATCGTCTCGTAAGAGATATAGGCCGCTTCTTCACGGATCTCGACACGAAGCTCAATATCAGGCGCTTTCATCTTGACCTGAACATTGGGAATGGCCTCAAAAACAGCATCCCCCAATGTCTGATTGAGCTCGCGGCTATCCAATTCAAAGCTGTGATCACTGCGTTTGCTGGAAATCTTAAAGGTCATGCCCTCTTGATAGACTTCCTTCATGATAGATTGGACAGCTTCGATTAGGGCCGGTACAGATTTTTCAATTTTGTAAGACGGCGAGAAATTCTGAATCCCGAAGATCTGCTTGAGTGACTCAGCGACTGGCTGATAGTCTGTACCGTGCAGATAAACATGGGTCCGATCACGGTCAGCCTTGACATGGACCTGCGGATAGACTGACAAGACAGCCTGGATATTGCGTTTAAGTTTGTTGATAAAGCGCATGCGGTTCTTCCCTTTGGTTGAGAGCTCACCATAGCGCACCATAATTTCTGAATATTGCATTGTTTACCTTACTTTTCTGGTTTTTTCGTAAATAATTTTAAAAGTTGTTAAAAACTGCTCCATCTGACTCATATCGTTGTCAAGATCCAAACTGATACGGAAAGCAGTTTGAGCCAGAGACTTTTCGACGCCCATAGCGATTAGGGTTCCCGCTGGCTTACCGGCCTTAGAAGAGCAAGCACTAGTAGTCGAGATATAGATCTCGTAGTCTTCAAATGCATGGACGACAACTTCACCCCGCACTCCCTTGATACCAAAGGTTAGTATATGGGGCGCAAAATTTTCCATGTCTGAGAAAATTACCACATCTGGATACTTCTGCAGCTCTTCAAGGAGAATTCTCTTCATCTGAGCCGTCCGCTGGGCAAATGATTCTTGCTTTTCCATGGACAAACGCAGTGCTTTGGCCGTCGCTGCAATGCCAGCTAAATTCTCCGTCGTTGAGCGCTTGTCTGACTCCTGACCACCGCCAGTTAAGAGGGGGCTGATTTTCTTGCCAGACTTGATATAGACAAATCCTACGCCCCGGACACCGTGAAATTTATGACTGGAAAATGTCGCAAAATCCACGCGATCCGTCAGATAAGAAGCTGTCGGAATCTTCGTAACAGCCTGTACAGCGTCCACATGAAAGGAAATAGTCGGCTTGTCTGCTAGTAGTTCGGATATTTTCTGAATGGGCTGAATACTGCCAATTTCATTATTGACAGCCATTACCGAGACCAGAGTGGTGTCTGGTCGAATCAGCTTCGCCAGCTTCTCTACATCAACAAAACCTACCTTGTCCACTGGCGCAAAATCTATTTCAAAGCCTTGATTCTGCAGCCAGAGGGCTGATTCTTTAACCGCGGGATGCTCAATGTTGGATACGATGATGTGTTTTCCAAAGGGAATCTTTTCAAAAGCAACTCCTTTAAGCACCCAGTTGTCTCCTTCGGTCCCTCCAGAAGTAAAAAAAATCTCCGACGAAGACTTACCTAAAAGCTCTGCTATTTGCCTGCGTGAAGCTTCTAAGAGCCGGGTTGCCTGACTGCCTAAACTGTGCAGACTGGATGGATTTCCCCAGATTTTAGAAGCTACTTCTGTGTAAGCGGCCAAAGCCTCGGGATAAGGCTTGGTTGTCGCTGAATTATCTAAATAAATCATGTTCTTTCCTCAAAATTTCAATACTCCTATTGTAACATGAAAGAGAAACTGGAACAAGAAAGAAAAAGCCCTAAATTCTGCTAAAACTTAGGGCTAAACTTCACCGGTCATAAAACTCATGTAATAAGCCAAAGAGTTCCTGTTGTTGAGCTAACAAGCTCTGACCGATGGTAGTAGATTTGATGAGGGTTCGTTCCTCTACATTTTCAATCACCTTTTTCAGGGAGGTTTGAGCAAACGGCGATTCAACGACTTTTTGAGCGTTTTGGAAAGGCTGATGGGTCACCAACTGGAAGCCATAGGAATTATTGAGCAGTGAATAGCCAGCCGTTCCAGTCTTCTTCTGATAGGCCTTGCAGAGGCCACCATCAATGACAAAGAGTAGACCGCCCCCACGGATAGGAGACTCTCCCTTGCTCGTCTTTACCGGAGTATGACCGTTGACCATCCTAGACTCTTGAGAAAAGAGGCCGAATTCTTCCAAAATCAGCTGGCAGACTTTTTCAGAATTACGATAAGAAAAATAAGAATTTTCTACTTCCTTGTGGGTGTCCTTATCTTCAATGAAATAGCGCTCCAAGGTGGTCATCTTTTCTTTGCCAAACAGGGGCGATAACTTACCTTTCCAGCAATACCAAATCAAATCAGTCGACAAATCATCGCCCACTTCCTTGTTCTTAGCCGACTGCCGGATATGATACTCAAAGAAATCCAGCAATTCCTTGCCTGCATAATGGGCTTGATTGAGAATGAAAGGCTGGAATTCTCCTGACGGCTCCAGAGGAATGCAGCCGTGAAAAAGCAAGTGCTGGTTGTAAATCTTATACATAGAGCCCTTGTTCATCAGAAGACTCATATGCTCCGCCATCTTAAGAGAACTTTGGAACGAGGCCAGCATACTGTCTACAGCTTGATTTTCTTCTGGTGTTAACGCTGACGGATTTTCTGGATTGATAGTTTGGAAACAGGTGCTGACTAGGGCATGCTTGGTATCGTCAATCGTAACACTTTCTTCCCAATAGTCAATCTTATCCAGCATCACATGGTCCTGCATCTGGAACTCAGGCCGTCGTTTGATGAGTTGATTTTCCAGCTTGAACTGCATAATGGCTAAGGCTTGGTGAACCTTTTCCAGCTGCAGAATTTCCTCATCTGAAAACTCCTGATCTCTGCCGCCTAGAATAGGCCTAAACTTAGGATTAGACTGGTAAGTCTTGTCCGCAAAAAGAGTCAAGGAGCGCAGGTTTAAACCATAATCTTTCTCGATATCCCAGAGATAGCCATAGCGAGCTGCGATGCGCAACACATTGAGCAAGCAGGCCTTAGAGCCAAAAAATGCTCCCATCCAGATAATGTCGTGATTGCCCCACTGAATATCGAGCGAGTGAAAATGCTGCAGTTCATCCATGACCTGAGCACTGCCAGCTCCTCGGTCAAAAATATCTCCAACAACATGCAGATGATCAATCAACAACTGCCGGATACTTCGGGCCAAGCCTAGGATAAAAGGCACAGCTTCCCGCAATTCAATCACATAAGTCAGGATATTCTCAAAATAGGACTTTTTATCAGCCAAAGCCCTGTCGCTATAGAGCAACTCCTCGATAATATAGGCATATTGAGGCGGCAAGGCCTTTCTGACCTTGGATCGACTGTATTTGGCACCCGCAAAAGCCAGCAAGTTCAAGAGCTGAGGAATGGTTTCCTGATACCAGTCTTTTCCCTTAGTTTCTTCCCCCAGCACAAGCTCAGGATAGGATACCAACGCTGACAGGCGGTCTTTGTGAGCTTCTGACAAGCAGTCCCCAAAACAGTCCTTGATCTTCTCATTGAGGATACCTGCACAGCTTCTCAAAATATAGTCAAAAGCAGCAAACTCCCCATGAATGTCACTGATATACAGCTCCGTTCCTTTGGGCAAGTTCAAAATTGCCTCTAGGTTGGTCAGCTCTGTAATGACCTTCTGCCGACTGTCAAATTCTTTCAGTAAAATACGCTTATATTGCTCCATCTTCAGCCCTCACTCTATAACCGCTTTCTCAATCTTCTCTCTTATCTCAATTTTTTCAAATGATCTTCAATCAAGAAAGCTGTCTCCTCAATTGATTTATCCGTGATATTGATGACATGTGCCCGATACTTTTTAAAGACTTCTTTTGAGTAGTCCAGTTCTTCGTATATTTTTTCCAGATCTGTATAGCTGGTTGACTGGGTCAATCCCAGAGAATTCAAACGATTACTGCGTATCTTAGACAGTTTTTCTGGCTCACATAAGAGGCCGATAATCCGCTCCGGATCAACCTTATCCAAGACCTGAGGCAGAGGGACTTCTGGAATCAAAGGCAGGTTAGAAACCTTGTAGCCTTTATTAGCCAGATAAATACTGAGGGGTGTTTTAGAAGTACGTGAGACGCCCAGGAGGACCAAGTCTGAATCTAAAAATCCTTGTGGTGCCTTGCCATCGTCGTATTTGACTGCAAACTCAATAGCGGAGATTTTATTAAAATACTCAGTGTCCAGCCGGTGCAAGGTACCCGGCACCTCTATAGGACTGGTGCCCGTCTTTTCTCTGATAATCTCAAAAAATGGATGCATCAAATCCAGATAAGCAAGGCCATTGGCCTGACTGAACTCTCTAGCTGCAGCTGCTAGCTTGCCATCAACCAGAGTACTAATAACAAGGGCATCGTCCTTGATGGCATCGCGCAGAATATCCAGCAATTCTTCTTCTTTGTTGATAAATGGAAAACGATAGCTGTTATTAAAAATAATATCTGGGTACTGGGCTGTCACCGCAGACAATAGCTTCTGCGAAGTCCCCCCTAAAGAATCTGAAATGCTGTAAACAATAATTTCTTTCTTCATGTTTATTCCTCTTATCTATTAACCTCAGCGCTTCTGGCCTCTTGAATAATATAATCCAGCAGGACTGACTTGGTCACAGTTCCTAAAATTTTACGCACATTATCCTCATCGACTACTGGCAGCGAATCAATTGCAAAATCCTGCAAAACTGCTGCCGCTTCCAAAATATTCATATCCTTGTAGCAAGTTTTAATATGGGGCATTCGGGTCATGCAAACCGCTACGGGTGTGCTGTCAATGTTGGTATTGAGCGAGGCCCGCAGCAGGTCCTTACGCGACAAAATCCCCAAGAGCAGCTTATGCTCATCAATGACATAGAGAACATCCGCATCATACATAAATAAGGTAATAATGGCATCTTGAATAAAGGAATCATGAGATACCAAAACAGGAGATGTCATAATTTCCGCCACTTCCTTTCGAAAGGTATCGAAAAAGAAAAGCGTCTCTAAATCTGAGCCCGAGTATGTGTAACCAACTTTAGGCGTAGCCTTCAAAATCCCAACCAAGGTCAGAAAAGACAAATCCGAACGCAAGGTCGCCCGAGAAATATCGAGTAATTCTGAAATTTTCTCACCGCTGAGTGGCTGGTGTTCTTTTACAATTTCTACAATTTTCTTTTGCCGTTCACTTAATTTCAAATAGGTCTGACTCCTTCTTTCTTTATGTAGATGATTGGCCTGATTTCGCTTAAAATTTAGGAATTATTACTCATATTTCATTTTCAGACGTTTAAATAATCATCATTTTGTAACACATTATAGCAAAAAAAGAAAAAATGTCAATAAAACAGGATACTTTTTTCTGTTGACAAATATATGTGATGTATATTAAAATGTAGTTGTCCTACAATATGACACATATTTCATAATTTTGGAGGTAAATATGGCGAAATGGATTTACTCCTTCGAGGAAGGATGTGCAGATGACAAGGCTTTGCTTGGCGGAAAAGGAGCCAATCTAGCTGAAATGACCAATTTGGGACTGCCTGTCCCTCCAGGTTTTACTATTACTACAGAAAGCTGTATCGAATATTTAAAAAGCCCTTATTTCTTTGAATCTTCTTTAAAAGAAGATGTTTTGAAAGCGGTTACTGAATTAGAAGAAAAAACAGGTAAATATTTCAGTGGCAACGACTCAGCCTTGCTCTTAGTGTCTGTTCGAAGCGGAGCCAAGTTTTCCATGCCCGGCATGATGGACACTATTCTCAATCTAGGTCTGAACGATTTAAGAACCCAGACTCTGGCTGAGCAGACCAATGCTGACTTTGCCTACAACTGCTACCGCCGGTTGCTGCAAATGTTTGCTGATGTGGTTTATGGCATTTCTAAGGATGAGTTCGATGACCTCTTGGGCTATTTTGAAAGGAATGCTGGCAAACAGGCCAAGGATTTCACATTGGAAGAACATCAAGCGTTGATTGACCAGTACAAGCAGCTTTATCGTGAGCATCATCAAACCTTCCCGCAAAGCTCAAAAGAACAGCTCTATGCAGCTATCAAGGCGGTCTTCAAGTCTTGGAATAACCCTCGAGCTAAGGTTTACCGCAACTTGAATGATATTCCTCATGACTTGGGAACTGCGGTGAATGTCCAAGCCATGGTTTTCGGAAATAGCGACCAAGCCAGTGGTACAGGAGTTGTCTTTACGAGAAACCCTGCCAGCGGTGAGCATCAGCTATTTGGCGAATTTTTGCTCAATGCTCAAGGAGAGGATGTCGTAGCCGGCATTCGAACTCCTGAGCCTATTGCTGCACTTGAGACGGCTCTCCCTCAGGCCTATGCAGCCTTCCAAGACTATGCTAAGATTCTCGAAAACCACTACAAGGACATGCAAGATATTGAATTTACCATCGAAAAGGGTAAACTCTATATTCTCCAAACTAGAAACGGTAAACGGACCGCCAAAGCATCTTTGAAAATCGCCTTAGATCTGGTAGACGAGGGCATTATCAGCAAAAAAGAAGCTCTCCAGCGCGTATCTCCTACTACGATTAGCCAGCTCATCCATCCTGTATTTGAAGAAAAAGCTCTGCAAGATGCTCCTTTCTTGGCTCAAGGACTGCCAGCCAGCCCTGGTGCTGCAACTGGCGAGATTGTCTTTACAGCTGAGCGCGCCAAAGACTGCCACTCATTGGGTAAAAAGGTCATTTTAGTCCGTCAGGAAACTTCACCTGAAGACATTGAAGGTATGGTCGTCAGCCAGGCCATCGTAACCAGTCAGGGCGGTATGACCTCTCACGCAGCTGTCGTAGCTCGGGGAATGGGAACTTGCTGTGTGGCTGGCTGCGGTGAGCTGACCATCAGCGAGGAAAGCAAGACTGTTTCCTGCGGAAATCTTGTCTTGACCGAAGGTGACGTCATTTCAGTTGATGGCAGCTCTGGGCGCATTTATAGCGGTGAGATTCCGACCGTCCTAGTCGAAAATGACCAAGAACTCCAACGACTGCTTTCATGGGCAGACGAAGTCGCACAGCTCAAAGTCCGTGCCAACGCAGAGACCGTTCAAGATCTAAAAACAGCTATTAAGTTTGGGGCAAAGGGCATTGGTCTGGCTCGTACCGAACACATGTTCTTTGGCCAGGAACGGATTCTAGAAATGCGGCGCCTAATTCTAGCCGACAACGAATTGGAAACCAGATCCGCCCTCAAAAAACTGCTGGAGTTCCAAGAAGAAGACTTCTATCAAATGTTCCAAGCAGTTCAGGACAAACCTATGATTATCCGTCTTTTGGATCCACCGATGCATGAATTTCTACCTAAAGATTCACAGGAAATCAAGGCTTTGGCTGACAAGCTGCACAAGTCACCAGAGAAACTGACTCGCCGTATTGAACAGCTGCAAGAAAGCAATCCAATGCTAGGCCACCGCGGCTGCCGTCTGGGGATTACGCAACCAGAGATCTATAAGATGCAGGTTGAAGCAGTTTTCAAGAGTGCTATCAAGCTGAGTCAGGAAGGATTGACCGTCAAGCCAGAAATCATGATTCCGCTGATTGCGGACAAGGCCGAGCTGGACTCTGTCAAAGCCTTTCTCACCCAACATATCACCAAGCTCTTTAGGCATCAAGGTCAGGAGCCTTTCCCTTATGAAATTGGCACCATGATTGAACTTCCGCGTGCCTGTCTGGTTGCAGACCAGCTGGCTCAAGAAGCGGACTTCTTTAGCTTTGGTACTAACGATCTGACCCAGATGACCTACGGTTTCTCACGAGACGATATTGGAAAATTCATCGGCCATTATAAGGAGAAAGAAATTCTTCCTTTTGATCCTTTCCAAAGTATTGACCAGGACGGCGTTGGTGAATTGATGCGGATAGCTATCAGCAAAGGGCGTCAAGTTAAGCCTGAACTTCCTATCGGCATTTGTGGCGAGGTCGGTGGTGATCCGGCTTCCATTCCTTTCTTCCAAGAAATTGGTGTCACCTACGTTTCCTGCTCTCCTTATCGAGTTCCAGCAGCTAGGCTGGCTGTCGCTCAAGCTGCACTCCAAGATGAGAAGGCATGATTACTTTGCTATTCTAGCTCAAGAAACTGCTCAATCCAAATTTGAGCAGTTTCTTTTCTTGACAGCAATCTTCTGTGTGCGTTTTCATAGATAAAAATTTGATTTTTTTAAGACATTTTCAGATAAAAAACGTATAATGAGAGATAAGAAATCATTGAAATTTTAAAAGGAGATTCTTGCAAGCATGGAAAACTATTCTCGCAGTAATAAAAACAAGACAAAATCATCTAAAAAACCTACTAAACAGCATATTAAAACAGGTCTTTCAGCCTTCCAAAAGACTATTGCAACGGTTGCCAGTATCTTGTCTATCATCATTGCCAGCATCACGATTATGAATCTGACTGGCCAAAAGGATGAAAAATCAAAAACTGATACCAGCAGCTCTACTGCAACGACTACCATTATCAAGGAAATCGAAAAAGAAACAAGCAGCCCTGCTTCAACAACTGCAACTGATACAACTGCTTCTAGCAGCGATACAGCAGCGGTTGAGACTAGTGTATCTAGCTCTGCGGCAGATACAGCAGCAGGCGACACTACCGCTTCTAGCCAGAGCCAAGACACGGCAACCAACACTCAGACAGAAGCTTCAAACTAAGCAAGTAGAAAACGCCTAGCTCATTGAGCCAGGCGTTTTTTGTATTCATCAAGTAATTATTTGACTATCATTTCCGATACATCTTGACTTGAAGATAGAGGTCATTGTAGGTTCCCAACCATTTAGGGCCCAACTGCTCATAAACTTCCAGATGTTTCATCGTTTCCTCAGTCGGATAAAAAGCCTCGTCTTCCTGAGTTTCCTTAGGCAACATGGCCTTGGCAGGAAGATTTGGTGTCGCATAACCAACATAAAGGGCATTTTTATAAGCATTTTCCGGTCTCAGCATAAAGTTAATAAACTGATAGGCTGCTTTTTTATTTTTGACCGTTTTGGGGATGACAATATTGTCAAACCAAAGATTGCTGGCTTCTGTTGGCACGACATAGCGCAGGTCTTCATTGGCCTCCAGCATCTGACGGGCCTCACCAGAAAAGGTTACACCAATAGCTGCATTGTTCTGAATCATGTATCCCTTCATCTCATCAGCTACAATAGCCTTGATATTTGGCGTCAGAGTATAGAGCTTGTCGACAGCTTCCTGCAGCTGATTAGCATCTTTGGAGTTGAGACTATGACCGTCTGAGTTCAGACCAATTCCCATGACTTCACGAGCTCCATCAATTATCATGATGGAGTTTTTGTATTCAGGACGCCAGAGGTCATTCCAATGCTCTGGAGCTTTATCAACCATTTTTTCATTATAGACAATACCCAGCGTTCCCCAAAAATAAGGAATCGAGTACTGATTTCCTGGATCGAAAGGCTGGTCTAAAAAGTCAGATCCGATATTTTCCAAACCTTTAATCTGGCTATGATCTAGCTTCTCCACCAAGCCTTCCTTCATCATCTTGGCAATCATATATTCACTGGGAATGGCAATGTCGTAGGTTGTGCCGCCTTGCTTCACTTTTGTATACATGGCTTCATTGGAGTCAAAGGTATCGTACTGGATTTGGACACCAGTTTCCTTAGTAAACTCAGTCAGCAACTCAGGGTCGATATAGTCACCCCAGTTGTAAATGACTAACTTATCGCTCTCCTTGCTCTGCGTCCGACTTTCAATCTGGTAACTGACACCCCACAAAACAAAGATAATCAGCAGAATCCCCGCTAAAAATGAATAGAGCTTTCTCATACAGTCTCCTCCTTCTCATGGGTGATAAAGTAATACCCAATTACCAAAGCAATGCTGAAGAGAAAGACCAAGGCTGACAGGGCATTGATTTCCAGAGAAATTCCCTGACGAGCGCGGGAGTATATCTCAACAGACAGAGTCGAGAAGCCATTGCCTGTAACGAAGAAGGTCACTGCAAAGTCATCTAGCGAGTAGGTAAAGGCCATGAAGTAGCCAGCGATGATGGCTGGAGTCAGATAAGGCAGCATGATTTCTTTCAGCATTTGCAATTGGCTGGCGCCTAAGTCATAGGCAGCCTTAATCATATCATCATTCATTTCCTTCAGACGCGGAAGAATCATCAGCACCACAATCGGAATGGAAAAGGCCACATGACTAGCCAGCACAGAAAGGAAGCCTAGCTGGAATTTAGCAGTAGTAAAGAGAATCAGAAAACTGGCCCCAATCATGACATCCGGTGCTACCATGAGGATATTGTTGATAGACAGAAAGGCATCCTGATACTTCTTGCGGGCTTGATAAATATAGATGGCTCCAAAAGTTCCAATCAGCGTCGCAATCAGTGATGACAGGAAAGCCAGAAAGAAAGTCTGAACCAAAATCAAAATCAGACGTGAATCCTCAAAGAGATTTTGAAAATGACTGAGACTGAATCCTGTAAAGCGATTCATGTCTTCCCCTGCATTAAAGGCATAAGCAATCAGGTAAAAGATGGGGATATAGAGCACCAAAAAGACAAAGGCCAGATAGAGATTTGCAATTTTTTTCATCGCCCTCTCCTTTCCTTGGTTGCCCACATGGTAAAGAGCATGGCAACAATCAGTACCACTCCGATAGTAGAGCCCATGCCCCAGTTTTGAGTAGTCAGGAAGTGCTGCTCAATGGCAGTTCCTAGAGTAATTACTCGATTACCACCGATTAAACGAGTCAGCATGAAGAGACTGAGACTAGGGATAAAGACTGACTGCACTCCACTTCTGACACCATTCAAGGACAAAGGGAAAACAACCCGACGGAAAGTCTCCCAGCGATTGGCTCCAAGGTCATAGCTAGCATTAATAAGATTAGGATCCAAATCATCCAGAACATTGAAAATGGGCAGAATCATAAAAGGCAACTCGATGTAGCTGGCTACAAAGATAAATGAAAAGTCCGTAAAGAGAATCTGCTGCGGTCCTACTCCGATAAAAGTCAGAAATTGATTGATTGAGCCATTCTGACCGAAAATACCAATGAAAGCATAAGCTTTGAGCAGGAGATTGATCCAGGTCGGCAAGACAATCAGCATCAGCCAGAGCTGCTTGTGCTTGAGCTGAGTCAAAAAGAATGCGGTCGGATAGGAAATTAGCAGGGTTACAACAGTAATAATCCCTGCATAAAGAACCGAATTCAGACTCATCTTGAGATAGGTCCAGTTCTGCGATGTGAAGTAGGTCTGGTAATTTTCCAGCGTAAACTGCCCTTCAATGTTAAAGAAGGATTTCCAGATAATCATGACAACAGGTGCTAGGACAAAAAGGAAAATCCAGAGCAGGTAGGGCAAGAGAAAAAGATTAGAGGTTGTTTTCTTCATCGCGTTCCTCCTCAATGGCATTGATCAGACCCGCTTCCTGCTCTTCTACTTCTACATATTCTTCGATACGGGCATCGAATTCTTCTTCAGTTTCATTGAGACGCATGATATGGATATCCTCAGGCTCGAAATGCAGGCCAATTTCTTCTCCGACAATGGCCTTGCGAGTTGAGTGAATCATCCATTCATTGCCCAGTTCATCATAAGCGATAATCTCATAGTGAACGCCACGGAAAAGCTGGGTATCAACTTTAACCTGCAGCTTGCCTTCTTCTGGCAGAGTAATCCGTAAGTCCTCCGGCCGAATCACCACTTCAACAGATTCATTTGGGCGCATCCCACCATCCACTGCTTCAAAGCGCTTGCCGTTAAACTCAACCAGATAGTCCTCAATCATCTTACCTGGCAGAATATTGGACTCGCCAATGAAGGTTGCAACAAAGTGGTTGATGGGCTCGTCATAAATATCAACAGGCGTCCCCGACTGAACAATCTCGCCGTCATTCATAACGAAAATCCAGTCGCTCATAGCTAGGGCTTCCTCTTGGTCGTGCGTGACAAAGACAAAGGTAATGCCCAGACGCTGCTGCAATTCCCGCAGCTCATACTGCATGTCTGTACGCAGCTTCAAATCCAGAGCAGACAGAGGCTCATCCAACAAAACAACCCGCGGCTGATTAATGATTGCCCGCGCAATGGCTACACGCTGGCGCTGACCGCCTGACAATTTACGAATAGAACGGCGCTCAAAACCTTCCAGCTGAACCATTTTCAGCACTTCTGCAACTCGCTCTTGAATTTCTTTTTTATCAACCTTGCGCAGACGCAACGGAAAGGCTACATTTTCAAAAACATTCATATGCGGAAACAGTGCATAGGACTGAAAAACCGTGTGAACATCTCTTTTATTAGTTGGAATATCATTGATGCGGACGCCATCAAGAAAAATATCCCCGTCCGTCGCGTCCAAAAGACCGGCAATAATGTTCAGAATCGTTGATTTTCCTGAACCAGAAGACCCCAGCAAAGTATAGAACTTTCCTTCTTCCAGCTCGAAATTAATATCTTTCAGAACGACAGTATTATTATCTTCAAAAACTTTTGAAACGTTTTTAAACTCGATGATTGGTTTTTTCAATTGTCATAAATTCCTTCTTTCTCGTATTAACAGATTAAGGGTTCTGTCAGACCGCTGCTACCTCGTGAGGGCTGTAAAGGCCCTTTATAAATTCCGTGTCGATAGGCTTTCACCCCCTTACTAAGTTGCAGCCAGCTGCAGTTCCTTATCCAGCATACTTCTACTGGAAATCATATCTGTCTTACAGAGATTCACCAATGATGCGGACTTCGCGCTCCAGAGTAATACCTGAATTTTCCCGCACCCTTTCAATCACATGAGCAATAAGATTTTCGTAATCTTGAGCCGTTCCTTTATCAACGTTAATCATAAAGCCAGCATGTTTCTCAGATACCTCTACACCGCCGATCCGATGCCCCTTTAGTCCTGCTTCGCTAATCAGCTGACCAGCAAAGTGACCCAAAGGACGCTTGAAAACAGATCCACAAGATGGATATTCCAAAGGCTGCTTGAGCTCCCGCAGATGGGTTAAGCGCTCCATTTCCTGACGAATCGTTCTGTGAACACCAGGAGAAAGAGCAAACTTAGCTGAAATAACGATATCGCCTGTTTCCTGAACCAGTGAGTGACGATAGCCGAACTTCATATCCCGAACATCCAGCGTTTTGACTTGACCCTGAGGAGTCAGTACCTTGCAAGATACCAAAACATGAGCAATTTCGCCGCCATAAGCCCCAGCGTTCATAAAGACAGCTCCACCGACGCTGCCTGGAATACCACAGGCAAACTCAAAGCCAGTCAGACTATTCTGCAGGGCGATATGAGTAGTCTGAATCAGATTAGCTCCAGCCTCTGCCTCAATCATATAGCCATCTACTGCTACATTGTTGAGCTTGTCAAACATAATCACGAAACCTCGGATACCGCCATCTCGCACAATGATATTACTGGCATTTCCCAGCACCATCCAAGGAATGTCTTCTTGATTAGCAAAATTGACAATACGAGCCAGCTCATAACGATTACGAGGGAAAACTAAGAAATCGGCTGCGCCCCCGACCTTTGTATAAGTGTATTGGCTCAAAGGCTCATTGAAGCGAATGTCGATTCCTTCTAATTCAGTTTTTAATTTCTCTAGTTTTTGCATGATTTTCTCTCTTTTATGTAAACAAAATACACTCTATTATATCAAAAATCTATAGCATTTACGATAGATTACAAAGAAAAAGCTGAGAAAGGTCAGCTTTTTAACGCTTATAATTGTCTAGTAGTGAAACGCTGTGTTTGGCTAGAAAGAGCATTCCTGATGGCACCGAAAGCTAGCTCAGTCGCCAGAGCCTGTAATTCTAAATGATCCATAAAGTGAATTATCCTCCTTTAAGCTAGACCCATTATAGCACAGTTAGGTATAAAAAGATAGGGATACCAAATCCTTATTTTACAAAAAGAAAAAAGAGGTTCATGAAAAACCTCTTGATGATTTATTTTTCTACTCGCACACCCTCAGTATCCACCTGAAGCCGGAAGATTTGTCCCTTGAAATTCTGTTTTTGCAGAAGCTGATAAATCTTCTCTGTCTTGTGCTTAGGCGATAAGACCATAACAGTCGGTCCCGCTCCTGAGATATAGGTTGCATAAGAGCCATTTTTTCTGGCTAAGAACTTAATATCTGAAAATTCCTTGATCAAAGGCTGACGGTATTTTTCGTGGAACAAATCTGACTCGATAGCCCGACCAGCGATTTTCATATCACCTTTTAAAAGAGCAGCAATCGCAACATTGGCAATGGAGCTGGCCGCAACAGCTTCCTTATAAGAAAGCCGATTTGGTAAGACTTGGCGGCTCTCGACTGTCCGAAGCTCATAGTCTGGGATATAGGCGATGAAGTCTGCGTCCGGAAAGTCCGCTACCACAGCAGACACCTGATTTCTAGATGAACTAGATACGACCAAATTACCATAAATAGCCGGCGCAACATTGTCAGGATGTCCTTCAATCTTGGTAGCGATTTTCAGTTTCTGATAATCCGACAAATTAAGATGAGCCAGCTGGTTGGCCAATTCAATCCCAGCCACAATGACCGAACTAGAAGACCCAAGTCCACGAGCTAATGGAATGTCACTGGTCATTTTCAAACGGCGTGGCTGAATATCTGGAGCCAACTGCAGGGCAATCTTAACCAGTAAATTGCGTCGGTCCTTAGGAATTCTAGGATTGAGGTCATGCTCAATCACCCACTCCTGACTTTCTTCCAAGACTTCAATTTCCAGATATTTTGAGAGGGCTACCCCAACAGAGTCAAAGCCAGGACCGATATTGGCACTGGTCGCTGGTACAATAATTTTCATCTTAATCTCCTAATACTTTGAAGGTATTGAGCAAGTCAAACTCAGCAACTTCTTTGAGCTTAGCAGTGACATTTTCCAGCTGTGTCTTGCTGACAGCATGGGTAATAATCACCACGCGAGCCTTCTCACCATCTGTACCTTCCTGCAGAATCTGCTTAAAGGAAATATCCTCAGCATTGAAAATCTCAGCCAAATGCAGAACTTGACCTTTAGAGTCAGGCGTCAAGATAGAGAAGTAATAGCTGCTCTTCACATCTTCTGGCTTAGCTAGCACAAGCTCACGGCTGAATTCATTAAAGGCCTTGCCAACTGTTCCATCATTCAAACGGCGGCTGATGCGGACAATATCTGCCACAACACTAGTTGCGGTTGGTTTTTGACCTGCTCCTGGTCCGTAGTACATGGATTCTCCGATGCCGATGGATTCGACAAAGACGGCGTTCATTACCCCATTGACACTAGCCAAAGGATGCGCTTTAGGCAAAAATGTTGGAGCTACTTCTGCTGCAATACCTGATGCTGTTTCTTCAATAGAACCAACCAGCTTGACTACATAGCCCAAATCTTGAGCAACAGCCACATCTTCTGGTGTGATATTTCGAATTCCCTGATGTCCCACATCTTCAAACTTAACATTCATACCAAAAGCGAACTGACTAAGAATGACCATCTTGTAAGCCGCATCAATGCCATCTACGTCATTGGTTGGGTCGCTTTCAGCAAAACCAAGACGCTGTGCTTCAGCAAGAGCATCTTCATAAGACCAACCCTCTTCCACCATCTTGGTCATCATAAAGTTAGAGGTTCCATTGACGACACCCAAGATACGGGTAATTTTGTCAGAAGCCAATGAATTAACCAAGGTACGGAGGATTGGAATTCCACCGGCAACAGCTGCTTCATAATAGAGAGCTACATTTTGCTTTTGAGCAATTTCCAGCAAATCTGCTCCGTGAACAGCCAGCAAGTCCTTATTAGCTGTTACCACATGTTTGCCAGCTTCAAGAGCACGAGTGATGAACGTTTTCGCTGGCTCGATTCGTCCCATCAAT
The DNA here is from genome assembly GCF_020729765.1 of Streptococcus sanguinis. GTDB lineage: Bacteria > Bacillota > Bacilli > Lactobacillales > Streptococcaceae > Streptococcus > Streptococcus sanguinis_Q. The sequence goes on along the minus strand of NZ_JAJEPD010000041.1, from coordinate 96,709 downwards.
TCTACAACGATGGTAATTTCAGAATCCTTCAGAATTTCTTCAACATTTGTGACAAAGTTAAAGTCATTTCCAGCTGCTAAAAGACGATCTTTTTCGGCATCGTCCTTGACCAAGACTTTAGCAACCTCAATCTCTGAATGAGCCGCTTGAACGATTTTTTCTCCATTTTCTTTCAGCAAAAAAGGCACACCGCTTGCCACTGTTCCAAAACCAAGTAAAGCTATTTTAATAGACATGAAGCACTCCTTGAAAATTTCTTGTATAAAAAATATTATAACAAAATTATATAAAAATGCCTACAAAACTACTTCTTTATTTGTTATAATAGATGTAAATTTCCGCAAGGAATTGTAATTTTTTTTAAAAAGGAGATATTATGACAGGAAAACACAGAGGAAATCGCATGCAGCAACGCAAAGCTAGAAAAAGAGCTATTTTGCTTTCTCTGACAAGTTTATTACTTTTTCTCGTCCTGATTGTTGGTGGCTTTTCTTTACTAGCTCAGCTGCAAAACTCGCACAATCAAAAAGAAGCTAATAATGTGTCAACGAACCAGGTCAATACTTCATCTAAAACTTCGTCAGCACCGACTCGGGAAAAAAAGACAACTTCGGATGACAACAGTAAAGACAAAGTCAAATGGGTCAAGCAAGACCAGCCAGTTCAAGTCCCTATCTTGATGTATCATGCCATTCACGTCATGGACCCATCAGAAGCAGCTAATGCTGGTTTGATTGTAGATCCAGCTACATTTGAAAGCCATCTGAAAGCCTTGAAAGACGCAGGCTACTATCCACTAACACCGGCAGAAGCATACAAGGTACTGACGGAGAATGTCTTGCCAGAAAATAAAAAAGTCGTCTGGCTGACCTTCGATGATAGTTTAAGGGATTTCTATACTAATGCCTTTCCACTTCTCCAGAAATATGACATGAAAGCAACCAATAATGTCATTACTGGATTTGTTCAAGCGGGTCGTGAAGATATGCTGACGCTAGACGAGATAAAGGAAATGAAGGACAAAGGCATGTCCTTTGAAGATCACACCGTCAACCATCCCGACCTCTCAGCAACGACAGAAGACCAACAAAAAATTGAGTTAAAAGATTCTAAGTCTTACTTAGATAAAGAATTGTCTCAAACCACAACCACCGTTGCCTATCCATCTGGACGATACAGCGATGCAACCTTGCAGATTGCTGAAAGCCTTGGCTACAAGATGGGACTGACAACCAATAACGGTCTAGCCTCCCTATCCAATGGCTTGCTCACACTCAACCGAGTACGCGTTAATCCAACCACCACTGCAGAAGACCTGCTAAATGAAATCGCAACAAACTAATCTTAAAAAGCTTGCTTCACCTGAAGCAGGCTTTTTCTATTCCTATGATTATAGTTCTTTCAAACACCAAAAAACACCAGCTCCACAGAACTGGTGTAAAGGTTTATTTAGACTTGATATAGTTGATACCATCCGCTTTCGGAGCAACAGCTTTACCAAAGAATGCCGCAAGGACTACAATCGTCAAGACGTATGGCGCAATCTGCAGATAAACCGTTGGAACACTTGAAAGCAAAGGCAACTGGTTCCCGATAACCGCCAAACTTTGGGAAGCTCCAAAGAAGAGACTCGCCAACATGGCACCAATAGGACTCCATTTACCAAAAATCATAGCTGCCAAGGCGATAAATCCTGGACCTACAATAGTTGTCACAGCAAAGTTAACAGAGATAGACTGAGCATAAATAGCTCCACCAATACCACCGAGCAGACCAGAGATCATGACACCGCAATAACGCATGAGGTAAACATTGATCCCCAAGGTATCTGCCGCCTGCGGATGCTCCCCGACTGAGCGAAGACGCAGTCCGAATTTTGTCTTAAACATGACAAACCAAGCAAGGAAAGAGAAAGCAATGGCAAGATAACCAACCAAGCTTGTATGCTTGAAGAAAATGTCTCCCAAGACTGGAATATCAGACAGGACAGGGAAATTAAACTTCCCGAATGAACGCTGAATATTATCCGTTTGTCCCTTGTTATAAATAGCTTTAACAAGGAAAATCGCCAAGGCTGGCGCCAGCAAGTTCAGCACTGTACCACTCACAACGTGGTCCGCACGGAAAGTAATAGTTGCCACAGCATGGATAAGAGAGAAGACAACACCAACTAAACCAGCAGCAATCAATGAAAGCCACGGAGTCGCACTACCAAAACTCTTCTCGAAAGTCAGGTTAAAGAGAACGCCTGTAAAAGCTCCCATAACCATGATTCCTTCCAAGCCGACATTAACCACACCAGCGTGCTCAGAGTAAGCCCCGCCAATACTTGTGAAAATCAAGGGAGCCGCATAAATCAGCATAGATGATACTAATAAACTTAATACCGTTACAATATTCATCCTAGTTTCCCTCCTTCACTTTTTTAGCTTCTTGGCGACGATTTTTAAGGAAATCAAAGATTGTCATACCTGTCATACGCTCAATCAGATAGTGGGCGCTGACAAAGAAGATAATAGAAGCTGTTACGATGTTTACAAGTTCTGTTGGAATCTGAGCCACGTTCATACCTGGAGCACCCACACTCAGGACCGCAAATAGGAAGGCTGCAAAGAGAATTCCAATTGGAGAATTGGCTGCCAAAAGACTTACCGCCATACCATTGAAACCAACACTCAGGGAACTTCCTTGAACAAAGACATTCTGATAAGTCCCAAGTCCTTCTACTACTCCTCCAAGTCCTGCAAGAGCACCTGAAATAATCATAGATACGATAATAGTACGCTTAGATGACATCCCTGCATATTCAGATGCATTTGGATTAAGCCCTACAGCACGAATTTCAAAACCAAGTGTTGTTTTCTTAAGCAAATACCAAATAACCACTACTGCAATCAAGGCAAAGAAGATACCGATATTCATACGAGAGTTAGATGTAAGACTTCTCAACCACTCTGTTTGATAAATCGCATTTGCACTGACACGTTTACTAGAGTCAACACTCTGCATCACAGATTCTGGGAAACTATGAATAAGGGCATTTCCAACAAAAAGAACAATATAGTTCATCATAATGGTTACGATGACTTCACTCGTTCCCAGATAAGCACGCAGAATTCCTGGAATAGATCCGATAATACCACCAGCTACTGCTGCAATGACTACAGTCGCCAATAACATCAGTGGACGAGGTAAATTTGGGAAGGAAAGTGCAAACCAGCCAGCCATAATCCAGCCAGCTAAGGCTTGACCAGGAAGTCCAACATTAAAGAATCCAGCACGGCTAGCTACAGCAAAGCCCAAACCAATGAGAATCAGAGGTCCCATCGCACGAGAAATCTCACCCAAACTTCTCAAAGAACCAAAAGCTGTTTTAAAGAGGGATTCATACCCCCAGATAGCATCATAACCAAAGATGGCCATGACAACCGCTCCCAATAAAATCCCTAGAAGAACTGAGATTAAAGGAACTGCAATCTGTTGTGTTTTTTTAGACATTTGAAGCTCCCTTCTGAATCTTACCACCAGCCATGAGAATACCAAGCTCTTGCTTATTAGTTTCCTCTGGAGTTACAATTCCCTGAATCTTACCATCGTGGATAACGGCGATTCTATCAGAAACATTGAGGATTTCGTCTAGCTCAAAGCTAACAACTAGGACAGCCTTGCCTTGAGTCCGTGCTTCAATCAAACGTTTATGAATGTATTCAATAGCTCCCACGTCAAGTCCGCGAGTTGGCTGACTGACAATCAGAAGATCTGGATCACGGTCCACTTCCCGAGCAATGATAGCTTTCTGTTGGTTTCCTCCTGAAAGAGCTGAAGCAGGTACATATTCACTAGCCGCCCGAACATCAAATTCATCCATCAACTTGCGTGCGTAAGAATAAATGTTACCGTAGTTCAAGATTCCATTTTTACTGAGCGGTTCTTTATAGTAAGTCTGCAGAGCAATATTTTCAGAAATGGACATTGCCAGGACCAAACCATCACGGTGACGGTCTTCAGGAACATGGCTGACTTTCATTTCAGTTATCTGCCGCGGCTGCTTACCAATAATAGACTGGTTCTTAATTGTAATCTCGCCAGAGCTAGCCTTTCTAAGACCTGTAATAGCCTGAATCAGCTCAGTTTGACCATTGCCATCAATCCCAGCAATACCAACAATCTCACCAGCACGGACATCAAGAGAAAGGCCCTTAACAGCCGGAACACCACGGTTTTCTTCAACAACAAGATCTTTAATTGATAAGACAGTTTCTTGAGGATTAGCAGGCTCTTTCGCAGTCTTGAAGGAAACAGCACGTCCCACCATCATTTCGGCCAAATCTTGGTTAGTTGCACCAGCGATTTCAACTGTTTCAATGGATTTTCCGCGGCGAATAACCGTTACGCGGTCAGAAACTGCCCGAATCTCATCCAACTTGTGAGTAATAAGAATGATAGACTTTCCTTCTTTGACGAGATTCTTCATGATTTTCATCAATTCATCAATCTCAGCTGGCGTCAGAACGGCTGTCGGCTCGTCAAAGATGAGAATGTCCGCCCCACGATAAAGTGTTTTCAGAATCTCAACCCGCTGCTGAGCGCCGACAGAGATATCTTCAACCTTAGCAGATGGATCAACTGCCAAGCCGTATTTCTCAGACAGTTCCTTAATTTCTTTAGTGGCACTTTTCAAGTCCAACACACCATTTTTGGTGATTTCACTTCCAAGGATGATATTTTCAGCGACAGTAAATGCTTCAACAAGCATAAAGTGCTGGTGCACCATCCCGATACCAATTGAGGCCGCCTTTGATGGAGAATCCAGTTTAACTGACTTTCCATTCACTACAATCTCACCGCTGGTCGGCTCAAGCAGGCCAGCCAGCATATTCATCAAGGTTGACTTGCCGGCACCATTTTCTCCCAAAAGAGCGTGAATTTCACCTTTTCTGAGTTCCAAATTGATTTTATCATTGGCTACAAATTCACCAAAAATCTTGGTAATTTCTCGCATTTCAATGACATTTCCATGTGTCATGGCTCTTTCCTTTCCAGAATTTCATTTTATTTCAATAAAATTTACTAGCACAGCCAGTGCTAATAAATTCTATTGACACAAAGGCGTCTCAATTTCAAAAAGAAGCGACCCTACACGGTCGGATCGCTCTTAAATTGTTTTATTTGTCAGGAACAGTGATGCTGCCGTCAAGGATTTTTGCTTTCGCTTCTTCAACGGCTTTTTTCGCATCTTCTGACAGGTTTGTAGTTGTCAAGTCAACTCCACCGTCTTTCAGACCGAAGGTTGTAGTTTTACCGCCTGGGAATTTACCTTTAGCAGTTTGGTTAGCAATGTCTTGGACAGTCTTACCAACTTGTTTCAAGCTTGATGCCAAAACAAAGTTAGATTCTTTACCATCTTTAGACTTGTATTTACCTTCTTCAGTTTGATCACGGTCAACACCGAGTACCCAAACTTTTTCATCTTCATTTCTTGTTTCGTTGATTGACTTAGCTTCGTTAAATACTCCAGCACCAGTTCCACCAGCAACTTGGTAAACCACGTCTGCACCTGCAGCATATTGAGCAGCAGCAATTGTTTTACCTTTAGCAGCATCACCAAATGAGCCAGCATAGTCTACTTGAATCTTGATAGACGGGTCAACTGATTTCACGCCAGCTTCGAAACCTTTTTCAAAACGTGTGATAACAGCGCCTTCTATACCACCTATAAAACCAACTTGTTTTGTCTTAGTAGTTTTTGCAGCAGCAACACCAGCAAGGTAAGCAGCTTCATTGTCAGCAAAAATAGCTGAAGCAACATTCTCTTTTCCTTCGATAACATCATCAACAATAACATAATTGATGTCTGTGTTATCTTGGGCAGCAGATTCAACCGCATCACGAAGGGCAAATCCGATACCATATACTAAATTATAACCATCCGTAGCAGCTTGGTTTAGGTTATTAGCATATTGAGACTCATCATTAGACTGATAGTAAGTAAAACCATTATCTTTAGAAAGACCGTTTTCTTTACCCCAAGCTTGCAAACCTTCCCATGCAGACTGGTTAAATGACTTATCATCAACACCGCCAGTATCAGTTACGATAGCAGCCTTCAAATCAGTTTTCGCGTTTGAAGAATCTGAGCGAGAAGCACGGTTTCCACATGCAGCAAGTCCGAATGCTGCGACAGTTACTAGACCAAGACCTAGCCATTGTTTTTTGTTCATTTCTGAACCTCCTAAATAAGATGTGCAACACAGTTGCAAGTTTGAGTTTGGTCAGATGACCGATAACAGACTTATGTTAAATCTGTAAAAGAATATGGAAGTAATTCCTTGACCGTCATCACGACCGTCGATTTATCTTTAGCGACCAAGGTCACTTTTAGATCCTCAGAAAAAAATTCTGCCATTACCTGGCGGCAGGCACCACAAGGTGATATGGGTTTTTCCGTCTCACCATAGACAATCAGCTCCTCGAAGTCTAAAGCTCCTTCTGAAACCGCCTTAAATATAGCTGTCCGCTCTCCGCAGTTGGTCAGACCAAAACTGGCATTTTCAACATTAACGCCGGTAAATACCCGTCCGTCTTTAGCGACTAAAACCGCTCCGATAGGGAAATGAGAATAGGGAACATAAGCATTTTTGCTTGCTTGGACAGCCAAGTCAATCAACTCAGTAGTCGCCACTAGCTTCTTCTCCCTTCATAATCGCCACTCCGGCCGAAGTTCCGATACGAGTCGCACCTGCTTCAATAAAGGCCAGCGCGTCTTCATAAGAACGAGCACCGCCAGAAGCCTTGACGCCCATGTCAGGACCAACCGTTTTTCTCATGAGGGCGACATCTTCAACTGTCGCACCGCCAGTTGAAAACCCTGTAGAGATCTTAACAAAATCAGCTCCAGCTTTCTGAGCCAGTTGGCAGGCCTTAACCTTCTCCTCATCTGTCAGCAGGCAAGTTTCCAGAATTACCTTGACCAAGGTACCGTTAGCAGCTTCTACAACCGAACGGATGTCTCGCTCTACCAAATCGTAATTTTTAGACTTCAGAGCGCCGACATTGATGACCATATCCACTTCGCCCGCACCCTTTTGGATTGCGTCCTTGGTTTCAAAAGCTTTCACATCGGAAGCGTTGGCTCCTAAAGGAAAACCAATTGGCACACAAACCTTGACATCTGAGCCTTTTAGCTGCTCCGCAGCAAACTCTATCCAGGTTGGATTGACACAGATACTGGCAAAATCATAAACTTTTGCTTCTTCAATTAACTTCAGAATTTGCTCTTCTGACGCTTCTGGTTTTAAAAGCGTATGGTCTATGTATTTGTTTAATTTCATGTTGGCTTCTCCTAGAATTAAGCAATAACCTCAATAATTTCGCTTACTGCAACGCTTTCATCACCTATTTTAACATTTTTTTGAAAATCTGTAACTAGTTCTTGAGAAATTTTTTCATTTGAATAAATTTTTGCGAAAACTTCTCCAATTTCGACCTTGTCTCCGACTTTCTTTTCGAAAACAATTCCAGTTTCATAATCCAAGTCGTCAGATTTAACTGCCCGTCCTGCTCCAAGTCTCATGGCAAAGAGTCCGAATTCCATAGCAGGCAGTTCAGTGATATAACCTGCCTGTTCTGCTTTCACATCTACAATATGAGCTGCACTTGATGGACGATAGAGGTCTTCCAAGTCACCAACTTGAGCTACAACCATAGCTTCAAATTTCTTCAAAGCAGCACCGTTGGTCAGCTGTTCTCTTACTTCTTCCACCGTTTTCTCAACATCTGCCAGTCCGAGCATAATCTGAGCCAACTCACAGATGAAAGTTGTGATGTCTTCACGACCCCTGCCCTGCAAGATATCCAAAGCTTCTAAGATTTCCAGACGATTGCCAATGCTGGTTCCCAAAGGCTGACTCATATCTGTCAGAACAGCTACTGTTTTTCTGCCGACAGCCTTGCCCAAATCTACCATAGTACGTGCTAGTACACGAGCGTCATCAATATTTTTCATAAAGGCGCCTTCACCGACCGTCACATCCAGAAGGATACTGTCTGCACCAGCAGCAATTTTCTTACTCATGACAGAGCTCGCTATCAGCGGAATGGTATCAACAGTTGCTGTTACATCTCGCAAGGCATAGAGTAACTTATCCGCTAGCACCAACTGATCAGACTGACCGATAACGGACAAGCCGATTTCCTGCACCTGCTTGATAAAGTCTTCCTGACTGCGCTCTACCTGAAATCCTTTAATGGATTCCAATTTATCAATGGTTCCTCCAGTATGGCCCAGCCCGCGGCCGCTCATTTTAGCAACGGGAACACCGAAGCTAGCCACCAAAGGAACCAAGACCAGAGTTACTTTATCACCAACTCCGCCAGTAGAATGTTTATCTACTTTTATTCCCGCGATTTCTGACAAGTCAAACTGTTCACCAGTTCCAACCATGGTCATGGTTAAATCTGAAATTTCCCGAGTCGTCATGCCTTTAAAATAGACAGCCATCGCAAAGGCTGCCATCTGATAGTCTGGCACAGTCCCATCCACATAGCCCTCAATCAGCCACTGGATTTCCTGACTGGTCAGCTCAAGACCATCTCTTTTCTTTTGGATAATATCTACAGCACGCATCCTATTTTTCGCTCCTTAGTATATAGTAGCCTTTGTCTTTCTTAACAATCTCACAATTACCGAAGACAGCTTCCATCTTCGACTTGGCACTGGGTGCTCCCTGCTTTTTCTGAATCACAAGGGTCAAATCACCGCCTTCTATCAAATGCTCATAGCTTCCGCTGATGACTTCGTGCACGACTTGCTTACCAGCACGAATAGGCGGATTACTGATAATATGGTCGAAAATGCCACTGACCTTTTCATAAACATTTGACTGGAAGATATGAGCAGATACCTGATTCCTCTCAGCATTCTTCTGAGCCAAGTCCAAGGCCCGCTGGTTGATATCTACCATGGTCGCAGCCACTCCGTACGCTTTGGCTAAGGTCAAACCTAATGGGCCATAGCCACAGCCAACATCCAGCACCCGTTCTTCAGCTTCAAAGTCTAAGACAGACAAAAGAACCCGACTGCCATAATCAATCATCTTTTTACTGAAGACACCAGCATCTGTCAAAAAAGTTAGCCGCTGTCCTAACAGTTCTACATTTAATTCATGAATATCATGTTTGGCATCAGGATTTTCTGCAAAATACATTTTAGTCATACAACCATTTTATCATAATTTTCCTAGATTTGTAAATCGTTTTCATTTCTCCTAAAAGTATGTTATACTAAAGTCCATCATACAGGAGTAACTTATGACTAACGAATTTCTTCATTTTGAAAAAATCAGCCGCCATACATGGCAAAACCTGCACCGCAAAACAACTCCGCCTCTGACCCAGGCCGAGCTTAATTCTATCAAGAGTTTCAATGACAAAATTAGCCTGCAGGACGTGACGGACATTTACCTCCCCTTGACCAATCTCATTCAGATTTATAAACGTTCTAAGGAAGACTTGGCTTTTTCCAAGGGGATTTTTCTACAAAAAGAGAGCCGGAAACAGCCCTTTATCATCGGAGTTTCTGGCAGTGTGGCTGTTGGAAAATCCACCACTAGCCGTTTGCTGCAGATTCTACTTTCTCGAACCTTTTCAAATGCGACAGTCGAACTAGTTACCACAGACGGTTTTCTATTTCCCAATCAAATTTTAGAAGCTAATGGCATTTTAAACCGCAAGGGTTTCCCAGAAAGCTATAATATGGAGCTGCTTCTTTCCTTTCTAGACAGCATTAAAAACGGTCAGGATTTCCAAATTCCAGTCTACTCGCATGAGACTTACGATATCGTCCCTCAGGAAATGCAAGAGGTAAAGGCTGCTGACTTTGTTATCGTCGAAGGCATCAATGTTTTCCAGAATCCTCAGAACGAGCGCCTATATATGACAGACTTTTTTGACTTTTCAATTTATGTCGATGCAGAAGTCGAAAATATTGAAAACTGGTATCTAGATCGCTTTAAAAAAATGCTGACGTTGGCTGAAAACGACCCAAAAAACTACTACCACCGCTTCACCACGCAATCAGAAGAGGAAGTAGTAACCTTCGCCCATAATGTATGGAAAAACATTAACCTTGTCAACCTGCTAGACTACATTGAGCCAACCCGCAATCGGGCAGAAATTATCCTGCATAAAGCTGGAAATCATGAAATTGATGAAATTTACTTAAAAAAATAAAAAAGCTTGTCAAATCCTAACTTTTCATATATAATTAGATAGTTAGTATTTTCAATGGAGGTGAAACAACTTGGCAAACATTAAATCAGCTATCAAACGCGCTGAATTGAACGTGAAACATAACGAAAAAAACTCAGCTCAAAAGTCAGCTATGCGTACTGCAATCAAAGCATTTGAAGCAAACCCATCTGAAGAACTTTTCCGTGCTGCTAGCTCAGCTATCGATAAAGCAGAAACAAAAGGTTTGATCCACAAAAACAAAGCAAGCCGCGATAAAGCACGCCTTTCAGCTAAACTTGCTAAATAATGCATACAAAGGGAGCTCTCAGGAGCTTTTTTTGTTTCTCACTCAAAGGAGAAAGAGATGAAAATAGCAATTATTGGTTATTCCGGTTCTGGCAAATCCACTTTAGCAGCACAACTGTCCCACCACTACTCCATTCCCAAACTTCACATGGATACATTGCAGTTCCAACCTGGTTGGAAGGATAGTGACCATGATTGGATGAGTGAACAGATGGATAATTTTTTATCAAAAAATACCGACTGGATTATTGATGGCAACTACTCTTGGTGTTTTTACGAACGTCGGATGGCAGAAGCCGACCAAATCATCTATCTCAACTTCTCTCGCTGGAACTGCCTCTATCGAGCTTTCAAACGCTATCTAAAATACCGCAATCGGACCAGAGAAAGCATGGCTCCAGGCTGCCCCGAAAAGTTTGACTGGGAGTTTATCTGCTGGGTTCTTTGGAAAGGACGACGTCAAACAGCACTGACAAGATATAAGAGAATCCGTCAAACCTTTCCTCAGAAATTCTACGAATTAAGGAACCAAAAAGAACTAACCGACTTCTTACAGAAGCTAAAAACAAGTGAGCCGTTGTGACTCACTTGTTTTTATTTGATTTTCTTTTTCTGTGGGAAAAGAGGCAGGCCTAAAGAAGCTATTTTTTCAGCTGGAACCTTCATGCCGTCCTTAATCCACTTGGAAAGAACGGAAACAACTGCTGAACTCCAGAAGGAATTCATGTAAGAGTTAGTCGTTTTCTTAGCATTGCGATTGCGCTTTTCCAAAAAGTCAAACACGGCCTGAGTCAGCAGCTTTTCAAAATTATAGTCAATGGCTAGACTGATAACCCGAGCTTCTTTCTTGGCTTCCTTAAAAAGAAAAAGCCAAATCTGGTACATCTCCGTTTTAAAGTTAAACTCTTCCAATTTATCCGTAATACCTTGAACAGTGTTTTTAAAAATCTCTTCCAGAATCTGCTCTTTAGAGCTATAATTGCGGTAAAATGCAGCGCGGGAAACCCCTGCTCGCTCAACCAGCTCTGAAATCGTAATTTTTTTGAGTTCTTTCTTCTCCAGCAGCTGCATGAGAGAAATTTCCAGAGACTCTCTCGTGATTTGATTGGATTCCTGATTGTATTTCTTTAAATTCGCGAGTGATTTTTCCGATATTTTCTTTTCCGACATAACAATTTCTTCCCTCTTGTCTCAGCTGACAGTTTCCGCTTTCTAGTAAGCATCCTTCATGTTATAATTTTAAAAAAAGACAGGTTTTTTGTCAATTTTTTTATTGTACATACTTGACAAAAAAGGAGAAAAATATGACTTGGAAAATTATAGCTGACTCTGGCTGTGACTTTCGTGAAATGGCAAACTTGGCTAAAGATACCCAGTTTGAAAGTGTTCCCTTAACCATTCAAGTGGAAAATGAGATTTTTGTAGATGATAAGCAGCTTGATATTGACCTGATGATGGAGAAGATGTATGCTTCTTCTGCTGCTTCAAAGTCTGCCTGCCCTAGTCCAGATGACTATCTCAAAAGCTTTGAGGGAGCTGACAAGATCTTTGTGGTGACTATCACTGGAACTCTATCTGGCAGCAATAATAGTGCACAGGTTGCTAAGAAAATCTTTTTGGAAGAACATCCTGATGCCCAGATTTATGTCATTGATAGTCTTTCTGCTGGCGGAGAGGTGGACTTGCTTGTGACTAAACTCAATGAACTCATCCAGCAAGATCTCAGCTTTGATGAAGTTGTTGAAGTCATTAGTCGCTATCAGGAGAAAACCAAGCTTCTCTTCGTTTTGGCAAAGGTAGATAACTTGGTCAAAAACGGCCGACTTAGCAAACTTCTGGGAACCGTTGTCGGCTTGCTTAATATACGTATGGTCGGTGAAGCTAGCCAGACTGGCACGCTAGAGCTTCTGCAAAAGGCACGCGGTCCGAAAAAAGCACTTGCTTCTGCAATTGAAGAGTTACTCAAAGCCGGTTACAAGGGTGGCCGACTCATCATCGCTCATCGCAATAACGAAAAGTTCTGCCAGCAATTTAGTCAGCTGATACAAGAAAAGTATCCCCAATCTCAAATCGAAACGGTTCCAACTTCAGGACTCTGCAGCTTCTACGCTGAGGAAGGCGGAATTTTAATGGGCTACGAAATTTAATACAAGTATCTAAAAAAGTAAAGGATTAGGCTAAGATAATTGACCTAATCCTTTACTTTTTCGATTTAATTCGCTATAATTGAAACAAGTAAAGGAGTTGATATTATGGCCAGAGGAAGAGGCGCCGCAAGCCCCCAAGATAAAGAAGCAAGTCTTCTCATTTCTAAAAAGCTCAAAGAACTTCTCAAGGAAACAGGTAAAAAACAAGTCGAGCTATCTCGTGAAACAGGCATTCCTGCTAGTACGCTGACTGGCTATATCAAAGGGACATCTCTGCCTATCGCAGCCAATCTAGAAAAGATTGCAAGATTTTTTGAGGTAGAGGTCGAAGAAATCGACCCTCGTTACCGACTAATTGCAGATATCCCTCAACAATTTCCCGATTTAAATCGTATTTATCAGCAACTTGACCAAAACAGACAGGAGCAAGGATTAAAGCTACTGGAAGCTAGCCTGACTGAGCAAGAAACACAAGCCAGCTTAAAGGATGACTACTTCCCCTACTTGGTCTATGAGAATTACTATCTCTCTCAGCATAAGCCTGAACAAGCTGATTTAGTCTGGCTGGACAGAGAAATTGACTACGATATTGCCCTTTGGGTACGAACTGACTCGTTAGAGCCCAAATATCCAAGAGATTCCGTAGCGCTAATCGAGCAGACTCATTTCGAGCTTGCCGGCGCTATCTATGCTATCGACTATGACGGCCAAACCATTATAAAAAGGGTCTTCAACGATCCATCCGGTATTCGTCTAATTTCCCTTAATAAAAAATACAGTGATAAGTTTATCCCGCATGAGGAAGAACCTAAACTAATCGGTCGAGTTATGGCGACTTTCATGCCACTGGATGTAGAAAAAATAAAGAAAAACAAATAACAGTTCTGCAAATGTACAGAGCTGTTATTTTGATGATTTTCAGTCAAAAAATCAGAAAGTCTTTCGACTTCCTGATGCTTGTTTAATAAAATACTGCTAAATCTTCATTCAGCTTCTTCATGTAGTGTTTGTGGACTATGTAAGACAGCACAGCTAAGCCTGCTAAAACTAGAGCGACTATCATATAAATTACCAGAGGCGCAAGAACATTGGATATAAAGAAGAGAAGAGTAATGACAATCAACATTCCTAAAATCAGGGCGATAGCTAGAAGAGTTTTCACCATACTGTTATCTCGGCTCATCAATTCTGTGACATTGGACCAATTGGTCACGAGATGCTTGTAGTCTCGGTAGTACCCCCAAGAACTCCACATTAGGCTAATTAAGGCCCAAACAATCACCATGCCCAAGAAAGTCACTGGATGCATACCGGAAATAAGGCTAGTTATCAAAAGCAAGGTCAGAGGCAGGATAGACTGGACGGCAAAGAGCTGCCAAAACTTCAGACGAATATATTGCTTCAAATCAAAGGGGAGAACCTTGAGATAATCAAAATTTTCCCTTTCCAGAGAAATCCCAATAGCCGTAAGGTTGCTGCCGCCTGAGTTTAGCGTTGCAATCAAAACAGCCAGAGCCATCATTGGCAAGAGGAAACGTGGTCCCAGATAAGAAGTCAAAGACAGGCCACCTTGTATCATGCCCATTCCCATACTGAAAATGACAATGTAAGGGAGAAAGGCCGACATAAAGATAGCTTGCATAATGACAGAACCCTCGCTCAAGAGCCTGATATTGTAATGCCAGACAAACTTTTTGAGATTTTTTGCTTCCGCAATATTGATGTCATGCACGCGCTCCCGCTTTCCTACTGAAGAGCCCGTCATGAGAGCTGCCTCATAAAATTCTGGAATCACCTTGGTCTTTACGATGAAAAATAGAAGAGCCGCAACTGCCACCCATCCCAAAAATCCCAGCAAGGACGCTGTATGAAAAGGATGAAGAATAAAATCATAAAAGGCTTGAACTGGCGGGAAGAAGGCTTTAACCTCTGTACGATTTACAACGCTTCTGCTGTTCATTTGATTAATCATAAAATAGAGGAAAAAGGATCCGACGGAAACAAGAGCCAGAATGACATTGGACAAGATGGTCTTGTACTTTCTGAAAAAGGCTGTCTTGGTAATAAAGTGGACGGCAATCAAAATCAGAAAGGTGATAACTGAACTTAAAATCAGAATGGCAAGCAGAGCCAAGGGAAGCCCAAAGAAAGGATTGCCACCTTGAAAAGCCAAAACCAAGAAATAACTGAACATAGGCAAAATGGCAATCAGCAAGGTCAGAATAACCGAAATGCTTTTGCCGACGATGATTTCTGCTTCACTAAAAGCGTAGGGGCGATAAGACTGCAAGTCCTTGCTTTCATAAAAGACATTGTAAAAAACCAGAAAGCCCTGAGACATAGAAAAGAGAGCAAAAGCAGAAACCAAATTGGCAAAGAGACCTGGATTGCCAACCAGTTGGTTCAGGGAGCCCATAAAACCGAAAAGAATGAGATAGACCAGTCCTAAGATCAGATACATGCGGATAGCCTTCAGCGATACATTGACCTTGCGCTCAGGATTCTTAGCTTGCATCTTGCGGTACTGCTGCAGCTGAGACGGCTGAATGGCGTAGAGGATGTTGATATCAACGAGTTTTTTTATAGCTTTAATGCGCATCAGGACTCACCTCTTCTCTACGGCCTGCCAGACCAAGATAAATGGTTTCAAGAGACTGTTCTGGATGTTGGCCTTTTAGTTCTTCAATCGTTCCGTAGAAAATCAATTTCCCTTTTTTGAGAATGGCCACCTTATCACAGAGCTGCTCTGCCACTTCCAAGACATGTGTTGAAAAGAGAACAGTATTTCCTTTATCTGCATGCTGGCGCATCATCTGCTTGAGGTCAAAAGCTGCCTGCGGATCAAGACCCGTCAGCGGCTCATCCAGCACCCAAATATCCGGGTCAGACAAAAGCGCTGCTATGACGAAGACTTTTTGTCTCATACCGTGAGAGAATGAATCAATAACCTCATACCGATGAGAACCAAAGTCAAAAATATGTAGCAGATTTCCCAGTCGCTCTTCGACTTCAGCATTCGTCATATCATAAGAAGTCGCTACCAATTCCCAGAACTCATTGGCAGTTAGCCGCAAAAATAAATCTGGTGAATCAGCTACATAGCCGATTTTTTTCTTGATTACCAAGCGATTAGCTGATAATTCTTTCCCATCCACAAAAATCTGTCCACTGCTTGGATTGATGACGCTGACCAATGACTTAATGGTAGTAGATTTTCCGGCGCCATTGTGACCAATCAGCCCGACGATTTCTCCACTTTGCAAGGTCAGATTCAGCTGATTGAGAGCTACCGTTCCTTCATAAACTTTAGTGACATCTTTAAATTCAATCATAAGAGAGCTCCTTTACCGATTTCTATACAGATTAGTATACTCTTTTTGCGGCTTTTTGTCTCGTCTCTGCCTAACGACTGCTACAAGATAAAGCTAAAAGCAGCTGAACTTCATCTAACTATGAAATTCCAGCTGCTTTTTTAAACAGAACGACTACGGTTGTTTGTATTTCTTTGCTAAACTAGATAAGCCTAGTGTGCTGACCAGCAGAGTCAGGCCAAGATGTAGGATTCCCTTATCTGAATTGCTGCCAGTTTCAGGTAAGGCAGCTAGAGCTTGCTGCTTGCTTATCTTCTGAACTTTTCCTACTGCCCGATCATAATGTTCTGCATAGTGAACCGCCAACTGAACTGACGGAACTTCTCCGCCTTCCTCGCTATCTAAGATATACTCAGGAACTTCTAAAATTGCTGGTGCGACTAATTTTGCACCAATAATCTCTGGTAGAGCTGCATAAGCTGTATCAAGAGCATTCGGTATATAGTTTGCCTTTTGCAAACGACTAGCTTCCAAAGTAGGTATTAGCGCACTGATGGAGTCCGTCTTGAAAGTTACTTCATATTGACGATCAATCGTGAGGTCGCTTGGGTCGTACGTGTTGAAAACAAGAGCCAGCTTATGACCTTTTTTCACCGTATAGAGATTAGGCTGCAAATAGACTGTATAGTCTTGGAATTGACCAATTTGAGGATCAATACTATTTTGCGAGCTAGACGGTGTATAGCCCGATTCTGGATTAGCCAGATTGACCCATCCTTTTGCAATGACTTTGTATTTGGTTTTGATAGTCGCAAAATTTTTGATATCCATATTGTTGAGATTGCTGCCCATCCAAAAGCCGTCTTTCTGACTTTCATCACTGGCTGCGCCGTTTCCAACCACATCAAACTCTTGGTCTGATACATCTACTAGGAGGGCATTGACCTGCAGATTACTGCCGCCCCACTTTGCCAGAGCTGCCTTGAAATGGACTGGGATATGTCCTTTAATGGTCATATCCTCTTTGACATCTGTCATAAAGGTCAAATTAGCTTTAGAAGAAGCTTTGCTAACCGCTTCATCACGCTTGCTGGTATCAATTCCCGCTCCCGCGTAGTCACTGGAAATCGTTTCTTCTAAGCGCTTGGACTGAGCTGTCAGAATCAAGCGATTACTGCTTTTCCAATCATCATAACTGGTCCATTTATTTGGATCATAGTTATTTTGCGCTAAAACAGCTGGAAGTTTGCTGACATCATTTTCTACATCATAGAGGTAATGAGAGAACCAGGTATTGAGTAAGTCATAAAAATCTTGCTTGTTAGCTGTAATACCAAAGCCTCTAGATACGGCAGCTGGATTGATATGATTTCCTTGGTGAAGATAAAGTTTCACATCTTGACCGGCTTTTTTTAGCGCATCATACATGAGCTCAAAGTGTTTGGTTTTGACATTGTCATCATTCAAACCATGAACTAGCAGGGCACTGGTCTTTATCTTTTCTGGATGTAGCGTGTAATCCCGCTCCTGCCATACCGGACTATAGTTACGGCCGTGCGCATTCTGGTCCTTATTTAACTGATTAATGTAGTCAGCATACTTGTTACTAATAGCAGACCAGTCTTTTTGATCCAGCAACCGTGTAGCGACATAGAGCGACAGCCAAGATAAATCACTGTAGGGCGGATTGGTGTAAGCCGACCCTTGACTATTGAAATAATCATACCAGCTGGCAATTCCAGCTGCTGGAACAATGGTTTTCAAGCCTTCAACGCCAGTCGTTGCCACACCGAAAGTTGTCGTACCAGCCCAAGACAGACCAGTCATGCCGACCTTGCCATTAGCCCAGTCGGCCTTGATTTCGATATTGTTAGTTCTGTCTGTGTAGGCCGTTCGTTTACCATTGATCCATTCGACAATATTTTTAAATGCTTCAATTTCTAAATCAGAGCCAGTTGTATTAAAACCTTCAGAACCTTTGGTTCCTAGACCAGCGCTAGAAACAAAGGCATAGCCCCGGACGAGGAAATAATCATACCAGTTCAAGTTTTCATAGTCATAAATCCCCTCATATGGACTGTAGTAATACCAAGCCGATGACATTGCTCTTTTTGCTGCATCAATACTGCTCATGCTAGAAACTGGCTGGCGCTTAGCTGGCTGATTGCGCAGGCTCTTCATGTCATAAGAACCGTTTGTCGGCAGATTGAGACTTTCTAGCGTCACATGGTCTTCGTCCAAGGTTCCAGCGACATAGGGACGAGCTTCCAAGATTGTCGCAGCCTTATAATCACCCTTAGCAGCTGCTTTAGGAAGCTGCACAATAGCCTTGACTAAATCTCGCTTACCGTCACCATCCGTATCGTAGTCAGTCTCTACATAGACTGAGAAACGAACAATCTCACTGCCTTCATAAGTATACTCCTCATATCTGTCTTCACCACTACTATATGGAAAAATTGGCTGTGAACGTCCATTCAAAAAGAGGGGCTCTTTCTTTTCGGAGCGATAAGCATCATGCAGTCGCTTGGCAACCGAATACATAGATTGCAGATTAGCACCCTGGACACTGGCTGTCAAATCAGCCTCTTTTTCAATCATCCCCAAACTCTTTGCTAGATTTGCTCTATCCTCGGCACTGCTCCCCAACTGAGAATCACTGACTGCTGCCCACTTGAGCAATTCATCTACAGCCTCCTGCAGGGTTATTTCCTTATCTGAGAGTGAAGGATTTGAAAGACCGCCGGTATAGGCAGATAAATCTTGACCTTTCACAGCAGTTGAGGCAGCGGAAGGTGCTGAGCTGACATCTTTAGCCAAAGCAACAAGCTCCTGCTCCTGCGCTGGGCTAAGACTAGGTACCGTTCCCTCAGCTGCAAGCGGTGGCTTGTCTTGCTTTTCCTGCACCGAATCTTCTGAAGAAGTCTGATTTGAAGTTTCTACTGTCGTTGACTCTTGGTCCTTGGAGCCAGTTTCAGAAGCCTTTGCAACTGTTTCTGTCTTGAGATTGTCCGTGCGCTCGCTGCTAGCTTGAGTCGCCTCATCCGCCTGAACAGCTTGCGCCAATACCAAAGGTGCAAGTAACAAACTTGGTAGGAGTAATGTAACTAGTCTTTTCTTTCTCATAAAGACACCTTTCTTTAGATAAAGTCTTTTATAATAAGTCCATTATACTATGTAAGCGCTTTTATTTCAATCTATTCTATCTTTTATCTATGAAAGATGTCAAAATATCTATAGAAGCAGAAAGACGCAAACGATTGCGCCTTTCTGCTTCTTTTGGTACAATAAAGCCAATCAGTGAGAATGAAGAGGAAAATTTATATGGAAAACCAAACCTTAATGCAGTATTTTGAATGGTATCTGCCAGATGACGGTCAGCATTGGAATCGATTAGCGGAAGATGCACCAAACTTAGCAGCGAAAGGAATTCGCAAGGTCTGGATGCCGCCAGCTTTCAAAGGAACGGGCTCTAATGACGTCGGCTATGGTGTATACGACCTTTTTGATTTGGGTGAATTTGATCAAAAAGGGACCGTCCGCACCAAGTATGGATTGAAAGAAGAATACCTCCGAGCGATTGAAGCACTTAGCCAGAACGGTATCGAAGCTATTGCTGATGTGGTTCTCAATCACAAGGCCGCAGCAGACTATAAAGAGCGCTTTACCGTTGTTGAAGTTGATCCTAACGACCGCACAAAGGTCTTGTCAGAACCTTTCGAAATCAAAGGCTGGACTAAGTTTGTCTTCCCGGGCCGCAAAAAAGCCTATAATGACTTCGAATGGCACTGGTACCACTTCACCGGCACTGACTATGATGCCAAAAACAACAAGTCTGGCATTTTCCTCATTCAAGGGGACAATAAAGGTTGGGCAGATGATGAGTTAGTAGACAATGAGAACGGCAACTACGACTATCTGATGTATGCGGATATTGATTTCAAACATCCCGAAGTCATCCAAAATCTCTACGACTGGGCTCATTGGTTCATTGAAAGCACTGGTGTACATGGCTTTCGCTTAGATGCTGTCAAGCACATCGATTCTTTCTTTATGAAAAATTTCATCCGCGATATTACTGAAAAATACGGTGAAGATTTCTATGTTTTTGGGGAATTTTGGAATAGCGACGAAAAGGCCAATAATGATTATCTAGAAAATATTGACTACCGCTTTGACCTAGTCGATGTTAAACTTCATCATAATTTATTTGATGCCAGCAAATCTAGAGCAGACTATGACTTGCGAACTATTTTTGACCAAACACTAGCGAAAAATCACCCCGAATCGGCTGTAACCTTTGTAGACAATCACGATACTCAGAGAGGTCAGGCTCTGGAGTCTACAGTTGAAGAATGGTTCAAGCCTGCGGCCTATGCTCTCATACTTCTAAGAGAAGCTGGGTTACCATGTGTCTTTTATGGAGACTACTATGGCATTAGCGGAGAATTTGCTCAAGAAAGTTTTCAGGATGTGCTAGATAAACTCCTAGACATCCGCCTCAATCTTGCCTATGGTGAGCAGACCGACTACTTTGACGATGCCAACTGTATTGGCTGGACCCGCCAAGGTAAGGACGATGGTCAGCCAATCGCTGTCCTTATCAGTAATGACCAAGCAACCAGCAAATCCATGCTTGTCGGTCCAGAATGGGCTGGCAGAGAATTTAGCGACTATCTAGGCAACAGCTCCCAAATCGTAATCATTGACGACCAAGGCTGGGGAGAATTTCCTGTGGAGAAAAAATCAGTTAGTGTCTGGAGTGTTAGGTAATCAATTTTCTTACATATAACAAACTAAAAACCGATTCGCAGTACACTGACGAATCGGTTTTTAAGTTTCTAGCCTTTGAGATAGCTGAGGAAGAGCTCCTGTTTTCTATAGAATTGACATTACATAAAAATCCCCGCCAATAAGATAGAATGAAGTTCACTTACTCCACCAAGCCACTCCTTAGATATGCATCCACCATACGCTCTGTCGCGACAACTGAATCAATATGGGTACGTTCATAAGAGTGGCTGGATTCGATGCCGGCACCTAGCAGAGCATGCTTGACTTCTGCTCCTGCGCTCATAGCTGCAGAGGCGTCTGATCCGTAAAATGGATAGATGTCCAGTTTGTAAGGAATGTCCTGCTCCTTAGCCAAATTTACCAAATGCTGGCGGAAGCCGTAGTGATAAGGTCCTGAAGCATCCTTGACACAGATGGAAACCGTATACTCATCTGTCTGCTGGTCGTCACCCATAGCCCCCATATCAACCGCCAGATACTCCACTGCTTGCTCCGGCAGGCTGGAATTAGCCCCGTGCCCAACCTCTTCAAAGACACTGAAAGCAAAATGAGTCGTCACCGGCAGCTGAATATTTTCCTCTTTATAAACTCGCAAAAGATTGAGCAAAATAGCTGCGCTGACCTTGTCATCCAAAAAGCGAGACTTGATAAAGCCTGACTCGGTAACTGTGGTACGAGGATCAAAGGAAATAAAATCACCGACTTCGATTCCTAAATCCCGCGTTTCTTTCTCATTTCTCACCTTTTCATCCAAACGAACTTCCATATTGTCCTGAGTACGTTCAACCGTCCCAGCATCTTTATAGACATGGCAGGAAGTCTGGTGAACTAAGATAGTCCCACTGATAGTCTTACCACTGCTAGCCACGTGGACTAGGCAGTTTTCTCCTTCAATCATGTTCCAAGGGAAACCGCCAATCCGATCCAGCTTGAGACGACCATCTGGCTTAACCGCCCGAACAATAGCCCCCAGTGTATCCACATGGGCAGTCACTACCCGATGCTGGGCATCATTTTCACCCTTAACCACAACATGAACGCCGCCTTTATTGGTCCGGACAGGCTCATAGCCCATTTTCCCCAGCGTTTTCACCAGATAATCTGCCACCTCAGCCGTAAAGCCTGTTGGGGAAGGAATAGCCGTTAATTCTTGTAAATATTGAACAGTTTGATTCATGAATGTCTCCTCATCGTTTTTCTTTATTATAGCACAAAGAAAGCCTGAGCAAATAGATTTTCAGCAGGCTTTTAATGATTAAATGCAAGAAAAACTCCTCAATTACTATCGCTGTACTGCTGCTCTTTATCCTCCTGGACTTCATTCTTTTTCAACCCCCAAAAGAATAGATTGCCCAACAATCCTAAGAGAAAAAGCAAGAGAGGAATGGCATAAGCTGCTAGGGGATTATAAGCTTCTCCAGCACTAATTTTCATCTGAGAGCCATATGGAGCTATCAACTGATAATAATTAAGACCGSAAAACAAAATCGAAAAGAAAAAGATAGAAAAAAAAAGCCGATAGAGATGCCCTAGCAGCTGTCCTTTGAATAAATAAGTAATTTCCCCCATCAGTGTTGCAAAATTCATAACAGCAATTACAAAATAAGCAATGACAACAGGAACTAAAAATAGAAAAAGGTAAAGATAACCATAAGCAACCCCCGGCTCTGGCTCAATTCCCCAATAACCGTACTGAAAAACCAGCAGATACAAAAATAGGGGCAAAAAAGGAATCACCCTAAACTTCTTATTTTTCATCAACATCTCCCTTTAAATAAAGAAACTTTTTCTTATCTTATTATAACAAATCTTCTTTATAAAACAAGAATTCACTTTTATTTTAAAGTATTCATTGACTGTAAAATCAAGCTTAGCAAATATCAGCCAATGTAAAAACAGCCATTTAGATGATGACAAATACAAGAAAAAATCATCTCAGCTAGCTGAGATGATTTGTCTGGCTAATATTAATTAGCTTTTTTGAAACGATAGACAAGAGCTGATAAAAGAATCAGTGCAAATCCTGCTGCTATCGCAAAGATAGATGTTTCACTGCCAGTTTTCGGCAAAACTTTTTTGCCAGTTGCTGATCCACGAACATCTTTTCCATCTTTATCTGTCGAATTACCTGGGGTTCCATCCGTCGAACCGCTTGGTTTATCACCAGATGATGACGGTGGTGGTGTCGAATCTGAAGAAGATGGTGGTGGTGTTGGTCCTTGTGGACGTCTAGCTTCAAATGTCCATGTGCCTGTAAATTTGACATCTGAGCCTGCAATAGTTTTACTATCCGCGTCATATTTAAGGAATTTCCAAGTACCTCCAGTTACTTCAATAGAATCCTTAGCTGGCTGAACCGCTTGAACTGCAGTACCATCTGTGTATTCATTGGCATCGGTCGGCAACAATTCTGTTACCTCTGCTGGTAAGGCGCGATTCGGATCTGCGCTTACAAATTCATACGTCACCTTATATTTCGGCGCTAGAGTGAAATTCCATTTACCAGTAAATTTAAGGTCCTTATCCGCAGCAGTCTGTGCATTCGTTTCTGCATAGCCTTCAAAAGTCCATGTGCCTTCAGTAACTGTAACACTTGTTTTAGCAGGCTGCCTAGCGTCTACATTAGTACCACTAGTGTAGCGATTAGTATCTGCTGGAAGCAAATCAGTTACTTCTTTTGGCAGGTTTGGATAGGCTGGGTTAGAGCTGAGAAACTCATAGCTGACACCATAGTCTTTATAACTATTGGTGAATGTTGGATTGTTGTCTGTAACAGCAGCTTCCAATTTAGCGTTGTTTTCAGTCACTGTGACAGTCACAGTATGTTCTTTACTGTCGTATGTCACTCCAGCTTCACTTCCAGCTACTTCTTTCAGCTTGTAGGTATAAGTCCCCTCTTTATCATAGGTGATTTCAGGAAACTTGATATTACCATTGGCGTCATTTGTTGCCTGATGTTCCACGTTATTTCCGCCAACCTCAGTCAGCTTGAAAGTGTACTTACCAGCTTCAAGTGCTTTACCATCCAGAAGTTTCTTAGCGGTAATTGCTGCACTTGTTGGCTCTAACTTGTATGTATTGGTGAAAGCATCACGGTCATAGGTAACCGCTGCTGTCTTAACGCCGTTGTTGTCTGTTACAGTAACAGTAACATTGATGTCTGAATTGGCATCGTTTGTCACACCTGGCAGATTGCTCGCTCGCTCACGAATGACATAGTTAAAGGTTCCCTCATTTTTGAAACGAAGTTTCTTAAAGGTTACGGCACCGTCTTTGTTTGTTACCGTTTGAACAACTTTGTCGTTGTCATCCTTATTGATCAAATCAAAAGTAAATTCACCATCTGCCAAATTGCGGCCAGTCAATTCCTTTTTGACTTTGAAGATAACTTCATCAGAACGGGTACCTTCCCCGACACCGTCAAGAGTTGTCAAAGGTGCAAATGGACGTGATACTAAATCTGGCATCTTTTGTCCATTAGCCGTAACGGTTACATCGTTAAAGGCTTTTTTGGTCACCTTATCAACTGGCTCTGTCAAACGTGTCCTATAGATAACATAAATACCTCTTCCACTCAAATCCCCAGCATTAACTGTGAAATGATTGGAGTCAGTGATTGTCACAATCTGGCTCGGATTAAAGGATTGACGTGTGCCAGAAGCACCTTCCCACTCAGTAAAGTAGTAACCTGTAATCCCTGTATCTTCATCTAGCTCTTGGCCTTCTGGAATAGTGTCCTCAATGACAACTTGACCAAGATTTTGGACATCACGATTGACACGGATACGCCAGTTGACGTAGTTAGGATCCTTAGAATCCTGAACACCCCACTTGGAATACCCCTGAGGTTCTTCATCAACCTTGATACGCTTCAGCCTATAGGTTCTAGCACCTGGGAAATTAACTTCTTGCTCTTGATCATAAGGCATATTATCAGCCCAAACCACTGTGAAAGAAGATTGAATACGCTTGGTATCTGGCATTTTCGCAAAATACTCAGCATTTGTGACAGTAATGGTCGCTGTATTGGTAACAGGATCTGTCACCAACTTGGCAACAACAGTACCATCCGGTGCACTTATGTTTTCCTCCAACGTTCGCTCAATTTTGAACTGTGATGGAACACGATAAACCATGGTATCACCATTATTTAATACTTTGCTATCTGCAAATGTATAGGTCGGAGCAATGTAAAATTTACCTTCACCGTAGCCTGTATCCTTTAAAGGATTAGTATTAATAGTGACATCTGTAGTTAGCTGATAATCACTTTCACCTAACTCTGCAGCAGAAACCCTAGGACTTGAGCTTAACAAGGGAAGAAAGGTTGATACCAAAAGCAGCAAAGTCATCAGAGCATGAGACACTTTATGATAAGTTTGTTTCACCTTGAATGCGGTCCTCCTTCTTTTTATATTTTATTTTAGACAAATGCTGGCAGGCACACCATCACCTGTCTACCCCCTCATTTTCAGCCGATTTTAAATCAAGATTTATTACCAAACTAAAAATGATAGTACTCGTATATGATAAGCAAATATGACATATACATATCAATTATAACATAAAAATTATAATTTACGCCTTGTAAACTATAATTTTTATTATCATTTTTCTATTCTTTGTCTACTTTCGTTACAAAAAAGTCACAAAAAATGGATTTATTCAGACTTGGATGGATTATTATTGATATATTAGAAATAAATGGCAGAAAAAATACCTAGACTTTTTTAGTCTAGATATTTTTAAATGTATTTCTGAAAAACATTTTGCCGCTTACTTATTAAAGATTGACTGTCTGAAGTCGTCTGTCTCACGAATATAAGCATTGTAAATCTTTTTCTTAAGCAGATTGACCCAGCTAGCATCTACACGGCTAGTTGCATTGGTAATGTTTCGTACATCCTCTGCCACTGCTTCGTCCATTAGCTTCTGCATCTCTTCATAAGAATGAATGGTTACTTTCTTAGTACTGTTTGGATTTTTAAGCTCGTACTCAATAGTGATTGGTTTAAGCTTGGTCAGCTGATCAATCCGCTCTTGGTACATAGCTTTCTTGAAGGCTACCCATGAATCATATTCGCCTTTGAATACATTTTCCAAGACTTTCTGGTCAGTTACGAGACCAACATCTCTTCCGGACCATCCATCCCACGTTTTCTTACCTTCATCAAAGGCTTCCTTAGAGTACTTACCAGAAACATAAGGGATAAATCCTTCATGGTAACCCTTGGCAGCTAGTAACTCATAGGCTGTACGGCGGAACATGACGTCACCCGGCGCTCCATTTGGATTGCTTAAAGCTGAGTAGATTGGTGAGAAGAGGCTGAGACTGAGGTAGCCATTTCGACCATATTTTCCACTATCCTTGTTCTCCCGACGAGTGATAACATCATTTTCAATCAGGGAGTCAAAAGTCTTCAGCTGCTTGATTTCCTCAGCAGTAAAGCTTCGCGTCTGGTTACCGGCATGGGTTTCCTTACCATACTTATCTGTAATATAGTAATTCTCCATCTTCCTGAACCACTGAAGCTTAGCGTCATCACTCTGCTTAAGCATAGAGGTACCTTCTAGGTAATCTAGCGTGTATATCATGTCAAACATACCATGGACATAGTGTTGTAGGTCTTCTGCATTTTGAACGCGTTCCTTGAAGTTATATGTGTGTAGACGCGTCTTAGAGTCCTTGTCCACCTTGAAGAGGGTATTGAGAGTAATGGTAGCTTCGTCTGCACTTGGAGTGGACTGCAAGAGACCGCGAGCATAAAGCTCAGCTCCCAGACCTTCGCGGCGGCCATTGCCCTCAAAGTAGATACCACCGTCAGAATTATGGGTCATCTCATGCGTATAGACAGAGTTACCATAGTCTTCTAACAATTTAGCTGCATCAAAGTGGGTTACACTTCCTGTAGCATAGGCATTATAGCCCTTGCTAGGATACCACTTGCCGGCTGGTCCAAAGAATTCCTGCATAGCCAGTGATTTTTTGTCATTAGCTGGAGCCCAATATTTTTGACCATTCTTGTCAACCAATGAGAATCCATCGTAAACCAGAACAGAACGGAAGAGCTTGTCCTTGCTTTCATCGCTTAGAATCTTATACCAGAAGTCATAGTGATCGCGCTGGTATTCAGCTGTTTTTCTCACTCGGTCTTCAACAAATTCAGCTAGCTCTGCATCTGTCCGAACCCTGCCATTGACATCAAGGCGATAACGGTCATAAGCCCCCATGGAGATGGTAGACATATTGGAGATAGCATAGACGCCCTTCTCAGTCATGGTCAAGAGCGGCAGAAGCATGCCCTTGTGTTCCCAGTTATCTGCAGTAATCTTGTCATAAACGCCGACAGAATACTTGCTCTTGTCCTCGGCTCCATCCTGAAGCTGTCTAGCTTCTGGCACATCCGACTTAGCCTCAACGATATAGGCTTTTGTATTGGTCTTGAGCCATTCATTGTTGCTCTTGTCCGGAAGGAAGAGCTGACGATAACCTTCTAGATAGTTAAAGAGTCCACGCTTACCAGTCGCTTCAGAAAGCGAGGCATCATAAGCCATATAGTTGTTCTTAGCTTTAAGATTGTTCATGCCTGACTTACCAAGTGAAATAATGGTATCTAAGGTTGAAGCATTATGATTTCCAAAGAAGTCAAACTTATAGGCCGACAAATCCTTAACATTGATATTGTCATAGTTGATATTATACCAACGGTTGAGATAAGTTAGACCCAGTAGGAAGGCTTCCTTATTGGCTGTAATCTTCTGAGCTACATAGTCAGCCACGACATCGCCTTCAGTATTGATGGACTTGTCCATAGCCAGAACTTTGCGCAACTCTTCTGACAGCTTGGTCTTGACTTGGTCAAAGGCTGTATCCAGATAGAGATCATCCAGAGAAGTGTCAGCATTCACGCCTAAAACAGTTCGCATAGCCGGTGAGTCAAGGACAACCTTGTTCAACTCTGGCAGCACTTGATTGAGAACCCTGCTGTAGTCTGATAGGAAAGCCTCTGGAGTATAAAGGAGATCTAAGCCATTTACACTGTATTCTGCAATTGCCTTATATTTGAAATCTCCCTTATAGGTCAGATCCAGATATTCAACCGTATTATCCTCAAAGTGCAGCATCAAGCGGTTAATTCCGGTCTTGTTGCTATTGATATCAGTGATAATCTGGTCACCCTTCATTGGAACAACATCCAGCAAGTACTCCGTATTAAGCTTTTGATTATCTGGAAGTTTATTTCCATAGGCAACAATGGTCTCCTTATTGTAGAATGGAAGGAGTTTTTCCATGTTAGCATAAGCTATCAGACGGTCTTCTCGAGCATTCTTTTCCTGGGCATAGTTGACAGAATAAATATTGAGATTCGTGTCTTCTAGAGTGGTCGTAATGTCTAAACTAGCTAGCTTCTCTTCTGCCTCGTTCAGAGTCAGTGTTGAAGTGACAAACTTGTCATTTTCCAGTGTTTTATTTCCTTCAACGGCATAAGCTTCTGTGATACGGTTGTTTTCATATCCCTGGTCGCCTGAAATACTGTAGACATTTGTACCGCTGACATTGCTGATGACATTATCAATCAAGCCATTGAAGTAATTGGAACCTACTACCCCGCCAATCTGACCGTTCTTAGTAGAGTTTTTAATTTTTCCAGCTACATAAGAACGGCTGATGCGGGCATTGTTTTCTAAACGGCCAACCAGACCACCGAAGCGTTGGTTGTTGGCTCTAGCACCTGCTAGAATGGTCACATCTGCCCTGCTTTGACTAATCAAGGAGTTTCCTCCCTTAAGATTGGCAACCAAACCACCGACATTGTATTCTTTGCCCTGTTTATCATTTGACACGATAGTTCCAGTAAAGGAGCTATTGGTAATTTGCGTATTGTTAGCAATAACGACCAAACCTGCTACCTGTGAAGCATTTTCTTTTACTTCTACTCTACCTTGGACTGAAACATCTGTGATTCGAGCATTTTCTGCATTGCGAGCCAGGGCAGCTGAGTCATAGGTGCCTACAATATTGACCTCTTTCAGGTCCAGATTAGAAACAGAAGAACCACTCTTGAGGTTTTCAAATAAAGGCTTGGCTAGATTATAAATCGCGTACTGCTTGCCATTATGGTTACCTGTCAGACTGCCTGTGAAGTTCCCTTTGAGGTAGACATAGTCCGCAGGTGCCAGACTAACTTCGCTAGCATCCAAATCTGCTCCCAGAACATAGTTACCAGCCATATTTTGCTTCATGGCGTCTATCAAACCAGCAAAGCTGGTGTAGACATTTTGCTGGCTAGGGACTGCCTTACTGATATAGAAGTCATAGCCAGACTTATAGCCTGCCTCACCTTCTTGTACCAGCTCAGGCAGAGAGACTGTCACCTTATAGACATCCCTGCCATCCTTATGACTTTCCGCTATGCTGTGAACTGGCAGGAGCATTTCCTTAGATTCACTTGATTTGACTTTGACGAAGTAGTTTGACAGATCCGTAGGCATAGAGTTCATGGACACGACGCGCTTAAACTGGTCGTTTTCTTTTCTGTAAAACTCTGCCGAATCAATATCTCGGAAGGCAATCTTCTTGTATTCCAATTCAAAATTGCGGCTGTCCGTTTCAAGGCCTGTGAAGCTGCCATTATCCAGTTCATAAGTCAGCTTGGTTTTCAGGCTATAGCCTGTGTAGTAGTCTAAGTCGCCAATCTTCAGACTTCCTGCGAAATTGGTAATCGGAAGAGTGCGGACAAGCTGATCACCCTGGTACAATTCTGCAGTTGCTGAACGGAAGGACTGGGTCTGGTCTTCTAATCTATATTGGACTGTAACCGACTTATCGTCCGCATTTTCTGTCAGACTTAGAATGGAAACCGTAGGCTTGACTTTAGGCACTCCATTTAGAGCTTCTTTGGCTGCTGTCAGACTAGCAAAAGCTTGGTTAACCTGCACTTGTGTAGCAGTTTGATTATTCAGAACTCCTTCTGCCTTTGTCAATTCGTCAGTATAAGCTGTCTGCTTATCTGAATCCGCATTTTTATATTTAGCAGTTGTTTTAACAGTTGGATTTAAATCGTACTCGTTTTGAAGAGCCGTTTTGACAACCTCAAGACCGCTTAACTGAGCCTTGGCTTGGTTGATTTGTTCCACCAGTTGGTTAACTTCTGCTTGGCTAGCGTTTGATTGACTTAGAAGCGCTTGACCTGCTGTCAAAGCAGCATCATAGCTAGATTGATGGCTCTGACTATCGTTGAAATAACGTGCCTGAGCTTTAATCTGATCCGCTTCTGCTAATAGATTATGCAGTGGAATTAAATCGAACTCTTCTAAAACCTCTGCTTTTGGCGCATCGTTCGGTACCATATGCGGCTTAGCTGTACCAACTTTAACAACTTGCGTTACTGGAGCTAGAGTTTCCTCATTCGAAAGCTCTTGGCGGTCGATTTCTTGGCCGTTGGAGCTGTAGACACGAGTCTTGATGGTGCGCTCGCCCTGAACGCCAGGAGTCACAATCTGACGGACATCACGAACAAGTTCGTCTGTCTCTTCTTCACGAATGGTGAAGTTAATTTTCTCCACTCGGGTTTCGTCCGTGTAAGTCAACGGATATTCTGGCAGAGCTTCTACTTTCGGAGCTTCACTTGGTACCATGGTTGGCTTAGCCGTACCAACTTTGACAACTTGCGTTACCGGAGCCAAGGTTTCTTCATTGGATAGCTCTTGACGATCAATTTCTTGACCGTTAGAGCTGTAGACGCGGGTCTTGATGGTTCGCTCGCCTTGCACACCCGGAGCGGCAATTTGACGGGCATCACGAACCAATTCGTCCGTTTCTTCTTCACGAATTGTGAAGTTGATTTTCTCTACACGCGTTTCGTCCGTGTAAGTCAGTGGATACTCCGGCAAAGCATCTGCTTTTGGTGCATCACCTGGTACCATGTTCGGCTTAGCGGTACCAACTTTAACAATTTGTGTTACTGGCGCTAGAGTCTCTTCATTAGATAGTTCTTGACGATCAATTTCTTGACCGTTGGAGCTGTAGACACGAGTCTTGATAGTGCGTTCACCTTGAACACCTGGAATAGCGATTTGACGAGCATCTTGTGGTAATTCATCCGTATATTGCTCTTCAATATTGAAGGCGATTTTCTCTACGCGAGTTTCATCGGCATAAGTCAACTGGTACTCTGGCAAAGCGTCTGCTTTTGGTGCATCACTCGGTACCATATTTGGCTTAGCAGTTCCGACTTTGACGACTTGCGTTACTGGAGCTAGAGTTTCTTCATTGGAAAGCTCTTGACGATCAATTTCTTGACCGTTGGAACTATAGACGCGGGTCTTGATAGTGCGTTCACCTTGAACTCCCGGAGTTGCGATTTGACGGGCTTCTCGAACAAGTTCGTCCGTTTCTTCTTCACGAATGGTGAAATTAATTTTCTCCACTCGGGTTTCGTCGGTGTAAGTCAGCGGGTACTCTGGTAAAGTATCTACTTTTGGTGCATTACCTGGTACCATGTGCGGCTTAGCCGTGCCAACTTTGACGACTTGCGTTACTGGAGCCAATGTTTCCTCGTTAGAAAGCTCTTGGCGGTCGATTTCTTGACCGTTAGAACTGTAGACACGGGTCTTGATTGTTCGCTCACCTTGCACACCTGGAGTTGTGATTTGACGGGCATCTCGAACAAGTTCGTCCGTTTCTTCTTCACGAATAATGAAATTGATTTTTTCAACTCTAGTTTCGTCGGCGTATGTCAGCTGATATTCTGGTAAAGCCTCTGCTTTTGGTGCATCACCTGGTACCATGGTTGGCTTAGCAGTTCCGACTTTAACAACTTGCGTTACTGGAGCCAAGGTTTCTTCATTGGACAGCTCTTGGCGGTCAACTTCTTGACCGTTGGAGCTGTAGACACGAGTCTTAATCGTCCGCTCACCCTCAACACCTGGAGTCGCAATTTGACGGGCGTCCTGTGGCAATTCATCAGTGTATTGTTCTTCAATATTGAAAGGAATTTTCTCAACACGCGTTTCGTCGGTGTAAGTTAGCGGGTATTCTGGTAGTTCTTCAACCTTTTGTGCGTCAGCCGGAATCAGGCTTGACTTACTTGTACCGACCTTAATAATCTGAGTGACTGCTGCAAGAATTTCTTCATCCGATAAAACTTGGCGGTCAACCTCTTGGCCATTCGAGGTATAGATACGAGTGGTAATCGCCCGCTCGCCCTGAACACCTGGTGTGACAATTTGGCGACTGCCTTCTGGAATCTCATCAGTATACTGTTCTTCAACAGAAAAATCTATCTTTTCTCTTCTTGTTTCATCTGTCGCAGTCAGTTCTAATTCTTGGGCTTGATGAACGGGTGCGTCATCTGGTGCTGTACCATAAGTTGTTAGTTCCGGAACTTCTTGTACTGGAGCGGTGTCTGGTGCAGTGCCATAAGTCGTTAGCTCAGGCACTTCTTGAACCGGTGCAGTATCTGGCGTTGTGCCATAGGTCGTCAATTCTGGGACTTCATTTACAGGAGCGGTGTCTGGTGCAGTGCCATAAGTCGTTAGCTCAGGCACTTCTTGAACCGGTGCAGTATCTGGTGTTGTGCCATAGGTCGTCAATTCTGGGACTTCATTTACAGGTGCGGTATCTGGTGCAGTGCCATAGGTTGTCAACTCTGGGACTTCTTGTACTGGCGCTGTATCGGGCGTCGTGCCATAGGTCGTCAATTTTGGAACTTCATTTACGGGTCCTGTATCGGGCGTCGTGCCATAGGTCGTCAATTCTGGGACTTGATGCACTGGTGCTTCATTTGGTACAGATTTTACTGCAGCAGTTCCGACCAACACAATTTCCGAAACTGGCTCTGCAGTTACCTGATCTGAAATCACTTCGCTTTTTACAATTTCTTTACCTGCAATATAATTGCGAGTGACAACAGTACGTGTACCAGCGACGCCTGCGCGAATGACCTGAGATTGCCCCTCTGCGAGCTCATTTGAATATTGGTATTCTGTTTGATAAGGCAGAACTTGGGTTTGGCTGCTTTCCTGGCTCTTGAATTCGAGTTCTGGTACTTCAGTGACTGGAGAAAGCCGAGCAAATTCTCGTTCTTTGGCAGCAATAATCTCTTTTTCTTGCTCTGTCAGTTTCTCTGTTTCAGTAGATACCGGATTGTTGGCAGTATCCTGATTCCCAGAAAGACTAGCAGATTTACCTGCCTGTTGATCGACTTCGACAGCTGACAAGTCCTTTTGTGCCGTAGGAAGCTGATGACTTCCTGCTGTGTTTTCCTTGCCTTGTTCACCGCTTTTCAGATAGCCGACATACTCAAAACCAGCAATCTCTAAAGGTTCAGGCAGCTTATCTCCCACTGTCAAATTCAGCCTTTGATTGTAGGCGGCTAATTCAATATTGGTCACTGCAAATACAGAAGGAGCTAGGAGAATAGAGCCTAGACCCGTCACCAGCAAAATAGAAGACAGGTATCGCTTGCCATTTCTACCTCGTGCAATTACTAAGACTGCTAAAGTCAGTCCAGCAGCTGCAAAAGTTGCTTCCCACAGACTTGAGTAGCCCGTCTTTGGCAGATTTTTTGCCGAAAGCCCCTGAGTCTTTGGACGATAAACCAAGTAATAAGCATCAGAGTTTTCTTCCACAAACTTTGGAAGCTCCTTAACAACTGCATTCTTCTCAGCTTCAGTCAGTTCAGACTCTACTACGTAGTGATACTGAACTGGAACGGTTTTGCCGGCTGAGACTTCTGCAGCCTCAACCGTACTTATATTTCCCCCTATTGCGGTACTCAAAAAGAAGCTTCCGATAGTGGCGGAAACCAATCCTACTGATAACTTTCTAAAAGAATAGCGCTGGAGCGTATCACCAGTGATTCTTTTTTCCATAATAATTCCCTTTTCTCCATATAATAATCTCTTAAAATTTTACAGAATTTCCTACAAAAATTCAATGCTTTTGCTTAAAAATATATCTTTGAAGACTGAAATCTTTTGATTTCTGAACAACCTGAAAATAGTGTTCATTTTTAACTAAAAAAATAAAAAAACAAATCTTCGGATAGAAAATCTGTTTTTTAAAGTGTGATTTATTTTGTTGGTCAGGAGTTCAAATCCAACTCAAAGAGGCCGTACTCATGCTTGTCCCCTTGCAATTCTGCCGCATAGTGGCGCGTGACGGTTTTTTGATGAATCAAGGCACCGATAGCTGAAGCCTGTCGCTTCTGTGCTTCTTTAAAAATCGGATAGGCCAAGGCAGAGCCCAACCCCAAGAATTGCTCATCTACTCCTAGATACATAATCGTATAACGTTTGGTAAAACGCTTGGTCCAAAAAAGCTTGGCTAGGTTGAAAGGAGTCAGTTTTTGATAAACCAGAGAGCCGTAGTCCGGCATGGCAATCAGAAAACCAGCAAGCTTGTCCTCCTTATAGGCCAGCTTAACCATGGAAAAATCAAGAATATACTGGTATTTTTGAAAAATCTGACTGAACTGCTGACTGGAAATAGACCGATAAATCGGAAAATCTTGATAGAGGCGATTGAGAAGCTCAAAAACCTGCAGCGAGGCTTTTTCCCACTCCTGCTTCTTTGGAGAGCAAATGGTGAAACCTGCTTTTTCAAAAGAATCAAAGCGATGAGCCAGCTTATCCTGATGAGTTTGATTGCTGACCTTGGGATAAAAATTGGACAGATAGCGCTCCTTGAGCTCAAAACCTGCAGCCTGCCACAGCTGGGGATAATAGGCTGGATTATGAGGTTCTCCAGTAAAAGGAAGCTCCTCTGTTCCAGTCAGCTGCATTCGATAGCCCAGCCAAAAACTTGCCTGTACGGGACCTATAATCCTGCTAGCTCCGAGACTGCGAGCAAAACCTGCTAAATGCTCGATAAAAGCAGATGCAATCTGTTGCTCATTGATCGACTCGAAAAATCCCAAGTAAGCAGCCTCATCACCTGGATAGAAGGTCAGAAGTCCTCGAATACAAGGCCGACTGTCCACATAGCCAATAAAGGCATAGGTTTCTAAGTCCGAACTCAGCGGGTGACTGCCCTCAATCAAGGCCAGCTCTTCCTCCTCCGACTGCATGAGATGGTCTGGCTGGTAAATCCGCTTGGGCAGGGCTAGAAAATCGTCCAGCTCTGCAGTATTAGGTTTGACTGGTTTAATTTCCAGCATGGTCTTCCTCCTTGATCAGTCGAATCTTGCCAGTAAGGCCATCCATCTCAATCCAATCACCGTTTTGTAGCTGGCTGCAGGCACCTCTGACATTGACAATCGAAGGAATACCCAACTCGCGGGAAATAATGGCCGTGTGCGAGAGCAAAGACCCCTGCTCAGCAATGACACCCTTGGCTTGGGTCAGAAGATAGACCCAGCCCGGATCGGTCATCTTGGTCACGATAATCCGGTCTTGAGCAGACTCAATCTCCTGCACATCTTCCACGACCAAAACCTGAGCCTTAACGTAGCCAGGTGAACAGCCAATCCCTTGTAAGGCTTGATTGCCCGTATTATGACTGCTGGTACGGTTTTGCGATTTCAGGTATTTCTCAAAGACCTGCCCAGCAAAAACATAGCGACTAAAGGTTGGTAGTTCTTTATCAGCCTCCAACTTCTCCCGACGATCGGCTATCAAGCCACTAACATCTCTGGGCTTGCTGGTAAGCTCAAACAACTCTTCCTTTGTCAGGTAAAAAACATCGTCAGGCGTAGCCAGCAGCCCTTGCTCGGCTAATTGCTGACCAAGCGTTCTGAAAATCTGCCGCATCATGCCATAGATCCGTGTGCGGTTTAAGCGGGAGCTTTCCCGATATTTAACACCAGTCATGGCTCGCTTGCGGAGAAAATTCGTCCACCAGCTTGATTTTTGCTCCTCTTCTTCAAGTTTCTGAGGAGCCAGCCTCTTCTCCTCTTGCTGGCACATTTGCAGCAGGAGCTTGAGCAGACGCTCTGGGTGCGTTCGAAAGGTTGGGGTTTCTAACTTCAACTCTTCCGGAGCCCGATCACCAAATTCATGGATAAAATGGACTATTTCTTGAACCAAAGGATGCTGGCGACTTAGAAAGACTGCTGGACTCTCACTTGCCATAGCCTGTCTAATCGCTGCATTTTCTTCTGCTTTGAGCTGAGCTGTTAAATCCTGCAGTGCCAAAGCCGGCCTCATACTTTCAATCTGCTCAATTCCCGCAATCTCAGCCTGAACAGCCCCGCCACGACGCGACTTCTTCAGGAGTCCAGTATAGACAAAAGCATAGAGGTCATTGACTAGCGTAATGTCCCAGTGAGCCAGAATGTCCTCTTTTAGCTTGCTGACCAAGGTAATCAATGTCTCCGCATCTGCATGGGGAGAAAAGCTCGCTTCATATTCGCGCTGAATCTGGGCAAACTGTTCTTCTAATTGCCGCATTTGCCTGGGCGCTGTCCAAAACTCTCGGATGATACGAAGCATGATTTGCAGGCGTTTGAAAGCAGACAGGTGCACCGGCATCTGAGGCACCTCTGTCTCTCGTACTCCCAGCATATCCTGCCAGATAGGGATGATTTTCTTAGAAAAAGGCAGAAGCTGCAAGAGCTGATACCAGCTCTGAATTTGGTAATAGACTCGGCTGTTGACCGGCTGCAGCATATTTTGAAAAGTGGCTTCATAGGAAGCCAACTCAGGGGCATCCTTGCCAACCAAGCGCTGGGCCAGACTTCGGAAAATGCTGGCATAAGCCTCTTGAATAAAGCTAATGGTCAGAGGACTGGAAACACCCGGATAGCTCTCGACAATGTTGCTGTTATCCAGAATAATCCGCTGTCCCTCTGGCAAGGTGGTAATAGGTCGAGCCTGCAAGAGATAGAGCTGGCCATTTGCGAAGGTGAACTCCATATCCATATAAGGTCCGAAAAGCTGACTCACCTGACTAGCCAAGGCCTGTAACTCCTCGAGTTGTTCCTGTGATAAGTCTGGTGAGTCCTTCGTCTGCTCTGTATAAAAGAGCTGGTCCTTGGGATGGAGGGTCACCATGGTTGTAGGAATCCTATCCTCAACAACCTTATTGCCCAAGCCCCGACCGATGACAATGATGTGCTCGTTCAGAATGCCCTTGGGATTAGCTGTGAAATAAATCCCTGACAAGTCTCCCTCCTGCATGACCTGGATAATACAAATCATCTGTGCCTGCTTCAAGGATAGTCCCTGCTCAAATAGATAACTAAGAGCTGACTCCTGATAAAGAGAAAGCAAGGTCGCTTGGATGGCTTCTTTAAGCCCTTCTGGACTGACATTGAGCTGGCTCTCAAACTGACCGGCAAAGGAGGAGGCCTTCCCATCCTCAATGGTTGCTGATGAGCGAACCGCAAAACGACAGTCTGTCTGAGAAAACTCCTGCCGAATCCAGTTTTCTGCTGCTGTCAGATCTTCCTGCGCAAACCGCTCTTTAGCCCAGTCCTTCAGTTGCTGACTGAGTTGGGACAAGTCCAACTCTCCAGACCGATAGGCTGCTTCCATCCGCTCCAAGTCAGCAGAGCTAGCAGGTTTTTGAAAAAAGTCAAAAGCAAACACTGCAAAGTCAGGAACAGGCAAACCAGCAGCCTGCATTTTCAGCAAATGATAGGCCTTGCCTCCGACCTGGTCAAGCCCTGTCTGCTTGATCCTTTTCATCAAAGTACTCCCATCAAGAGATAAACAGCAACGGAAAGAACCATGGTCGTCTCCGTGATATAGGTATAGCGCTCCACCCGCTCCCTGATATTAAAACGAGTTGGATCCTTGATAAACTGCTCAAACTGGACAGTCATCCAGATGACATTCAGCACCAAGACCACCACTCCGACATGGGAAATATTCCAGAGGAGGGCGAAATTGGTCAAGATATCCAGCAGAGTCACCACCTCGATAAAGCGAGTGGCTTTTTTGTAGCCAAAAAGCATAGAATAAGTCACATACTCTGTCTCGTCTTTTGGCGCCCGAATCTTGCGGCAGACTTCCCAGATCAGACTTGGGAAATACATGGTAAAGGCCAGCAAAACGGTCGGCAAGGACAAGAGAGGCAGATTGTACTTGTAGCAAACAAAAGAGATAGTATAGAGATTCAAAATCATCATGACCGGATTATGGGTCACTAGAGCCAGAGGCAGAGAATTTTGAATCTTGTCTCTCTTGAAGAACCAGAAGGACATGAGGGTTCCGTAGATATAGAGAAAGAGAAACCAGCCGATATTGTTCATAAAGAGGATGTTGAGAAGCACAGACACAGCTACGATAAAGCTGAGGGCAATAGCCAGGTCCTTCTTTTTCACTCGGCCAGATGGCAGAGCCCGATGAGGAAAGAGCCGTCTGTCGGTCTCGTAGTCCTTGAAATCATCCGCAATCCGCAGAATCATCAGAAAGACAAAAATCGTAAAAATTCCGATTAACTCCTGATGGTCAAAGTGAAAGGTGGTTACTCCGTCATTAAGAAGAAGAACAAAATAAATCTCAAAAAACATGATGGCAGCCACAAAAAAGCGCGGCAGCAGAGGAAACATTTCCTTATAATAAACAGCTAATCGTTTAAACATAGCTTTTCTCCAATCTTTTCACCCATTTGAATCTGGGTTTCTATTCCGAGGTCTGAGTAAGTCAGGATATCCCGATCCATGCGAATCGTGCCTGCTGGATAGAGGACAAGAATGGTTGAGCCACCCAGACCAAAGCAGCCCTTCTCCTGTCCCCTGACCAAATGGTCCTGACTGTGATTGTATATTCTTCCGACCAAGAGAGCCCCTACTTCCATCTGCAGCACAGGTCCTAGGTCGGTATCTAAAAGATAGTATTCTCTTTTATTTTCCTTGTAAATCAAGCGCCACTTCTGGGCTACCTGCCGGACCGTATGCAGGCGGCCCTTGATTTTTCGTCTTTGGGTAATTCTGCCGGATTCAGCAGCCAAATAGCGGTGCAGGTCTTCCACTCCCAAACGATAAACTAGCGCTGTTCCGCCAGTGAACAGCTGAGCTAAGTCATCATCCAACAGTAACTCAGCTAGCCTGTATGTCTGCCCCTTAATTGTCAGCTGCAAGTCCTGACTGATGGTAAAAGCCTCCAGCTTAGCATCCGCCACAGCCAGTACTTGACCGTCAGGACAGACCGGACGCAGAGCGGGCTTGATTCTCCGCTGAAAGAAAGCCGCGAAGCTAGAATAGGGGCCATCTTCATAGTCAGCTAGATCCAGCTGATAACTTTCAACAAAAGCTGCTATTTTCTTTCGAGAAAATGCAGTATAGTCTTTCAAAGTCAGAAGATAAGACATGCTAGGTCGGGTCAAGAAAGGCAACAAGATGCGGCCCCAAGCAGTACCATAAAGCTTGTCTAACAGACCCGCCTTGTATTCTGTCGGTTCCAGTACTTGACCAGTCCTTCTCTGATAGACCTTAACCATATGAGAGAAACCCCAGACCAATCAAGCTAGCAACAGCTAAAATCGCAAAGACTAGGTAGGCCAGCTTATTGGGCTTGGGAATTCGGCAGTTGTAGACAAATAGGAAGGGCAACAAAAGAGACAAGCCCAGCCACGCCCAAGCAAAGAAACCAGGCGCCAGCCATTGACAGACCAGATAGGTCAGAGGAAAAAATAGGGCGCTGTAAGTCACGGGCAAGCCGATAAAATAAGAGCCAGATCCTTCATCATGCTTGGCCAAGCGATTAAAATGAGCCAAGCGCGTAACTGCAGCTAAGACATAGAGAACAGCCAAGATGATATTGGCCGCTCCCAAGGGCAGCTGAGTCATGAGAAGCACCGCAGGAAGAGCCGCAAAGCTAATCATGTCGCAGAGCGAATCAATCTCAATGCCGAAGCGCTTCTGACTTTCAGTCCGCTTCATCCGTCGAGCCACCACACCGTCAAAGAGGTCACAGATACCGCTAACGATAAAGGCCATCATGGCTAGCCGCAGCTGGGACTGAATGATGGCATAGACTGCCAAAAGTGCAAAAGCAGCGCCCATATAGGTTAGGATTACAGATTTGTCGTATTCACCGATAAACAAAGGTTCATTCTTCTTCATGGATTCTTATTTCCCCTCTTCTTCCATCTAAAGTAACCAACATGCCAGTTTTTAGCAGCTGAGTTGCATTCTTAGCGCAGACCAGAGCTGGAATCCCGCATTCCCGAGCGACAATGGAGGCATGGCAGAGAACTCCACCGTACTCTGTCACAAGACCGCCTAGAATACCGAAAACATAGCTCCAACCCGTATCTGTATAGCGAGTGACAAGAATTTCTCCCGGTTCAATCGTCTCAATATCAGCCAAATCCAAGAGAACTCGAACCCGACCGGTTACCTGACCGCTGCTGGCTGGCATCCCCGTCAGCAGGGTCCGACTGTCACGAGTCACCTCTTTCAAGCTCATCTCTTTGTCGGTCAAATCACCCACTGGCTCAAAATTCCTATAAGCCTGGCAATAATGCTGATTATCTGCCGCCTCTTCTTGAAGCTGGTCTGCAGTCTTTTGCCCTTTCATAAAGTCAGTCAGGCTTTCTTTCTTAATGTAAAAAACATCTTGAGAATCTTTCAGAAAGCCTCGCTTTTCATAGGCTCGGCCGAGTTTGAGGCTAATCTGACGAATGAGGTGGTAATAGCGCGTGGAAATATCCTTGAACTCCTCCCGCCACCAGAGCAAGTTCCGCAAGTCTTGACTGATTTTTTCTATCTTTTTCTGCTTAGCTCGAGATAGATAGGCAAGATCCAGCTCAGACTCAGAGACAGGATTGAGCGAAGCTTTGGCCGCCTGGTAGTAAGCTGAATCAGCAACCAACTGCTGGATTGCTGACATAACCTGATGAGCATCTTCTTCGTAACTCGCTACTCGCAAGTCCAGCTCTCGAGCCGAGTGATAGCCAAAGTCCTTTTGGAAATCCTGAACCTTGATGAAATCTGCTCGCTCAGGATATTGTGCTGCCAGTCCCTGCAACTCTTCCACCGATAGCTTCAACCAATCGTCTGTCAGTTTCTCATCTTCCAAAACAAAATCCGCAGCTTCCAGCATTCGAGCCAAAGGCTTGGTATGCGAAACATTTCCTAACTTAGCTATCAATTGGAAAAATTCATCGACCGTCAGCCATTTGAGGAGACTGGTCTTTTTCATGGACAGCTGGACCGTATTGATGTAGGCCTGCCAGAAATAAGTTCCCTCACTGTCTAAATAAACCTGATTTAGCACTAACTGCCAAAGACTCTCGACCTGCTGCAGCGGGCTTTGGTCGTTCAGTTCTCGTATTTCTTGATTCAAGCGGTTAAATTGCTGGCGCAGCTCTTGCAGCTTGTCTGGCGCCTGATGCAGAAAAGTCTTAGTTACTTTTTGCGTTTTCAAAGCGACCCGCAGGAAATTTAAGAGCAAGGCTGGACTTAATTTACTAGTAAAACCTTGTCCTTGGTAGTCTTTATTGACTCCCAGCTCATCATCAAAGTCTCGCTCAATGTAGCCCGGAATCTGCTCCATACCTTGCTTGACTAAGCCTAAGTTCCAGAAAGGCCGAGCATAATGCAGGTGCATCAGCGGCGGCATCACACCTTCAGGCTCTAAGCCAATTGTCAGCAAAAAGCTAGAAAGGGCCTCTTGCCAAGAATGGCGGTAAAGGCTCCACATCAGGTTGGGACAGGGCTGAGCCGCCACGCCTCCATCCCGAAAATTCGCCGTCGTCCAGCGACCAATGTCGATTTTAGTTGGTACTGTCGTGATGGGCCGAGCCTGAAGCAGATAGACCTGCTCTTGTACGGCACACCACTCAATATCCATCGGCCGACCAAAATACGCCACAATCTGCAAAACCTGCGCATGCAGCTTCTGCAAGACTGCCAGAGAGATTTCAGCCTTTTCAAACTGGAGCCAGTCCGGCTTGTACCAAGCAAGAGTCAGCTGCTCAGGATTGACTTGACCGCTAACCAAGCTCTCAGCCGAGCCTTTTACGTACTCCAACAGCATGGTCTGGTCCTGATTAGTCGCTACGTCTAAGGAAAAGCAGACACCGCTGAAGTCAGGCTCAATCTGCTCCTGAATCAGCACTGCCATGGCAAAATTCTGCTCAGGCAAACTCTGGCGCTGCCAGTAAGCCAAGGCTTCTGGATTAAAGAGGGAAAGCAGACATGAACGAATACCCTGCTCAATTTCTGACAGTGTCCGGCAATTGCCAATCGAGTCATATTGACCAGCAAATGACATGTTCAGTCCATCTTCTAAAAGGGCACTACTGCGAACAATATAAGCTTGATTTTCCTGACAAAAGGCTGCTAACTGCTGTAGCCAAGCTGGCTCCAAGGGATACTGCTGCAAACGCTCCGCAATTTCCTCCTTACCCAGTTCGATTAATTCTTTAAGTCCCTCTTTTGAGTATTCTGGCAGAGCTGCGCTTAGCCAATCCATTACTTGGTCCGCAGACAAAATCAAACCATTAGGAACCGAAAGCCCCAGCTGACAGAGGTTGATTAACTGATTGATTTTACCGCCATAGACGACCGAAGGCTCTTTTTCCAGCCATAGTTCTTTCATCAAATACTCCCATCTCACATACGATTTTTTCTAAGCTTAGCCCAGTAGAGCAGACGATTGACTCCTAGATGCGTGCCCGCCCCGAGAATAAGTATGCCCAGCATCTGCTGCCAAGACAGAGGGATATAGAAAAGCAAGAAAATAATACA
Source organism: Streptococcus sanguinis (assembly GCF_020729765.1). GTDB lineage: Bacteria > Bacillota > Bacilli > Lactobacillales > Streptococcaceae > Streptococcus > Streptococcus sanguinis_Q. The sequence goes on along the minus strand of NZ_JAJEPD010000041.1, from coordinate 54,277 downwards.
GCCAATCAAGGAATCAATCTGGTCTATCCAGATAAAGGTCCATTTCCAGCCATTCTCCGCCGTCTTGCCCTCTCTGATTTCCAAACGGCGCTTGATAAAGCTATTGGGTAGCTCAAACAAAACATAAGCCAGCCCCAAAAGAGCCCCAAGCACCAGATTAAAGAGCACGGTATTTTCGTATAAGGCATAAACCAAGTGCAGCTTCTCTAGGGTAGGAATACTCTTCAAGAGCAATCCCCAAAGAATCTGCGCCAAAGCTCCCCAGATAATCATGCCCAAGAAACCTTTCCAGGTCTTGTTAGCTCCAAAAAGCCTCTTCCCATCCTTTAAAATCAACCCAGCATCCATTGGTCGATAAGCCGCCTCTAGCAGTGAAGACTTGCAAAAAATCATATTCAGAATCCCAGCCAGAATGACCGGCATCAAAGTGACATACAAGGCAAGAATCGAATGCATACTTATTTCCTATTCTCTTTATGAAAATCTGCTTGAAAAGATTAAGAGACTTCTCAAACTTTTATGACTTCATTATATCATAAGTCTCTAAAGCCCTTACACAACAAACTGTCAACAACTGTCACATCTGATTGTGGTACAAAAATTCGTTATTCTAAAATGTTGCTTCCCGTCGCATTTGTAACTGCCTGATTTTTTAAGACATACTAAGAGTTAGTAACAACTAAACAAGATTATAGATAATATGTCAATCAATCTTCCTTTTATTATAAAAGGCTTTTAAAAAATTGTAAAGAAGTGCTCTTTATGATTCAAAGTAAAAAACCAGCTTTTCTAGCTGGTTTGTCAGTTTACTCTCTATCATCATAGCCATTTGGATGACTTGAATGCCATTTCCAAGCGGTTTCGATAATGGTTTCAATATTGTCGAATTTCGGCTGCCAACCCAGAACATTTCTTGCTTTCTCAGAGGAAGCAATCAGCGTATCCGGATCGCCTGGGCGCCGCTCTGCTATTTCCAAAGGAATAGGATGGCCGGTCACCTTGCGGGCTGCTTCTACAATCTGCAGGTTGGAAAAACCAGTCGAAGAGCCAAGGTTAAAGGCATCTGAAGGATGTCCGGCTCGCAGGTGCTCGACAGCCAGAATATGGGCGTCAGCCAAGTCGAAAGGATGGACATAATCGCGTACATTGGTCCCGTCCGGAGTATCGTAATCATCACCAAAAACAGCAATCTTCTCACGTTTGCCCTGAGCCACTTGAAGCACAATGGGCAGGAGATGGGTTTCAGGTCCGTGGTCCTCGCCGATTGAGCCGTCGGGCTTGGCACCGGCCACATTGAAATAACGCAGGGCTACAAACTTGATGCCGTAGGCCTGGTCTGCCCAGCGCATAATAGTCTCCATCATAAGCTTGCTCTCACCATAAGGATTAATCGGCTTTTGAGGAGTCGTTTCCAGAATCGGCACTTCCTCAGGAATGCCATAAGTCGCCGCAGTCGAAGAAAAGACGATGTTTTTAACGCCGCATTCCTGCATGACCTCCAAAAGTGAAACCATACCGGCTGTGTTATTGTCAAAATACTTGAGCGGATCTAACATGGACTCTGCGACCAGTGAAAAGGCAGCAAAGTGAATGACTGCATCAATAGATGGATTATTGGCAAATACACTACGCATAAAATCCTTATCAGCTAAATCGCCCTCATAAAAGACAGCTTGAGGATGTACGGCTGCCCTATGGCCAGTCACTAAATTATCAACGACGACTACTTCTTCCTTACCTGCTGCCACCAAACGGTCTACCATGTGCGAGCCGATGTAGCCAGCTCCTCCTAATACTAAAATTGCCATAAAACTTCCTTTCCCTGTTACACTAGTTTCATTATAACACATTTCCTAGAGCTGGATGCCGACGAATTGGACGAAGCGCATGAAAGCCTCCTGGCCTTCCTCAGTTCGCTTGTAAACTCCCGCATCTTCCAGTACTCGGCTGAAAATTTGTCCAACCGATGCCTGAACTACTCCTTCCACCGTCTCAGCGGTAACATCTGGATTCTGGTCTTTGAGTTGATTGGCCCACTTCTGATGATAGGCAGCAACCTGACAGTCTTCTCCTAGCAGAAACAATTCCACCTGCTTGAGTTCTTCCTTGAGCCGAGGCGGCAGAATAGCCAGCCCCATAACCTCAATCAGGCCGATATTTTCTTTCTTAATATGCTGCACATCCTTATGAGGGTGGTAAATGCCGTCTGGATGTTCTGAGGAAGTTTGATTGTCCCGCAAAACCAAGTCTAGCTCAAAACATCCATCTTTCCTGCGGGCAATCGGTGTGATGGTATGGTGGGGCTCACCCTCAGACTCAGCCAAAATCTGCACACTTGGGTCAGAATAAGTCCGCCAAGCTTGCAAGATCTTGTCAGCCAACTTGATTAACTGTTCCTTCTTCTCAGATCTCAGCCGAATGACGGACATGGGCCACTTGACAATGCCCGCCTCTACCTCTTCAAATCCGCTAAAAGTAAAGCTGCAATCCAGCTCTGCTATTTCCATAGGAAAAGTATGCCGTCCACCCTGATAGTGGTCGTGGGTCAGGATGGAGCCACCGACAATAGGCAGGTCGGCGTTGGATCCTGCGAAATAGCCTGGAAAGGTCTCAACGATGTCCAACAAGCGCTCAAAGGTCAGCCGACTGATAGCCATGGGAAGGTGCTGGCTGTGCAGAAAGATGCAATGCTCATTAAAATAGGCATAGGGCGAATACTGAAAACCCCACCCCTGTCCAGCCAAGTCAAAGCGGATAATCCGATGATTGGCGCGAGCTGGGTGGTCCAAGCGGCCTTGATATCCTTCATTTTCCATACAGAGCTGGCAGGCTGGATAATTACTATTCTTGGCCTTTTTAGCTGCCGCAATCTCCTTGGGATCCTTTTCTGGCTTAGAGAGATTGATGGTGATTTCCAAATCTCCATAAGTGGTAGGTGCTTTGAAAGCAATGTTTTTAGCAATGGCCTTGACCTTGATGTAGTCATTCTTTTGACTAAGCTGGTAAAAATCAGCTACAGCTTGCTCGGGACTTGAGGCATAGGTCGTCCAGAAGTCCCGATTGAGCTGGCTAGGGGCTGGCGTGATTAAGTCCATGAGCTCTGCTCCTAGTATATCCTGCTCAGCCAGAGTATCACCAATCTTCCCATTCTTGACAGCCACAGCTACCAAGTCATCCTTCAGATCAATTAGCTGCTCAGCTTCTGTATCCTGCTCTGCAACTGTCTCTCCGACTAAAGCCATGACACGATTGCTCAGATAGATGGTGTCCATTTCTTCAAAAGTGCTATTGTCAATCACTGCTGACACAAAAGCATCCAGTAACTTCTTGGACATAGATCTTCCTTTCTTTTGCTAGTAAAGAGAGTGGGACAGAAATTGGTAATTCGTTAGAATTCGATTTCGTCGTCCCACCTCCGCACAGTTGAGTAGGGCTGTAAAAGCTGATGAAATCAGCGTAATAGAGCCCACTCAACCACTGCGTCTTGCTCGACAATCCAAAGACAATTGAGAGGCTAGGACTTTTGTCCCAGACCCAAGTTCCTTTTCTCTGATTTAGTCCAGCAATCGGCTTCCGCCAGCAACTTCTGCAATGTAAAAGCTAGGGGCATAGCCGACGACTTCTTGATACTTGCGACCGACATTTTCTTTGAAAGATTCCACCGCATCCTTAGCAACTAAAGCAATGGCACAGCCACCAAAACCTGCCCCTGTCATACGAGCACCCAGAACGCCTTCTTGCTCCCAGGCCGTATGGACCAAGGTGTTCAGCTCTAGACCAGTCACTTCATAGTCATGTTCTAAAGAAACATGAGACGCATTCATGAGGCGGCCGAATTTGTCAAGATCGCCTGCCTGCAAAGCCGCCCGCGCTTGCAAAGTCCGTTGATTTTCTAAAACAGCATGGCGAGCCCGTTTGAGGCGATTTTCGTCCTCTATCAGATAGCTATACTCGTCAAAGGACCACTCATCCAACTCGCCCAAGGTTGCGATAGACAGTTTACGGTTCAGTTCTTCAACAGCTTTTTCGCACTCCGCCCGACGCTCATTGTACTTAGAATCAGCCAACTCACGACGCTTGTTGGTATTCATAATCACTACGACATTATCTTTGAGATCAAGCGGCACCAAATCATACTCAAGAGTATTGGTATCTAGGTAAATAGCTCGCTGGTCAGCACCCATTCCGATAGCAAACTGGTCCATAATGCCAGAATTAACCCCGATAAATTCATTCTCAGTTAATTTACCGATTTTCACTAGGTCCAAACGTTCCAACTGCAAATCAAAGAGTTTCTCAGCAATGACACCCGTCAAAAGCTCTAGAGATGCAGAAGAAGACAAGCCCGATCCGTTGGGAATATTTCCATAAACATAGACATCCATGCCTCGGTCAATCTTATGACCTGCCTCCTGCAGAAAATGCAGAACTCCTTTTGGATAGTTGGTCCAGTTATGCTCAGGCTCAAAGTGCAGGTTTTCCAGCGACACTTCAATAATCCCTTTTTCTTCAAAATTTCCTGAGAAGAATCTCAAGAGCTGATCGTCCCGCTTGCGAGCCGCTCCATAAGTTCCTAGAGAAATCGCAGCAGGAAAAACATGGCCGCCGTTATAGTCCGTATGCTCACCAATCAGATTGATCCGACCAGGTGAAAAGAAAGTGTGATCCGCTTCTACTCCAAAAACCTTAGCAAAATCTGCGCGGACTTGATCTACTGAAATGACATTTGACATAAGCTAAACTCCTTTAAAATGATTGTTCGACATTGTAATCGTTTTCTTATCTTTATTATAACTATTTTTGAGTAAAACTTCAATAAATTTAGTAAAATTTTACTAATTTTATAGATAGTTTTTTGTAAAAATCCAAACAGTAATCTGTCTGGATTATTTTATAAGGAGCAATAGATTAGAAAATATTGTCTTCCGTCTCAGCATCAAAGTAATGCGCCTTGTTTAGGTCGAAGCCAAGTTTAATACTGCTTCCGGTATTCATATGATCGCGTGCATCAACTTTGGCAACAAACTCACTGCCACCAACCGCACAGTAGAGGTGAGACTCCGCTCCAAGCAACTCAGAAACAGAAATCTTCGCAGTTAGAACTGACTCAGGGAAGGTTTCCAGAAAAGCTGGTTCCATGTTGATATCTTCCGGACGAATACCAAAAATCAACTTGTTGCCCTCATAGCCCTTTTCCCGCAACCCTTTAAGATTACCCTCTGGGACTTGGAGACTGAAGTCTCTGTTTGGTCCGACAAGACGGCCATCTTCCAGTGTCACTTCAAAGAAGTTCATAGCTGGGCTGCCGATGAAACCGGCAACGAACTTATTAACTGGGTTGTTATAGACTTCTTGAGGTGTACCAATCTGCTCCACTCGTCCAATCGTTCCAGTTCCAGCAGGATTCTTGGTCGCTGACATGATAACAATCCGGTCAGCCAGAGTCATAGCTTCAGTCTGGTCGTGGGTAACATAAATAGTTGTTGCCCCGATACGACGGTGAATCTTGGCAATCTCCGCCCGCATAGAAACACGCAGCTTAGCATCCAAGTTAGACAAAGGCTCATCCATAAGGAAAACCTTTGCATCCCGAACGATAGCGCGTCCCATTGCTACCCGCTGACGCTGACCACCAGATAAATCAGCTGGCTTACGCTGCAAAAATTCCTTCAAGCCCAGAATTTCTGCTGCTTCATTGACCCGTTTTTCAATATCTTCCTTGCTGTACTTGCGCAGCTTGAGACCAAAAGCCATGTTGTCGTAGACAGTCATGTGCGGATAAAGGGCATAGTTCTGGAAGACCATGGCGATGTCGCGGTCTTTTGGAGCTACATCATTGACCACTGTACCGTCAATAGAGGCAGTTCCTTCAGTGATGTCTTCAAGACCTGCAATCATACGCAGAGTAGTTGATTTTCCACAACCGGACGGACCGACAAAGACGATAAATTCTTTGTCCTTGATATCTAGATTGAAGTCTTCCACTGAATAGTGGTCGCTGTTGGGATATTTTTTATAGATATTTTTCAGATTTAATTCTACCATTCTTCTTCTCTTTTCTTATCTCTATTCAAAAGTGATAGCTTGGCCATTTTCACTAGCGCTATATGTCAATTCTTTGAGGTTGATAACTACTTGAGCAGTGACTGACTTATCTGCATTGCTACGGACAATCCGGAGGCTGTTTTCATCCAATAGATTCACTTCAATAGTGCCATCTAGATCAAAGGCAGCAGACTGGTTGCGGTAACTGAAAAGCTTGAGCAAGGCTTGCACAACTGGACGCTTGATTTCTTCAGCAATCTCCTCATTACTGTAATAATGACGGTTGATATTGCGGCCTTCCTTAGTGTTTTCTAGCAGTTCAAGGTCATTTTTCCCAGCTAAGAAACCAACATAATAGACCTGTGGAATCCCTGGAGCAAAAGCCTGAATCAGACGGCTAATGAAGTACTTCTTGTCGTCATCGCCCAAGGCTGAGTAGTAAGTCGAGTTAATCTGGTAAATGTCCAGATTATTGTACTCAGCTGAGGAATACTTACGCTTGACATTAGCCCCAACCTTATATAGTTCATTGGTTGCAAAGTCAATTTCTTCATCAGTCAGAATATCCTTAACATCAACAACCCCAATACCATCGTGGGTGTCCAGTGTTGTGAATTGCTTCATAGGACTCATTTCAAGCCACTTGACTAGACGCTCAGCTTTACCACTGTATAGAGAATAAAGAGTTACCATCGGCAGCGCAAAATCATAGACAAAGTAGCCATGCTCTGCAATCTTGAACTGTATAGAATAATGCTCATGAATTTCTGGTAAAATATCCGTCCCAAACTCAGCCACTTGCTGCTGGACTTTTTCTAAGAGATCCCAGATTTCTGGCTCAACAAAGAAATCATTGGTATCTAACTTTTTGACCGCATAGGCAAATGCATCTAAACGAATCAGATCACAGCCATGCTCTGACAGTTGACGCAATGTTTTCTTGATGAAATCATTAGTTACCTGACTGCGAACATCTAGATCAATCTGCTCTTCACCAAAGGTGTTCCACAGATACTCAGTGCTTCCATCTGCAAAGACGATTTCCTGCTTAGGCGCCCGATCCTTACGCTTATAAATTAAATCAACATCAGCTTGCGTCGGACGATTTTCTGGCCAAAACTTATCCCAGCTGAGAAAGAGGTCACGATACTCACTCTGATCCTTCTTTTCCTGAAAATCCTTATAATACTTGGACTGGCGTGAGATGTGGTTGATCATAAAGTCAAACATGAGATAATATTTCTCGCCCAGCTTTTCTACATCCTCCCAGTCACCAAAGGCTGAATCAACCTCTTCATAGTCTACTGGGGCGAATCCCCGGTCACCAGTTGATGGGAAGAAAGGAAGCAAATGCACTCCTCCAACAGCATCGCCAAAATGCTTTTCTAAATTGTCATATAAATCTTTTAAATTCTCCCCCAGGCTGTCTGAGTAAGTAATCAGCATGGTCTTATTTTGAATAGCCATAGTCTTCTCCTCTAAAATCTTGTCTTATATACTCTTTCCCATGCGCCTAATAGAACACGCCCTAAGCTCTGTGCGAAAAAGATGAATCTTCTACAGCCGTTACTAATTCAGTAGTTTACGGGCTTTGTATCTTGAGCTTACTTCACTGCCCCATTGCTCATTCCAGCAATAATGTTGCGCTGGAAGATGAGATAGACGATAGTAATGGTAATAATCCCAACAACATAAGAAGCAAAGCTCGGTCCATAATCATTAAAGTATTGACCTGTGTAGTTATATTGGAAGAGTGGCAGAGTCCACATCTTGGAGTCTTTATTGAGTACCAAGAGAGGAAGCATGAAATCATTCCAGAACCAGAGGGCATTGATAATCATGGTTGTCGCATGCATGGGTTTCATCATAGGAAAGATAATCTTGAAATAAGTTGTAAACTTTCCAGCACCGTCAATTTCTGCTGCCTCATCCAGACTGTCTGGAATGGAAATCTTAATGTAGCCTACATAGAGAAAGAGAGTCTGTGGAACAGCGTAAGCCAGATAGAGGATAATTAATCCCCAAGTGTTGGCTAGTCCTAGCTTACTCATCATAACTGTAATAGGAATCATGATAACTTGAAAAGGAACGAAAATCCCTAAAATCAAAAGCGTATACATAATACCAAAAGCTTTTTTCTTAGACATATTACGAGCGATAGAGTAAGCAGCCATAGGAATAAAAATCATGACAACAGCCAAAGATAGAACCGTGATTACAATTGAATTCCAATAGTAGCCTCCGATACCATCAGCCAAAAGGCGTTGAAAATTCTCTAAGTTCGGTTGAGTCGGAAATCCGAAAAAATTATTAACAATGTCTTTGGTAGACTTAAAGGAACTGAATATCGTTGCTAAGAGTGGAATTAAAATGATAATAGATCCCAGTGTTAGAAAGATATATTTACTAAAATTAGCTTTTCTTTCTGCATTTTTCATCGGGCTTCTCCTCTTAGATTTCAAATTTCTTAGATACTCTCAACTGGATAATAGAAATAATCGCAATCAAGAGAAACAAGATAACAGCAATGGCATTGGCATAACCAAATTGATTGCTCTTAAAAGCATAGTTGTATACCAGAAGTCCTAGAGAGGTGGTCGCATTATTCGGACCGCCGCCTGTCATGGCAAAGACCTGGTCAAATGCTGTCAAACCGCCTTTTAGAGCCAATATAAAGACCATGGAAACACTTGGTAGGAGATAAGGAAGTTCCACCTTCCAAAAAATTTGTTTGCTGCTAGCTCCATCAATTCGAGCTGCTTCTGTAATCTCAGTCGGGATAGACTGAAGGCCAGCTAAGAAGATGATAATAGGCATGGCTACCCCTTGCCAAAGCAAGACGAAGATTGCTGCAAAGATTGCACCGCCATTCGTTCCTAGAAGGCTGGTTTTAAGAAATTCAATTCCTAAGGAATTCCCTAAAGCTGGCAATCCGTAGTTGAAAAGTTGCTTAAAGATAAGAGCCACAGTCAATCCAGATAGAACAGCAGGGAAGAAAAACCAAGCTCGGAAGAAAGTTTTCCCCTTTATCTTCGAGTTGAGAGCTCGGGCTATCCAGATCCCCAGCATAATCTCACCAACCACCATACAAATAGTAATAATCAATGTAAAGCCTATCGCGTTCATAAACTTAGGATCGCTCATGAGGAGCATAAAGTTATTGAGTCCAACAAACTTATAATTATAGGTCAAACCAGTCCAGTTTGTCAGGCTGTAGAAGGCACCTTGAAACATGGGCACATAGAAGAATACAGCCTGTAGTACAAGGGGAACAAGGACAAAGAGCCAGCCCCAATATTTCTCAATCAATTTTTTCATAGTGGATCTACTCCTACTCTACGTCTGCTTTCATCGGATTGAAGAAGGCATTTAGTGCTTTCGCCATATCCTCTTTGTCTCCAGTTGTAATATAATTTCCAGTCAAGGTATAAAAATCACTTTCACTGGTCCAGTCTTGAGCTAGCCAAACGAGGTGTCGGTCTGTAAATGCTAGTTCAGCAAGACCGGCTAGCGGTGCATCTGACCCAGCTTCCTTGACACCTTCAATAGCTGTTGGTGAGCCGTCCACATCATAATATTTCTGCATAACTTCTGGACGTGACATATATTCAACAAAAGCATTGGCTTCTTTCTTGTGCTTACTACTTGAAGAGATAGACCAAGCTAGGTCTCCTGCTCCAATGGTCAAGCTTTGTCCTTTTTGCTTTCCAGGGAAAGGGAACGTTCCAACATTAAACTTAGGATCTTGCGCATTGATTGCTGTGATAGCCCAAGAGCCATTTGGAGTCATCAGGGCATCGCCTCTAGCGAAGGCACCGACAACATCAGTATAGCCTGCTCCCTGCCAGTTGGTTTGCATGGCACCTTTTTTGCGGAATAAATCTAACAACCTGAAATCATCTTTAAGCACTGAATCTGAAGACTTGATGGCATTTGGCTTGGAAAAACGTAGGTAATCATTCGCTTCCTTACCGCCACCCGTAGAAGTAGCAAGAGCTAACTGATGATAACCATTCAAGGTCCAAGTATCTGCTCCTGCAATGGCAAAAGGCGTTTCCCCTTTTGCTATAATCGTATCAACTAATTCTTCAAATTCTTCCCAAGTCTCTGGAACTTTCAATCCCAGTTCTTTAAATTTATCTTTGTTGTAATAGATACCATAAGCATTAGCAGTATAAGGGATATTGTAAATCTTTCCATCTATCGCATATTTATCTGCGTAATGATTCTTAACTCGCTTGAGATAATCTTTATTAGATAAATCTTCAAAGTACCCAGCTTTAGCCCATTCTTGCAATTCAATAGACTGGGGATAGATATTGACAACATCAGGAATATCTCCAGCCAGAACTCGAGTTTTGAGTACTTCCCCAGCGTTAGGGACATTCACCACTTTCACATGCACATTCGGATTTTCTTTTTCAAAGTCTTTTGCAATCTCACGAAGGGTATCAACCATTTCACCCTTCTGATTGAAATACTCAATCGTTACCTTACCATCTGTTGACTCCCCTTGGCTGCTGCAAGCTGACAGCCCCAAAAGGGACAGTCCTGTAATAGCAGCTAAGCTCATCTTTTTATACCATTTCATGGTCTAGCCTCCTTATTTTTTAATAAAATGCAACTGTCTGCTAAGATAATCTCCTTGCGGAAGATTCATAGTGATACCAGCATACATGAGTTCTGCACCTGAGTAAACTGCGCCATTTGCCTGCAGCTCATAAAGTCCTTCTTCCTCTAAGGCTTTTAGTTTCAAAGTTGTTTCTATTGTTTCCACAACTGATAAGACTCGGACATAGGTTACAATCGTTTGATCTTCATAGTTAAATTGAACTGCTGCTTCATTGGAGCCAACATCTGGATTGATTAGCCTATACTGACACCCTAGCTGGACCACTGGCCGTAATTCTTTATACAACTTCACCTGGTCAGCAATCGCAGCTTTCTCTTCATCTGATAGACTAGTCAAATCAAGCTCATACCCCAGATTTCCCATCATAGCCACATGACCACGTGTTGCCAGTGGAGTAATCCGACCCATCTGATGATTGGGTACTGCTGACACATGGGCACCCATTGAAATAGTCGGATAAAGATAAGAAGACCCATATTGGATTGGCAAACGAGCTATGGCATCGGTATTGTCACTAGCCCAGACTTGAGGGAAATACCGCATCATACCAAGGTCATTTCGGCCACCGCCACCTGAGCAGGACTCAAAGAGAATATTCTCATATTTCTCTGTCAAATATTTTACAATTTCATAAAGCCCCAAGATATACTTATGTGACTGCATTTTGGTCGCCAGATAGTTAGTGCCATTCCCAAGATTGGTAATATTACGATTCATATCCCATTTTATGTAGTCAATATCGTGCTGACTTAACAGCTGATCTAGTGTTTCTTTGATATATGCTACCACATCTGGATTAGCATAATCCAATACGAGTTGATTGCGAGAGTAGGTATGGTCCCGATCAGGCACTTGAATAGCCCAGTCTGGATGTGCCCGATAAAGCTGACTGTCTACGGAAATCATTTCTGGCTCAACCCATAAACCAAATTGCAATCCTCTGCTATGAACTTCTGCTATGAGCTCTGTCAAACTGCCACCTAGCTTATCTTCATTGACAAACCAGTCACCCAGAGCCCGATTGTCATCAAAACGGTTGCCAAACCAGCCATCATCGAGAACAAAGAGCTCAATACCAACTTTCTGTGCCTCATCTGCTAACTCTAGCAACTTCTCTTTTTTGAAATCAAAGTAAGTTGCTTCCCAGTTATTGATTAGAATTGGCCGCTCTCGCTTCGCAAAAGCTTTAGGAATGATATGCTCTTGAACAAAAGCTTGGCTCTCATGACTAAGACCAGTCAAACCTTGAGCCGAATAATTCAACAGAGCAACAGGACTATAGAAAGTCTGCCCCGCTTCCAGTTTCCAAGCAAAGTTATCTTCATTGATACCGATACCTAGCCGAACTTCATTCAACTGATTTTGCTGAATCGAAGCTTCAAAGTTTCCGCTATAAAGGAGCTGAATTGCCCAAACTTGACCAGCCTCTTCCGTCGTTTCACTATCACAAAGGATAAGGCTTGGAGTCTGCGCGTGACCAGAAGCTCCTCGGTTGGAAGCTATTTTGAAAATTCCCTGTTCTAGCTTGTGACGACGAACTGTTTTTTCCCTAGCATAAGCTCCCTGTAAACTAATCACATCATAAGTACCTGCCGGCAAATCTGCCATTAAGCTCAAGTTCTTATGTATGACTGCTGTCTCTCTACCGATATTTTCCAGCTTAGTAAAGGTTGCAATGGTATTGCTATCCTCAAAAGCTGTGTAATAAAGAGTGAGGCGTAAGTGAGCTACTGTATCCTCTAAAATAAAGGCCAGTGTTTCTGCATCTTCTGTACTGTGAGGGCTAGGCAATCCTGGAACTTCCAAACCTCCCTTAATCAGCTGACTCTCAACAAACCGAAAATCTGTTACTTCATTATTAGCATGTTGGACTTGCAGAGAAGGTTGCCGAAAGTCTCCTAAACCATGCTGACCCAAAACCTGCCGCTGGGTATCTAAGCTAAAACTTCGCTCATTCGATCTCGGATTACCAGAAAAAGCATGATCTCGCTCAAATACTGTATTGGAAAAATGATAGGATTCGATTTTTCTGCCTAAGTGTTTAAGCAAAAGGTAGCCATCCCTTTCCTCAATGATAAGACTGGAATTTTTTGTATTGATGTAGAATAGATGTTTGTCTATTTTGATAGCCATTTCTGAACCTCCATATTTACTAATATTTTACCTTATGAAATCGCTTCCTAAAATAGAATTATGTTAGGGAAATATGGTAAAATGTTAGGTAGGAGGCAGAATATGCTTGTTTTTTCAGAATACCAAACAGGAACAATTGATCTTGCACTTAGCTTCTACGGATACGAAGAGTGCACTCCTAACTACTCTTTTGGGCCAGCAATTAGAGATACCTATGTACTTCATTACGTTAACAAGGGAAAAGGTCAATTTCATTACAAAGGTAAAATTGTCGATTTAAAAGCTGGAGATCTCTTTCTGCTCAAGCCAAATGAACTTACCTTTTATCAGGCTGACAAAGAAGAACCTTGGTCTTACTACTGGCTGGGAATGACTGGCGGTAGGGTTTATGACTACTTCAATCACTCACAGATTTCCGAAGACTGCTACCTACTTGCTAACCAGGAACGAAAAACAGATAGGATTGGGAAAATTGTTGAGAACTTGGTTTACTTCGCCGAGCAGACCAAATCTAACCAACTAGCTCAACTCCACATTATGGGCCAACTTTATGAACTCATCTTTCACTTGGGCAGCGTTGCCTATAAACCCCAAGCAAATACCCTATCTGCAAGCCAGCAACTCTATCTAGCCTGCAAGCAGATAATTGACACTCAATATCCCAATCCTAACCTCAGCATTCAAGATATGGCAATTAAGTTGTCCGTTCATCGTAGCTACTTAACAACCATTTTCAAGGAAGAACACCAAAGCTCACCAAAAGAATATCTAGACTATGTCCGAATGCACCGAGCCAAACAACTCCTAGAAAGTACTCACGAACCTATCCAATTTATCGCCTATTCTGTCGGTTTCTCAGACCCCCTTTACTTTTCAAAGGCTTTTAAAAAATATTTTGGCTTTTCACCCAGTTCATTTCGAGAACAAAGTTAAGTTTTACTAAACATATCTTTGTTATTTACTAATTTTTGAGTTATAATTTATGTAGACAGTAAATTAAAAAGGACCAAATCAAATGGCTACTATCAAAGATATCGCCCAGGCTGCTGGTGTTTCTCCCGCAACTGTTTCGCGGGTTTTGAACTATGACAAGTCCATGTCTGTCAGCGATGAGACGCGTAAGAAGATTTTCGATATCGCTGAACAGCTCAATTACAAAAAAAGCAAAAGGCAGAAAAAGACTGCACCTCAGACCCATCGCATCGCTATCGTCGAATGGTACACCGAGCTGGAAGAGCTGGATGATCTTTACTACTACTCCATCCGCTTAGGCATCGAAAAGAAAGCCCAGGAACTGGGCTATGATATCGTACGGATTTTCAACAACGACTCTCTAAGCCAGCTAGAGCAGATTGACGGCATCATTGCCATCGGAAAATTTAGCAGCAAGCAAGTCAAGGAGCTGGAGCAATACAGTCCTGCTCTGGTTTTCGTGGATAGCGATACGCTCGACCAAGGCCACAGCTGTGTGACAACGGACTTTGAGCATGCCGTTACTCATGTTCTCGACCATTTTCTTCAGCAGGGCTTTCGAGAAATCGGTATGATTGCTGGACGTGAAGAGACCGCAGACGGAACGACAAGTCTTGACGATCCGCGCTTGGCCTGCTTCTGCCGTTACCTTAGTGACAAAGGTCTTTATCAGCCGACTTATGTCAAGACAGGCAAGTTCTCCTCAGAGTCGGGCTACCAGCTGATGAAAGACATGATTGACGAACAAAAAGAACAGATGCCCAAAGCATTTTTCATAGCCAGCGATGCTCTGGCAGTCGGTGCCCTCCGTGCTCTTCAGGAAGCGGGAATAGCTGTTCCCCAAGATGTCCAGATTATTTCCTTTAATGATACATCCATCGCCAAATACGTCTATCCGCCTCTCAGCACTGTGACAGTCTTTACAGAGGAAATGGGCAAGCAAGCTCTGCAGATGCTGGACCAGATGATTAAAACTGACGAAAGCCCCATCCCTTACATGATTAAGCTCTCAACCAAGCTGACACTAAGAGAAAGCAGCCATTAAGTTAGAAAGGCCGCCTATGAAAACCTACGAAAAAATCTTTGACATCCTCAGCCAGGCTGACGACTATGTCAACGGTGAAAAAATAGCCCAAGAATTGGGCATTTCACGAACTTCCATTTGGAAAGCCATCCAAAAACTGGAGAAAGAAGGCCTCCAAATCGAATCCGTCAAGAACCGGGGCTATCGATTGACAGCGGGTGACCTGCTGATTCCTGATTGGATTGAGGCAAACTCACCTGTTCAGGTCTCCTTTAATCCTGACTGCCAGTCCACTCAGATGGACGCCAAGGCTGGCATGGAGGCCGGACGCCCTGCCGACACTCTCTATCTGGCTGCTGCCCAATCTGCTGGCCGTGGCCGTTTCGGTCGTGCCTTCTTCTGCCCCAGCCAGGGCGGCTTTTACATGTCTCTCCACCTCAAGCCCAACCTCCCCTTCGACCAGCTCCCCTCCTATACTATCTTGACCGCAGGAGCTATTTACAAGGCAGTGAAAAATCTAACTCTTATGGAAGTTGATATCAAGTGGGTCAATGACATTTACTATCGAAACAAGAAAATTTCCGGCATCCTGACCGAGGCCACAACTTCTATCGAGACAGGTCTCGTCACCGATGTCATCATCGGTGTTGGCTTTAATTTTTTCATTAAAGATTTTCCAGCCGACATCAAAGAAAAAGCCGGCTCCCTCTTTGAAGAGAAACCAGCCATTAGTCGCAATGAGCTCATTGCCGAGATTTGGAAATGCTTCTACGAAAGCGACCCAGAAGAGCTCATCTACCTCTACAAGGAGCGCTCCTTGGTGCTGGGACGACAAGTGACCTTTAGTCAAAAAGGCGTAGACTACCAAGGTTTGGCCAAGGATATCTCAGACAGCGGGCAACTTTTAGTCCAGCTGACAGATGGTCAGGAAATCTGGCTCAATAGCGGCGAAGTCTCGCTGACCAGTTGGTAATCAAAATATTCATTTCAAAAGGACTGAGTCTCATAGCTCAGTCCTGTTTTCATTATTTCGGTCCTAAATGTTTATCGATTTCATCCACAATCCGCCCCATGACATAGGAAATCTGCAGATTGCGCAGCACTAAAACTGCCCAGAAAGCAGCCATAAAATAGCGCCCCGCCATGATAGATTCATTGAAAAAATAGGTTTCTAAGGCTGTAAAAACAGCCATCACAATAAATTGTCGTCTGTTCATAGATTTATTATAACACGAAAGCCTAGAAAAATCTTTTTTTAATCCTCTTGAATGGTAATTTTTTCTGCTAAAAAGTCAAATCCCTCTGGAATCAAGCTTTCCTCTTCCTTCTCTTCAACCTCTGCCTTGCCATTGCGGCTGCGAGCCGAAAAATCCGCCCGAATCTTGGTCCACTCTTCCAAGGAAATAGCCAAAATCTCTGGTGAAAATCCTGCCGCATTGCTGAGGATATTGCCAAACATGGTATTGAGATTATCCCGCTTCATGGTCTGCTCAGCGTTGAAATTAGACTCAAAAGCTAAGATAGCGTGGCTTTCGTTGGCCGCCACCGGCTGCGATCCTGCCAGCAAGGCCCTATCAGCTCCAGCCAGACTTTCGATAATCTCGCCCCAAGCATTCTGCAGCTTGGTCAGGTTGCTGCGAGCCAGACTAGGATTCTCAACAGCCTCTTCTAGGATGGCATTGACCTTATTGCGGTCTGCTCGATAGCCCTTAGACTTCTGCGGTCGAATATCCGAAGTTTTGACAGCTGCTGCAGGTTTCCCATTGCCATTAGCCAGCTGCTGCTTAAGACTATCAATCTCTTGTCTCAATCCCTTAAGCTCATCGGCTAGATTATCTGGAATAGCTGCTACCGTAGGAAGACTGCTGGTCTCTGCCAGTCGAATGGTCATCATTTCTGTATAAATCTTAGGCTGCAGGCTGTTCTTGATATCTGCCAAACTCTTGGTCGCCATATCAATCATGGCAAAAAGAGTGTCCTGCGGTGTCTTGAGATTTTCCAGAAAGAGCTCGCTGGCATGATGATTTTCCCCGCCAGTTTTGACAATAATCAAGTCACGCAGATATTGCAGGAGGTCCGTTACGAAACGGGCCATATTTTTGCCGCTATCAAAAATCAGATTGAGATTATCCAAGGCTGTAACTGCATCATGAGCAATCAAGGCTGCTACATAGGCATCCAAGGCTCCTAAGCTGATAGAGCCAGTGATTTCTTCGGCAATGTCTGTAGTCAAACGATTTTCCTGAGTTAAGCTAAGAGCCTGGTCAAGTATAGATAGGGCATCCCGCATACCGCCCTCAGCTCGGCGAGCAATAATCTGCACACCTTCCTGCTCAAAGTCAATGCCTTCCTGATCTAAAATCCACTCAATATGACCAATAATGTCCTGCGTCTTGATAGACTTAAACTCAAAACGCTGGACGCGGGAAAGAATGGTCGCCGGAATCTTATGCAGCTCTGTCGTCGCTAGGATAAAGACCACGTTTTCTGTCGGTTCTTCCAAGGTCTTGAGTAATGCGTTAAAAGCCCCAGTCGAGAGCATGTGGACCTCGTCAATGATATAGACCTTGTGCTTAGCAAGACTAGGCGCATAGGTTGACTTGTCCCGAATGTCACGAATCTCATCTACTCCATTATTAGAAGCTGCGTCGATTTCTATGACATCTTCAAGGCTTCCCTCAGTAATGGCCTTACAAATATAGCAGTCATTGCAAGGCTCGCCGTCCTTTTGATTCGGACAATTCATAGCCTTGGCAAAAATCTTAGCAACACTAGTTTTCCCTGTTCCACGTGGGCCAGAAAAGAGATAAGCATGGCTGATTTTCCCTTGCTCCACAGCCTGTCGCAGAGTAGTAGCCACTACCTGCTGACCCACCAGCTGACCAAAGGTCTGACTGCGGTACTTTCGATATAAAGCTTGATACATTAGGCTTTTTCTCCAAACATTTCAAAATTCCAAATCGTTTTTTCAAGCAAAATCTGAACAAACTTTTCCAGATATTCCTGATCTACCTTATCATAATCCCCCGTCAAGACCGAGTCCAAATCCAGCACTCCAAGAAGACGACCGTCTTTTACCATGGGCACCACAATTTCGCTCTTAGCCCGGCTATCACAGGAGATGTAGTTGGCATGCTGGCTCACATCATCTACGATAATGGTCTGCTCTTTCTCAGCAGACTCCCCACAGACCCCCTTGCCTAGCGCAATATGGACACAGGAAACACTACCCTGAAAAGGCCCTAAAATCAGCTCACTCCCATCAAAAAGATAGAAACCAGTAAAAACCGAATGAGGCAAAGCTTGATTGAGCAAGGCGCTAGCATTGGAAAGATTAGCCAAAGCATTGGTCTCCCCCTCCAACAAGGCTTCTAGCTGAGCCAGTAAAAGTTGATAATTTGAAATTTTTTCTTTTGTGTTCATAGCTTCTATTATATCAAAAAGCCGGTCTTTCAACCAAGCTTTTCTTTAATTTTGTTATTCAAAAATTCATTAATCAGTCTATTTACAATATCGGGTTGGTCGGTATTAGAATTGTGCCCCGCCTTATCAATCCATTGAACAGACTTCCCAGTATTTCTTTCATAGGCCTTCAAATATCGTATACAAGACCCTGCACGATCTTCTTTTCCACATATAACCAATTGTGGACATTTTACTTCAWAGGAAAGTTTCTTCTCCACTGCTTCTGAAAATATCTTATATCCGTATCCCACAAGACGAGCATACCTTTCTTGATCGACATCATAAATCATCATCATATCATACATCAGTTTTCTTCCATAGTCTGTTGTTGATACGCTTTTAGGGCCTGATTTCAAAAGAAATTTCCATGGATAGATTCTATAAATTGTCTCCATATTTTTTAAGAGCCACAATTCCATAGCTGTATAATACTTCCTTTGMAGGGAWGGTGAATCAATCGTAACAAGRCCTTTTAATTTCTCAGGAAAAAGTTGAGCATAAACCTGTCCTACATATCCTCCCATTGACTGACCAATTACTATTGGATTTTYTATTCTCTCTTTGAYAAATATTYYATCYAGCCAASTTGCTAAATCAAATAAAGTAAAATCGAGACGAAATGGATAAGATGAAGCGTGTCCAGGTGCGTCCCAAACCAAGGCTCTATATGTATCTTTAAAATATTCTATTTGTTTTTCAAATAACCTATAATCAGCAGTTAGCCCAGGTAAAAAGATAAGATCGCTTTGGGTTGATTCAACAGCATCATTTGTCCAATAATGAATTATTCCACTTGGTGTTTCATATGTTTTTTCAATCAAAGTTCAACACTCGCATTCTAATTTGTTTAATCTAGTTTATCGCAATTGCACTCATTCCTCTTATTAGAGTTTCTCGAGTAGGTCCACTAGAAAATATACCCTGCTTACTTATCCTCCTCCAAAACCTTCACTTCTTCACCCTCCACAAGCACAGCTTGGCGATTATTGAGGGGAAGCAGATTCAGCTGGTCGCTGTATGTATCCAGAGTGGCCTGGGCACTTTCAACAAAGGGTTCTTCGCCAACATGAGGAAGAACATAAAAATCCACCTCGTTTAGTGCCCCTGTATCGTGTAGTTCTGCTGCAACTCCTTTATCGTCCATGAGCTTATTGTAGTCAATGTCCTTGGCTGTGATGATAGCACCAGCAGATTCGCCCACATAAACCATGCCATCCGCAATCTGTTCTTTTATCAAGGACAGAAGCTGCTTTTTCTTTAGTTCTTGCAGAAGGTAAAAAGTATTGCCGCCAGAGACATAGAGGAGTTTGCTTTGGAAAATTTTGGCCTGAGCTGTCTCTCTATCACAAGCTGAAATATCTAAAATTTCTACTTGAAATCCCAAATCTGCAAATGTCTGCAGGGCTTCGTCAATATAACCTCTGTACTCTTCTACATTTCCAGCCGTCGGAATAAAAAGCACATGTTTGCCCAATTGCTTTTCAGATGCATATTGTCTGAACAAGTTCTTGACTCCCGCAAAATATGAACATAAAAATAATTGTTTCATAGGATACCTCCTTATTTTTTAACGATCTTATAAAGAATCCATTGATCCTTTCTTTGACTATCGATGAGATGCAGGTCCAAATCTGTCAAATAGTTTTCCAGTTTTTCTTGCTTTGTAAAGTCTGGTTGGTAATAAGCTAATTTGCTCCATTCACATGCCAGTAAGATGATTCCATCTGGCTTAAGTATCCGCTTAAGTTCTAGGAACGCTTGAGTTAGATTTGACCAATGAAAATGAGTCTGAAAGGCTGTAATCAAATCAAATTTCTCAACCGGAAGATTTGTATTCTCAACATTTTTCACCTCAAAAGATAGGCCAGGCTCAGCCAATTTTTCAGCTGCTCTGATGGCAGTAGAAGAAATATCAATCCCCAAAACTCGACTATTAGGAAAATGTTTTTTCAAATATTTCGAGGATTCCCCATTTCCAACTCCAACATCCAAAATAGCATGAAATAGCTTCTTATGACCCAGCTGACTGACCGCCCAAACAACCATGGGCATATAAACACGATTCCATAATTTCATCATCCATAGCCCTATAAAGCCAGACGGTCTCTTTGATTGGTAAATCAAGTAAAGAAAAGCAAGAATAATCAGAAAGCCAATAATTGGATAAATCATCTGTTTTCCCTCTCATATCTTCTGCCATAAAGCTTTTTAGCTTCCTCTGTATAGCTCTTGATAAAATCTGTTTTCGCCTCTGTATAGGCATCACGATTGTGCTCATATTGCTTCCACAAGGACAGTTTGTGCTTCTCATAGTCTTTAGCTACAGCAGGGTGCTCCTGTAAATAGTCTCTAAAGTAAAGTTCATCATGATCACCCTCATAGCGCAGATGCAGATGGAAAACCCGCTCGGCAAAACCACTCAGTGTGTAACCTTTATTGAATGACATCCGCCCTTGGCTTTCCGACATGAGCAGATAACCATTTTGCAGCAGCAAGTCTTTCATTACCGTCATATCTGTTTCTTTAGGAATTTCCAGTAAAATATCCACTATAGGCTTAGCCCAGATGGTCTTTACCGATGTTGAGCCAATATGGCTAAGACGAACGATCTGATGTTCTGGCAAAAAACTCAAGAGTTGAAGCCGTTCCTCCTCATACCAATCTTTCCACTCATCCTGATGCCCTCTTAAAAAAATCGGAAAAAGCTGCCACAGCTCCTCGAGCGACATTTCCTCTAAAGATGGACTCATAAGCACCTCCTTAGGTAATTTATACAAGCGTTTTCTCTAGTTATGATTATAGGAAAAATACACATCCTAGTCAAACCCTGCACTTATTGAACAGATATTTATTTTTGTAATATTTTTGAAAAGTTTTAGTTGTCAAACAATCTATTTTTTAGTAGAATGATGTCGGAGATATATTATTTAAAAGGAGTTCTTTATGAAAAAGTTTAGGTTTGGCACTTGGCTTGTCCTGTCAGCCGGCTCTTTGTTGTTACTTTCACAGGCTCTTCCTGCAGAAAATGTTGCTGCCAATCAGAAGAACCAGATTAAGGTCCAGCTGCTTAACCATAGCGATGAAACAGCTATCGGCACTCTGGAGTTGAATGGAGAGTATCAGCTAAAGCTTGGGAAAAAGGACAAATACGGTCGGGCTACTGCTGCTCATGTACAAATGCAGGAGCAACACAAAGCCAAAAAGAAAAAGGAGACCAAGGTCACTTACAATCCCATCGGTTGGCACAATTACAAATTTTACTACGGAAATGGAGATGATAGGGCTTGGCTCATGAATCGAGCTCATCTGATTGGCTTCACTTTCAGCGGCCTCAATAACGAAGGGAAAAACCTCGTTCCGATGACCGCTTGGCTCAACTCTGGCAGTTTCCAAGGACTGGATGACAATAACCCAGATAGCATGCTCTATTATGAACATCGCTTGGAGCGCTGGTTAGAGGAAAATCCAGATTATTGGCTGGATTACAAGGTTACTCCGATTTACACGGACAATGAGCTTCTTCCTCGCAAGATTGAGCTCCAGTATGTCGGGCTTGACGCAGAAGGCAATGTTGTCAGCATCCAGCTAGGAGGCAAGGAAACCATAGATGAAGACGGAATGTCTCATGTCCTCTTGGACAATGTTTCTCCAAATGCAGAGATTGACTACCAGACAGGCACTGCTGTCAATACCATGATTGAGTAGAGTTATAGATCAGAACATACAAACAGACCATCGCTATGATGATCTGTTTTTTTATTTTTTTACCAATACAGACAGCCATAAACCAACAAGACTGCAATCATACTGAAAAGCGAGCCAATCAGGTAGTATTCAGCAAAGGACTGGCTTTCTGAAATCTTATTATAGCGGGCAATAGACTTAGCCGTAAAGACTAGCCCAATGGCAGTAAACTGCCCGAAAATAAGAGAAAGTCCCATAATCAAGCGCTCTAAAATCCCAATCATGGCACCAGCCCCCGCAATAGTCTCCCCACTGTCTTCTCCTGCCTGATACTTACTGAAGAAGAGTTTAAAGAGGATATTAATTGGCTTACCAGTAAGTGCGAAGAAAAAGAGAGCCTGCAGCATGAGATAACGCTCAGACAGCCAATTAGGAACTGGAATTTGCTGCTGCCCTAAGAGAAAATAAAGAGCAAAAATACTAATCAGATGCAAGATCTGATCCAGTATAAAGGCAAGCTTTTGAGCATGATGCCGGACAATCAATGAATTCAGCCTATTCTTCAAGAAGTCAATAAGCGCATGACTGAACCAGACCAAGGCGAAATATAGCAGATAATTAGGTAAGATGAGTCCCAAGAGCAACAAGGGCAGCAGAACAATTCCCAAGTGGAGAATCAAAAAATTCATCCGCCGGCTTTTTAGGTCGGCCATTTTCTGACTTTGAAGCTGAAAATCAGCTAGTACATGAGCCAGCAAAGTCAATACAAGAATCGGATTCTGCATGAAAAATTCCGAAAATCCCATAAAATTTGTCATTGTTCAGCCTCCTTTGCTGCCTGTAGAATCATTCTCATAGCTAAACGGCGATTTCTCAGATAGATCTTCAGACCAGACGACTTAAGCCGCTTACTAAGCGCACTGGGACTAATCTGCAGCAGCTCTGCTATTTCTCCATGAGAAAAATTCTCGTCATAGATATATTCCATAAGCATCCGCTCCAGAACCTCTCTCTGACTGGTATTCCACTTACTCTGGATAAATGAAGTAGCTGCCAGCACCGTATTGACCGCCTGACTGAGCTCTTCATCTCCCAAGGATACAGCTATACGGCTGCTACCATAGTCGTTCTTCTCATGAATAACATCAATGGCCGCGCGTGCCCTCCAGTAGGCCGGACCGTCCGCACCAATACTCTGCTCTCGATTGATGTCCGTCACAATCTCCCCCAGACCAAGTCCAAAGCGAATCGGGTGAGGAAAGCCCAAGGCAATCTGATCAAGGAGCTGCATGATCTCTGGATTAGGCCGTAGCAAAGCCTGAAACTCATCTCCAGTCGTCACCGTGAAAGGTGACACCAGATAATCCCGATAATCCTGATTTAGCACCGCCATCATGTCCTGCAGGTCCTTCTGTGCCTGCTTGCGATTTTTCAGCTGTTTGGATTCTATTAAATCTCCAATAAGAGCAATATAAAGCATACCAAACCTCCTTTAAGTCCATTATAAAGGAAAATTTTAAAAATGTCTATTTGAATGGCAACTTTTTAGAATATCCATTGAAAAGGAAAAACTATTTTTTCTTTTTTGGTGCTGGTAAGGCAGGATAGGAAGCTTCAATCAAACTGCAGAGAAAGGAAGCGCCTTCTACTTCTTTTATACGAAGCATTGGCTTTGCGCCTGGATAAGGGGACTCATAAACTGGATTTTCAAAAAAATCCAGAGCTGGCTGGACCGGCTTGATCATCAGGCGATTGTCATAAATCCCGCCAAATAAGCGACCTCGATAATAGAGCAGATATTCCCCCATCATCTTGCGAAAGCTGATTTCTTGGCCTAAGCCCTCCAGCTGCTTCAGGATAAAATCCAAATATTCTTGACTAGATGCCATCGAAACACCTCCACGCATTGATACTTTATTATACCAAAAATGGATGAAGATTTCCTGACCAAGAGATTAACTCATCTCCTTCAATCCGTAGTTTGTCTATCCTCAAGTAAGCAAAAAAGCTAGACCTTACAAGTCTAACTTTTTTACTTCTTATTTTTTTAGAAGTCCTTCCTTGACCAGATAGTCACGCGCAACAGCTTCCGCTTTTTTGCCTTCAATGCCAACTTGATAATTCATCTGACTCATCTGGCTTTCCGTAATTTTACCAGCCAGCTTATTAAGAACACCTTCCAATTCAGGGTGTTTTTCTAACAATTCAGCCTTCAGGAGAGGTGCCCCTTGATAAGGAGGGAAAAGATGTTTATCGTCTTCTAAAACTTGTAAATCATAACGCGCAAGTTCTGCGTCAGTCGAATAGGCATCCGTGATTTGAATATCACCCGACTGGATAGCTTGGTAGCGAAGGGCTGGTTCCATGGTTGACACATTGAGATTCAGTCCATAGACAGATTGAAGTCCCTTGTTCCCATCTTCACGGTCGTTAAATTCCAAGGTGAACCCTGCCTTGAGCTTATCTTGGACTGCTTTAAGATCAGAGATGGTTTTAAGATTGTATTCTTTGGCGACACTCTTAGGTACTGCGATGGCATATGTATTTTGATAAGCCATGTGATTGAGCAAGACTAGATTGTCCTGTTTTTTGATTCCATCACGTGCTGCTTCAAAAACTTCTTCAGCATCATTGCTAACCTTTGGAGCAGGCTGCAAGAGAGTTCCAGTAATCGTACCTGTAAACTCAGGATAGATATCAATATCGCCTTTCTTTAAAGCCTGATAAAGGAAGTCGGTTTTTCCAAAGTTTGGTTTGACTGTCACAGTCATATCCGTATTTTCCTCGATGAGGAGTTTATACATATTCATGAGAATTTCTGGCTCTGGACCCAATTTCCCAGCAATAACCAGATGATCCTTCTCCTGTTTCGGTAGAAAACTTGGCGTATAAGAAGCGCCAAGCCCGAGTATTAAGACAGCAAAAGCTGTAAATACAGTCCGAAGCTTAGCCTTTTCCATCCATTTAAGGAGACTGTTGAAAAGAATAGCCAAAACTGCGGATGAAATAGCTCCAATCAAGATCAGACTGGCATTGCGACGGTCAATTCCTAGAAGGATAAAAGAACCTAGTCCACCAGCTCCGACAAGGGCTGCCAGAGTTGCTGTTCCGATAATCATAACCGTTGCCGTCCGAATTCCAGAAACGATGACGGACATAGCTAGAGGCAGTTCAAACTTTTTGAGTCGCTCCCACTTGGTCATCCCAAAGGCGATTCCGGCTTCTTCTAAACTAGGATCAATCCCATTCAAAGCCGTGACAGTATTTTCTAAAATCGGGAAAATAGCGTAAATCACCAGAGCAGTCAGTGCTGGCAGTGTACCAATCCCCATGAGAGGGATAAAGAGCCCCAGCAAAGCCATTGAAGGAATGGTTTGAAAAATTCCCGCAATTTGCAGCACCCAATTGGCTGCTTTTTTGTGACTATGAAGATAGATAGCGAGCGGAATGGTCAAGAAGATAGCCACTAGTAAGGTCAGAAGAGACAGCTGGAGATGTTGCCCTAAGGCTGCCAACCATTCGCCAAAGCGCTCCTGAAAGGTAGAAAACAAATTAGCCATGTTGAACACCTCCAAACAAATCTGCTACAAAGCTGGTCGCAGGTGCAGATAAGATTTCCTCAGGTGTCGCCACTTGACGAATCTCTCCTTCCTGCAGAACAGCAATCCGATTCCCCAATTTCAAGGCCTCGTCCGTATCATGAGTCACAAAGATTGTCGTCATCCCAAACTGGTCATGGATACTCTTGGTCAAGCTCTGCAATTGCTTACGCGAGATAGCATCAAGAGCAGAAAAAGGCTCGTCCATCAGCAGGATTTTGGGTTGGGCGATAATGGCACGGACAATGCCCACCCTTTGCTGCTCACCGCCTGACAGCTCACTCGGCATACGCTGAGCATAGTCTTCAGCAGGTAAGCCCACTAGCTCCAGCAATTCATTAGTCTTCCGCTGAATATCTGCCTTGCTCCATCCTTTCATCTCAGGAATGAGAGCGATATTTTCAGCCACCGTTAGATTGGGAAAGAGGGCAATAGCCTGTAAGACATAGCCTGTAGAAAGGCGCAGCTCACGCTCATCATAGTCCTTAATGCGCTTGCCATCCATGTAAACATCACCATCTGTAGGTTCCAAGAGACGGTTGATCATCTTGAGCATGGTCGTCTTACCTGAACCAGATGGCCCAACTAAAACCATGAATTCACCATCCTCAATCCGTAAGTTGACATCTCTCAAGACATCCTTTTCTGTGTAGCTTAGCGCTACATTTTTGTATTCAATCATTGTTTGTCCTCACTTTAAAACTTCCCTCTGTTCATCAAGTCTTCTACCTTAGGCATGACTTCTTTATTATCCCAATGCTCCACAATCAATCCATTCTCCAAACGGAAGATGTCATACTGGGCATAAGCCACCCCATCAATCTGAGTTTGACCATAGCTGACCACATAGTTTCCTTGTCCCAAAAGCTGGAAAACAAAGTCAAAAGTAACACTATGTTCAGCCACATAGTTTTTATAAGCATCACTTCCTTGGCCAATCTCATGATTATGTTGAATCAAATCTTCTGCCACATAATCACTCCACTGCTCTAGTTCGCCGTTTTGAAAGATTTCTGTCAAGAAACGACGAACGGTTTTTTTATTTGCTACTGTCTTGTCCAAATCCGTGATTTCAAAATCTCCAAAGATCTGATCTAACTGTCCATTTTCTGGAGCGCGATAGTAGTCAATGACATCCCAATGCTCCACAATACGACCATTCTCATCTGCACGGAAAGTATCCGTCGTCACCCATTGAGCTTCCCCACCATTGAGATATTGGTGAACATGGACGAAGACTAGATTACCATCCTCAATGGTGCGAACAATTTTCATCTCACGTTCGGGATGACGCTCAAAGAAATTTGCAAAGAAAGCCGCAAACCCTTCTTTCCCATCTGGCACGCCTGTAGAGTGTTGAATGTAGGTATCCCCTACAAACTGAGCTTGAGCCTCGGCAACGCGCCCATCTTGGATGGCATAAATATATAGATTTTGCGCATTTTCAACTTGTTTTGACATGATTTATGCCTCTTTTTCTTTTAAATTTGCTAAGATGCGTTCCTGATAACTTTCAAACTGGCGAATTTCTTCCTCTGAGAAACCTTTATAAAAAATAGCATCCAGTTTTTGACTGACACGATGGCCAACTTCTTTCTGAGACCAACCTTGCTCCGTCAACTTGACATATTTTTTTCGCTTGTCTGAACCACACTGACTAAAGGTCACCAAATCCTGCTCTTCCAACTTTTTCAGCATAGTCGTCAGCGTATTATTGGCCAATCCTGTCGCCAGTGCAATATCTGTCGCCGTAGCGCAACCCGTTTCACTATTCCATAAAACTGTGAGAATCTTGCCCTGTTCACTGCGATAAAGAGCTTCAGGATCCTGATTCAGTAACTTTTGAAAAATCCGCCCATTCAACAAACGAATATGATAGGCTGCTAAATGACTATCTTTCATACTTCCTCCCCAATTTATTTCTATATCGAATCGTTTATTAATTGTAACACCTGGAATTACATCTGTCAAGTTTTTTGTTCTATTTGGAAATAATTTTAAACTGAATAAAGATTTTAAACTAAAAACTTCAAACAAAAAAGCCCAGTGCAAAGAGGCAACTCTCACACTGAGCTTCTTTTTTATCTTAGTAATATTCACCCTGACGGTAATCCCATGAGTTGAAAGTATCGGACAGGTGCATCATGATTTTATCGATATCCAAGCCTTTGCGGATGACCACCGGCGCTGGTGAGATGGAACGTTGCCCACCTTGTTCTGGAATCAGTTTTCCATCCTTGTCCACCATAGAGACCATAACACCTTGCTCGTAGCGAGTTTCAATGGTCTTGTCTGGCTGGATAGAGGCTACATAGTCATCTGCTTCAATGACCAAATCAACAGCATTTTCGATGCGATCGCCAATTCCTTCTACCTTACCGCGGTTTCCTTTACCGGATGGGTTGGCTGAGGAAGCATAAACCATCTTGCCTTCTTCCCAAAGCTTAGCTGCCAGCTGCTCGCCCGCCTTACCAAACTTAATAACAAAACAGCTAGTGCCACGAACATCTGTCATCAGCTCTTCCCGACCGTCACCATAGGCTTTAAGCTTTTCAAATGCTTCTGGCTTCCATGGAAGGATACAGCCCAAGAGGATGTCTTCATCCCAATGCTTTTGATAAAAAGCTTCAATTTCCGGATTCAGCTGAGCCAAAGCACGGAGCTCATCCATACTGCCACAGAGGACAACACCTGGCTTATTACGGTTACGAGCCTTAGCTTCGAACTTACGCTCCAAACCTGCCTTATCGCTGGTCATGATGATGTAACCCACCTTGGTCGGGCAAACGATACAGCCGCCGTCGCCTTTCAAGATGTCATAACCTTCTTGTGAAAGCTGTCCGTTCCATTGAATGTGTTTTGTCATAAGTTTCTTCCTTTTCTATATAAATTAAGATTTATTTTACCATATATTTTTATCGGAGACAAGGTTTTTTCAGAATTTTCTCAATATAGCAAAAATAAGGTTATTGCCAATAAGATGGACGATTTTTTTCATATTCTGCAATCAAATCCTCATACTGCAACGTAATGCCAATGTCATCCAGACCGTTGAGGAGCTTGTGCTTCCATTCACCATCAATGTCAAAGGAGAATTCTCCAACCGGCGAAAAAATCTTCTGCTGCTCCAAATCCACCGTCACTTGATCCGTCGGCTTCAGATTAGCCAAGGCTTGCCGGACTTCCAGTGGCTGAACAATAGGCAGCATACCGTTGTTTAGCTCGTTGTTGTAGTGAATATCCCCGAAAGATCCGGCAATAACTACCTTAAAGCCATAGTCAGCCAAGGCCCAGGCAGCGTGCTCCCGAGAGGAACCAGCCCCGAAATTATCCCCTGTAATTAGAATAGTCGCCTTGCGATACTCCGGTCTGTTAAAGACGAAATCAGGATCTTCGGTGTACTGATTGTCCAGATAGCGCCATGCGTACATGAGATACTTGCCAAAGCCTTTTTTATCAATCAACTTGAGAAACTGCTTGGGCAAAATTTGGTCCGTATCGATATTATCGTTCATGAGGGGCACTGTTGTCCCCGTGTAGATTGTAAATTTTTCCATAAACCTTCCTTACTGGACCTCCGGTAGCTGGCGGACGTCTACAAATCGCCCGGCAATGGCTGCCGCTGCTGCCATGGCTGGACTGCAAAGATGTGTCTTAGCTCCAAATCCCTGACGATCCTCAAAGTTCCGATTGCTGGTCGAGGCACAGTGGACTCCGTCTGGCACCTTATCTGGATTCATTCCCAGACACATGGAGCAGCCCGGATCGCGCCACTCAAAGCCTGCATCCATGAAAATTTTATCCAGTCCCATCTTTTCAGCAGCCCGCTTGACTGGACGAGAGCCTGGTACAACGATAGCTGTCAGATTGGGAGCGATATGCTTGCCAGCGACAAACTTAGCTGCCAGCTGCAAATCGCTGAGTCTGGCATT
This sequence comes from Streptococcus sanguinis, assembly GCF_020729765.1. Classification (GTDB taxonomy): domain Bacteria; phylum Bacillota; class Bacilli; order Lactobacillales; family Streptococcaceae; genus Streptococcus; species Streptococcus sanguinis_Q. Next base: position 24,790 of record NZ_JAJEPD010000041.1, on the reverse strand, counting down.
GGTACAGGATCCGATAAAGATATAACCTAGGTCAATATCTTCCGCTTTCTTACCCGGAGAGAGGTCCATGTAATTGTAGGCCCGCTCGTCGTTCATATCGCGAATTTCTGGGAAAGCCGCACCGAACTCTACTCCCATAGAAGGATTGGTTCCCCAAGTCACCATAGGTGCCAGCTGAGAGACATCAATCTCAATGACCTTATCATAGACAGCATCAGGATCACTGACTAGAGTCTTCCAATCAGCTACTGCCGTCTCAAAGTCCTTGGGAGCGCCCGGCCGCCCTTGAACGTAATCATAAGTCTTCTGGTCGGGATTCATAATACCCATCTTGGATCCAAACTCAATAGACATATTGCAGATAGTCATGCGCTCTTCCATGGTCAGATGCTCAATCGCATCCCCAGCATACTCAACCACATGACCGACACCTGCAGCCACACCATATCGAGCAATCAGAGCGAGGATAAAGTCCTTGGAATAGACACCTTTAGGTGGCACTCCGGTAAATTTGACCAACATTTTCTTAGGCTTGACCTGCCAAATGGTCTGCGTGGCAAAAACGTGCTCCACTTCTGAAGTACCGATTCCAAAAGCAATGGCACCAAAAGCACCGTGAGTGGCCGTGTGACTGTCACCGCAGACGATAAATTTACCTGGCTGAGTCTTGCCCGTTTCCGGTCCAACCATGTGAACAATACCTTGCAACTCCGATCCGTGAGCCGCGTGTTCAATGCCAAAATCCATGACATTCTCGGAAAGTTTATCAATCTGAGCCTTGGAAATCACATCCCGAATATCATAGATATTGACCGTAGGAACATTATGATCAAAGGTTCCAAAGGTCAAATCCGGCCGTCTAACTTTGCGCCCTGCATCTCGAAGACCTTGAAAAGCCTGAGGGCTGGTTACTTCATGAATATAATGCTGATCCACATACATAAGCTGGGGCTGGCCTTCTTCACCTGTTATCAGATGCCTTTCCCACAGCTTATCAAAAATCGATTTTCCAGCCATACTAGCTTCTCCATATGTAATATAAGATTCCGATTTCCACTATTATTCCGCAAATCCAAGCCAACCAGAAATACCATTTTCTGGTCTTGTGGTGAAAGAGGCGGCCGCCTAATAAAGCGCCCAAACCTCCGGCTGCCAATGCTGACAAGAGCAAGGTTTTCTCTGGAATGCGGTAGTGATTTTTCTTAGCCTTACGCTTATCCCAGCCATAAAGCAGGAAAACGATAAGGTTCCAAAGCAGGCAAATACCTGTTAATATCCAATTCATAAGTTATTAATAATTGACTCCGTCATTTGAGTTGTTGTCGCCTGACCGCCCAGATCTCGCGTTAAAATCCCTTGAGCCAAAGTCTTTTCAACCGCTGCTTCAATCGCTTCTGCAGCTTCAAGCTCTGCAAAACTATCCCGCAGCATCATGGCTACAGAAAGGATCATACTGATAGGGTTGGCAATACCTTGCCCTGCAATATCAGGAGCTGAACCATGGATAGGCTCGTAAAGACTGGGGCCTGCAGCCGAATGACTGGCCGATGGCATAACTCCCAGCGTCCCTGACAAGACACTGGACTCGTCTGAGAGAATATCGCCGAAGAGATTTTCCGTTACCACAACGTCAAACTTAGCAGGATTGGTAATCATGAGCATCGCAGCGCTGTCCACCAGTTGGTGCTCCAAGGTCACATCTGGATAATCCTTGGCCACTTCATCTGCTACTCTGCGCCAGAGTTTAGATGTCGCTAGCACATTTTGCTTGTCAATACTGGTCACGCGCTTTCTGCGACCACGCGCAATGTCAAAGGCTTTACGGACAATTCGCTCCACCTCTTCATAGCTGTAGTCGTTAATATCACGCGCAGATCTGTCCTCCAAAATATGCTCACCAAAGTAAATCCCACCAGTCAGCTCACGCACGACCACGAAGTCCACGCCAGCAATTCTTTCAGCCTTCAAAGGCGACAAATGCTTCAAAGAATCGAAAATCTTAACTGGGCGGATATTGGCATAGAGTTCAAGCTCCTTGCGCAGAGCGAGCAAGCCTTGCTCTGGCCGAATCAGAGCATTATCATACTGGGGACTGCCGATAGCTGCTAGGAGAATAGCATCCGCCTCCTTGGCCGCTTCTAGAGTTGACTGAGGGAGAGGATGACCTTCCGCATCAATACCAGCACCCCCAAAAGCTTTCTCCGTGATATGATAAGTAAAACCGAACTTGCCCGCAACAGCAGCCAGTACTTGGAGACCGGCTTCCATGATTTCTGGGCCAATACCATCACCCGCCAGAGCTACAATTTCTTTTGTCATAGTCGCTTCCTTCTAATTATTTGCAGGCAGATCGCGATAAGATACCTGATGGCCGATTTCACCAGCATTTTCCTTTTGCACAAAGGTGTTGGCATGGATATAGGCAATGGCGCTGGCCTTAAGAACATCAAAGTCAATACCAGAGGAGTTGAAAATTGTATCTGTATCCGTATTTTCAACAGCTACCAAAACACGAGCCTGAGAGTCAATACCGTCCGTTACTGCCTCGATATTATAAGATAAAAGCTGAACAGACTGGTTAAAGAATTGGTCAATGGCATTAAAGATAGCTTCAACACTTCCTTTACCTTCTGCCACACAGCTGACCGTCTCGCCGTCACCATTAACCAGCTGCACATCCGCTGTGATGGTATGGTCGTCATTGGTCGTCAACTGCAGATCATCAAAGTGGAAGCCTTCAGGATTTTCGACCGTCGTTCCAGCAATCAGAGCCCGAATATCAGCATCCGTGACTTCATTTTTCTTATCAGCCAAGACCTTAAACTTAGCAAAGAGATCATTGATTTCAGATTCCGCAAAATCCAGAGCCAATTCTTTGAGTTTTTCGACAAAAGCATGACGGCCAGACAGTTTGCCAAGCGGCAGTGAATTGCTCTTGACTCCAACCAGCTCAGGTGTGATGATTTCATAGGTCAGTGGATTCTTAAGAACACCATCCTGATGGATACCGGACTCATGAGAGAAGGCATTGCCACCAACGACCGCCTTGTTCTTAGGCACTGGAATACCAGAGAAGCGGGATACCAGCTCAGAAGTGTTGATGGTTTCATTAAGGACAATGTCTGTCTCAACTTGGTAATAGTCCTGACGAATCTCTAAGGCAACTGCTACTTCTTCCAATGCTACATTTCCAGCCCGTTCACCGATTCCATTGATAGTTCCCTGAACACGACCAGCACCGTGCTTGATAGCTGTCAAACTATTAGCCGTTGCCATACCAAGATCATCATGGCAATGAACACCAAATACCACCTTATGATCAGAAGTCACATTTGCCACTAGGTAGTCGAAAATATTTGCAAACTCTTCCGGAGTAGTAAAGCCGACTGTATCTGGAATATTGATATAAGTCGCACCTGCATCAACTGCTGTTTGTACCACCTGAAAAAGGAAATCCAGCTCTGTTCGTGTCGCATCCTCTGGTGAAAACTCGACTATATCGAACTTGGAGCGCGCGTAGGAGACATGCTCTTTCACAGCTTCTAAAATCTCTTCCTTAGACTTTTTCAGCTTAAACTCTCTGTGAATAGGACTGGTCGCAATGAAGACATGAATCTGTGGATGCTTAGCATCCTTGAGCGCTTCATAGCAGGCATCAATATCGGACTTGACCGAACGCGCCAGCCCAGTAACAGAAGCTTTTGTGATGACTTTAGCAATCTCCTGCACCGCAGCAAAAGAATCTGGACTCGCAGCAGGAAAACCAGCTTCAATGACTGAAATCCCCCACTTCTCTAACTGCTTGGCAATTGCCACCTTCTCCTTGATAGAGAAATTCACTCCTGGTGTCTGCTCGCCATCCCGGAGGCTGGTATCAAAAAACTCAACTTTGCGTGTCATAGACAACTCCTTTTCTAAGATACATAGACCAATTAGGAAAAATTCTTTCCAAACTTCTAGGTCGTGTTCAATGACTGAGACGGTCTGAGACAAATCGATTTCAGAAAAATCAAGATGTAGCCCCACTCCCGTCGCTCCTTTAGAAACCATTTCTTCCTCATCAGAGCTTGAGGTAAGATAGGTGAAATAAAAAACATCTCACTTGAGGAACAAGCGAGATGTTGATTTACTCCCGCTTGGTAAGCCAAACAGGACTAATGCTTTTGCACTAGCCCGAGTAACGCAACAACAAAGCAAAGTTTGAAGATTGGGTTGACTTCATGTTTGACTAACTCCTTTTTGAGATGGTTTCTTATTGTTTAGTATTTTAACACAGTATCATAAACCTGTCAAGAAAAAGTCGATATTTTCTSAAAATTTTTAATATGCTGGATTATTTTGGGGATTTAAAACTGTAAATACGAGAAAAAAGAAGTAAGGTAACTTTGCTTCTTCTATTTTTTCAGGAATCGTAACATGATTCATTCTACTTTCTTCATCTCCTCATATACTGAATTCCTCGGAAAAGGAGAAAAGCTGTTAGAATCAGGGAAACAAGCCAGATGGTCTTCAGGAGGTAAAATTGAATCAGATAGGTAGAGATGATGGCTCCGACTACAAAGCTTGCCAATAGAGCAACAAAGAAAAGGCCTTCTTTCAAATCTTTCGCTTTCTTGTTTCGAGCATAGTTGCCAAAAGCTACCATGGTTTTCTTGATATTCCCCGTCATAAAGGAGTTGTTATAGACAATACCATCCACCTCGCCAAAAGCCGTCGCGACCAGACCCATGCAGAAAGCCAGTGGCGGCACGATATAGAGATGGGGGATATTTGCTGGCAAAAATCCTGCGACAGTTGTCGTCAATATCAAGGGAAAAACGCTGGATAGTCTGCGCCAAGAATGCTCAAAATGATGCTGAAAAACAGTCATCAGAAAAATACCCAGCATAAAGGCTAGCATAGTTGCCAATTTTACTTCGATTCCTCTTGTCTCTTGATTGATAAGCTCAACCGAAAGGAAAACGACATTTCCCGTCTGACCTGCCACCAAGGTACCACCCCTCTCAATGAAGGTATAGGCGTCAATAAATCCTGCACAAAAGGTCAAGAGGCAGGCAAAAAATTTTGAACGAGAGTGAAACTCTCTTTTTACAAATTGTTTCATAAACCACCTACAAAATAAGGGAGTGACCAGACTCCGAAAATCATAGATTTCAGTCCGTCCACTTCCCCCTGCTAGATTATATTTCAAAAATCTTGCAGCTACTGCGATCGCCAGATTGACAACTATTATTTCCTCAAATGACAGAGCAGAAAGCTACGTGTGCTAGCCTTCTCTGGCCTCCTTAAGGATTTTTTCAATCTTGGTCGTAATCAGGTCAATAGCCACCTTGTTAGAAGCTCCTTCTGGAATAATGACATCCGCATAGCGCTTGGTCGGCTCAATAAACTGATGGTACATAGGCTTAACGACACCCAAATACTGCTCAATAACGCTATCCAAACTGCGACCGCGCTCTTCCATGTCCCGCTTAATCCGGCGTATAATCCGAACGTCATCATCTGTGTCCACAAAGATCTTAATATCCATCAAATCTCTCAGGCGCTGGTCCTCTAAGACCAAAATCCCCTCAACGATGAACACATCCTGAGGATCCTGACGATAGGTCTTTTTACTGCGGGTATGCTCTGTATAGTCATAAGTGGGAATATCCACTGGCCGACCAGCCAAGAGCTCCTTAATCTGCTCAATCATCAAGTCCGTGTCAAAGGCAAAAGGATGGTCATAGTTGGTCTTCACCCGCTCCTCAAAAGTCAGATGCGTCTGATCCTTATAGTAGGAGTCATGCTCAATCATGGCAATATTTTCGTTTGGAAAATTAGCCAAAATTGCTCGAGAAACACTGGTTTTTCCGCCTCCGGAACCACCAGTTACACCAATAATAATAGGTCTATTTTGCATTATAAGCTCCATCTCTTGTTATCTTATCTATTTTACCGCAATTCATGTTATAATGAAAGAGCTAAAATAAAAAAAGTACATGCTTAAAAATAGAAAAAGGAGGTTTTTATGTTCAAACTTGGAATCATCGGAACAGGTTCTATTTCTCATGAGTTCATCAAGGCTGCTCACTCAACAGGCGACTATCAGCTGGTAGCTGTCTACTCTCGGACTCTGGCTTCTGCTGAGCGCTTTGTGCAAAACTATGAAAATACAGCAATTTTTACTGAAATGCTGGACTTTCTGTCGTCCGATATCGATGTTGTTTATATCGCTAGTCCCAACAGCCTGCATTTCAAGCATGCCAAGGTAGCTATTCTGGCTCGTAAACATGTCATTGTTGAAAAGCCTGCGGTTTCTCGTCCCAAAGAATGGCGGGAATTGGTCAAGCTGGCTGACGAGCATCAAGTCTATCTCTTTGAAGCTGCCCGCAACTATCATGAGCAGGCCTTTGATACGATTAGTGATTTCCTCAAGGACAAGACTGTCTTAGGAGCCAACTTCACCTATGCCAAGTATTCTTCAAAAATGCAGGCTCTGCTTGCGGGAGAGCAGCCTAATGTTTTCTCAGCTAAGTTTTCTGGCGGCGCTTTGATGGACTTGGGTGTCTATCCAGTCTATGCGGCTATCAGACTTTTCGGCCATCCCCGCTTCGCTCGCTACAGCGCCCAGCAGCTAGCTAATACGATTGATTTAAATGGAGCCGGCTGTCTTATCTATCCAGATTTTCAAGTTCAGATTCAGGCGGGTAAAAATATAAATAGCAATCTGCCTGCAGAGATTTACACAGATCAGGGAACACTGACTTTAGGCGGAATTGAATTTATCAGCTCTGCTATTTTCCAAAATCTGGACGGTCAAGAAGAGGTGCTGCCTATCAAGCGTGCTTCCCACACCATGCTGGAAGAAGCTCAGGCTTTCGCGCGAGTGCTCAAGGGCGGACAGGATGCGGTTTACGAGGAATGGTTAGATGCGGCAGCGGCTGTTCACGAAAGCTTATTTGCCATGCGCAAGGACGCTGGCATTAGATTTGAGGTTGATGATGATTAAGGAACAATTTCCCCCGAGCTGGCAAAATCAGCTGGCTCAGTTAGGCTTTGAAGATTTGACGGCTATTCAGGAGAAGATGTTTAAGCCTATTTCTGCAGGCGATACCGTGCTGGGAATCAGTCCGACTGGTACTGGTAAAACTCTGGCCTATCTCTTTCCCAGTCTGCTCAGGCTGACACCTAAAAAAGCCCAACAGCTCTTGATTTTAGCTCCAAACACCGAGTTGGCTGGACAAATCTTTGAAGTTTGCAAGACTTGGGCGGATCCTTTAGGGCTGACAGCTCAACTCCTGCTCTCCGGTTCCAGTCAGAAGCGACAAATCGAGCGCCTTAAGAAAGGGCCGGAAATTATCATCGGAACGCCTGGGCGGATTTTTGAGTTGGCCAAGCTCAAGAAAATCAAGATGATGAATGTCGAAACCATCATTTTGGACGAATTTGACCAGCTGCTCAGCGATTCTCAGTATCACTTTGTAGATAAAATCACCCACTATGCGCCTCGTGACCACCAGCTGGTATATATGAGCGCCACCGCTAAGTTCGACCACGATAAGATTGCTGAAAACACTCTAGAAATCAGCATTGACGACCAAGTTTTGGACAACATCCAGCACTTTTACATGCAAGTCGAAAAACGTGATAAGGTGGACTTGCTCCGCAAGTTATCCAATGTTGAAGAATTCCGTGGACTGGTCTTCTTCAACGCTCTGTCAGACCTTGGCAGTGCCGAAGAAAAACTCCAGTATCGTGAAGCCAACGCCGTTTCTCTGGCCAGCGATGTCAACGTTAAGTTCCGCAAGGTGATTTTGGATAAGTTCAAAGAACACCAGATTACTCTCTTGCTAGCCACTGACTTGGTTGCTCGTGGCATTGATATTGACTCGCTAGAATGTGTCGTCAATTATGAGCTTCCGCGCGATTTAGAAACCTATACCCATCGCTCTGGCCGAACCGGCCGCATGGGCAAGGAAGGCTACGCCATCACCCTCATCAGCCATCCTGAAGAACTGAAAACTTTGAAAAAATACGCCACCGTCCGAGAAATTGTATTAAAAAATCAAGAACTTTATGTAACGAGTTAAACTGAAAAAGCTTTGGAAATCTAATGTTTCCAAAGCTTTTTGCTTTTACTCATTGCCAACAACGATTTCAAACATCTAACCCCAAGGACCGTCTTAGTCTCTGCCGTAATAAATACGATGAGGCTCTATTTGGCCTTCCAGCAGCTCATCGACCGTTACCAAAGTATAGCCGTTACTCTTCAGATATTCGAGGACACTTGGCAGAGCGTCAATACTGGTCTGGTGAATATCATGCATGAGGATAATTGAACCTGGCTGGGTTTTAGCAATCTCTTGCATAATAGATTTAGTATTGCGTGTCTTCCAGTCTAGACTGTCCACATTCCACATGATAAAGGACTGGTCAACCGAATTTTGGATTGTAGCATTAATAGCTCCATAAGGAGGCCGCGTAATCGTTGGCTTGATGCCTATGACATTGTTAATAGCGGTCTGGGTATCAAGGATTTCTTTTTGGGCCGATTCCAGAGGAAGTTTGGTTAAGACTGGATGGTCCCATGTATGAATCCCAATCTGATGACCTTCATTGTGCACGCGCTTGACAATCGCTTCATTACCAGCAATGTTTTGCCCAACCATAAAGAAGGTCGCCTTGGCACCGTATTTCTTGAGGATATCCAGAGCCTGCGGTGTTGTCTTAGGATCTGGACCGTCATCAAAGGTCAGAGCAACCATTTTCACATGCTTCTTAGCCTCGAAACTCTGATAAGCCGCCAAGTCATCTCCGGTCAGATAGTCCGCATTGATCTGGTCATAAAAGCTGGACAAAGGAATGTCAATGCTGGTTAAGCCTTGCACTTCCTTGCTCAATTTAATAGAAAAATGGCTGTACTCATAACGGAAGGACCACTGACTCAACTCAGTTCCATTAAGGTTATTGAGAATTTCCGTCTGCACCGCCTCATCGACCTGTCTAAAGGTCAGCTGGCTGGATATCTCGTTGATGAAGATTTCCTTAGCTGCATCAGGATCCTGAAAGAGCTTATCCAGAGTGAAAGGGCTGCCGTCTGCACCGAGATAGCTGTCAGCAATTTCCCGCTCTTCTCCTTTACTGATTTTCATCTCTTTGACATGATAGTCCTTGCGATGCACCAGTACTTCTTTGACATCCTTCAGGCTCGTTTCTTTTTCCTCAGCATAGTAGAAAGTCAATTCCTCAATCTTATCGCCCTTCTTCTGATTATCCTTAATCGTCTGGCTATCAGCGTCCATCTGCTCCTTGACACTTGCCATAACCTGACCATCCAGCAGAGGATAAAAGGCCTCTACATAGTGGCTGCCAATCATCTTGCTCTGCTTTTCAGTATTTTCAGCGTGGAAGGTCTCTTCTTGGGCAATCAGCACACTAACCTTCTCTTGCAGTTCCTTTTCTTGGAAAATAGCGTAAATTTTTACAGCACCGAGAAATAGAGCAGCAACAAAAGCTAAACCGAGCAAGCTGAGAACAATGAGTGTTTTCTTACCGTGTTTCTTGTTATTTTGTCTTTTCATACACCTGTCCTAAATGAATAAAAATCATCATTTATCTTGCAAAATTAACTTCAGCTAGATGTTAAAGACTCTTCTCACGAATGACTTCCACCTTGTAGCCATCAGGATCTTTTACAAAATAATAATTAGGCGGGTTACCAGGAAGACCCTTTGGATCTGTCACTTCATAGCCTTTGGCCTTGTGCTCAGCATGCAGACCTTCCAAGTCTGGCGTGCTAAGTGCCACGTGAGCAAAACCGTCCCCAATCACATAAGGGCCATGATCATAGTTATAGGTCAGTTCAAGCTCATAATCATCGCCTTCCAAACCTAGATAAACGATAGTAAACTGATAATCTGGAAAATCCTTGCGGCGCAGCTCCTTAAAGCCAAAAGCCTCTGCATAAAAAGCGATAGACGCTTCCAAATTCTCAACACGCAAACAAGTATGTAACATTTTTGATGCCATAATTTCACCTCATTCTTTCTTGTCTATTATTATACCCTATTTTGGGCAAAACTTATATTAAATTTTAAAAAAAGTAAATAAAAGCAGCTAAAAAGCAAACCAATAAGGCTTGCTAAGAATTGTTTTTCAAAAACTGTTCGATGAAGTCGCTATACGAATTCCATTGAGGCATGGGAATGCTTTCTTTCTCAGCACTTCTTTTGATTTCAAAATATTGATCAACCCATTCGGCATAGCCTGAATGCATATGATTTGTGACCATTTCGGCAACCAAAGGCTGACTCAAAATGAACTTCATTACTGGAACCAAGAGAAATAGGGGCAGGGATAGATATTTAGTAGGTTTATAACGATGTTTAGGAATGCCATATCGCTGACAGAGTTCTAAACCTTCTCGCCAAGCGCAAATCATCTTTCGAATTGCTTTTTTATCTTTCAAGAGTGCATCAAAAGTCCCCGTTTCTGCAACTGCACCTGCCATTACCGCCTCCTGAAGGCAGTGAACCTTCATCCAAGAAGCCAAGTCAGGCATAGCATCAATGTCTATCCCACTAGCTGTGAAGATAGGAGACAACTCTGATGTGTAAGAATCATCATCAAGTAACGTAGCTTCTTTGAAAATGATAGCTTGGATCCGACCATCACTCTTTCGCCCTCCTCCAACAGAAGAAGGAAAAGCTAACGACACTTGCTTTCTGTCCAAATAAGAAGGAATCTTGGAGTTGATATTCCAGTTATTCTGTAAGATAAGTATATGAGATTTTTCCTTTATAGCCGCCAAATGATTCAATGCCTGCTCTAGTTGCAAACTATTTACCGTTAAGAGAATCAGGTCATAGTCTTGAGCAATGCTCGTCACCAATGGTGGCTGGAAATGATGTTCTTTATAGACCTGTTCGTCTTTCCTTAAATCTTTAATAGAAAGTGTGAAGCCTTGCTCTAAAGTAGACAGCTTATGCTCTCTAACTAAGACAGTAACTTGATGTTGATTAGACAGTAACCAAGCGTATGTCAAACCGATTGTGCCAGCACCATAAACCAAAATGTTCATATTAGGCCTCTCCTGCTATTTAACAGAGCGCTTTTTCGTTTCTTTCAATAGCAGTTTAACTTCAAAGACCGTACCTCTTGGTTTGTTGTCCTTGACATAAATAGAGCCCTTGAAAGCATCGACAATCTGCTTGGCCAGAGAAAGTCCTAGACCAAAGCCACCTTTCTGACGGGTCCGAGCCTTATCCACCCGATAAAAGCGATCAAAAATCTTCTTCTTATCTTCATCTCTGATACCAGGACCATTGTCCGCCACTCGGAAAATAAGGTGACGATCTGTCGAAGTAGCCATGACACTGATTACGCCATCATCATCTGTGTACTTGATAGCATTGTCAAATAGGATGGTCATCAGCTGCTTGAGGAAAATTTGATCTGTCACAATGGGGTGCTTGATCATATTTTCTGAATGAAAGGCTTTTTTATTCTCCCTTGCGATAATGCAGTAATTAGCAAAGGTCGTATCAAAAAATTCCGGTTCGACTTCACCATATTGTGGCTTAATGCCATCATCGCGACGGGCCAGGTTGAGCAGATTGGTTGTCAGCAAGCGCATATTCCGTACTTCATCCAAGCTAGAAGCAATATTTTCACTGCTCTGCATAATTGTAGCTTCAGGCTTACGAAAAAGCGTCTCTAAGCGGCTCTGCAATACTGCCAGAGGAGTCCGTAGCTCGTGACTGGCATTTTCCACGAAAGCCTTCTGCTTCTGGATACTTTCCAGCAGAGGCTTGACACTCATACGAGCCAGATAAATACTGGCAATCAGAGAAATTCCCCAGAAGCTGACCATGACCATGGCAATCAACTGCTCATGCTTGCTGCTGGTCTGCTCCAGCTGGCTGATACTAGTCATGACCACAGCATACTTGATATCAGGATACTCATTTTTAGGATCAATATCAAAGAGATAAGCCCGATAGCTTTCTGTCTGACCAAAGCTGTTGCCAATCACAATTTCCTTGATTTGATTCAGATAGGACTTGTTAAACTCTAATGAATTAAAGTCCAGAAAGCCATCGCTCTTGCTGGTGGAAATATTTTTATAATTATCATCCAAAAGCAGAGCGAAAGTATTAGAACTGAAATTTGGCGTCGTCAAATTGTCAGGCTTAGGTTCTTCGTTTGGATCGCCATCTGGATCTTTACTGCTCTTAGGACTTTTAGTGTTGACCTTATTGCTAGGATTAGACTGCTGACCTGTCGTCCGATAGGCCAAATCTGCTACCGAACTAGGATCATTGCTCAGGTTTTTAAGATTTTCATCAACAGACGTATAAAGGCTGGAGCGCATAACCTGAATAATAATCAAGGTCATGGCTGAGAAGATTAATGTAAAGAGCCCAAAATAGCGAATGAAATAAGAGAAATCATCCGCATAAAAGGTCTTCTTGATTTTATTCAGCATCTTTTAAAATGTAGCCGACACTACGAAGAGTATGTAGGTTTTTCGCAAATGTCGTTCCTTTCAGTTTTTTACGAATTTTGGAAACGTACACTTCGACAACGGAAACAGTGGTATCACTGTCAAAGCCCCAGAGACGATCAAAAATTTGAGTCTTAGGCAAGATTACATTTTGATTTTGCAAGAAATAAACCAAGAGGTCGAACTCTTTACCAAGCAACTCTACGTCTTTACCTGCCTTCGTGGTTGAATTTGTGGATAGATTGACCGTCACATCACCGTAAGAAAGAGTATTCTCGTTGAATTTACCAGCGCGTTTCAAGAGCGCTTGGATCCGCATTTTCAGTTCTTCCAAATAGAAAGGTTTTGTCAGATAGTCGTCAGCTCCGAGCTCAAAGCCATGTCCTTTGTCATCCAAGCTTTCCTTAGCTGTCATTATGAGAACAGGTGTTGTGACTCCTTTTGCTCGGAGATCTTTCAGCACTTGGAAACCGTCCTTTTCAGGCAGCATGAGATCCAGTAAGATGAGGTCATAAACACCGCTTTCTGCTTCATATAGACCTTCTTCGCCATCAAAAACCTGCATTACATCTGCAAAATCATCTAAAAAATCAAAAACTGAGTTTGACAGTCCAAGGTCATCTTCTACCAATAGAATTTTAATCATTTTTCTTTCCTCCAATAAAACTTTCCAAGATTATGTCTTTTGGTTTTTGTTTTATTTGCTATTCTTATTATATCATGACTCGGGTCAAAATCAGTAAGTTTTTTCTACGACTGCGACGTTTTATTTTCTTTTGTCGACTTATTATTGTTCTTGTCCGATTGTTCATTTGTGTTCGTTGAAGACTTTTTATTGTTTTTCTTCCCGTTGTCATTTTGCTGAGTAGGAGAATCCTTGCTCTTGTCATTGTCAGACTGCCGGCCGTCTTGAGGCTGCATTCCTTGGTCTTGACCGTTTTGTCCTGAACCACTATCCTGCGGCGGCATTCCATTACCCGGTCCACCATTTTGACCATTCTGACCTGGTTGTGGTGGCAATCCATTTCCTGCACTCTGACCATTCTGTCCCTGCTCCGGTGCTCCAGGCATAGTAGCTGGCTGTTGAATAGCTGATTGCTGATTGTTTGTACCGTGAATAACTGTCGCAAGACCATAGCCACCCAGAAGTCCGACTGCTAGAGCACCACCCGTCGCAACCGTCAGCCACCATTTGATACTTTTTTCTACAACAATCATTTTTTCCATATCCATTAAATCTATTACCTTCTTTCTTTTGTAAATTTTTCTGACTCTTTCTTTCAAGCAAGAAGCTAATGCAGCTTACAAGTCATCCCATACACATCCTTTCACTAGAATAGCATTATCATATAGTTTTTTACTTAAACAGGACTGAATTTTTTCTTAAAAAAGGCTGAAAAATAGGGAAAATGGATTATGCAAAGTGCTTTTTCAATATACGGCTATATTTATCTAATAAAAGAAAATCAGCTAATCTTGAAGACAAAAGATTGAGTTTAGCAAACGAAAATGCCCCTCGCCCCATCAGGATGACTCTTTGATGAGACTTAATACCTTTTAGCAAAGCTAGGCAAACTTCGTCTGTAGTTGAAATCATAATCCCCATTTCTTTCCAAACAGGATGGTAAGGCTTTTCTGAGGGTGTATCCGCAGCATTGGGACAAAAATAGGTTAAATACACCTTTTTCTGCTCCTGCTTTAATTCGCGATTCATTGATTCAATAAAAGAAAAAATCCCTGCGCGACTAGCCACATCTACGCTATAGTAAGGGAAAGCGAGCCGCCCATCTGCAAAACCGCCAGAATGCACAATTGTAGCACCTTTTTCATTTGCTAATAAGGGCAGAAAAATCTTGCTAATCAGAATGGCGCCAGATAAATTGATTAACAGTGTCTGCTCTATGTCCTCAAGGGAATGCGCTGACAAAGACTTTCTTACATCAAAACCAGTTGCATTGATAACAATATCTATACATTCCGACCACTCTTGTATCTCTGATACTGCATTTTTTAGAGACTCTTCACTTGTAATATCCACTGAGCTTATTGGAATAAAAGACGAAAATTCTTGCACCAACATCTTTAACTTCTCTATATCTCTTCCTAAGAGATATAACCTACCACCTGCTTGATGAAAAGCTCGTGTATAGACTCTTCCCAAACTGCCACTTGCACCAATAATTACAACCTTTTTATTTTTAAAATAATTATCAAACATATCATTCTCCATTCTCTAGTGAGTCTTTTGTGATAAATTCAATAAAACAAGTCCGACAATAACTAGACTTATCCCTAAAAGACTTACAGCTGTTACTTTTTCGTGCCACAGCAGAATAGATAATATCGTTGTCCCTACTAGACCTATTCCAGACCAAATAGCATAAGCTAGATTTAACTGAATGCCCTTTAAAGATAGAGATAAAAAGAAAAAGCACAAGCCATAAAACGTCAAAGCAAGGCAACCGAAAAATAGTTTCGAAAAACCTTGAGATAGTTTTAAAAGACTTGTGGCGGAAATTTCAAATAGAATTGCGAGAGATAAATAAAAATAGTAAAACATTGTTTTCCTCCTAATATTCTAAATAACTAAAAAGTTAGCAGGAAAATCAATAGAACTATCCGAGAGATGAAACAAAGCAAGTCCAAAGTGTACAGGCATTTGTCAAAATCATTGATTTTATGCTCGAATCTTTGGAGATAGATAAAGCTTTTCGACCACATAGCTCATCTAATGAAATCTGGTAAAAATCGGCTAGACGAATAAGACTTGCACTATCTAGAATCGTCTTATTATTTTCCCAGTTCGAGATGGTCTGCCGAGTCGTTCCTAGTGATTCTGCAATCTGAGCTTGACTATAGCCTTTTTGCTCCCGTATAAACTTCAATTGTTTTCCTAACATTATCTTTTCCTCCTCATCATACTTATTTTTTAGTTGTTTGGCTAGATGAAATTCTTTAACATTACTGATTATTGTAGGTAAAAATTCTTTGACATGCCTATTATAACACGATTTACATTCATCTTAAAATACTTGCCTATCTAAAACACTTGATACATCTATCAAACATTTGCCCCAAAAATTCTCAGTAAAAAAGACTGCGACAAAATTGTCTCAGTCTAAATTTATCATGTTCAAAAGCGCTGGATGCAGGAGCTGCTTATTTTTTTATGAGTGTTTCTTAGAAAGACGGAAGCCGGCTGAAGCTAGCAAGGCCGCAAAGCCAAAATAAGTGAGAAGAGAGCTCGAACTGCTACCAGTTTTAGGCAATTGACCTTGTGTGGTTTGGTAGCTGACAGATAGCTGAAAGTTACTTGCTTGCTTGCTTTCAGATCTTGGATGCTGCCAAGTTCGGTTTGAAAGAGGCTCAAATTTCTGCGCTGTTTGAATAGTAATTTCTGCAGGAGGTGTCCAAACACTAACCTGATTGGACTCTATCCGGTATTGATTATTAATCAGTAAGCTGAAATGATTGGTATAGGTTCTGCCTGGATACAAGAGTCGACCGACTGCTGCCGGAGCTAGAGGCTCGGTCGCAGTATTCAAATCAACATTGTAGCGTTCAAGCAAACCTGGTGCAGCAACAAAAGTCAAAACTCTGCTGCTCGGATCATAAGAAACCTCATAACCAGGACTTTTCGCTCTAGTAGCTTCTAGATCTAATTCAAAACCTTCTGGCAGACGATTTTCCAATACGAAAGAGCGAATTGGCAAGCGATAAGCAGGCAAAGCATCCGTTACCAGATTAAGGACAGCAAAACTTCCCTGGCTAACCTCTTGTTGATGAATATTCTTCTTGGACTCATCCTCCAACTCTTCTCTGACTTTTAACTGGATAAAGAGCTGGTTATAGTGATAAGTTTGAGTCGGCGCTTGCGGACGGCTTGGCAAAGCTTGATAGCTAGGCTCAGCCGGCTTTTGAGGAAGCTCTTTATAGTTCGGCTTGTCAGACTCCTCCATCAAAGGCAGGTCACTTTCTCTGACAGGTGACTGGGGCTCAGGCTGAAGAACAGGTTCTTGAGGGAGCTGTGGTTCCTGCAGATAGCTTGGCTCCTCAGGCAGGTCCTCTAAAGCAATTTCTTCTTCATAAACAGGTGGTTTCGGGCCTTCTCCCGCGCTTGCTTCAGGATCTTTTTGAGGTTTTTCTGGTTCCTTCAAATAAGTTGGGAGCTGAGGTGCCTGTGGCAGTGGTTTTTCAATCGGTGCTTGCGGAAGAGTCAGCAAGGGCTGCTCCTTCTCATAGGTAGGCTCTTCAACTGTAGTCGGCTCTGTCAACAGAGAAGGGGAGCTAGGTTCTTCTGGCACTTCCTGATAAACTGGCTTTTGAGGTTGTAGAGGCTCAGCCAGATAAGTTGGCTCTTTCGGTAGAATTTCCAGATCTCTTTCTGGTAGAACTGCTGGCTCCTCAGGCCGATTTGGAAGAGGAAGAGGCTGAGTTTCTGTCGGCTGGTTAGGAAGTTCTTGATAGGCCGGCTGGGCTGGCTCCTCTGGCAAAGGTTGATAGACTGGCTGACTTGGAAGAGGCTGCAAGGCCTTGACATCATCATAAGCCGGTTCCTGAGGTTGAGCAACTTCTGTCGGAGCAACAGGCTTCATTGGAACACCTTTGGCTTTAATATCAGAGTTAAATACAAACCAAGCAGAACCCCGGTTTCGTGAACCAATGTCAAAGGAAATGACATCGCCTTGCGCCTTACCGACAATAGCGCCATACCAGTTATAAGGACTAGTAGGTGTATCCCACTTGTTGTGCTCAAAGCGAGAACCTTCCCGCTCAAAGTTAATTGAAATATCAGCGTGAACACTAGTATCTGGGTGAATATTAATGGCAGAACCTGTAATAGGAATATATTCACCATTAAAATTCTTAATGTATTCAATCGCAACTTTATTCGTATTTAAAGATGAGAAGCTGACAAGCGAGCCTGTCATATCAAGCCTTTCTCCAGCCTCATCGAAAAACTCCGCTTGGACATTGACCCGAGAATGGCCATAAAAATCCAAGGTCCAGACAGTCAAGGTCGGATCCTTAACTAAGAAAACTGGAAGCTTATCCTGACTCTTCGTTGATTCTTTCAGAGTATAAGTGTAGACAACTTTAGCGATTTTCTTGCCCTGAATACTGGAATTTTTGATATTAGTATAAGTAGCTACCAGAGGCACATCTTTTTGTAAAATGACTTTAGTCTGATGTTCTTTCCCTTTTAAAACACTGGTCAAAGCAGTTATTCCTTGTTGATCCATTCCCCAAGAACGAACCTCATCAGTCAGCTCATCATTCGTATAGGTTCTAATAGAGGGATCAAGCGTCAAGACAGCCTGGGGCTCAGATTTGAAAACAAAAGGCTGGCTTTCAACCTTACTGAGATAGCCTTCTTCATATTTCTTAGCTTCAGCTTCCTGCAACTCTCTCTCAAAAGTTACAAGAGCTGCATCATACTTAGTTTTGGCTGTATCATAGGCAGCTTTTGCCTTCATATATTCTTCCAACAGCTTATCATAGTCAGCTTTCAAGCGGGCATTTTTTTCCTTAATGCTTGCATTTTCCTGCTCAATCACTACGTTCTGCGCTGAAATAGCCGCAAGGTTTGCATCATAATCTTCTTTTAGTCTTTGATTTTCTGCTTCAATTCTTGCAAGATTTGCTTGGTAGGTCGCTAAGTCAGCCTGATAAGCAGCTAGTTTATTCTTATTTTCCGTCTCAATCCGAGCAGTCGCCTCCTGGTAGGTAAGCAAGGCTTTCTCATATGCTTCCCGACTTTTCTGGTTGCTTTCAGTGATTCGAGCTATATCCTGCTCATATTGAGCTAATTGATTTTTATAAAGCTCTTGTTTTTCCTGATTTTGCTGACGAATCTGGGCGTTTTCAGCTTCAATGGCAGCATTACGGGCTGTTACTTCTGCTTTTTCTGTCTCATAGGCAGTTTGCCGCTTCTTATTTTCAGCTTGGACACGCTCAAGTTCAGATTGATAGGCAGTCAAAGCTGCTTGATGATCTCTCGCTTTGGCATCATTGGCCGCCTCGATTTCAGAGCGATTCTTTTGATAAGCAGCTAATTTGCTCTCATAGTCTTTCTCTGCTGCTTGATTTTTTTGACGAATCTCAGCCAATCGCTCTTGATAAGCAGCTAAATCAGCCTGATACTGCTCCTTTAAGGCTAGATTTTTCTTCTGAATAGCTAGATTTTGCGCCTCAATCTCTTTATTCTGCTCTTGGATTTTAGCCAAGACCGTCTCATAAGATTGTTTTGCTGCTTGATTGGCTCTTTGAATGCGTTCTACTTCCTGTTGGTAAGTCGTCAATTCTGACTGATACTGCTGTTCTAGCTCGGCATTATCTTTATGAACTCTAGCCAACTCTTTCTCATAATCAGCCAAGGCAGCTTGATAAACGGCTTCTTTTTCTGCCTTAACCTGAGCCAGTCTGGATACTTCAGCTTCATACTGCTTGACTGCTTCCTGATAGCCTTTTTCAGCTGCCTGATTTCGTTCTGCAATGGCTGCATTTTCAGCTTGAGCAGCTTCATTGTGATCTGAGACCTGAGCAAGCTTTGCTTCATAGCGACGCTTTGCTTCTGCATTCTTCTCCTGAGTAGCTTTCAGCTCTGTAGCATAGCTCTCCATAGCAGTTTGGTAGGCTGTTTTTGCTTGAGCATTTTCTTGTAAAATCCGTGAACGCTCCTCTTGATAGGTTGCTAAAGCTGCTTTATAGGAGGCTTCTTTCTCTTGATTGATTTTTACTATACGGCTCAATTCTGCCTGATAAGCCGTTCGTTTCTGCTCATATTCCGCCTGAAGCTGAGCATTTTCAGCTTGAATACGGCTGGACTCTTGTTCATAGGAAGCTAAAGCCTTGTCATATTGGTCTTTCAAGGCTTGATTGGCAGACTCTTTCTGACTGAGTTCTTTCTCATAAGTCTTCAGTTGCTCTTGATAAGCTGCTGTGGTTTCACGTATTTCCTTGACTTGGGTCGCATAATCTGATTGCGCTTTCTCCCGTTTACTAGCAGCTTCTTCTGGATTTCTAGCTGTTCCTAAATCAACAGTTGGCTCCTGCTTTAGCTGAACTCCCGCTTTCTCGGCCTCTGCCACAGCTTGGTCCAAGTCTGCATGGGAAACCTCCAAGGGAAGCTTGTCTTGATTAACTGGCTCTGACTGAGCAGGGGCAGCAGTTGTCTGGGATGCTTCGGTTGGCGAAAGAGTAGCTTCAGAAAGGGCAGACTGATCTGCTGCTGAAGATACCTTTTCCTCTGCTTGAACTGATCCGGCAGCTACCAACAAAGCCGCACCCAAAACAGCTCCGCACAAGCCCTTAGAAAGGCGGCTCTTGCGGAAGCCATATACTATTTTCTTTTCCATATAAACTCCATTTCTCCTTTAAACAGTTGCCTGTTTATTTCACATACTTTTCTATTTTATCAAAGCAAAGGCATATTAGCAATGTTTAAATACTCAAAATGATAAAGAAAAAGCCTGAGATATTATCCTATCTCAGACTTTCTAGTTATTTTAATTAAATCCATTAGATTGCGGCTCGAATTGCTTTTTCCACTGCTTCTTTCTCGCGCTTCACCAGTTCAACACGCGCGGCGATTTCTTTGATTCCCATGCTGATGTTTCGGCTAATCGCCATATCGTCCAACTGCGGCTCAAAGAAGGCTTTGTATTCTGCTAATCTCTTCTCTGTCTTGAAGACCACTGCTGGACTAATGACAAAGCTATCAAAGCTCATATCGCCACCTAGCGCTGCCTTGATCCAGTCCCAATTCTCACGCGCCCAAGTCCACACTGCTTCTTGAGTAAAATCTCGGCTGAGGAAACGGGCATACCAAGCTGACAAATCCTGCGGTTTTACAGTAAATTTATCCTTCCAAGTCGCTAACAGTTCATCCAAGGTTTCCTTGTTCTTCGTATAAGAAAGTGCTGTAGAAAGAGCATTTTTGAAGCTTCCATCATTTGAAGCGACATATAGGTTCAGATAAAGCTTAGTCAGCTCCTTGCTTTCATGATGCTTGATTTGGTTGACCAATACCTGCAAACGAATAGCGGCAGGGAGTTTTTCCAAATTATCACGATAGCGTTCAAAAATCTGACTTGCTTGAGCTTTAGCTATCTCATCATCAGCCTTAATCATATTACCCACAATCAGTTGACGAACCATCTCATCCTCATCGCTTTCTCCCTCTTGTTTTTCAAAACCAAGACGGTCGAAATTACTTTGACTGAGAATTTTCAGCAAGGCTTTGTAATCTTCTTCTGTCTGACTGTCTTCATCCACAAAACGATTCAACCCTTCCAGCACTTGGGAAACAGCTGAAACTACCATATAAGAAGTTTCGTTTGCCAACTTGCTGATGACTGGTAGCAGGTCCGCATAGGAAATCTTACCTGACTCTGCCAGAAGTCGGCGCTCCTGCACGATTTGCAGTTTACTGATATTGTCCAAAGAGCTGAGATTATTCAGAAGAGCATCCAGCAACTCACCTTGATAATCGGTGATATAGTGGGCAGTATTTTCTGTATTAAGACGCAGAGCTCCTTCATTTTGCGCTGCCAAGGCTGCATAATTAGGAATTTCCAGTCTTTCTGTCGTCAGAGTATCAGGAAGTCCTTGCCAGTTGCTATTGAGCGGTACTGGCCAGAGACGGCCCTTGTCTTCGTGCTCTCCAATGAAGAACTGCTTCTGGGTCAAAATCAAGCAGTCATTTTCAACCTTAGCAGTGACAACTGGATAACCCGGTTGTTCCAACCAAGCATCCATAAAGGCAGCTACATCACGGCCAGAAGCTTGAGAAAGAGCATCCCAAAGGTCACGACCGATGGTATTTCCATACTGATGCTTCTCAAAGTAGGCGCCTAGCCCCTTACGGAAGGCATCGTCTCCCAGCCAACGGCGCAGCATGTGCATGAGACGACTACCCTTGGCATAGACAATCGCTCCATCAAAAAGAGTATTGATTTCATCAGGATGCTTGACCTCTACATGGACCGACTGGACACCATCTGTCGCGTCACGCTTGAGGGCATAAGGAGCTCCACTGGTCTGGAAATCTTCAAAAATCTTCCAGCCAGGCTCAATCGCATCAACTGAGACATACTCCATCATATTGGCAAAGCTTTCATTGAGCCAGAGGTCATCCCACCACTTCATGGTCACTAGATTTCCGAACCATTGGTGGGCTAGTTCGTGTGCAACAACCAAGGCAACTGTCTGACGGCTCAGAGCTGTTGAATTTTCATCCACCAGCAGATAAATTTCCCGATAGGTCACCAAGCCCCAGTTTTCCATAGCCCCAGCAGAAAAGTCTGGCAGAGCCACATGAAGGGACTGAGGAATAGGATACTTGACTCCGTAGTATTCTTCGTAAAATTCAATACAGCGAACCGCAATGTCCAAAGCAAACTCTAGATTGCTGGCTGGGTGGGCCTTGGTCGCATAAACTCCTACTAAAGTTCCATTCTTGGTTTTAGCAGTAATTCCTTGCATATCACCTGCAGCAAAAGCCAAGAGATAGGAAGACATACGTGGAGTCGTTTCAAACTTCCAAACGCCAGTCGCTTTGCGGTTTTCAACATCAATTTCCGGCATATTAGACAGGGCCAACTCACCCTCAGCTTGGTCAAATTTCAAAGCCAAATCAAAAGTTGCCTTAGCCTCTGGCTCATCCACACTCGGAAAGGCTTCGCGGGCAAAGTGGCTCTCAAACTGCGTAGAAATAATCTCTTTTTTCACACCATCTACCGTGTAGTAAGATGGGTAAATTCCGGTCATATTGTCCGTAATCTTACCAGTATAAGTTATTGTCACCACTACAGGACCAGCTGCTTCCAGCTCGATATAAAGAGCTTCATTGTCCTTATCAAGAGTGAAAGGACGAGCTTGGCCAGCCACCTCTACAGCTTCAACTGTCAAATCTTTTTGATGTAGGGAAATCTTACTCGTCTTAGCTTCCCCAGTAATGGTCACCTTTCCTGAAAAAGTCTTGTCGGCACGATTCAGATCCAAAAAGAGATCATAGTGCTCAGGAACAAATGTTTCAATAAAATGTTTAACTGCTTGCATCAGCTTCTCCTCATCTAGCGAACAACATGGCAAGATTACTCCGCCACCCTTGTCCGCTTATAATCTGTTATTATTGTATCATATTTAGAAGATTTCGTTGCAGAATAAATGCAAACAAAAAGACAGGTAGGACCTGTCCATAAGGTTTATGAAAATGGAAGAAAGGTCAAGAGTTCTTCTTTTCTTTCTCAAGTTCCTCTAATTTTTTATTATAGATTCGATTTTCTTCATGATAAGTTTTGTTTAGCCGTTCTTCATAACGCTGAATTTTTCTCTCGAAATTTTCTCTATTTTCTTCTATTTGTCTTAATTCATATGAGGGCACGGTATCAGGACTATTACGACAAAAAGATAATATCCATTCGCTCATTTGCTCTGAAACATTTTTAGCCTCTCGTCTCATATCTTGGTAATCCCACTCATACTCACTAACTTTCTTACGAAAGGCTATGTGATCATCATCAAGACGATCAATCTTTTTTTGAATTTCCATAAAGCCTCCTATAAGATAGGGCTGGTCAAACTAGGCTTAGGAACAGCGCCTAGTACCTCCTTGATTGAATCTGCTGCTCCACCTGTGAATGCCGCAGATAAGTCAGCAGGTACTTGAGTAGAGGCAAAAGTTTTCATAGTATCTGCTTGACTATCTAGCCAACTCTGCAAAGCTTGACTTTCTTCAAGAAGGACAGCTATTTTAGCTGAAATTAAACCACGAATAGCAATACGTTCCTGAATCTTTAAATATTCTTTTTTTATACGTTCGGCTTCAGCTCGATCTTCTGTATTTGGTTCAATCATGCTCTTCCTCCTAGCTTTTCTCGAAAATCTGGGCGCCTTTTTGATCAATCGCTACGATATTATCAGCGGCCTTGTTTAAATTACCAGCGATTTCCGTCATTTTAGTCGTATATGCACTTGCTGAGGCGAGAGTAGAGGCTTCTGTTCCGCCATTCCAAGCTTTGGATAAGGTCAGTTCAGACAAGAGATCTTCTACTTCTCCAGATGAAAGGTTGTGAGCTAATGTAAAAGATGCGTTTCTTAGTTCTGAGATGTGCGCCTCAACTTTTGATTTTGCACTTGCTAACTTATCTTTAATCTCTTGCTCATAGACCTCAGCTTGAAGCTGAGCAGTTTGAGCACTTGTACGAACGAGTTCCTCTCTTAAACTAATTGTTTTGTCACCAGAACTGGTTCTTAACGAGGCATGCAATTCATCAATGTATTCTCTATTTATAGCGATTAAATCCTGCTTAGAAGGCTCAGGAGCGAAGTCTCCATATTCCTTTAAATACTCAAGGACATAATGATCAGGATTTTTTTTTGCATAGTCTAATCCATAATTTGCGGTTGCGGCATTTATTTCGTACATTTTTGCTTTAAGTTTTGCAATCTTTTTGACTTGCTTTTCGGTCATGCCAGAGCAGAAAAGACCATTTTTTTCATACCATTCAAAATCTGGCCTATTACCTTTAATCTTTGGTAACCCAGCATTATGATGTTTTCCCTCTACAGTAAATACTTTTCCATACGGAATGATCCCTCCATGACCATCCCAACTTGTTAAATCTTTCCCTTGATCACTGTATGAATGTAAGTGTTTATTAATATATGCTAATTCTTCATCACTAATACCTCTATAGTCGGCTGTATTTTTTGTCAACGAATTCCACGCACCCCAGTCCATGAAATTTGTAATCTTTTGGACTTTCATTTCCGCAGCTACTTTAGCAACTGCTGGTCCCGCTTGACTAAATCCCGACATATTACTGATATCAACTTCTTGTCCTTTGCCAGCCATTTTTTTAGCACTAGCTAATGATTGATTATAAAATTCTCGAACGTCCTTTGTCTGTTCTGTTAATTGATTTCTTGCTATTACCGCATTGAATACTGATTCTGTAACATGGTTATTATTTTCGTTATTAGGTGATTGAGTACCAGCAACAACAATAGTAGTTTGACTGAAATCTGGATTCCCTTCCTTATCAAGAGGCGCAAC
The DNA here is from genome assembly GCF_020729765.1 of Streptococcus sanguinis. Lineage (GTDB taxonomy): Bacteria > Bacillota > Bacilli > Lactobacillales > Streptococcaceae > Streptococcus > Streptococcus sanguinis_Q. Next base: position 242 of record NZ_JAJEPD010000041.1, on the reverse strand, counting down.
AGCAATAGCTTGGGTGGTTTCGTTGACTTCGTTAATCAGTTTATATTTCTTTCCGCTCTCATCAAGTGAGAACTCATTCCCATTTTTTTCTTCTTTTATTATATTAAGAACTTCAACTTGTAATTCCTGTATGCTCTCGTCTGTTAAGGCCATTCTAAAAAGTCTCCTTTCCTAATTTCTGTATTATAGACAACTTCTGCATCAGGACTACCGTTCTCGCTTTTTTTAACATCTACGAGCTG
>NZ_JAJEPD010000004.1:0-666 GCF_020729765.1 Streptococcus sanguinis | reverse complement strand
TTAAAATCTTCAAAATTTTTTGAGTTCTCGATTAGAAAATATACCCGTTGTTCCGTTGTTTTATTTCATATTTGTAATTTGTTTTGCGATAAACTTCATACTGACGATGCGAATAACAAAATTGCAGGGGCAAAAATTATAGAAAACCGTTATTCGCATCGTCAGTATGAAGTTTATCGCAAAACAAATTACAAATATGAAATAAAACAACGGGTATATTTTCTGCTCGTTGAATCAATTCATTCATATTCTTCATTTTCGGAAGTAAAAATTCTAAGATGTTTATGATTTCCCTTTGAACAAACTTTTTCTCAAAATAAGTTTCATTATAAGGTTGTTTTCTACTTAATTTACTATCACGTACGACTTGTTTCATATTTGAATCAGTCATAAAAAAAGTAACATGCTTGTGTCTAAAATCAATTTTTAAATGTAAAGCTTTAGCTTTTTTCTTAAAATCTTCAAAATTTTTTGAGTTCTCGATTAGAAAATATACCCGTTGTTTTATTTCATATTTGTAATTTGTTTTGCGATAAACTTCATACTGACGATGCGAATAACGGTTTTCAAAAATTGCAGAATTGCAGGGGCAAAAATTATAGAAAACCGTTATTCGCATCGTCAGTATGAAGTTTATCGCAAAACAAATTACAAATATGAAATAAA
>NZ_JAJEPD010000040.1:0-1729 GCF_020729765.1 Streptococcus sanguinis | reverse complement strand
TATATTTTCCAGACTATTAATATCTAAAACCCTATAAACATCATCATCAACTACCAATTTAGATCGAAACTCTTGTAAGCTAGATTGATACTGATGATTATAGTTATCAAATTCTAAATTCTCCAGTTGATAAGGTGCCATATTAGTATACGACTGAATAAAAATTTTAAAATCCTCAAGATATTTAGAATAACTTTGGTACGAACCGCTCAATTCTTGTAATCTATCTAATAGTTTTTTATCTATGTTGGTAGTAAGACTGTTTATTTCATCAGTGATTTTTTGCTTCACTTGTTGGATTCTTGAATTCAATGATAATTGAACTTCTTGTAATCGCTGACTATCTCTAGATGAAATTTCAGTCAGGTAATCTGTATAATTATTATAAGAACTCTTCAAGTCAACGAAAGAATCAAACTGATTGTTACAAAATGGACATTTATCTTCATCAACATGATTATGTTGTCTTAGCTCACCAAATTTTTCACCTAATTTTCTCCGTAACTGTCGTAAATCACTTAAATTTTTATCTGCTTGTCCAACACTTTCTCTTAGCGTCTGGTAGCTTGTTAATTGAACTTTAAGTGATTCAAAATCATTTGATAACCTATCATTTTGAACATACTGAAAAGTCTGCGCTGTCATTTGATTAATATCAGTAGATAGATTCTCCCAGTATTGATTTAATTGTTGTTTTCGCCTATATTCATGAGTGATAGTCTCAAATGTTTGAAGGTAATTTTCTAAAAGTACGTATTCAAAGAATCTCGGATTATCTATAGTGTATTTTTCCCACTGCCATTGATAATTAGGTCTTTGAATAAGTGGAAATAAAATAGCAAAGCGTAAAGCGCTATCAATAGTATTGATTTCTTTCTTTCGCTTATCTCTTTCCAACTTTCGTTGATATTCAGAAATAGAAAAACTCTGTTTAAATTCAATAATCTTTTGAATAGTAACTTTAAAATCATCTGACTGACTGAGGTTGTCTACAGAAAACGGACTTTCTTTATCAAACTGAAAGACCTGTTGATTAAACAACCTTTGATAGGGGATGTTATCCAGTTCTTGCTGGGTAAGTTTCTCTTGTTGCTCAGTAAGGGATTTCAGATTATCGTTGATAGCTTTATTTACTTTTTCAATCTTACTTATTCTATCTTCTATCTCATCAGGTTTTACCAAAAATGAGAGATCGTTACTTCTATCTTTCTCAGATTTTTTCAAGAAAAATGTCGTTTCTTCTTGCTGAATATAGTTAAACAGATTAAAAATCTTAGCAAGTTTATATCCCCCATCAATCAAAATAATCCAGTGACTGGAGAAAATATCAAGTATAATAAACCTTTCTTCCAAAATGATATTTCTGAACCAGTGATTATAAAATTATGGTTGGAAAAATCAAATGTTAATCAATTGGTTCTTGTTCGAAAGTTGATAAATGATAGGCCAGACGGTGGAATTTTATACGCTCCGAAGAGGTCTATCGGTCAGTTTAAGTTGTTTCGGCAGGAAGAAGCAACTGATGAAAATTTTAGTAGCTTAGATAATGATATTAAATTGTCTGAAATTAATCAATTGGTTCTTGTTCGAAAGTTGATAAATGATAGGCCAGACGGTGGAATTTTATACGCTCCGAAGAGGTCTATCGGTCAGTTTAAGTTGTTTCGGCAGGAAGAAGCAACTGATGAAAATTTTAGTAGCTTAGATAATGATATTAAATTGTCTGAAA
>NZ_JAJEPD010000039.1:0-2416 GCF_020729765.1 Streptococcus sanguinis | reverse complement strand
TTTTTAATCCGGTCTCAAATGTATATATAGAAGGTTTAGAAAATATGTATAAAGAAGCCTCTCGAGTATTGAAAAAGGGTGGACTGTTAATGGTCGGATTTATGAACCCCTGGATATACATGTATGATGCTGACATTGTATGGGACAAACCTGATGAGGAATTACTTTTAAAGTTTTCAATACCTTTTAATTCAAAAGAGCTTGAAGAGGAAGGCAAGATAACCATAAATCCAGAATATGGATATGAATTTAGCCATACCTTAGAAACTCAGATTAGAGGACAACTCAAAAATGGTCTCGCTATGATAGATTTTTATGAATCGTGTGACAAAAGACATAGATTATCACGTTATGGAAATGACTATATAGCTACACTTTGTATTAAGCCATAATATTATAGAATATGCTTCAGGAGAATAGCCCATTTTATTTTCCTTAAGGGTTAAAATCTAAAAATCCCAGTTTGTATAATTGAATATAACGATTTGAGAAACAGTAAATCACAAAGGTTTACTGTTTTTTTGCTCATTTTGAGAAATCATAACCACCCGTGAAAACAGGTAACTTGTACACCGGCTATATGCAATTTCCCTCCAGCGACGTCTAAAGATCTTCGCTGAACTTCGTTCGGATCAATGCTATGTTCGTTTGATTAATGCCCATAACAACGGGATTTTACCTTGTTCTAAAACTGCCATCTGAGAATGCTTTGACACTTAACTTATCAAAGACAAGGTCATTTTTTTCCAATCACGTATATTAGAAACTATCTTTTTATTTAGACCAACGATACTCACATAGTCCCCTCTCCCCCAAAACTTTCGATTGTCATAAAATAACCCCTCTTGTTTTTCAATCTGAAGAKGAGGGGTTGTTTTGAATGGAAATGAATAAGACTTAGTTTCGTGTTATTAGCATTTTCATCACTTCATTTTAATCGTAATCAGCATATCTCCACCAAGCTATTGTTGCGATAAGACCTAGAATACTTACCCCAAATAAACTGACAATGCTCCCAAAATTCAATAGTGCTTTTCCTGCAATACCACTTGCGAGTGCAGGAATCGCCCATGGAATGTATTTTCCAAAGTTAAGAGCAGAACCAAGCTGAGAAAAAATAATAGTAAAAATGATAAATGCCAATGGTGACAAATATCCCCGGCCTAAACAAGCAAAAAAGGCCACTGGAGTAGAGAGTACGATCGTAAGAGTGGTGCAATAACCAAAAGTAAGTATACCTTTGAGAATCACCGTTAAGCTCCCACCCTCAAGTCCAATCAAATTACCAGCTAATAATCCCAATAAAAGTGCAAAAATTGATAGAATATAGCTCCATAGAGCGATAACGATAAACTTGGATAATACGATTGTATCTCTTCTTATCGGGAGTGCTAATAAGTCTATCATCGTTTTATCAGAATATTCTCTACCAAAAATCCAAGATGCTGTAAATCCAAAAATGAGCAATCCCCCAACAGAAATGACTTGTGATACGGTCATTAAGTACGACGACCAGTCTGTTATCCTCATCATTTCCATTTTTGCAGAAATCAAACCAAGATTTTTGAAATTCTCTGGATATTTCATCATAGTTGCAAACAAGCCAACAATAAAAGGAACTAAACAGATAGAACAAGCAGTTACAATGGAAAGTTTTGATTTTATTAACTTTCTCCATTCAATTAAAATACAGGAACTAAGCTTTTTCATTCGAAACACCTCCATTATAGTCATTCAGTATTCTTAAGAAATAATGCTCCAAATCTTCTTTTTCAACAGCCAGCGATTTGGGTGGATAACCTGCATGAACCAGCAATGTAGCAACATCTTCCGGATATTCCACAGATTTTCTATCATTTAATTCCAAGAAATGGATATTATTTTCTGTGTCTGATTGAATATTTACTTGATAGCCATGATTAGATAATACTTCTTTCATGGCCTTATTATTAGAGCCACTTACTAGTAACTTCTTTTCTAAGTACTGCTCTAATTCATTGCTTTCAACTTCTCTTATAAGTCTGCCCTCATGTACAATAACTATCCTAGTAGCAATTTTAGATATTTCTTYCAGMTTATGACTTGAAATAAGAACAGTTGTACCCAGATTATTCGCCAATTCCTTTAATAATTCTCTAACTTCAATAACTCCAAAAGGGTCTAATCCATTTGTTGGCTCATCAAGAATTAGGATTTTAGGTTTATGAATAATCGCTTTTGCAATTCCTAAACGCGCAACATTTCCTAAAGAAAGATGCTTCTCCTGTTTATGTTCATATTGCTTTAGTTTTAATTTTTCAATTGCCCAGTCAATATTATCTTTATTAACCCCTCTTAATTTACTAACGATTTCTAAATTTTCTCTCACAGTTAAGTCTGGATAAGAATAAGGCGTCTCAATAATATAACCTATTTC
>NZ_JAJEPD010000038.1:0-10935 GCF_020729765.1 Streptococcus sanguinis | reverse complement strand
ACAGATAGGTCGTGCATGACTTCTTGATAAGATTTTTTTTGGTAGAAAATTTTAGTCAGGAGCACAATGTCTGGCATTAAAATAATAGAAGCAAAGTAATCTGCTTCTAGTTCCTGAGTGGTTTTATTTGCTAAACTTTCTGTAAAAAAATTTCCATTATGCTTTAAAACAAGGTGGCCTAATTCATGACACTTTGTGAAATTTTGTCTCTCTTGGATGCAATCTTCTTCATAAGAGATAGAAATTCCTTGGGAATCAATCATAGTAATATTTCTTTACTCAGCTATTCCTTTGAAACGTACTTTCAAGCGATGAAAGAAAAATACAATTTCAAGGTTTTAGAACATCATATTGAAAATGATCTAATCTCAGGTATTACTATGATTGATTCCCAAGGAATTTCTATCTCTTATGAAGAAGATTGCATCCAAGAGAGACAAAATTTCACAAAGTGTCATGAATTAGGCCACCTTGTTTTAAAGCATAATGGAAATTTTTTTACAGAAAGTTTAGCAAATAAAACCACTCAGGAACTAGAAGCAGATTACTTTGCTTCTATTATTTTAATGCCAGACATTGTGCTCCTGACTAAAATTTTCTACCAAAAAAAATCTTATCAAGAAGTCATGCACGACCTATCTGTTTCAAACAAAGCCCTAGAAGTTCGATTAACTCAATTATTTCAGCACTATACAGATATAACCTATCCTAAAGCTAAAGGACTTGTCACAAGCTATAGAGCTGGCACAGCTGCTAAACAAAAGTTTTTAACACTTTTGGAAGTTATCAAAGACAATATCATCAGCAACTATGAAAAAATTCAAGTAGCTGCCACTGACAGACTAAAACTATTATTAGATAAAAAAGGCTTTATTACTCACAAAGAATTACCAGAGCTTAAAGATCAATCCTTTTGCCAAAAAGTAAGAAGAATATTCCCCAATATTAAGACCTGGTCCAAATATGACCGAGGTAAAACTCTCTGGTATGCCTGGAATAGCAAAAAAATGACTGAAAAAGAAGTTCAACGAGCTGTCAATTTTGCCTTATATGATCTACAAAATAAAAACGACTAATCTTTACTAGTCGTTTTCATAATCCCATTCACTCATTTTTTTAGCCTTCTTATAAATCTCTGAATCCTCCTTCACGTATGAATCATTATTAAATGTTAAAACACCATCTTTCAAAACATAAGGATATTCATGTAAATTTGTTTCTTGAACTACAATCACCCGTTTTTCAGTATCCACACGCCACATGTCCCCCTCACTTTCATCACCATATTTCGTAGAATAAGCATCTTTAAACAAAGCTATCTTCCYATCAATTTTCAACGTATTATCTTCAATGACTGTATTGCTATTACGGTGATAAACATAGTAAGTGCCATCTAAGCTATTGCCCAAATTGGTTACCCCACCAGTACTATTAATGATAATCAAATACACAACAAGAGCTACAGCAGCAACACCTCCAAGAATACTCCAAACAAATTTTTTATTAAATAATTTTTCTTCCATCTCTCTACCTCCAAATCTTATATGAATATTATACCATAAAATAGATAAAATAAAATGTATAGTCCCAAAACTGTTGCATCTTATTTTATCCATTTTAAAAAATTTGGTCACCCATTTGGTCAACCTTTAAAATTTATATACTACTAAATAAGTGACAAAACCTTGATTTATCTAGCTTCTTTCTTTTGTATTTGCTTACTTTTAAGTAATTTTTACCGGCCGCCGGTATAGCTTAAGTTTAGCGGAGTATTTTTACTTCGTTTTTTTGTTTTCTCTTTAGTAATTWTTTGTAAGGTAATGCGGAAGATTGAATCATGATTTTACTTGTAAATCCACACTCAACTAAATTGCTTATGAGATCTAGAACTCTAATAAGAGTCAGCTCGGTTTGTTCCTTTTTATTCTCTGATTGAGTTTTATTTAGGGCTTAAGAATCTAATTGTATGATTAAATATTTTTTGTGAAAAGCATCTTACTTTTACTGAAAATTCTTGACTCTTTTCTTTTTTATGGTATAATTAACCAGTAAAGCTTTAACTGGTTAAGAGAAGGAGGAGGAAATGTCTCATTTAGCAGAGAAGATCGATCAATTTTTAAATGAAGTTATTTTGAAAGCAGAAAATCAGCATGAGATTCTGATTGGTTCTTGCACGAGTGATGCGCCTTTAACCAATACGCAGGAGCATATTTTAATGCTTTTGTCTGAGGAATCTTTGACAAATTCTGATTTAGCCAAAAAACTGAATGTGAGTCAAGCTGCTGTGACCAAGGCTGTGAAATCTTTGGCTCGGCAAGAGATGCTGCAAGCCTTTAAAGATAAGAGAGATGCACGGGTTACCTTTTACCGTTTGACTGACTTAGCGCAGCCGATTGCAAAGGAACATCAGCATCATCACGCACATACTTTGGAGACGTATCAAAAATTATCAGAGCAGTTTTCTGCTAGTGAACAGGCGGTGATTGCGAAGTTCTTGGAAGCCTTAGTGGGAGAGATTGGTAAATGAGATATATCACAGTGGATAATCTTTCCTTTTACTATGACAAGGAGCCTGTACTAGAGCATATTCATTATTTTCTAGATAGCGGTGAGTTTGTCACCTTGACGGGGGAAAATGGAGCTGCTAAGACGACACTTATCAAGGCTAGTTTGGGAATTTTACAGCCTAAGCATGGGGAAGTTAAGATTTCCAAGACTAATGTGCGAGGCAAGAAACTGCGGATTGCTTATCTACCTCAGCAGATTGCTAGCTTTAATGCTGGTTTTCCTAGTACGGTATATGAGTTTGTCAAGTCGGGACGTTATCCGCGTAAGAGTTGGTTTCGTCGTTTGAATGAGCATGATGAGGAACATATCAAGGTAAGTCTGGAGTCAGTTGGAATGTGGGAACATCGGGATAAGAGGATTGGTTCTCTCTCTGGCGGGCAAAAGCAGAGGGCTGTGATTGCTCGGATGTTTGCTTCGGATCCGGATATTTTTGTCCTTGATGAGCCGACAACAGGGATGGATGCAGGCAGCAAGGATGAATTTTACAAGCTCATGCACCATAGTGCTCATCAGCATGGGAAAGCTGTCTTGATGATTACACACGATCCGGAGGAAGTTCGTAAATATGCTGACCGCAACATTCACCTGGTCCGTAATCAGGACTCACCTTGGCGCTGTTTCAATGTGCATGAAAGCGACAATAGTCAGGAGGTGAGCCATGCTTAATCTGTTTTCCTATGATTTTATGCAGCGGGCCTTCTTGGCAGTTATTGCCATGAGCCTCTTCTCACCGATTCTGGGGACTTTCCTGATTTTACGTCGGCAGAGCCTTATGAGTGACACGCTCAGCCACGTTTCACTGGCAGGTGTGGCTTTTGGTTTGGTTCTTGGACTATCGCCCACTCTCACAACGGTGCTTGTCGTCATTGTTGCAGCAGTCTTTTTGGAGTACCTGCGAACTATCTATAAGAATTTCATGGAAATCGGAACGGCCATTCTCATGTCAACCGGCTTAGCTATTTCCCTGATTGTTATGAGTAAGGGCAAGAGTTCTAGCTCGATGAGTCTGGACCAGTATCTGTTTGGCTCCATTGTGACTATCAGTAGGGAGCAGGTGATTTCTCTTTTTGTTATTGCCGCTGTAGTACTTGTTTTAACCTTCCTCTTCATTCGGCCTATGTACATCTTGACCTTTGATGAGGATACGGCCTTTGTGGATGGGCTGCCTGTGCGGACCATGTCCATTCTCTTCAATATCGTGACGGGCGTTGCGATTGCCCTCATGATTCCAGCTGCGGGAGCCTTGCTGGTTTCGACCATTATGGTCTTGCCGGCCAGTATTGCCCTGCGGATTGGGAAAAATTTCAAGTCGGTCATTTTGCTGGCAAATGCTATTGGTTTCTTTGGTATGATTGCCGGACTTTATATTTCTTACTATGCAGAGACGCCAGCTAGCGCTAGCATTACGATTATTTTCGTCAGCTTGTTCTTGCTGGTCAATCTAGTCAAAAAATTTATGAAATAGGAGCAGAAAATGAAAAAAATTAGCTTACTATTAGCAGGCTTACTGAGTATTTTCTTAGTAGCTTGTTCCAATCAAAAAAATGCAGATGGCAAGCTCAATATTGTCACGACTTTTTATCCTGTTTATGAGTTTACCAAGCAGGTGGCTGGAGATGAGGCCAATGTTGAACTTCTAATCGGGGCTGGTACAGAGCCGCATGATTATGAACCTTCAGCTAAGGCAGTTGCGACGATTCAGGATGCAGATGCCTTTGTCTATGAAAATGAAAATATGGAGACTTGGGTCCCTGATCTGTTAAAAACTTTGAAAAATAAGGAAGAAACGGTTATCAAGGCGACTGGAAATATGCTCTTGCTGCCTAGCGGTGAAGAGGAAGAAGACCACGACCATGGGGAAGAGGGACATCATCATGCCTATGATCCCCATGTTTGGTTATCTCCGAAGCGGGCTATTAAAATGGTGGAGCACATCCGTGATAGCCTGAGCAAGTCTTATCCTGACAAGAAAGCTGCTTTTGAGAAAAATGCAGCGGCTTATATCAAGAAGCTGGAAGCCTTGGACAAGGAATATGAAGATGGATTGGCCAACGCCAAGCAAAAGAGCTTTGTAACTCAGCACGCAGCCTTTAACTATCTAGCATTGGACTATGGTTTGAAGCAGGTGCCAATTTCTGGACTTTCACCAGACAGTGAGCCATCCGCTTCACGCTTGGCTGAATTGACCGAGTATATCAAGAAAAATAAAATCAAGTATATTTACTTTGAAGAGAATGCTTCCCAGGCTCTGGCTTCTACTCTGGCTAAGGAAACAGGAGTAGAACTTGATGTCTTGAATCCGCTGGAAAGCTTGACCGAGGAGCAGACCAAGGATGGGGCAGACTATGTTTCTATCATGCAGGCCAATCTAAAGGCTCTCAAGAAGACAACTGACCAAGAGGGAGCGGAGATTGCAGCCGAGAAAGAAGAAGACGATAAGACAGTTCAAAACGGCTACTTTGAAGACAGTGCCGTCAAGGATCGGACCTTGTCTGACTATGCTGGCGAGTGGCAGTCTGTTTACCCATATCTGAAAGACGGGACCTTGGACCAAGTCTTTGACTACAAGGCTAAGCTGACTGGGAAAATGACAGCAGCTGAATACAAGGACTACTATGACAAGGGCTACAAGACGGATGTATCCAATATCAATATCACAGACAAGACTATGGAATTTGTAGTAGATGGAAAATCCAAGAAATATACTTATAAATACGTTGGTAAGCATACTCTGACTTACTCTAAGGGAAATCGTGGAGTTCGCTTTATGTTTGAAGCGACAGACGCGGATGCTGGGGAGTACAAGTATGTTCAGTTTAGCGACCACAACATTGCACCTACCAAGGCAGCTCACTTCCACATCTTCTATGGAGGCGAAAGCCAGGAAGCTCTCTTTGATGAGCTGGAAAACTGGCCAACCTACTATCCAAGTAAGTTGACCGGTCAAGAAATTGCCCAAGAGATGTTGGCGCATTAATATAAATAAATTAAGAAGATGGGACTATCCCGCCTTCTTTTTTTGTATATCGGAAAATGACGATAAAAATACTTGACAAATCACGATTACAAATGTAAACTAATAAAGAATTAGATTACAAACGTAAATGATAAGGGAGTGTTAAACAATGGAACAGCAAAATATTAGCCAAGCAGAATGGCAAGTGATGCGTGTGTTATGGGCCTATCCACACAGTCGCAGTACAGAGATTATAGCGCGTTTGGAAGCCGATTTTTCCTGGAAGCCGGCAACCATCAAGACCCTTTTGAATCGTCTGAAGACCAAAGAATTTATCGCTATGGAAAAAATTGAGGGTAAGTTTTATTACGATGCTCGGATTTTAGAAGCGGACCATCTGGAAAGTACATGGCAGGCTCTTTTTGACAATATCTGTAATACTAAACACGGAGATCTTTTGATTTCGATGATTGAGAGAAGTCAGTTTAGTCAAGGGGACTTGGAACGGCTCAGCCAAGTCATCGATAAGAAAAGAGCTTCGGCACCTTTAGAAATCAAATGCCACTGCCCTCAAGGCCAGTGTCGTTGCGGTCACGGAAAGGAGACGCATTGATGAGTGAGAAGAAAGAATACAAACTCTCTGGTATGACCTGCGCTGCCTGTGCTATGACGGTAGAGATGGCGGTCAAGGACTTGGAAACGGTCGAGGATGTTAGTGTCAATCTGGCGACAGAACGTCTCAGTTTGCTTCCTAAGGCGGGATTTGATAGCCAGCAAGTGCTGGATGCTGTAGCTGAGGCTGGGTATCAGGCAGAAGAAAAAGGAAAAGACCGACCGTCTGATGTAAGCGAAGAAGCTGAGATTAAAGCTCAGAAATTGCAAAAAAAGAAACAAGAGTTGCTGATTCTTTTGATTACGGCTCTGCCTTTACTTTATATCTCTATGGGAAGTATGGTCGGTCTTCCTCTGCCTAGCTTCTTGGACCATATGGCGCACCCTTTGGTCTTCGTTCTGTCACAACTACTTTTGACTCTGCCTGCTGTGTGGATTGGTCGTGGTTTCTATCAGAGGGGATTTCGCAATCTTATCAAGCAACATCCCAATATGGATAGTTTGATTGCGGTGGGGACCAGCGCAGCATTTTTCTACAGCCTCTACTCAGTCAGTCAGGTTTTTCTAGGCCATCATGCCTTTGTTCATCAGCTTTATTTTGAGTCTGTTGCAGTGATTATTGCCTTGGTTCTTCTGGGTAAATATCTGGAAAGTTCAGCAAAGGGTCGAACGTCTCAGGCAATTCAGTCTCTGCTTGAGCTAGTGCCTAGTCAGGCGACAGTGATTCGCTATGGAGAGGCTGTGACCATTGATACGGAGGATATCCGAGTTGGAGATATTATCCGTATCAAGCCAGGGGAGCGTATGCCGGTAGATGGCCTTGTAATAGAGGGGCAGACCTTTGTGGATGAGTCCATGATGACTGGTGAAAGTGTCCCGATTGAAAAGAAGGTCGGCGACACCATTACCAGTGCCACAATCAATCAAAATGGTAGTATTGATTACCAAGCAACTAGGGTTGGTTCGGATACGACCTTAGCTCAGATTGTTAGATTAGTGGAGGAAGCGCAAGGGTCTAAGGCACCGATAGCGGCTTTGGCCGATAAGATTTCGCTCTATTTTGTCCCAATCGTGCTGGGCTTGGCTACTTTGTCCGCTCTTGGCTGGTATTTTCTAGCTGGTGAGAGTCTTAGCTTTTCCCTGTCAATCTTTGTCGCAGTTCTGGTCATTGCCTGCCCTTGTGCGCTAGGTTTAGCAACTCCGACAGCCATCATGGTTGGGACTGGCAAAGGGGCTGAAAATGGGATTTTGATTAAGTCTGGTCAAGCTTTGGAAGCTGCTTATCAGCTGGATACTATTGTTCTTGATAAGACGGGGACGATTACGGTTGGTAAGCCCAGCCTGACGGATTTGTTGCCTTTAGGTGCTTTTAATCGCTCTGACTTGTTACGGCTCGTAGCCAGTGCTGAGCAGCATTCTGAGCATCCTTTGGCTCAGGCTATCTTGGAAGCTGCTGAAGAGGAGGGGCTTGACTTAGTGTCTGTCAGTCATTTTGAGGCCGTAATTGGACGAGGCTTATCAGCTCAGGTTGAGGGCAGACAGCTTCTGGTGGGAAATGAAAGCTTGATGAAAGAAAAGAGCATTGACAGCAGTGCCTTTCAAGAACAGTTGTTGGAGCTTTCCCAAGATGGAAAGACAGCCATGTTTGTCGCAGTAGATGGACAGCTGGCTGGTATTTTAGCGGTAGCAGATGAGATGAAGTCCAGCAGTCTGTCGGCTGTGCAGGAGCTCCAGTCTATGGGGCTGGAAGTTATCATGCTGACAGGAGATCGTGAAGAAACCGCGACAGCTATTGCCCAGAAAGCTGGAATCCAAAAAGTCATCGCAGGTGTATTGCCAGATGGGAAGGCCGCTGCTATCAAGAACTTACAGGAAGCTGGGAAAAAACTGGCTATGGTAGGAGACGGTATCAATGATGCGCCGGCTCTGGTCCAGGCAGATGTTGGAATTGCCATCGGCTCTGGCGCCGATGTGGCTATTGAGTCGGCAGATGTAGTGCTCATGCATAGTGATTTGCATGATGTAGTCAAGGCTATCAAGCTCAGCCAAGCGACCATCCGCAACATCAAGGAAAATCTTTTCTGGGCCTTTGCCTACAATACACTAGGCATCCCGATTGCTATGGGGCTATTGCATCTTTTCGGCGGTCCCTTGCTCAATCCTATGCTGGCTGGTCTGGCCATGAGCTTGAGCTCAGTGTCGGTTGTCGTCAATGCTCTGCGTCTAGGACGCTTTAAAATGAAGAAATATACGGAGGAATGAATCTATGAAACAAACAGTTCAATTAGAAAACTTATCTTGTCAAAATTGTGTCAAACACGTTACCCAGCACTTCCTATCTATGGAGGGAGTGTCAGATGTGGTTGTGGACTTAGAAAAGCAGACAGCCCAAGTCACGACTGATAAGCCTTATGGTGCATCTGATTATGAAGCGGCTCTGGCAAAAACAATCTACAGGGTTCTGGATGTGGCAGAAGCTGAATGAATAAAGTCAGTAGCTTTGTGCCCGCCCAGCTGCTAGAATTCTTCTTGTAAAAAGCGATAAAATAATCTATAATGTTACTAATCACATGATTTATCTTACCGTGAGAAAGAGGAGAAAAATGAAGAAAAAAGCTTTACCTTTTTTACTAGCAGGAGCTGCTTTATTAGCTATGACAGCTTGCTCAAACGGCAGTGCTACGAATCAATCAGAAACGCCTACTAGCAGTACTGGCTCAGTAACAAGTTCTGTGGAGCAGGCATCCAGTCAATCAACTGCAGCAGCATCTTCAGTGGCTAGCAGCGCTAGCTCAGAGAGTGCGAGCACAGAAAAAAACAAGGAAAAGAAGGAAGCGATGGACATTTCAGCACTTGCAAATGGTAATTATGCTAGCGTTAAAGGAACCTGGCAGGATGCTTCTGGCAACCAGCTTGTTTTTGATGACAAGGGCTTGGTTTCAAGTGGTTATGAATTGTATGGAGCTTCTCTGACAGACTATGGCACTGCTGCTGGAGGTGTCTACGGCGGAGAAAGCGGAGGTTTTCTGATTGAGTTTCTTCCTAAGGGAGTTAAGGTCGCAGACAAGGAAAACTTTACAGACAACTCCGATGCTGGTCAAGACAGAATCTGGACAGGGGTTGGCCTGAATAGCTTTGACGAACAAGGTAGCTTCTATTATCGAGTAGATTAAACGAAGCTTGGTGCTTAATTTTATAGCTTATATGTTGACGAGAGCAGAAGACTATCTGCTCTCTTTTCTTTGGGAGAGTAAGAAATTTTACCGACAAAAAAGCCTGCCTAAATTAGGCGGGCTTCATAATTTTGAGTTKAATTAGGCTTCACTGTTAGGCGTTATAAACTGATCCATAGGGGTTGAAATCACATTCAGGAAGAGCTTGGCGAAATCCTCTGAAGGCATAGGCTCTTCTTTGATAATCCAAATTTCAATGAGGGAGTTAATCCATCTAACAACAATTTCCGTAGCCATTTCTTTTGGAATTCCCAATTTTTTAGAGTCAATGTCTAAATTTTGCACGACCCATTGAGTGAAGAAGGTAGATAGATAGTCACTCCAGAAAGGATCAATAGCTGTAGTGTAGAGCACCTTCATCCATTTCCTATGTTCATATAGGGTAGGAATCATATGTTGGGCAAAGAAACAGAATGGATTTTCTCCATTTCCTTCTTCGTAGCTTTCATACAGGGGCAAAAACGGAGTCATAATTGTCTGGCGGATGTATTGGATAATGTCTTCAACATTACTAAAATGCTTTTTATAGATAGCCTGGCGCGATAGATCAGCTTGTTTTGCAATCTCTGAAAAAGTAAAATAAGACTTTTCAGGATTTTGCTCTGCCAGCTCAATTAAGGCATTGACGACTTTGTCTCGAGTATCTTGGGGCATAAGTACCTTCCTTCTTTTTTATTAAGTTCTTGCTGGTTTGTCTAAAAATAGAGCAAATTCCAACGAAATAGTTTACCGCTTGTCAACTAAAATGATAACACTTTATAGAGGAAATGTCCAATTATTTTTAAAATTTAATATAAAAATATTAAAAAACCAGTCTTCCCTTACAAGGACCGGTTCTGTCATTTCTCTGTTTTTCTTCTAGTTGGTTATGCGATAACAATTTTATTTGAAGGACCAGCTGGACTATCATAGGCAGCAAAGCTGGTTAGGGGTGAAGATACAAGGTTGAGAAATGTTTTAGAGAACTGCTTGCAAGGAACGGGGTCATCCTGAGTGATCCAATTCTCGATAAGAGAACTAATCCAGCCGGCCAGCAGTTGATTGGCCAGGTCTTCAGGAATACCTAATTTTTGGTGGTCAAGATTTAAATTCTGCTCGATCCAGTCCTTGTAACTGGCAGTAATAAAATCGCTCCACAAGGGATCGATAGAACTAGTATATAATATTTTAATGCGTTGGCGTTGCTCATAAATAGCGGGAAGAATCGTTTGAGCCAAAAAAGTGAAAGGATCTAAGTCCGCTTCAGCATTGTTGCTATTCCAGTTGGGGGCAAAGGCTTGCTTTACCATATCTTGGCGAATGTATTCGATAATTTCAGTAGTGTTATTAAAGTGTCGTTTGTAAATAGCTTGTCTTGACAAACCGGCTTCTTTAGCGATTTCTGTAAAGGTAAAACGCTATCTGCTGGCTGAGAGTGAAAATGTGGTCATGATCTGTAAGGATATTACAGACATCAAGGAAAAGGAAGCACAGCTCTTAACCCATACAACTACCATTCGTGAAATGAACCATCGGGTAAAGAATAACTTGCAAACCGTTGTTTCCTTGCTGCGACTACAGGCTCAG
>NZ_JAJEPD010000037.1:0-1137 GCF_020729765.1 Streptococcus sanguinis | reverse complement strand
GTTTTTTTGTCTATAAGCAATATAGTTCGAAAAATACTAAAGAAGTTAGTGAGCATATATATAGTTCAGATAAAGTTGATATTACAGGGGAGTATATTTCTAATACTGGCAGTAAAGCTATAATTAGTTCCCTTGACCATAAGTGGAAAATAGACTATCAAACATCCGATGGTATGGTTTCTGGTATTTTTGAGACTAGTTGGAAAGAAGAGGAAAAGAAAAAAACATCTACTAGCAAAATGAAAAAATCTGATGGTTATGATAGTTTTAATATTACTATTGAAGTATTTGATGAGAAATCTAAACTTGTTACAGTTACTTTATCTGATGGTGATTTGAACCATGAAATGATATTTTCCAATCAAAAAGATTTTTTTAAATCAGATAATGCCAAAGACCAGGACTTAGTACTCAAGGGGAACTTATCTTCATTTGACGGTGTTTATTCCAATGACGATTTGGAACAATCAATAGCTGATTCAGGATTTACTTTATATGCTTATAAGCCTGAAGATTATTTTCAAAATCGAACCAGTGTATTCCCAAGAATTACTGGAAAAGGCAATGATTGGAATTTTTGGAGTGGCTCTTCTCATATGCAATATAAGTTGAATGAGAATAAACTGCCTAGAAAAATAGGAGATTATTATGAAGCATATTTTATTGGAGTAAACCAAATAGCTGTAGAGGGTAAAGAAATTTCAGTGTTTTTGGTTCCAGAAAATATTGAGGGACCAAATGGAGATATTAGTTCAGAAAAAAGAATAATATTTGGCCAAACAAATCAAATTAGTTTTAGAGAATATCAAGATAAGTGGTGGGAAAAATATACTACTGACTCAGTAGAGAAACAAGATTTGGACATTGAAGCCATTATGAAAGGTGATTATGCGACTTTAGCAGGTRTCTGGAAAAACGGAGAAGGTCTGGAGATAATTATAACCGCAGATGGAAAAACGAACAGAAATGAGAGTATCTCACCAAATTCGATTTCCAATTCCAAGTTTCCAACACTCAACATTCGGTCAGGAAATTCAGGAGCTATGATTGCTTTATTTAAAATAGGCTTTAGAAATCCGTATGGTGATCAATCTGATAGTAGTAGACCGAGATTAGTTTTTGGTCAGAATATCGGAA
>NZ_JAJEPD010000036.1:0-1823 GCF_020729765.1 Streptococcus sanguinis | reverse complement strand
CTCTAAAAAATTATCAATTGTAGTCTGTTCTATTTCAGACAATTTAATATCATTATCTAAGCTACTAAAATTTTCATCAGTTGCTTCTTCCTGCCGAAACAACTTAAACTGACCGATAGACCTCTTCGGAGCGTATAAAATTCCACCGTCTGGCCTATCATTTATCAACTTTCGAACAAGAACCAATTGATTAACATTTGATTTTTCCAACCATAATTTTATAATCACTGGTTCAGAAATATCATTTTGGAAGAAAGGTTTATTATACTTGATATTTTCTCCAGTCACTGGATTATTTTGATTGATTCGAGAAATATCACCTGTCAAMCCTAGCTCTATTGCATCAAAAATCGTCGTCTTTCCAAATCCGTTT
Source organism: Streptococcus sanguinis (assembly GCF_020729765.1). Taxonomy (GTDB): domain Bacteria; phylum Bacillota; class Bacilli; order Lactobacillales; family Streptococcaceae; genus Streptococcus; species Streptococcus sanguinis_Q. Next base: position 1,450 of record NZ_JAJEPD010000036.1, on the reverse strand, counting down.
GGTCCAACTAAGAAAGTCATGTTATCACTAAAATCAATAACCGTTTCATGTCTAAAATTCTTAAAATTATAAAGTAAAATCTTCTTGATTTTCACAAGCTCCATCCTCCAAAATTTGTTGTAAACTATATATTATGGTAGCATCTTCAAGTTGTGAACCAATCTTATCACTATTAAACAACTCTAAAATCTGAGTTACTTGTTTTTCCTGCTGAAGTAATTCCGCGGTTTTGATTCTTGATTCTATTCTATCTTCAATTGTTTCAAAGTGGTCATTGGAATGAGGGAGAGAAATAAAGGGTAACTTAATAATCAGTTGCATAGCAATAAAATAGCTATCATCAAAAAACATGTTTTTCTCAAATTTATCAAATAAATTTTCTTCATCTGAATCATCATCGTTTTCTTGAATGTATTGAAGTAAAGAATCAGCATCAGGCTTTAGTTCTACAAGACCTTCTTCGGTATAAAAAATAACATACTTCCTGAAATAGTATTCGTCCTCTTCAATGGATAGTATTTTATTTAAGTAGAGATTGTAAAATTCATGAATATTATCTACTTTTATTAAAATAAATAAGGAGGTATTCTTTTGGATTTTATTATCTACTTTTTGAAACTGAGAAATCAAATTCTCTAATTTCTCAGTTTTAAAAAAATCTTGAATTTCTCCTATCTCAAAATGTTCAATAAGAAAAAATTCATGTTCGTTACCAAATAGCTCCAAAGAGATACCCTCAATCAGATTGTATCCGCTAGAGTCCATAATACTAGCTAAAAAATCATTCATATTGTTCTCCTATTAATTTTTTTACCGTTTTATCAATATCAATAAATTCAAGATGATTTGAAAATAGACGATTCCTCTCGGAAGGTCGTTGCCTATATGGTGGCTCCAAACCATTATCTAATTGACTCTGCTCAAATAAAGGTGAGTTTATACGACCATTTACAAGATAATCTACGTCAAAGCTCGCCTTTAGAAACTGCTCATTATTTCTAATTCTTTGAACAAGTTCCCCCACCTCTCCATTTTTGCATTTCTTATTAATTAAACTCAGTCGATAGCTTGACTTCGTTGAATTATAACGTAGCTCAGAAATATCAAAAAAATCCTGATTAATCTTTTTATAAAATTCATAAAATATTTCTTCAAAGATGTCTTGATCAAGTAATTCAAAAATAGTTTGATTATCCAATGCCCCCTTTATATCTTTTTGAGGATGTAAATCAATAAGAAACTGTTGAAATCCTTTATCAGGTAAATTTAAAATATCAGTAATCAAAGAAGAAATATTTTATGAATTTTATAAAAAGATTAATCAGGATTTTTTTGATATTTCTGAGCTACGTTATAATTCAACGAAGTCAAGCTATCGACTGAGTTTAATTAATAAGAAATGCAAAAATGGAGAGGTGGGGGAACTTGTTCAAAGAATTAGAAATAATGA
>NZ_JAJEPD010000035.1:0-66375 GCF_020729765.1 Streptococcus sanguinis | reverse complement strand
ATGCTATGTGGCATTATAATAATTTTATCAATGATTTTCTGAATAAAAAGAGACTCCTCCCTTTTTCCCTTCAATCTCTCATATTCCCCAATAATAATGATTAARTGATTGTTAAATGCGTTTAAATTAGACAAAACGGCATATATGTCWTCTCTGATATTGGAWRGAATACGATCRAAATCATCAACAAYTATTATTAATTTCTKCYTTTTAGTTTTAAATTTTTTAGTTACAGAAGATTCATACCAWCCTTCTTTTATSGCTTTATCTTGAAARACAGTTAYTATYGATGTTAAGATCAATAGMGGAGCTAATAAATTCCAATTGACCGGATTAGAAAACATCCAATTTATAAAATTGTTTAACAGAAAAAATAGAGCAACCACAATCGGAGCTAGCCAATTWAGAATAATATTAAKTCTAGGGTATAGATTAGTAAAGATATAACGATATATCGTTTGTTCACCTGAAAACGMCCAAAAATTTAATCTRATAAATTTATTACTTTCTTTGTTCTTAATTGCATAATTTTCTACTAAATTAATATAGCTAGACTTTCCGACGCCCCAATTACCACTTAAAAGAACTGTACCTGTATAATCTGAATCAATATATTGTTCATAAAATTCTTTAACATGATTTTCTAAGCCAAACCTATCTTCCTCTATTGAATTAATCTCTCTATTTTTACTCATAATTCCCTCGCTAACGAGCTCTCGCTTCCTCCAATGTCAAACTCTTTCCCACTTGGGAGTTCGGACAAGCTCTTTCCTATTCTTCTACATCATTATAGCACACTTAGCTGGTCTGGTATAGCAACAAAATAGAGCTCCTGCAAGCAAAAACAGCAAGGCAAACGGCTTGCTGTTTCAGTTTATCACTCCTCCATCTCAATCCGCCAGCTGGCGGCTATTTTTCTTTCTTGGATAAATTTGCTGTAGATACCTTGTTTAGCTAGTAAGTCTTGGTGTTTGCCTTGTTCGACAATGCGACCTTGATCCAGCACCAAAATCTGGTCTGCATGCTCAACTGTCTTGAGTCGGTGGGCAATCATGATGATAGTCTTATCGCAAGTCAAAGCCTGAATAGCCTGCATGAGGGCTTCTTCGTTTTCTGGATCAACATTGGCTGTTGCTTCATCCAGAATGATGATAGGCGCATCCTTGATAATTGCCCGAGCAATGGAAATGCGCTGGCGCTCACCTCCAGAAAGACTGGCACCTCCTTCACCTATCTTGGTATCATAGCCATCAGGCAGCGAGAGGATAAAGTCATGACAGGCCGCTTTCTTGGCAGCCTCTATCACTTCTTCCTGACTGGCCTCCGGCTTGCCAAAACGAATGTTATTGGCAATGGTATCCTCAAAGAGATAAACGTTTTGGAAGACAAAGCTGAAATTGCGAATCAGGCTGTCATAGCTGTAATCTCTAACATCATGCCCGTCTAGACTAATACTTCCCTGATCCACATCCCAGAAGCGGGCAATGAGGTTGCAGAGCGTTGTTTTGCCTGATCCAGAAGGTCCGACCAGAGCAGTTGTTGTTTTTTCTGGAATGGTGAGGGAAACCCGGTCAATAATTTTCTTATTTCCATAAGAGAAGCTAACATCTCTCAGCTCAATCCGGCTGCTCTTAGGCTCAATATCCTGACCACTGATGTCCATCGGCTGGATAGCCAAGACTTGATTGACCATATCAACCGACAAATCAACAATGCGTAGGAGAGAGGAGAAAGAGCCAACGCCGTCTAGATTTTCATAAATCATAAAACCACTGACAATCATCATAATGGTTACCAGCAGCTCCATACTGCCATTGAGATAAAAATAAATAGAGAAAAGCCCCATAAAGAGACCGGTCAGCTTGTTCACCATGCCCTGGAGGGCAATGTAAGGTGAGGTCACGAGTGTCATTTTGGTATCTAGCTGACTCTTTCCTTCAATAGCCTTGGACAGCTTCTTGGCAGAACGGTTGACCAGATTGTAGTTCTTAACTTCAGCAATACCTTGGCTGTACTCCAAAACAACGGCTACCAGGTCCATATCCGCCTGATACTTGTCAGCTGAAACCTTGCCAACTTGCCAACGCATGAGGGTATTGGGCAGGAGAAAGAGGACGAGACCCACCAAGAGAACCAGTCCAACCCGCCAGTCATAGAGAAAGACCAAAATAGTGATGAGGCCAGTCGTCAGAAAGCCCTGCACAGTCATCATAACCACTCGCGTAGCTACATCAGATAACCCTTCCAGCGTATTGGTCGTAACACTGGTAATCTTGCCCAAGCTATTTTGATTAAAGTAACCCATGGGCAGATAGCGCATGTGCTCAGCAATTTCAATCCGCTTCTGAGCACAGGTATGATAGCCCGCTTCCGTCTGCAGCATAGTAATTTTCAGGGTAATCCAGACGTTTAGGACAGTGGATACCAACATGATACCCAGAGCCAGCCAGAAGGTCTGCATAGAGAGATTCTTCTCAATCAGTCCCATAACGACTAGGCCGATTGCTGGAATACGCAGAGCGATGATAAAAGACTTGATGATGCCCAGATAAATGGATTGATAAAATTTCCTACGATCCTCTGCCGTACAGAAATCAAAGAATTTCTTCAGTATATTAAGCATACGTCAGCCCCCCTTCCATCTCATCACTATCCCTAGTAGCTATATGGGCTTGCCACATGGAAGCATAAAGCGGACTTGCTGCCAGTAATTCTTCATGTCGTCCTCTAGCTTCAATCCGACCATCATTGACCAAGACTATCTGGTCTGCACTCATAATCGTAGACAGCCTGTGGGCAATGACAATCAGGATCCGTCCCTCAATCAGACGAGCTAGACTGGACTGAATCCGTGCTTCATTTTCCGGATCTGTATAAGCAGACGCTTCATCCAAGATAAGAATCGGCGCATCCTTAAGCATGGCACGGGCGATGGCAATCCGCTGGCGCTCCCCACCAGATAGATGACCGCCGCCAGAGCCTACCTGAGTTTCAAAGCCGTCTTCCAAGTTCATGATAAAGTCATAACAGCCGCAGCGACGGGCAATTTCGATGACCTCTTCATCAGAAGCTGCTGGATTTCCCATCCGGATATTTTCCATAATAGTCTCATCAAAGAGATAGTTTTCCTGGGTCACGTAAGCGATCTGCCGACTGTAATAGTCTAGCGGAAGCTGGCGAATATCCAAGCCACCATAGGTAATCTGACCAGAACTGACATCCCAGAAAGAAGCTAGAAGCTTGGCAATTGTAGACTTACCTGATCCTGATGGCCCAACTAAAGCATTGACGCTGCCAGCATTAATATCTAGCGAAATACCATGCAGTACTTCCTCTTCATCTGTATAGCCAAAGCTGACATTCGTCATAACCAGATCCCTTCCTTTTGGAAGTTCTCGCAACTCCTGAGGCCTTTTCAAATCAGGCTTTTCCAGAATATCAATGACTTGACCAAAAATAGTCCCGATTTTCCGTAAATCGTCCATATAGCTAGCCACTAAAATCAGAGGAGTCAAAAGACTGAGCGAAAGAATAATCATTAGAATGAAATTGCCAGCAGTCAAACTGCCTTGCAGATAGAAATAACAGCCTGCCGGTAGTAGAAAGAGCAAGCCTGACGGCAGAAAAGCAGTCACAATGCCCATCTCCAGATTGAACTTGCGCATCCATTCAATAAAGCAGTCTGCTCCTTCTCTAGCAGCTGTCACAAACTTATCGTAAGAGAACTTTTCCTTGCCAAAAACCTTAATAACCTCAATCCCATTGATGTATTCCACCGCTGTATCATTGAGTTTCTTGGTCTTTACTAGAGTATTTTGATAGTCCGCTTCGCTATTGACAGCCATTCGCATATAGGCCAGCACCACGATGGGAATAGTTAGGAGAGACAGCAAGGTCAGCCGCCAATCGATAACCAGCATAGCAATGAGGACAATAATCGGACCAAAAATCCCAGCAGTAAACTCTGGAATCAGGTGAGCCAAGGTCGTTTCGGTCGCATCCACCCGCTCAACGATAATGTTTTTATAACTGCCTGATGACTGACTAAGCACTGTACCTAAAGGCAGCCTAGCCAGCTTGTCTGTCAGGCGGTGCCGCATTTCCGCTAAAATCTTAAAAGTAGCCGTATGCGACAACATGGTGGAAATACCATGGAATCCCCAGTAGCCAATCCAGGCCAGACCTGCCCACGCTGACTGCTGCAGGTAAAAATCCCAGTTTTTATTGCCAGCCAAGAGCTGATTAATCATTCCACCAATAAAGAAATAAGGCAGAAATCCTGAAAGCACAGAGGCAAAGGCAAAGATCAGACTGAGCACAAAATATATCTTATGAAGGGAAACAAAATCCCAAATCCAAGCAAGGACAGATTTTTTCTTCATAGAATTTCCTTCTTTCTATCAAAAACCTAGCAAACCTCCCCAGTCAAACAAGTCCATGATGGAATGGCAAAATTCCAGCGCCTGCTCTTGGGGCCAGTCTTGAGCCAAGGGCTCAAATACAGCTGTGTAATAAGCTGTCACGCACGATCGCAGAAACTCGTGTTTGACCAAATGATTGATCTTCCCCTCTTTGTAAGCCAGCTCCAAATAGCGATAAGTCTCGTCTGCAGCCAAATGAGGTAGACGCATCCTGAAGTCCGCTTGCGAAGAACCCTGAGATTTAAAGAGCAAGAGCTGCATAATATCCTTATGCTCATAGAGAATCCGCATCAGAGACTGGAGATCTTCCAAGCGATGGGCCCACATATCAGACAGGTGTCCCTCTTCTAGGAAAGCATAATCACGTCGCTTCTGCTCTTGCCCATACTGATCTAAGGCTGTCAGAGTAGGCTCAAGCAGAGCTGTAAAGAGACTGTCCTTACTCTCATAGCGCTTATAAAGAGCCCCAGTTGTTAAGCCAGCCGCGCGACAAATTCTCCGCAGTGAAGCATCCTGATAGCCATAAGCTAAGAACTCACTCCTCGCACTTTCCAAGATTTTTTCGTTTAACTCATCTGTTTCTTTTTTCATGGTTTTTTAATTCGATAACACTGTTATCACCTTTCTTCTTTTATTATAAATTCTGACAATTTAACTGTCAAGGAAAAACAAAAGAGACCGCGAAATATTTTCATCGGTCTAGTTCTATTCCTTTTCCTCTTGTAAACATAACAAAAGGAGCTTATTAACAAGCTCCTCTAGAATTTTAATTTTTATTAGGTGCATAAATCATGCCAGTACAGTCGAAATCTTCCTGTCGGCGAAAGCCGAGCTCTCGATAAAAAGCTAGATTTTTATCTGACTGCTCCGTTGCCAACTGGATTTGGTAAACATCCTTAAAACTTTCCAACGTCTGCTGAAGAAGGCTCCGACCAATCCCCTGACGCTGGTACTGTGGATACACCAGCAAATCCTGAATAAAGACAATGGTAAGCCCATCTCCGACCACTCGGATCAAACCAACCAACTTGTCTTCGTCATAGGCCGCCATCACAAACAAGGACTGATGGAAGGCCTGCTCTAACTGCTGAGGACGATTGGTGTAATTGCTCCAACCAACCGAAGCATAGAGGTCTAGCACTGCCGCAAAATCTAGCTGCGGATTTATTTTATAATGAATCATAGTCCTCTCCTTGTTTTTTCTCTGTTTGATTACATAAACCATTCTAACGCTTTATCGAACTTGAGTCAGCACTCCGTCTTGCATCTCATAAACCTTGTCAACCTCGTCCAGCAAGCGGGTATCATGAGTAATCATGACCACACTCTTATGGAATTTCTGGGTCACTTCTTTGAGCAGATGGACCACGCGCTTGGCCCGCTCCGTATCAAGACTAGCTGTCGGCTCATCAGCCAAGATAATATCAGGGCTGTTGTAAAGCGCTCTGGCGATAGCAGCTCGCTGCCTTTCCCCGCCAGACAATTCTTTCGGATACTGCTTGAGAGTTCCTTTAAGATCTAGCAGCTCAATCAGATTGTCTAGATCTGTTCTTTCCTTTTTAGATAAGCGGTCAATCAGCTGGAACTGGTCCTCGATTTTCAAAAAAGGTATGAGATTGGAAGCCTGCAATATAAAGCCAAAATCATTGAAACGCAGAGCAGCCCGTTCCTTTTCCTTGAGCTGGGAAGTATCTTTCCCATGCAGCAAAATCTGTCCTTTTGAGGGAGTTTGCAAATGGCCCAGCAAGGTAAGAAAGGTTGTTTTTCCTGAGCCTGATGGCCCAATAATAGCTACAAACTGCCCTGCTTCCAATCGGAAATCAGTTGGTTTCAGGGCTTGGACCAGCGTATGCCCCTGACCATATTCTTTTGTAACCCCTTTTAGTTCTATGATTGACATTTACTCACCTCCAATCGCTGTGATAGGGTCAATTTTCAGAACCCGATGAATGGACAAGAGTCCGCCAGCCAGTGACATGAACACAATCAGGACAATCAATCCAGCATAAGCTCTCCAGTCACTGTAAAAAGGCATAGAAGCCGGCAAGACTAGCTGGGTTCCCAAGAGAGCCAAAACAGCTAAGCTGATTCCCAGAGTTGACAGGATGAAAATCTGCCAAAAAATAGAAGCAATAATCTTCCCACTGGCAATCCCTTGGGCGCGCATAATACCGTAAAGATGCGTCTTTTGGATGGTAATGATGTACATAAAAATTCCCAATACCAAAAATGTAATCAGAACCATGGCCCCAATCATAAAGGAAAAAGTCAGTACCTGAGGCTGATAACCAGGGATATTTTCTATAAAATCGCTCATAGAGAGCTGACTAAGTCCAGCTTCTTCAATCTTCTGACCATCCTTGACCACAAGTGCACTGATATTCTTAACCTGACTAGAGCCGTACTTTAATTCCCTGAAATCATCTAGATCCATAAAAATTACAGGTTGCGTAAAGAAGCTATTATCCTCTGTGAAACCAACAACCTGATAGAGGCGCTCACTTCCATTAAGCTGAAGCTGGTCGCCTAGTTTCACACCTTTTTGCTGCAGACGCTTATCCGCAATGACTTCATAAGCAGTCTCAGCAGGACGTCCCTCAATAATGTCAGGCGCTAGAAAACTATCCCAAGAGAGACCAAAAACCTGAGCATTGAGTTTATCAGTCCCATCTTCATAATTGGCCACTGCTGACGTTTGTCCCAAAGCAGCGATTGAGTCCCCTTGAAGCAGGCGGCTGTATTCCTCTTCCTTGAGAGTCGAAGCTATTAGATTCTTATTTGCGTACTCCGACAAAACGATCGACTCAGCCTGCCATTGGTCCAAAGCCAAGCGATTGAGCCTAGCCAAACCGACGGAAAGACTAGATAAAAAGAAAACCATATAGGTAATGAGAAAGACCACAGCAACCACTAAACGATAACGCCCACGGCTATAGACAATCTCTTTAAAAGCTAAAAACAAAGCTGTCCTCCTTTGAGATATTCCAGACTATTATACCATAAAGAAGCAAACTGGATAAACTATCCTGTCAATCTCCCTCCATATGCTCTCTGACAAAACCTGCCAGACCAACAGCGGTCACCCTAGCATGAAAAACACTCATTTGCTGAGCCTTATAGCGAGGATGAGCCAGCCAGTAAGTCAGAGTTCCCATAAAGGACGCAGCTTGATGATTCAGGAGCAAGTCCGCCTCTACCTCCTCTAAATGTGGATTTGCCAAGGAAATACTCTGACAGAAAATCTCCCTCAAAGCTTCCTGCAAGCGCCACGAACTAGTCGGACAGCCATTTGGCCCTAAAAGAATGGCTAAGTCTTCCAAGTAAGGCTCAAAAAAATAAAAAAGATTCTGTTTCTCATGGATATAGTCTTCCACTTTAAAATCCTTTTCTAACTTGAACAAGCAGGCAGATTCTAGAACCTCTTGATAATAGGCCTGCAAATCACCTAGCAAGCGGTCTTCTATCTTCTCCAGCAGATCATATTTATCCAAATAATGCCGATAAAAAGTACTTCGATTCATCTCTGCCAAGTCAATCAATTGGCGAATACTGATGCTCTCAAAAGTCTGCTCTTTCATCAACTGCAGCAAGCTAGTCTCTATCCGCTTTTCTGTCTCTCTTCTTTTTTTCTCATACATACCATTCACCTCAAAATGCAACAGTCTATCTAAAATTGATGCTTGTATGCCATCCAGCTCCCACTATATAATAAATATAAGCAGAAGACAAGAACAAGAGGATTAAAAGATGAAGATTATGATCAATCAAAAGGAAGTCAGTCAAGAAAGAATTGAGCACTGGCGGAAGAAGAGAATCCATAAAGCAGCCAAGATACTTAATCTACAGCTGCCCAATACTGACAACACGGAGATTTTAGACCAAGCCCTACTGGAAGCAAAAATGAAGCTGACATACGAAGAGCTAATCCAGCAATTCGGAACCAAACTCAAATGGAGCCAATATTTAATGAAATGGGCCGCCAAATGGTCCAAGAAACCACGAAAAAGAGCTATCATCACGATTTTTGCAAGTGAACTGACTATTGCTTCTTTCAGTAAATGGCTAGAAAAATTGATGTTAGAAAAGACAAATGTTCATAAAAGCGTCAATCTTGGTGCCTGTCCAGACCATTATGCCATGCAGACACACGGCGGTAAACTGGAAGTCATTGAGACAGCAGGAAATAGCCCTCTGCCGACACAGTTTTTTCTTAATCTTGGTGGTGAAGCCGAGATAGAGGAGCCTCGTGATTCATCTTATCCCTTCCAAACTGCTGGTGCTGCCAGTCTAGCGAATGGTTGCAATATCGGTGGTATTCGCCATCAGTTTCGCGACACAGAAAAAGGTCTAGAAGCCCGATTCTGCGTCGAATTCCCCAGCCTTTGTCCAGACAGCCTTATCAAAGAACACCAGCTCCACCTGGCCGCCGAATGGTCAAGGTGGATAGCTTGGTGTAGAGAACATAAAGAATGAATTCCCTTTCCTAAAAAATACCTATCAAGCCATACAAAAACAGCCTACTGCCATCTTAAAGAGACCGCAGCAAGACTGTTTTCTTCTTTACCTAATCAAAGACAATCATGGACTTAATGGTCTTGCGTTCATCCATATCTTTATAAGCTTGATCAATATCTTCCAGTTTGTAGCTTGAAGTAAAGACCTTGCCTGGATTAATATCACCATCAAGAACTGCCTTGAGCAAGATTTGCTTGTCGTAAGTTGTGACAGAGGCTGCTCCGCCTGCCACTGTAATGTTTTGAGCAAAGGTAGAACCGAGCGCACGGTTATTGTAATGAGGAACACCAACGAAACCTAAACGTCCACCATTGTGAAGAACCCCAAGGGCTTGATCTACGGCTACTTCTGTTCCGACACATTCGAGAGCAGCGTCGGCTCCGCCACCGAGAATTTCGCGCACTTTGGCAATTCCTTCTTCGCCACGTTCAGCCACAACAGCTGTCGCACCTGATTCCAAGGCCATCTTTTGTCGATCTTCGTGACGGCTCATAAGAACGATTTGGGAAGCGCCACGCATTTTAGCAGAAATCACAGCGCATTGCCCCACAGCTCCATCACCAATCACGACCACCTTATCACCAGGCTTAACATCTGCCACTCGCGCAGCATGATAGCCAGTCGGCATGACATCAGCCAGTGTCAAGAGGGATTTGAGCATGCCTTCTGTATAATCAGAAGGCTGACCCGGAATTTTGACAAGAGCCCAGTTGGCATATTCGAAGCGAATGTACTCCGCTTGCACCCCATTAGACCAATTGGTGCCAATATGGCGGTCACAAGTCCCATCATAGCCAGCGCGACAGGCATCACACTCCCCACAGCCATGGGTGAAAGGTGCAATGACAAAATCTCCCGGTTTGACCGTTGTAATAGCCTCTCCGATTTCTTCGACAATTCCAATGGCTTCGTGCCCACTATTTTGATGGCCGGATTCAATATCTGGATTACGATAACTCCAGAGATCCGATCCGCAAACGCAAGTACGGACAATGCGGATAATAGCATCATCTGCTGCCTCAATTTGCGGGCGACCAATTTCTGCTAGACCAACTTGGCCAGCTTTTGTATAAACTGTTGATTTCATAGTTTCTTCTCCTCTGATATCTTTATAGCAACTATTATACAACTTAAAGCACCCTTCAAGTCAAATATTTGACATCATTTAAGATAAAATTCTTATAAAAAAGGAAACTCCTTTCTCAGAGTTTCCTAGTTTGATTCCCTCACTGCTCATCCTGTTGTCCTGAGCGGAATGAGAAGCGCTTTACTGCTTGGTAAATGTCAGAGTGTCTGGATCATCATCCAATTCGTCCACAATCAGCTGATTGCCATTTTGGCGGTAACTTTTGACATCATCACCAACAATCAGTCTTTGGTTAGCAGCATCTACTTGTACCTGCTTGATTTCCTTACTGCCATCGACCTCGGTCTCAGTCCAGGTACCAGTCGTACCATTGATTTCTAGGACATGCTGGTCACCATCATGGTCGGTTGCTTGGTAGCGCCCGTCTAGATTAGTAGCCTGCCCTGCATTTGATGATGACGAAGGCTGATTAGAGGAAGATGCGGCTGATGACTGCGAAGTCTGATTCTGCGCAGATTGTGATGTCTGGCCTTGTGTATTCTGTGATGAACTAGTATTCCCTCCTTGGTTGGTATTGCCTGAGCAGGCAGCTAATAGGACTGCTGCTGTCAGAGATAGAATTCCGATAAAGGCTTTTTTTGTAATAGTCATATCGCTTTCTCCTTTTTCTACATTTGTAGTTTATACTTATATTCTACACTTGTCTGTTTCATTTGTCAAGAAAAAGCAGTTTTTATTATAAGGAAAATACATCTAAAGGAAATGAAGCACTCTGACTGAACTTTGCTATTCAGACGCTGCTTGTTCTGTTGTCTTTCCGAACTCTCTTGACAAAATAGTTCCCTGTCGTATAATGATTCTTAAAAAGATAAAAGGAGAAGATCATGCCAATCAGAAAAGCCCAAGTCAGCGATATTCCTGCACTCCAAGAACTCCTTCAGCAAATCTTGCTTGTCCACCATCAGGCTCGTCCGGACATTTTCAAGGCCAAGGGCAGCAAGTTTAGCAATGAAGAATTAGAGAAGATTCTGGGTAAAGAGTCCACCCCTATTTTTGTCTTTGAAAATGAAGCTGGAGGAATCCTCGGTCACCTCTTTTTCTCCATCAAGGAACCTGTCAGTCCTGTACTCAATCCCATCAAGACACTTTTTATCGAGGACTTATGTGTAAATGAGAAAGCCAGAGGGCAAAAGGTTGGTGAGCAACTTTACCGCTTTGCGGAAGACTATGCTCGGAAAATCGACTGCTATAATCTGACTCTCAATGTTTGGAACGACAATGTCGGAGCTCTGCGTTTCTATGAGCGGTTAGGGCTTCAGCCTCAGGAAACTGTAATGGAGAAGATACTTTGATTTGAAGGAAAAATTTCAGGAAGCGCGAGCAATAGTTTTCGGCTATACCCTACCAGTATAATTAACTATTTTATTTGCCGAGGAATTTTCGATACAATAGAGCATAATGCCTAATGAAAGTGAGAAAACTTATGACAAAATCAAAATTCCAACTGGTTGGATCTCTTCTGCGCCCAGAAAATCTCCGCCAGTATAAAACAGAAATTGAGCACCGCGACGACATTCAATACCCCTTCTACGACAGCTTCCCAGGCTACCATGAGACGGAGACAGCTGACATCAAGGAGATTATCGCTGAGCAAAAGTCTAAGGGAATTGACATCCTGACGGATGGAGAATACTCCAAGTCTATGTGGCATCTGGACTTTGTCTGGGGACTTAAGGGAATCGAGCGCTACATTGCTGACCACGGCTATACCTTCAAGGACCACGACGGTGGGCAATACGAGACCCGCAAGGATATTGGTATCCGTATCACAGCACCACTCTCTGGTAAAAACCATCACTTTATCGAAATTTATAAGCTAGTCAAGGAAGACGCTGCTGGTGAAGATACTAAGCTGACTGTCTGGGGACCTGCCCATGCTTATACTGAGTTAGCTGTCTTTGACCGCTTGGCTGGACCAGGACAAGTTTACGAGACCAATGAAGATTTGAAAAAAGGCTTGATTCAGGCCTACAAGGAATTTTTGGACGACTATAAGGCTGCTGGCGGACAGATTATCCAGTTTGACGACTGCCTCTGGGAACTCTTTGACGAGTCCAATCCTGCTAGCTTCTTTGCTGAAGGCAATGCCAGTCTGGCTGACCTGGCAGACGAGTTTGTCGCTATTAATAACGAAGTCGTAGACTACGCTCATGAGCTTGGACTGACTGTCTGGACCCACAACTGCCGTGGTAACTACGAAAGCCGCTCTGCTGCTGAAGGTACCTACGAAGCTATCGCGGAAAAATTCCTGCGCGACCAACACTATGATCGCTACTTCCTAGAGTGGGACAGCGATGTAGCTGGTGATGTATCAGCTCTAGCAGCTTTGAAAGACAAGGATGCTGAAGTTGTTTTAGGACTGCTTTCCAGTAAGACGACAGGCTTGGATGATGAAAAGCGTGTCCTAGACCTCCTCGAGAAAGCAGCAACCGTTCTACCGAAAGAGCGTCTCCTGCTCTCCCACCAATGCGGCTTCGCCTCTTGTGACTCTGGAAACGAACTCACCATTGAACAACAATGGGCCAAAATCAAACAAGGCCAAGAAATCGCCCAGAAATTCTGGGGATAATAAGCAAAAAAAGCGGTGTGACCGCTTTTTTCTATGCTTTTAAAATCAATTGTGGACTGTATTAGATCTCTTAGATGAACTCCAGTTTCATCTGCATCTGTTCAACATATTAAATCTTGGAGTATCAGGAAAGTTCAATTCGCTTGAGCCAATTTTCAACCAAGGCCGTAAAGAGAGCCTCCTGATCTATCTGTGCATTATGGCCAGCAAGATCCATTACAGCATGAGTTGCCCTAGGATAATAGTGAGACAGCTGGGCTAACTGCTGGAAGCCCACGACTTGATCCTGCTTTCCTGCTATAAAAAGGCTGGGCTTGTCATAGCCCTTTTCCTGTAGCTCTTGATCCACTTCAAACGAAAAAGCATAGTTTTCTTGCAGCTTTTGGACAAAGGGAGCATTCATCATCTGAAGCCCTGCTAGGATTTCTTTTTCAAATCGTTGATAAGTTTCTTTAGTCTGCAAAATCGCTAAATCAACAAAATCTTCGCTTTTGCCTGCTATATCAAAACCTACCTCTCTAATTAGCAAGCTGTCTTTTGGCAGAATTCTTTCTTGCGGATCGGGTACAACTACTGGACAAATAAGCAGCAAACCATCAATCTCCGACCTTTTCTTAGCCAAAATTCCTCTAGCAAGATAGCCACCATAAGACTCTCCAGCTAAGAGAAAGGTCTGTCCGCCGATTACAGTCTCTATAAAGTTCAAGAGCATCTCTAAAATCGCATCTGCACTTGCAAAAGCAGGATTGGCATCAGACCTACCCATGCCAGGCAAATCTAAATAAATCCTTTTATAGTCAGCTTGTTTCTCAAAAATAGGTTCCAAACATCCTTCCATCAATTCAGATGAACAGCCCAAACCATGAATTGCCAAGACCGGCTTTCCTTGACCAATCACTTTATAATATAATTTATTTTCCTGATAAGTAAAAAACATTATTTCTCCAATCATACCTTAAAGACACGTTTTGCTCGAGGTGAAGCCTTTATCGAAACCAGTCAAAATAATATTGTTTATGAGCCTAACAAATTATTCTTATCATCTACACCCCTCAAAGCTACTAGACGAGCAAGCTTATTCTTTCCCCTTGATTTCAGAGCTTCATGCCTCATCCCCAAATAACAAAGTCGATTTTTGCAGATATGGATTGGGATACTTGAATAGCAGGTCCCTTACAGCTCTTACCAATTCTTTTTGCTCAACCTGACCGGATTGGTAACGAAGCAAAAGATGCATAAAATCTTCTTTTTCTGAAGTGCTGACTTTTTTCTTAAAATAGCCCCAAACATGCTGAAAGGCATTGCAGACCTGACCTCGGTTTTCAGGCAGGGTTACTGCCTGATCAATCAAGTCTTGAACATGTGCTGCTTCCACAGAGTCGCTTTTTAGATATTGGCGGATTTCCAGATAGATCTTACTGGAATGACTGAGAACCAGATATTTATTTCTAGCCCAAAGAGTCTGACATTGGGAGATTTGGTTTACATTTTCCATGATTACTTTACCTACTGATTTTCAATTTCGAATTCTTCTCGTTTCGTCTACATCATTGCTCGCATCCTAGTAAGACAGAAAACAAATCAACTATGATTGGAATAAAATTTCGAAGAGTATTAATCAAAATCCCCAATCACATGACTGGGGAATCGTTCATTAGCGTACTTCTGCTCCGAGTTTTTCGGTCAGGGATTTTTCGATTTTTTCCATGTATTTAGCCACTTCTTCGTCAGTCAAGCTGGCTTCTGGATTTCGGAAAGTCAGGCTGTAGGCCATAGATTTGAGGCCGACACCTAGCTTGTCACCAGAGAAGATATCAAAGAGCTTAATATCTGTCAAGCGTTTAACACCAGCTGCTAGGATTGCATCAAGGACCTCTTGATGAGTGATTTCAGTCTTGAGCAAGAGGGCCACATCACGGCTGACAGCTGGGAATTTAGTGATTTCCGTAAATGGCTGTGCTGGCTGGAGCTGCTCTTCGATAGCAGACAGGTTGAGCTCAGCTACATAAGTTTCAGGAATATCGTAAGCCTTGGCTGTCGCAGGATGGACCTGGCCGACAAAGCCGACAGGCTGGCCATTGATAGAGATTAAAGCAGTCCGTCCAGGGTGCATGCTCTTAATCTGGTTGCTAGCCGCGTATTCAGCTGTCAAGCCCAACTTATCAAAGAGCGCTTCCACTACACCCTTTGCATAGAAGAAATCAACTGCTACTGGCTTGGTCTGGAAGTCTTTTTCATTAACCAAACCTGTCAAAGCAAAGGCAAAGCTATTGATTTCATTTGGCAGGTCTTCCTTAGGATTGCCAGTCTGCTCAAAGACTTTTCCAATCTCATAGAGGGCTAGATTCTTATTTTTCCGAGCTACATTGTAGGCTAGGGAGTCCAAAATGCCAGAAACCATGTTCTGACGGAGAACAGAGCGCTCCACTGTCATCGGCCACATGAGCTCAGTCAAGTTACTAGGATTGAGAGTAAACTCAATCGCCTTTTCTGGTGTCGTCAAAGCGTAGGTGATGATTTCTGTCAGCCCAGCTCCCTCTGCTAAGGTCCGTACTTGACGGCGCAGTTGTTGCGTTGCAGTCAATTCACCAGCAGTCCCGTCATCTTTTGGCAGGCTAGCTGGCAATTTGTCATAGCCGTAAATACGGGCAATTTCTTCATAGAGGTCCGCTTCGATTAAAATATCCCAGCGACGGCGAGGTACACTGACAGTGAACTGTTCAGCATTTCCTGACAAGCCAAAGCCAAGTCTGCGGAAGACATCCACAATATCTGTATAAAGTAAATCTGTTCCCAGCACACGGTTGACATCTGCAAGACTAGACACCACTTCTACATCGCTAGTGTCTAAGCTACCAGCTGATACGATACCAGCCTGAACAGTCGCTCCTGCCAAGTCCGCAATCATGCTTGCTGCCGCATCCAAAGCCTCATTAACAGTTGCCACATTGATGCCTTTTTCAAAACGGGAAGATGATTCCGAGCGCAGGTTAAGGCGACCGCTGGTCTTGCGGATTGATTTACCATCAAAGACTGCTGCCTCCAGAACAACACGAGTGGACTGACCGGAAATTTCTGTTGCTTGACCACCCATGACACCAGCCAGTGCAACTGGCTTATCCGCTACAGTGATGACTAGGTCGCTAACTTCCAGCTCGCGCTCTTCACCGTCCAGCGTCACCAGTTTTTCACCAGCACTCGCTTCCCGCACGACAATCTGGTCACCCTCAAACGTATCCAGATCAAAGGCATGCATGGGCTGACCAAAGTAGAGCAGGATGTAGTTGGTCACGTCCACTACATTGTTAATCGGACGGATTCCTTCTTTCATGAGGAGATTTTGCAGCCACTGAGGACTTGGGGCAATAGTGACATTTTCCAAGATACGAGCCGCATAGTAAGGGGCTTTCTCGGTTTCAAGAGCCACTGATAGACTGTCACCTGCTTGCTTTTCATTTTCCACCAGCGGAAAATCTTTAAAATGTACTGACTTGTCATATATGGCAGCCACTTCATGAGCCACCCCACGCATAGACAGAGCATCTGCCCGATTTGGTGTGATGGAAAGCTCGATAATCTCATCGTCCAAGTCCAGATAAGAGAAGACTTCCTCACCTGGCACTGCTTCTTCAGGCAGGATTTGAATGCCATCCGCAAATTCCTTTGGCACGACAGAATCAGAAATGCCCAGCTCACCGAGAGAGCAGATCATGCCCAGTGACTCCAAGCCACGGATTTTCCCTTTTTTAATCTTATAATTATCCGCAATGCGAGCACCCGGCAGAGCCACCATGACCTTGATGCCTGCGCCAATATTTGGAGCACCACAGACAATCTGACGGTTCTCCTCTTCTCCGACATTAACTTGACAGACATGCAGGTGGGTATCTGGAACATCCTCACACGATACCACCTCACCAACAACAATTTTCGACAAGCCAGCAGCTGGTGATGTCACACCTTCCACTTCAATTCCTGTCGTTGACATTTTCTCAGCCAACTCAGCGCTCGCCACATCAATGTCTACTAACTCTTTTAACCACTTATAACTTACTAGCATATTTAAGATACCAAGGGCGTCAAAAACGACTGAAAAATAGGAGATTTGCTAAGCATTCGATGAATGATCGCAAGTCTATCTTTTTTCCGAGTTTTTAGCCCGGGTTCAATTCCTTTCTCTAATTCTATCGCTGAGGAACTTGACCGATCAAATTTTAGGGACCTGTCTGAAAGCCTGATTTCAGAAACAAATCATCTAAATTTAAAGCTTTTAGGTCGTATTCATTTCCTCTCTTTAAATTTTCTTGTTTATTTCAATTTCTTGCGCAGCAGCCAGTCTGTGTCCACCGTCTCACCAGTGATATAGTCGTGCTGGCTAAATTTTTCAAAGCCGTATTTGAAGTAAAAATCTTGAGCTCTAAAATTCTTTTCCCAGACGCCCAGCCAGACCCAGTCAAAGCCTCGTTTCTCGGCTTCATCTAAGGCAAATTCAAACATTTCCTTGCCCAAACCTTGACTATGATAAGCTTTCAAAACATAGATTCGCTGAACCTCAAAGGCTTGTGGTAGTTCTTGCTCCGTTTGAGCATGTCCCCAGTTAAACTTGAGAAAACCAGCAATTTCACCGTCTTTGACAACAAAATAAGTCTCTGACTCAGAGTCTGTCAGTTCCTTTTCGATGGTCGCAAGCGACAGCTCATTGTCAAAATAATGAGCCATATCAGCTTCCTTGATAAATGGACCAAAGGTTTCTTGATAAGTCGCGACCTCCAACTCTCGTAAGAGACTCGCTTCTTCTTTTTTGACTCTGACTAGCATACTGCACTCCTTTCTCAGAAAAGCTGCATCTATGAATACAGGTTTCTACTTAAACTGCTGAGAAAAACGAATATCTCCTTGGTAGAAGCCACGGATATCGTTGATACCGTAGCGGAGCATAGCTACCCGCTCTTGACCGAGACCAAAGGCAAATCCAGAATATTTCTCTGCATCAATACCGCTCATTTCCAGCACGCGCGGATGCACCATACCAGCTCCCATAATCTCAATCCAGCCAGTCTTCTTGCAGACATTACAGCCGGCACCGCCACACTTGAAGCAGGAAACATCCACTTCAACAGACGGCTCTGTGAATGGGAAGTATGACGGACGCAGACGAATACTGCGGTCCTCACCAAACATTTTCTGTACAATCAGCTGCAGCGTTCCTTGCAGATTTGCCATGGAAATATTTTCGCCAACCACCAAGCCTTCAATCTGATGGAACTGGTGGGAGTGAGTCGCATCATCGGTATCCCGACGGAAAACGCGCCCCGGTGAGATCATCTTGAGTGGCCCTTTAGAAAAGTCATGAGCGTCCATAGCTCGCGCCTGTACCGGACTAGTGTGGGTTCTGAGCAGGATCTCCTCTGTAATGTAGAAAGTGTCTTGCATATCCCGTGCTGGGTGGTCTTTAGGCAGATTCATCCGCTCAAAGTTGTAATAGTCCTTCTCCACTTCAAAGCCGTCAACGACCTGATAGCCCATTCCGATGAAAATATCTTCAATTTCTTCACTAGTCTGGCTAAGAATATGACGGTTCCCTACCGGAATTTGACGGCCTGGTAAGGTCACATCCAAGGATTCCTCAGCCAGTTTCAGAGCGACTAATTGCTCTTCCATCTCTTGTGCAGTCTTTTCAAAGGCTGCTGTCAGAATGTCTCGCGCTTCATTGACGTGCTTCCCGATAATCGGCCGCATTTCAGCTGAGATATCCTTCATCCCTTTCAGGACTTCAGTCAGTGAACCCTTCTTACCCAAGACCGCTACACGCAAGTCCTGTAGTTCCTTTTGATTCTCAGCCTTGAGCTGCTTAAGAGAAGCTAGAGTCTCTTCACGCAGGCTTTTCAGTTGTTCTTCAATCGTTTTCGTCATTTTCCCTCCAAAATAAAAAGCGCGCCAATCTCCATAAGCGGAGCGTTGACACGCGGTACCATCCGTTTTTTATCTGGCAAGCCAGACCTTACTTATCAATCCTAGAGCAAGTGAATTCGCCTAGCTTTCATCTAGAGAGCTTTCAGTCGCTGGCTCCCCTCCCTGTTAAACTTCCCCTAGGTTACTGGTCTTGCGGATTGCTATTTAGTTATATTTCATTCTAACAGATTTCTAAATATTTCGCAAGCTAATCCAGCTGAATTCTAGATTGAACTAAACCTCTACCCTTTCATCCTCTTTTTGAAAATCCAGACAGAAGGGATAAAGAATAGGAAAGCATAGAGCAAAACCCAGAACAGATGTGGCAAAAGTGAATTTAAATCTTGAGCCAATGCCAACTGAACAGCCTTTGCTGCATGGGCAAATGGCAAGGAATTGCAAAATGCTTCAAAACCACCTCCTATCATCTCAATCGGAAGCACTGCTCCACTGAGAAAAACCGTGGCATTGATAAGAATAGTTCCAAAACCACTGACTGCATTACTGCTAGAGAAAGCTGAGCCTAAAAGCAAGCCCAATGAAATAAAGAGCAGAGCTACTGGAATCAAAACCAAGAGGGCGTAAAAAGTTCCCAGATTTAAGGATAAGCCAAAAATCATTGCAGTTGCAAAACTAGCTATGCCCTGTAAAAGAGCTAGAGGCAGAACTGGAATCGAATAGCCTAAGATATAATCCACACTTCTAAGTGGTGTAGATAGCAACCGCATGAGAAAAGAGCTATTGCGGTCTGTGGCCATTAAACTACCAACAAAAATAGTTAACCAGGAAGCACCAAACACCATCATACTTGGGGCAAAATTTTCAATGGAAAATATAGCTGGCATACCTTTGAGGCTCTGCTTCATAAGGGACAGGGCGATAATCAGAAAGACAGGAAAACCAATTCCCATCAGACTGCTGACATAATCACGCATGATTTCTTTGAAATTGCGCTTTGCAAAAATGAAGGCTCTCATGCTCATTCCCCTCCTTCCGTATAGGACAAAAAGGCCTCTTCAAAATCCTTCTTGCCGGAAGCTTGAATAATTTCCTCTGCTGTCCCCAAAATCTGCACCACTCCCTTATCCATAATGCAAAGTCGGTCGGCCAAAGCCTCGGCTTCTTCTAGATAATGTGTTGTCAGAATCACTGTAACTTTTCCCTTTAGCTGCTCAATATTCTTCCATAACTCCCTTCTAGCCCGTACATCCAGCCCCAAGGTCGGTTCGTCCAGAAACAAAATCTTGGGCTGACTGATTAGAGCCATTGCAATACTGAGCTTGCGCTGCCAGCCACCTGACAGGGACTTGGCTCGTTCATCCTGTCTATCCGTCAGGTCAAATGTCTCCATCAGATGCTCTGTCTTTTGCGCCGCTTCTTCCTTAGAAAATCCATATAAACGAGCAATCATCTCCAGATTTTCCCTGACTGTCAGCTTGGGAGCAACAGCTGTTTCCTGAGGTGAAACATTAATCATTTCCTTGATAGCATCTTCCTCCTTGCGAATGCTATGACCTAGCATTAGGGCATCTCCTGCTGTCGGCTCAACTAGACAGGACAGCATCTTAATCGTTGTTGTCTTCCCCGCACCATTAGAGCCCAGCATGGCAAAGAATTCACCCTCTTCAATTTTTAGATTCAAACCATCAACAACCGTCTTTGAGCCGTATTGCTTGGTCAAATCTTGCATCTCAACTGCATACATAAGGACATCTCCTTTCATCAGATATGAGGAAATAAAAAGCGAAATGTTATTTTAAAGATATGACTTTGATATCTAAAGCTAGTCACAACTTACTCATTTAGCTAAAAACTGAGCTATTCTAACTCAATCTCGAAAGAGTTTGGTACGATTTGTATAACTTCTTATACTTATTATACACCTATTCATTAGTAGTAGCAAATAAAAGCAAAAGAAAAAATCTGCTTAAGCAGATTCCGATTTTATAAATCACTTTTTGAATTCTTATCTCCATTGAAGGTCTGATTAAATAGATCTTCATAGAGCTCGTAACGCTGGATGGCAATGCCTTGCTGGGCATCTGCAAAGAGGACCAGAGCATCCCCAGGTTGAATTTCAAACATATCCCTCACTTCTTTGGGAATGACAATCTGCCCCTTGGGGCCAACCTTGACTGATCCCATATAGCGGTTTTTTTGAATATCTTCTTCCATTCTTTCTTGACTAACTCCCTTTCCGCTTCTATCTCTTCGTAAAATCTACTGGAGCAAACTGCACTTCATTTGCTCTTCTCATTCACTTGAGCTAATTCTATTATACAACTGCGAGAAAGGTTTTACAAGATGAGACTATCAAGAAAAAGAAGCCTGTCAAACAACAGACTTCTTTCTTTTTATTTGATAACCTGGCCAGCTTCTTTGAGGACATCTTCTGGTACAGTAATGCCAAGTTCTTTGGCATTTTTGGTATTGATTACAGATTTACCTGTATCGAAAATATCTACTGCAGTGTCAGCAGGTTTGGCACCTTTAAGAACTTTAGCTGCCATTTTTCCAGTCGCAACACCTAGGTCATACTGGTCTACAACGACAGAGGCAAGGCCTCCTTCTTCTACCATGGCTGTCGCACTTGGATAAATCGGCTTCTTAGCTTCTTTATTGCTGGACACAACTGTCGCAAAAGCTGATGCAATGGTATTGTCAATTGGAATCCATATAGCATCAACCTTGCCAGTCATGACATTCATGGTTGAAGCAATTTCATTGGTTGAAGGAACAGAGTATTCCTCTACCTTGTAGCCTGCCTCTTCAGCTAATTTTTTGAACTCTTCTACCTGAGCTTTGGAGTTGTCTTCGCTGCTAGAGTAGAGCGCACCGATAGTTTTGACATCTGGAGT
Source organism: Streptococcus sanguinis (assembly GCF_020729765.1). Lineage (GTDB taxonomy): Bacteria > Bacillota > Bacilli > Lactobacillales > Streptococcaceae > Streptococcus > Streptococcus sanguinis_Q. The sequence continues at coordinate 44,913 of NZ_JAJEPD010000035.1, read as the reverse complement.
CAATTTTTTAATCAGCTCTAACTGTTGCTTAGCTGGATTGCGGTCAGAGACACCAGTGATATTGCCACCTGGCTTGTCCAGATTTTTCACTAGGTTTGCTCCGACCGGATCTGTGATAGCTCCCATGACGATAGGCTTGTCCTTAGTAGCTGCAGCCAGTCCTTGTGCAGACGGAGTTGCAATCCCAATCAGCACATCATTGTTATTGGAGACCAGCTGCTTACTCATAGTAGAGACCTTACTCTGATCGCCCTCAGCATTCATAAAGTCAATCTTAATCTTGTCTCCCTTATAGCCTTCCTCAGCCAAACCATCCTGAATCCCCTTGTAAATCAAATCCAGCGAAGGGTGGCTAACATACTGCAGCACGCCTACCTTGACTGTCAGACTGTCGCCACTAGTCTTAGTGGTGTTGCCTTTGCTGTTCAAGTTGGAATAGACAATCCCACCGATTGCCAAAACGGCCAAAAGGCCTAAGATAGTCATTAAACGTTTATTTTTCATGTTCTTTCTCCATTTCTATGTTTTATATTTTTTCTGTTTAATCCCTAGGGACGCCATCGTTTAAACATAGGCAATTCTCCTCATTTTTTATAATAAGCAACAAAAAACCTCACACAGGTACTCTGTGTGAGGGCGTAAATCGCGGTGCCACCTCAATTATGGAAAATAGCAAATATTCCCCATGTCTCTATCTTGTCATCAAACAAGCTGCACTGTAAGGTGTGCCTACCGAATTCTTATTGTTTCAAATTCATTTTATCAATTAGCCCAATTTCGTAAAGATTTGCTGCTCATTTCCACCAACCACAAGCTCGCTAAAAACAAATGCATCTACTACTTTTCTAATTTCCTATATTTTAAGTTTTTCCTGAAAAGATGTCAAGACCTTTTTGAAAATTTTTATAAAATGTTCGGATTTGGTTTATAGAGGCAATTATAGACAAAAATTAAATTGCTTTTTGCCGAGACTTTAGAAGCTTTTAGCTTGGTTTTTTGTTATAATTTTCTGTAGCAACTTTCAAGGAGAAAAGTATGTCTTTCGACGGATTTTTTTTACACCACATGACAGAGGAGCTCCGTCGCGAATTGCTGGGCGGCCGTATTCAGAAGATTAATCAGCCCTTTGAACAGGAGCTGGTTTTACAGATTCGCAGTAACCGCCAAAGCCACAAGCTGCTCCTATCAGCCCACTCGGTCTTTGGGCGCGTCCAGCTGACAGATACCACGTTTGAAAATCCAGCTGTTCCCAATACCTTTATCATGGTGATGCGCAAATACCTTCAGGGCGCTGTTATTGAAGCAATCCAGCAAGTGGAGAATGACCGGATTTTGGAAATCAGTGTTTCCAATAAGAACGAAATCGGTGACAGCGTGGCTGTAACTCTGGTCATCGAAATCATGGGCAAGCACAGCAATATCATTCTCTTGGATAAGGCTAGCGGTAAGATTATTGAGGCCATCAAACATGTCGGATTTTCACAAAATAGCTATCGAACGATCCTGCCGGGCTCAACCTATGTCGCACCGCCTCAGACAGGCAGTCTCAACCCATTCACTGTGGGCGATGAAAAGCTCTTTGAAATCTTACATACTGAAGACTTAGAGCCCAAACGCCTGCAGCAAATTTTTCAGGGATTGGGTCGGGATACGGCTACTGAGCTCAGTGGTCGTCTGACCGCTGACAAGCTCAAAACTTTCCGAGCCTTCTTTGCCAGTCCGACTCAGCCAAGCCTGACCGAAAAATCCTTCTCTGCTCTGCTATTTTCCGACAGTAAGACCCAAATGTCCACGCTATCCGAGCTTTTGGACACTTTCTACAAGGACAAGGCTGAGCGCGATCGGGTCAACCAGCAGGCCAGCGAACTGATTCGCCGAGTAGAAAATGAGTTGGAAAAGAACCGGAAAAAGTTGGGCAAGCAGGAGGAAGAACTCCTAGCAACGGAGAATGCAGAAGAATTCCGCCAAAAAGGGGAACTCTTAACCACCTTTCTCCATCAAGTTCCCAACGACCAAGATAAAGTTGAATTAGACAATTACTACACAGGTGAGAAGATCATTATCTCGCTTGACAAGGCCCTAACTCCCAACCAAAATGCCCAGCGCTATTTTAAACGCTACCAGAAGCTCAAAGAAGCCGTCAAACACCTGACCAGCTTGATTGAAGAGACTCGAGCTACTATACTCTACCTAGAGAGCGTGGAAACAGCCCTTGCTCAGGCCAGTCTGACTGAAATCGCAGAAATCCGAGAAGAACTAATCCAGACTGGCTTTATCCGCCGACGCCAAAGAGAGAAAATCCAGAAAAGACAGAAACCGGAGAAATATTTGGCAACAGATGGCCAAACTATTATCCTAGTTGGACGCAATAATCTACAAAATGACGAGCTGACGTTTAAGATGGCCAAGAAGGACGAGCTTTGGTTTCACGCCAAGGATATTCCAGGTAGTCATGTGGTGATTACTGGCAACCTCCAACCTAGCGATGAAGTCAAGACAGACGCTGCCGAGTTAGCAGCCTATTTTTCCAAAGCTAGACTCTCCAATCTGGTCCAAGTAGATATGATTGAGACTAGAAAGCTCAACAAACCAACCGGTGGAAAGCCAGGATTTGTCACCTATACGGGCCAGAAAACCTTGCGCGTCACACCAGATGAAGAGAAAATTAAAAGCATGAAGATATAAAGTTACCCTCTTTAACTATCAAACTGACTTAGGAGCAGGACGGTCATTAGCTAGCTGAAGCTTTCTATTATCTCCATCACTTTCAAGAATTTTTTGATAACAAAACAGGTAGAACATAAGTTCTACCTGTTTTTGCGCTCTCCCGAAATTCTTCTAGTTCGTTAACGGAATTTCTTCAAGCCTATGTTAGTCTTCAGACTTTTTCTTTCTCTTCTCTAATCCAAGCAATCCCAAACCTGATACTCCCGCAAGTAAGCTTGCTGCTAAATATGAGGTTTCTTCCGTACCTGTCTTAGGAAGGGATTTTGCACCCTCGCTCTTAGAAAGAGAAGGTGGTGCAGGCGTAATCGTCCGCTCTGGCTGAACAGGATCTTCTGTCACAGTCGGAACATAGACTGCTGAAATAGTTTGACCATTGCGGTCTTTGCGAATCACTGTCACGCCATCAGCTTGACCGACAAAGCCAGTTTCCGGTACAAAGGTCACAGTGCCATCTGGCGCAATCGTGTAAGTACCTTGACCTGGAACAACCTTTTCGGTGCTGCCATCCTCAAAAGTTGGCGGAACGGTTGGATCCACGTCGCCTTCAAAGATTGGTTTACCAGTCTGTGGCTGGCCTTTGAGACCGGTGCTGCCGGTATCTTCTGTAGCAGTGCTTCCCAAAACAGTTGGGGTATAGGTAGCCGTCACAGCATTTCCATAAATATCTGAACGCTTCACGACAGCTCCGCGAGCAGTTCCGACAAAGTCAGCTTCTGGCACAAAGGTCACTGCCCCTAGCATATTGAACCTGTAAGTTCCCTCACCTGGGACAACCATTTCGGTGCTGCCGTCCGCAAAGGTCGGTGCCACTGCTTGGTCAATCGCCCCTTCAAAGATCGGCGTGCCTGTTTGAGCTTGGCCCTTGCGGCCGCTAGATACACTGTCCTGACTAGTTGATGGTTCAACTACGGTAGGAACATAACGAGCTGTCACTGAGCTGCCATTCTTATCACGACGGACAAGGGTCACACCGGTTCCCTTACCAAGGAAATCAGCATCTGGAGTGAAGGTGACTGTACCACCTGGTTTGATGGTATAAGTTCCCTGACCTGGAATAGTCTTTTCCTTGCTTCCGTCTTCGAAGGTTGGCTCAACTGACTCATCAATTGGAACCAATGGATCACCTGCTTCGAAGACAGGTGTGCCTGTTTGAACATGGCCCTTGATATTTGTAGAGATCGCATCTTTACCAGTTGGAGTTACCTTGGCGAACTCTGGACTGTAGGTCGCAGTTACTGGCGTACCATTCTTGTCCACACGTTTCACAGTGATTGGATCTGGTTTACCTACAAATTGCTTATCTGGGGTGAAGGTCACTGCTCCATCTGGAGTAATGGTGTAGGTTCCCTGACCTGGAATGGTCTTTTCCTTGCTGCCATCGTCGAAGCTTGGCACAACTGAGTCATCAATTGGAACCAGTGGATCACCACCTGCAAAAGTTGGGGTACCGGTTTGCGGAACACCCTGAGGACCGGTGCTAGTCGCTGTGGTGCCGGTTGGAGTTACCTTAGTAAACTCTGGGCTATATGTTGCAGTTACTGGCGTACCATTCTTATCTACTCGTTTTACAGTAATTGGATCAGGTTTACCTACAAATTGCTTGTCTGGCGTGAAGGTCACTGCGCCATCTGGAGCAATGGTGTAAGTTCCTTGACCTGGAATCTTCTTCTCCTTGTTGTCATCTTCGAAGGTTGGCTCCACTGTGTCATCGATTGGAACTAGTGGATCACCACCCGCAAAAATTGGGGTGCCAGTTTGCGCAACACCTTGAGGGCCAGTGCTGGTTGCGTTGGTACCTGTAGGAATCACTTCTTTCACTACTGCTTGATATTTGACGGTGATTGGAGTACCGTTGGCATCCACACGAGTCAATTCAAGTTCTGGCGTTTCACCCTTGAATTGTTTGTCTGGAGTGAAGATCACCTTGCCGTCTGCATTCACTTTGAACTTACCAACATTCGGTACTTCTTTAACTGCGGAACCATTATCAAACAGTGGAGTTGAAGCAGCTGGGAATGGAACAGAGTCATGGCCTGGGGTAAAGCTTACTTGCCCTTCTTGAACTTGGCCTTGCAAGCCTTCTGTCTTAGTGCCAGTACCAGTTGGAGTTACTTTCGTAAATTCTGGGCTGTAGGTAGCCGTTACTGGAGTGCCATTCTTGTCCACACGTTTCACTGTCACTGGTTCTGGTGTACCAACATATTGTTTTTCAGGTGTGAAAGTCACTACGCCATCTGGTGCAATGGTGTAAGTTCCTTGACCTGGAATCTTTTTCTCCTTACTTCCATCTGCGAAGGTAGGCTCTACTGCGTCATCGATTGGAACAAGTGGGTCGCCTCCTACGAATGTCGGTGTGCCAGTTTGCGCAACACCTTGAGGACCAGTGCTAGTCGCATTAGTGCCAGTAGGAATCAATTCTTTCACTACCGCTTGGTACTTAACTGTAACAGGGGTGCCATTGGCATCAGTGCGAGTCAATTCAAGTTCTGGCGTTTCACCCTTGAATTGTTTGTCTGGAGTGAAGATCACCTTGCCGTCTGCATTCACTTCGAACTTACCGACATTCGGTACTTCTTTGACAGAAGATCCATTGTCAAATAACGGAGTCGAATCTGCTGGGAATGGCACAGAGTCGTTCCCTGGTGTGAAGGTCACTCTACCTTCTTGGACTTGACCTTGCAGTCCTTCTGTCTTAGTGCCAGTACCAGTTGGAGTTACTTTCGTAAATTCTGGACTGTAGGTAGCTGTTACTGGAGTGCCGTTTTTATCGACACGTTTTACAGTCACTGAATCTGGCTTGCCTACAAACTGCTTCTCTGGCGTGAAAGTCACCGCGCCATCTGGAGTGATGGTATAAGTTCCCTGACCTGGAAGGGTCTTCTTCTTGCTTCCATCTTCGAAGGTTGGCTCGACTGCTTCATCGATTTGAACCAGTGGATCACCACCCGCAAAGGTTGGTGTGCCAGTTTGAGGAACTCCCTGAGGACCTGTACTATTCACATTAGTACCTACTGGTGTAACCTTAGTAACAGTTGGCGTGTAAGTTGCAGTCACTTCCGTGCCATTTTTATCAACACGTTTCACAGTCACTGGTGTTGGTGTACCTATATACTGTTTCTCTGGAGTAAAGGTGACAGAACCATCTGAGTTGATAGTGTATTCCCCTACTCCCTGAACAGTCTTCTTAGACTGACCGTCTTCGAAGGTCATAGGACTATCCATATCAATTGGAACAGCAGAGTCGCCAGGAGTGAAAGTAGGCGTCCCCTTTTGCGGTTGACCTTGGATACCAGTTGATTCAGCATTGGTGCTGGTTGGTATCACCTTGGTAACGGTCGGTGTATAAGTCGCGGTTATTTCTGTGCCGTTAGCATCGACTCGTTTAACCGTAACAGGTGTCGCCTTGCCAGTAAATTGCTTAACTGGTTGGAAGGTAATGGAACCATCTGAATTAATGGTATAAGTTCCTTGATTAGCCACTACCAAAGTGTCAGTCCCATTTCCAAAGGTCATTGGTTTGGTCATATCGATTGGAACCGCTTGGTCTCCTGGGCTGAAAGTTGGCTTGCCACTTTGCGGCTGACCTTGGAGGCCGGTTGATTCAGCATTTGTACTAGTTGGCGTTACCCGTGTTACCGTTGGCGTATAGGTGGCAGTAACTTCCGTGCCATTCTTATCTACACGTTTAACAGTCACTGGAGCTGGGGTACCCACATACCGTTTGTCTGGGGTAAAGGTGATAGTACCGTCTGAGTTGATGGTATATTCTCCTACTCCTTGAACTGTCTTCTTAGGTTGACCATCGTCAAAAGTCATTGGAGAATCCATATCAATCGGAACTAGCGGATCACCACCTTGGAAGCTTGGGCTACCTGTTTGCGGAACACCCTGAGGGCCTGTGCTAGTCGCGTCGGTTCCTCTTGGAACCACTTCTTTCACTACTGCTTGGTATTTGACTGTAACAGGAGTGCCATTAGCATCGGTGCGAGTCAATTCAAGTTCTGGTGTTTCACCCTTGAACTGTTTATCTGGAGTGAAAGTTACAGTGCCATCAGCATCCACTTCAAACTTACCGACATTCTGTACTTCTTTCACTGTTGAATGGTTATCAAACAATGGAGTTGAACCAGCTGGGAATGGAACAGAGTCGTGCCCTGGTGTGAAGGTCACTTTACCTTCTTGAACTTGACCTTGCAGGCCTTCTGTCTTGTTTCCAACACCAGTTGGCTTTACAGCTGTCACCGTTGCTTGATATTTTGCCTTAGCGATGGTACCGTTGACATCTGCACGACTGACTTCAATTTCTGGTGTTTTACCTACAAATGTCTTGACCGGGGTAAAGGTAATATTACCATCAATATCCACTTCAAACTTGCCAACATTTTCAATTTCTTTCACATTGGTACCAGTGTCAAAAACTGGGGTACTGTCTGCTGAAAAACCTACTTCTGGTCTTCCAGCTTCAAAAGTAATTTTACCATTCTGAACCAATCCTTGTAGACCTTCAGTCTGATCGCCAGTTGCGTTTGGAATAACTTCTTCAACAGTAGGAGTGTAAGCAGCCGTTACTTCTGTGCCATTTGTGTCAACTCGTTTAACCTTGACTGGGGTCGCCTTGCCAGTAAATTTCTTCTCTGGCTTAAAAGTAATGGAACCATCTGAATTAATAGTATAAGTTCCTTGATCAGCTACTACCAATGTGTCGGTACCATTTTCAAAGGTCATGGCTTTGCTCATGTCAATTGGGATTTGTTGGTCACCTGGACTGAAAGTTGGCTTGCCGCTTTGTGGTTGACCTTGCAGGCCTGTTGACTCAGCATTGGTGCTGGTTGGTGTGACACGCGTCACGGTTGGTGTGTAAGTAGCCGTTACTTCTGTTCCATTTGTGTCTACGCGTTTAACTGTTACTGGAGATGGGGTCCCCACATATTGCTTGTCTGGCGTGAAAGTAATCGTACCATCTGACTCAATGACATAAGTCCCGACCTTGTCTACCTTCTTGGTTGTTTGATTATCTTCAAAGGTCATTGGTTGGGCCATATCAATCGGCACAGCTTTGTCGCCTGGTGTGAAAGTAGGTGTACCTGATTGTGGTAGACCTTGAAGACCAGTGCTAGTCGCATTGGTACTTGTAGGAACCACTTCTTTCACCACTGCTTGGTATTTGGCTGTAACAGGAGTGCCATTCACATCTGCTCGAATCAATGTCAACTCAGGAGTGGTTCCCTTAAACTGCTTGTCTGGTGTGAAAGTAACTTTACCATTCGCATCCACTTCAAATTTACCGACATTTGGCAATTCTTTAACAGTCAAACCATTGTCAAAGAGCGGAGTTGTTTCAGCTGGAAACGGCACAGAATCATGACCTGGTGTGAAGCTAACATGGCCTTCTTGAACCTGACCTTGCAATCCTTCTGTCTTATCACCAGTACCAGTCGGAGTTACCTTGGTAACAGTTGGCGTATAAGTCGCCGTCACTTCGGTACCATTTTCGTCAACTCTTTTGACCGTCACTGCGGCTGGGGTTCCCACATATTTCTTATCTGGGGTAAAGGTAATAGAACCATCTGAATTGATGGTGTATTCTCCCACGCCCGCAACAATCTTCTTAAGTTGATCATCATCAAAGGTCATTTGCTTGTTATAGTCGATTGGAATCGCTGGATCACCTTCCTTGAAGACTGGCGTTCCTGTTTGTTGCACCCCTTGAGGACCTGATGAAGTAGCAGGTGTGCTGGTTGGTGTGACCTTGGTCACGTTAGGTGTATAGGTTGCAGTCACTGCGGTACCATTGGCATCAACACGTTTGACCGTCACTGGAGTCGCCTTACCAGTGAATTGCTTAAGCGGCTTGAAGCTAATGGTATCATCTGAATTGATAGTATAAGTTCCTTCATTAGCTACTTCCAAAGTGTCCGTCCCATTATCAAAGGTCATGGCTTTGCTCATGTCAATTGGGATTTGTTGGTCACCTGGGGTGAAGGTCGGCTTACCACTTTGTGACTGACCTTGCAGACCGCTTGACTCAGCATTGGTACTTCTTGGTGTTACTTGGGTTACCTTAGGTTGGTAGCGTGCCCGATGTGCTTTACCATCGGTATCACTGACTTGAACTACCACTGGGTCTGGCGTACCATAAAAAGTTTTGATAGGTTTGAAAGTCACTTGGCCGGTATTTGGATCTAATTCATAGGTCCCGACTTGCTGGCCATTGGACATGGCTGGCACCGTGTTGCCTGCTACTGTCTGACCGTTAGCATCCACAAAGCTAGCCGGACGAGAAGCATCTGGCACGACAGGGGTCGTATTCGCATCATCATCGTTAAAGACTAGCGTTTTGTTTTGTTCCAGTCCCTGAAGACCACTTGATTCATAGTTTGGAATCTTACGAACTGTCGGCACATAACGGCCATCCATTGTAGTCAATTGTTCATTTTGATTAGGATCAGAAGCATCCCCCGAAGTCCATCCAGTCGAGGTACCATTGCTATCTATCCAGCGAATATTAATTCCATCAGCAGTTCCAGAAAAGTCTGCATTTGGAGTGAAGGTTACTTGCACGTCATTGCCATTGACGGTCAAGCGATAGGTCCCTTCTGGACGAATATAGTTGCCATCAACAGGAGTCAGAGCATTGCCTTGTTTATCCAGAACCTGAGGCGCTTGGGTACTCATAACTGCATTAACACTGTCATCTGAACGATCCGTTCCTTTAGGTGTGAAGTGAAGGACAGCAGTTTGAGTCTCACCTGTAAAGCCATCCGTAGTCTGCTTCTCCCCCTTAGGAGGATAAATGCGGTGCAAGAGCATATCTTCTACTTCACCGCTAAAGGCAATACCGGTTGGTTGCTCAATATCGCCTTTATTAGTCGCAATTCGGAAACGCATACCCAATTTGTCCACTTGTCCGCCACTAATATTTGGGTTGGCATTGAAGGTCAAGGTATAGTCACCAGCAGTTGTAACCTCTTGTAGATTGCTACCTTCGCTTTCATTGAAGACTCCATCATTGTTGAAGTCTATCCAGGCCTTGACATAGGATTTAGCATTGCCATTTGGGTTAGCTTTGATTTTAATCGTATAAGTTCCATTTTTTGCTTTGTCTAAATCAAGCAAATCATTAGAAGTACTTAATTGATCGTCCGCTAGTAATTGGCTGGCCCCCTCGTCCTTATGCTCCTTTTTATCATCCAGAACCCAGTCATTGGATGACTCAACATCAATATCAGCTGGCGTTGTTCCCAAATAAGGTTGCTTAATAGGAGCATCAGTCACCGAATCACGTCCCGAAATGGTATGGAAGGCTTCGCCATAACTCTCAGGCCCATCACTCCCATCTACTACGAGAAAGCCCATCATCATGGCTTGTTGCCCAGATGAAGCGACATAGAATCCTACTTCAGAGGCCCCACGCGTCATCACGACTGGAACCGTCCGTTCGTTAGAACGGTTTGGTCCGAAGACCTGAGTACCCAGACCTCCTGTCACAGTATCTGGACTGAGATATTTATACCAGTCTACGCTCTTATCTTTTAAGATTAAAAGACCCCTTAACTTAACGTCCTCATCATCCAACATTTTTTTGGTGATAATCGTATAGGCTTCTTTGGCCTTGCTATTCTTCTTCCACTCACCTAGGTATTCCCAACCCGTACCGTTAGTGGTAAAGATTGCGAATTCACCTGGGTTGGCATCTTCACCATCGGCCATAACCACCGTAGGGGCGACACGCTTACCAAGATAGGTTGCCTCAATATTGAATTTCACTCCCCAGTTGGTTGAGTTCTCTGGGTAAACCAGCTGGGTCTTTCGTCCTTGCGTATTAAAACCTTGATCACGGATGGCAGTCCATTGATTCTGAATAGCTCCTGTCACCGAAGGAGGAGTTTGACCATACTTTGCTGCAGACTTTAAATATCCATTCTGAGCATTTGGGTCATAAGTATTTGCTGTCGGTGTTCCTTCAACCCGTTTTCTATAAGTTTCAGTCGAGTTAAAAGGTTTAAGCTCAGTGACCGTCAGGGTTACTTCATAGCCAGGTGAAATTTCCTTGGTGAAGGTGGTCCCTACCTGAAGACCGCCGCGTTGATCCAAGTTTTTCCAACTGGCAGTATCTGAGAAGTCAAGCCAACTAATCTGCTTGGCTAACTGAACACTGTCTTTCTTAACTGATTCATCCAAGCTTGGTTTAGGTACTCGTGGCGTAGAGGTAGCATCATCTGCCCCAGCTGGCCCAGTACCTATCGGAACTCCTGTTGTTACGCTGTTCTGTTGTCCAGTAGGTGTAGCATCCCGTCTCACACGACGAGAGCGATTAGGCTGAGCTAGATCTGCGGTTGCTTCTGACTTTTCAGCCACGACAGCCGCGTTGGATGTTTCTGGTTGAACAGTGATTGGTTGAGTATTCTCAACTGGTTTAGTTGTTGTAGATTCAGTAGGTTCTTCAACTTTCTCAGAATCTGAGCTTCTTGGACTAGGATTATCATCTGATTGAGGGGTATCAGTAGCAAAAGGAAGTGCTGAACTTTCTTTTGCATGTAAATGTTCAGAAGCCACAGTTTCAGCAGAATTCACTGATGATTCGGCTATTCCTGTTTGCGAAACTTCGTTTTGGGCACCAGAATCACTAGCTTCATCAGCACTAACTTGTGCCGCTGCTCCCAAAAGAAGCAGGGTTGACAAGAGCACAGAACAAACACCGACGTTTAGTTTTCGAATCGAAAACTTACGCAGGTGAGGATTAAATAAATCTTTTCCCATAATAATCTCCTAAATAATCATCTAGTTACAATAGTTTTATTATACAACATTCCATTTTAGTTAGCTATATATATAACTATAATTATATAAAAAATTTTTAAAAAAATTGACACAAAGCATTTTATAGTCTATTTTTGAAAACAAAAGAAAAAATAGACCATAGAAAAATCCTTATAAATTAAATAAATCTGAGAGTATCTCAGATTCTACTTTAATGTTTAACATTTTAGAAATGCTATCATGAAGTTTTTAAGATCTATTTCTTTGAATATAAAGAAAAAAGATTCACTAATGAATCTTTCCTCTTTTAATTCAGTATCTGAAATCTAAATTCTTAATTTTTAGTCTTCAGACTTTTTCTTCCTCTTCGCTAAGCCAAGCAGTCCTAAACCTGATACTCCCGCAAGTAAGCTTGCTGCTAAGTATGAGGTTTCTTCTGTACCAGTCTTAGGAAGGGATTTTGCACCCGCACTCTTAGAAAGTGATGGCGGTGCAGGTGTAATTGTCCGCTCTGGCTGAACAGGATTTTCTGTCACAGTCGGAACGTAAACCGCTGAAATCGTCTGACCATTGCGGTCTTTGCGAATCACTGTTACGCCGTCAGCTTGACCGACAAAGCCCGTTTCCGGTACAAAGGTCACAGTACCATCTGGCGCAATCGTGTAAGTACCTTGGCCTGGAACAGCCTTTTCGGTGCTGCCATCCTCGAAAGTTGGCGGAACGGTTGGATCCACATCTCCTTCAAAGATAGGTTTACCAGTCTGAGGCTGGCCTTTAAGCCCCGTACTTCCACTGTCTATAGTATCAGTGCTTCCCAATACAGTCGGAGTATAAGTCGCTGTTACGGCATTGCCATAAATATCTGAACGCTTCACGACAACTCCGCGAGCAGTTCCGACAAAGTCGGCTTCCGGCACAAAGGTCACTGCTCCCAGCATATTGAACCTGTAAGTTCCCTCACCTGGGACAACCATTTCGGTGCTGCCATCCGCAAAGGTCGGTGCTACTGCCTGGTCAATCGCCCCTTCAAAGGTAGGCGTGCCTGTTTGAGCTTGACCCTTGCGACCGCTAGATACACTGTCCTTGCTAGTTGATGGTTCAACTACGGTCGGAATATAGCGAGCCGTCACTGAGCTGCCATTCTTATCACGACGTACAAGGGTCACACCGCTTCCTTGACCAAGGAAATCAGCTTCTGGAGTGAAAGTGACTGTGCCGTCTGGTGCGATGGTGTAAGTTCCCTCACCTGGAATGGTCTTTTCCTTACTTCCATCTTCGAAAGTTGGCGCAATCGTTTCATCAATTGGAACCAATGGATCACCTGCTTCAAAGACAGGTTTGCCAGTCTGAACATGGCCCTTGATATTTGTAGATGTGGTATCTTTACCAGTTGGAGTTACCTTGGCGAACTCTGGACTGTATGTCGCAGTTACTGGAGTGCCATTTTTATCTACTCGTTTCACAGTGATTGGATCAGGTTTGCCTACAAACTGCTTGTCTGGAGTGAAAGTCACTGCGCCATCTGGAGTGATGGTATATGTTCCTTGACCTGGAATAGTCTTTTCCTTGCTTCCGTCGTTGAAGCTTGGCTCTACTGTGTCATCGATTGGAACTAGTGGATCACCACCTTGGAAAGTTGGGATGCCAGTTTGTGGAACACCTTGAGGGCCAGTGCTAGTTGCGTTAGTGCTAGTTGGCGTTACCTTAGTCACAGTTGGCGTGTAAGTTGCAGTCACTTCCGTGCCATTTTTATCCACACGTTTTACTGTGACTGGTGTTGGTGTACCAACATACTGCTTCTCTGGTGTGAAGGTCACTGCCCCATCTGAGGCAATCGAGTATGTTCCTTGACCTGGAATGGATTTCTTCTTGCTTCCATCTTCAAAGGTCGGCTCAACGGTTTCATCGATTGGAACAAGTGGATCGCCTCCTTGGAAAGTTGGGATGCCAGTTTGTGGAACACCTTGAGGGCCAGTGCTAGTTGCGTTAGTGCTAGTTGGCGTTACCTTAGTCACAGTTGGCGTGTAAGTTGCAGTCACTTCCGTGCCATTTTTATCCACACGTTTTACTGTGACTGGTGTTGGTGTACCAACATACTGCTTCTCTGGTGTGAAGGTCACTGCCCCATCTGAGGCAATCGAGTATGTTCCTTGACCTGGAATGGATTTCTTCTTGCTTCCACCTTCGAAAGTTGGCTCAACTGTTTCATCGATTGGAACCAGTGAATCACCACCTTGGAAGCTTGGGGTGCCAGTTTGAGGCACACCCTGAGGACCTGTACTAGTCGCATCGGTGCTGGTTGGGGTTACTTGAGTCACTGTAGGTTGGTAAACTGCTTCTGCTGTAGAACCATTCATATCCCTTACACGAAGACGCGCAGGAGTAGGCGTCCCATGGAAATCTGGTGCAGGTTGGAAGCTAATATCTCCATTAGTTTGAACAGTATAAGTTCCTTGTAGCTTGCCACTTGCATCATGAACAAGCAGACTATTAGATTGTTGAATTTGCCCATTAACTACGAATTGTGGTCCCTCTGGCGCTAAAGGCACCGTCGCATTCTGTCCATTAATACTTGCTTGACCTGGAGTAAAGTTTAGGTGACTCGTTTGAAGTTTCCCTTGGAGGCCAGTAGTCTGCATATCTTGACCTGTTGGAGTTGCGGCCTTAACTTCGGCTTGATAAGCAGCGGTTACTTCTGTCCCGTTCATATCAACACGTTTAACAGATTCAGCACTTGGACGGCCAGTGTAGCTAGGAACCGGTTGGAAGGTTACGCGACCTGCGTTATCAACCATATAAGTTCCAACATTCGGAACAACCTTAGTTGTTTGACCGTTATCAAAAGTTGGAGCAACTGCCTCATTAATTGGCACACGATTATCACCTGGTGTAAAAATCAAATTACCAAATTGTTCAGCACCTTGAATACCCTCAGAGTTTGCTCCTTGTGCTGTTGGAACAACACGCGTTACTGTCGGTTGATAGGTTGCACGGTGCTCTGTTCCATCGGTATCATACAATTGTAGGTTAACAGGGTCAACTGTCCCCACAAATGACTTATTCGGAGTGAAAGTCACACGCCCAGTAGCTGGATCTAACTCAAAAGTTCCCACTTCTTGGCCTTGCGAGGTTGCCTTCACGTTTATTCCAACAATACGATTGCCATCAGCATCCAAGAAAGAGACAGGATTCGTTGAAGATGGTTGAACAGGTGTCTTAGCAGGATTTCCATCATTAAAGACAATATCTTGCACTTGAGGCAAACCTTGGGAGTCCGTCGAACGATGTTCCGTGAAATTCAAAACAGTCGGAATATAGCGGGCATCCATGTTATTCAACTTATCGTTGATAACAGGCTCTCCATTATTCTTCGCAATCCAATCTGTACTTGCACCATTAGTATCAACACGGCGGATATTAATTCCTTGAGTAGTACCGGTATAGCCAGTGCTAGGTTCAAATATCACATCCACATTTGCACCCTTGGCTGTTACTTTATATCGTCCCTCAGCAGTATTGTACCAACCGTCGCCATCTGCTGCTAATGTATTGCCAGCATTGTCCAAAACAAGAGGTGCTACAGTTGTATCAATAGCCGCTTTCTTGCTTTCATCATTTTGATCAATACCTTGAGGTGTAAACTGAAGAGTAGCTTTCTGAGGCTGGCCGATTATTCCCGTACTTTGCCTCTTATCACCTTTTGGCGGATAGGTCAAGATGACTTCTAAGTCTTCAACTTCCCCACTAAAGGCTGTTCCCGTAGGTTTTTCAATATCTCCCTTATTTAGGGCAATGCGGACCCGCATTCCCAGCTTGCTAACTGCAGGATTGGTCATCGCTGGATTATTCTTAAAATTAACAGTATAGTCACCAGCCGTTGTTACTTCAGTAAATTCGCTGGCCTCATTTTCATCAAAAACACCGTTTTGATTGAAATCAATCCAAGCACGAACATAGGCCTTGCTATTACCATTGGCAGAGGCTTGCAAGCGAACTGAGTAGTCACCATTTTGAAGACGATTGACTCGGAAAAGGTTATTCGTCTTACCTGTCAAATCAGAAGGCAAGAGCTGATTAACCCCTTCGTCTGCGTGATCAGTATCGTCATCATGCCTCCAGTCATTACCCGAAGTAGTATCAATATCAGCTTCAACTCGACCCAAGAATGGCTGAGGAGTTCTTGCACCTGTATTGGCATCATAACCAGAAATAGCATGAACAGCATTTCCATAAGAAGCTGGTGCATCCCCCTCATCTACTACCATAAAACCAATCATAGCAGCTTGCTGACCAGAAGAAGCAATATAAATCCCAACTTCTGAAGCACCACGTGTCATCACAATCGGAACTGTGTGATCTTTAGAAGTATTAGGACCAAAGACCTGAGAGCCCAAGCCTCCTGTTTTTTGATCTGGATTAGTAAAAGCAGTCCAGTCGATTACAGGTATAGTCGCATTATCTCCTATATATTGACCATATCTGTTAGGGTTCATCGGTGCATAAGTTTCGGTAATTTCCCGACCGTCTGGCAGGACACGTTTCCATTCTGCCAAGTGTTCCCATCCTTGGCCATTGGTCGTGAAGATAGCATATTCCCCTGGGTTGGCTTCTTCTCCATCTGCCATGATAACTGTTGCTTTTACAGGTTTCCCAAGGTAAGTCGCTTCTACCTTGAATTTTATACCGTAGCTAGCACCATTTTTAGGAACTTGTAATTGAGTCTTTCGGCCATTGGTGTTAATCCCTTGGTCTCGGACAGATGTCCATTGATTCTGCTCCGCTCCTATAATTTTTGGTCTAGCTGAATCTCCCTCAGCTTCTTGCTTTTTATAGTCTTCATTTACATACCTGAACCAAGTGTTTTTCGCATTCGGATCATAGCTATTTTCATACGCAGTACCCTTGACGCGGTCACGATAAATCTCTGTTGAGTGGAAAGGTTTTAATTCCGTCACTGTCAGTTTGATACGATAGCCTGGTGAAATTTCTTTTTCATAGACAGTACCAACTTTAAAGGAATCGTCCGTATCTAAGTTGCTGATGGCACTTTTATCACCAAGATCCAGCCAGTTAATCTGCTTCATCAAGTCTGTCGGGTTCTTTTTTTCAGAATCAGCCAAAGTAGGCTTCTCAATGGTGTTGTTAGGGTCACCATCTCGCAGACCAGTAGGTGCCGCATCCCGTCTTACGCGACGAGAGCGACTAGGCTGAGCTGTCTCTGTAGTCCCTGCCGGTTGAGCAGGAGCTGGTTGGGCATTATCTTCAGTCTTAACTTCTGCAGGAACAACAGCTGGTGCAGAGGTAGTTTCTGTCGCTGGCTGCTCACTTGTTGACTTGCCATCTGAATCAGGCCTTGCAGTCGCTACCGCAGACGCATCTTCTGCTTGAGCCGCGAAAGTGGCAGGCTTACTTTCCTCAGCTGGTGAATTTACTGATTCTGCAGTACTTCCTGCGGAATCTGCTGTACCTGATTGCGAAACCTCGCTTTGGGCATCAGAACCAACAGTTTCATCAGCGCTAACCTGTGTTGCTGCTCCCAAAAGAAGCAAGGTTGATAAGAGCACAGAACAAACACCGACGTTTAGTTTCCGAATCGAAAACTTACGCAGGTGAGGATTAAATAAATCTTTTCCCATAATAATCTCCTAAATAATCATTTAAATTGCAGATTTTATTATACACTATTCTATTTTAGTTATCCATATATATAACTATAATTGTAAGAAACCAACATTATAATTAGACACTTTGTTGAAAACAGTCTATTTTTAACAAAAAAAGAGGAAAGATCCATAAACGAATCTTTCCTATTTTGATTTAGCGGTTAGAAGCTAAGTTCTCACCTCTTAGTCTTCAGACTTTTTCTTTCTCTTCTCTAAGCCAATCAGTCCCAAACCTGATACTCCCGCAAGTAAGCTTGCAGCTAAGTATGAAGTTTCTTCTGTACCTGTCTTAGGAAGGGATTTTGCACCCTCACTCTTAGAAAGAGATGGTGGTGCAGGCGTAATCGTCCGCTCTGGCTGAACAGGATTTTCTGTCACAGTCGGAACGTAGACTGCTGAAATCGTCTGACCATTACGATCTTTGCGAATCACTGTCACACCGTCAGCTTGGCCGACAAAGCCCGTTTCCGGTACAAAAGTCACAGTGCCATCTGGCGCAATCGTGTAAGTACCTTGGCCTGGAACAACCTTTTCAGTACTGCCATCCTCGAAAGTTGGAGGAACGGTTGGATCTACGTCGCCTTCAAAGATTGGTTTACCGGTCTGAGGCTGTCCTTTAAGACCCGTGCTGCTGGTATCTTCTGCGGCAGTACTTCCCAAGACAGTTGGGGTATAGGTAGCCGTCACAGCATTGCCATAAATATCTGAACGCTTCACGACAACTCCGCGAGCAGTTCCGACAAAGT
The DNA here is from genome assembly GCF_020729765.1 of Streptococcus sanguinis. Taxonomy (GTDB): domain Bacteria; phylum Bacillota; class Bacilli; order Lactobacillales; family Streptococcaceae; genus Streptococcus; species Streptococcus sanguinis_Q. Next base: position 27,017 of record NZ_JAJEPD010000035.1, on the reverse strand, counting down.
CAGCTTCTGGTACAAAGGTCACTGCTCCTAGCATATTGAACCTGTAAGTTCCTTCACCTGGGACAACCATTTCGGTACTGCCGTCCACAAAGGTCGGTGCCACTGCCTGGTCAATCGCCCCTTCAAAGGTCGGCATGCCCGTTTGAGCTTGGCCCTTACGGCCACTAGACACACTATCCTTGCTAGTTGATGGTTCCACCACGGTTGGAACATAGCGAGCTGTAACTGAGGTACCGTTCTTATCACGACGAATAAGAGTCACACCGCTTCCCTGACCAAGGAAATCAGCTTCCGGAGTGAAAGTGATTGTACCGTCTGGTGTGATGGTATAGATTCCCTCACCCGGAATAGTCTTTTCCTTGCTTCCGTCTTCGAAGGTTGGCGCAATCGTTTCATCAATTGGCACCAATGGGTCACCTGCTTCGAAGACAGGTGTGCCAGTTTGAACATGGCCTTTGATATTCGTAGAGGAAGCATTTTTACCAGTTGGGACTACTGCTTTCACTATTGCTTGATATTTGACAATAACAGGAGTTCCGTTAGCGTCTAAACGAATCAATCCCAGTTCTGACGTTTCACCCTTGAATTGTTTTATCGGGGTGAAGATCACCTTGTTATCCGCATCCACTTCGAACTTACCAACATTTGGCACTTCTTTAATATTCTTTCCGTTACCAAAGAGTGGAGTCGAACCAGCTGGGAATGGAACTAATTTATGTCCTGGCGTAAAAGTCACTTGACCTTTTTGAACCTGACCTTGCAGACCTTCTGTCTTGGTACCAATACCTGTCGGAGTTACCTTGGTGAACTCTGGACTGTAGGTCGCAGTCACTGGTGTACCATTTTTATCTACTCGTTTCACAGTGATTGGGTCCGGTGTGCCTACAAATTGTTTGTCTGGGGTGAAGGTCACTGCTCCATCCGGAGTGATGGTATACGTTCCTTGACCTGGAATGGTCTTCTTCTTGCTTCCATCTGCAAAGGTTGGCTCAACTGTCTCATCGATCGGAACTAGTGGGTCTGCACCTTTGAAAGTTGGAGTGCCGGTTTGCGGAAGACCTTGTGGGCCAGTGCTCGTTGCGGTGGTGCCTGTTGGAGTTACCTCTTTGACTACCGCTTGGTACTTAACTGTAACAGAGGTACCATTGACATCAGTGCGAGTCAATTCAAGTTCTGGCGTTTCACCCTTGAATTGTTTGTCTGGAGTGAAAGTAACCTTGCCGTCTGCGTCCACTTCAAACTTTCCAATATTTGGTACTTCTTTAACTGTGGAACCATTGTCAAATAACGGAGTCGAACCTGCTGGGAATGGAACAGAATCATGGCCTGGAGTGAAGGTAACTTTGCCTTCTTGAACTTGGCCTTGCAAGCCTTCTGTTTTAGTGCCGGTACCTGTTGGAGTCACCTTAGTAAACTCTGGACTGTAAGTCGCAGTTACTGGAGTACCATTCTTATCCACACGTTTAACAGTGATTGGATCAGGTTTGCCTACAAACTGCTTGTCTGGAGTAAAGGTCACTGAGCCATCTGGAGTAATGGTGTAAGTTCCCTGACCTGGAATGGTCTTTTCCTTGCTACCATCGTCGAAGCTTGGCTCAACTGTTTCGTCAATCGGAACCAATGGATCACCACCTGCAAAGGTTGGGGTGCCCGTTTGAGGAAGGCCTTGTGGGCCAGTGCTAGTTGCGGTAGTTCCTATTGGGGTCACTTTCTCAACAGTAGGCGTGTACTTAGCCGTCACTGGGGTACCATTCTTATCTACTCGCTTAACAACAACTGGGTCTGGTGTTCCAACAAATTGCTTGTCCGGTGTGAAAGTGACAGATCCATCTGGTGTTACTTCGAAGATTCCGACATTTGGAACTTCCTTGCGTTTGCTTCCATCATCGAAAGTCGCTGGAGTATCATTATCCAGTGGTACATTCGGGTCGCCACCAACAAAGTTTGGTTTACCAGTTTGTGGACGGCCTTGTGGGCCAGTGCTGGTTGAGGTGGTACCTATTGGAGTTACCTCTTTCACTACCGCTTGGTACTTGACGGTTACTGATGTTCCATTGGCATCCACACGAGTCAATTCGAGTTCAGGTGTTTCACCCTTGAATTGTTTGTCTGGAGTGAAAGTCACCTTGCCGTCCGCATCCACTTCGAACTTACCAACATTTGGCACTTCTTTAACTGCGGTACCATTATCGAATAATGGAGTTGAACCTGCCGGGAATGGAACTGAATCATGGCCTGGAGTGAAGGTGACTTGTCCTTCTTGAATTTGACCTTGCAAGCCTTCAGTCTTAGTACCGGTGCCTGTTGGAGTTACAGCAGTCACAGTCGCTTGGTAGTTAGTCTTAGCTACTGTACCATTGACATCGGCACGGCTGAGTTCGATTTCTGGAGTTTTGCCTACAAAGGTTTTGACTGGAGTAAAGGTAACATTACCCTCCATATCAACCTCCAACTTACCGACTTTGGCAATTTCTTTGACATTCGTGCCAGTATCAAAGACTGGCGTGTTATTCTCAGGGAAACCTACTTGCGGACTTCCCGCTTCAAAAGTAATCTTACCTTTTTGAACCTGGCCTTGCAAGCCTTCTGTCTTATCACCAGTACCTGTTGGAGTTACTTTCGTAAATTCTGGACTGTAAGTCGCAGTCACTTCCGTGCCGTTCTTATCTACACGTTTCACAGTGACTGGATCTGGTTTACCAACATATTGTTTTTCAGGTGTGAAAGTCACTACGCCATCTGGTGCAATGGTGTAAGTTCCTTGACCTGGAATCTTTTTCTCCTTGCTGCCATCTTCGAAAGTTGGCTCTACTGATTCATCAATTGGAACTAGTGGATCACCACCCGCAAACGTTGGAGTACCGGTTTGTGGAACACCTTGAGGACCAGTGCTTGTTGCATTAGTACCTATTGGAGTTACTTTAGTAAACTCTGGACTGTAAGTTGCTGTCACTGGTGTGCCGTTCTTGTCCACTCGCTTAACTGTGATTGGGCCTGATTTACCCACAAATTGCTTGTCCGGTGTGAAGGTCACTACGCCATCTGGAGTAATGGTGTAAGTTCCTTGGCCTGGAATTTTCTTCTCCTTACTTCCATCGTCGAAAGTTGGCTCAACTGTTTCATCGATTGGAACTAGCGGGTCCGCAGCTTTGAAGGTTGGAGTTCCTGTTTGCGGGATACCTTGTGGACCGATGCTCGTAACGGTGGTAGCTGTTGGAGTTACTTCTTTCACTACCGCTTGGTATTTAACTGTTACTGAAGTACCGTTGGCATCCACACGAATAATTCCTAATTCTGGTGTTTCACCCTTGAATTGTTTGTCTGGAGTGAAGGTCACAGTGCCATCAGCATCTACTTCAAACTTACCGATATTTGGTACTTCTTTAATATTTTTTCCGTTACCAAATAGCGGAGTCGAGCCTGCTGGGAATGGAACTAATTCATGGCCTGGCGTGAAGGTGACATGACCTTTTTGAACCTGACCTTGTAATCCTTCTGTCTTATCACCAGTACCGGTCGGAGTCACAGCGGTCACAGTCGCTTGGTAGTTGGCCTTGGCTGCTGTACCGTTGACATCTGTACGGCTGAGTTCAACTTCTGGTGTCTTACCGACAAACGTTTTGACTGGTGTGAAAGTAACATTCCCCTCTGTATCAACCTCGAACTTACCGACTTTGGCAATTTCTTTTACAGTAGTACCAGTATCAAAGACCGGTGTGCTGTCGGTTGGGAAGCCGACTTGCGGACTTCCTGCTTCAAAAGTAACCTTGCCTTTTTGAACTTGGCCTTGAAGCCCCTCCGTCTGAGCACCTGTCGCTCTTGGAGTCACTTTCTCAACAGTTGGCGTATACTTGGCTGTCACAGGAGTGCCATTTTTGTCCACTCGCTTAACAATAACCGGATCTGGTGTGCCAACAAATTGCTTATCTGGGGTAAAGGTGACAGAACCGTCTGGTGCCACTTCAAAGATACCGACATTTGGAACAACCTTGCGCTTGCTTCCGTCATCGAAAGTAGCCGGAGTATCATTATCCAGTGGAACTCCCGGAGTGCCACTCACGAAGTTTGGCTTGCCTGTTTGTGGACGGCCTTGCTCACCAGTGCTGGTGATATTTGTTCCCGTTGGAACCACTTCTTTCACTACAGCTTGGTATTTGACGGTGACAGGAGTGCCATTCACATCAGCTCGAACCAATGTCAGCTCAGGAGTGGTTCCCTTAAACTGCTTGTCTGGCGTGAAAGTAACCTTGCCATTGGCATCCACTTCAAATTTACCAACGGTTGGAACCTCTTTAACAGTCAAACCATTGTCAAAGAGCGGAGTTGTTTCAGCCGGGAATGGTACAGAGGCATGACCAGGTGTGAAGGTAACATGACCTTCTTGAACCTGACCCTGCAATCCTTCAGTCTTATCACCAGTACCAGTCGGAGTGACTTTCATGAACTCTGGACTATAAGTCGCAGTTACTGACGTTCCGTTCTTATCGACACGTTTTACAGTAATTGAATCTGGCTTTCCTACAAACTGCTTCTCTGGCATGAAGGTCACTGCGCCATCTGAAGTAATGGTGTAAGTTCCTTGACCTGGAATAGTCTTTTCCTTGCTGCCATCTGCGAAGGTTGGCGTGACTGCTTCATCAATCGGAACTTGCGGATCACCACCTTGGAAAGTTGGGGTACCAGTTTGCGGGATACCCTGAGGACCGGTGCTAGTCACATTAGTACCTGTTGGAGTTACTGATGTAACCGTCGCAATATAAGTAACTTTCGCTGCAATACCATTTGCATCTTTGCGAGAAATGCTAATTTCTGGCGTTTCACCCTTGAACTGTTTGTCTGGCGTGAAGGTGACATTGCCCTCTCCATCTACTTCAAACTTACCGACTTTAGCAATTTCTTTTACATTCGTACCTGTATCAAAGACTGGCGTGCTGTTGGCTGGGAATCCGACTTTTGGATCGCCAGCTTTAAAAGTTACACGGCCCTTTTGAACTTGGCCTTGCGGACCTTCTGTCTGATCTCCAGTTCCCGTCGGAGTTACAGCAGTCACAGTCGCTCGATATTTGGCCTTAGCTACTGTGCCATTGATATCTGCGCGGCTGAGTTCAACTTCTGGTGTCTTACCGACAAACGTTTTGACTGGAGTAAAGGTGACATTACCCTCTCCGTCCACCTCGAACTTACCGACTTTGGCAATTTCTTTCACATTCGTGCCGGTGTCAAAGACTGGGGTGCTGTTTTCTGGGAAACCAACTTGAGGACTTCCTGGTTCAAAAGTAACTTTTCCTTTTTGAACTTGACCTTGAGGGCCTTTTGTCTGAGCACCTGTTGCTCTTGGGGTCACTTTCTCAACAGTAGGCGTATATTTAGCTGTCACAGGAGTGCCATTTTTGTCCACTCGCTTAACAAGAACTGGATCCGGTGTACCAACATATTGCTTGTCTGGTGTGAAAGTGACAGATCCATCTGGTGCCACTTCAAAGATTCCGACATTTGGAACGACCTTGCGCTTACTTCCATCATCGAAAGTCGCTGGAGTATCATTATCCATCGGTACATCTGGGTTACCACTGACAAAGTTTGGCTTACCTGTCTGTGGACGACCTTGTTTACCAGTGCTGGTGATGTTTGTCCCTGTTGGAGTAACAGCAGTGACTGTTGCCTTGTAGATAGCTGTAGCTGTGCTACCATTCGTATCTGTACGAGTAATCCTGATGTCCGGCGTAAGGCCTTTAAATTGTTTCTCTGGAGTAAAGGTTACATTTCCATCCTCATCCACTTCAAACTTACCAACAGTAGCCACTTCTTTAACAGTCGAACCATTGTCGAAGAGCGGAGTTGAGCCAGTTGGAAAGGCCACCGTTTGTTTTTGACCGTTGACTTGCGCAGAACCTTCTGTGAAGCTGACTTTGCCTCGCTGAACTTGGCCTTGTATGCCACTGGTTTCAGCATTCGTCGCACTTGGTGCTGCTGCTTTTACATCAGCCTGATAGGTAGCTGTTACTTCTGTTCCATTGACATCTAGTCGCTTGACAGTCTCTGCCGCTGGACGTCCAGTATAAGTCGGCAGTGGAGTAAAGGTTACTAGGCCTTGATTATCCACCTGATAAGTGCCGACACCAGCAACTGTTTTAGTTTGGCTGTCATTATCAAAGGTTGGCAACTTCTTGCTATCAATAGGCACACGATTATTGCCCGGATTGAAGGTCAGCTGTCCTGTCTGAACTGCACCTTGAATGGCCTCGCTGCTGGCACCTTGAGCAGTTGGTCTGACAGGTGTCACCTTTGGCTGATAAACAGCTTGATGCGGAATGCCTTTGCCATCAATCATTTGAACAGACACAGGGTCTACAGTACCAACAAAGTTTTTGTTTGGTTTGAAAGTAATCTTACCTGTTGCAGATTCGACTTCAAAACGACCGACTTCCCGACCATTTGATAAAGCTGGAACTCTAGTATCATCTGTAGTCGTTCCATCCGCTTTCACAAATTTTACTGGATTTGCTGCCGTCGGACTTGCCGGAGTTTTGCCAGCATCACCATCATTAAAGACAGGCGTCTTTTCTTGCGTTAATCCTTGAGCATCCGTTGTTTCATACTTAGGAACATTCAGCACAGTTGGCACATAGCGTCCATCCATCGTATTCAGTTGATCATTGATGACTGGTTCAGCCTGATTTTTGGCAATCCAATCCGTACTTGCGCCGTTAGTATCGAAACGACGGATGTTAATTCCCTGAGCTGTGCCGACAAAGCCTGCCTTAGGCTCATATACCACATCTACATCAGCACCGTTTGCTGTTACTTTATAACGGCCTTCAGCAGTATTGTACCAGCCTGCTGCATCAGCAGTCAGGACGTTTCCTCTCGCATCCAATACAATCGGAGCTTTAGTAGTATCAATCGCTACTCTCTTATTCTCAGTATTTTGAGCAATCCCCTGCGGAGTAAAATGAAGAGTGGCTGTCTGTCTCTGATCACGGATCCCAGTACTTTCCTTCTTCTCACCTTTTGGTGGATAAGTCAGTTCAACTTCTAGATCTTCCACCTCACCACTAAATGCTGTTCCAGTAGGCTTTTCAATATCTCCCTTGTTCAAGGCGATACGAACACGCATTCCCAGCTTGCTAAGTTCAGGATTAGTCATAGCTGGATTCTTCTTAAAGTTGACAGTATAATCTCCCGCAGTTGTTACTTCGGTAAATTCACTGGCTTCGTCTTCGTCAAAGACACCATTATTATTGAAGTCAATCCATGCGCGAACATAGGCTTTTTCGTATCCGTTAGCTGAAGCATGGATGCGGAGAGAATAATCTCCGTCGTGCAGACGGTTTACTGGAAAAAGACCATTAGTTTTCCCGACTAAATCATCAGACAAGAGCTGATTAATACCTTCATCGGCTAAATCATTCTGATCGTCATGCTTCCAGTTGTTTCCAGATGTGGTATCAATATCAGCCGCAACACGGCCCAAGAATGGCTGTGGATTTTGACCGCCAGTTTCTGCATTGTATCTTGAAATAGCATGAATCGCTTTTCCATAGGAATCCGGTGCATCACCTTCATCAATTGCCATAAACCCAATCATCGCAGCCTGCTGACCAGAAGAAGCTATGTAAATACCAACCTCTGAAGCACCACGAGTCATCACAAGTGGAATTGTATTGTTTCTAGAAACGTTCGGTCCAAATACTTGACTTCCCAGTCCGCCAGTCTTTTGGTCAGGACTGACATAGGCCTGCCAATGAACCCCAGTACCGTCATCTCCAATAAATTGGCCTTCTGTAGTAGGCTTCATTGGCTTATAGGTTTCTGTAATCTCAGTCGTCACACCATTTGCGTCTGTAACTGTACGCTTCCACTCGGCCAAATGTTCCCATCCCTTACCATTGGTTGTAAAGATAGCATACTCACCAGGGTTTGCCTCTTCTCCATCAGCCATGACAACTGTTGCTTTAACTGGCTTCCCACGATATCTAGCTTCAACTTTGAATTTCACACCATAGTTGGCTTCATCTTTAGGAACCTGCAGTTGGGTCTTACGACCTTTAGTATCAATTCCCTCTGACTTAATAGCTGAATATTGATTCTGAGCAGCACCAGTAATTTTAGGACGGTAATCATCACCATACCAATACTGATAAGCATAATTATTGCTATTGGTGTATTGAAGCCAAGTATTTTTTGCATTGGGATCATAACTGCTTTCGTACTCAGTCCCCTTTACTCGATCACGATAGATCTCTGTCGCATAGAAAGGTTTCAATTCCGTCACAGTCAGTTTGACCACATAGCCCGGTGAAATCTCCTTTTCATATACTGTTCCAACTTTAAACGAGCCATCTTTATCTAGATTTCTCAGTGATTTCGTATCACCAAAATCTAGCCAGTTCACTTGCTTCATCAACTCATCAGAGCGTTTTCTTACTGATTCTTCCAGTGTTGGTTTAGAAACTGTAGGATTAGGTGTTGCATCTTGTATAGCAGAGCTAGCTTGACCAGCAGGACTGGCTGTACGGAATGAAGTTCCTGTCTCCATTGGCTGTCCGTTACGATCAGACCTTGGCATAGCCGCAGAACTTGGTTTTGGCGTATATTGCACTGAATAAGAGCGCGTCCGACTAGCTTCAGCAGGTCTTGCTTCATTAGAGGTCTCAGCTGTCTGATTAGCTTCTTGTGCCTTTTCAGATGTCGCTTGATCTGGAGCTGCAGCTGGACTTACCAGCTGATTTTGATCAGCACTTGCTTCTAAGTTAGCTGCTTCAGAAACTGCAGATGTTGCTGTATTCTCAAGAGCAGGCTGACTGACTGTCTGACTCACAGCAGAGTCCGTTGGTTTTTCTGGCAGTGAGATATTATCATCTACAGATCCGCTGGCAGTTTCATCTGCATTGACCGTAGTCGCAGTACCTAAAAGGAAAACGGTAGATAATAATACCGAGCAAACTCCGACATTTAATTTTCGAATCGAAAACTTGTTTAAATGGGGGTTAAATAATTCTTTTCCCATAGAATCTCCTATATTAATATTTAATAGCAATTGGTATTATACAACATTTATATTTAGTTAGCCATGGATATGACTGTAGTTGAGGGGCATAGTGTCCAAAAATAGACACATAAAAAAAAGACTCCATTTTTATAGTAAAAAAAGAAGATCCGCAAACGAATCTTCTCACTTTTGACTTTCTGATAAAACCTTATCTAATTTTTCCTGTAGGGCTACTAATTCCCAGCCTTCGATTTCTTTTAGTTCATGATTGGTCACTGCCAGCCCCTCATATTCGAGTCCGCAGTTCTGGCAAAAGCGACTCATCACGTAGTCCAGCATTTCAATTTCTTTGCTAGGCTGAGAACCTTGCAGGAGGAAAAACACCTTTTTGCCCTTGAGTGCTTCCTGCGGCTCATGCACATCAGCTACTCGGTCCAACAGAGTTTTTAGCAAGCCTGAAAAAGACCACCAATAAATAGGACTGGTAAAGACCAGTACATCAGCCTGACTCAGCTGCTCATAGACTTGAAAGAACTGGTCGTTTTCTGCTGACTGGCCATATTGCTCAATGTGGTAGTCCACTAATTGAAGGGCCTCATAATCTCTATCCCGCAGAAAAAAATGCCCCAACTTAAAACTATTACCATTCCTATTCGGGCTGGCGTTTACCAAATAAATCATAGCTTCTCTTCTCCTCTATTCTTTAAAGAGGGCAGCAAACAATGCTAGACCCTGCTATTTATTCTGACTTTTCCATATCTTCTTTCATTTCTTCCATATTAAACTTAGCAAAGAGATACTTGCGATCTTGTACTGGGAAACGCTGATCCAGCTGGTCTACAGCACCCAACTCGACGACACCTTCCTTGATGACAAAGTCCATGACGTGTCCGCCAAAAGTCAGATCATCCGATACAAAATGCAGATGATAGCCTGCTAGACTAACCCCGTGGAAAATCTCAGGCGTCCAGATACCAACGATGGTGCCTGTGACATTTTCCTTACGATACTCAGGCTGATTGACCGCTACTTCTGCAAACTTCCGCTCTGTCGTAGACTTGGGAATCATCCGAACATGCATGCGGGCGAAATCGCCGTGAATCTTGATAGAGCGGAAAAGATTTTCCCCATCATAGTAAGACTCAATCCGCTTCTCCAACTCCTTGTCATCCATCTCAAAGCGCTGACGGAAAATGACCTCCGCCTGATGAGGAACAACGGCCGCGTAAGGTACTGTCATATCTGGTGACACCTCAACCACTTCTGGCACTTCTCCAGAGCCCTTTGCCTGATAAGCCTTACCATTAAGAACAATGAGCTCACCATCAATAGAGTCCAATGTCCCCAAGCCCAAATCTCCATACTGCAGCAACTCCCCAACAGTCATACTGCCGTCGTAAAGACCAGCCATCAAGGCTCCCAAAGTATTATATTGAAATAATTTGATTGGTTCTGCCATTCTTTTTCCTTAATCTTTCTCTTCCTAAAAATATTATTGCCCATCCAGCTAACCTTTTTTCATCTTTATTACATTGGCTTACTGAATTTCTACGCCAATCATTATACCATAAATCTCGGGAAATGGCTGATCGAGTGCTTTTATAAGCTTTCATAAAGCTCCTGCATACTCCCATCATCAGGTATCAATCTCAGGTAAGAAGCAGCAGCCCTTTTAGCTTCTTCAAATCGGCCTAGTTCTCGTAAAAGATAGACATACTGCTCCAGAAACTCTGGATTGTCTTGCAATTCGCGAGCCAGTTGATCATAGAGTTCTTCTGCTTTTTCCAGATTTTCCAAAGCCTGATAAGCACGCGCCAGATTCCAGCGGGTCAAGGCGTTATCGACTTCTTGCTCAGCAAATTCTAAAATATCCTCATAGCGTTCCTGCTCCAAGTAAAGAGTAGTCAGTCGCAAGGCAATCTCTTCCAAATCATCCGCATCTTCCTGAGCCTGCAAAAGATAATTTTCAGCAGCTTTCTCATCATGAAGTTCATAAGAAAGCTGTGAGGCTAAAAGCAAGAGTCGAGTCTCAAAAGGATTCTTAGCCAAGCCCTGCTGGGCAAGAGTCAAGGCTTCAGCCGTCCGATGCTCCGCATGAAGAGACAGGGCATAGCCATATTCGTAGCCTTCAAAATCCGGTGACAGAGTATCCAGTTGCTTGAAATAAAGATTGGCCTTCTGGTATTCTTCCTGGTCCGCTAATATAGTTGCTAGCTCATAAACCGCAGCATCATCGTATTCCAGCTCAACCGCTTTCTCCAAAAACTCAATGGCCGCTACAAATTTTCCAAGGCTGGCATAACAGACCCCAATCCGCTGATAAGTTGAGACGCCTGTCTGCTCAAAGATTGTACGATTGTCCAGCTGGGCGTATTCCTTAATCGCCTGTGAAAAATCCCCCAGCTCCAAATCTATCTCAGCCAGACCAAAGATTACCAAAGGCTCATCAGTCAGCTCTGCTGCCTGAGCCAGTTTCTCACGAGCTACATCAGGAAGCCCCTCTAGCTGATAGAGATCAGCCTTAGCCAAGAGAGCAGCAACATACCAGTCACTGTCTGGCTGAATCTCCTCCAGATAGGCAAATGCCTGCTCCAACTCTCCATCATCACTGGCAATAGCTGCCAAGCTGATATAAGAAGCCGGATAGTCAGGAGCCAACTTTTCAAAAATACGCTTGGCCTGAGGGAAAAAGCCGATACTCTCTAAGTAATCGGCCAAATCCAATAATTCTTCTTCGCTGTCTGTAATCAGGGCTTGCTCGAAATAGCGATCAGCCAGAGCTAGGTCCTGCTCCTGTAAAGCTGCCAACATTTGCTCACTCTTGCTCACTGATTTCTCCTTCTTGTTCAAAATCGGCTTCGTAGAGGCCACTTACTTTCTGATACCACTTAAAGATGGCCGCAATAGCTACCTTAGCCGAAGCATAGGCGGGAATTCCCAGGAAAACGCCCCAAATCCCAAACATGGTGCCAGAAGTCAACAATACGAATAAAATCGTAATTGGATGAATGCTGAGCTGACTGCCCAAGACCAGGGGAGAAACAAAACGCCCCTCGATTGTCTGCTCAACGATGAAAACAACAATGACCTTAGCCAGCATCACTGGACCGCCAGCAATCAAACCGATGGCCAGAGCTGGAAGCATAGCCAAAAAGCTGCCCAGATAAGGTACCAGATTGAGAACTCCCGCAATTACTCCAAGAGTGACACCATAGCGCAGACCAATAATCTTGAAGAAAACGATAAACATCAGAGCTACAATGATAGCAACCGTCACCTGACCGCGCACATAGTTGGCCAGCTGGCTGTTGATATCCGTCATCACTTGACCAAAGGAAGCGCGGAATTTAGTTGGCAGAAACTGGGTCACATAGCCTTTCAGATTTTTCCCGTCTCTCAGCAGATAAAAAAGGATAAAGGGCATGATGATAATAGCCACGATAATCTGCGAAGTTGTACTGATTAAGTTCCCCGCCCAATTAACTGCTCTAGATGAAAAATTGCTGGCCCAATCGGTAATCTGGCTAGATAGATTGCTAGTGTATTCTTCAATCTGCGGCTTAAAATCTGCCGAAATATACTTAGTCACAACATCGTCGATGAACTTGTCAGCCTGCTTCAGATAAGCCGGAACATTTCTGACAAAGGCCATGACCTGATGCTGCAAACTAGGAATAGCAACAGCCAAGCCCCAGATAATCAAAAAAGCAATTAAGACAAAGACAATGGTAATAGCAACCAGTCGATTAATCTTATGCTTTTCCATCCAGTCGACGATGGGATTTAACAGATAATAAAGCAGGCCAGCTAAAATAACCGGCAACATGATTACTCCCAAAAATTCGATGACTGGGCTAAAAATAAAACTGATTTTACTAAGTATAAAAATATTCAGTCCCATCAAAAGGGTTACTAAAAATACTGTAATGGCCTTGTTATCTAAAAACCATTTAAAAAACCAAGATAGACTAAAATCTTTTTCTTTGTGCTCCATATTCTCCTCCTTTGACTTGTCATTTCATTGTAACATTTTTCGGAGAAAAATTCTCTGCTCAGCTATAGGGAAAAGCAAAAAAAGAGAGGAGCCAGAAAACTTGTATTTTTCGCAAAATACAGCTTCTGACTTCCCTCTTCGGTTCCTGCAAGGCCAGCTAGAATGCAAGGTTATTTCTCGACAGTTGGCAGATAAATGCTAAAGCGCATTTTCCGACCATCAACGGCTTCAAACTGGTAACGAAGACCATGCTTGTCCAAAATCTGCTGAACGATAAAGAGTCCCAGGCCAGTCCCGCCATCCTTGCGATTGCGACTGTAGTCTGGCCGATAGAAAGGCTGAAAAATCTGCTGAATTTGATCTTTGTTTAAGACTCGTTCTGCCTCATTTTCGATGACTAGCTTACGCTCTTCCAGCCTGAGTAGAATCTGTCCGCCTTCTACTGTATAATGAAAGGCATTGTCCAGAAGATTCTTGATAGCCTTAAGCAGATAGGTGCGGTTCCCCTTGACCTTCGCTTCTGCCAGCTCAACTTGAAAATGGTAGTGTCTGACATCTGCTAAAACTCTATAGGTGCTCAGATTCTCCTCCAAGACCTGCTTGAGTGAAAAGACTTCCTGTTCTGTTTCAGTCTTCATCTCCAGTTTAGAAATGGCTAAGATAGATTGGACTAACTCCGACTGCTCCTCTAGAATTTCTCGGCACTTCTGCAAGTACTTGTCTCGATCCTTGAACTCTCCTACTCCATAGATCATGCCATCAACCATCCCCATCATGCTGGTAATGGGTGTCTTGAGCTCATGCGATGTCATCCGCAGAAACTCAGCCTTTTCCCGCTCGCTTTCTGCTACCTTTTCATTTTCCAGGCGCAGAGCCTCGATACTGGTCAGTAGATTAGCATAGAGATGATTGATGTCTTGAGCCAGTTCGGCAATCTCATCACGCCCCTTGACCTGACAGGTCACATCTGGAGCCAGACTCGTCATTTGACGGGTGCTCTTAGAGATAGCTTTGATTCGCTGACTGGAAGTCCGGCTGTAGAGATAGGCAGCCAGACCACCCAAACTCAGAGATACGATCAAGACAAATGGATAGAGATTGAGCAAAATCCGACTTGCATCAGAAACCGGCTGTAAGGAATATTCCCCTCTCAGGACAACTTCTTTACCATCTGAAGTTCGAAAGCTTTCTGATAAACTCTTGCTCTCATAGTCGCTGTTGGCAATCGTTGGAACGATGGCCAACTGCAAAGAGCTTTCATCGCCAGCTTCGAGTGAAGGATAGAGAATCGTATTGTCTTTGGCCAGCAAGGTAAACCAAATCAGATTGCTCTTTTTACTATAATCGCTCAAGAGCTCGCCGATTTGCTGACTGGACTTTCCTTTGACTTGCTTGGAAACTTGGTCAAATTCTCTCTTAGCTTCTCCACTCTTAACCTGCTGATAATACACCGGCATGGCAAAGTAAAGACTGGCTAGAACGATAGTCACTACCACGAAAATGATGGACGAGGTCAAGAGAAAGTTCTTTTTGACAATTTTCACTTGTCTTCTCCTCCAAGCTGGTAGCCCATACCTGTAATGGTTTTCAGCGGCACACCAGGAATCTTTTTGCGGATATTCTTGATATGATTATCCAGTACCCGACTATCCAGCTCGCTGTAGCCCCAAATGGTATTCATCAGCTGATCTCGGGTCACCAAATGCCCCTTCCTCTTAGCCAGAGTCTGCAAGATTTCATATTCTTTCTTGGTCAGAGGCATCTTCTCACCCTGCCAGTAAACCGTGCAGTCATCAATAGAAACCGTCAGGTCGCCAACAGCAATCTCTGAAGCAACCGTATTTCTGCGCAGAATATTCTCAATCCGTTTGACCAAGATTAGCGGTGAAAAAGGCTTGGTTACATAATCACTGATGAGATGGTTAAAGCTGACCAGCTGGGTATACTCGTCATCAAGTGCTGTCAAAATCATGACCGGAATCTGAGAAGTCTTGCGGATTTCCTTCAGTACTTCCAGACCGCTCTTGGTCGGCAACATCATATCTAAGATGACCAGATCAAAGGGCTCTTCTTCAAAAGCCTGCAAAGCATCGCCACCATCAAATACTGGCCTCACCTCATACTGACTTTCCTTTAAAAACTCGCAAATCACTTGATTAATCGTCGTATCATCTTCCACCACTAGAATCTTGTGCATACTTAGATTTTTCTCCTTTACCTATTCAAATCGCAGGGCTTCGATCGGATCCAGCTTGGATGCTTTCACAGCTGGCAGGAGCCCAAATACTACTCCTATTATACAACAAAAGAGCAAACTTACAAAGACAGAAAAGAGGGATAAAATATACGGATAGGCTAGAGACTGGGTGATGGCAAAGCCTGAGGCGATACCAGCCACCACGCCAATAATTCCTCCCATCAGAGTCAGGATAACTGCCTCAATAAGGAACTGCTTGAGAATGATCTTCCGCCGAGCTCCCAGAGCCTTTTTAATCCCGATTTCACGAGTCCGCTCTGTCACTGAAACCAGCATGATATTCATAACACCGATACCTCCGACTAGGAGGGAGATACTGGCAATACCTGCTAGCAAGACGAAGTTAGACTTGTTGAGATTGTCCAGCTGCCGTTCAAATTCCTGCAGGTTGAGCACACCAAACATATAGTCTGACGGTGGCATTTGCTGATTGAGATAATCACTGACCTTCTTGGCCACCTTCTTCAAATCATCAGCCTTGTGGGTTTGGACAGTCACTTCTGGACTGACATTAATGGTATCAAAAATCCGATGCCACTGCTGCAGGGGAATATAGGCCACCTTTTCTGCACCAGCTGTTAAACCACTCTGCTCTGTGGACTCAAATACACCAATAACCTTAAAGGGATTGCCCAAGACTTCCACATACTTGCCGATACCATCCCCCTTTGGAAAAAGACTGTCATAAAGTGACTTTTCCAGATAGGTCACCTGCTCTTGATTTTTAAAGGCTTCTGAGTCAAATCCTTCACCATCCAGCAGACGTTGCTGCTTGATGTCAGCGGCTGTCTGCGAAACAGCCTGAATCTTCCCAGATGACTTTTGGCTCAGGTAGTAAATCTTCTCATCTGTACCGTAGGTCAGCAGAGCATTCTTGACCCCGGAGATTTCCTTAATCTTGCTTAATACATCCTCTCCCATAAAGGGAATATAAGAAGGCTTCTGAGCTTGAGATTTCTCTGGGATGGTCGGATCGATGGCGCTTTTCTTGTCATAGACGACCTTGATTGTGTTATTATTCCCGCCGATGAGCTGACGCTTGGTATTCTCCGTATTTCCCTCAATGATAGAAAAGATAGCGATGATAGCGCCTATCCCGATGATAATCCCCAACATGGTCAGCATAGAGCGCATTTTATGCGACAAGATTGAATTCAGAGCTACAAAAATATCTTCCATACAGCTTCCTTTCTATCCTATCGCTTTGCTCTCTATATTACCGTCCCGCAGGATAACCGTCTGCTTGCAGAGTTGGGCTACTTCCGGCTCATGGGTAATGATAACAATGGTTTTGCCCTCATCATTAAATTGCTTGAAAAGGTCCATAATCTGCACACTGGTCTTGGTATCCAGGGCCCCCGTTGGTTCGTCACCAAGGATGAAGCTGGGATTAGTTACCAAGGCTCGTGCAATGGCTACCCGCTGCTTCTGACCACCGGACAGCTCCATAGGCTTAAAATCACTTCTTTCTTCCAGCCCGACCAATCGCAACATTTCCAGTGCCCGCTCCCGTCTCTCCTTTTTAGGAATTTTCATGTAAGTTAGAGGCAGTTCCACATTTTGACAGGCCGTCAGCTTGGGCATGAGGTTAAAATTTTGAAAAACAAAGCCAATCTTCTGATTACGCAAATCGGACAGCTGATTGTCGGACAGTTCAGACACATCGGTTCCTTCAATATGATAAGTTCCTGAACTTGCCTTATCCAGACAGCCGATAATGTTCATCAGAGTGGACTTACCAGATCCAGACGGTCCCATGATAGCTAGAAAATCCCCCTCTTTCACATGCAGATCAATCCCTTTTAAAATTGGAAATTCCTGACTGCCCTGCTGATAAGATTTATGGATATCCTTAAGCTTTAACATGCTGTCCTACCTCCATCCCTTCTTCCATACCTGCTCTCGGTGTTGAAATGGTATCCTGCATAGTCAGACCTTCTGTAATCTCTACTAAACGGTCAGAAACTTTCTTGGTCTTGACTTCCTGCAATTTCAGAGTCTTGCCCTCTACCTTCCAGACATAGGTCTTGCCATTTTTACTGAAAGTATATGCCTTATTGACGACTACCTTTCCTGCCTCAGGAGCATTCTCCACGATGTTGACATAGGAATGGGAGCCCACCAGTGGCATTTCGCCACCCTGATCCAGCTCAACTGTATAAGGATACTTACCTTGGTTGGGATTTTCCTGTTGCTTATTCCCACCATTATTATTGGAAGTATTTTCTGCTGTCAGACTGCCGACCTGAGTTACCGTACCACTCCAGCGTTTCTTAGGATCCTTGCGATCCACCACTTCCACTTTCTGGCCGACACTCAGCTTTTCACGGTCAAATTCACTGACAGTACCTTTGACCAGAGTTTTGGACTTGTCCATAATCTCAATAAAGTTTTCTTCTTCCTTTTTGGCCTTGGACTGATTGGGCAAATCTTCATTCATAGAGGTAATTGTTCCTGCTGTATCGGCAGTCACAGTATCATACTTCATCCGGTCTGATTCTGTCTGGGCTGTCACTTGGGCCTTTTCAGCCTCAATCTGAGCTGTCGTCACTTCACTATCCGCAGTCTTAGCATCGCTCAACGCCTGAGCCAGCTCGTCTTCAGCTGACTTTATCTGCTCCAGCAATGACTCATCCTGACTGGAATTGTATTTGTCCTTGAGTGAGTTTAAGCTGGCCAACTTGCGATTATAGGTTTCCCATTTAATCGCAGCGCTGTTTTGAGCGGCTGTAATGCCATTTGCCTTGGACTGGGCATCATATTGAGCCGACTGGGCTGTCAATTGCTGCTCTGTCGCATAGGAAAAGAGCGGCTGTCCTTGTGTAACGGTATCACCATTTTTGACAAATACTTCCTTGACTTCCCCTTTAGACGGGTCAATCTTGACCTTACTGCTATTGTTGGCAACTACTTCCCCAGATAAAACCAGGCTTGTTTTTTTACTGTTATTGACAGCTTCTTGGACTGTCAGCGAATCAATCGTCTTATCAACCATTTTCATGGCCTGTTGTTGATTGATCTGTCTAAAATACAGATAGCCTCCCAGCCCAGCACAAGCAAGAATGACCGTGCTGCCCAATAGAATGGTCTTACGATTCATTTTTTTTCTTCGAAACATATTGCCTCCAACCTACATGTTTTAACCTTTATTCTGCTTCTGAGCTAGATCCTGATCCATCTTCTGGAATTTCCTCGCCATCTGCTGGGATTTGAATAACATTTCCATCAGGCATTGTGTATTCAGTCACTTCTTTGCCATCGACTGTCTTGGTCTTCTTGTCAACAGCATCCTTCTGGAAGTCCACTTGTTTCCCGTCCTTAATTTCTGAGTTATCTGCTTCTTTATTTCCGCATGCGGCTAAAAAGAATCCTGACATTCCGATAAGAGCAACTAGCATAGCAATTTTTTTAACGTTCATTTGATTTCTCCTTTGTTTTAGCAAGCAGGAAGTTTGTTGTTTCCTGACAGTAATTGTTTTTTTGAACAATTCTATTCTAACAAAGCCATCTATCCCCTTCCTACCCACTATCTGTTTTTTATCTATTTTTTCAAAAACAATACTTTTCTGTTGAAAATCAGGCAAATCCTCTGCTCTAAGCCCTATCTTCTGCTTTTATGATATAATAGTAGCAAGTAATCTAAATATATAAGAGGTAATGTCATGACACAAACGGTTTACTTTGGAACCTATACTCGCAGAGATTCCAAGGGAATTTACAAGGCAGATTTTAATTCTAACAAAGGAACTTTAGAAAACTTGACCTTGGTTGCTGAAGAGCCTAGTCCAACCTATCTAGCCTTTGATAAGGCTGGGCATCTCTATTCTGTCGGAGCAAAGGACGGACAGGGGGGGATTGCAGCCCTTGACCAGGCAGGTCAGCTCCTCAACCATGTTGTTGAAGAGGGAGCTCCGCTTTGCTATGTCGCAGTCGACGAAGAGCGTGACTTGGTTTACGGTGCCAATTATCATAAGGGGCAAGTCTTGGTCTACAAACGCCTGACTGATGGCAGACTTGAACTAGCTGACTCAGCTACTCACCAAGGTCAAGGATCACATGCCAACCAAGCTTCAGCCCATGTCCACTACGCAGACCTTACACCAGATCAATACCTGATCACCTGCGACTTGGGAACTGATGAAGTAACCACTTATGATGTTGCTGAAGATGGAAAGATTACCCCTCT
Organism: Streptococcus sanguinis; assembly: GCF_020729765.1. Taxonomy (GTDB): domain Bacteria; phylum Bacillota; class Bacilli; order Lactobacillales; family Streptococcaceae; genus Streptococcus; species Streptococcus sanguinis_Q. The sequence continues at coordinate 7,588 of NZ_JAJEPD010000035.1, read as the reverse complement.
GGATACCTACAAATGTGCTGCTGGAGCTGGTGCCCGCCATATCGTTTTCCACCATCATTATAAAATCGCCTATTTGATCTGTGAACTTAATTCTACTATTGAAGTCCTGATTTACGATGGAGTCGGCCATTTTGAACACCTGCAAACTGTCTCCACCTTGCCAGAGGATTTTGAAGGCGCCAATGGAACAGCCGCTATCCGTCTGTCTGCTGATGGCAAGTTTCTCTACGGTTCCAACCGCGGTCATGACTCTCTTGCCGTTTACAAAATCTTAGCTGACGGCAGCTTGGAGTTAATCCAGATTGTACCTACCAATGGTCAAAATCCGCGGGATTTCAACATCACACCAGATCAATACCATATCATCGCCGTCCATCAAGACTCTGATAATGCAACCATCTTCAAACGCGATGCAGAGAGTGGAAAATTAACAGAAATCTCCCACGATTTCTACGTTCCCGAAGCTGTTTGTGTGACCTTTAAATAAGCAGAATTCTTGTCTTTCTATTAGAAATTTGATTAAATAATATAAAAAATTATCAAGGAGCAACAACCATGAATCCAGTAGATTTATTTAATCAAGCAAAAGAAATGATTGAAAAGAAAGACTTTGATGGTGCTAAAAAGTTTATCGAAGAAAACAAAGACAAACTCGGTGAATACCTAGATCAAGCTAAAAAATTAGTAGCTGGAAATGAAATGGCTAGTGACGCTATTGATAAATTTAAAGGTTTGTTCGACAACTAAGAAAACAAAAACGCTTGATTTTTCAAGCGTTTTTTGTGTATCATTTTTTATACAATTAATGGTAAGAAAATTTGTGCTAAGCCTAGAAAAGCTAGATAACCTAACACATCTGTTGCCGTGGTAATGAAAATGGTCGAGGCGAGAGCCGGATCCTGCTGCAGTGTCTTGATAATCAGTGGTACAAAGTAACCAAATAGAGCACCACATGCTAAATTAATCATCATAGCCAATACCACAATAACAGACAGATAGAAATTTTGATAGAAGACAAACATGACAATCGCTGCAATCAAACCAGTAAAGAAGCCATTAACCAAAGCTAGCACGATTTCTTTGAATACTAAATTCCGATCTTCTTTCAGATCCAGTTTCCCCAAAGCAATTCCCTGGATAACCAAAGCAAGTGTCTGAGAGGCAGAATTTCCGCCCATTCCTGTGATAATAGGACTAATCGCTGCTAATGCTACAACTTTTGAAATCGTATCATCAAAAAGTGCCACTGTCGCAGAAGCTAGAAAGGCTGTCACTAGGTTAATCATCAACCAAGGTAAGCGTTTCTTGAGTGATTCTTTGAAAGGTCCTCCAATTTCTTCACTTTCTTGGACACCCCCCATCCGCAAGATATCTTCTTGATACTCTTCTTGCAAAACATCGACGATATCATCAATTGTGATGATTCCTAGCAATACCTGCCGATGATTGACGACCGGTACAACAGATAAATTATATTTGGCAGAAAGCTGTGCCACTTCCTCTTGGTCAACCTCTGGCGTTACACTCACTATCTGAGTATTCATAAATTCACTGAGTTTCATCTCCGCATCATGAATAAACAAATCACGAATATCAATCCAGCCAACTAGCGAATGATGCACATTTCTAATAAATAAGGTATCAATAACTTCCGTATTGGGCGAAATCTCCCTCAATTTATTGAGAGTTGCTGAGACGGTCAGATTTTCATTTAAGGTGATGAATTCTGTCGTCATCAGACCACCAGCTGTCTGAGGATCGTAAGCCAACATAGCTTTCAAATTCTCTTGACTGGCATTTTTCATCATACTTAAGTATTGCTTACGCAAGTCCACACTCAAGTAACCCAAAATATCTACTACATCATCATCTGGCATAAGATGAAAAAGAGTGCTGGTACGTTTGAAAGAAATCGATTGGATAATCTGTCGTTGCAACTCCGGCTCGGCTTCTTTTAAAATCTCTACCAATTGATCATCACTAGCCATTTCTGTAAAGGTTTTGAGAAGATTCCCTTCCTCATCCTCCAAGGCCTCCAAAGAAAGAGCAATATCAATGGGATAGTAATCGTCAAATATCTGATTGAAAACTTCACTATCCTGTGATAGTAAGACCTGATTTAATAATTCTTCCATTGTACTCCTCCTTCCACTTTGCTAGTATACCATAAAAGACTGATTTTGATACAAGAAAGCTATAAAATCTTCAATAAATCACTCACTTTTTCAAGCATGTAGTCACAAGGAAACGCAGGGATTACTTGATTATATTTTCCTTASCAAAAGCTATCATCTTGTCCCCCAATTTTTCAAGGGAAAGAGCATGACCAGCCCTACACAGTACTTCTAGGCAATTTTCTAGGAAAAGATGATAAATCTCCCTCTTATCAATTAGGGTTGATCCTAAATCAAAAATATCCATTGTTATATCTTTACACATCAAAAAAGCTAGGACTAAGTCCTAGCTCCTCTTATAGGTTGTTAGATTATTTTTTCAAGTTATAGAAAGCTTGAAGACCTTTGTATTGAGCAACTTCACCAAGTTGATCTTCGATACGAAGCAATTGGTTGTATTTAGCAATACGGTCTGTACGTGAAAGTGAACCAGTCTTGATTTGACCTGCGTTAGTTGCAACTGCGATGTCAGCGATTGTTGAATCTTCAGTTTCACCTGAACGGTGTGATACAACTGCAGTGTAACCAGCTTCTTTAGCCATTTCAATAGCTTCAAAAGTTTCAGTAAGAGTACCGATTTGGTTAACTTTGATAAGGATTGAGTTAGCAGCACCTTCTTTGATACCACGTGCAAGGTAGTCAGTGTTTGTTACGAAGAAGTCGTCACCAACAAGTTGTACTTTCTTACCAAGACGTTCAGTAAGAGCTTTCCAACCTTCCCAGTCATTTTCATCCATACCATCTTCGATAGTGATGATTGGGTATTTGTTAACCAACTCTTCAAGGTAGTCGATTTGCTCTGCAGATGTACGAACAGCAGCGCCTTCACCTTCAAATTTAGTGTAGTCGTATACTTTACGTTCTTTATCGTAGAATTCTGATGATGCACAGTCAAATCCGATAAATACATCTTTACCTGGAACATAACCAGCAGCTTCGATAGCAGCGATGATAGTTTCTACACCATCTTCAGTTCCTTCAAAACGAGGAGCGAATCCACCTTCGTCACCAACGGCAGTTTCCAAACCACGAGATTTAAGGATTTTCTTAAGAGCGTGGAAGATTTCAGCACCGTAACGAAGAGCTTCTTTGAATGTTGGAGCACCAACTGGCAAGATCATGAACTCTTGGAATGCGATTGGAGCATCTGAGTGAGATCCACCGTTGATGATGTTCATCATTGGAGTCGGAAGAACTTTAGTGTTGAATCCGCCAAGGTAGCTGTAAAGAGGGATTTCAAGGTAGTCAGCAGCAGCACGAGCTACAGCGATAGACACACCAAGGATTGCGTTTGCACCCAATTTACCTTTGTTAGGAGTACCGTCCAAGGCGATCATTGCACGGTCGATAGCTTGTTGGTCACGAACATCGTAACCGATAATAGCTTCAGCGATAACGTTGTTTACATTATCAACTGCTTTTTGTGTACCAAGACCACCGTAACGAGATTTGTCGCCATCACGAAGTTCAACCGCTTCGTGCTCACCTGTAGAAGCTCCTGAAGGAACCATACCACGTCCGAAAGCACCTGATTCAGTATAAACTTCTACTTCAAGTGTTGGGTTACCGCGTGAGTCTAGGACTTCGCGAGCGTAAACATCAGTAATAATTGACATTTCTTACTCTCCTTATTATTTAAAATTATTTACTAGTCTATGATACCTCAAAAACGCTTTTTTTTCAAGGAAAAATAGAGAATCTAAGCAAATTTGAGAAATATTGCACAAGAAAACGATTCCAAATTTACAATATAAATGCTTTTCCAGCAAATCAGAAAGAAGATTCGACCTTTTAGAATTTCTCCTTTTATGGTACAATTTTATTATGACTGATATTAATAAAGTAATCATGGAAAAAGCTCAGGGCGGAGTCAAGCTCAATCCTGATGAACAGCGTAGATTTTTAGGGACTTTTGAGGAGCGAGTACTGGCTTCCTGCACTATTGAACAAGCCAACGGCTCTCTTATACGTACGCATTTCAAGGAAATACTCAATAGCATCATGAAAAAATGCCAACCGGTAATTGTCAAAATTTCCCCAGAAGTCGAGTCTGGCAATCAAATCTTTTATCTAAAAACCTCCAAGGAACTAGGCTGCGAAGCCACTATCGTCTCAAGTGATTACCAGGCTTCTCCTTTTGGCCTGATTGTCCATAGCGACCATCTTGTCCAAGTAGATGACAAGGATATGAGCCAACAGTTTGCTAGTCTCCTTCAGCCAGCAGAAAAACCAGCAAAAGAAAAGCGTTCCCTCTGGAAAAAATGGTTCGGATAAGATGACAAATTTAGAAAAACTTTTTGCCTTCTTTGAAGCAGAAAATCAGCGCGATTGGCAAACCTATCAGACCTTTCTTTCTGATCACGTTAGCTGGGAATTACAGGATGACACAATCGAAATCATCAAAGGTAAAGCAGACTACTTGACTAATATTCAAAAAGTCTACCATAACAACCCCGTTCAGTTTCGTTGTACTTATTATCAGCTTAGTCCTGACCAGAATCGGATTGTGACTCTTTTAGAAAATGACTTTGGTGACCTGTCTTGTGACATCTTCTTCTTTGAAAAGGGCATGATAGTCAAAGAAATTGAATACCTACTAAAAAAAGCGGACTAACCGCTTTTTTTCATTTTTAGTACATTGCCAATATTTCTGGCCGTGCGAATCAAATTTTGCTCCGCCTGCTCTAGAATCCTATCCAAACTATCTGCTCGCGCAATGATCGGAAAATCTGCCTGGATATTCTCAACTGGGAAATCCGGTAAATCATCAGCCAGGCTACCACAAATCGCCAGTACAGGAATGCCTTCTGGTGTTCGTCTGGCGACCCCGACCGGTGCCTTGCCCGCCAGAGACTGACGGTCCATCCGTCCTTCGCCCACGACGACCAAGTCCGCTTTTTTGACTCTTTCATCAAAATCCAGTAAGTCTAGACAGGTTTCAATACCCGAAACAATTTTTCCTCCGGCAAAAGCAACCAGTCCTGCAGCCATTCCGCCTCCGGCCCCAGCTCCATCCATATCAATCACCTGAGGATTGACCAACTGATAGAAATCAGCCATGGCTTTATCCACTTGAGAGAATAATAAGGGAGCTAGACCTTTCTGTCCTCCGAAAACAGTTGTCGCACCGCGCACTCCGCATAGAGGATTGTCTACATCCGTCAAAATCTCAATCTCAACTTCTTGCAAGTAAGCAGGAACCTGCTCAGCAGATATCCGGGCAACCTTTTCTAAAGACGAGCCAATGGGGCGCAATCTATGGTTATCCGCATCGAAAAATTCATAGCCTAGGCCCGCTGCCAATCCAATCCCACCGTCGTTACTGGCCGAACCTCCAACGCCAACTAAAATCTTTCTGACACCGTCTTCAGCCAGATGAAAAATTAATTCCCCCAATCCTTTGGTCTCTATGGCCAAGGGATTTCGTTTTTCCTCCGGAATAGAGGCGAGCCCGACCAAATCAGCCATTTCAAAAAGCGCTTGCTGACCATTTCTGGCGTAGGGCATTTTTACTGGCTGGCCAAAGGGTCCGGTCACAGTGTGGTAAAATTCAGCCCAGCCCAAGGCTACTGTCAGCGCAGCCATTGTCCCCTCGCCACCGTCACCAACCGGCAGCAAGTCAAAGCTGGCATCTGGCAAGGCCTGAGAAAATCCTGTCTGAAGAGCTTGAGCAACCTGAGCCGCTGACAAACTTTCCTTGAAAGAATCCGGTGCAATTAGAATATGCATACCTCTCTCCTATACTTTTCTATTGTCTAAAAGATCAATGACCCGATAGAGATTACATTCTTGAATCTGATAAGGAGCCTGCTCTCGCACAATTGGCTTGGCTATAAAGGCAATTCCTATTCCTGCTGCCTGAATCATAGGCAGATCATTGGCGCCGTCCCCCATAGCAATCGTTTGATTTAATTCCAACTTATTTTCAGCCGCCCATGCTTTTAGCATGGCGAGCTTGGTATCCTTAGTGACAATCTCTCCTAAGACTCGGCCTGTCAAAAAGCCATGTTGAATTTCCAAACGATTTGCCTTGACGTAGTCAATTCCAAGCTGCTCAGCCAGTCTGTCCACCGTCTCATGAAAACCACCTGACACCAAGCCTACTTTATAGCCACGTTTATGCAGCTCATCGACCAGTTCCTCGGCTCCCGGAGTGAAGTGAATCCTTTCAGCAATTTGAGTAAAAATATCCTCTGGCAGACCTTTTAAAAGGGCGACCCGCTCACGTAAAGCAGCTTCAAAGTCCAACTCTCCTCGCATGGCGCGCTCTGTAATAGTCGCAACCTGAGCTCCTACACCCGCCTCCTCTCCTAGCAGGTCAATCCCCTCTTCCATGATTAAGGTGCTGTCTACATCCATGACTAACAAGCCTTTGACTGTTTTCATCTCTTACTCCTTCCCAATTATTGATTAGCCATCTTATTGTTTAAATATCATTAAATCTATTTGAACAACCTTATCCTTCGATTTCATTTGGATTGAAATCCCATAGATTGTTCCACTAGAGTGTTTTATTCTTATTCGACAGGTAGTACCCTCTCGCATATCATACTTGTTTTTGAGATGTTTAAAGAGCTCAGAGTGATTTTCTGGCTGGTAGATAATATCAYGAAGCTCTGTTTCTGCACTCTTAAAAGTCTCTTTCACATCTAAGGATTCAAAATRATTTCTTTGAACAACTAAGTTAAGAATCTCTTCATCAAATAAAGGACTTATCTCTGAGCTGTAAKTTAGTTTGCCGTTAGAATAAGTAACRGGAACAGTCTCTTCTTTATCACCGATTGTTATTGTGTAATCACCCTTAATATCAGCTTGAGTAATATCTAAATCCACTGAATATTTTTTGACTTCGTCTCCATGCTCTATATAAACAYGACTTATGTAACCCTTTAATCCAGTAAAATCCTTTTTCTCTTGCTCTAAAAACTTAAACATTGGCACAAAAGTGCCTTCAAAATCATACTGTTCTCTTGTTCTGTTTTTTGGAAWAGTATAATCATCTAAACGCCAGCCATTTAATGATGCTGCAGTTATAAGACCTATCAATGAAGTTATGACCCATAAAATAATTTTTATTTTTCTCATGTATACTTTACTCTAACATCTAAAAGTTTGCTTTATTTCATTTCTACTCTACCATAAAAATAAATGGGAAGCTGACTATTTTCCTTTCGCTAAATAAATTGCAGTACTGATTTGTATCACTTTTTCTTTAGATTCTAAACTTAGTAGGACATCATATCTATCATAATACGCATACCCAATACTAACTGAAAGTTTCGTGTCTGATGGCAGGTTATACTTTTCCACCATTTTTTTATATAACTCTGATTGTTCTTCTGGTTTGTAGATAATATCATGAAGCTCTGTTTCTGCACTCTTAAAAGTCTCTTTCACATCTAAGGATTCAAAAT
>NZ_JAJEPD010000034.1:0-58261 GCF_020729765.1 Streptococcus sanguinis | reverse complement strand
AGAGGCTTGATAGGCAAAAGCCCAAACCATATATGCTAATAATAGTTAGCATACATGCAGCGAAGCTTGCAACTAACTTTAAGATACTATCCGGAAAATCAATATCATTTAACGTGGATAAAACGATGAATATAGGTATAGCTTTAACTAGATCCACCAATATCTGAACCATAATTTTAAACATTAAGACATGAAAAACACTCTTACTACTCTGGATTACACTAATCAAAGTTCTATCATAAAGGTCATCCTCAATAAAAAAAGTTGGGTGCGTTATACTATGACTCGTAAAATACCAAGTAAATAACAAACATAACAATAAAAATTTACTTTGTGTATCTTTAAAGTATTGAAGATAAGCTGAAACCATTATCAAAATTCCAAAATTTGAAAAAAATAAATTGAATTTAAACTGCATCATCTCCTGCAGCTGCCTCTTTAACTCCCTTCTTATTTCTTTAATCATCATTGATAACCTCATACAATATTTCTTCGATGCTTTCTTCAACTTCTTCAAAAAATATCATCTCAAAATTATTAAAGATATTATTTTTTACCTGACTATCTTTTACTTCAACAATCAACCTTTCATTTTCTACTTGATAAGATAAATCAGGAAACAGTCTCTCAAAAGCATCTTTTTCAGAATCTGAAATACCTWTTTTATATTTAATCCACCTTGTATTTTTCCCAAAGATTTCTGAGAAACTACCTTGCTGGATTATTTTCCCTCTACTCATGATACAAATTCTTGTTGATATTTCTTTTGCAAAATAGATATCATGAGTCGTCATGAGAACAATGGTTCCTTTTTCCTGACTGAGAGTTAGTAACAATTTCGCAAACTGCTTTTTGGCAATGACATCCAGACCATTGGTTGGCTCATCTAAACACAATACTTTTGGCTTACAAAGTAAAGCAATAATCAAAGACAATTTTTGTCTCGTTCCCTGTGACAATTCGGACACCAAGACATCAACATAGGGATGGAAAGCTAGTTTATTAAATARATCCTCCAATTCTTCCTTAACCTGACCACGCGAACTTTTATTCAAATGTAAAAAGTAATCAATATTTTGATTTGCCGTCAGATATTCGTAGTAGCCTCTACCGCTTTCTAGTACAAGCTTGACATTGTTATGAATATCTTTCGAAGTATTCTTACTGCCAAAAACAAATACATCACCTGCGTCCTGTAAMATTAAGCCAGAGATAATTTTTATGAAAGTTGATTTACCTGCACCATTGGTGCCCACTATAGAAACAATCTCTCCTGAATGCGATTCAAATCTAGGAATGTCCAATACAACTTTACCACGAAAATTTTTCTTTAGATTGCGTACAATAATTTCATTCATACTCGCATTAACCTATTTCGATTACTAATACTTTGAACTGCACCCCAAAAATTAGACACAAAAAAATCTAACTTTTGGGGTACAGTTTATCTAGCGATTGTTCGTTTCATAAATCTTTAAAATTTATGATTGCTTCAAATCTTATTTAAAAGATATTTTATTAGTTTCTCCTCCCTTGAATGCTTAAGTATATAATCAATGACATSTTTTTTAGACAATATTTTAGCCATAAATTCCTGTTCCAACTGCTCCATAAACTCAATCAAAGATACCTTACTTATTTTATTAAATTTTTTTACACGGCTGGTTTCTTTAATCTTTCGTTCTGCAACCTCTGGTGGAAAGCCAATTCCAAATTCTCCATCAAACAACTTTTCTAAAGTATATTCAAGATTGAGATTTCCTAACCAACCAAACCCCAATCCCAAAGGCAAACTAGCTACATTACCATTATTAATTCTTCCGAATAAGTATGCGTCTTGCGGATTCTGAATAAAGCCTGATAATAATCCTGGCAGTGTGTTACATGCCAAATTCATTCCTTGCCCTGAGGAACATCCAGTTATTACAAAATCAACCGCCTTACTATTAATGAGTAAGGCAATCAAGACCGCAATTTCTGTATATGAATATGAATTTATTTCTTCTGGATAAAMCCCAAAATTTATAACTTCATAATTCTTTGATGACACTACTTTGTTTGTTATTTTATATATCATTTCATTTTTATCAACTTGCGTTGTTCCTTGGATAATTCCTATCTTCATTTCCACCCCTCTAATATTACATTTTTCATTACTATGAAATACAAAAATATATCGTAAAATTCTAATTTATTTTACTCAAAATTTTTAATATTATATAATGCCCTTTCAGTACAATTCCACATTTCTTTTTTATCTGTACAATATAAAGTGGCGAAACCTTTAAATTATATTTTCTAATATTTATTCCAAGTTTTTCACCAGCAAACCTACACACTCAGCGGTTCGGACTTACCGTATCATTTCGTCGGTTTCCCTCCTCATTCTACGAGTCCTATCCCATGGGCGGAGCATCTACTTCTACTTCGCTGATACCTCAGCTCGTACAAGCAGTGATACCGCCTCAACATGATGCGTTTGAGGAAATAAGTCAACCGGCTGGACTTTCTTCAACTCATACCCTAATTCTTGGTAGAGTTTGATATCACGCGCCATGGTTGCGACATTGCAGGAGATATAAGTGATTTTCTTGGGCTCCATGCTGATGCTGGCTTTGATGAAGCTCTCCGTCAGGCCTTTTCGTGGTGGATCGACTAGGATGACATTCGCTTGGATGCCCTCTTTATGCCAGTTTTGGATGGCTTCTTCAGCAGGGGCGCAGACATAGCTGGCATTGGCAATACCGTTGATTTCTGCATTCTTTCGGCTATTTTCGACCGCTTCTGGGATCACTTCCACACCATAGACTTCCTTGACATGCTTCGCGACAGAGAGCCCAATCGTTCCGATACCCGAGTAGGCATCAAGCACCACATCATCTGCAGTCAGCTCGGAAAAATCAAGGGCTGTCTGATAGAGCTTTTCTGCCATCTCGGTATTGACTTGATAGAAAGCTGGTCCAGAGATTTGGAAGTTATTTCCCAGCATCTGGTCGGTAATGTAGTCTTGACCATAAAGCGTTCGCCAGTCTTTTCCGAAAATCGCATTGCCGGGCTGGTCGTTGATATTCTGCATAATGGACTTGATAGTTGGAAAAGCCTCTGTCAAGCGCTCCATCAGCTGCTCTACTCGGAATATTTTAGGACGGGTTGTCACCAAAATTACCATAATTTCCCCTGAATAATGGCCACGACGAACAACTAGATTGCGAATGAGTCCAGTCTTTTCTTGCTCATCGTAGGGTTTGAGGTCAAAACAACGCAGCAAGTCGCGTGTAAAGAGGATCACTTGATCAATGACTGGATCCTGGATATAGAAATCTTCAATCTGCAGGAGGTCATGGGAATTTTTCCGGAAAAAACCTGTTTCCAGCTGGCCATTGACACGGCGGACAGGCACTTGAGCCTTATTGCGGTAGCGCAGCGGCTGCTCCATACCAAGTGTCGGAGGCACTTCAATATCGGACAAACCAGCAATCTTATAGAGACTGTCCTTGACCTGCTTGCGTTTGAAGTCCAGCTGAGCTGGATAGTTCAGATGCCCCAAGTCAGCAATCCCTGTACGCAGATAAGCCATATCAAGATTTTCATTGCGCTGGGCTGAAGTACGAAGAAATTCTTCTACCTTACCAAAGCCAATTTTTTTGTTGACCTTAAGCACACGCATGCGGATGAGCTCACCCGGCAGGGCATTTTCTACAAAGAAAACTAGGCCCTCTGCCTTGGCCACTCCTGCTCCCTCATGGCTCAGATCCACAATTTCAACTTCAATCACATCATTCTTTTTTAACATATTTTTCTCTTTCTGCTTTATCGCTCTGCCATTTCCCAAAAGAAAAGGCAGAACATCGTCCTACCTTTCATTATATCATATATCTTATCTGAGACCCATTTGCTGCAGTCTTTCTTTATAGGCTTCAAAGTCAATCAAGAGCCCTTGACCACCGTACATGTCATAGGTATCAACCCAGTCGCCATTTTCCGGAATCGTCAGGCGCTCAACCCCGTTGCGGGAATCTCCAGCCATAGAGAGACCATTAGTCAAAAGGAAGCTGTATGGTACATTGGTCGAAGTCAAGGCAAAGACCTTACCAAGAGCCTCTGATCCGGTAAAGAGCTTAGTCGGATCTTTGACCTGCTGGAAGACAGCTGTCAAAACTTCCTGCTGGCGACGGGTCCGGCCAAAGTCGCCCTCATCATCCTTACGGAAGCGAGCGTAGTTGAGCAAGGTCCGACCGTCCATCTGCTGCTGACCGACCTTGATTGTTTGATTAGGCACCACACCGTCCTTCATATTCAGGTCATCTGGCACTTCAACTTCTGTCACCTTCTCCCCATCAATCGTTGAGAACTGGGCATTCATGCTGACGCCATTTGGGAAAAGGGTATCAATAGCTGTCGCAAAAGTCTGGAAATCCACCAGTGCATAATATTTGATGTCCAAATCGAAATTATCTTTGAGCATCTGGCGGACATAATCTGCACCTCGGTTGTGGTTTTGCTCCCCAATCGTGTAGGCAGAATTGAGCTTTTGGTCATAGTAATCTGCCTGCGACGGATCGGTGTACTCATTGCTGACGCCGTCAATGTGAATGAGGGTATCACGCATAAAGCTGACCAATTTAACCTTGTGGTCCTTATTACCAACATTCAAGACCATAATGGAGTCAGTCCGCGTCTCAGTCGAGTCGTCACCAACCCGGCCATCTGTTCCGAGAATGAGGATATTCACTCCGTCCTTAGTATCCTTGCCGTCAAAGAATTCCGTTTCTGCTGGCTTAGAATTGCCATTATGAGCTGTCGTCAAGCCTTTGACAAACATGAAAATCATGCCACCCAAGACCATCAGCAGGAAAATCCCTGCCCAAAGCAGAATCCGTTTCAAGCGGATTTTTTTGCGAGGTTTCTTAGGCTTGTCTTGTCCCAGACCAGCTCCTGCCAGAGCTTCCGGCTCCTTCTTTTGCTTTCTGCTGCGAGAAGAACGCTCAGGGTACTTGGGCAAGAGGCCAGAAGAATCCATTTCCACAGGCTCTTGCTCAAAGGCGTCACTAACTGTATGCGGCTGCTCTTTATGGTCCGGCACACTGGCTGAACTGCCAATCCCCTTGGACTTCTGACGCAGATAGTCAAATTCTTTCTTTTCTTTATCGTTTAGATAATAATAATTTTTGTAGAGATAATCTAAGCGGAGCTGTTCATGATGGCTAAGATTTTCTGGTTTCTTCATCTCTTCTCCAATCTATTGCTACTTGTCCTCAATCAGAAACACACTGTAGCTACCAAAAATTTTATAAGTAATTCCAAGACTTGTCAACTCTTGATAGGCAAAATCCGCCAATTTTTTCTGCTCGTTGTCAATGTCAATAATGAAGAAATACTCTCCCAAAGCCGTTTTTAGAGGCCGGCTCTCAATCTTGGTCAGGTCAATCCCACGCCAAGCAAAGGTCGACAAAGCCTTATAGAGGGCACCAGGCAGATTGTCCGGCAAGGTCAAAGCCAGTGTCTGCTTGTCTCCTGTCTTGGTCAGTTCAAGCTTAGGAACCTCATGACCTAGAATCCAGAAGCGGGTATAATTTTCTTCCATTTCCTGAATGTCGCTGGCTGCTACTTTGAGCCCGTATTCTGCTGCAGCCGTGCGCGGGGCAATAGCCGCAAAATTCTTTTCAGGATGCTCTGCCACAAAACGAGCTGCATAGGCCGTACTAGCCGTCACCTCAATGGCGGCCTGCGGATAATGCTGGCGGATATATTTCTTTCCTTGGGCAATAGCCTGGGGATGAGAAAATATCTTCTCAATCGGCTTTTCTAAATCAGTCACCAAGAGCTGCTGCTTGATGGGCTGGACGATCTCAGCAACCGCCTGAATATCTGCTTGATGAAAAAGATAGTCCAAGGTTTCATGGACACTGCCCTCAATGGAATTTTCCACCGGAACGACCGAGTAATCCACTTCCCTAGCCTCATAAGCCTTCATGACCTCGGTGATATTCTGATAGGGCACCAAGTCCTCGCTGGGAAAGGCAGCTTGGGCTACATGGTGAGAAAAGGAGCCTCTAGGACCTAAAAATGCTATTTTCATTGAATTTCCTCAATAATTTCCTGCGGGCTTTTGAGCCTCGTATCAACAATCTGGGTCGCCACTTCCTCATACCAGGCCTGACGCTGCTCAAAAATCTGCTGCAAGTCTGACTTGCTCTGGTTTAAGAACAAAGGCCGCTCCTGCTCAGCATCCTGCTGAATTCGCTGATAGAGCGTTTCAAAATCAGCTTTCAGATAGATATTGTCAGCATTCTGAGTCAGTAATTTGCGATTTTCTGGGCTGACGACTACACCGCCGCCAGTTGAGACGACCAAGTCCGTATCGATCAACTCAGCCAAGAGCTGGGCTTCTGCAGTCCGAAAGGCTGCTTCACCATGCTGATCAAAATAGTCCTTGATTGACATGCCCAGCCGCTGGCAGAGGAGTTCATCCATATCGACAAAGTCTTGGGCTAAGCCTCGGGCCACTGTGGATTTTCCGGCTCCCATAAAGCCTAGCAATATCCTAGCCATGCATCAAGCCCTCCAAGTCGCTGAAGAAGCTTGGATAGCTGGTCTTAATGGCTTCAGACCGCTCAAGTTCTACCTGACCGCTTTGAGCCAACAAAGCAGCAATTGCCGTCATCATCCCGATGCGATGGTCGCCAAAGGTGTTGACCTGAGCACCATGAAGAGGTGTTTTCCCTTCAATAATCATGCCGTCTTCCGTCGGGGCAATAGCTACGCCCATGCTATTGAGAGCGTCTGCCACTACCTGGATCCGATCGGTTTCCTTGACCTTGAGCTCCTCTGCATCACGAATAACAGTCCGTCCCTGAGCCTGAGTCGCCAGAAGCGCAATAATCGGCAACTCATCAATCAAGCGTGGGATAATCTCGCCTCCAATCTCCGTTCCCTTAAGCTCAGAAGTCTCAACGGTGATGGTAGCAGACTTAGCTACTGGATCGACATCTGACAGCGTCATCCGTCCGCCCATAGCCTCTATCACATCTAAAATCCCTGTACGAGTTTCATTGATGCCGACATTTTCTAAGACAATCTTAGAGTCCGGCACAATCAATCCAGCCACCAGCCAAAAAGCCGCACTGGAAATGTCACCTGGAACCGTCACTTCCTGAGCAGTGAATTCCTGACCACCCTGAATGCGAATTTCCTTACCCTCAACCTCAATCTGCCCACCAAACTGGGCAATCATATCTTCTGTATGATTACGAGTGATTTCCTTTTCAATAATAACCGACTCTCCCTGAGCCTGTAGGGCAGCAAAAATCAAGGCCGATTTAACCTGAGCAGAAGCCACTGGAAGCTGATAGTGAATAGGTTGCAGTTCCCTGCTGCCCTTCATCTTGAGCGGTGGTAAATCGCGCTCAGTCCGACCAGAAATCTCTACTCCCATCTGCCGCAGAGGAATGGTCACCCGATCCATAGGCCGCTTGGATAGACTGTCGTCACCAAACATCTCCGCTTCGAAGTCCTGACCAGCCAAAACACCAGAAATCAAACGGATAGACGTTCCAGAATTGCCCATATCCAGCTTATTTTTCGGTGCTTGCAAACCTTCAAATCCTACGCCATGTATCTTGACTAGATTTCCATCGTCCTCAATCTGCACGCCTAAGTCACGAAAAACCTGCATGGTTGACAGCACATCTTCTCCTCGCAGAATGTCATGAACGGTGGTGACCCCCTTGGCCAAACTGCCAAAAATAATGGAACGGTGACTGATAGACTTATCTCCAGGTACGCGGATACGGCCCTTCAGGCCTTTTACATTGGTTGATAATTTCATAGGTGACCTCATACTTTCCTTTGTTGCTTCTTATTTTATCATAAAAAGACCAGAAATTCTTAAAATTTCTGGAATCCTAGCTGAAGCAAAAAGAATCCAGGTATTCAGCCCAGATTCTTCTTTTTTTATTAGCTTACTTAAGCAAATCCTGCACCGGATCAAAGATAATACGCTCAATGTCCGCTAGATAGATGGACAGTTGCTGCTGCTTATTGAAGAATTCAGAAAGAACAGCATTGCCCTGAATCTTCTCACCAAAGGAAGTCATCTTGTCCTGTACCTCCTGAGTCGGTACCTGACCAGTCTGAGCCAGCTGTTGCAACTCCTGCTGGAAAGCCAGATAATCTGTAAAAATAGCTTTCGCTTCGCTATCAGCATCTACTGCTTTCTTGCTTTCTGCAACTGCCTTGTACTCAGGCAGATCACGCAGATTTCTGCTTAGTTCATTGGCTAAATCATAAATATTTGACATAGAGTTCTCCAATCTATATTAGTCTTCGGACACTAGGTAATCCGTATTTTCTCTTACTATTTTAGCAGATTTTTCCAAATCTTGGTGATTTTTAAAGGTGATTTGCAGAATACCGTTGATATCTTCGCGGTTTTCCTCGTTGATACGAATATTGACAACAGAAATTCCCCGCAGGAGCTCCAGAATGCCCAAAATCGCATCTTCTTCATCAGGCACCTCAATAAAGAGGTCGTAAAAGCTGTCTACACCGGCCCGCTTATGAATTTCCATCTGCTTGCGGCTTTGCCGTCCTCGGTCGAAAAATTCCCAGATTGCGGTCTCGTCCTTAGCCTCAATCGCTGCGGCAACCTTGTCTAACTGGTCTTTAAAATCTTCTAGCCGCTCCAAGATAGCTTCAGGATTTGTCAAGAGAATAGAGGTCCACATACCTGGCTCGCTCTCCGCAATCCGTGTCATATCTCGAAAACCACCGGCTGCAAAAGATTGGGTCAGCTCATGCTCTTGGCTATAAGTTGCTGCTTGCTCCATCAAGCTGGAAGCTAGGATATGAGGAAAATGGCTGATTTGACTGGTCACTCGGTCATGCTCGGCTGCATCTACCTGAATAAAGCGGGCATGAAGACCACTTAGCAAGTCTTTCATTTCCTCAAGAGTACCCGGCTTGGTCAGATTAGAGGGCGTGAAGATATAATAGGCATTTTCAAAGAGGGTGACATGGGCTGCCTTGGCTCCGGTCTTGTGACTTCCAGCCATAGGATGAGCTCCGACGAAACGGACGGGCTTATTCTGAAGATACTTTTCTGCAGCTGCCACAATCTCAGCCTTGGTCGATCCAGCATCTGAAATGATAACATTTTCCTTCAGGTCCAGCTCCGCTAGATCTTTGATAAATGCTATGGTCTGCTTGATGGGCACAGACAGAATAATCACATCAGCCAATGGAGCAAAGGCGGCAAAATCATCCGTTACCCGGTCTACCATTCCACGTTCCAAGGCAACTCTACGCGATTCTTCACTTCTGTTATAGCCGAGAATTTCAATCTCAGGATGAGCTCGCCTGATGCCCAGAGCCAAAGAAGCTCCAATCAGTCCCAGACCTGCGATATAGACTGTTTTTCTCTCCATGCCCACTCCTTTCTTCTAAAAGTTCTTGACAAATTCCCGGTGGCGGGCTACCGCATCCTTTAGTTCTTCCAGATTATCCGAAGAGAATTTCTCCAAGACTTCGGTGGCTAAAACTGTTGCCACCACGCTTTCCATGACAACACCCGCCGCTGGCAGAGCCGTAGGATCGCTCCGTTCCACCGTCGCCTCATAAGGCTCATGGGTCTCAATATCCACGCTCATCAGAGGCTTGTAAAGGGTTGGAATAGGCTTCATAACCCCGCGCACCACGATTGGCTGACCATTGGTCATACCGCCCTCAAAGCCGCCTAGATTATTGGTCCTGCGAGTGAAGCCATCCTCCTCAGACCAAAGGATTTCATCCATGACTTGACTGCCTTTGAGACGACCGGCTTCAAAGCCCACACCAAACTCGACTCCCTTGAAAGCATTGATGGACACGACTCCCTGAGCAATCTTAGCATCCAGCTTCTTGTCCCATTGGACATAGGAGCCCAGACCAACCGGCACACCACCAACGACAGTCTCAATGACACCACCGATGGTATCCCCGTCTTTCTTAATCTGGTCAATGTAGGCCTTGATTTCTTCTTCGCGATCGGGATTGACAATGGAAACCTCTGACTGGGCAGCTCTTTCCTTGATTTCTCCTACAGTCAGATTGTTCGGCACATCAATATCAATGCCACCAAAGGTTACGATATGGCTGGCTACCTCCACACCGATTTCTTCAAGCAAACGCTTGGCTACTGCTCCGACTGCCACACGCATAGTCGTTTCACGCGCAGAAGAGCGCTCAAGGGAATTTCGTAAATCGTCAAAGCGGTATTTCATACCACCAACCAAGTCCGCATGGCCAGGGCGTGGTTTGGTAATCTTGCGCAGCCCTTTTTTCTTTTCATCCACATCTGCCGCATTCATAATCTCCAGCCATTTCTGATGATCCAGATTCGTGACATTGAGGGTAATCGGTCCGCCCATAGTCAATCCATGCCGAACACCAGACGTAATCTCAACTTGGTCGCTTTCAATCTTCATACGGGCACCGCGTCCGTACCCACCCTGACGACGCTTGAGCTCAGCATTGATATAATCAGCGGTCAAAGGAAGACCAGCTGGCACTCCCTCAATAATAGCTGTCAGACGTGGTCCGTGCGATTCTCCTGCTGTTAAGTATCTCATACATTTTCTCCTATTTCTGGGATGGAAAGAGCTGGACACTCTGTCTATTTTTCATCCAAACTGTCCAATCATCTTAAACTCCATCTGGCACTTATTTCTTCAGAAATTCTTTCATCTCTTCCAGCGGAATCTGGTGAATACTAGCCGAACCCAACTCAGGAACAAGTACTAGTTTAATAGAATTCCCTCGAGCCTTCTTATCATGGGTCAAGGCCTGATAAAGAGCAGCTTCATTCCAAGGCTGGTAATCCACCGGCAAGCCAAACTTCTGACACATATGGATGATGTTTTCTGTGATTCCGGCTGGCATGAGGCCTTTCTTTTCAGCGACGCGGGAAACTTGTACCATGCCAATCGCTACAGCTTCACCGTGCATGACTTTTCCATAGCCCGCCGTCGCTTCAATAGCGTGCCCAATAGTATGGCCGAAATTCAGATAGAGGCGGACGCCATTATCCAGCTCGTCCTCGACCACAATCTTACGTTTGACATCGCAGGAATGGTAGATGATGCTCTCTGCATAATCCAAAATCGACTCTGGACTGCCATCCATTTCTGACAGCTCATCCCAGAGTTCCTTGTCCTCAATCAAACCGTACTTGACCACCTCGCCCATGCCTTCGATTAGTTCCCGCTGACCCAAAGTATGCAAGACCTCTGGGTCAATCAGAACGCCATCTGGCTGGGTAAAGGTGCCGACCATATTCTTGGCCCAGGGCGTATTGACACCTGTCTTACCACCGATAGAGGAGTCCACTTGAGCTGTCAGACTAGTCGGAATCTGCACGAAATGAACGCCTCGCATGTAGGTAGAAGCAACAAATCCTGCCAAATCACCAACAACGCCGCCACCCAAGGCCACAATACCGTCACTGCGAGTCAGACCAACCTTGACCAAAAACTCATAGACTTTGTTGACTGTCTTTAAGTTCTTGCTGGCTTCACCCTCCAAAAAGTCAAAGACAAAAGTCTCAAACCCAGCCGCTTCCAAGCTCAGCTTGACCTTTTCCGCATAGAGTCGAGCCACTCGATTGTCCGTGACGATAACTACCTTCTGAGGCTGCCAAAGCTGACTCAGCCAGCTTCCAGCCTGAGATAAAGACCCCTTTTCGATGAGAATATCATAGGGATGATACGGGAGATTCACATTCAGTTTCATAAGCGCCTCCTTATTTATACAATTCTTCTAAACACTGCCAAATTTCCTGACTGGGCATGGTCTTGCCAGTCCAAAGCTCAAAGGCTTCTGCTCCCTGATAAAGCAGCATACCAAGTCCATTGACTGCTGTCACATTTTGATTTCTGGCCCATTTGAGAAAGGGCGTTTCGAAAGGTTGGTAGATAACATCTGCAACTAAAATCTGGCTAGGCAGCTCAATCTGTTCAGGCAGGGGCATGCTGATGCCATCCATGCCTAGACTAGTCCCATTGACCAGAAGGTCTGATTGGTTGATTTTATCCTGCAAACTATCCGCATCCTCCAAGGTTAGTACTTGGATACGACTCTTGGTTTGGTGACTGATAGCTGCCATCTTTCTGCCAGTCTTCTCATAGGAAGCTTTCCGAGTAAAGACGAAAATTTCCTCTGCATTGTCCAAAGTTGCTTGAGCAATAATAGCTGTCGCTGCTCCGCCTGCTCCCAAAATCGTCATTTTTTTGCCCCGAATAGCAAAAGAAGGCAAGCTCTTAAAAAATCCCTTGCCATCTGTGTTATAACCAACTAAAATTCCATTTTTATTCACAACCGTATTGACCGCTCCGATAAGGCGGGCGCTGACATCAAGCTCGTCCAGATAAGGTATCACTTCCTGCTTGTAGGGCATGGAAAGATTGACACCAAACATATCGAATCTGCGGACATTTTCTATACTGGCCTGCAGATCCTTCGCTTCTACTTCCCAAGCTAGATAGACACCATTGACATCAGTCTTTTCAAAAGCCATATTGTGAATAAGAGGAGAAATACTGTGCTTAATTGGCTTGGCAACCACAGCAGCCATGCGGGTGTGGCCATTAATTCTCATTCAAAATCTCCTGGATTTTCTTCATATTGCTCAGAGAAATCTGACCAGGTGCTGACGCCATCTCCTGACTGGCAAAAGACCAGCAGGAACCTGTCAAATCAGCCGCAATGCGTGAAATCCTGCCGACTTTTCCCATGGAAATGGTGACAAAATCCTGCTCAGGATTCAAAGTCTTGAAACCGCGAGTATAGTTCATCAAGTCCAGCACATCCTGCTCATTGTGAGCCATGACAGAAACCTTGACCACCTTAGGGGTCAGAGAAGTAAGCTCAGACAGGATTTCCATCATATTTTCAGGTGTCTCCTCAAAGTTGTGGTAGCTCAGCACCAGATTAGGAAACTCCAGCATTTCTTCAAATTTCCCCTTGTGAGAGAAGTATTCAAAGTCGATATAATCCGGCTGGTAAAAACCGGCTACTTCCTTGATGAGAGCTACGTATTCATCATCGGACAGTTCGATTTCTCCGCCTTCCTGACGGGTCCGCAGCGTGAAAATCAATTCACGTCCAGCAAATTTTTCAAAAATAGCTGGCGCAACATTTAAAATATCATCCTTGGCCAGAAAATCCGCCCGCCATTCAATAATATCCGCATCTTCGTAACGTGATACATCAATTTCTTGAGCTTCTTCTAAACTCTTGGGCATTACAGAAACGACTAATTTCATTGGTCCACCTTTATTGTAAATACCTTGAGGTAATTACTGCTCCCGTCTTTTTTATTATAGGCAAAGTCTGCTGGCAAGCCATACTCCGCAAGATAGCGGTGCTTTCTGCCGGCAAGGCCTTTTTCAATTTCTTGTTTAAACTTACTTTTGGAAAGATTAGCTGCATTGGTACTTAAAATCATGATTCCCTGAGGATTCAGGATTTCCAAAGCTTGTGCAACCAAACGATGATAATCTTTAGCAACCGAGAATGTCCGCTTTTTATTTCTAGCAAAGCTAGGCGGATCTATCACAATGACATCAAAACTTAGAGCGTGACGCTTAGCGTACTTGAAATAATCAAAGACATCCATCACCTGAAAGCGATGCTGATCCAGTGTCAGACCATTGGCCAGAAAATGAGCTTCAGAAAGCTCACGGCTGCGCTTGGCCAAATCAACTGATACTGTCTGACTGGCACCTCCCATGGCTGCTGCTACTGAAAAAGCAGCTGTATAGGAAAACATATTGAGCAAACTTTTACCAGCAGCCAGACCATCTACCAGACTAGCACGCACATCGTGCTGATCCAGAAAGATACCGGTCATGAGACCGTCATTCAGAAAAACCTGATAGCGAACACCGTTCTCCAAGACTGTGAAGGTTTCTGGCGCTTCCGCTCCGTAGAGATGAGCTGATTCGTAGTTCAAACCCTTGAAACGAATCTTTTCATAAGCTCCCTGAATCTCTGGGAAAACCTTAGCGAAGGCTGTCAGAATCCGCTCCTTGATAGCAAAGACAAAGTCATTGTACCAAGAAAAAAGCGCAAAGTCATTGTAGAAATCCACCGTGAAGCCACCGAAGCCATCCCCCTCTTGATTAAAGAGTCGAAAAGCTGTCGTGTCAGCCGAATGGAAATAAGTAGAACGTCTGCTCTTAGCCTGCTCAAAGAGAGTTTGAAAAAAATCCAAGTTCAGCTCTACCTTCTTCTGGGAAATCAGCCAGCCTACTCCCTTATTCTGCGGAGAGAGATAGGCTGTGCCTAAGAACTTTCCCTGACGGTTTTGCAGCTCCACGCATTGATTCTGAAGCGAAAGAGCACCAAAATCCTTTTTATCTAATAAAAGAATGCCCTTTCTCAGTTTTTCTTCTGCCTGTTGACTAACAGTAAGTTTATTCATAAATTATATTATACCAAAGATTGTGAAAATTCTCAAAACATATTTTACATTTGAGTTAATAAAAGATTTCACAAACAAGTGCAAAACGACTATAAACCTCTCCATAGAGAGGATAAGGCTTTTATAGAAATATTACAATTTCGCCGATTTAAAATATCTCAAATGCGGCTCAAATTTTCCTTAACTGGAGAAATTATGTTATACTTAGAGGAGAAAATTTTTAGGAAATAAGACAAGGAAGTAACTTTTTGTGAAAAAAATAACCAAGAATTTACTCAATTTCATGAGTACGAGACTAGGTTTTGTCTTGATTTTACTGGTCCTCTATTGGATAAAAACCATGTGGGCCTATACGATTGATTTTAACCTTGATATCCAAGGTGCCTATCAAGTATTTTTAGCTATTATCAACCCTTTCCCTATCAGCCTCTTGCTGCTGGGACTGGCACTTTATGTAAAACGAACCAAATTATTCTACAGCCTAGCCTTTGGAATCTATCTACTCCTCTTTGCTTGGCTGGTATCTAACTCCATTTACTACCGCGAGTTCAGTGACTTTGTCACAGTAAACACTATGCTGGCTTCAAGCAGCGTTTCAGCCGGACTTGGGGAAGCAGCACTTGAGCTCTTCCGCCCTTGGGATATTCTTTATCTGATTGATTTCCCGATTTTGGCCTTCTTATTCTTTAAGAAATACATCCGCATGGATGACCGGCCTTTCAATAAACGTGCCAGTTTTGCTGTGACATCCCTGTCCGCCATGCTGTTCTCAGCCAACCTTTTCTTGGCTGAAATTGACCGGCCTGAGCTCTTGTCACGTGGATTTTCCAACTATTATGTCGTTCGGGCTCTGGGCTTGCCAGCCTTTCTAGGTTACAGTGCTAACCAGACATATACCGCCAATCGTGAGCGCTCCAAAGCTTCTGAAAAAGACTTGGAACCAGTAACAGAATATATCCAATCCCACTATGCGGAACCAAATCCAGAATATTACGGGATTGCCAAAGGACGCAATGTCATCTATGTCCATCTGGAAAGCTTCCAGCAGTTCCTGATTGACTATAAGCTGCAGGCAGATGGGAAAGAGTACGAGGTGACACCTTTCCTCAATTCCCTCTACCACTCCAATTCGACTCTGGCTTTCTCTAATGTCTTCAACCAGGTCAAGGCTGGTAAGACTTCTGATGCTGAAACCATGATTGAAACTGGGCTCTTTGGTCTCAATCAAGGCTCCTTCATGGTCAACTACGGTGGTACCAATACCCAGCAAGCTGCACCTTTTATTCTTTCCAAAAATGGCGGCTACACTTCTGCTGTTTTCCACGGAAATACAGGAAGCTTCTGGAACCGTAATACTGCTTACAAGCAATGGGGTTATAACTATTTCTTCGATGCATCTTACTTTACCAAGCAGGACGACACCAACTCCTTCCAGTACGGTTTGAACGACAAGATTATGCTGAAAGATTCCATCAAATATCTGGAACACCTGCAGCAGCCTTTCTATGCTAAGTATATCACGGTTTCCAATCACTATCCTTACACGACAAGTCTGATTGGCGACGAAATTGGCTTCCCTCTGGCCAAGACCAAGGATGAAACCATCAATGGCTACTTTGCAACTGCCAACTATCTAGATTCTTCTGTCAAGGCCTTGTTTGATTATCTCAAAGAATCCGGCCTCTATGACAACTCTATTATCGTTCTCTACGGAGACCATTTTGGAATTTCCCAAACCCGTAATCCTAACTTAGCCCCTCTTGTAGGAAAGACTTCTGAGACTTGGTCCAATTATGACAATGCTATGATGCAGCGCGTACCATACATGGTAGTGGTACCTGGCATGGACAAAGGAAAGATCATTGATACCTACGGCGGTCAAGTGGATATGCTGCCAACATTGGAGCATTTGCTGGGCATTGACTCTAAAAACTACCTTCAGGTTGGACAAGACCTGCTGTCATCTCAGCATCAGCAAATCACAGCTTTCCGATCCAGCAATAACTTTGTCACTCCAAAATACACTAGCTTCAACGGACGGACCTACTACACCCAGACCGGTGAGGAAATTACCAATCCAGACGAAACTATCAAGAAAGAACTGGATGAGATTCGTAATGCTGCCAATACTCAGCTTAAGATGAGTGACGCTATTCAAACCGGTGACTTGATTCGCTTCTACAAGGGAAATGACTTAGGCAAGGTCAACCCTAAAGATTACTCTTATCTTAATTCAATGAAGGCCTTGTTGGCTATTGAAAAGGAAAAAGGCGACCAATCAACCAGTCTTTACTCTAAGCGAGGTAATGTTTCCACTGTGGACCTCTTTAATTCGCCAAGCTATCGTGCACTGCATCCAGAGCAGTTCCAAACTAGCAGCAGCGACGAAGACAGCAGTCAGGAAGACTCGAGCTCTTCCAGCTCTAGTTCCACAGCCAATCCATAGATAGCAAAAGCCTTAAGTCCATTGGACTTAAGGCTTTTCAGGCTCTATAATTTCTGTAGTGGGTAAAACCGCTGTAGGAATGATGGAGCCTCTTTTGTTGTAGAAAAAAAGTCCCATAAGTCCTATAATGAAAAGCGATGAAACTATCATTAGAAAGACTGTTATCGAACAGTTCAATTTTATCACAAACTTACTGGGAATAAAAGACCCTAACATCACTATCTTGGATGTTCTAGATGCTGGAACTCATAAAGAAATTATCTCTAAGCTAGATTATCCTGCTCCTAAATGCTCCCACTGTCAAAGACAAATGGCTAAATATGACTTCCAGAAAGAATCCAAAATTCCATATCTAGAGTGTGTGGGATACAAAACGCTGATTCGGTTAAAGAAACGCCGTTTCCGCTGTAAAGTCTGTAGGAAAATGGCAGTCGCAGAGACTTCCTTAGTCAAGAAGAATCACCAAATCGCAGCCATCGTCAACCAGAAAATCGCTCAAAAATTGATCAAGAAAGTCCCTATGAAAGCTATCGCTGAAATCCTAGCTATCTCCACTTCCACCGTCATTCGTAAATTGAAAGAATTCAAGTTCAACGTGAACCTCAACTACCTTCCAGAATACATGAGCTGGGATATGGAAACAGTCAGGGAAGTGACTGTTTCAATCGGCAGATAGAGATGAGCTTCATTGCACAGGATTTTGATTCCAGAAAGATCATAGCTATCCTAGATGGGCGGGCTCAAGCAACGATTCGCAACCATTTCCTTCGTTATTCTAGACAGGTAAGAAGTCGAGTGAAAATCATTACAATGGACATGTTTAGCCCCTACTACGATATTGCCAGAAAACTATTTCCAAACGCTAAAATCGTTCTGGATCGTTTTCACATTGTACAACATCTCAGCCGGGCTATGAACCGCCTCCGCATCCAAATCATGAATCAGTTGAATAAAAAATCGCACAAATATAGGGCACTCAAACGCTACTGGAAACTCATTCAACAGGATAGCCGTAAACTCAGCCATAAACGCTTTTATCGTCCAACTTTTCGCATGCACTTGACCAATAGAGAAATTCTGAAAAAGCTACTTTCTTACTCTCAAGAACTCAGAGAACACTATAAACTCTACCAACTCCTGCTTTTTCATTTTCAAGAGCAACAGGCTGACCATTTCTTTGGACTCATTGAAGATACCATTTCTTGTGTAAATTCTATTTTTCAAACTGTTTTTAAGACCTTTTTGAAAGATAAGGACAAGATCCTGAACGCACTGGAACTGCCCTACTCAAATGCAAAACTAGAAGCTACTAACAACCTCATCAAAGTCATCAAGCGAAATGCTTTCGGATTTCGGAACTTTGAAAACTTTAAAACTAGAATCCTCATCGCTTTGAATATCAAAAAGGAGAGGACTAAATCAGTCCTCTCCAGATTATAACTTTTCATCAATCCACTACAGTTGACAAAGAGCCCGAAAAAGAGGGATAAGTTGCAGATAAGTGAAAACCTCTAAAGTTGGAAAACTTTAGAGGTTCATGCTAAGGTTGAAAATGCTGGTGCAAGATAGCAAAGTAATCCTGCGGATTATGAAGAAATGGGAAGTGGCCGCTGTTTTTAATCGTAAAGACTTGGGCGCTAGGGTAGCGGCTGATGACAAAGTGCATGCTAGCACCAAAAATATCATTGTCACCGAAAGTCACGGTAATAGGAAAAGCAGGATCTTCTAGTCGGGGCAAGAGAGGATAGGCCATAATTTCCTTTCTTGTCTGATTGCCTGCTTGGACTGAAACATTGCTCATGTCTAGTTTCACATCATGAAAGGCTGGATAGTCGGCATTGTAATTACGGACAACTTGGCGAAAGAGAGCTTGCGAAGCCTTGGAACTACCAAGATTGCCGAGCAGAGAATAGATTCCCATTTTTAGCCATTCGATAGTCGTGCAGTGATTTTTATTGTAATTCATCATCTCTTTTTCCATTTGCTGCCACTGCTTGCTCGTGCCTGTTCCCGGAGAGGAAAGAAAGAGACTAAGAACCCGCTCAGGGATTTTGCTGGCGTAGATTTGCGCGTACAATCCGCCCCAGGAATGTCCCAAAAGGTGAAATTTATCTACATTGAAGTGGTCGGCAATCGTGTTGATGTCCGCAATGTAGGCTTCCATGCTGTAGTCGCCACTCAGGCAGGGCGATTTTCTCGTTCCCCGCTGGTGAAAGACAATCAGTTGATAATCTTTTTCGAGCTTAGGGATAAAGAGCTTGAAGTCATCAGGCGTTCCCGGTCCACCGTGCAGCAGGATAATCGTTTCCTTGTCAGGATTGGGATAGCAAACGGTGTAGAGTTGGTCGGATCCGTTTTGAATCATTGTTTCGATTTTTTGAGAATGGGTCATAGCTTTCCTTTCTATTAAAGTGCCCACCATTGGTAGAGGCTCCAGTAGAGGATATTGAGAACGACGATAAGTGAAGCGCTGCTGGTCAAGTAGGTCAAGATTTTTCGACCCTTGCTAACTTGGAAGGTTGAGCGCAGGAAGATGGGCAGCGCAGCATTGACCAGAAAAATCAGTGCTAAGAAGGCAAAGAGAATGGCTTGCCAGCGATAATCGGGCATGTACTTGCCCGAAACGGCAACGATGACGAGACCTGCTAGATTGACTAGGCTAACCAAAATCAGTCCGCAAGTGCCATAATGCCAAATTTTCCAACTTCTTGGAGTCGCTCTTTTACTTCCTTTCCCAAAAAGCAAGCGATACACCTTACCCAAAGCAGCTAACAAAAGAACAAGCACAGCATAAACAACTGCGAGACCCAGCAGAGCGACAGAACCATAATCCTTTACCACCTCCCAAAGCGAGAGCTTTTCTAAATGATTATAGGTTGTTTCAACTTCTGTTCGTCCTTGGCGATGTTGCCAAAGCCAGTAGTTGCTGAGTAGCAGATGACCGTCTTTGATCACATCTTTCACATAAAAAGTATAAACAGGAGTAAGGCGCGAAATAGAGGTCGGGCCTTGCTGAATGGAGCGGGAAGTCCGATACATGCCCTCCTGAAAGTCTTTTTGAGACTGGTTAGGGGCTTGCTTTTTCTTGCCAAAGACTAAATCGGGCAGACCGAAAGAAAAGGTGGCTTCTTCTCTCTGATTTACCATGGTAACCATGCCGATACCCGACTTGAAATCCAGCGAAATCATGGTTGAAAAACCGGCAAAAGAATGACCGCCGTGCCCTAAAATAGAGCCTATCTCATACTCTGTCACCCAAAAGCCGTGGGCATTCTTAGCGACTGCTTTATCTGAGAATGTAGAAGTTGTCTGATACAGTTCATTCCAGGTTTCTGGGCGCTTAAAGAGCTTTTCCTTTCTCAAAAGAGCTTGCGCGAACCGCTTGAAATCGGCAAAAGTCCCTGTCGCCTGCCCCGCTGGATAAATATCCGCGGGAAGCAATTTATCTAGATATAAACTTCCGTTTGTATCATAGGTTTTCTCACCCTGCCGCTTGTCTCGGACATAGGTATTGTCCGACAAATCAGGTAAGAGAGCGGTATGGTTCATGCCCAAAGGCTGGAAAATATGCTCGTGGACATAATCCGCAAAGTCCTGTCCGCTGATGCGCTCCACGATATAGCCTGCTAGAGCTGTACTGTAATTGGAATAGGATGTCACCGTCCCTGGCTCATAAGTTTGAGCGGGCTGGCTTTTTAGTAATTCTTCCAAGCTCTTGCCTGTTCCTGTGTTCAGCGGCGTTTCATCAAAACCCGCTTGGTGGTTCATCAGATCCAGCATGGTAATGGGCTTGTCGTATTTGAGGTGTTTCAGGAAATCCTTGGGCAAATACTCTTTTATATCTGTTTTTAGGTCAATTTTTCCTTCTTCCCAGAGCTGCATGACGCTGAGCCAGACGGTCAATTTGGTGGCGGAGCCCCATTCAAAAACCGAGTTGTCGTCCACAGCCAGCTTCTTTTCCTTGTCCATATAGCCAAAGTTCTTTTGGTAAATGGTTTGGCCGTCCTTATCAAAGACTGCTGCCGCCAGTCCCGCGCTGGTTTTTTCGTGTTCCTTGTGGAAATTTTCAATTTTCTGACCGATTTGGTCATAAGGCGTGCCCGACGGCAATTTTTGCTGGTCAGCTCGAACTTGCGCTGCTCCAAAAGCGAGCAAGCCACAGCTTACTAACGCCACAGCGTTTTTCAAAAATGATGGTTTCATGATATCCTCCTTAAGATGTATTTTCCCCTTTGCACCCTTATCCTAACAAATGGACAATAGCAAATCTACCCCTTTTCGGTAAGTGGTAAGATTTCCTAAGTAAGTGGTAGAAAAAGTAGCTCTATAATTTCTGTAGTGGGTAAAACCGCTGTAGGAATGAGCGAAACGCTTTCGGCTTTCGGAACTTTGACAATTTTCAAACTAGAATCCTCATCGCTTTGAACATCAAAAAGGAGAGGACTGATTTAGTCCTCTCCAGATTATAACTTTTCATCAACCCACTACAGTTGACAAAGAGCCGCTTTTCATGTAGCTAATAACTTATTGAATAACTTCAAAAACAGAAACCGTCAGATTTTCAACATAGAAAGGCTTCTTATGACGGCTATTGCCAACTACGAGGCGCAGCTTATCTGCATTAGGCAGATAGTAAGGCAGGCCGCTAGCGTTAAAAATGACTTGATAATGCTTGTCGTCCTTGATTTCGAAGATAATCAAGCCACTGCCCTGCTCTGCTGATTGGACAAAGACATGCTTATAAATATCTTCATAGGTCTGATAAGAAAAGGCCTTGCAAGATGTCTTGAGACGAATGATGTCCTTGATAAAATCAATACTCTCTTGATGGTCCTGCAAAATATCCCAATTCACCTGATTGACTGCATCTGGTGCATTGTAGCTGTTCATAGCCCTTTCGCGATCGCTATGCAGGACTTGGCCGTCTTCCCCCGTAGCTACCAGCTTAGTACGGGAAAATTCCTGTCCCACCTCCATGAAAGCCATACCCTGCATGAGCAGGTTCATGGCAGTTGCCAGCTCAATCCGCTTGGTGCGAGTCAGAACATCATCGTCGGGATGCAGCTCCGCAAGTAAATCATGTAAGTTGAAATTGTCGTGAGCCTCCACGTAGTTAAGAACTTGATCAGGACTGCGATAGCTGCCTAGCTCACTGCTGCCAAGGATAGACTTAGCGACGATATCCTCTGTCGCCTGACCACTGACAAAACCAGCCTTGATGCCGCCGTAAACCTCGGCTCCCTTAACCGCATCCCGCTCTGTATCATTGAAAAATCCAATCCGTGGCAACTGATAAGCATTGTCCTTCTTGGCTTTTTCTTCCGGTCTTAGACCCGTTCCCATATCCCAGCCTTCTCCATAGAGCAGGATTCGTGGATCCACCTCATCCATGGCCTGACGAATGGCATTCATCGTTTCCACATCATGAATTCCCATTAGGTCAAAGCGGAAGCCATCCACATTGAACTCCTCTACCCAGTACAGCAGGGAGTCAATCATAAACTTGCGAAACATCTCGTGCTCGCTGGCTGTCTCACTACCCACACCAGTTCCGTTTTGGAAAGAGCCATTAGGATTCATCCGATAGTAATAATCCGGTACTGTAGCCTGAAAAGCAGAATCATATGTCGAGTAGATGTGATTGTAAACAACATCCAGTGTCACAGAGATCCCCGCATCATGGTAGGCCTGAATCATCGTTTTCAAATCACGAATGGCCTGCGCTGGGTCGGCAGGATTGCTGGAAAAGCTCGTCTCTGGAGCATGATAATTCTGCGGGTCATAGCCCCAGTTGTAGATCAGCTCTCCATTTTCATCATAGTCCTTGTAACGGTCAGAGACAGGCTGAAGCTGGACGACATTAACGCCTAAATCACTGATATAGTCAAAGCCTGTCTTTTGCCCTTGATGATTGGTAGTGCCTTTTTGACAGGCTCCCAAGAAGGTCCCGCGCAGCTGACTATCCACGCCAGAAGTTTCCGACTTGGTCAAATCCCGAATGTGCATCTCATAAATCACTGCTTGATTTGGATTATCCAAGCGCCAGAAAGCTTCTTTGCCCTGTCGAACCTCAAAGCCCGCTACTTCTGTCTCATCCGCTCCAAGAATCGCTGATCGCTTGCCATCTGGACTGGTCGCAATGGTATAGGGATCGCGAGTATAAAAATTACGGTATTCAAAGCTAACATGGTAATGATAAGTTTTGCCGGTCAAGTCTTCTGCTATTTCAGTTGACCAGACACCGATGGTGTTTTCCTTATGGTCGTGAGAATATCGGTCTCCTTTTTTCATTGGGAAGATTTTATAAACAGGAGCTTGATTGTCAGCCGATTCATAGACAACTAGCTCTACCTTCCTAGCTGTCGGTGCCCAAACTTTGAAGGTATGCGCGCCGTCCGTCTGACGGTGTCCCAACCAGCCTTGATAGCCCCAACATTCATCAAAGTAGTCTGTTCTCAGGGCAACATCAAAGTTATGCGGACGCCGGCGTGAATACTGGTGACTTGTCGTTGCAGCCTGCAGGGAATAATACACCTGCGTATCTCCCTCAATCAGCCAAATTTCCGTCACCAGATGAGGCGGTAACAGATCAATATGATAGTCACATGACTGGCTAGACCAGTCTGAACGTTTGATAATCACATGAGCATGATCTAAGGGCTCCCAGGTTTGAAATGATAATTCCCCCTGAATACCAAAATAATCAAGTTTGGAAAAGGCTACTTCCTGTCCCCATTGGTTTATTTGCCACTGCCACATATCATAGGAGAAATAATCTCCAGTAGGATTGTGGTAATGGACTAAGACTTTATAGTCTAGCATGTTCTTTTATCTCTTATCTAAAATTATTCTATTGAAAGGGCTGTCTGACTGATTTCATCAATATTGGCAAAAAATTCCAAATGACCGTGCAGCACTTCCAGTTCAACAGGCGTATCACCGCCGTATTCTCCATCCAAATTCAGCATAAATGGACCTTTTTTATCTAAAACTTCCAGCTGCAGCTTGCTTGTTTTGAGGTATTCTACATTGATATCGCCAACGTGCTGACCGCCATTGATAGCCTGCATCATCAGACTCAGCATATCAAAGAGATTGGCTGTCTTGACCAAAATCAAGGTAAAATTCCCGTCATCTAATTTAGTATCTGGCGCTAGCTTTTCAAAACCACCAATGGAGTTGGTCAGGGCCGCAAACATGAGCGAAATCTTCCCTTCAAAGACACCGTGGTCGTGCTTGATACGGACCTTGCGGAACTTAGAGCGAGGGAGCTTTTTTGCTCCTTCTGCAACATAGGCAAAGTAGCCTAGGCGGGATTTGACCTCGCTAGGAACGCTGTACGTCAGCTCTGTCAGGGTTCCAGCTGCTGCAATATTGATAAAATACTTGCTGCCATATGCCCGGCCAATATCCATCTTTATGGTCTGGTTCTTTTCGATAATGCGGGCTGCTGCTACTGGGTCTCCCATGGGAATCTTCAGAGCACGCGCATAATCGTTGGTTGTGCCAGTTGGAATAAAGGCCAATTTAGGCCGTTCATCCAGATTCGCCACGCCATTGACTACCTCATTGATGGTACCGTCGCCGCCTGCCGCAATAATCAAATCAAATCCTGCTTTTGCTGCTCTTTCAGCTTCTTTTTGAGCAGAAAGAGGCGCTGGAGTGGTTTGATAGGCGCTGGTTTCATAGCCCACATCCTCCAAAACATCCAGAACTTCCGCAATATTTTTCTTAATAATTTCCTGTCCCGAAGTCGGGTTATAAATCAATCGTGCTCGTTTAATCTTATCCTTCATACTTCAGCCTCATAAGCTATCAAGCCAATCTTCATCCCGAATTTCAATTCCCAACTCCTGAGCCTTGGCCAGCTTACTGCCGGCATCTGCGCCAGCTACTAACAGATCCGTTTTTTTAGAAACAGATCCGGAAACATTAGCACCCAGACTCTGCAATTTTTCTTTAGCTTGATTGCGTGTCAATTTTTGTAATTTACCAGTCAGGACAACCGTCATACCAGATAGGGCTGCATCAGCCGCTGCCTTTTGCCCCAGATAGTCCAGATTCACACCTGCTTCCTGCAGCTCCGCCAAAAGAATCTGAGAGCCTTCCTGCTCAAAATAGGTATGTAAGCTTTGGGCAATCACAGTTCCAAGGCTGTCAATAGCTGCAATCTCTTCTTGGCTGGCCTGAGACAACTTAGGAATATCATGAAATTTCTCCAGCAAAATTCGACTGGCCTTGCTTCCCACATGGCGAATTCCCAAGCCAAACAAGAGGCGTTCAGCCGAGTTTTCTTTGGAAGCTTGAATAGCAGTATATAATTTATTTGCTGATTTTTCCTTAAAGTTCTCTAGTTCTAGTAAATTTTCCACCGTCAGCCGATAGATTCCAGCCACATCCTTGACTAGATTTTGAGCAAAGAGCTTCTCTACCACTGCTGGACCAAGGCCGGTAATGTTCATGGCATCCCGGCTAGCAAAGTGAATCAAGCCCTCCTTGATCTGGGCTGGACAGAGCGGGTTAATGCAGCGCAGAGCCACTTCGTCTTCAAAGTGCACTAGCTTACTCTCGCAGCTTGGACAATGGCTTGGCACTTCCAAAGCCTCTTCTGACACCCGCTTGGACTCGACCACTCGCAAGACAGCAGGAATAATATCCCCCGCCTTATAGACGATAACGGTGTCTTTCTGACGAATATCCTTCTCTGCAATATAGTCCACATTGTGCAAGGTTGCTCGGCTGACAGTCGTTCCCGCTAACTGCACTGGTGTCAGATTGGCTGTCGGAGTCACAACTCCCGTCCGCCCCACTGTCCAGTCAACAGACAGAAGCTGGGCTTCCTTTTCCTCAGCCGGAAACTTATAGGCGATGGCCCACTTAGGCGCCTTAACAGTAAAGCCTAGCTCCTCTTGCACAGCCAAGTCATTGACCTTGATGACAATACCGTCAATCTCATAAGGAAGACTGTCCCGCTCCTCAGCGATCTTTTCGATAAACTCCCAAACTGAGTCGATAGAATCCGCCAGAATATGTGTAGGATTGACTGAAAAGTCCAAATCTGCCAGCTTGTTTAAGACCTCTTCTTGGCTGCCAACCTGAGTCGGACTGGCTTCTTGGTAGAGAAAGGTTGCTAGATTGCGCTTGGCCACAACTGCTGTGTCCAACTGCCGCAAGGTTCCTGCTGCCGCATTTCGGGGATTGGCAAACTCAGGCTCACCATTCTCCTGCCGAAGCTGATTAACCGCATCAAAGGAAGCCTTGGGCATGTAGCACTCTCCGCGAACCGTAATGTCCAGCGGTTCTTTCAATGTCAGAGGAATATCCTTGACCCGCTTGAGATTTTCAGTGATGTTTTCTCCAACAGAGCCATCCCCCCGAGTCGCTCCTGCTACCAAGATTCCCTTTTCATAGGTCAGGGAAATAGAGAGCCCATCAATCTTGAGCTCACAAAGATAAGAGACCTGAGGAAATTCCTTGCGAATCCTCTGGTCAAAGACTATTAATTCTTCACGTGAAAAAGCATCCTGCAAACTAAAGAGAGGATACTGGTGTGGATATTTTTCAAATCCTTCTAAAATCTTCCCTCCCACCCGATGTGTCGGACTGTCAGGCAGGATATCGGTTGGGTACTTTTCTTCTAACTCCGCTAACTCACGATAGAGTCTGTCATACTCGCTGTCCGATACACTTGGCCTGTCTGCCGTATAATATTCATGGGCATATCGGTTGAGCAATTTTACTAATTCTGACATTCTTTCTTTCATACTTCTATTTTATCACAAATACACAAAATCTTCCTCTATTTGTTCTCAATTCTTCCTAAAAAACAAAAGGACATAAAAAGAGCGGAAATTCCGCTCTCTGCTGTCTTATTTTGTCAAATCAATCCTTTTCGCAATCTGGTTAATAAGGATAGCTCCAGCAATCAAGGAAGCAAATTCTCCAATAGCCATTGTGAACCAAGTCAGGAGGAATGGCAAACCTTGCAAGAAATGTAACTCTGCAGCAATGGTCACCATCGAAATAGAAAAGAATACTGCAAAATAGAAATGATCCAAACGAATCAAGTCTTTAATCAGATATTGATTCTTATAGCGACTGAAAAGGTAGACACCCAATGACAGGAAGACTAAAGTGGACCCGCCACCGACAAAGACATCAACGATTCCAAAACTATAGAGATTGGCAATCATACAGCCAATGGTCACTCCCATGATATACTTCCGATTATAAAAGGCCATAAAGTTCATCATTTCAGAAATTCTGAACTGGTAAGCACCATAGCTAATAGCATTTAAAGGGGGCGTAATCGTAAGGGCAACATAAATAGCAGCAACAATGGCAATCTGAGCCAAGTCACGAACTGTCAGTTTTTCTTGTTTCATGTTTTCTCCTTTAGCGGCTTTACCGCGTGTAATATGCTTGGCGAAAGAAGTTAAGCGCCAAGGGTTGCATCGCATGAGAAGAGCATCATTAGTTGATTTCCAAACAGATTTAGCAACCCAACTAGTATAGCATAAATCCTAGAAATATGATAGACTATCTTTATGAAAACTTTAATCAAAAAATTCTTTGACAATGAGGTTCTGTCCTATCTTTTCTTTGGTGTGGCAGCTACCCTTGTTTATATGACTACTCGTCTCCTTATCTTCGCTCTTACAGGACAGACATTATTTGCGACCATTACTGCTAATGTCACAGCAGTACTTTTTGCTTTTATCACAAATGATACCATTGTCTTTAAACAGCAGCGCAAAGGTTGGCAAAAACGACTTTTTAAATTTGCTCTGGCGCGTTCTGGCACTCTTTTGCTAGACATCGTTCTTGCAAAATTATTAGTGGATACTTATCCTAATATTATCGGGCAATTTGTCAACAATAACCGCAATCTTATCAACTCTATCGAGTCACTTTTTTCTCAAGTACTTATTATTGTTCTCAACTATGTTTTCAGTAAACTCTTCATCTTTGAAAACAAGAAAAGCTAATTGACTATGATACTTCAACCTTAAAAATATCAAATCTGGACCAGGTAATTCTGATCCAGATTTTTTTATTCTCAGATTTCCAAGCTTGGATTATCAAAAGTCAGGTGGGTGATTTCACCTTTGACACCAAAATAGTCCTCAATCAGAGTCTGGAGTTCTGTCATGGCTGCTTGTGCACGCGCTGCTTGCTCTCCATTGATGGCCTCAATGACCAAAACAGCATCCTTGGTCTCTTCCGTCAGCATGGTCCGCTGCGCTTCTCTCCAGTTAAGACAACGGCAGACAGCTCCCTCTTCATCATAGTAGATGATTTCTTCTGGCAGTGCCGGTGCGTCACTCTCAGCACCCAATGGGAAAAAGGCTTCCCCACCTTTGGCTTTTCCTAGATGAAGACCTCCGACAATCTTATCCAAATCCTCACCGCCACATGGAACCGCATAAGACAGCGAGACACTGTTGTAGACATCGACCAAAGGATTGATTGGATGAAATTCCCGCCCCTGACTAACCCGCTTGAGCAGGGCTTCGATGGAGGATCGTGCTCCTTTCTTGGTCTTGAATTTGCTGAAAGCCTGCCGCCACTCCTGAATGACTTCATTTTGAGTGAAGTTCTCGTCTAAGATAAAGTCTTCAGCTCGCTTCGCTCCCTTATCCAGCAGGGATTTGAAATATGGATCCTTACTTTCATCCACACTATTATCAAGCCCTTTGACCACTAAAATACTAATCTGAGCTTCCGGAAATACTTGCCAAAATTCATTTTCAATTGTAACTTTCATGCTCTACCTCTTCAATCTTAATAGTTTCTTTTTTGTCCTTTTTTGACGGCTTCCCAGTCACCTGTGATGTTTTCACGCACTCGGACCAGCATTTCCTCCAAGGCTTGAACTTCTTCCTGAGAAAAGTCCCGCAGAGATGTCTCTTCAGAATAGTCATTCTCCGCTAGGATAAAAGGATAAAGTGTTTCCCCTTTTTCCGTCACAAACCATTCCTTGTTCTTCTTGTTGCCTTTGGCTGCCTTCTGCTGCACCAAGCCCTTGGCTTCTAGCTTCTTAACAGAGCGGGCAACCGTTGAGCGATCCACCTTGAGCAGCTCCGACAGCTCCTCTTGGATAATTCCCGGATTCTCCGCGATTCGTACCAGATAAAGATATTGCCCCCGCGCAAGGTCAATATCACGAAACTCAATATTCGCAATGGAATCCAAAGCTCGGGCGATAATCCCAATTTCCCGCAATACTGACATATCCCCTCCTTTTATTTTTATTTGAAACTATTATATCACATTTTATTGCAAATGCAATAAAATCACCAAAAATAAAAAGAGGAAAATCCTCTTTAAATTGAAAAATGCAAGAATTTAACAAAGGTTTTATCTTCTAGTATTTTTCTACTGTTCCTCTGTTTTTTTCAACACAATATGATTTAAAACACTAATATATTGCCCATTCTCAGCTTCAATGCTAATATCCAAATAAAATTCTCCATATCCTCTATTAGCTATAGTAATACTCACATAACTCTTACTCTTAATATTATAATTCTTTTTTATCTCTTTTACAAAATCAAGGTCGTCATTAGCTTTATAAGTAATGGTTTGTAAAGTTGTCTCTGGATGATCTTTTTGAATTGAAATAATCGGTAATTTTCGAAAGACTCCCTCATGAATCTGAAGATTAAAAAGCCGCATATCATACTCTTGTGGGACTTCTTCTAAATAGTTTAAGTGCTCATTCTCATAAATCACCTTGTAAAGAGTTGAATTTGGCTCCCCATTATTATAGCCAATATTATAATTTCCCTCTAATATATTGCCTTTTCTTTCTAAATCTATTTTATGGTGTTGTAAAGTACTTGAGGGATTCTCCTGTTCCAATAAATAAGAGCTATATTCTTGAACAGTTGATAAATCTTTCTTTTCCGCTGCTAAAAAGTCAAAGAAAGGCTTGAAGCTATTTTCCAGAACATATTCTTCCTCTGTTCGATTTTCAGGAACCGAGGATTTTAGTGTCCTACATCCAGTTAGTGCAATAATGGAAAATAATCCACCTAACAGTAGCAATAAAACAATTCTACTTTTTCTTCTCATCTTATCATTCTCTTCTACCATTCTTACACAATGTCATATTAGAATTCATCTTCCCCATCCTGCTCTTTCTTCTTGAAAGTAAAGCGTCCTGTGCTTTCAACTTGAAACCCTGACTCACAGCAGCTCTGGATAGTGGCATTAAGCACTGCGCCAACAATCAAAATTTTAGCAATCATGATAAACCAAAACATCATCACAACCATAATGATGGAGCTAAAAAAGCGGACATCAACTAGGTGATTTAAATAATTATCCATGTAAACGGAAAAGATATTCAGCAAAGCCAGAATGGTCAAAAGCACAAAGGCGCTGCCAGGCAGAACATAGCGTTTTTTGTTGATTTTCACATTAGGCAGGAAATAATAGAACATAACCAAAACCGCAAAGAGTAAGGCGTAAATCAGGGGCTCGGTAAAATTCTGCAAGTGCTGATAAAGCTGGTTATCTAGCTTCCAGTAAGTACGGAGAAAATCCAGCGACATATGGCCGAACATGGTCAGAAAGAGGGCCAAGGCAAAGAGAATCTGCAGACCTAGACTCACAAAGAGACTCATGACGCGATGAGAAATCAGCCCCCGACTCTTAGCCACCCCATAGGCTTTGTTAAAGGCAATCTGGAGGAAATTCATGGACTTGGAAAAAGTCCAAAGAGCCGACAAGACTGAGAAGCTCAGTAGGCCAGTCGAAGGCTGGGTCAGCACTTCACGCATGACTTTTGC
The DNA here is from genome assembly GCF_020729765.1 of Streptococcus sanguinis. Classification (GTDB taxonomy): domain Bacteria; phylum Bacillota; class Bacilli; order Lactobacillales; family Streptococcaceae; genus Streptococcus; species Streptococcus sanguinis_Q. The sequence continues at coordinate 27,561 of NZ_JAJEPD010000034.1, read as the reverse complement.
TACAACATCATATAAAGTTTCTGGTAGCATGTCCTTGATGGCTGTCAGAAAATCCGCCACCGGAATATGAAAATAGGGCAAAATATTCACCACAATCAAAAGCAAGGGAAAAACAGAAATCAACCAATAATAAGCAACTGCAACGCTGCTCAGCTCGCTATCTGCCTCTTTATAAAAACGGAAAAATTCTCTTAAAAACTGATTGCTGCGAACCTTACCAAATAATTTCTTCACTCTCTTCTCCTTCAAAAAAGCTGAGACAACTGCCCAGCCTTTGATTTCTAATAAGTCCCTTCTTCTCCCTGGCTGGTCAGAATGACAGGACCATCTTTTGTAATGACAAACTGATGCTCATACTGACAGGACAGACCGCCATCCAGCGTTTTATGTGCCCAGCCGGTCTCAAAGTCCGTATCAATTTCCCAGGTACCTGTATTGATCATGGGCTCGATAGTCAGAACCATTCCCTCACGCAAGCGCAAGCCACGTCCTGCTCGACCATAATGCGGCACCATAGGCTCCTCATGCATGGTTGGGCCAACACCGTGACCGACCAGATCGCGCACAACGCCATAACCATGACTTTCAGCATATTCCTGAATAGCTGCTCCAATGTCGCCGATACGATTGCCGACCTTGGCAGCTGCAATTCCACGGTAGAGACATTCCTTGGTCACATCCATCAGCTGCTGAGCCTCCGGGCTAATCTCCCCTACTGCATAGGTCCAGCAAGAATCTGCCACACCACCCCGGAAACTCTCTGTGTGCTGCTTCATCTGTGCTACATTGTCAAAATCTAGCTTGGACACATCCAGCTCTGCCTTATCGACCAAGCCAACCACCATATCAACGCTGATGACATCGCCTTTTACCAGCTTCTGATGACGGGGAAAGGCATGGGCTACCTCGTCATTAAGAGAGCAGCAGGTAGCATAAGGATAGTCCATGACAGAGCCTTCAACACCAATCTGCAGAGGTAGCGCATTGTCTTCTTTACAACGCTTGCGAACATACTCTTCAATGTCCCACATGTCAATTCCTGGCTTAATCAAGTCTCTCAAACCAATGTGGACCGAAGCCAGAAAATCTCCACTCTTGTCCATCAAGTCAATTTCACGCTGTGATTTTAAAGTAATCATTCTTTCTCTAATTTCCTCTTCTTAATTAATTTTCACTGTAATCGTCGCTTTGGCAACCAGCATCGCTTCCAGATACATCTCAAAGTCAATAATAGCTGTCCGCCTAGTTTGACGGATAATGCGCGGCTGAATATGCAGCAGGTCATCAATCTGGACCGCCTGAAAGAAATAAATCATCAGCTGGTCGATAATCAAGCTACGGCCGCTGTTGACCATGAGCTGCTGGGTAATCCGAGTCAAAATTTCTGTCAGCACACCGTTAGCCAACACACCATTTTGCTCCAGCATAAAAGGCTCAACGGTAAAGGAAAACAAATCATCCTGGCGGCTAATCTTCTGTCCTACTTGTTCACTGAAAGTCGGCAAGCTGGAAATCTGAGATCGACTCATTTTTTCCATAATGTCCCGCCGCGTAATCACACCCAGCAAGGTCTGATTGCTGCGCACTACTGGTATCATTTCAAAATCTTCTGCAATCATGCGCTGGCTGATATTGGCAATATTAGCAGATAAGCCTGTCATAAAGACATTTTTCGTCATGACCTTGTCCAAGGTTGTCAGAGGAGACTTATCCCCTGCGTCCCGCATGGTTACTACTCCAACCAGCATCTGCTGCTGGTTGATAACCGGAAACCGGCTGGCACGATTGCGGCGGACCAAGTCCAGATAGTCACGAACAGTATCTGTATCATGCAAGAAGCCGTACTCGTGGCTGGAGCGATAGACCTGCTCCACTGTTAAAATATCGGTCTTGATTTGCATATTGGACAGGGCACGATTAATCATGGTTGCCACGGTGTAGGTATCGTGCTTGGTCCTTAGAACCGGTATATTGAGCAGATTAGCCATCTTCAGAACTTCCGAACTGACTTCAAATCCTCCGGTCACCAGTACCGCATTCTCATTTTCCAGAGCCAAGAGCTGGATTTTTGTCCGATCTCCAACAATCAGGAGGCCTCCCTCATTCAGATAGCGCAGGATATTCTGCTCCGTCATGGCTCCGATGGAGAACTTATTAAATTCTTTTTCTAGACCGTCTTCTCCGGCCAATACTTCTGAGCCTGTAATATCAACGATTTCCTTATAGGTCAGATGCTCCAAGACAACTTTCTTGGACTTGACCCGAACCGTACCACTCCGAGGCCTGGTCTCAACAATACCGCGGTTCTCCGCTTCCTTGATCGCTCGATAGGCCGTACCGTCGCTGACTCCCAGATAGTTTGAAATACTGCGAACACTGACCCTCTTGCCGATTGGAAGATTTTCAAGATAAGTTAAAATTTCCTGATGCTTACTCATTAAAATCTCCTCTCTCATAACGGTACTCCAGATAATCTCTCATCTTCCTCGTGTATCGATCGCTCCCTTTAAACTGCCGGTAGAGGCTGAAGCCAGATTTTTGAGCTACCTTTTGACTAGCTAGGTTCTCTGCATGAGTAATAATGCTGAGACGCTTGAAGTCAAAGCGGGTAAAAGATAGAAAAGCAATCTCTCGGACAATTTCTGTCATCAGCCCTCGTCCCCAGTAGTCTTGCCGCAGAAAATAACCTAACTCAGCTTCTTTCTTGATCTCGTCCATCTTTTCAAACTTGACAGAGCCAATCATTTCCTGCGTTTCCTTGTGACAAATGGCCCAAATCCCCAGAGGATTTTTCATAAAGAAATTGGCAATGACGTATTCACTTTCCTCTAGGCTTGCTTCTGTCGGAAAGATGAACTGAGTATTTTCCGGATTGGACGCAATCTTATATAGGGCTCCTGCATCTTCAAAGACAATGGGCCGCAAAAAAGCATGCTCTGTCTCAATAAATGAGCAGGCTGCTAAATGTGTCCATAAATTCATCTGCTACCTCTACAAAAAATAAGCGAAAAACGCTTATTCTTCTATCAACTGGATATCTGCACCCAGACTTGTTAATTTTTCAATAATATTAGAATAGCCACGCAGGATAAACTCGATATTAGTAATCTCTGTCTTTCCTTGAGCCATCAAACCTGCAATAACCAAGGCTGCTCCTGCTCGTAAATCGGTCGCCTTGACCTGAGCTCCCTGCAGTTGATTTGGTCCCTCATAGACAATCTGATCGCTGCTGGTCGAAATTTTACCTGCCATCTTAGCCAGCTCCGCCACATGGTTAACCCGCTTCTCATAGATGGTGTCCGTAATCTTACCGTGGCCATTAGCCGTCAGCAAGAGCGGAGTGATGGGCTGTTGTAGGTCAGTTGCAAAGCCTGGATAAGGAGAAGTCTTAATGTTTATAGCTCGCAGATTTTGCTGCTCTTCAACAAAAATGCTGTCTTCAGAAACCGTCATCCGAACACCCATTTCCTCAAGCTTGGCAATAAAACTCTCCAAATGCTCATAAAGGACATTATTAATCTGAATTCCCTGACCAATAGCTGCAGCAAGAGCGATATAAGTTCCTGCCTCGATACGGTCTGGAATTACTTGATGACGAGTTCCATGAAGGTGTGGAACCCCCTCAATCGTGATAATATCAGTTCCTGCTCCACGGATATGTGCTCCCATATTGTTCAAGAGAGTTGCCACATCAATGATTTCAGGCTCCCGCGCTGCATTTTCAATAATAGTCCGACCTTTGGCCTTGACAGCAGCCAACATCGTGTTAATGGTAGCACCCACGCTGACCGTATCCATATAAATGCTAGCGCCTTTCAGCTGCTGACCTCCTGTGGATAGGTTCATGTAGTTGCCGTCCATGGTCATCTTAGCCCCCATGGCTTCAAAAGCCTTGAGATGCAAGTCAATAGGACGCGGCCCCAAGTCACAACCACCAGGCAGACCTACCGTTGCTTCACCATAGCGACCAAGCAAGCTGCCATAGAAATAATAAGAAGCCCTTAGACTGTTGATTTTCCCATAAGGCATAGGGACGTTTTGGATACCACGCGGATCAATCGTCAGATTGTCCTCAGAGCGAGTAACACTAGCCCCCATGGCAATCATAATATCAATCAGGCTATCCACATCCGAAATATCCGGAACGCCATCCAACGTTACAATATCATCTGCCAGAATCACAGCCGGAATCAAGGCAACGACACTGTTTTTAGCACCATTAATAGTCACCTCTCCTTTTAAGGGGCGACCACCATGTATTACAATTTTTTTCATGTTTAAAATAAAGCTCTTTCAAGGTATTGCCATTTATTATACCACAGATTCAGGAAATTTCCTATACTTTTAGATAAATAAGACAATTGAAATTAAAATGAAACAGAGAAAATGGCTTTTTCAATAATTTTTCAGAAAAAATAGTATTGCAAAAATTGAGAGAAGCGCAAGCCTAGACTGCTTGCCTTGTAAAATCCACCTATATAAAAAAGCTCTCAATCATTACGATTGAGAACTGTCATCTTACTGCACTGCTGCTTTCAAAGCCTCTACCTTATCCAACTTTTCCCAAGGCAGGTCAACGTCTGTCCTACCCATGTGGCCATAAGCTGCTGTCTGACGGTAGATTGGACGTTTCAGATCTAGCATTTGAATGATACCGGCCGGACGCAAATCAAAAATCTGACGAACTGCTTCCTGCAATTTGCTTTCTGCAACTGCTCCAGTGCCAAAAGTATCAATCCGAACAGAAACCGGCTGAGCCACACCAATGGCGTAGGCTAACTGCACTTCTGCTTTCTTGGCCAATCCCGCCGCCACGATGTTTTTAGCGATGTAGCGAGCTGCGTATGAAGCCGAGCGGTCGACCTTGGTTGCATCCTTACCAGAGAAGGCACCGCCACCATGACGAGCATAACCGCCGTAAGTATCCACAATAATCTTACGTCCAGTCAAGCCAGAGTCTCCTTGCGGGCCGCCAATTACAAAGCGGCCGGTTGGATTGATGAAGAATTTCGTCTTATCATCCAAATACTGGGCTGGAATAACTGCTTTAATTACCTTTTCAATCACATCACGATGAATCTCTTCATTGGTCACTTCTGGGTCATGCTGGGTCGAAATAACTACCGTATCCACGTGCACTGGCTGGTCATTTTCATCATACTCAATGGTCACCTGAGACTTAGCATCTGGACGCAGATAGGCAATCTCTCCTGATTTGCGCAATTCCGCCAATTGACGAACTAGCTTGTGACTGAGCGAGATAGGTAGCGGCATGAGCTCTGGCGTTTCATCCACTGCAAAGCCAAACATAAGCCCCTGGTCTCCAGCACCAATCAAGTCCAATGGATCTTGATCCGCATTCCCACGAACTTCCAGAGCTTCATTGACACCCTGAGCAATATCTGGTGATTGTTCCACCAAAGACGGATGCACACCGACTGTCTCAGCTGAAAATCCATACTCTGTATTGGTATAGCCAATCTCTGCAATGGTATCTCGAACCACACGATTGATATCCACATAAGCTGTGGTCGAAATCTCACCAAAAACATGAACCGATCCCGTATAAACGGCTGTTTCAGCAGCCACATGGGCATCTGGATCCTGACTCAAGACAGCATCCAAAATAGCATCGGAAATTTGGTCTGCAATCTTATCAGGATGCCCCTCCGATACAGACTCAGACGTGAAAAGTTTACGTTCTGACATAGAAATGTCCCCCCTTAAAAAATATTAAACAAATGAACAAACTCCAAAATGATGAAAATCTTGTCACCTACGAGTTACGACGCGAAAGAAATAAAAACGATACCTTTTTATTTCTGAGCTAGTAAGGCGCATAGGGTGACCGCAATATAGCGGCAACCGTAGAATGACGAGCGACTTTGGAGCCGTCATTGTTTGCGAGTTACAAAGTACTGATAGAAGTTTCCTACCACCTTATCGGGACTATATAACTTCTTCATTATACCACTTTTCGCTAAAAACTTCAGAATTTTTTAAATAGAAAAAGTTATAGCCGAAAACTATAGCTTTATTGCAATGATAAACTAAGGGCAGCTTGCTAACAACTCTTCAACTTCCGCCTTACCGATAGCATCACCAGCTTGGTCAAAAAGTCTGATAGCAGCCGCGAAGTTGATTCTTGCTTCTTGGAGATTTCCCAAAGATTGAGCAATTTCACCCAAGCCTCGGTAACTACATGCATGATTGATCACATCATCTGACTCCTTAGCATAGATATTCGCCTTTCGCATAAACTCCTGAGCTTGAGTCAATCGGCCTAATTTAAGATTTAGGTAGCCTAGCTCATAGAGATTAACTGATTGACGATAATGGTCATCTGGGAAGTACATCGCTAGGAAAGCAGCCTCTTTTTCTATCCATTCTAAAGCTTGATAAAAATCTCCCGCAGCTCTAGCAACATAGCCTAGCTGATGATAAGCGATATGCTCATTTTCAATATCACTATCATTTTGAGCCTGAATCAGATAAAGCTCCAAATTTGCAAAAGCATTCTGATAATCTTGCCTTTCTACAGCAAGATAAGCTCGCAAATTCCAGCGGCTAAAGGAATCTTTTTCAAGCTGCTGCTCTAGTTCTTCGGCCTTATTTAATTGTCCTTCAAAGAAATGCTGCCAAGCGGCTGCCAATTTCTCATTCATCTGCCTTCTCCTTTTACCTCCAGAACTTCTCCTCTAAACCAAATCCGTTTGAGCGATAGCCTTCTTGACATCATCCAGCGGCAAATGAACCAATTCCACCTCTTTTTCCTTGTAGAGATATTGAGCATAGTCATCTATCCGATATTGGTTGATGTAAACAACCCGTTTGCAGCCTACTTGAAGCAGTTGCTTGGTACAGTTGAGACAGGGAAAATGGGTCACATAAGCCGTAAATCCCTTGGGAACTCCCCGCTCGGCTCCTTGCAAGATGGCATTGACCTCAGCATGCAAGGTCCGTACACAGTGACCGTCAATAACCAAGCATTCATGGTCAATACAGTGCTCAGTCCCTGAAACTGAGCCATTGTAACCAGTTGAAATAACCTTATTATCCTTGACCAAGACAGCGCCGACTTTGGCTCGTTTGCAGGTTGAACGATTAGCAATTAAGAGAGCCTGAGCCGCAAAATACTGGTCCCAAGCTAAACGATTCTCTGACATGATTTCTCCATTCTACTGAATTTTTATTTACATATATGTCTGTTTTTATCTATTATATCGCAAATCCCTATTTTTAACTAGCTTTACCATGAAAGCTTTCTTATCAGTAACAAGCCTTTATCTATACTATAAGTAGCATGGCAGGAAATTTCCCTCTTCATACTTTTCATTAAGAGTTATCAAAAAAGAACCAAGGAAATCCTCAGTTCTTATTTTAATTATTTACCAAGCTTAGCTTTAGCTGCGTCTGCAAGAGCTGTGAAAGCTGCTGCATCGTTAACAGCCAAGTCAGCCAACATTTTACGGTTCACTTCGATTTCAGCCAACTTCAAACCATGCATCAATTGTGAGTATGAAAGTCCGTTCAAACGAGCTGCCGCATTGATACGAGTGATCCAAAGTTTGCGGAAATCACGTTTTTTCTGACGACGGTCACGGTATGCATAGTAGTAAGAGTTCATTACTTGCTCTTTTGCAGTACGGAACAAGATATGTTTTGCTCCATAGTAACCTTTAGCTAATTTTAAAATACGTTTACGGCGTTTGCGTGATACAACGCCACCTTTAACACGTGCCATTTATATTTCCTCCAATATTTCCTAGATAATCGTTTCAGCAGCTCTTATTTCAGACCTGTAAACATTGCTTTGATACGCTTGAAATCTCCTGCATGCACCATTCCTGCTTTGCGAAGATGACGGCGTTGTTTCTTAGTCTTTCCGTGGAAACGGTGAGAAGTGTAAGCACGGAAACGTTTAAGTCCACCAGAACCTGTACGTTTGAAACGTTTAGCTGATGCGCGGTGTGTTTTTTGTTTTGGCATAATGTGTTCTCCTTTTTCTATCTTTCTGACAATCTATTTTTTGTCAGGAATTGGCGCCATCTGCATGAACATCTGACGTCCATCCATCTTAGGCTTTTGCTCAATGATAGCAACATCCTGAGTCGCTTCAGCAAAATCTGCTAAAACTTTAGCCCCGATTTCTTTGTGGGTAATCATCCGGCCTTTGAAGCGGATAGATACCTTAATTTTATTCCCTTTTTCAAGGAACTTGCGTGCGTTGCGAAGTTTAGTGTCAAAGTCTCCCTTGTCGATGGTTGGACTGAGACGGACTTCCTTCACAGTAACAACACTTTGTTTCTTGCGTTGTTCTTTTTGTTTTTTCTGGTACTCAAATTTGAACTTGCCATAGTCCATAATTTTTGCAACAGGTGGTTTAGCTTGTGGCTGAATCAGGACCAAATCGACATTTGCTTCATCCGCAAGAGACTGCGCTTCGCTCAGCGGTTTAATACCTAATTGTTCGCCGTCAAGACCGATCAAGCGAACTTCACGCACACGAATTTCATCATTGATGAATAAGTCTTGTTTTGCTATGGTTTTCACCTCTTTTTTTATTTTTAGAGAAAAACAAGTGCGGACCTGCTAACGCAAACCCGCACTACACGATAGTATTTCATTACTGAAACTGAATCCTGTAGAGCCAGACAACGTTAGTCGCAAGGCGAGAAGTTCTCACTTCTGCTTTTCTCAACTCTACTATCATACCAAGTTTCATTTTATTTGTCAATGATTTTTTTCGCTTTTTCTTCGATAAAGGCAACAACTTCAGAAATACCAACACCCGTGGTATCAAAATGAACAGCATCTTCTGCCGGTCTCAATGGCGAAACTTCGCGATGACTGTCCTTATAATCCCGCTCTGCAATTTCTTCTTTCAGTTTCTCCAAGTCAGCAGGAATTCCTTTAGATAGATTTTCCTTATAACGGCGCTCAGCTCTTTCCTCAACCGAGGCTACCAAATAAATCTTGAGCTCAGCCTGAGGCAAGACAACTGTTCCAATATCACGGCCATCCATGACAATCCCTCCCTGAGCTGCAATTTGCTGCTGCAAGGCCACCAGTTTCTCACGGACTTGAGGAATGGCAGATACCCAAGAAACGTTATTGGTAACTTCATTTTCCCGAATTGGGTGAGTCACATCCACATCGCCAACAAAGACTAGCTGCTCGCCATCTTCTGCTCGACCAAAACTGACCGAATGATTATTGAGCAAGTCTACAATTTCAGTGGCATCTGCTTCTGTTAGATGATGCCGCAGAGTCAGATAGGTTGCAGCCCGGTACATGGCTCCTGTATCTAAATAAGTATAGCCAAAATCCTTAGCAATAATCTTGGCAACGGTCGATTTTCCACTGGAAGCAGGACCGTCAATTGCAATTTGAATCTGTTTCATGGCTGGCTCCTACTCAATCTTCACAACGTCACCTGGATTGGCATACCAAGAACCAGTAGACATATGAGAAGGGTTAAGCTGTTCAAGCTTAGCAATAGAAATACCTGCACGCGCTGCAATGGCCGCCTCACCTTCACCAGGCTGAACAGTCAGAGTTCCTTCAGAGGATTCTGTGGTATTTGCTGCTGTCTGCTCTGCTGTAGAAGACGCTTCACTGCTGGAACTTGCTGCTGAAGTGCCGTAGAAACCTTCCATTTGGGTTTGTCTATTACTTCCACCAGTAGACAGATAGGTCAGAAAGCACACCACCGCAACCACTAAAATACAGAAAATAATGGTTAATATGGTCAACAAGCGGTCTGCATTCAAAGCGCTAAACTTCTTAGTTCGTTTCAACTTATCTTCTCCGTTATCGTATACATCTTCTTCCCATGGTTCTTTTTCCATGACTTCCTCCTTGAATTTTTCTTAAAATCTTATTACAATATGGGTATGAAAGTAACACTCATTCCCGAACGGTGCATTGCCTGCGGGCTTTGTCAAACCTACTCAGATCTCTTTGACTATCATGACAATGGCATCGTCAAATTTTACCAGGACGACCAGCTCCTAGAAAAGGAAATCGCTGAGGATCCCGATGTCGTGGAAGCCATCAAAAACTGCCCAACCCGAGCTCTTTTGAAAGACTAGGATTTTTTGGACTGACTGCCATAGTAAGCTTCAAAATAGTCAATATGGGTAAAATTATCTACTAATTCTACCTCACCCTTAAAATGCTCATTAAGGGCCAGGGCATTGACAAAATATTTCTTAGGCCACTTACGCATACAAAAACTCCGGCTGCGGTTCTGCCCTTTAAAATATAAGGTAATTGACGTTTTGGTCACTTCGACTTTTTCAATATCTGAAATCTTGACCTTTATCGGAGTAAAGGGATTGGCTGTGATAATTCGCAAGGTTCCATCATCATAAATAGTAAAATAACGATGAACTCCCATTCCCAGCAAAACCATGAACAAGAAGAAAGAAAACAGAACAAGAGTCGGCACTCGTGAGCTTTCATACATCAAAGCCAGGCCAACAAAAATCGGAATGACCGATAAAGACCAATATATTATCAGGATAGCTACATCTGGCTGCCAGTGATAGCGAACCTTACCGAAAATCTTTATCATGCTCACACCCCCATACTACTAGTTTAGCATAAATTAAGAAAAAATAGAACAGGTAGACTTGCCTATTCTATTTTTTTATTTATGATTTTGCTGTCTTAAAGAAGCTATCAGACAAGTAGCCCTTTCCTCTGACCATATCATACTCAATCAGTTTCAAATCATCTGCTATTTCTTGTGCTTCTTCGTCCAATTCTTTTTTATCTACACTAGCCTTATGCAATACTTCTGTTAATAAAGCATAGTAAGGTGATACTTTGGAATTTGTCYGCTCCAGTAAGAGAGCGGAGAAATCACTAGAATTGACTCTTGGATAATCGAGTTTAGGAGTTTCATAATTGCTCCAAACGAAATAATCTGTCAGATATTGGCTTTCTGGATCTTCTTTAAAGGCTGACTGAGGATAGAGACCTGGCAGATGATCGCCATAAAAGACGACTGTTACCTTTTTATCTACCTTTGAAAGCTTCTCAAGAAAATCCTTGGTCGCCTGATCTGTATGGTAAAGCATTCTGACATAGCTAGAAAGAGATTCGTTCCCTTCCTTGCTAAAGTCAGGATAGCTGGCAGATATGTAGACAGGATTGGGCTCACTCCAAGGCATGTGGTTCTGCATGGTCATGACAGAGAAAAACTGTCCCTGCTTGCCATTCAAATGCTCCAAGACTTGATTATAAGTCGTTTGATCGCTGTAATTACCACCTATATTATCACCTTTCAAGCCTTTGGTACCATAGTGAATAAAGGTATCAAATCCCAAATCCTGGTAAATGACATTTCTGGCATAATTGCTAGGAGAAGCCAGATGGATTACTGTTCGATTCTTAGATGAATAAGCATCACTAATGGAAGGGAATCTATTCATCCTCGGGACAATTTCAGTATAGAGAACCGAAATAGATGGAGACAGATTATAAAAAGGCAAACCTGTCAGTGTCTGAAATTCCATGTTGGCCGTTCCTCCACCATAGCCGTCTGACTTCATCAGTCCACTGGTGGTGCGAGTTTTAACTTCCTGAATATAAGGAATTGGATTCTCAGACATAGTAACGCCGTCAACCCGAGCAGGGTCAGAAAAACTTTCACTCAGAAGATAAATTACCGTTTGATCTTCGATTTTATTCTGGCGTTCTTTGTTAATAGCTTCCGCAACATTCTTATACTTTTTTTCTATCTCTTGAATCTTTTCCTTAGAGTAGCCACGCGGCTCAATCATGGTTGTATCCGACATCTGTGAAAACCAGACAAAAGAAAGGGAGCGCAGCTGTGAATTGACAGTATTTCCCATCCAAGTCAGGTCATGGTAATTATTTAAGATCGAAATGACTGGGATATTCTCTACTATTTTGCCATTCTTTTTAGTGGCAAATATATCCATGACTCCCAAGAAAAAGACTAGGGGCAGGACTAGCAAGAGGAGCTGGTATTTAAGAACGGTAATGAGCTTTCCTGGCAAGATTTTCTTGCGCAAATACCAATAAAGAACGCCTAGAGCAACTAGTCCCAAGATAGCATAAAATCCATAATTGCCTCCGAGAAAGTCAAAGAGGGTCTTGGGATTTCTCAGCCAGACCATATCACTAGGCAATATTGGCTCTTGGCGATACTGAAATTTCAGACTACTGGCTATGGTAGCAACCACTACTAGCGCTGTTATCAGCATGGTTGGCAGGAGAAAATGATTGAAAATCAGGTAAAGAGCCATAAAAATCATGAAAAAAACGATGATTTGAAAGAGACTGGCTCCAGTGAAAAGATACTGATCCAAAACAATCACGTCTCCTCGGATACTATTTTGGATTGTATAGTTAAAGACAAGGGCAAACACTGCACTCAACACAAAAGCAACAGAAACACTGGCTTTATTCTGAGCGAGATCGCGCAATCCCTTAACAGCTAGAAAGCTGGGGAGAGAAAGTAGGATAAAGATAAGTGCGATAAGGCAGAGGAAAGTTAGCACAAAGTTCTGCGTTATTTCCAACTTGCCTTCCTCAAGGAAATTCACTAAATAGCTTTGGTGATGCAGCAATTCCGGCATCTTATCGTCCATCAAAGCAAGAAATAGAAAGAATTGGGACAGAAAAAGATTTTCCAGTACCTCTCTATTTTTCTTGGTAACCTGCAAAAACTTACCCGGGAAGCGTTTTTTAAGCTTTGGAAAATGGATAAAAATATACGCAAATAAGAAAATCAAAAGCAAGCCAGGCAAGGAGTTAAACTGCCAAAAATGATTGCTGAAAACTCGATCTGCTTTGAACTCAAAATCATTGACATGCTGCGTTACTGTCAGTAAGTAAGAAAATCCTGTATAAAGAGCGTAAATAATAGCTGACCATAGGAAAAATCTTTTGCTGAAGAGCTGAGACAAAAGCTTGCCCAAGCCAAACAAAAGAGGAAGCAACATCAGAAAGGCCAGCCACAAGGCTGGATAGCTCCGCAAATCTTCGCCTTCCTCCAACAATAAGACTGTCGTAACAGCAACTATATCTAAAAGTAAAAAACTAATTAGCAGGTATGAGAACTGCTTATAGTGGTTGAGTAAAAATTTCATTTTTCTTTCTGGTAAATAGTTAAATTCTCTAGCGAGATTTTTTGTAAACCAAGAATCTCACTTTTTCTTTAAAAGATTTGACAAACGATTTCTAATCTTTTGAGATAAATTTTTCTGACTTAATTTTTCTTTTTGCTCGGTCAATTCTGCTTTTTTCCTCTGCCAGTCCAGTAAAGAGGGTAGAGAAGATAAGGGCATAATCTTGAAATCATAATGATTGTCCCAAGCTAGATAAACCAATAAATGCTCTAAAACATCAGACAATTCCTGCTCAGAGGATAGCAAACTTTCTAAGCTCTTCATCTGGAACAAACTAGCCAAAGCAGAATTTTTGAACCATAAGAAGCCGCCATAGACTCTCGTCAGAGAAGAGGCGGTCATAAAGTCAAAAGACTTATGCAAACCAGCTTCCTGCCAGACAGCAGACAGACTTGGACGCGGCGGTTCTATCTCAAACAAGCCATCTCTGACTAGGCGCGGCAAATCTGGAATAACCAGCCCTTCAGCAGAATCCTGCTCCAACGCTTCTATACTTGCATCCGCATAATCCACCATCATATTTATCAAATCAGAGCGCATAGCTTGGTCAAAAACTGCCTGATTCTCCACCAATCGATGAGTAGATAGATGGCCGATATAAGCATAGTTTTGCAGAATTTCCTTCTGCTCTAGCATGGCAAGCCAGGCATGAGATTTCTGACTTAGGATAATCTGCACTTTATTGCCTAGATGACCCAGAGCTGTCTGCAGCTGTTTCAGCACTTCTGGCTGGTTTGTTGTCAATAAATACTGATACTGAGATGACAGAGAGAATAGCTTGTCCTGATACTGCTGAAAAATAGGAAAATCCGTTACATGAATATGCAGGAGGACAGGATGATCTGTCCGATAGTTCGAAGTTGCCTGAGACAAATACTTGTCCTGCAGCAAACAAGGAAGGTCTGGACCAAAATGATAGAACAGGTGTTCCCTAATAAGCGAAGTTGGATAAGACGAGTTTGTTTCAAGATCTTCCAGCAAATACCTAGCCAAAAAAGGATTGCCTGTGAGAGCTTTTACCTTTAGAAAAGGAATCTTTGCTTCCAGAATCCTAAGAGGCTTATAGTATGAAAAATCTGGATGAACCAATTCTCCTGCTTCTTCCTGACGGGTATCAAGGAGAGATTGATATCTGAATCCTGCCTCTACAAAACGTTTGGTAAACTGGGTCTCGTAATGGTCTATCACATCTTGAACGTCAGTAAAATCTTCTACCTGAGACCAAAATTCACGGAAAGACTTGTCTTTGAGAACTGACTGCTTAAAGGTGACAAAGTAGCTCTGCAGGTGTTCTTCAAAGTACCTGGTCTTGCGAAAATTAGTCATTCCCCAAAAATCGACTTGCGAATCCTCTTCAAAGCGCTGATAAATCGTTGCTAAATCCCATAGCGGACCAAAGCAAGTGTCGTTCATGAGAGTCAGAGAGTCTGAGTTCTGCAAAGTGTCAAAAACCAGTCGGTTCATACCGTCACGCCAGGCTGCAAAATCAAAGCCTCGGTTATCCCGCTCAAGCAAGTCAGCAATTCCCAAGTCTTCTCTCAGCCGGCATTTGTCCTCATCGGTCAAAGGACTATTTGAAATAAATATGATCTTAGAAAAAAGCGGCTTTAGCTGCTCCAATTGATAGAAGACATGACCGCTTATATGATTGCATTTATTGAAATGAACATAGAGTAATATTCGTTCCATGAAAATACCTTATTCTTTATGATTGAGAAATCTTCCAACTGCCATTACGCTGGATTAAGCCAGTGGCAGAATCCTTAGCAGAGACATCGTCATCCTTAATATCCTGGCGATTGACCAAGATAACTGGGTTGTTCTGAGAGTCTGCAAAGGCTAAAATCTGTTCTTCCTGATCCCGCACCGAAACCTGCAGTTTTAACTTAGCGTTATTTATCTGTGACACATGACACTTGTAAGTCAAGCGCTTCTGTCCAGGTCCTTCTGTCGGCTGATCCATGGAATTATCATTGTAAAGCCAGATAGTTCGATCGATATCTGTCAGAGAAAAGGAAACATAGGTCGGAAGGTCTTGATTTACCTGATAAGAAATTTCAAATTCAATTTCTTGTTCAGGTGAAATCTGAGGCGAATGCAAGAGCTTAACCTTCAAATCAGAAACTGCCGCATTCTCAACCTGGAATCCCTCGTTCATGGCTTTTGTTTCAGTCGCATTGTCCAGACTGTACTGGTTTGCCACATCATCTGGATTGCCGATAGCCTTGACCAAGCCATTTTCAATCAAGACGGCCTTATTACAATACTTTTTAACAGCTCCCATGTCATGGGTCACCAGAATGGTCGTCTTGCCTGACTCCTTGCGATCTTTGAAGTAATCATTACACTTACGCTGAAAGGCTTCGTCTCCAACAGCCAAGACCTCGTCCAAAATCAGAATATCACCCTGAGCCTTGATGGCCACAGAAAAAGCCAGACGCACCTGCATACCGCTGGAGTAGTTCTTAAGCTTTTGGTTCATAAACTCTCCTAGCTCAGCAAACTCCACGATATCATCGTACATGGCGTCTACTTCTTCTGTTGAGAATCCCAGCATGGCACCGTTCATATAGACATTTTCGCGGCCAGTTAGTTCTGGATTGAAACCTACACCCAGCTCAATAAAGGAAACCAACTTACCATCAATAGTTACCTTGCCCTTCTCCGGAATATAAATCTCAGAGATAATTTTCAGGAGGGTAGACTTACCAGAGCCATTGCGGCCGACAATACCGTAGAAGTCACCCTTTTCGACCTCAAAGGAAATATCTTTCAAAACATGCTGTTCTTTGTAGCCTTTAATCCCCTTAAAACGATTAACCAGACTGGTTCTCAAACTCTGAGTAGCCTCAGTAGGCAATCGAAAGAATTTACTTACATGGTCGACTTTTACTGCAATATTATTTGACATTATAAAATCTCCGCAAATCTCTTAGCATTTTTATTAAAGAAGAACAAACCTAGAGCCAATATCACAAAAGGAATCAAGTAAGGGATGAGGGCGATTAGTTTGTTATTCACAATATCCCAGCCTCTGACATTAACAGGAGCAACAATGAAATGGCGCATGTCCTGCAGCATCTGGGCAATCGGATTGAGCATCATAATTTTAGCGACAAAGAATTGCTTCCGCTGCAAAAGAAAGGTCAGAGAGTAGATAATCGGGCTGGCGTACATTCCTGCTTGAAGAGCCACTTCCCAAATCGGTCCAATATCCCGATACTTCACAAACAAGGAAGACAGCATGAGGGCACAGCCCATTGCCAAGACCAATACTTCCAGAAAAAGAGGAATAATTACTAGCGTATGCAAGCCGAACTCCACCTGATTAATCAAAGCGAAGAGGAAAACAACGACTAGATTAATCAGAAAATTGATAGCTGCTCCAAGAACTGATGAAAAGACGATGGTATGCTTAGGAAAGTTTAATTTACGAAGCAAATCTCCCCGAGAAACGATGGAAAGCATGCCCATATTGGTGGCTTCGGTAAAGAAAGACCAGAAAACCATCCCCAGCAAAAGCCCTACTGTATAGTGAGGTGTCCCGTCATCAAAGCGCAAAAAGCGGACAAAGACCAGATACATGATAGTAAACATCATCAATGGCTTCAAAATCGACCAGAGATAGCCGACCAAGGACCCTTGATAACGTAATTTAAAATCCGTCTTGATTAATTCTTTCAAAAGAATCCGATTTTTTTTACTAAAAAAATCCATGAATATTACTCCTTATAAGCAAACTTTGTGAGAATGAGGCTCGTAAAAACAAGGGTATGAAAAGCACGGTTTTTACGGTAGCCATACTGGCGAATCCTGCGCCAGCGCTCCTTAAAAGGCGCCTCCATAATGGTCACAAAGTTCTCAATTAACTCTCTATTTTCAGCAGTCAGCGGCAGAACCAGCAAATTTCTAGCCTGAGTCTGACTGTCTTTTATCAATTTCCAATATTTGGCAAAAAGAACATGGGGACGAACCCAGTTTTTTACGCGTTTTCTGAGCGTTCGAGCTCCCAACACATTATTCGAATGCTGACGATAGAGCTCACCCGGCTTGTCAATATAGACTAGATTGCCAAAAGCCGCAGCCAGCAAGCCCAGATACCAATCGTGCATGAGCAGTTCATTCTCTTCCTTCCCAGTCCAAAGTTGGGCCAAGGCGCGATTTATCATAGAAACACCACCCGTCACTGTATTCTCCGTCAACTCTTGGACTAGTTCTGTATTAGCGTGATCTGACTGAGTGCGAATCATACTTTCATGAACAACCTGTAGCTCTTGATCTACGACCTTCAAGTCAGTATACACCAGCAAGGGCTGACTGCTATCATACTTGTCTGCCTCAGCTAATTGCATGGCAATCTTGTCTGGCAGCCAAACGTCATCTTGGTCGCTAAAGAGATAGAAATCCGAATCTTGGTATTGAAGCAGGCTATGAAAACTCTGAATGACACCCAGATTTTGTGGATTTTCCCGATTGATAAAGGCAATGCGGTCATCCTTGCGGCAAAAGTCTTCGATGACAGCCCGCGTCCCATCTGTAGAGCCATCATCACGAATCAGCAGCTGCCAATCCCTATATGTCTGCTCTTGGATACTCTTAATCTGCTCGGACAGAAACTGTTCCCCATTATAGGTGGACAGAAGAATGGTCACTTTCATGATAAAAATAAATCCTCGTATTCACCCACAATTTTTTCCCAGGTGTAGTTTTCTTTCATATTTTCTTTAGCGGCTTGACCTAGCTCCGTAAAATCTGTTTGAGCATCTACTCGGTCAATCAGCTGGGCCAGCTGGCCAGGTTCTTTTTTCCAGTAGAGAGCCGTTTCCTTTGCTACCTTCCGATTGAAGTCCACATCCAGCACCAAATTGGCATCTGTCTGAGCCAGTGCTTCCAAGAGTCCCGGATTGGTCCCACCAACCTCGTGGCCATGTATGTACGCAAAAGCATGATTACGGATATATTTGAGCAGATTCTGGTCATAAACCGTGCCGACAAACTTAATGCGAGAATCACGGTCAAAGCCCGTTTTCTGCTTAAGTTCTTCAAAATAGGGATTGCCCTCATGATTGCAGATAATCAGCAAGTCACGTTGGGTTTTGGACTTCATAAATTCTTGAATGATGGTTTCATAGTTGTTTTCCGGAACGAAGCGTCCGACAATGAGGTAGTAGTCTTTTTCCTTACTGGCCCACTTTTCAAAGAAGACCCTGACCTTGCCTTCGTTTTCCGTCAGATTGGACAGATAAAGGTCGGTTCCATAAGCGATACAGGTCGTTTTAGACCAAGGATAAGCTTTTTGAATATAGCTTTCGATGCCTTGATTATCCGCTATAACCAAGTCTGCATGCTTGGTCATGACCTTTTCAGAATACTTGAGATAGGCTTGAACTGGCTTAGACCATTTGGCCCGCTTCCACTCCAACCCGTCAGGATTGATAAAGAATTTACCGCCTGCCTGATGGATACGACGAGCAAAGGGAAGGATAAAAGCACCAATCGTATTTCCAAGAATGTAAAAAATTGGCTGCCCAATCTGCTCTTTCTTAGCAAACTTGAGGGCATAGGAGACAGCCATCATATCATAGGCAATTACGCGGGCCGGGCCAAGCTTAGGTGGCTTGACTGTAAAACAGTCTACCCCCTTGTAGTCAAAATGATGAAAAGCTTCATCATCTGATAAGCAAGCCACATGATATTGGATTTGAGAAGAGATTTGATGCTCTGTCAATTTTTCGACAAAGGTTTCAAATCCTCCATATTTGGCAGGAAGTCCCCGACTCCCGATGATGAAGACATGTTTCATGATTTCCCTCAATTCAAGATTTTACAATCCATTCTATTATACCACTTTCTAGTGTGTTTGTATAATACAAAAAGGACAGGTAGAGCCGCGGCTGAACTTGTCCTTTTCTTTCTTTAACCTCTTCTACCAGAAAGCAGCTTATTTTTCACTTTGCGTAAGAAAGAGCTGGCTGGTTGAGAAGGTAAATTTGTATCCAATAAGCATTTGACATGGTGCAGAGAGTTAGCCTGATACATTTCAGTGTTTTCAATCTTATCCAATAAGGTCCGGTAAACACTCTGAACTGTGTAGCGCTCTTGGATTTTGCCAAGATTGGCCACCAACTGGTCTTTTAATCTCTCAAAGTTTGCCAATGCAATGTTTATCTTATCAGCCAACTCCTCGATATTGCCAGATGAATACAGCTGGCCTTCTTCAAAGATTTCATAGGCAGATAGATGACCAGGATTGTCCGACAAAATGGTCGGAAGGCCATTCATAATCGCTTCAATATAGACTAAACCAAAGGTTTCCATTGCAGACGGAAATACCGCAAGATCTGCTTCCGTCACCTCTGCCCAAGGATTGTCCTTGTGTCCCAGGAAGCTAATATTTTTTACCTGATGTTCAGAGATATAAGTATCGCATCTTTTTTTGTACTCCTCATCCCAGGCACCGATAAAAACTAAGGCCGGTTTTGACTGAGATAGCTGGTTATAGGCTTTTATCAATTCTAATTGATTTTTCCGCTCGGTCAAACGTCCAACTGACACAATACGCCTTTCGGCTCTATCCTTTTCTCCTGTATTAGTAGGATGAATTTTGGTAAAAGGGGCAAAAGGCAAGATTTTTCTGTCTGGCAGCAGCTCCTGCAGCTGTCTCTGCAAGGCACCTCTCACCGCAAATATTTCCTGTGAATAATCACTGATAAAATCTAGCTTTTCCTTATAGTAGCCAAACTCTCCGTCAGGAAATTCATGAATCAGCCAGAAATGCGGAACATCCTCGCAGGCCGCTGCCACTGCACCTTGAAACATATTGACCGTATTGGTAATAACCAAATCAATCTTTCGCTCCGTTAGTATCTTTCTGAGCGCTGAGGTATTATCCTGATATGACCGAGCTCTAGTCTCAGGACTATCTGGCAGGCCACCAGGCGCATCCTCCCACCACCATTTAACTGACGGCAAGGCTATAGTCTCAATAGCCAAGGCAACCAAGCTGGATATATAGTCCTGCTGAACGGCTACATGATAATCCGGAATCGCATTGATAACCTGATGGCCCGTCTGGACCAAGTATTCCATCAAATTGACAATAGAGATTTCAGCTCCATTATCTAGCGTTCCAGTCGGCGAAATGAATAATATCTTTTTTTTCATAGCTTATCCTAATATATTCCAATAAAAGGGCACCATCAAGTAGAGGGAAACCAAGAAGTTAGCTACCAGAGTCCCAACCATCATTTGATTCACTACCCTGTCTTTAATGTCCAAGGTTCCTAAATTAGCAACAGTTGGTAGCAGTAAGATCAAGAAGGGTGTAAAATAACGTCCCTGAGCACCAACTGATATCATGGCACCTTTACCGAGGACAATGGGTGTCCACTGCAGATACATAATTGACACAACAGCAATCACTTGAACCAGAAACAGATAACGCGACATGACTGTGTAGCCCATGGTCATAAAATCTTTCTGCGACTGCAAAAAGATAAGCGCCAAAACTGCCACATCGATAAAAATCAACCAAAGCGGCAGCTGGATAGTAAAATTCCCCAAAAAGCCAAACATACCGATTGTCAAAATCGTATTCAAGTCGCCATTAACACTTTGCTTAAAGAGCGTATTCAGCAAGACTTGACCATAGTGCAAGAGCCCTCCCTGATTGCGAAATGCCAAATGCAGGGCAAGAAAGAAAGCTGCAAAGCCAAGTATATAAAAGATAATGCGATAACGAGCTACAAAAGCTTTGGTTGCAACAAAAGGCTTGTTCAGAACCGCAAGGAATCCTTCAAACTCAAAATGAACAAAAGGTAGCAAGCCTAATAAAAGGACATTATTCGGTTTGGTGACAAAGAGGCCTATAGAAATCACCAAAAGCTCCAGTACATTTCTATTAGTGAATTTCTTATGGTAGGCAATATTGGTCAAAAAGCCAACCGCCAACATAATCTCCAGATAGCTCATCACATCGTAAGAGAGAGAAGCAGCCTGCTGGACCATAATAGGCAAAAGAGATAGGAAAAACAGAGCTTTTTTGCCATATTTGAAGTATTTAATCAGCAGATAAACCCCGATGATATATGCCAAAGCATTAAAGAGCCTCCCCATCATCACGATGAAGCCTACTGACGGATAAAGCATGCTTCCCAAGGTCATACCTAGTAGCTGAGGCAGAAAAGAGATAGCCTTGAGATTAAAGCCAAAGGTAAACTCTTCTTGCGCCAGATCTATCTTCTCTGAGAACAGCTGCTTGTACTCTGCCGGCGAAACATTCGGAGTGGATGGGATTTTGTCCATCCATTTATATGTTCGGCTGGTAGGTTTATGGAAGATTTCCCATGTCATACGAGCGTGATTGGTCTCATCAGGCACTCGATTAATCGGCTGTGCAATCATAAAAGTCAAGACAAAGATACTTGCCAGCAGCAAGAAAATATTCTCAACTTTTACTTCTTTATTTCTTTTCAAAATAAGTCACCATTTCATCTTTTTTATCTAAACTGCAATTTTCTAATACAAAAGCGTAGGCATTCTCCGCCAGTTCTCTGCGTAAATCCGTAGAAAGAATCAGGCTTTCCAGCTTTTCTTTCCATTCACCATCTTTAGCCAAAAGTCCAGTCTGACCGTCAATCATCATATCAGAAAAAGCACCGATATGACTGGCAATCGTTGGCACCTTGACTAGAGCTGCTTCTATCCACTTGATTTCTGACTTGGCCCGATTAAAGACTGAGTCAACCAGCGGAGCTAGATTAATATCAACCTGACTAATCAACTGAGGCAAGGCCTTCCAGTCCACATACTCATGGACAACAATACGCTGCGTATATTGTTTCATATCCTGCGGGATATCCAAGTGCCCTACAATATGAAGCTCAACGGTTGGGTAGTTGTCAAGAACTTCTTTGATAGACGGCTTGATGAGCTCAAAATTTTCATTGTGGCTGATAGAGCCAGAGAAATAGCCGATTTTGATTCTGTCGTCTGCACCAAAGTCTTCCTTCAAGAACTGCGAGCTAACCGCAATCAATTCGCTGGACGCCAGATTACGATTCAGCAGGACAGAGTCCTTGTATTTGAGCAATTCCTCTTTTAGCTGATTAGTGGAGGTAATCGCCCCATCACAAGCCGCCAGCATTTTCCCGTAATTCTTGACACCAGCATCGTAATTGCCCTTTTCCTTCTCAGACAAACCTTGGGTATAGCTAAGCTGATCCGTATAAAGGGTATCAAAGACCAAATCATCAATATCAAAATAGACTGGCTTATGCTCCTCCCGAGCCAAATCGCATAAAAGCTGGAGCTGGGCGGACCAAGGAGCGCGGTAGATAATGATGTGGCTAGCATACTGGGCCTGAGCCAGACTAAACTCAGACGCATTGACCACTTTCACAGCAAAGCCATTCTTTCTAAGCTGCTCTGCCTTATTGAGAACACGGTAGCGCGTACACTGCGGAATGATATTCTCTACACCGTCAATGATGAGAATGTATTGATCACGAGGCACCGCTTTAAATTTTTGAACAATGTTCTCAAGAATCTCCACTGGGTAGTCTGTCTTCTCCCGAACATAGTCCAATACATCAGGAACCTCTGACTCTCTTCCCAGACCCTGCCATAAAAACTGCTGATCATCATAATTCTTCAAAGAAGTATACTTAATCAGAGGACTGCCCGCCTTTAACATCCTTAATGGATGAATATACATAGCCGAATCCCGATTTTCGTGAACCAAGGCATCGTAACGATAGCCCAAGTCAGCAAAGTACTTGGTAAAAGTCGTTTCATGCTTTCCGATAGCTTCTTCCCGTGAATCCGTGTCAGTCAGCACTTCCCAATAGTCGTAAAATTCTTCGGACTGAAGCAGCAAAGGCTCAATCACCAAAAAATAAGACTGTAGGTGGTTGGGAATGTAACCATAGCGGTTAAAACCAGTGATATCTTCCTGAGTTTCACCATAGGAAATTCCCCAAAAATCAAGATTTCGGCCAACCATAGTTTGAAAGACAGCCGCCAGATCACTCATAGGTCCGATATTGGTGTCATTGACGAGCATCAGCTGAGAGCAATGCTGCAGCTTTTCCTTTCCTAAGGAAAGAATGCCTTCACGAAAAGCTGCTGTATCATAGCCGGTATTATCCCGCACCAAGACTTGCCCATACTGCTCTAAAGTTTCTAAATCCTCTGCAGCCAGTCCGCCGTTAACGACGATGAGAGTCTTATCAGCCAAAGTTGCTAATTTTTCTAAAAAGATAACCTTATACTGCTGCAAGCGAGGCTCGGATTCAAAAATGACATAAATTAAGACTTTTTCGCCGCTTGAAACTGAAGCAAGAGCTTTTTCCCTTTGAGAGTTCCGCAGCCATTGATAATAATAAACTTTAGGAGACTTAACTTGACGTTTTAGACGAATCAACTGTTGCTTAATCCGACTTAAAACAGCTTTGATACTGCGAGGATTTTTGACTAATCGAGCCAGACGTTTCAATGGGGTAATCACACCATTCCCCAGCCGATAGGAAATAGATCGGCGAATACGAAACTGCTCCTGAATAGCCTCATCTCGCTGTTCCTTTATCGTTCTCAGTCTGGATTTCAGAGAATCTAGATTTTTATGTAACTGTCGCTGATCCTCCTGCAGTTCAAGAACATAGTCGTTCACTTTATCCATATGCTGAATCAGTTCATCYAAACGGCCTTCCAGAGTAAATATGTTCTTGCCCAAAGCTTGATATATTTCATCTGGTATCTTTCTCACATACTTACGCAAGATTTTCAGATACATTTCGTAATGATATCTCGTAGAATCCCGTTTAGAGATTGATTCCTTATCAAAGACCCGGTAATTCAGCTTTGTTTTTGCATCATAAACTGGTCTCGCTCCTTGATTGATAATTAAGTTTAAAAGGAAATCATAGTCCTCCAGTTTTTCACGATTCAGCGCTTCATCATAATAAATACCATCAGCAACCGAACGACGAATGAGGGAACAGTTGGAAATATAATTCTCTGTTAAGAAAGCTAGCTTGTCAAATGGCCGTGATTTAAGGTAAACTTCCTTTTTATCAGGATCATACAAATCACCATAGACAATATCTGCCTCCTCCTTCACCATGCTTGTGTAGAAGCTCTCAATATAGTCCGAATCCAGAAAATCATCACTATCCACAAAAATAAAATAAGTTCCTTGAATTTGCTGCAAAGCCTTGTTTCTTGTCTTGACAACCCCCATATTTTCATGGCTTTCAAACCGCGTCGAAAAAGGGGAATCCACCAAGACAGACTCTATGATTTCAGCAGAATGGTCAGAGGAGCCATCATCCAATACCAGTAACTCAATATTTMGATAGGTCTGCTCAAAAATACTGCGCAAACACTGTTCAATGTAATCTTGATGGTTGTAACAAGTTACAACAACAGATATTAAATCTTTCATATACTTTCCTTGTAAATAACTCTATTAGTTTGAGTTAGCATCTTGACTCTTCATGTATGCTTTATTTATCAGATTTGCCACCCACTTTGGCCAGAAAAGCTGATACATGAACAAATCTTCTTTAGTCCGAGTGTTATCTGAAATGGTCTTGGTTGTTTCAGACTCTCCATGAATTCGGTGGCACATAAGCTTCTCAGAAATATAAGCAAAGCGACCCTTATAGGCGCTAATCTTGTACCAAGCATACCAATCCAGACTCACGCGCATTTCCTCATCAAATCGAAAATCCTTTAATGCCTCTAAGTTGTAAGTTACCGCCGGACAGGAAATAGGATTTCCAAAAGCCAGGACACGATTTCTCCAAAAACGGCTGGTCGGCATCAGATTCAAGGTTTTAAGCATGAGAGTCTTGATTTTCAGATTAGTATTAGCCGGAATTTTGACTCCATTTTTCTCTTCAAAATAGTCTGTATAGGCAATGAGAATGTCCTTCGACTGCTCTATTTTTTGCATCACTGCTTCTAGATAAGTTGGCTCATAGTAGTCATCCTGATGAGCAATGGTAGCATAAGAAGTCTCAACAAAGGAAAGGGCATTATTCCAGTCCTTACCGATACCACCGCCTTCTTTCGTGTAAAAAGGAATACCGTACTTCTGGCACAGCTGCTTGATTGAATCCAACGGTGTTGAGCTATAGCAGATAATCTTTGATGGCAAGGTTTGAGCTTGCAAAGACAGGATACAAGCTTCTAAAAATTCACTCTCGCCATAGGCGCAAATCACCCAGGTATGGTTATTTTTCATCTTTTTCACTCTCTAACTTGGACATTCTTTGCTTCATGATAGACAATTCTTGCACCAACTGCTTGATTTGCTCCTTTTGCTTGGAAATGGAAATAGTATGTAAAAAAACAATAATCAGTAGGAAAAAGATGGCCAAGGACATGACAAAGTTTGAGGTCAGCTCAAAGCCCAACAATTTGGCAATCGAAACTGGGATCCAATCAAAAATAGAGATAACAATCAGTACAAAGCCAATAATAATCCACATAAAGGCTTGCTCAAACAAAATATTGTTTTGATTGATATTCCGAAAGACAAAATACAGGAATAGAACTGAAGCCACTAGCATAACAATAGACAAAATGGACATTATTCACTCTCTTTCATAAAAGCAGCAATCAAGATCGAAGAGCAAACTTCAATCATATAACGAATGGACTTAATCGGAGTGATCGAAGAGACTCCTCCTGCACGTTCAAACATATTGGCTGGTGCTTCCACCACTTTATATTTCCGCTTCAAGATATGGACGATTGATTCTGGCTCAGGATACTTGATAGGATAGCGCGCAGCGAATTGTCTAATAATGTCTCGATTAGCCAATCGATAGCCCGATGTGGTATCCAGAATCCTTTTGCCTGTTGTTAATTTAATAAAAGCTGAAATAATGGTAATGCCAAAACGCCGCATAAAAGTCGTCTGAAACTCCGAAGACTTGTCACCGATAAAACGAGAACCAACAACCAAATCCGCCTGCTGACGGCGAATAGGCTCCAGCAAAGCATCCAGCGACTCAATATCATGCTGACCATCTCCATCAAACTGTACGGCCACATCATAATTCTTCTCAAGAGCATACTTATAGCCCGTCTGAACAGCCCCGCCAATCCCTAAATTCATAACTAAATGAATAGCATTCAGATGATGGCTGTCCAAAATCTCCTTAGTTCTGTCAACTGACCCATCATTGATAACTACGTAGTCTAAGTCAAAATCAACTTTCTTCCGATATTCTATAATGCTCATAACCGTATTTAAAATACTTTCTTCCTCATTATAAGCAGGAATTATCATTAAAACTTTCATTAATTTAATCTATTCTTTCTATAACATGTCATCACATTATTTTTTGTTTTTCTGCAACTGTTTTTTCCTATATCWCATAAAGCTTGGAATTAGGGAGTTGATAATCTTATATCTTAGCATTGGAAAAGGCTTCATAACAATATTAAAGATTCTAAAACAAACAAAATACAGCTGCCAACCTTCTTCCATTGGTGTATCTTTCCATGGAGTTTTGTGGAGATAATAGAGGTACTCCTTTTTAAACCTATGTGTGTTCCCTTTCCGCCAAGGTCTCTCTTCACCAAGATAGTGAATAATTGTAGGTGCTTTTCGGAAATGATTAAAATCTTCCTGTGATATAAACTTAGTTGGCTTACTTAATTCACTCAACGTTTTGTAAGGATAAACATCATAAATATTAAAATAATTAAAGGAAATTGGCAAGGTAAAAATTTGCTCTTTCAAGGCTCCATTTAAGGCATCTTGGTCTGGTGCGAATAGCTTCCCTTCATGAAACTGATAAAATTCTATGACCTTTTTACCAATCTCTTCCCTACGCCATTTTTTTAGATCGATCAATAGGACACCCGAATTATGATAGGGGTACTCTTTCAAAGCTAGAAATTCCTTTCTTGACTTATCCACAGTTGGTTCGGGACACATACCTATTACCTTATCTCCTAAGTCGCTATAAAACAATGAACCTAAATCTTCTAGAACTAGTGTATCTCCATCGAGATATAAGATCCTATCAACTTCTTGTGGAAGAAGTTTATCTAAAAAAAGACGTGCTAAAATAATTGAAGACCAACCGTTTGTATCAAAATCAAAGTCAATATAGTCTGCGATATTATTTATAGAAATAATACAAACTTTTCTATCGTAACTTTTAACGAATTCTTTTAATTTATTTTGATTCTCTTGGCTTATCCTCTCGCCAATTAAATATACTGTAATATTCTCAGCAGATTTATTATTCTCAAATATAGAACACATACAGGTTGCAACTTGAGGTACAAACGCATCATTTAATGTAAATAAGATATTCATAGAATTCTACTTCTTTCTTTTTTCCTGATTTTTAGCAACGCCATAAATAATCAA
>NZ_JAJEPD010000033.1:0-624 GCF_020729765.1 Streptococcus sanguinis | reverse complement strand
TCATCAATATTTCCTTTATGTAACACAGTATTTATACATACATTTACATCTAATTTTTCTAGTAAGGACAAAATATCTAGTTGCTCTTCAAGAAAATTTTTCCTTCCTCTTCTAAATAATTGAATAATTTCATTAGAAGAGCCATCCAGAGGTATACCAACATAATTTACTTTCGAAAGAAAAGTAAAATCTATAATTTGTTTAATATCTTTCTGCCTATCATAAGTGCTACAAGACTTTAAAAGTGGAGTTCCTACAGTGTCTATATTAATTTTCATTTGCTTATTGTAACAAAATTCAATTAATTCTGGTATATCCTGTCTAGTTAATGGATCTCCTCCAGCAAAAGTAACTTTTGTTAAACCATTTTCTATTGCTGAGCCTAAAAATTTTACTATTTTAAAATTTGTAATTTCTTCAGAGCTTTTAGGAAATRTATGATAGCATCCCGGACACTTGACAAAACACTTATTTGCAATACATAATATTAACTTTTTTTTCTATCAAAATAGTAACCTTAATTTCTATATATAAACCGCATGGTGTAGATAGTCCAACTGGGGCAATTAAAATTTATCCTAATTCACCGATTTCTACTAAGGAAGAGATAAGTTCTATTTTAGA
>NZ_JAJEPD010000032.1:0-55083 GCF_020729765.1 Streptococcus sanguinis | reverse complement strand
TCTTGCTTATTTTAGTCTCATAAGGTCCCATCTATCAATCTGTTGAGTATTTAAGACAAATAGCTGCCTTTGCTTAAATACTCAACAGATTGATAGATGGCAAAAACAGCAAAAATCACGCCAATTCCAAACTTCCCATATATATTTCGACTAAAAATATATAAAAACTCATCTTTTATAGGTAGTGTTTCAAAATGAAACTCTTTAAATGACGGCTCTTTCCTTGTCCTTGCAAGCAATTCTACTAGATACCCAACAATAACATAACCCAAAACTAACAAGATTATTTTCCATAGGAAGGACAAGTGGCTATTCGAAACAGAAGTAAATCCATGTAGCAGCAGAATGCTCGCTGCGGGAACATATTTCGTGAGATCTAGATGGAATTGTGAACTATGAACATTTGCATAAATTTTATTAGTTTTTAGATCTAAATAATAGTTTCTACCTTGAAAGGTCAAGAGATAGGTTAAATATTCTTTTTCCTTCATTTCAATTGCTTTTCCAACCTTTTAAGGATAATCAATTTTTCTAATGGCCTATTTCCAAATAATAAGAGCCCAGATACTGGGAGAAAACCAATGATAGCTATAAAAGAAATAAAGCTTCCTGAAAAATAATAATCAATTATAAATTTAATTGACGTAAAAAATAGTATAGTCCCAAAAAACAATATTCCTTTACATTGTGTTTGTTGGTTATAAAGAAAATTAGGCCAGTCAAAATATAGTTTCTGATTAAAACTTTTTATAGTTCCTTTTCTAATATTTCTTAGAACAAATATTATCAAAACTAAAACGCAGAGAACAGTCGAACACAAAATAAATATTCTGATAGGCACACTGGCAACCTGAGGTGCTGTTGCTTCTGAATAAATGTTTCGTAAAAGAAAGGAAGCAGGCAGAATAGCCCAAGTGAGATTAGGAGCTTGCTCTTCTTTCTTATCTATAGAGTATAGTTGTCCAGTTTTTCTATCATAAAAAATATTTTTATCTCTGAAATTACCTAACCAAAATACATTCTTATTCATTGATTTCTTCYAAGTAACAACGGTTCATAATCATAGCACTTCCATTCAATAATTGATCATACATTACCTTAAACCATGGTTTATAAGCTAAAACTCTTAGTTTATTGTTTCATCAATTCCTTTATTGCTATCATTCTTTTCATAAAATTGCTTTTTGCTGTTACCATATAAAATATAAAATAAAAGGCAATAACTTCTATTAAGTTTGTCATGGTAGGAGCGTTCAAATATTCTCTCATTTGAAAAACAGTTAAGAAAGAACTCACTGCAAATGTAATTAGAAGAATGTATAATCGGTTTCTCTCTTCTTCTAAAAAATTCTTCCAACCTACATGTTCATATAATTTGGGATTAAATGCTTCAACGTTTTGCCCTAAATACTCATCTTTAAATCCAAAGTGACAAACCAAAGATATAAGAATAAGACACGCACTCAAAACAATTACTCTTAAAATAGGGGATTCAAGTTTTATATTGTTTACTTGAACGAGAAAGGCGTTTCCCAAAATTCCAATCGCTACTACTAACCACCTGAGATTAGGAAAAACTCTCTCATTTACTTTATTTGAAAATACTTTTTTACTTTTTACATCATAAAAGATGTTTTGACCTTGAAAGCCGCCTATGATAACCATAGATTTCGTTTTCTTCATTTTCAATACCATCATATTAATAAAAAACTAGAGCTGAAAGGAATCAAATCCTTCTAAACTTTACCTATCTACCCACTTGAGCTTCAAAGCGTGCTGGTTTGTCGTCCACATTGGTGATGTTGATGGAGTAAGGTTTGTTGTTAGTTACATCAAAAATTTTTTCTCCTTGATACTGAATAATTAAATTTGATTTTTCTATATAAATATCAGCTAAATCACTATTTTCTACATAAGATTCAGTCAACTCTCCCGACTCATCTCTGACCCATTTGAACACATTTTGATTACTTAAATCATAATGTAACTCACTACCACTTACAGACCAATACTCTCTGCCATTTAACTCTAGTTTATTTTTATCATTTTTCTTTAGAATTAACTCTGAATAATATTCCACATCCTGTATCCGAGGATTGACCGTTAGGCTGATCGACTGTCCAGGTTGTAGGGTATATTTACCAAGATTTTGTGCCCATAAATAAAAGAGAAAAGCTGCTGCCAGAACTCCAACAAGCAATAAACTACAACCTAAATTCCAATTCCATTGTTTTTTCAAGGTCATTTGTGAATCTCCTTATAGACCCCATATCATATTAGGACTCTATCCATTCTGCAATATTTCGTTCTCTTTCAATTTTCTCTGCTGACCCGACCACCTGATACATAGCAACAATACTATCATACGAAGAATCAAATAGACCAAACGAAAGATTCTCATCTTACTAAGAGCAGACAAAAACTCCTCCCTTGCATGTCCCACT
Source organism: Streptococcus sanguinis (assembly GCF_020729765.1). Lineage (GTDB taxonomy): Bacteria > Bacillota > Bacilli > Lactobacillales > Streptococcaceae > Streptococcus > Streptococcus sanguinis_Q. The sequence continues at coordinate 52,639 of NZ_JAJEPD010000032.1, read as the reverse complement.
TCCTGACCTAACTGATCAACCGTTTTGCCAGTTTCCTCTTTAATAGCAGCTGCATTCTTTGAAATCAAATAATAATTTTGGTCTAAACTASTGGTATAGGCTTTGGATATTGGTTCATCTAAGAAAAAATATACTCTATCAGCATACTTATCTTCAGACAAAGTATAGTATATTTCAGCTTCACTCTCCCATTTTTTAGGAAAACTAGTTATTCTAACATTTTCATAGTCCAGATGCATAATTCCATCCAAGACGTCACTAGTCCATTCTTCCGCAAAGTGGTATAGTTTTGCCTTTTTATCTACCATTGGCCAAACTATAACGTACCGACTATGCATGAATTCCTTGGCCAAAGACGAGTTGCTAGCCAGACTGGTCGCACCAATCTCATATACTGACCAAACAAGCAAAATGAGCATTAAGAAAGCTTGAGTTGGTTTGTTTTTAAAATAGTTTTTCATTTTTAACATTTTACTCTTTGATTGCATGCCTGATGGCCTGCTTCCATCCCAGCAATCTCTGTAGTATAGCTGAACTCTACCTGCTGATTTTGCTTGTCACTTGTATCTACCCCAACCAATTCACTAATAGCATTCTGAGCGGAAATACTATCCGACTTGATTTTTCCCATAGTTCTAAAACTCCTTAGAAAATTCATTTTTTATAACAATTTTATCACAAAAATATTACGTATATATTACAAAAATTGATTTCCCTTTTCACACTTCCTTGACATAAACCAACTCTTGTTCACTAGACAGGTCAGGTCGGTAAGTGAAGCCTGCGAAGTTTAATTTCTTCATCTGTTCGACTTCTGTCACTTGGTTAGTTATAAGAGCTGTTAAAAACTCGCCACGCGCTTTTTTAGAAATGGTCGAATGGATTTTCAGCTTGCCGCCTCGGTCTTCTAGAAATTTAAAGCTTATCATGCACTGGCGGATTTTCTTAGAAAAGACCGTTTCAAACTCGCTGGACAGAAGGGAGAAAATCACCTCATCTTCTGCCAGAGCTTGGTCATAAGCTTCTTTCCAAAATGCCTTGAGACTCTTCCCATCTAACTTGAGTGGCATCATAAAGTCCAAGCGATGGGGCGCTATGGGCTCCAGGGCAGGGATGACACCGTAAAGCGCTGATGTGATAGCAAGATGCTTCTCGATATACTGACTTTCCTCCTTGGTATAGTCCTGCCTCTTGATATGGCGGTACATAAGGCCATCAAATAGATAAAGTGCTGGAGCATGCTGCGCAGTCCCTTCTCGCAAAGCCTGAATGGCTTGCCACTCTACCTCCGCTCTTTCTGGGGAGATTTTATAAAATGATGCCAAGTCAGTTACTGACATGGTTGCCAACTCATCCAACACAGTTTGAGTTTGTGCTGAAGGTGGATTCGGGATTGCGGATGGCGCAGTTAGATTCAACTCTTTCGCAGTTGGGATAAGAATTTTCATAGTTTCCTTCTTTCATTTAGTGAATATGGCGGACAACCCATTTACCCAAGGCTGTCTCTAGTAGATAGCTGCCAATGATAAAGCCTAGCAGATTGGTCAAGATATCACCCAAGTCAAAAATGCCAAGATGAAAGAGATATTGGCTCCCCTCAACCAGACTGATAGCCAAGGTAAAATAAGCCACATGTTTCCATGACAGCTTGCAGAGAGAGCCCAGCGGAATGAACATAATGATATTCATGGTGGGTACCAGCTTATCTCCATAAATCCAATTATAGGTAAAAGATTGCAGATCCAGACTGAAGCCCTGCCTGCCGATATTTTTCAAAAAGAGGGTATAGAATAGAATGAGAAAATAGAGGGTGTAACTGGCTAGCACCAGCCAACGAGGAATGTGCCGACTGTAGAGGCCGCGAATAAAAAGCGAGCTGATGGCTGTCAATGTTAGAATGATAGAAGCTGGTATCAACAGGTTCCACTCTGGCTGATTCTTGTAAAAGACGACGGCTACGTAGGCATAAAAAAAGCGCATATAGAGCCAAGACCAAAAAATCAGACTGCCTAGGAAGGCTGCCATATCAAAGATTGTTTGTTTTTTCATCTGAAACCTCCCTTTCTTCTTTTTAAAATTATATCAAATTTCAATGGGACATTCTATTTTTTGCTTGACTTTAATTTACAGAGATGTTATCATCTAGTTATAAAGACTAGATAAGAAAGTGATAAAGATTTGAACGCTCAACAAGTTTTTCCCAAGTGGGACGAATTACCAGAACTGGACCTATATTTGGACCAGGTTCTGCTCTATGTAAACAATGTCTGTGGCTCTTCTATTTCAGCTGCTGACAAGGGACTAACCGCTTCTATGATTAACAACTATGTCAAGCATGGCTATATTGCCAAGCCGGTCAAGAAAAAATATCAACGCCGTCAGGTAGCACGCTTGATTGCCATTACGACCTTAAAAACGGTCTTTTCTATCCAGGAAATTTCAGCTACTTTAAATATGCTGCATAAAGAAGCAGATTCGCGAGAACTCTATGATGACTTCGTTGACTATATGAACGGTAGCAAGCTGGAGGTGGCACCCATCATTTCCACAGCCTGCCAGACGGTCAAACTCTATCAAAAAACCTTATCCCTAATCCAAGTACCAAATGAGGAGGAAGAAAATCTTGAACTACGCGCTTAAACTCAGTAAAAAACTATCCTTCGGAGAGGAAATTGCCAACGCTGTTACCCATGCGGTAGGGGCCGTTCTGATGCTGATTCTGCTGCCTATCTCAGCTATTTATAGCTATGAAGGGCACGGGTTGGTGGCCGCTGTCGGAACTTCTATCTTTGTCATTAGCCTCTTTCTCATGTTCCTCTCCTCGACAATCTATCACTCCATGTCCTATGGCTCGACCCACAAGTATATCTTGCGCATTATCGACCACTCCATGATTTATATCGCCATCGCTGGCAGCTACACGCCAGTCGTGCTGTCGCTGATGAATAACTGGTTTGGCTATCTCATCATTGCTATCCAGTGGGGCACCACCATCTTTGGCATTCTCTATAAGATTTTCGCTAAGAAGGTCAATGAAAAATTCAGCTTGGCTCTCTATCTGATTATGGGCTGGCTGGTGGTCTTTATCATTCCGCAGATTATCGGTCAAACCGGACCAGTCTTCTGGGGACTCATGCTGGCTGGTGGCCTCTGCTATACTGTAGGAGCCGGCTTCTATGCTCAAAAGAAGCCCTACTTCCACATGATTTGGCACCTTTTCATTCTAGCGGCCTCTGCCCTGCAATACCTTGCTATCGTTTATTTTATGTAAGAGAAAAACACAAAAACCGTCTTAGGATTTTCAGACGGTTTCTTTGTTTATGCTGATTATTGATTCATCCCTGCTTTTCCAGAGGACTTCTTTGCTTGTGCGCTTTTCTGACTTGCTTAAAGATTGGATATAAGATTGGGACAGCAATGACTGTCGCTAGACTGGAGCCAAATGTACCAGTAATCTCAGCTACTGCCAGCAAAAAGGCTGCTGGTAAACTACTCCCGCCAAACAGTGTTCCTATCAGAGTGTACTTGAGGATATTAAGCACAATCTTCACCAAAGCAGCTGCTACTGCTGTCACAAGAATATTTCTTAGTCGATCCTTTCTCTGAAAGAGTCCTTCATACAGAAAATGAATCACCACGGCTACCGCAAGAGCTTCTAGCAAGATAACTGGGATTTCCGCTGCATAACCATTTAGCAAGTCAAATATTCCCAATCCGATAGCAGCCGCTAAAAAACCGAGCTTACTGCCAAAAATCAGACAGCCCACTACCACCAGTGCATTCCCAAAGTGAATAAACTGAGCTCCCACAGGAATTTTAAAAAACTGAATGCTCAAAAAAATCAAAGCAGCAAATAAACTAATCATGGTTAAGGTTTGCAAATCAAGTGTTTGTTTCTTCATATTTTTCCTCCATTAAGGCTTGAAAATCAGCGAAAAGCTCTCCTAGATAGGGCTGGTAAACAACGCCCTTCTTTGGATCTATTTGCTCTTTAAAGCTAAAGGCCAAGCTCTTTTCAATAAATTTCAAAATCACCGGCAGGGCTTGTTTGATGTCAATCCCCTGAACAAAAGCCGCAGCTACAAGTGTCGTCAATATATCACCCGTTCCAAAAAATTGCTGGGGCAGAGCTGGACTAGAAAAGAGGTTAAACTCTTCTGTCGCCGCATCAAAATAGGCCACACCAATCTGCTTTTCTTTCATGGGCAAGCCAGTCAACAAGACCTTGCTCGGTCCTAACTCAGCCAAACGTTTGCAGTAGTCCTCCCATCTATCTTCTGATAAACTCTCTTCGTAGGATTCTTCTAACAACAAACAGGCTTCAGTCAAATTGGGCAGAACCAAATCGGCATGTTGGCAGAGGCGACGCATATGGTCTAGATGGGCATCTGAAAATCCCTGATAAAAAGTCCCCTTGTCTCCCATGATAGGATCCACGATAAGGGGCAAGCTTTTTTCCTTTTTAAAGCGCAGCAAATTTTCCACCTGTATGTCAGATTTCAAATATCCTGTTACCAGAGCTGAAAAATCGAATTCCAAGCTCTGCCATTGTTTCAAAAAGGCAAGCATCCCATGCGTATAATCATCTATATAGATGTCTGAAAAACCGCCTGTATGAGACGACAAAATCATGGTTGGCAAGAGAGCAACCTCTAGCTGGCAAATTGCAAAGAGTGGCAGGGCAGCTGTTGCAGCAACCTTACCTAAGCCAGAAATATCTGTGGCCAGAATAACTGTTTTTGTTTTCATGACTCCTCCTACTTGCTCTCTATTGTAAAATATCTGAAAATGAGTTACAATATGAAAAAATCAAATCTGTATGGGGACAGTTTTATGGTTAAAGCAAAATACCAACGCATAATTGATAAGATTACTAAGGATATTAAAGAGGGAAAATTGGCAACTGGTCAGAAAATTCCTTCTGTCCGGAAGCTTGCAGAGCGTTACCACTGCAGTAAGGATACTGCGCAGAAGGCTCTGATTGAGCTCAAATATCAGAAGTACATCTATGCCGTTCCCAAAAGCGGCTACTATGTGCTGGAGAATGCTCAGGAAAAAAAGCAAGATTTGGAGTTGCCTGTGAGGGATGACCGCCACCAAGCCTATGAGGATTTCCGACTCTGTGTAAATGAAACTCTGATTGGCCGAGAAAATTATCTCTTCAACTACTATCCTCAGCAGGAAGGACTGGAGGATCTGCGCCGCTCTGTTCAAAAACTGATGCTGGACTCTGCTGTCTATGCTTCTAGGGATCAGTTGGTACTGACTTCCGGCACCCAACAGGCCCTCTATATCCTTTCACAGATTGACTTTCCCAACCAAAAAGAGCGTATCTTGGTGGAGCAGCCGACCTACCATCGGATTAATGATCTTCTGCTAGCGCAAAAACTTCCTTATGAAACCATTGAAAGAGCACCACAGGGGATTGACCTGCAAGAACTGGAGAGGATTTTTAAAAGCGGAAAGATCAAGTTTTTCTACACTATCCCGCGTTTTCATTATCCCTTGGGCCACTCCTACAGTCGGCAGGAAAAGGAAGAGATTCTTCGGCTGGCACAGCTCTATGATGTCTATATCGTAGAGGATGACTATCTATCAGACTTTGATGGACGGCGGGAACTAACCTTTCACTATCTAGACAATAGCCAGCGGGTCATCTACATCAAGTCCTTTTCTACCAGCCTTTTCCCGGCCCTAAGGATTACTGCCCTGCTCCTTCCACCCCAGATTCAAAAGACCTTTATCGCTTACAAAAGCGCCGTGGACTATGACAGCAACCTCATCATGCAGAAGGCTCTATCGCTCTATATCGACAGTCTCATGTTTGAAAAAAATAGGCTGGCGCTGCTGCAGCTTCAAGAAGAGGAAGCAAGAAAGGCGCAGACACTGCTAGAACAAGCTCAGCTTCCACTATCCAGCTATCTGACCAAGGATGGCATTCTGTTAGACTTGAGGTCACTTTCTTCCGTCAGTGCTCTCAAACACAGCAGCCTGCCGCTTGACTTCTTTGAACAGAGTTACCTTGCTAGCTGCCCTTACCAGTATGCCAAGCTGCCTTATGATAACTTGGAAGAAAATTTAGAGAAATTAAAAGACTATTTAAAACAGGTGTAGAATTCATTTGGAATTCTACACCTTTCATTTATAATCAGGTTTTTCAAGACTCCATCATCCCAGCCTGCAGTTGGTACATTTTCTTATAGGTGCCATCTTGAGCTAGCAATTCTTCGTGGCTGCCGGATTCGATAATGCACCCCTTATCTAAGACATAGATGCAGTCGGCATCCTGAATGGTAGACAGACGGTGGGCAATGGCAATGGTTGTCCGACCCTGCCGCATCTTTCTCAGTGAGGTTTGAATCAGCTCTTCTGTCTCCGAATCAATATTGGCTGTCGCCTCATCCAAAATCAAGATTTTAGGTTTGGTGGCGATGGTTCTGGCAAAGGCTAGAAGCTGCCTTTGTCCGCTAGAAAAAGTCGCTCCCCGCTCAGTCACAGGGGCATCATATCCTTGAGGGAGCTGACTGATAAAGCCATGAGCATCTACAAACTTAGCCGCTTCTATAATTTCTTCTCGCGTCAGCTGCTCTTGGTAAAGCTGAATATTGGAAGCAACGGTACCATGATAAAGGAAGGGATCCTGCAAAACAAGGCCAATCTTTCGCCGCAGCTCCGCCTGACTAAAGTCTTTAATATCACGGCCATCAATCAAAATCTGTCCCTGCTCAAACTCATAAAAACGTAGGAAAAGATTAATAATAGAGGATTTACCAGAGCCAGTCGAACCCACAAAGGCAATCGTCTGGCCTTTTTTGACAGAAAAGGAAATATCCTGTAAAACATTACGCTTTCCATCATAGGAAAAGGAAACATGCTTGAATTCAATATTGCCATCCTGAATTTGCAAGTTTAGATTAGCCTGATCAGGCTCGTAGTCGGTGCGGTCCATAATTTCAAAAACCCGTTCCGCAGCAACCATAGATGTCTGTAAAACAGAGTAATTCTGCATAACATCAATCAAAGGATTAAAAAGCTGATTAACATACTGGATAAAGGCATACATAATACCTGCTGTAATACCCGCCACTTGCCAAGTCAAGCCAAAGTAAGTCAGAATCACTCCATAAGCCAAGATTTTCAGCAGGGACATGGCCGGTCTCAGAAAGAGACTGTTGATATTGAGATAGCGATTGGTAAAGCCTAAATGCTGACCGTTGATTTCTTCAAATTCCCGCAGCAAGCGCTTCTCTTGCCCAAAAGCTTGGATAATCCGCATCCCTTCAATACTCTCAGATAGCTTGACATTCAAATCGCTGAGTTTATTCCGGACCTGCTTCAGCTGACGATTGGATAAATGCTGATAAAGCAAGATAGAAGCTGCCATCAGAGGTAAAAAGAGAGCGATCATGAAGGTCAATTGCCAGTTGAGGGCAAACATGGCGCTCAAAGTAACAACTAGAATCAGTAAGGAGCTCAAAAAATTAGAAAAAATCTCACTGAACATATCTGCGACTGCCTGAGTATCATTAGTCAGGCGGGAAACGATAGCACCAGCTGGCGTCCTGTCAAAATAAGCCATTTGCAGACGCTGGATATTGGCAAAGCTTTCCTGTCGCAAGTCCCGAACCACACTTTGAGCCACACGTGCAAAGAAATACTTTCCCAAGAAGGTAAAAAGTACCCGCAAGAGGAAAAGGCCATAGTAAAGAGCCAGCAAAGGCAGGCCAGCCCAAGCTTGATTACGGCCGATAAACTGATCAATAAAATAGCGAGCCAAGAGCGGCAATGCCGTTGTGACCAGAGTCGTCAGCAGGATGAAGCTCAAGGCCATGCTGCTTACTATTCTGTAGCGCCACATATAGCCTAGGAGGCGATGAAAAGTTGCTTTCTTTTTCATATTAATCTTCCTCCTTCAAGCTTTCTGCCAGCTGCTGATTATGGTATGTCTGAGCATACCAGCCCTTTTGCTCCAGTAGCTCTTGGTGAGTGCCCCGCTCCTTGATTCGTCCCTCTTCCATGACCAAAATCAAGTCTGCATGCACCAAGGCCGACAGACGATGAGCTGTGATGATGGTTGTCTTGCCAGCACGCTCTGACTTTAGATTTTCTAAAATCAGATGCTCTGTCTTGGCATCAACAGCCGACAGGGAATCATCTAAAATCAGAATTTCAGGATTGGTAATAATAGCACGACTCATCGCCAAGCGCTGCTTCTGTCCACCAGACAGAGACAAACCCCGCTCACCGACAACCGTATCCAGCCCCTCTGGCATAGCTTGGATATCCTCATAAACACCGCATAGTTGAGCAGCAGCTAGAACCTGGCTATCTGTCAGCTGGGGGTTAGCAAAGCGGATATTGTCCCGAATCGACAGAGCAAAGAGCATCTGTTCCTGTGGTACATAGCCGATAAGACGGCGCAAGTCTTTGAGGCGGTACTCCCGGATATCATGGCCATTCAGATAGATAGCCCCCTCCTGAATATCCTGCTCCCGCAGCAGCAAGCGCAGAAGAGTGGTCTTCCCAGAGCCCGTCTGACCAACAATTCCCAGTGTCTGTCCCTGCTCAATGGAAAAATGAATAGCCGATAAACTAGTCTCCTCTGCATAAGCAAACTTCTGAATGTCATAATCTAATCGACCATTTTCCGCATGAGAGAGGGGGTGTTCAGACTCCTTGACATCTGACTCCTGAGCCAGCAGTTTCTCAATCCGCTCATAAGAAACAGCACCTCGCTGGCCGATGTTAAAAAGATAGCCTGTAGCCTGCAGCGGCCAAACCAGCATATCCAGATAAGTGATAAAAGTTACCAACTCTCCTATGGTAAACTGCCCTTGGGAGATAAAAATTCCACCGAAAATCAAGGTCAAAACATAAGAAAGACCGATAAAAAGCAAAACCAAGGGGTCAAAAAGAGAATCGTACTTGGCAGCCAAAACATTTTTTTCGTAGACTTCTTGATTGGTCTTAGCAAAAGACTGAGTCTCAGCTTCATGATAACCAAAGGACTTGGTCACTCGAATACCTGAAACACTCTCCTGTACCTTATTGTTCAAATCTGAAAAAGCCTCTTGAGCAGCCTTAAAACTTTCATGATTTTTTCGACCAATCAAGCCTGTGCCCCATGACAAGAAGGGCATGGGCACAATGGCAATCAAGGTCAGACGCCAGTCCAAAATGAAAAACATAGTCAGCAGGGTCACTAGAGCTGTAATAGAAGCATCCACAGCTGACATGACTCCACCACCAGCCAGACTAACAACTGCATTGATATCGTTTGTTGCATGAGCCATCAAATCCCCTGTTCGGTATTTCTGATAAAAAGAGGGAGACATGTGAGTAAAGTGCTCGAACAATCGAGAGCGCAGAATCCGTCCCAGATTATTGGACGTCCCTAAGATATAAAGACGCCAGACATAGCGCAGGCCGTACATGATAAAAGCTGAAGCAATCAGCAACAGCAAATTAAATAGCAGCTCTTGAGAAGTCAGATGTTTGCTAGCAATTCGGTCAATAACCTGACCGATGACTCTGGGCGGTATCAGATTGAAGACACTGACCAAGGACAAGGCCAAAATACCGATGATATAGCGCCGCTTTTCCAACTTAAAAAACCAGGCTAATTTTCTAATGAGGTTCATAATTTCTCCTATTCTTACTAGTCTTTTTATTATACTGTTTTTTGAGGAAAAATGAAACACAGCGGATTGGAACGCTGTGCTTCGATTCTATTTTTTACTGGTCAGCTGGTAACTAACAGCCAGTAAATCAAAGATTTCCTGATCGCTCAGTCTATCATCCAAGGGCAGACTGAGCCAGTATTTCTTATTCATGTGAAAGGCCGGGTAAATCCCCTTTTTCTGAATCAGCTCTGCCACATGATCATTCTTAACATTGAGCACCTCAATAGCGCCGCTTCGCTCTGCTTCAAACTTAGACCAGTCTGTGGTCAAAAAAGCTCCGTACCATTTTTTACTATCCTGGTGGCGGAAAACCCCTGCCTTAGTCGAGCTCTTTCTGGACGACTTCTCCCAGAGGTACTCTATTTGCCCCTGATAAACCTCAGCTGCATGATCCCGCAGTCGCTTACTCTGCTCATAGAGAAAGCCAACTTCGTCAAAACAGTGCTGACGGATAGCCAGCAGAGCTGCCTGACAAGCTTCACGAACCTGACCGACAAACTCACCCGTCACCTGCTCCATCTTGACCTGCAGATAGGCGTCATCAGTATCACAATCAAAGACCTGATAGTCCAGCTTCCCATCTCTGATAGTCACCTCCAAGCGAAAGTCACCCTTCATAATCTTCTGCGAGAAATGGTAAACTCCATCAGACTCCTTAAAACCGTAAGTCTGAAGCTTATTTGGATTAGACTTGTATTTTTCAAATAGTTCCAACATTTTATTAGGAGCCGCTAGAGCCCTTCTCCTCCTTAAAATACAATTTTAGTTCCATGCAACTGATCAACTGCCAGACTATCTATAATTTGCTGACGATTGCCTAGATCAATGCCACCTCCCGGCATGATATCAATCCGATCAGCAGCATGCTCGATTAATTCATCCAGCCAAGCAAAATGCTCCTCAATCGGCTCATTAGCAGGTCCTCCGTGGGTCAAAATTCGCTGGACACCGTTCTCAATCAGCCAATCCATTTCGCTAAACTGGTATTCAGCGGGTATCGCGTCAAAAGCCATGTGAAAGACTACTTCCAGTCCCTTGCAAGCCTCTAGCAGGCGCTGCATCTTCGAAACATCTATTTCGTTCTTCTCCGTCAAGACACCAAAAACCACTCCCTGACTGCCGGCTTCCTTGGCTTTTTGGATATCAGCTAGCATAATTTCAATCTCAAAGTCAGTGTAAACAAAATCACCGCCCCGAGGCCGAATCATGGTCATCACTGTCGCACCGTAAGGCTGAGCTAAATTCACCGCTGCTTGAATCACGCCATAGCTGGGCGTCGTGCCACCAACAGCTAGATTATCACAGAGCTCAATCCGCTGGGCTCCCGCCTTCATAGCCTTTTCTAACAAGGTTACATTTTCCGCACAAAATTCATAAAGCATCATCTCACCTCTGATTTAATATATTGATTTCCTTTATCTATTATAACACAAGAGCTTCGCAATATCAGCTCTTATCAAATTTCCCAGCTTCTCTCTTACACCAATCAAGCCATTTGGTCTGATAGTCTTCCTTGGACAAAATGTGGTTCTGTAAGCATCTTTTCTCCCTCACAATGCTATTGCTCAAATAATAGTATAAAAACTCCATTTGATTCGGAAGACTTCTTCCTCAAATGAAGTTTTCTTTTTTAGATTCCATAACCCATGCTGAACTGGATTTTAGCAGCTCCGTTCTGGAAGCTAATCTTGTTAATGCTGAATTGACTCTGCGGCAGAGCTAGTAGGAAACTATCCCCCTCCGTTGTGATAGATGAATTAGAGGCCTGCATTTGTTGCTTCAGCATTCCTGTCACCCAAGATTTAGGGATAGGAAGAGAGCCCAACTTGGCACTATCGATTGTGATGTGCAAGACATTATCTCTCACCGTCACATCCACCTCTAGGTCCAGCTTACTGCCAATGAAGAGCAGTTTGACTGGATACTGGATGCGCAGCTTATTGCCTTCAATGCTGTAAACACTATTCAGCAGCTCCTGATTCTCAGAGTCAGTCAAAGAAGACTTGAGCACCTGATTAAGCTGGACGCTATTGAGAGAAACCTCCGTGCTGACTCCCTGAGCCGTTACATTGGCATTGCTCAAAGCCGGCTCAATAATGCTCATCCAAGAAGCACTACCTTGAACATTTTTTAATTGTTCACTTTGATTAACAGATGCAGGAACCAGAAATAGCACCGCTGCAAGCAACAGCACCAAAGCAATTCCCACTACTCTTTTTACCATTTTCATGTTTGTATTCCTTTAATTTGAGAAAATCCCTTTAGCTAAAAACACAGAAAGGATTTATCTTATTTTACACTATTTTTGCATAATTTTCTGTAACAAACATATTAAAAAGCTAACAATCCTGTGAGAAAAGGCTGGGACAGATAATCCCAGCCTCTCAATCACATAGCGCTAGTTTTACAAGCCTCATCATAGATAGCCTATTCTTATTTAATCACTTCCTGAGTCTTAGCATAGTTAGCCTCGACTGCTTCTTTTTCTGATTTCCACCAGTCTTGGTTGTCCGTGTACCACTTGATTGTTTCTTTGAGTCCAGCTTCAAAGTTGGTGAACTCTGGCTTCCATCCTAGCTCATCGCGAAGCTTGCTAGCATCAATAGCATAGCGGAGGTCGTGGCCGGCACGATCTGTCACATGATCATAAGCATCAGCTGGCTGTCCCATTTCCTTGAGAATCAGCTCCAGCACTTCCTTGTTATTCTTCTCACCGTCAGCACCGATCAAGTAAGTTTCACCAATTTGACCCTTGGTCAGGATCGTCCAAACACCTGATGAATGGTCATTGGTATGAATCCAGTCACGGACATTCTTGCCTTCACCGTAGAGTTTTGGCTTGATACCGCTCAGGATATTGGTAATCTGGCGCGGAATAAACTTCTCGATGTGCTGGTAAGGACCATAGTTGTTTGAACAGTTAGAAATAGTCGCTTTCACACCAAATGAGCGCACCCAAGCTTTAACGATCAAGTCTGAAGCTGCCTTGGTTGATGAGTAAGGCGAGCTTGGATTGTACTTGGTTTCAGCCGTAAATTTCTCACCTGGGCCTTCTCCATGACCTGGCAAATCTTCACGCAGAGGCAGGTCACCATAGACTTCGTCAGTTGAAACATGGTGGAAACGAATGTTGTATTTACGAGCTGCTTCCAAAAGTGTGTAAGTTCCGATGAAGTTGGTATGGATAAATGGACTCGGGTCATTGAGCGAGTTATCATTGTGGCTTTCTGCCGCATAGTGAACGATAGCATCCGCTTCGGAAGCCAGCTTATCTACCAAGGCTGCATCAGCAATATCTCCAACAACCAACTCAACGCGGTCGCCTAAAATTTCTTCAATGTTAGCCCGATTACCCGCGTAGGTCAGCTTGTCCAGCACTGTCACATGAACATCTGGAAAGTTATTGTAAACATAGTGGACAAAGTTAGAACCGATAAAACCAGCTCCACCTGTCACGATAATTTTTTTGTATTCAGTCATTGATTTATTTTTTCTCCATAATAAAACAAAATAAGGAATTATTTGTTTCGTAAAAAATAGTAATTTTGAAATTATATAAAGGGCTAAGAAAATAAACAAAAAGAGGAGAACCATCATCAGAATGAATCCTAATGGTCCTAGAGAAATAAGAAAATAGAATATAATCAGCAAGAAATAGATAATATATTCAAACACTTGTTCTATTCACTCTTCTTACAAATCTTCTTTTCTTAGAGGTTTGACATCCTTAAGTAGCGGATGGTTCTTGTCTGCTTCTGAGACTTCTGCTTCTTCTAGGTTTTCCCACTGAATGCTCAGAGCTGGGTCTGCATAGTTGACAAAGGCATACTTGGGTTTGAGTTCCAGAGCCCAGTAGTCATTCACCAGATAGCTATAGGAAACGGTGTCAGAAAGGACTTGGAAGCCGTTGGCGACGCCCCGAGGTACAAAAATTCCCTTGCTGGCATCAATTACTGTCTGATAGGTATTGCCAAAGGTGTCACCCTCGCGCAGGTCAACCCAAGACCCCAGTACCTTACCGTCATCTGCAACAGAAATGTACTTGTCCCAAGGCTCAGCATGAAGACCACGCAGGACATTTTTACGAGAAAAGCTGACATTATTTTGCAGTTTTCCTTCTGCAAAGAAGCTTTCAGGAAAGCCTAGCGGCAGCATTTTTTCCTTTTGAAAATTCTCCTTAAACCAGCCTCGGTTGTCCCCACGAACAGGGATATCAAACTCCAGCATACCTGGGATTCCGGGAATCTCACGCGCTGCTAATTCCTTATCAAAAAATTGTTCCGTCATCTTCTTATTCTTCTCCAATCAAGCGCAAGAGATAGTGACCATATTCATTCTTTTTCAATGGCTGCGCCAATTCATGCACTTGCTCTTTAGTGATATAGCCCATACGATAGGCAATTTCTTCCAGATTTGCCACTTGAACGTTCTGCATCCGCTGAACAGTTTCAATATATTGAGCAGCCTCTAAGAGACTTTCGTGAGTTCCTGTATCCAACCAAGCAAAACCACGTCCCATAAGCTCTACAGACAAATCACCACGATCCAAGTAAGCCTTGTTAACATCTGTAATTTCCAATTCTCCGCGAGGACTTGGTTTGATGTTCTTGGCAATTTCTACAACATCGTTATCATAGAAATACAGTCCTGTCACTGCATAGTTAGAGCGCGGCTGTTCCGGTTTTTCTTCGATGGAAATAGCATTCATATTCTCATCAAATTCTACTACACCAAAGCGTTCTGGATCCTTAACATGGTAGCCAAAAACTGTTGCCCCTTTTTCCTTAGCCGCAGCATTTTGGAGCATTTTACTCAAACCTGGGCCATGGTAAATATTATCCCCAAGAATCAGCGCCACGCGGTCATCTCCAATGAAATCAGCCCCAATGATAAAGGCTTGCGCCAATCCATCTGGACTAGGTTGCTCTGCATAAGAGAGCTTGATACCAAACTCAGAGCCATCTCCCAGCAGATCCTCAAAACGAGGCAGATCCGTCGGAGTGGAGATAATCAAAATGTCCTTGATACCAGCCAGCATAAGAGTTGACAGTGGATAATAAATCATGGGTTTGTCATAAACCGGCATGAGCTGTTTTGACGCAGCGCGGGTCAATGGATACAAACGTGTACCAGAACCACCTGCAAGAATAATACCTTTCATATGAGTTTCCTCTCTTAATGTATTCTCCTTATTCTACCATTTTTGAAAGCGGATGTCATCCTTTTCACTAGCCTTAAATAAAAGAAAAAGAGCGGAAATTCCGCTTTCTTCCGCTCTTTGATTCCAAGTTGGTATCAGCCCAAAGCCACATACAAGACCATCATGAGAACAAAGCCCATCATGAGACCTAAAGTCGCCACATCTGTATTGCCATTGGTCTGCGAATCCGGTATCAACTCCTCTACCACCACGAAAATCATAGCTCCTGCTGCAAAGGAAAGGGCATAGGGCAGAATAGCCGTCATGGCCATAACAGCTACTGCTCCCAGAACAGCTCCGATTGGCTCTACAATCGCAGACATGGAGCCCCAGTAAAAGGCTTTAAGCCGAGACTTGCCGTCCGTCCGAATCGGAATGGACAAAGCCGCTCCTTCTGGAACATTCTGCAGGCCAATTCCCAAAGCTAGGCCAATCGCGCCGACAAAGGCTTCCGGGCTAGGATTGGCGGCCAAAGCACCAAAGGCTACTCCAACTGCCAAACCTTCTGGGAAATTGTGAATGGTAATGGCTAAAAAGAGTAGGGCTGTCTTGGACAGCTTCTTTCGGCTATGCTCAGAAACACTCTCTGCCTCCGAAATATCCTTGCTCAAGTGCAAGTGAGGCACCACTGCATCAATCAGCCGCAGGAAAAAACCTCCCACTAAAAAGCCAATCGCTGCGGGCAGCCAGGACAGCTTGCCATAAGAACTTTGGGCATATTCAATCGACGGCGCCAGAAGCGACCAAAAGGAAGCCGCAATCATGACCCCTGCCGCAAATCCCATCATAATATCCAGCAGCTTACGACTGACCTGTTTAAAGAAAAATACAACAGCCGAGCCTACAATGGTACATCCCCATGTAAAAAGCCCAGCCAAGAATGCCTGCATAACCACAGGCTGCGATCGTAACCAGTCCATAATTTCTCCTTATTCTCTAAAATCAATCATACAAAATCGTCTTGGTTTCTCCGATACAGTGTTCTTCCTCATTCCAGTAATGAATCCGCTCGAAAGAGCCTTTCCGCCAGTAGAGAGGCAAACGTTCACGTATGTCGTCCTGCATATCTATTTGGCCAAGTTCCGAAATCTTCCACCATTTGGGCTCCCCTTCATGATCGTTTCCCCTAACTTGCCCCTCAAAGGCAGTACAAAGAAAATCGTAATACACATACCGTTCTTTTTTACTCGGATTAGTGAAGCCTGAAATTCCCTTCAATTTCATGTTTAGAGCAGTCAGCCCTGTTTCTTCTTTTAATTCGCGCCTTGCAGCTTCGAAGAAAGATTCTGGAAACTCCACCTTCCCGCCTGGTTGTATCCACCCTTTAAAGTTATCATGCTGGCGATTAAGCAGTAAAATTTCATCATCTTTTTTTACACAAACATTGACCCAATTCAAAATAGTTTCTGTCATATCAAACCTTCTTCACATACCGCTCAATAGGATAGTCAGCTGGATTCAGCAGCCCCGCTTCTCCTAAAGCCATCTGAGCCAATTGGCGTCCGATGAGTGGGCCAGTTGTCAGACCAGAAGAGCCTAGACCGCTGGCTGCGTAGACATGCGGCAAGTCTGGAACAGACCCAAAGAAAGGAGCAAAGTCGCTGGTATAAGCTCGTGTTCCCACGCGCTCACCTAAAATCTCTGCTTTAGACAGCCTTGGCAAGTAAGTTTCCGATTCTCGCTGCAACTGATTCAGCACCGTCTTATCAACCGTCAAATCAAAGCCCTGATCATTTTCATGACTAGCACCGACACTGACCTTACCTGCTAGAAAAGGAATGATATCCAACTCGCCCTCAGGCATCACAACAGGGTAGTCATCTGTCTTTTCAGCCAGCTTAAAATCACGTAGCTGTCCTTTTTGCGGCCGAACATCTGTCTTATAGTCCAGTGGCTGCAAGATTTCTCCCATCCATGCCCCCACAGCTAAGATAACACAGTCAAAGCTGCGTCCGTCCACAAGAAGTTGCTCTCCTTCTACTGTCAATCTTACCTTTTTCTCAACCAACTCTGCCTTGCTAGCTTTCAGAAGCGTCTCCGTCAAGAGTGCTCCCTCCACACGAGCCCCGCCGGAAGCATAGAGAAGCCTCTCAAAGCCTTGCAAGTCTGGAAATTTCTCATGGACTTCCTGACGATTGAGAAGACTCAAGTCTCCTATTAAGGGCGACTCTTCCCAACGATTAGAAGCCAAATCATAAAGCTCCTGCAGCTTGCTCTCATCCTTTTTCAGCAGATAAACACCTGTTTGTTGGTAAAAGTCTGTCTGAATACCAGCCGCTTTCAGATCCGCAATCAAGTCCTGATAAAAATCAGCGCCCAGACGCGCCATCCTGTACCAAGCTTTGTTGCGACGCTTTGAAAACCAAGGACTGATAATGCCAGCGGCTGCCTTGGTTGCCTGCCCCTTGCCGTCATCAAAGACAGTCACTTCCACATCCGGGGATTGGGACAGATAGTAAGCTGCTGTTGATCCGACAATCCCAGCACCAATTACTGCTACTTTTTTCATGTCGCTCCCTATCAAATATGTCGGAAAGGATTGGTCCAAGCCTGACTAGCCAGAATCTCAAGCTCCCATCCCTCTTCTGCCTTCCATGCATCAAGCTTTTCTTTCAATTTCTCTGTAAAAAGAACCTCAATATGATGTCCAGGATCCAGCGCCAAAAGCCCCTCTGTCAGCATTTCCTGAGCTGTATGATAGTAAATATCACCTGTAATGTAGACCTGCGCTCCCTTGGCAATAGCCTCTGGATAAAAGGACTGACCGCTTCCGCCACAAATAGCCACACGCTCAATCACGCGTTCGAGATCTGCTTCTTCATAAGCGACCAGACGCAAGCTATCTAGTCCAAAAGTTGCCTTGACCTTAGCCGCAAAATCCCCAAAGGTCTGAGGAGCAATCTTCCCAACACGGCCAATACCATGATCTGGACTCGTTTGACTGAGAAAACTTGTCTCTTGAATCTCTAAAAGCTGACAGAACCAGTCATTAAGACCGTCCTCCACAACATCGATATTGGTATGACTGACATAGACAGCAATATCATGCTTGATGAGGTCTAAAATCATCTGATTTTGCGCCTTATCCGCCACTAGGTCCTTGAGCGGGCGAAAAATAGGCGCATGCTTAACGATAATCAGTCCAGCACCTGCCTCAATAGCCTCCGCCACTGTCTGCTCACGAATATCCAATGCCACTAGAACCTTGTCCACTTCCTTATCCAAGGTCCCGATTTGCAGTCCTGAAATGTCGCCCTCCATGGACAGTTCTTGCGGGCAATAGGCTTCATAACGGGCGATGATTTCACTTGCTAGCATGGAGCACCTCCTTGATACTTTCGATTTTTTGGGACATAGCAGAGCGTTCTAGCTCATTTTTTTCTGGGATATGGGCCAGAGCTCCTTCAAGTTTCTTCAATTCTTTCTGCCATCTTAGCTGAAAAACAGGCGATTGCTGCTCTAGCAGAAAAGGTCCGAAACGCTTTTCTTGCTCTGTCAAAGTTTGCTGGCCTGCTTCAGCAATTATGATTTCATAAAACTTTCCAGCCTCTTCTAAGATATCCTCAGCCAGCAAGCGAAAGCCGTTAGATACCAGCCAGCTGCGAAGCTCATTCTCTCGGTTATTGGGCTGCAAAATCAAGCGGGAAATAGACCCAAGCTTAGCTCTGCCATTTTCCAAAATCTCTGAAATCAAGCGACCACCCATGCCAGCGATAACGATGGTGTCAATCTGCTCTTCTACTTCAAAAGCCGCCAGACCATTGGCAAGACGAACCTCAATCTGCTCCGTCAGCCCATGCTCTGCCACATTTTTCTGGGCAGACTGAAAAGGCCCCTCTACCACTTCTCCGGCCAGAGCCTTCTCAATCCGTCCTTGCTGAATCAAATAAATAGGCAGATAGGCGTGATCGCTCCCAACATCCAGCAACTTTGCCCCATCCGGCACAAAAGCAGCTACTCGCTCCAAGCGTTGGGAAATAGTCTTTTTTTGCATTGCTCACTCTTTTCTAAACATTCTTCTATTCAGTATATCATTTTTAAGGGTATAAAAAAAGCAACGAAAGAAAAATCAGCCTGTTGATAAACTAATTTTGTCTCGTCACTTGGTGATGGGATATTCCCACCCGACACTTTTTTATTTGATTTCTTGATACTCAGCAGCTAAACCTCGCTGGACTGCCGGACGAGCTGCAAGCTTCTCCGCCCAAGCAGATAAATGTTTATAGGAGGTGGCATCCAAGAACTCAGCTGCGCCTGGATAGAGCCTATCCTGCACCAACTGACCATACCAAGACCAGATAGCAATATCAGCAATACTGTAGTCATCTCCAGCGATATAAGCTTTCTTGGCCAATTCTTTGTCCAACAAATCCAGCTGTCGTTTGGCTTCCATGGTAAAGCGATTGATAGGGTATTCTAGCTTTTCTGGAGCATAGTTAAAGAAATGACCGAACCCACCACCCAAGAAGGGCGCCGCGCCTGTCTGCCAGAAGAGCCAGTTGAGCACCTCAGTCCGACCAGCCAAATCTGACGGAATCAGCTTCCCAAACTTCTCTGCCAGATAGAGCAGAATATTGGCTGACTCGAAGACAGGAATCGGCTTATCAGCTGACTGATCCAACAAGGCCGGAATCTTAGAGTTGGGATTGATTTTCACAAAATCTGAGCCAAATTGGTCGCCGTCCATGATGCTGATCTTATAGAGGTCATAGGCAGCCTCTGTCACACCTGCTGCAAGTAGTTCCTCTAGCATAATCGTCACCTTGACCCCATTAGGAGTCCCAAGTGAATAAAGCTGAAAAGTCTCTTTACCGACAGGAAGCTTCTGCTCAAAGCGCGCGCCAGCAGTAGGCTGATTGATACCTGAAAATTTCCCTTGGTCGCTGTCCGCAGCAGACCAGACTTTTGGCAATTGATAGGTCATACTTTTCTCCTTTTTTATAAAATCAAGGGCCTGTCATATCTAACAGGCCGCTGTAAATCAAATAAAGTCAGTCCTTCCACAAATTCATGGCATTGAGGAAATCATCTGAAACTGTCACATTTTGAGGATTAGCTGCTTCACGTTCTTCCCGCTTGGCTTCTACCTGAGCAAGTGTGGTGATACCTTCTTTACGCCAATTGCGCAAGATAGCCTGAATATATTTCCAGTTGGCCTTGCCATTAAACACAGCCTCACGAAGGGCAGCCTTGACCAAGTCAGGATTGGTTTTATCATCTTGAACAGTCTTGGTCAAGTCCTCAATTTCAAAGGGTGTCAAGAGACGACCCAGCTCCTGCTGGAAGGTCTCCACCAAGTCTTTCAAAACATTCTGAGGCGCCTTTGCTACAGTCTGATGACCGCTTTTTGCTGCCAGCAGTTCATCCAGCTTTTCCAAAGCCGGTGAAGCATCAAAGATAACCTCTGTCTCTCCATTCAGCTCAATGGTCTTATACTGTAAGAGACCTTTCTCCGTCAAATGGGACATAGAGCGATTGACTTCCGACAGGGTCTTGCCAATATGCTCCGCAATCTGACTAGGCGCCAGCTCTTCCAGAGAAGTCGTATTTTGCAGATAGAAAAACTGCCAGACCAAAAAATCATCGCTGGAATCAAAGATGTCCTTAAAATGTAAAAGAAGGGCACTCGGGATTACAAGATTGCCCGATTTAAAAGCTGATAAATAAGTCATGTTACCTCTTATAGATAAGCAAAAAACGATACATCATTTTCAGGACTTTCCCAGTCAAAAGGCGTCTCCTGATAGACAGCGTAATTGACCCAATTGCTGAAAAAGAGTGCCGCGGCTGAACTCCAACGCAAGGCCGGTGTAGCATGGACATCATCGTTTTTGAAATAATTCTCTGGAATGTGTGGATTCTTGCCCGCCTTTAAATCGCGGAAATACTCCTTGGATAGAGTATCGCGGTCGTATTCCATGTGACCGAAGCTATACACCTCTCGCAAGTCTCGGCTAGCCAGCACGGAGAGGCCGGTATCTTCACCATATGAGAGAATTTCCAGATTGGTCAGGTTGACAATATCTTCCTTCAGAACTTCAGTATGACGGGAATGCGGTGCATAAAACTCATCGTCAAAGCCACGGAAAAGCAGATTGCTGCTATCAGCTGACTGGCTATAAACACCCGATAATTTGCGCATCATCTGGTGCTTGTCAACGCCGTAGCGAGCGTAAAGTCCAGCCTGAGCTCCCCAACAGATATGCAGAGTCGAAAAGACATGGGTCTTGGACCATTCAATCACCTGCTGGAACTCTTCCCAGTAGTCCACCGCTTCAAAAGGCAGATGCTCTACTGGCGCACCAGTGATAATCAAGCCATCAAAATAGCGATTCTTAACCTCATCAAAAGTCTTATAGAAAGTCTCCATATGCTCTGCACGTGTCGTTTTAGACTGGTGAGAGCTCATGTAGAGGAAGTCAATAGTCAACTGCAGCGGGGTATTAGCCAAATGGCGCAGTATCTGAGTCTCCGTCACCATTTTCTGGGGCATGAGATTGAGTACCAGAATATTCAGAGGGCGGATATCCTGATGGTCCGCCCTGTCGTCATCCATGACAAAAATATTCTCAGAACTTAAAATGTCAACAGCTGGCAGTTTCTTATCAATCTTAATTGGCATGAAAATATCTCCTTCAATCGTTAGAAAGGCTTGGAAATACTTTTCCAGCCTATTCTTTGTTTATCCAATGTACTTTCATTATACTGAAAGGAGATATAGTTTTCAATTATACTTTTTCTCTAACTAGATATAGCTAGAAACTATGTATTAATAGTGCATCAGAACCTTGTAGTCGTATTCACCGATAGCTTCGCGACCATTGAGCTCATCCAGCTCAATAAGGAAGGCACAGCCAGCTACTACGCCGCCAAGGCGCTCAATCATCTCAATCGTTGCCTTCACTGTTCCACCAGTCGCAAGAAGATCATCGACAATCAGAACGCGCTGACCTGGCTTGATAGCATCCGCATGCATGGTCAAGGTATCCATACCATACTCTTTTTCATAGTCAGCTGAGATAACCTCACGAGGAAGCTTACCAGGCTTACGGACTGGAGCAAAGCCGATTCCTAACTCAAAGGCAACTGGACAACCCACGATAAAGCCACGAGCTTCCGGTCCAACGATCATGTCAATCTTCTTGTCTGTCGCATACTGAACAATCTCACGAACAGCGTAGCTATATGCATTTCCGTCAGCCATCAATGGGCTGATATCACGGAATGTCACGCCTTCCTTTGGATAATTTTCGATTGTTGCAATGTAATCTTTTAAATTCATGATATACTTTCTTTCAAAAAAATTTTTTACTCTCTATTATATCACTTTTTCATCCAAATGGTAACAGAAAACTTACTTTTTATTGGTATCTATTATTTAATCTGAAAAATCATGTCTGAGCCATTCATAGACCATCACATTGAGGCCGGGATTAAGTTGGTTATTCTTTATTATCGTTTTTCTACTAGTTCCAAGAGCGAAACTTCCTTTTCCCTAACATGCTGAGCCATAGGTCCAAGACACTCACTTTTTAACGAGATTAGCTGAACAATTTTCAGTCTGCTTCCATCAAATAATCATAAATCTCCTGCACAGTTCCCAGTGCCATGAGTTCTTGTTCTTTGACTAGGCGCTTGAGGTCTTGGTAAATGTGACTGCTGTCAATTTCTTTCTTTTCAGCTTCCTTATTGACCGTCATGACTCCTTCTGTGATGCTGACAAAGCCCAGCTCTTCAAAAATTTGAATCATTTTGACCAAGAGAATTGGGTCAATTTTCAGATAATCTGCTAGATCCTTAAGCTTATAGCGAACGTCAAACTCGGGAAACTGATAGATAGTCTTGTAGAGTTTGGCAAATTGCTCACGGTTACCATAACCAGTCAGATAGTAAGGCTTGGCAATCTCATTCTTAAAGTAAATAGCTTCGAAATCCTGAGACTGAAAAATCGTCTTCAAGTCCTGCAAATCATCAGGCAGGTCATAAACCACAACCGCTCTGCTATTTGTCAAATCTGGCAGCTCTTCTGTGAAACGCAAGACTGGAACCTTGTCAGGCAGCGTCGCATTTTTGCTGCGGATATTGAAAAGCTGAACGCCGTCCACACGAGCATCTACCAGCATGAGCTGGAGACTAGTCTGTCCATTCCATTTATTAACAGAGAGGCTGACAGACAGCTCCAGATTCTTGGTTTGGGCAAACTCTGTCGCCAGGCTTCCTTGCCCAAAAGCTACTACTTCAAAAGATGCATCTTGTTGAGAAATTTTTAGCTTGAGATGGCTATTGCCAGCTCCCATAGTCCGAGTATTGTCCACTTTAAAATCCTTGAGGTAAAAAAGCGGCTTCTTATTATCCATACCAAAAGGCGCCAGTTTTTCAAAGCTTTTGAGTGTATCCAGGGTCAGTTCTGGCAGGTGCAGCTCCTCGTCCAAATACAGGACTGTTTTGCCAGTCAAATCTAAATCATTGTCTAAGATGTAGGCTGTCAGGATATCAGATAGCTCTGCTAGTTTGTCTGCTTCAAGAGTCATTCCAGCCGCTCCAGCATGGCCACCAAAAGCTACAAAGAGATCACGATGACTGTCCAAGGCTTCAAAAATATTGACCGCTTCAATACTGCGGGCGCTGCCCTTAGCGATACCATCCTCAATATTGAGCACTATGACTGGCTGGTGCAACTCTTCCAGCAAGCGCCCAGCGACAATCCCTAGCACTCCAGGATTCCAGCCTTCCTTAGCCAGTACCTGCACTGGTCTCTTAGGGTCCAGCATGGTTTGTGCTTCTTCATAAATCTGCTGGACGATTTCCTTGCGCTCGTCATTTTTCTGGTTAATCATGAGAGCAATATCACGAGCTTCTTCGTCATCAAAGCCTGTTAAAAGCTCAACCGCTGGATTTGGATCATCCAGCCGTCCCAGTGCATTGAGTCGAGGAGCAAGCTGGAAGCCAACCGTTTCTTCGTCTAGCTCATCTGGCTGAATGCCTGCGATTTTGAAGAGCTCCTGAAGACCCACCCGCTGGGTATTTTTGAGGACGGAAAGGCCGTATTTGACCAAAATCCGATTCTCTCCCGTCAGACTGACCATATCAGCAATGGTACCGATAGCCACTAAGTCCAAAAGTTCGACTTGGACTTCTTCCAGCAAGGCTGTTGCCAACTTAAAAGCCACTCCACAACCAGCTAGATGCTTGAAAGGGTAATCCGCTCCTCTATGTTCCGGATGAACAATCGCATAGGCATTTGGCAACTCCTCAGGCATGGAGTGGTGATCCGTCACGATGACATCCACGCCCAGAGATTGGGCCAGATCGATAGCTTCGAGGCCCGCTACTCCATTATCCACTGTAATAATGAGCGAGATGCCTTGATTTTCAATAAAATACTTGTAAACACTGCTATTAGGACCATAACCGTCCGTAAAGCGATTAGGCAGATAAACTTGACACTCAGCCCCCAGCTGCTCCAAGGTTTCCTTGACAATAGATGCCGAGGTCATACCATCAGCATCATAATCACCATAGATTAAAATCTGTTCATAATTCTCAATTGCTGAGCGAATGCGATTCACTGCCCGCTCCATATCATGCAGATCATAAGGGTCGTGAAGCTGGTCTAAACTAGGCTCCAAAAATTCCTGTAAAGCCTCTTCAGTCTGCACACCTCTTTGGTAAAGGAGACTGGCAGCGGCGGGTTCCAATCCGGCTTTCTTGGCCTTTTTTAAAAATTTTTCGTCTGTAAAATTTGTGGCAAACTGCCAGTCGTATTTTGAGCTAATCATGATAAGTGAAACACTTTCTCCGTTCAATCTTGTCTGAATATTATAACACGAAAAGACTGGTTCAACCAGTCTCAAACTTTCTATCTACGAGCAAAACTCTCAGGATCACTCATCTAGGTAAAGCCCCTTGGCAACACTTTGGTCAATAACTTCCTGAGCCAATTCCCAAAGATTTTCAGAGGTTTCTTGGATAAAGGATTTCTTTGCGATGACCTGCGACTTGGTCAGGCCATGAGGGTTGTCATGGGGCTGAGCGACTTCCAAGTGATTGAGCAGGGGAACCAGAGCATCCAGCACTCGGGCATATTTAGCCTCCATGCTAATACCGGTTTCAAACTCCTGCCAAAGCCCTAAAAAGGATTCCTGCTGATCCGACGGCAGCTTGTCTAAACTGATTTTCAAGGACTCAAACTCTCTATCGTAAGAATCGCTCTTGCCCACATCGTCAAAGATAAAGGTATCGCCAGCATATATTTCGCCCAAATCATGAATCAGTAACATAGACATGACCTTTTCCAGATTGACTTCTTCGGGGATATATTCTCGAAAGACTAGCGCCATAAGCGCCCCCTGCCAACTATGCTCAGCAGAATTCTCAAAACGATAGGCGTCCAAGGTTCGATTGTTGCGATGAGTGGCTTTCAGCTTTTCCAGCTCATTGGTAAAAGCCAGTTGCTGTTGTAGACGTTTAAGCATGTGGAACTCCTTTGAAATGTTTTTATAGCTAATTCTATTCAAAATTGATAGTTGCTCTTAACGTTCTATATGATTTTCTTCAAAAACTAAACTTTCACTTCTTTTCTGTTTTTTCCCTCGCCATCGAATCACCAACTCTGACGTCAGATGGGTTAGGATAATCGTCAGAAGGAAGGTCCAACGGCCATTTTCCCACTTGGTCAGCTGCTGGGATTTGAGCAGAAAGAAAGATAACTCAATAAAGATAGGATGGAGAAAGAAATAAAGGATACTTAAATCTTTTAAATGTCGCCAGTTTTTTTTTACGCTTCCACTGAGTTTTTAACAGCCAATTGAATAAGAAGAGCGTAAAGGGAATGAGAGCAAAGAAAAAGTTTTTATCCAGTCCCTGCCTGATGTAAACCAGTATTCCTTCGCCTGCTAGGAAAAGACTTGCCAACAGAAGAGACAGCCAGCGTTTTTTCTGAAATAAGGCTATCTGCCCGTAATCAGCTAGAAAGTAGCCTAAATAGATAAAAATGGGCGTATAGAAGAGGCCATTCCTGCTGGTGAAAAAGAGCTTGGCATAAGCATCATACCAGTCTGTCAGCAGACTAGGCGACAGATAGGCGTGATAAGTCTCAATAGCACCTAAGGCGTAGAGAATTAACAAAAGGGCAAATGTTTTCTTGGGACCCAACTTCCTATACAAAAAATGGACCAGCAGCAAGCCTAAGAGAAAGGCGGGGATATACCAGAGCTGGTAACTCATTCCGATGTAGAGGAGCGCTGCTAGAATAGCCAGAGGAGCTAGATAGAGGGGGAAATGCAGAGATTGGAAATAAGTCAAAGCATAGGGGAGATAGACCAAGCTCCAAAAGCCATAGACCTTTAAAATACCTTTAATATACAGAGTAAGTTTCACGTCTTGAGGCTCTTGCTTCCAGCGTACTCGGAAAAAATAGGCTGAAGAAATTAAAAAGAAAGGGACCGCCATGCGGCCAAACATACTCTTCTGAATAAAATGTAGAGCTTCATGTTCAAAAAGCCTCTGGCAATGGACCATAATCACAAACACAGAAGCGATATATTGAAAAAGGCTGAGCAGGGCATAATTGACTGGCTACCCTGGCTCTATGACTTCTCTCCCTTGCATCAAGTTTTCTCCTTACGAGGTTTGTTTAAGATGTAAATGAGCGCTTTTTCATTCAATTTAGGACTTGACTAGCCAAACATGCTGAAAGGCAGCGATGTCTCGATAAGGAGATTGGTTGCAGACAGCCAGCTCCATCTCAAGCATCTTTTCAGCCCAGTCAGGGGCAGTTTTGTAGTAATTGGATTGCAGCCCGTAAAAAATTCGTACTCCCTGATAATCCTCAACTTCTAATGGAAGACCTGAAATCACTTCTTTAATCTGATAGACCTTTGCAGCTCCCATGCTGTGGGTTTGATATTCCTGACCCGCCAAAAGCTGCTGGGCCTTTTCTGGGTCATTTTCAAAAACTACCGTATGCATAATACGCCCAACCTCGTGATGCTTAACCAGAGAAATTTTGCCGCCCTTTTTTAATAGTCTGGAAAATTCTGCTAAATAAAGAGCAGGGTCAGATACATACTCTAAGACATTATGACATACGATGACATCAAAAGACTGGTCAGGTAATTTTTGCAGAAGATCCAAGCTGCCATGCAATTGCTCATAGGAAAAGTTCTGCTTGCGCTCGGAAATCAATTCTGAACTCGGCTCGATGGCGGTCACTTGGTTCTTTTCCGCTAGAAAATCAGCCACAATTCCAAAACCACTGCCGAAATCCAGGATTTTCTTGTCCTTCAGTGACTCTAGAAAGGCAAAAACAATATCATACTGAAGCTTGCCCCAAGGCGCCTGCAGATGAGCTTTGTAGGCTTGTAGATTAGCTGTCATAAAACCTCACTTATAGTTAAACATATTGGCTGCCATCTTGTCGGCAATTCTTGGAAAAAGGGTATAAAGCTTGTGCGCTAGATTGAGAATCCCAGGTAGATTCATTTCCCGCTTCTTTTTGCCAAAGGAGCTGACAATTTTGCTCGCTACAAAGTCAGGCTCAAGGATATACTTGTCGACTGCTTTTACATAGGAACCATCAGGATCCGCTTGATCGAAAAAGGAAGTTTTAATAGGACCTGGGTTCACCGTCGTGACATAGACCCCAAAAGGCAGGAGTTCCAAACGCAGGGCGTTGGAAAAACCAATAGCCGCAAACTTAGTCGCTGAGTAAAGACTAGACTTGCTACTAGCAATGAGGCCGGCCATACTAACGATATTGACGATATGTCCTTGACCTGCCTGCTTCATGCGAGCTCCAAAGATCCGGGACAGGTTCATCAGGGCAAAGGTATTGACCTCAAACATGGCCTCGATATCACTGGAGCTGATTTTGTCAAATTCCTCAAAAATCCCATAGCCAGCGTTATTGACCAGGACATCTACGTGGCCATACTGACTGTCAATCCGCCCAGCAAATCTTTCCAAAGCTGAGCTGTCAGTGATATCCAGCTCCACTAGGTCAAGATTTTCCCTTTCTCCATATAGTTTTTCCAGCTTAGCCTTGCTCCGTCCGACCAAAATCAGTCGGTCATGGTGCAAGAGCTTAACCATTTCCTGAGCCAGTCCACCGCTAGCCCCTGTGATGATGATGGTTCTCATATCTCCACCTCTTCCAAGTCCTTGACCACATGGACCTTTTCAAAGACAGCACTGGCATCGCGACGCATTTGGCTGATGTCCTTGGCTAGAAAGCGAGCACTGATATGATTGAGAAGGAGGCGCTTAGCACCAGCTTCCTTGGCTACTTCTGCGGCTTGCATATTGGTAGAATGACCGTGGTTACGGGCCAATTTTTCGTCTCCCTTGCCATAAGTTGCTTCATGGACCAGTACATCTGCTGCCACTGCTAAGCGAACGCTGGCAGCAGTCTTCCGAGTATCACCCAGAATAGCAATGGTCTTGCCCGGACGAGGGGCTGAGATATAGTCGGCTGCAATGATTTTGGTCCCATCCTCTAGGACGATATCCTGACCGTTCTTGACCTTGCCAAAGAGGGGGCCAAAGGGAACACCCACAGCTCGTAGCTTATCTGCATCCAGCGTTCCTTCCAAATCTTTCTGCATCACCCGATATCCCACACAAAAAATCGTGTGATCCAGCTTATCCGCATAAACTGTGAACTTGTCCGTTTCAAGAATCTTGCCCAGACTATTTTCATCAAACTCATGAAAATCAATCCGATAAGGCAGACGAGAACCAGACACGCGCAGGCTAGACAGGACAAAGTTTTTAATGCCTTTGGGACCATAAATTGCTAGGTCTGTCTGTTCTTCATTAGCCTGAAAAGAACGACTGGATAGAAAGCCCGGCAAGCCAAAAATATGGTCGCCATGCAGATGCGTGATGAAAATCTTGCTGATTTTGCGCGGTTTAATCGTCGTCTCCAAAATCTGGTGCTGGGTACCTTCACCGCAGTCAAACATCCAGACCTCATTGATTTCCTCCAACAGCTTGAGGACAAGGCTGGACACATTGCGAGCCTTGGATGGCTGACCGGCTCCGGTTCCTAAAAATTGTAATTGCATATTGTTCTTTCTAAATGATATAAATCATGGCAGAGCGATTCTGCGAGTGATAGTATTTTTTGCCAGCATAGGACTGGGCTAACTGACTAACTTCATCTTGATTGTAGCCCAGAACTCTCTGACTGCCATCTGCTAGCTGCTGCCAATCGGTCAAAGCAGTAAGCGCCTGACTGTCCACGACTTGAGACTCAGCATTGAGAGGCACCATTTTTATTCTCCCAGCTTCTTCGTAGACCAAGTACTGTGGAAAGACTTGGGCGATTTCAAAGAGTAAATCGGCTGTTACTGGCTCTGGCTTTTCAGGAAAGACCAAGCCGACTTCCTCGCTCTCATAGCAAAATCCATAGGACTTGCCAGAAAGATTAAGCCGTACAAAAGGCTTGCTTTCTACAAAGCTAGGCTCCGCATTCCACAAGTCCAGCGCCTGGCTAATCTCTAAAAAATAGGCTGTCGCGGCTTCCGGACTTTTCTTTTGATAAAGCTCAGCAAAGTAAGCATTGATAACACTGGGGGGCGGAGTGATAAAGCTACGCTTCTGCTCCTCTGTCAGGCCAGCCAACACTTGCTCTAAGTAGACCCTGTCTAGGCTTGTAAAACCGCCGTATTTGAGGGCCAGGTCAATATAATCAGTCATAAAATTCTTCCAGTTTCCATTTGTTTTTCTCGGCAATCCAGCCTGAAATGACTTCGACATCGTCTATGTATTCTCGATTTCCGATAATTGCAACTTTCTCTAAATCATGAATCTTGTAAGCTTTAGCCGGTGCTACCTTGATGGTAAAAGGCAAAAAGAGCTCTTTCATCCGCTCCAGCAGGACTTGCTGCAAAATAGCTCTGCTATTGTCCGCCTTAGCCGAAATCAAAGAATAAGGAGTCAAGGTCGGGGTGAAATCCTCCGCCTTATCCGCTTTGTTATAGAGAGTCAGCCGGGGAATATCCAGCATGTCCAGCTCATTCATGATGTCAAGGACGGTCTTTTCATGCTCCTCATGATGAGGGTCGCTGGCGTCAATGACATGAACCAGCAAATCAACATTTTTGCTCTCTTCCAGTGTGGATTTAAAGCTGGATACCAGCTCTGTCGGCAAATCCTGAATGAAGCCAACTGTGTCTGTCAGAGTGACATTGAGTTGGCCACTGAGGTTGATGTTCTTGGTCGTAGCGTCTAGCGTCGCAAAGAGTTCGTCTGCCTCATACTGGCTCTTACTGGTCAAGCAGTTCATGATCGTAGACTTTCCAGCATTGGTATAGCCGATGAGGCCGATTTTGAAAATACTGGATTCCAGCCGCTTTTCACGAACGGTTGCCCGGTTTTTCTCCACAGCCTTGAGCTGGCGCTCAATATCATGAATCTGATTGCGAACACTGCGTCGATTCAGCTCCAGCTGACTTTCACCAGGACCACGAGAGCCAATGCCACCTGCCTGACGGCTGAGCATGATGCCCTGTCCAACCAAACGTGGCAGGAGGTACTTGAGCTGGGCCAGATGCACCTGCAACTTGCCCTCGTGACTCCTAGCTCTCATAGCAAAAATATCCAAAATCAGCTGCATCCGGTCAATGACCTTGACGCCCAAACTTTCCTCTAGATTGACATTTTGGCGGGGTGTCAGGCGATTATTGACAATGACAGTCGAAATTTCTTCGGCATCAACCATCTGTCGGATTTCTTCTAACTTGCCAGATCCGACAAAGGTCTTGCTGTCATACTTTTCCCGCTTCTGGCTATAGGAGCCAACTACCTCAGCCCCTGCCGTCTTAGCTAGACTTTGCAGCTCCTCCATGGATAGATCAAAATTCTCCGTATCTGCCAGCTCCACACCTACCAGAAAGACACGCTCTGTTTTTTTCTCTGTTTCTATCATCTCATATCCTTACTAAGACTTGGTCAGCCAGCTACTTGTCCAAAAATTTCCTGATGTCTTCCATGACCTGATTTTTATAGTCTGGATTTCCCACCTGATAAAAGGTTACAGACATGCGGTTGCGAAACCAAGTCAGCTGGCGCTTGGCAAAACGACGGGTGTTCTGCTTGAGCTTATCCACGGCCTCATCTAGGCTCATCTGACCTTCAAAGTAAGGGAAAAGTTCCTTGTAGCCGATGCCTTTGCTGGCTTGGCAGGTTGGAGCATTCTCAAACAGCCAACGGGCTTCTTCTAAAAGTCCGGTTTCTATCATCAGAGCTACTCGCTGATTGATTCGCTCATAAAGTTTTTCTCTCTCATCATCAAGGCAAATCAGCAAAGCTTCATAATCTGGCTGGCTGTTTTCTAGCGAACCTCCCAGATGGGAAATCTCCAGCGCCCTCATAGCCCTGCGTCGATTTATCTGAGGAATCCCGATACCCAGCTCTGCTATTTTCCCAAACAAAGCTTCATCTGACCAACTATCCAGCTGCGCCCGATAGGCCAGAATCTCCTCGTGAGGGACGGAACCACCCAGATGGTAGCCCTCGAGTAAGCTCTGGATATAGAGCCCTGTGCCACCGCAAATGATGGGAAGCTGACCTTGAGCCGCAATCTCACGAATAGCCTGAGCCGCCTCAGTCACAAAATCATAGGCCGAGTAGCTTTCTCCAACCTCCCTCACATCCAGCAGATGATGGAGAACACCCTCCTGCTCTTCAGGACGAATCTTAGCTGTACCAATATCCAAGCCACGATAGACCTGCTGGCTGTCACCGCTGATGATTTGGCCATTGAAGCGCTTGGCTACCTCGATACTCAGAGCCGTTTTTCCAACCGCCGTAGGCCCCACTATCACAATTATCTTGGTTTTCATCTTTTTTCCTTGAAAAAATTTTGATTTTTCGTTACTATTAATTATAACATAAATAATAAAAGTTCAGAAAAGGAGAAATCACATGGCTAAAGGATTTGGAAAAGGCGTTCTTACAGGAGTTGCAGCTACTGTTGCTGCTGTGGCAGGCGCAGTATATGCAGTCAAGAAAAAAGTCATCGAACCTGAAGAACAAAAAGCGGCTTTCATCGAAGAAAACCGTAAAAAAGCAGCTCGCAAACGTGTAGCACACTAAGCCTGCACATTTCAAAAAAAAGCCTGGAAAAATCCAGGCTTTTTTTGAAAAAACAGCAATCAAATTGACTGCTGCAAACAAAGCTATTATACTCTAAGAGCCCTCTCTTTCTTGGGCGGTTGAATGCCCTGAGAGCTAAAGATATAATTGCTTAAGAGCAAGAATATTAACAACTCAAGCACAAAAAACAAATCGAAAGCAGGATTGGAAGACAAGGAAATGAAAGAAATCGCAAGACACACAATTGTGACATAAAAGATTTTCAAGCCTTTGATATAAAGCCAGAAGAGGTCAAGGCTTTGCCTGCCATTGATCTGCGACTTAGACTTACTTCCTGAGTACCAGATGATAAATACTTCCGCAAAAAAGAATAGACCTAGCAAAATGATCATTCTCCAAAAATGAACCTGCAGTAGAATGCCCACTGCTAGCAATAACAAAACACCCAAACTCAGTGCTAGCACTGCTCGCCTAGTATTAGTCATAAAATCAACTCCTTTATATGACTACGAAGAACAGTCAAATTAATTGTTCCTAATCGATTAGATTGCTCTAGGAGAACATATTTTATTTCGGCTTTATTTTACCACTTGGCAAGAAAACTTACAAATAATACGATAAAGCATTTGTAGAAGTCATTGGTTACTGAAAAAAGCCACCATTCGGTGACTTTTCTACATGCTTATCTCCCTTGCATAAACTCTTGGAAACGATGAGTATCAAAGTAAATAGTAGATGCAATTAATTTGTCTGATTCGTCAAATTTTAAAAATTCTGCGACATCCAATTCTAGTTCTTTTCCGTGTGGTGACTGCAGGCGATAGCGATTTAAAGCTGCTGCTTCTCGTCCCCCTACCAATAACTTCTTCACTTCAAGATGCTGGCTTAAAGCATAGAATTGACCTGCACCTTGCAGATAAACATCACGCCCTTGCCTGATCTCCTGACTGTCGCACATTCCATAATTAAAGTTTTCTGCTACGAAATCTTCCCATCCACCTTTATTGACTGCAGTAAAATAGCTTTCTGCTAATGTTCTTGTATCCATTTGGAACCTCCAAAAATAATTTAGGCAGTTTTCAAACTAATGAAAGCTTGAGCCCACTTAAGAGTATACAAAAAGCAATATGACTACAGTCTGTCATATTGCTGAAGATTTTTTTGAAGAGTATCAATTAGTTTATCCTGCAGTTCTTTTGGTGATATGACTTTTACTTGATGAGCAAAACTTAAAATCAATTCGAAAAAGGCCGG
This sequence comes from Streptococcus sanguinis, assembly GCF_020729765.1. GTDB lineage: Bacteria > Bacillota > Bacilli > Lactobacillales > Streptococcaceae > Streptococcus > Streptococcus sanguinis_Q. Next base: position 19,402 of record NZ_JAJEPD010000032.1, on the reverse strand, counting down.
TGTCAATGCTCTGAAAGCATGGACCTTTATCCTGGTTTGCTCAACAGTGATTTCTTCTTCTGTGAAATGGTCATAAATCTTTGGGAGCGCAGACTCTGTGAAAATCAGCTCTACTTCTTCTTTATTGCCCTCAACTTTATCTTTGGATGGATTTAGAAAAAGATCTAGCTTTTCTTGAGATAAAAGAGGGTAATCTCCAGCTTCGATACCCTCTTCTACTGGATGCAAATCACGAATCCTACTGAGTTTGAAAAAACGAAAATCTAACTTTTCTAAACAGTAGCCGATAACATACCAAGCATTTAGTTTAAAAATCAGACGGTAAGGAAGAATCGTTCGCTGGCTTCGTTCTTGTTTTTTAGAAAAATAAGAAAAGGAAACTTTCTTCCCAGTTTGTATAGCCTGCTCAATTTCAAGTAAATAATTTGTATTGAGAGACCAGGAAGTAAGATCAAAGTAAAATGGATTGACCTTATCGGTCGCCTCTTGAGAAGTAAGCTTATGCTCAATGCTGTCAAAACTAGGATGTCCAACAATTTTGCCAACATTTTGGCTCATATTGATGATAAACTGCTTTTCTTCTTCTGTGAAAAAGCTGCTGTCCATCTTGTAGTCATCTGGTATATAAAAACCACCCTTATCCCCACGTTCAGAGTAGATAGGGATTCCAGCTAAGCTGAGCGTATCCATATCTCGATATACTGTGCGGGTAGATATTTCAAAACGTTCAGCAATTTCTTTAGCTGTTATCTGCCTTTTATTCAAAAGGGCTAGTAGAATATAGATTAATCGTTCTAGTTTCATGAGTTTTCTTTTCTTATTACAATCGGCACAGCATCAAATAATCATCTTCCCTCTCTTCAACCGTAACAAAGCCCAGTCTTTGATAAAAGCGAAGGGCGGGATTGTCTTTTGAAACGGAGAGGGAGACACTTGGGTAGCCTTTGGCTTTGAGCAAGTCCAGCATGGCCGTCATCAACTGCTGGCCTAGTCCTTGCCCTCTGAAGTCAGGCAGGAATGAAATGGATAGAGAGGGTGTCTGGTCGTCAAAATAGCCGTAATCTTTCATGATGCGAATCCAAACGGCTCCGACCAACCGGTCGTCCACTTCTGCTGCTAAAGCCCAATCATCTGACTGCTGACCAAAGTCCTTGATATACATCTCTAAATCTGGCTCTTTCAGGATGCTTCTAGAAAGCGGCGCTAGACCTTGGGGAATAAAAATAGCTTGGTAAAGAAATTCCTCTAAGAGCGGGATTTCCTCTGATTTTAAGGGCCTAATCTCGGCCATGATTTCTCCTTCTAGATCAACTGCTCCTCGCCTACACCAGCCTCAGCTAAGATTTTGGCAACTCGGTCAAATTGCAATCTAAAATGCTCCAGCTTGTGGCCGTCTGATCCCACTGAAAAGCGCTGGCCGCCCAGCTCCTTGACTAGAGAGAGAGCATAGATATAGAGTTCCTCGTGACCATATAGATACATGGACTTGCAGTTAAGCTCAAAGGCCAAACCATGGTCAATCATCTTCTGGAAAAGCTGTCGCAGCTCTGGTTCAAAAGTTTTTAACTCCTCTACGGTAAGCTCAAATTTGCGGAAACCGTAGTCAAAGTGAGCTAGTACATCTGCTGGCACAGCCTCGATAGCCTCTTCTAACTCTCTCAGGTATCGGGGAATCAGCTCCATCTTATCCAGCTGCAGGACCGGATCTTCCAGATAGTCAAAACTGCCATTGTGGTGGACAGACAGGAGCTTGAGGTCATAATCCTTGTCTGCTAGGAAAGCTAGGATATCATCCTTACGCGGAGCGTAATAGCCAATTTCAATTCCCTTTTTGATGCGGTTGCCATACTGCTGGTTCAGCTCTGCTATTTTTGCTGAATAGGCCGCATAGTCAGGTACATCATCATGGGGCGAGACAGCTTCGTAGGGGTAGGGATTGGACAAATCATAGTGCTCAGTAGTGACAATCTCGCCCTCATAATGGTCCAGATAGTCACAGAAATCCGCCTCAGAATCATAGGAAAAATAGGTATGAAGATGGTTGTCGCGCATGCTGGGCCGCCTTTCTGCAAATCTTATATCCGTTTAGTATTGGTCGATTTCAGGTCGATCATGAATCCGGCTCTGCTTGCCCTGACGGGCCTGGAGGACGGCCTCTACCTCTTCCAGACTGACGCCGGTCTCGACGAGAGCGACCGCCAGATGGTAGAGCAGATCAGCTGTCTCATTGGCCATCTCGTTCTTATCAGCGTTTTTGGCCGCAATGACTACTTCAGTCGCTTCTTCACCGACTTTTTTGAGAATCTTGTCCAGCCCCTTGTCATAGAGATAGCTGGTATAGGAGCCTTCCTTGGGCTCTTTTTTGCGTTTGAGGGCTTCTTGATAGAGGGTTTCTAGCATAGTATCTCCTTGTTACTGTCCTTATTTTACTATAAAAAGCAATTCTTTCCAATGGCAGGCCGGTTTCTTGATACTGACTTCTTAGTTTTATATTTGCATTAACCAAGTACTAAAGTAAAGCAAGGGAGCTTTTAGTCAGTTTTGCTGGCTTGTTCATCCCAGATTTTATGGAAAAAGCAGGATTTAGCGCCGGTGTGGCAGGCTGCTCCCAGTTGGTCTACCTCGATCAGCAGAGTATCTAAGTCGCAATCAGCTGTGATTTTTTTGACGGTCTGGTAGTGGCCGCTGGTGGCTCCCTTATGCCAAAGCTCCTGACGTGACCGACTCCAGTACCACATCTGACCGCTGGTGCGAGTCAGATGGTAGGCTTCTTCATTGAGATAGGCCAGCATGAGGACTTCTTTGCTGGTGTGGTCTAGGATAATGGCAGGTATAAGACCGCCTTGCTTTTGAAAATCTAACTTCACTTCTGTCATCAGATGCGCACCTCCAATCCAGCTTCCTGCATGGCTTTTTTGGTCTCTGAGATGGAGACCTGACCATAATGGAAAATTGAAGCTGCCAAAGCACCTGTCGCTGCAGTCTTTTCAAAAACTTCTAGGATATGCTGGCTACTGCCAGCACCACCAGAGGCGATGATAGGAACGGAAACCACTTGGGAGACGACTTCCAACATTGGCAAGTCAAAACCAGACTTGGTCCCGTCCTTGTCCATACTGGTCAAAAGAATTTCCCCCGCTCCAAGACTGACAGCTTCTTGAACCCAGTCTAACAGGTCGCGACCACTGTCCTTACGGCCACCAGCCAGATAGACATGCCAGCTGCCATCCGCTTCTTTCTTAGCATCCACGGCCAGCACCACACATTGGCTGCCGAATTTCTCAGCGCAGTCAGCCAAAAGCTGAGGATTTGCCAGTGCTGAGGAATTAACTGCAACCTTATCCGCACCAGCCTGCAGCATCCGCTTCATGTCCTCAACCGTGCGAATGCCGCCCCCGACGGTAAAGGGAATGAAAACCTGCTCCGCCACGCGCCGGACCATCTCGACCGTCGTATCCCGCTCCTCATGAGTAGCGGTAATGTCCAGAAAGACCAACTCATCGCAGCCAGCTTCATAGTAGGCCTTGGCTGCATCGACTGGATCTCCTACATCAGTCAGATTGACAAAGTTGATGCCCTTGACCACCCGGCCGTCCTTGACATCCAGACAGGGAATGATTCGTTTTTTCAGCATGGCTAGCCCCTTTCTGCTTCCTTGATCTGCTCTAGGCTAATTCGTCCACTGTAATAGGCCTTGCCTACAATGGCTCCAGCCAAGCCTAGTTTTTTCAGCTCTTCTAAGTCATCCGCTGACTGGATGCCGCCAGAGGCAATGACTTGAGCATGCTTGAGGGACGCCAGCAATTTTTGATAATGCTGGATATTGGGGCCAGTCAGAGTACCGTCTCGGTCTACATCCGTATATACAAAGAGTCGGACACCGATCTTTTCCATGGCCAGCGCCAGGCTGATATAGTTCTGATTGCTGGTCTCCAGCCAACCCTCAGTCGCAACCAGCCCCTCTTTCGCATCAATGCCAATCACGATTTTGCTGCTTCCAAAGCTCTCTAGCGCAGCCTCAACAAATTCAGGATTCTTAACAGCCATAGAGCCAATAATGACACGGTCAATGCCAACCGCCAGGTAATCTTCAATCTGCTCCAGACTGCGGATGCCGCCCCCGACTTGGATAGCTAGACCAGTCTCCGCTTTAATCTGGGCAATCAAATCTCGATTGGCCGCCCGACCTTCTAAGGCCCCATCCAAGTCAACCACATGAATCATGGTAACCCCAGCTTCTTTGAAAACTTGAGCTTGCTCCAAGACATCGGGATTGACTACCGTCTTCTGATTAAAATCCCCTTTAAAAAGGCGGACGGCCTGGCCATCTTTGATATCAATAGCGGGCAGTATTTTCATAGACATACTCCTTAAACTTCTCTAGGATACCGAGGCCAACAGCACCAGACTTTTCTGGGTGAAACTGGCAGCCAAAGACCGAGCCTCGGTGAATCATGGCTGGGATAGGCAGCCCATAATCAGCCGTCACATCCAAGTACTCCTCTGGAACATCCGTATAGTAGCTATGGACGAAATAGACTGACTGGCCATCAAGACCAGCTGTCAAAGCAGACGACTGCTGAATTTGTAAGTCATTCCAGCCCATGTGAGGTACAGGCAGACCAGCCTGGTCCGGAATCCGGCGGCAAACACCGGGAATCAAACCCAGTCCAGAGCTTTGACCATTCTCCAATCCAACCTCCAGCAGGAGCTGCATCCCTAAGCAAATCCCCAAGAGAGGCTTGCCATCAGCCACAGCCTGCTGAATAACTGACACCAGCCCTCGCTTTTCCAACTCCTGCATAGCCGCAGGAAAAGCACCGACACCAGGTAAAACCAAACCATCAGCGTCCAAAATTTCCTGCGGGTCAGCTGACAGACGCGCTTCTACTCCGACCTGAGCCAGAGCGCGGAGAACATTGGCAGTATTTCCCGCGTCATAATCAATAACAATCATCATCTCTACATCAACTCCTTTCACTCAGAAGGACAAGCTAGAGCAAGCCCTTGGTGGAGTTGACTCCATGAATCTCAGGATTTATGGTAATAGCCTCCCGCAGAGCTCGGCCACTCGCTTTAAAGAGACTTTCCGCCTTGTGGTGGCTGTTCTTGCCATGAAGGACTTTCAGGTGCAGATTCATCTGCAGATTAAAGGCTAGGGCTTGGAAAAATTCCTCCACTAGCTCGGTGTCAAAATTTCCAAGCTTGGGATTGTCAAAATCCGCCTCAAAGACCAGATAGGAGCGACCGGATAAGTCCAGACTGGCCATGCCTAGGGTTTCGTCCATAGGCACAAAGCTAGTGCCGTAGCGGTTGATACCTGCCTTGTCTCCCAAAGCCTGACGTAGAGCTTGCCCTAGCACGATGCCCACATCCTCAACCGTATGGTGGCTGTCCACCCATAGGTCGCCTTCAGCCTTGACCGTCAGAGAAATCCGACTGTGGCGGGCAAAAAGGGTCAGCATATGGTCAAAGAATCCGACACCGGTCTCGATAGCTACCGGCTCCTGTTGGTCAAGATTGACAGCCAGTTCAATATCGGTCTCCTGTGTTTTACGCTTGATTTCAGCTTGTCTCATGGCAACTCCTTTTATTTTTCCTGTCTGCGGGCTTCGATGGCCTTAGCATGTCCCTGCAGGCCTTCTGCATAGGCCAGACTGGTAATATCCTTGTCAGCTGCACCTACAGCAGCACGGCTGTACTGGGTGTACTGGATGCGCTTGATGAAGTCATAGACACCCAGAGCTGATGAAAAACGGCTGGTGCTGGTTGTCGGTAAAACGTGGTTGGCTCCCGCATAGTAGTCACCGATCGGCTCGCTAGTATAATGCCCCAGAAAGACAGAACCAGCATTTTCAACCTGATCCAGATAGCTGTAAGCATCATCCATGGCAATTTCCAAATGCTCAGGTGCCACCTGATTCATGAGCTCAAACATGGCTTCCTTAGAAGGCGCAAGAATGATGCGGCCGTTGTTCTCAATCGAAGCACGCGCGATTTCCTCTCGCGGCAGCTCTTTCAACTGTCTGTCCAGCTCTGCTTCGACTTGATCTGCCAGCACCTCCGAGTCGGTCACCAGAATAGCCCGAGCTAGCTTGTCGTGCTCAGCTTGCGATAGAAGGTCGGCCGCCACATAGACTGGACTGGCTGAACGATCCGCAATGACTCCAATCTCCGAAGGCCCAGCAATCATGTCAATTCCCACGACACCATAAACCATCTTCTTGGCCGTAGCCACAAAGATATTGCCAGGTCCCGTTATCTTATCTACCTTGGGAATGGTCTCAGTTCCATAAGCCAGAGCTGCTACACCTTGGGCTCCGCCAATTTGGAAAATCCGATCCACACCAGCCAGCTTGGCTGCGACCAAAATCGCTGGGGTAAAATGCTCCTGGGGCGGTGTAATCATGATGATTTCTTTGACACCGGCAATCTTAGCTGGGATAACATTCATGAGGACGGAGGACGGATAGGCTGCGGTGCCGCCAGGTACATAGGTGCCGACCCGCTCAATCGGCCGAATCAACTGACCACGGACAACGCCCTCGCTGGGACTATCCTCAAAACCAGTCTCCAACTGCTGGCGGTGGTAGGATTCGATATTGGCTTGGGCATGTTTCAAGGCGGCCAAGACCTCTGGATCAATCTCCTCAAAAGCCTGATCAATCAGCTCCTGCCCAATCTCAAAATCTGTCACCTCAACCTTGTCAAAGAGCATGGTATAGTCTCTTAAAGCTTGGTCACCGTCCTGTTTGACCGTTTCTATAATCTCAGCCACCGCTTCTTCCACATCTAAGTTCTGCTGGCTGAGCTGCAGCTGCTCTTCGTATAAAATCCGTGAAATTTCTTCGTTACTTCCACTTAAACGCTTGATAATTATCATTTAAAAGCCACCTCTCTTCTTCCTACTAGGGATTCAAACTTTGCCACAAAAGGCATGATATCCGGGTTATTTTTCAGGGAAGCCTGATTAGCAATGAGCCGGGCTGACACCCGACAAATGTCTTCAAAAACCAGCAGGCCGTTAGCTGACAGGGTATGCCCTGTCTCCACAATATCGACAATGGCATCCGCCAGACCCAGCACCGGTGAAATCTCCACGCTACCTTGGATGGAGATGATTTCCACATCTTCCCCCTTTTGATTAAAATAATCAGTCGCCACCGTCGGGTACTTGGTCGCAATCCGCTTGCGCTTGTGATCATGAGGGTCATAGCTGGGCACCGAGGCCAGTGAAAATTTACAAAGCCCAAAGTTCAGATCCAGCAGCTCCAGATAGCCAGTCGGATGCTCAAAGAGAATATCCTTGCCGACAATGCCCAAATCAGCGACTCCATGGCGCACATAGGTCGTCACATCAGGCCCTTTGACCAAGAGAAAGCGAAAGCGACTGTCTGGACTTTCAAAAATCAAGCTGCGCCCCTTGTCTGCCATGAAGGACATATCAAAGCCAGCCTGGGTCAAGAGCTTGACCGTATCTTTCTCAATCCGCCCCTTGGTCAGGGCAATGGTAATCTGACTCATCTGCCATCACCTTCCTTTCCACCCTCGTCCGGTAGGTCATCATGAATGGCCTGATAGACACTGTCAATGTCTAGGGACCAGCCGATAGCTGTCAGTTCTGCTGCCCCAAAGCGCTTGAAAAGCTGGTCATAGCGACCACCAGATAGAAAAGCATCTGGCACTCGGTCACCAAAGACCTTAAAGGTCAGACCAGTATAGTATGGCATGGCCGCTACCTGCCCTAGGTCCATGGTTGTCTGATCCAGCAATCCTGATAGGCTCTGCAGAACCTGCTCTATATCATCTAGAGCTGTCAATATTCTCTCGTTGTCAACCAGCTCTCTGGCCCTAGCTAAAACCTGTTGGCTAGGGCCGAACAGATAAGGCAGCTCCTGTAAAAAATCATCAAATTCACTCGATCTGGTCTGGGTGAATTCAAAGAGTCCCGTCCTGTTTTTCTTGCGAATATAATCAAGCAGCTGGGCCTCCTCCTGCGAATCCAAGGCCAGACTCTCTAGGATTGTCTGCAGGATTGCTGCATGGGAAAACTCAAACTGATAAGACTTAACCTGCGCTAAATCCAGCGACTGCTTGGCTGTCTTGATAGCCTCAAGCACCGCCTTGCGAGCTGGATAGCCGATAATCTCAATACCAGCTTGGCTGAGCTCGTTGGCAAGACCGCGCAGCTCTTCTTGATAGTGAAAGACCTTGCCCGAATAGGAAAACTTGGTAGGCGTATGCACCCTGGTCGAAGCAATAACCCGACCAATCTGGCTGGTCACATCTGGCCGTAGAACCAGTAGCTCGCCTTTTTTATCGAAAAGATGATAATGATGGGGCTCCACATAGTCACTGAAGACCTCGAAGTGCTCCAAAGTCGGTGTGTCAATCCGATTGAAGCCCTGAGCCATCAGGAAATCACTGATGTCCCGCTCAATCTCGTAAGTCACACGCGCCCTCTTGAAAAGCTTGTCATGCATGCCAATCGGAAGGGTGATTTTATTCATAGGCTGCTTTCCTTTCTTGCTCTATTTTTACACTGGATGGCTTTGAGTCTAACTCTCAGCTACTGCAAATGTCCTTGATAGCTGCCAGTACTTTTTCCATCTCCTCTCGCCGTCCGATAGAGATGCGCAGGAAGTCCTTGATTCGTTCTGCTTTTGGAAAATACCGCACATAAATCCGACGCTCCTCTAACTGCTGAAAAAGCTCTGCTGCAGAAATTCCACTAGGCTGGGCTAAGACAAAGTTGGTCTGACTAGGCAGGACTTGGAAATCCAGCGCAGACAATTCCCCAGCAAACCAATCTCGGGTCTCTTGTATGGCTCTGCCAGTCTCCAGATAATAATCCCAATCTTCCACCGCAGCAAGGGCCAAGCGCTCTGCCAACAGATCCACCGAGTAAGGATTAATGGAATCCTTGACAGCTTTCATGACAGCTATTAAGTCTGGATGACCGATACCGTAGCCCACTCGCAGACCAGCTAAGGCAGCATCCTTGGAAAAGGTCCGTGTGATAAAGAGGTTGGGATAGGTGTCTAGCAGAGGCAAGGCAGATTGACCGCCAAAGTGAATATAGGCCTCATCCACCACCACGACCACATCCTGATTGGATGCTAGAATTTCCTCCAACTGATCCAGCGGCAGATAAATCCCCGTCGGAGCATTGGGATTGGCTAGGATAATACCGCCATTATCTCCAAAATAATCTGACGGATGGACCTCAAAATCGGCTGTCAGAGGGATTTCTCGAAAAGGCACGTGGTAGAGGTCCGCCCAAACCTTGTAAAAACCATAGGTCAAGTCCGGAAATAAGACCGACTCGCCGCTGTTAAAGAAGGCCAGGAAAGCCATGGACAAGATGTCATCACTCCCGTTACCAATAATGAGCTGGTCGGGCGAAATACCTAAATTTGCCGCCAAAGCTTGACAGAGCTCCGCCTGATCCAAACTGGAATACTTGCGCAACTCCTGGACATCAAAGTTCTGCAGGACCTCTGCCACCTTAGGACTTGGTCCATAAGCATTTTCATTGGTATTGAGCTTAATCATGTCTGGCTCATTGGGCTGCTGCCCTGCTACATAGGGATTAATCTGCCTGAGACCTTTTAGCTTAACCATCTTGTCACCTCTCTTTCACACACTAGCCATTATCTGACTCTGATTATCTTTTAGAACTTCTAATAAATGAAAGACGGAATTTACCGCTTTGGTAACGAAAATAGGGAATCTTCTGGTTTAAATATAATAAAAAGCCCTCGCAAAAAAACTTTGCAAGGACGTTGACACGTGGTTCCACCTTTATTCGGACCTCAGTCGCCTGAGGACCCTCTGGGAGTACGGGACTCCAGATTGATAACGGCAATCAGCCGTCGGACACTAGTCTCAGACTGCTGACTGATTTCGCATCCGCACTCAAGAATGTGTCGTCTAAGGATTGCATGCCGTCTCACCATTAGGCACTCTCTGTTTCTTGTCTCAGACTTTTTCTCTCATCGCTTTCAATTTATTGTTGAATATTCTACATGAATTTTTATTAAAAAGCAAGAGGAAAATTGAAAAAAATTAATTATTTTTTTCTTTCTAAATAAATTAACGTTCTTTCAGCATGGCACTAGACAAATCCAACAAACTAATCGCTGTTTCAAAATGCTCCCCCATCAGATCATAGACAGCATCTTCGCTTAAGACGCCGCAAGCTATATTTTCAGGGAAATCCGGTCCATTCGAGAATTCTAAATCATCAAAAAATTCCTGACCAGTATAGTAGTCCCTCAGCTGGATATAATCTGACTGGAAGCGCTCTAGTTCAGCTAAAGCTTCCTGAGCTCTTGCCAATACCTGAGAATATTTATTCAGGTGCTTTTCCATTTTTTGAATCCGTTCTAACTGTTCCACAGGCTTCCTTCCTTTCCGAACACGACAAACGAATCAGTCCACCTGAACTACCTGCAGCTGCTCACCGCCTAGCAGAATCAAATATTTTTCAATCTGCGAAATGCCATAAGAGCGGCTGAGAGCTTGAGCATATAAGTCTAGCTGGCTACGGTAGCGAGCAATCAACTCAGACGAATCCTTGTATTTATCCGTCTTGTAGTCAAAGAGGATAATCCGGTCCTCAAAAAGCAGGTAACCATCCAAAATACCCCGCAAAACAAATTCCTGACCGCTAGCGTCATCCCTCTTGAGCATGGCAAATGGTGCTTCTCGACGAACTCTGTCACTGTTCTCAATCAAGAGGCGTCCCAAATCCGTCTCGAAGAAAGATGCAATCTTAGGCAGCTGAATCTGATTTTTGACCGCTTCATCGGCCTGAACCTGAGCCAAGGCAGAACGAAGTACAGCCATGCTGGGCCTGCTATCTAAAGGAATCCGCTGCATGAGTTCATGAACGGCACTGCCGACTTGAGCCCCAGTCACTTTGGCTTTCTTGCCAAAATCAGGCAACTCAAAGCTGGGCTGCGGCCGAAAAACTGCTCGCTCATCCATGATATCCAGACCATCCATATCCATGATTGGCTCATAGAATTTCTTAATCTGACTAGGTGTCCGCACACTAGGCAGCTCAATGGCAGATTGGTACTGGCTATTCAGCCGATCCACGCTTTCTAAAATATCCAGAGCCCGACGGATGTCGTCCGACTGACGATTATCCGCCAAATCATCCGCTGGAAAGTGCACAGGCTCATTAATTCGCCCTATCTCTTCAGCAGTTAGCTCCTCATCAGTAACAAAACGGGTCTCGTAGGCAAGATTCTCATCGGAAAAAACAGCCTGAATGGCATAGAGCCAGTCTTGGAAATTACTGAGCTGGCTGCGCAGACTGGCAGACAAACGCCCTTGTTGGCTCTTGCCCCACTGACGCTTATCCAAAACCTCTTGACTGCCCTTGCCGACCAGATAAAGCTTGGTTTCAGCCCGCGTCATGGCCACATAAAGCAAACGCATTTGCTCAGACAAACTGGCCAACTGCAGCTCCGCTAGATTCTGCTGATAAGGCAGCGTATCCATGGAAATACGCAGCTGATTTGGCGCATAAGGATCTTCCACAGACACCGATACATTCGCCACATACTTGATGCCGACTCCTTTGGTCCGGCTAAGGATGATAGCAGAGCTGCTATCCTGACGGTTGAAAGCCTTGTCCATATTGAGCAGAAAGACATACTTGAACTCCAGCCCCTTACTCTTATGAATGGTCATGAGACGAACGGCGTCCTTAGGCGCCGCCACTGGCACACTGGCTAGATCGTGCTGATTTTCTAAGATACGGTCTATCATCCCGATAAAGCGAGAGAGACCTTTAAAGCTAGACTTTTCATACTCATTAGCCCGCAAAGAGAGAGCATAGAGATTGGCCTGTCTCTGGGCACCATTGACTAGAGTCCCCACCATGTCATAGTAGAAACGGTCCTGGTAAATCTTCCAAATCAAATCATACAGCGAATGCGTCTTGGAATAAGTCCGCCAGCCTTGCAGGGTCTCATGGAAATGCTGCAGCTTTTTCTGCAGTTCCTGGGTGACTAAAGCTGTTTGCAAACCTCTACCTTCAAGGGCATTAACCAGCTTTTCATAAAGATTTTCCTGAGAACGCTCTTGACTGACCTGCAGGGACAGCCGAGCTAGCTCGTCCTCACCAAAGTCAAACATGGGAGACTTGAGAAGGGCGGTCAGGGCATAGTCATTCAGCGGATTATTGATGGTCCGCAGAGTATCTAGCATGACTAAGACCTCAACCGACTGCAGATAGTTTGCTGCACCATCATCTGGTACCAGCGGGATTTGGTGCTCCTCAAAGGCAGCCAAAATCAAGTCATTACGAGTTCTGGATGCCGTCAGGAGCGTGATATCTTTAAAAGCCACTCCCTCTTCATTGTGCAGGCGGATGATTTCCTTGATGACTAGGTCCACTTCCCCAGCTGATACTGCCTGTGGCAAGCCTTCATCAGTCTCCTCTTCCGGACTCTCCTTGGAGCCTTCATAGATTAAGAAGGAAGCGCGGTTAGCTGGATTAGGCTCTCGTTTGGCTGGATTTCCAGCTACCAGATAGTGGGTTTCATTGTAGTCAATTTCTCCCACTTCTTCATCCATCAGGCGTTTAAAAACATCGTTGGTCGCTTCCAGCACCTCAAGATGACTGCGAAAATTTTCCTTAAGGACGATTAGTTTACCCTGACTGCTATCCTCTTGATAGACTTTAAACTTATCACTGAAAATCTGTGGATCCGCTTGACGGAAACGATAGATAGACTGCTTGATATCGCCCACCATAAAACGATTTTGCCCTCTGGAAAGTAAGTCCAGCATTCGCTCCTGCGTGTGGTTGGTATCCTGATACTCGTCTACCATGACCTCGTGGTAGCGCTCCTGATAAAAGCGCCGCACCTCTGGGAATCTCTCTAAAATCTCAATAGCAAAATGGCTGATGTCACCAAATTCAAAGGCATTTTCTACTTTCTTTCGCTCCAAGTAGGCCTGTGCAAAGTCCGCCACAAAATCCCGCAGAAGCTCAACCAGAGGCAGGCATTCATCCTGGTGCTGCTCGATAAAGTCCATCTGATAAAGCTGCTGGTCAAAGCTTCGCAGCCGCTCAATCATAGGCTTCCTGGCCTCATTGTAGTCCTTGGCCATTTCTTTTTTGAGCTCGTCAGCATTCTTGCCAACCCGAGCTGTAAAGGCCTGGCCATTGGAAAGTTGGGAAAGTGTCACGATCTGCTTGAGAATCTGAGCCGTGTCCTCTATCGATGACAATTCATTCAGGCCTGCTAAGACGGTCAGAGCATCTTGGACATTTTCCTGATATTTAGCACCTGCAAATTCTCTTCCTTCATGCTCCAGATGGGCAGAAAAGAAAGCTTCCAGCTCCCAAAGGGCTGATTTGATTTGGTCAAATACCCGCTCTCTTTCTGCTGCAAAGTCGCTGTGCTCATAACCATAGAGGAAGGTCTCTTCCAGCCAGCGCTGAGGACTGCTGGTTGATTGCAGAAAGCTGTAAATCCGATAAACTTGCTCTCGGAAACCTGATAAATCCCTGCGCTTACCAGTGAAATTCTTAACCAAACGGCTAAACAAAGCCTGACGCTCGCTGTCATAGTAACGGTCAAACACTTGACTGAAAACTTCATTTTGCAGAATCAGCTGCTCACTGGCAGACTGGAGAATCCGAAAATTTGGCGCTAAACCAAGCAGGTAACCATAGCGACTAAGCACTTTCTGAGTAAAGGCGTCCATAGTACCAATATCGGCATTGGGCAGATCAGCCAATTGCTGAGCCAAATGTTGCTTGAGTTCAGGACTATCGGCCTTTTTCAAGGCCTGCCCCAGTTCCTTCTCCAACCTCTCTTTTAGCTCGCCTGCTGCCTTAACAGTAAAGGTTGAGATAAAGAGCTGACTGACAGCAACACCTCTTAGAATCTGGTCAATAATCCGCTGGACCATGACAAAAGTCTTACCCGAGCCGGCCGAAGCGGAGACCAGAATATTCTGGCCAGAGGAGTAGATGGCCTCAATCTGCTCTGCCGTCTTTTTCTGTGGCTTGTCCGAAGCAGCTTCTTGGGCTTGCTTAAGAGCAATTTCTTCTGCAGTTAAAAAAGGAATTCTCTTCATTTTTCCATCTCCTCCCTCATCTTTTCTAGCCAGGCCTGGCGCAACTTCTCACCAGTCGGACGCCTATCAAACTTGCTTGCATCCAGCTTTTCTAATTGGCGTGCCTGTCCCAGGTGTAGATTGGCTTCAAAGCCAGTAATAGCCTTAAACTGCTCTACATAAGGAGCAATGCTGCGCCCATTCTCTATATAAGGATTGACTGCAAAATGGCCCGATAGAATGCCTTCTGCAGCTTTTTTGTAGAGATAAGCATTATAGGCCAGCAGTAAGTCCAAGTCCTCCCGGCTCAGCAAGTTGGTCTTATTTTTTTCATAGAGCGGACCAAGCTCCTTGACAGCATCAGCCACAAAAAGTCCCTTGTACTGCAATGGCTTCATAGACTGATTGACCGCATCCGCCAAGGTCTTGGTATCTTTAAGCGCCATAATCGGATCAGTCATCTGCAAATACATGGCGCCAAAAGTTCCCTTATCCTCTTGATAGTCTGCTAACTCCTCAATCGCTGCCAGATAGGTCGGCAGCTGAGAATTCAGTCCGTTAAAGAATTTTTCAAAGCTGAACTTAATATCGCCAGACTTATAGTCCACCACTCCCAAACTCTCGGTCTTAGTCAGACGGTCAATCCGGTCCACCTTACCGCTCACGGTCACTGCTCTGCCATTTTCCAAGGTCAGGAAAGGCTTAGAAGCTGAGCCAAAGCCAGTCTCCTCGCCAATAGTCTCAATCCCGGTTGGATGAGCCAACACACGGCCGGTCGCCCGCGCCGTATCTAGCAAGAGCTGGCGCGCAAAACGGGTCTGACCTGACTCACTGTAGATGTTCTCAAACTCAGACTCTCGGCTGGTCTCTTCCATAGCCTGCGCCAAACGCCGGTCAAAATCAGCTGACGAATCATCCTGCAGGACCTTTTCAAAGATCCGATGGAGGAAAATCCCATGACTGCGAGCATCGGGATGAATAGTCCACTCTTCCTGCAGGCGCAGAACATACCTGAGAAAATAACCATACTGATGCCGGAAATATTCGTTGAGAGCAGAGGCTGAAAGTCGGAGAGGCTGCTCCTGAGGGTAGAGGGCTTGCAGAGTTTCCGGCTGCAGAGTCTCCGTTTTTAGTTCCTTGCTGATTTGCGGAATGCTGATGCCCTCTGCTGCTAACTTCTTGCGGAGAACCCGCACAGCCACTGCCCAAAAAGTCTGCTCCTCCGTTGTCCACTCTCGATCAATCTCCTCTTGGTGGAGCTCGATGATTTGAGACAAGAGAGCTCGGTAGCTGCCAATATCGTCACTGGAAGCTTGAGGCTTTTTGACAATGATGGGCAAGGAAAGGGGAGCTGCAATCAATTCCAGTAGATAGGTCGACATGCTGTCCTCTACTTCATTGACCAAGGCTGGCGCAGACAAGACCAGCTCTTTAGTAGAAGAATTAATCAACGAAAGCGCTGTATAGCGATTCTTCTTGAGATTTTCTGAACTGGCAATCTGCAGTTCGGCCTGAGAATCCGTTGCGTCATTGAGCCGAGCCCGATCTTCATCACTAAGCAGACTCTTGTTTTGCGCGATTTTCGGGAAACGCTCTTGGGTCAGTCCAATCGCGTAGACATAAGGAGCTGCTAAAGGCTCTATCAGGTCATAAGACTGTACCTTGACCACATCTACTGTCGCCGGCACCGTCCGATAGTTGGACAAAAGCATGCCTGAGAGGACCAAAACTAGAAAATCATCCAGTTTGACCTTGCTATCTGCAAAGACCTGAGCAAACTGCTCTAAGACATGACTGAAAGCCTTCCAGACTTCCTCATGGCGCTCCTGCTCCTGCTGACTTTCTCCCTGTAGTAGAGCCGTCAAATTGTCAGACAAACGGGCTGCTTGGACGAACTCCGTAAACTTAGCTAAGAGACCAGACGCCGTCTGACTACGGGATTTGAAAAAGTCTTGCAGTGGAGTCATGACCCGACGACGAATATGATTGAGACGGTCTAGGTCAAATTTCCCTTGGCTATTGGCCGTGAAATCCTTAGCTAGCTTGCTAGCTCCCTTGATATCCGCAAAGCGCAGATATTGCTCAAAATGATCCAGCTCCTCCTGAGTCAAATCTCCGTAGAGCCCTGTCTTTAAGAGATTGAGCAGGTCTTCCAGTTGGAAGTTATAGCGTTTGAGCCGCTCCAAGGACTCAACAAACTGAACCAGCGGATGCTGAACCATTGACTCGCTCCGCCCCAGATAGTAGGGAATCTGATAGTGGTCAAAAATGGTCTTGAGCTGAAGCTGGTAGGCTTCCACATCTCCCAAAAGCAGACGAATATCCTTATAGCGCACACCATCATGAACCCGCTGCCGGATGGACTTAGCCACATACTCCAGCTCTTCTTTCTGGTTCATAGTAGCCCAAATTTGAAGCTGTGAGCGGTCTATCTCACTAACTTCAACAGCCGGCTCAGAAAAATCATAACGACTCTCCAAGACCTTAGAAATCCGTCCAAAGGCATCTTCTGCTTCCGCATGAGGTATATAGTCAGGCTTGACCTGATAATCCTCGGCCAGCTTTCTCAAAAAATCCACGCTGGCTTGATAGAGATTGCCCTCACGAAAGGCCGCTCGATAGGCTTTTTGGCTGGCATAGGTCCCGATAACAATCTCCACACCTTTTCGATGCAGGAGACCGACCAGGTATTCCTCTTCGGCAGAAAAACGAGTAAAGCCATCGATGACCAGAGCCAAATCTGCCAATTCTTTATCTGTGTCGCCAGCCAGAATATGCTGGGTAAAAGCAGCAATCTGAGAAGACGAATCAAAATTGCCCTTATTCAGAGCAGCAGTCACCGCAGTAAAAATCTTGACCAGTTCCTCCCGCTTCTCAGGCTCCTCAAGAAATTCCAGATCCGCAAAGGACATTTGAGCGGTCTGCAGTTCATGGTAAAGGTCCATCAGTTGCTGGATAAACTGGGCATCCTTCTTAATCCGGCCATAGACCTTAAGATCTCCATCATCCAGCTCTGTCAAGGTCCGATAAATCAGCATTCCCAGACCAATATCGTCCAAACTCTGCCCTTGCCGAACATCATTGAGGACAAAATACCGAGCCATCTGGGCAAAGCGCGTCACCGTAATGGCAAAGGAAGCCTGAGTCTTCAGGCACTCCAAAACCGCCCGCTCCTTCTCAAAAGAAAGCGAATTAGGCGCAATATAAAAGACTCGCTTACCGGCCGCCACCAAGCTCTCAGCCTCAGCCACCAAAACCTTGGTCAAAGAATGGCGAATATCTGTATAAAGTAATTTCATAGCCTGCCTTTTCCTCTAGAAAATATAGGAACATTATACCATTTTTACCGATAATTCTCATGAGCTATACTTTCAAAGCCGGGGCAAACTTTATCGCTAAAATAGTACTTCTCTGACAATCATGCCGCACCAAGAAATAAATGAAAAAGCCACTGCCTCCAGTGACTTCCTAAGGCTCTCACTTCTTTCAAAGTAAGGGCTCATTTAATCTTATGCTTATTCATCTTTTCTTCAAAAATGCTTGTCATAACCACGCGCAATTCTTCTCTTTCCTTGTTAGGAAGTTCGCCTTGCTGCTTAGCAACAGCGAATAGTTCAGGATATTGCTTGGCAACTCTCTCAACCGTCTTGGTCATCGCATGGCCTCTCACGAAGAAAGGAATCCTCTTAATCCATTCCTCAGGCACGAGTGCCAGAATCTTTTTGGCAGCTTCCTTATCGGAAATTTCTGCGGTGCTGAGCCCTTGATTGATCTGCTCTTGCTCTTTTTCTGTAAAATCTTTTAATTCCATACGCTAAATCTCCCAGTTCTATTTTCTTAATGCCAACTAAAGCACACTATTTACCCTCTACCCACTTATCGTTGTCCATGATAAAAGGTTTGGCCAAACCTTCCCCTGTATAGTCTTTATATTTGGTCTGCAAGTATTTGTAGACATCTTCCTTGGTCGCAAACTTGATAGCCTGGTAAGGCTCTTCAAAGGTCAGCTTTTCGATAAATAAATATCCGTCTTTATCTGGAACCAAGACGCCGACATGCCCTACAAAGAGAGAATCACCGTCAAGATTGTCGTGGACAATGACAGAAAGCATCCGTGCTTTTTCACTAAACTTGAACTGTTTGAAGTATTCCTCCATCTTCTTAGCATGGACTTTTACATCTTGAGTCGCTTCAGTCTTGACTCTTGAAAACAGGATATTAAATTCTTCCTTATCCTTGGCATCAAAGAGCTTGCCCTTGTCAATCGAATCATTATCTATGAACAAGAGTTCGTCATCTTTTTCTATTTGAGGGATGTCGATGCTATTTTTCAACAAAGTGTAAGTATTAATCCGACAATTTGTCCCGATAAAATCGCCCTTCTTTGCCTGCCACAGAGGATTAATTTTTTCTACATCATATTCGGTTTTGGTAAACTTAGTGAAATCGCCCGTTAATCCAGTAGAGCCAACAAGTCCATTGTAGTCATTGACTAGATTGACAAAGTTATCGACACTGTCTTTATCCAAGTCGGCTGCCAACAAATTCTTAACTTCTTCGACACTCTTTTTACTGTTTAGATTTGAATAAGTCGATGTAGTTTGACTTGTTTCTTTATTTTTCTGCGAACTAGCACATGCCACCAGCCCAAAAGCCAAAGCTAAGCAGGCGCAGGACATGATTATTTTGCTGTATTTCTTCATTCTTATTTCTCTCCACTATTTGTATTCAATTGACTATTTTGCTTTACAATTTTTCTGATGAGCCTTCAACTTTTTTATAGCCCAATCATAATGGCTGGAAGTAGCACTTACAAAATAGGAACCTAGTTCAGTCCCTCCGACCCATTTATAGACTTTTTTTGAAAATAATTCTTCGTTTGTAAATGTGTCTGCCAACTTCAAAACATCTTGATGGGACTGATGAAAGATCTCAGTTGCCTCTTTTAGAGAAGTCTTTTGATGTTTCTTCCAAAATTCCAGATTCAGCTCTCCATAGGTCCTCCAGTTGTAGGGCGCAGGAAGAAAGGGCTGCTCTTGCCCCTTTTGATTGGAATACACCCAATCCAACAAGAGCTGATGCCATTCATAGAGGTGAATCAAAACATCTCTTACATTTTTATCTCGTCTCCAATGGGCCTCTTTCTTCTTTTCATCCCGAGAAAAATCAAAAGGGGTATGTAACTCTTGATCAGATAACTTGGAAATGAGAGTTTGTAACTTCTCATAGTTTTCCTTAGCAGCTAGCATCAAATCTTCTTTAGTTTTCGGTCTAGGCATAAGATTGCACTCCTTGCATCTTTAGGCTCTTGGAA
>NZ_JAJEPD010000031.1:0-5977 GCF_020729765.1 Streptococcus sanguinis | reverse complement strand
ATAAAATTTACCTCCTATTACAAGCACAGAAAGGCAAATCAGTGATAAAAGAATAGATCTCACGCGTTTCATCATACAAAATACCATGTCTTTCTATATGTAGTTTACCATAAAACTAGAACCTTTTCCGCAATTTTACTATTGAATCATCTCTAACTCAATGAAACAAACTGCCTTATTACGGCAACCAAAAACAGACCTTCTTTATAAGAAAGCCTGTTTGTTTTACAAGGAGTCAACTATTTATTAGCTTCCTCATCGATTTCCACTTGTTCTGAAATTTCAACTTTCACCTTCGTGACACGGCCATTTTTTACCTTGTCATTGGTTAAAATGAGTTGCTTATTCTGACTTTCGACTTCGTAGCTAATGCGTTCCTTCGGATCTGGGATAGTCCCCACACAAGTCAAGTAATAACCAGCAATCGTATCCACATCGTCGCTTTCAATCTCAACTTCAAAGTATTCATTAAAGTCATTGAGGGTCATGGTGCCCAAGACGATATAAGTATTCTCACCAATTTCATGAACTTCGATCTCAGCCTTGTCAGTCTCATCGTCAATCTCACCGACAATCTCCTCCAAGAGATCTTCCAGTGTGACCAGACCAGCCATACCTCCATACTCATCCAAGAGAATCGCCATTTGATTTTGCGTATTGCGCAGCTCCTTGAGCAAATCATCGACAAACATGGTTTCTGGTACAAAGAGTGGCTCCTGCAAAATCTTGCGCAGAACTATATTGTCAAAACCATTGATGAACCCTTCATTAAGCAGTCGCTTGGTATGAATCAGACCGATGACATTGTCCTTATCCCCATCATAGACGGGAATCCGCGAGAAGCTCTGTTTGAGAATGCTTTCGATAATTTCTTTGGTATCGTCCTGAATGTCCACCATAAAGGCATCCGTCCGTGGCACCATCAGTTCACGCGCCATCAGCTCATCCAGAGAGAAAATCCCCTGTAGCATCTCAATCTCATCTGCATCTAAGGTCTCCTCACTATTGGTCAGCATATATTCAATCTCATCCCGAGTCATCTTTTCGTCTGCATCATCAAACTTCATCGGGGTTATCCGACTCAATAGATTAGTCGACGCTGACAGCAACCAAACGAAGGGGCTGACAATCTTGCCAAGAAAAATAATAACCGGAGCAGCCCGCACAGCTAGATTGTCTTTCAGGTTCATGGCAATGCGCTTAGGATAAAGCTCCCCCAAAACAATAGAAATATAGGTCAATAAGACCAAAGCCAAGAAAGTTCCAATAGCACGTGCTGTTTCGGAATTTCCCATCCAAGAAGAGAAAAGTTTTCCCAGATTATCCGCAAAGCTGGCCCCAGACAGGATATTGATGACTGTAATCCCAACCTGAATAGTTGATAAGAAGTTATTGGGGCTTTCTAAGACAGCTAAGAGACGGATATACTTGAGATCACCCTCTTCAGCCTTTTGCTCCACACGCGCCCGATTGAGCGATACCATTGCCATCTCAGCAGCTGAGAAAAAGGCATTTAACAAAGTCAATATAAACAGTAGTAAGGCTTGCCATAAAATATTCTGACTGCCAGGGTCTTCCATTGATTCTTTCTCCTCGAAATGTATAAGTAAATCTGATTATATCATATTTTTAAATTTAGTGCACAGGAAATGAAAATAAGACGGAAGGCCTTCCTTCCGTCTTATTTTCTGGTATCGAGACTCCGGAATCAATCGAATTCCAAACTCATCCTTATTTATTAATAATACCAAACTCTTCGTTCTTCTTCTGTTGCTGGGCTTCCTTGTGATTGTCATAGAGATTAGCCAAGAACTTGGCGATTTCCTTGAGGATAGAATAGGTCGGGATTGCCACAATCATCCCCAGCACACCATAGATATTGCTGGATAAGAGCAAGAGCACCATGATGGTAATAGGATGGACCTTCATCACACCACCAACGATACGGGGATAGAGGATATTGCCATCGACCTGCTGGATAATCAGCATGTAAATCAAGGCCGCCACCATCTTCTGAGGATCGGTAAAAGCATACGTAATGACCATGGGAATCAACCCGATACTCGGTCCTACATAAGGAATCAGGTTAGCCAGACTGGAGAAAATAGCAAAGACCAAAGCGTACTTGAGCCCAATCACGCTATAGCCAATATAGGCCAGAGCGCCAATAATCAGGGCATCGATTGAAATCCCGCTGATATAACGGGCAACAGTAGCATTGAGATTGGTCAGCAAACTAGAGATATTGAGCTTATCGCGCTTGAGGACTGTCCGCTCCAGCATGGGTAGGAGCTTATGGCCGTCCATGAGGAAGTAAACCAAGAAAATCGGCGTCATAATCAAAATCATCAGCGTATTGACAACTGCTGACAGAACGCTGCCCAGACTGTTGGTCACACTGTTGAGGATATTTTGCAGAATGTCCACATAAGACAGGTTGAGCTGCTGAATGGTGGACTGGATATTCAGATTCCGAAAGAGCGGATTTTTAGATAATTGATTGACAAAACTTTGAATTTCCCAATAAAGGCCTTGTGTGGAATTAATCAAGCTGCTCAGCTGATTAATCAAAATCGGCAAGAGGTAAATAACACCCAAAGCAATCAAGCCAAACAGAAGGCTGAGCGTAATCAGAATCCCAATCATTCGGTTGATTTTGAGCTTTTCCTGGAGAAATTTCACCAGCGGATTCGTAATATAGTAAAGAAATCCTCCCACAAGAAAGGGAATCAAGATGGTATTCACAACGCTAACAATCGGGGTTATCATATCCCCCATCTGGCGCCAGATAAAGAAGATAATCGTTAGCAAAAGGACCTCACTGGTCCAAAACATCAGCTTACTTTTATGAAACATTTGACTCCTCCTATCAGTTATTTTACCATAAATTTTGTTATAATAAAGGAGATTTAACGAAAGAAAGAGTAAAAATGGAAAAGATTATCAAACTGGAAAATGTAAGCTTGGCTAAACAAGGCCGAACCATCTTAAAAGATCTCAACTGGCAAGTGAAAAAGGGAGAACATTGGGCTATTCTCGGTCTCAACGGTTCTGGAAAGTCTACTCTTCTGCGCTTGCTCATGGCTGAACATTGGAAGACTCAGGGCAAGGTAACAGTTCTCGGTACTGAATTTGGTGCCGGCGACATTCCTCAGCTGAGAACTAGGATTGGAGTAGTCGGCTCCTTCATTGCTGAGCGTCTGCCCAGCCATCTCACTGCTGAAGAAATCGTCCTGACAGGCAAGTATAAAAGCAGTATTCTCTACGCTTCTTACGGGCATACTGAGCTGAACCAAGCTAGGGAAATGCTGGCTTACATTGGCGGACAAGAATTGATTGGCCGAAGCTACGCCAGTCTGTCTCAAGGGGAAAAGCAGCTCTTGCTGATTGCGCGCAGTCTCATGGAAAAGCCGGAATTGCTTATCTTAGACGAAGCGACCAGCGGTCTGGATCTCTTTGCCCGCGAGCGCCTGCTGGAACAGATCGGTAAGATTACGCAGATGGACCAGGCTCCAACCATCCTCTATGTCACTCACCATGTAGAGGAAATCACTGCTGCTATGGATCATGTCCTGCTCCTAAAAGAAGGCGAAATCATAGCCCAAGGTCCTAAAGTAGACATACTTCAAAAAGAGGTCATGGATCGATTTTATCCCCAGCCAGTCGAGCTGATTGAGCTGGGAGAAGACCGCTATTTCGTCAAGGTGGAGGTCAGGTCCTCATGAAGCAATTTTCTAATACCATCTTCAACCTGGGCTACTTCCTGATTCTGACCATGACTGCGATTGCCTTGCTTTTCCTGTCTGGGCAGATTCTACTGTCCCATACTTACATCCCTTTAAGGATTGCTGAAGGGGTCCAATTCGTCAGTAATCCTTGGTATTTCTACCCTATACTCTTACTTTTTCTCCTCAGCCTCTTTTTAATCCGGCCCCTGTTGGAAAAGGTTCAGACCAAGCATCTTTTTTGGTTTTTGTCCTTCCTCTTTATAGCAGCAGCGATTTTTCTGATAACGGCCTACGATGGCCGCATCCGAGCTGACGCCAAGCACGTTTTCAATGCAGCGCTGGCCTTCAACCGAGGAGATTACAGCTCGCTGACAACCGTCGGAAGCTACATGTATCGCAATCCCCATCAGCTAGGACTGATGACTCTGGAGCGACTTTATGCTTTTATTTCTCCGACGACTCAGTTTGCCTTTAGCATGAATGTCGGCTGGACTTTACTCAGTCATTTCTTGATTTACAAGATTACTGCCCTGCTCAATGCCAGAGAAATGATTCAGAAATACACGATTCTGCTGACCTTTCTCTTTCTACCACAACTCTTTTTCATCCTCTTTGTCTACGGTACCATTCCCGGGCTCTTCTTCTGTCTGCTCAGTCTCTATGCTTTTATCAAGCTGGACCAGAAAGAAAACCTACTCTATGCCTTGCTGGGAGCGGCCAGTATCAGTCTAGCCTGCCTCCTGCGTAATAACTACATCATCTTTGCCATCATGCTGATTGGAGTCTACTTCCTGTCCATCTTTTATAAATGGTCTTGGAAGAAACCCTTAGCTATCATCCTGATTTTAGCCAGTATCGTCCTTTCAAACAAGGGTCTGACGGCCTACTATGAGCAGCTGATTGGGGGCAAGATTGGTGTCGGTACCCCAAAAATAGCCTATATCACTATGGGCCTGCGGGATGATCCCAATCGGCAGACCTTGGGAGGCTGGTACGATGCCTACAATACCAAGATTCTTAAGCGCAATAAGTACGATGAAAAATTAGCTACAGAAATGGCCACTCGGGATTTGAAGGATATTTTGATTCACTTCAGTAAGCATCCTGCTTATGCGCTGAAATTCTTCTACGAAAAGGTCAAGTCGACCTGGACTGAGCCGACTTTTCAGTCTATTTGGACTGGACCTCAGATTGAGCGCCAGCAATATATGAAGCCAGCTGTCCTGCGCAGCATTTATGAGGAAAGAAAAGGTTATCAGATTATTAATTTCCTGCTCTTGACCCTGCTAGCTAGTATCTATCTGCTCTCCTGTTTCTTTATCCTGCATAAATTTTTCGTCGCCGAGGAAAAACTGACGCCTTTTGACCTCTATCCCTTCATCTTTCTATTAGGGGGCGGCCTCTTCCACTTCTTCTGGGAAACCAAGAGCCAGTATGTCTATATCTATGTCCTCCTTCTCATCCCTTCCGCCGCTCAATCCATAGTCAACCTGAGCGATTGGTGGAAGAACAAAGGAAAAGGGAAATCAACAGACCAGCTTGAGAAAGACCTATAAAACTTGAACACTTGATAAGAATTTCTTATAATTTTATAGGAACATTAAGTGACACAAAGTTGATTTTGTAACTGAAACTTTTTATATTTTACGAAGGGAGAATAGTGATTTATGTTTTCAATATTAGGTGCAGTATTATTTGGAGTTATAGCAATTATGACAGTTCTTGTTGCTTGCGGTCTGCCTTTGGGAGAATATACAGTGGGGGGACAACATAAAATCTTACCTAAGAAATTTAGACTTGCGGCAGTCATTTCGGTGGCTATTCAGATTTTTGCCATGATCATTATTTTGCAAGCCGGAGGTTTCATTCCCTTGTGGCTGTCTTTCAAGGTTACTAAATATATTTGTTTCTTCTTTGCCGCTTACCTATCCTTGAATACGATTATGAACATGATTTCAAAAAGTAAGAAAGAAAAATATGTTATGACTCCGGCTTGCAAAATAATGATCATGGCAAAAATCTGAATAGCCACCGAAATGACTGCCGCAAGTCTAAATTTCTTAGGTAAGATTTTATGTTGTCCCCCCACTGTATATTCTCCCAAAGGCAGACCGCAAGCAACAAGAACTGTCATAATTGCTATAACTCCAAATAATACTGCACCTAATATTGAAAACATAAATCACTATTCTCCCTTCGTAAAATATAAAAAGTTTCAGTTACAAAATCAACTTTGTGTCACTTAATGT
>NZ_JAJEPD010000003.1:0-1030 GCF_020729765.1 Streptococcus sanguinis | reverse complement strand
GGTTAGGAGTGGAAGTGTGGTGACACATGGAGCGGACTAATACTAATCGCTCGAGGACTTATCCTAGAATAAGAGATTCATCAGAGTGCAGCGAATGGTTTGAGTTTTTGTGAGATTTGATATTGTATTCAATTTTGAGTTGACAAGGCTTGTCTGAGAGGACAGGACAGTTAATTCAATAGTTAAGTGACGATAGCCTAGGAGATACACCTGTACCCATGCCGAACACAGCAGTTAAGCCCTAGAACGCCGGAAGTAGTTGGGGGTTGCCCCCTGTGAGATATGGTAGTCGCTTAGCGAAGGGAGTTTAGCTCAGCTGGGAGAGCATCTGCCTTACAAGCAGAGGGTCAGCGGTTCGATCCCGTTAACTCCCATATTCTGAAAAGAATAGGTCCCGTAGTGTAGCGGTTATCACGTCGCCCTGTCACGGCGAAGATCGCGGGTTCGATTCCCGTCGGGACCGTTGAAGTCGAGAAGATTTCAATAAAAGTAAGAGACTCGTTAGCTCAGTTGGTAGAGCATTTGACTTTTAATCAAAGGGTCACTGGTTCGAGCCCAGTACGGGTCATAAGAGCGGGTTTGGCGGAATTGGCAGACGCACCAGATTTAGGATCTGGCGCTTTAGGGCGTGGGGGTTCAAGTCCCTTAACCCGCATATAAGATAATAATGAGCCGGCTTAGCTCAGTTGGTAGAGCATCTGATTTGTAATCAGAGGGTCGCGTGTTCAAGTCATGTAGCCGGCATTTTTGAATAGGATGCGAACGTAGTTCAGTGGTAGAACATCACCTTGCCAAGGTGAGGGTCGCGGGTTCGAATCCCGTCGTTCGCTTGAGGCGGCCGGGGTGGCGGAACTGGCAGACGCACAGGACTTAAAATCCTGCGATTGGTAACGATCGTACCGGTTCGATTCCGGTCCTCGGCATAGACTTGTAAGAGGCAGTAGAAGAAGATGAGCACCCTTAGCTCAACTGGATAGAGTACCTGACTACGAATCAGGCGGTTAGAGGTTCGACTCCTCTAGGGTGCATT
>NZ_JAJEPD010000030.1:0-740 GCF_020729765.1 Streptococcus sanguinis | reverse complement strand
TTCATTTTCAATACCCAAAAACTCCAGTCTTTTCCAATCTTTTACTGCACTCCATGGTTCTAAATGCTTTATCTGTATATTCATCTTTGATTGACTAGCCTTAAAAAAACTGGATTTTATATATATCAAATCATCTTCAGCCTATGTTCCAGATTTTATGAAAACTTCTCATGTTACAGAAGATTTTTCTAAGCAATTAAAAAGTGATGGGATAACGAATCCAGAGGTTAATAAAGAGCTGGTTTATATCAATCAAACAGGTGCTAAGGTACAAAATAAAGTTAATGGAACAAACTATCGTATTTTAGATAATAAAATAGCAACCATCTATATTCCTAATAAATTTAAAGAGAATAAGGCATCAATCGAGAATACGGTTGTAGCAGAACAATTTACTGGTACAAACTATACAAAAGATGATCTTACGGTGCAAGTCATTCCTGATGGGCAAGAATTTTTCTATTTCAATGAAAATGGCAGTAGTGTCCCTGAAAATAAAGATAATCTACCTTTGGAAAGTGTGACAAATAGTAAGAGTAATATAGTGGTTGTATTAGATACTGATAAAATGGTAGAAACTAACGATTTTATTTTGGCAAGCAATATCATATATAACTCACTTTTTAGTCCAGAAGCAATTAAGGACATCAACGATTTGAGTGCTAGTTTGAATTTTTCAATCAATCCAGTCGAGGTTTACCAAACTGTGAAACTTAATATTCAATCTTTAGAGCACCAAA
>NZ_JAJEPD010000029.1:0-1347 GCF_020729765.1 Streptococcus sanguinis | reverse complement strand
TGTTATCGTTTTTAAAAGCTATGATCATCTTTTGTATGATTTCTTCTGAGATTCCTCTACATTCTGTTAAATAATATCTAGCCAGACTGCAGTTAGAATCTTCTACTCTCTTTAAAGGATAATAAAATGGTCTCTCTCTTTTTTCTTGAACAGCTTCTTTTTGAAAAGGTTCTTCAGAAAGAAAGGCTAGAGCTTCTTTAAAGGAAATTCCCTTAACAAGTCGAACAAAATCAATGACATCACCTTGAATATCTCTTGAAAACCATTTAAAAGTATTGGTAGTTGAAAAAATCCGAAATGAATCGTGTTCAGAATGCTCATAGACACTGGTCGAAACTTGTTTAAAGGAGATACCTAAACGACTTGCTACATCAAGAATTGAAATTTGCTTACATTCTTCTATTTCCATGCAATATCATCATTTTGTCGTAGTATTTGGCAGTGATGGTATTGATGATGATTCTTCTAAAGTTTTAGGAGTTTCCTTATCTAAATCATCCAACCCAGATTTCCAAACCTGTACTTGGTTGACCAATAACTTACCAGGTAGTTTAGAATAGGATAACTTAACTGTTCTTGTTTCTGTCTGATTAGTCTTTGATTGGTTGGCATTCTTTAAATCAGATACATAGGTTACATTATAAGAGACCATGGCAATGGCTTGATTCGTAGTCTGATTGACAAAGATATCAGCTTTTTCAAAATGATAATCCAAAATATAGTCCTTATACACTTGGTTCATGGCATCGTTTTGACTTGTCAATTCTTGAGAATAAGCTGATTCAGTCATATAAGGTTGAATGCGTGTATTATTTTCTCCGAGCTTTTCTTTCGTATAGTACTGTGTCAAAAATTCTTTTACAGTATCCGATGACAAAATACTGGCTTTATCTTCTGCTTGTTTATCTTCCACAAGTTTAGCTGCAGCCAATTCAATCTCTTTGCGACTTTGTTTAGCAGTAGAATGTTGACCAGCAGTATATCCCATCATGAGAATAAAGCTAGTTGCGGCTACTGCTCCAACACTAATTAAGGCTTTAGTTTTGACTTTATTTAACATCTTAGACCTTCTTTCTATAAAAACTAGGTCAAGAATAACAAAAAAGATTTGTAAGTTTTATCACATCACAACGAAAGGTAATTCCTACATTTCTGGCGCAAAATCGTACAGTACAGAGAAAAAATTAAAACCAGCTGTCCTTGGGGTATAATAGACTTATTGGAAAAAATAAAGTGCCATACTGTACTATGCTATACTATAGTTAAGAAAACTATTTACGAAAAACCATGCAACTAACTCCTGAGAACTTTAATTTATTTATTAGTGTCAAAAAGGATACCTTCCCA
>NZ_JAJEPD010000028.1:0-725 GCF_020729765.1 Streptococcus sanguinis | reverse complement strand
GAGATAGTTGTAATACGTATTAAAATTGAGCGTTTAAATGCTAAGTTTAAAACTTTTCAATTTGTGGAATCATCAACTATGAGTTAAAATACCTTTTCCTTCTCGTATTTTTCTATAAGTTTCACCTATAATCATATTTATCTCCATTTACCATAAAAAATCATTAGAAAGCGTGACAGATTATGAAAAAATACTATCAAATCTTTTTATTATTATTTGATATTATCATTATTATTGGATTATATCAATAAAATTAATGAGTGTGTGAAAATTCAATACTAGGAGAAAATGAAATAAATATTTCCACAATAAAACGTATGATATCAAGTTTTTTGGAAAGCCTCTGTTCGTAAATTATTTTAACTCATAGTTGATGATTCCACAAATTGAAAAGTTTTAAACTTAGCATTTAAACGCTCAATTTTAATACGTATTACAACTATCTCTATTAAACTTCTTATCCTCTACAGTCGATACATGCTTTTTAGAACTTTTTAAAGGAAAAAAGATATCTCATGAATATTCATAGTATCTAAATAACAAAAACAAGTAATTGCTCTGACAAACTTGACCTATACTTYCTTTAAAAAGTTCTAAAAAGCATGTATCGACTGTAGAGGATAAGAAGTTTAATAGAGATAGTTGTAATACGTATTAAAATTGAGCGTTTAAATGCTAAGTTTAAAACTTTTCAATTTGTGGAATCATCAACTATGAGTTAAAAT
>NZ_JAJEPD010000027.1:0-1787 GCF_020729765.1 Streptococcus sanguinis | reverse complement strand
CAATATAATCAATACCTTTAAAGCAAAAAAATCGAAATTTTCTTTCAAAATCTATAATCCCTTTATTTAAGTTGAAATCAAATTTATCAGATTTAAAGGAAAGCTTTGTTGCTTCAGATAAATCCAGAGCAATGATAGTTTCTGCAAGGCTCAATAATCTCCCCACCTTTTTAAGACTTCTCTAATTTTATCATTTAGTGTATAAATTCGTTGTTTAGATTCTTGAAATTTATAACTATATCCAAAATAATTCCAAAATTCTTTATCCTGAACTGAAATATTGTAATCTATTTTTTTTTCTCTATAAATGGGGAGAAGCCAAAAATGTGTTGAGGAAGGTTTTTCATAATGCTCATCATATCCAATAAATACCGACTGCACTTCCACATCTTTTAGTAATTCCGTTTTTATGATGTGTGCTAATTTATAGCACTTTTCAACTACAACTATATCGAGATCTTTTATCCTCCGTACTGCATTCTTTGTAGCAATTATATAAAAACCAGGTATCGCAAACTGGACATCCTGTCTTATTATTACATCATCATCTTGATACAAAATAGATATCGACGAATCTAATTGAGAATCATACTTTTCTAAAAATTGCCCTCGCGATAACTTTTTAGATTCAAAAAAGCACTGATAGTTCTTCTCACCACCGATACAGACAAAAAATTTTGATTCTGAATCTACCATTGGAAGTTCTGTTATATCATTAACTTCTAAAATATCACCATATTTCATTCTAACTTAATAAACCTTCATTTCTTTTTTTAGACTATTCACCAAATCATCGTTAAAGGTCTCAATCTGTTCAATCGTTGCATTGTTCTTATATTTAAAGTATATTTCTTCGTATAGCTGATAGTCATCCAAAGGTATATTAAGATAGCGTATAGCATCTACCTCATATGAATGGACCTGAAGCATTGAACTCCCATCAGATTGAATTTTTAAATATAACCCTATAATTTCATAACCTTTTGCATACAATATTTTACTTAGCGCAAATTCAAGTTTCGATATTCTTTTAAAATCCTCCACAGTCTCTGTTGATAAAAAAATCTGAAGACAACCCAAACAATGTTTATATTTTGTATTCTGATACAAAAAAATACCGTTTTCTATTTCCAATTGATAAATCCTCCCCAAGATAGGAATCTAAATTACAAACTAATAATTTAAAAACACAATCACTCTGACACTACTACTTTACAAATAATCAATTTAGACAGCAATTTTGAACAAGTATCTTCTAGATAAACTAAATCATCTGATGTAAATAAAACTGCCTCGCCTTTCATAATCGCTACCATAGTCGATATATATACTGTAGTCAATTCTAATGAAGGATTTACTAATAAAATAGAAGCAACAACATATTCAATACTAATGTTATAATGAGGATGATTGCAATTAGTTAATATCAATGAAAATGCTTTTTTGCTTATCAGAGATTCATGAATCTTAAACAGCGACTCTCTGCCCTTATTTAGAATGTTCCAAAGCAAATCCGCAGTATTAATCAAAAATTCTACACTATAACCCAGTTCTTCCAAAGGAATAAACTGAGGAGGAACCTTTGATGGATAATATTTATTACTTTCTATACCATTAATAATATCTATATTATGCTGGTATTCATTAAAATTAGCCGGTGTGTGTAGACAGCTTTGAAAAGGAGACCGGGAAAACTCATCTCTAATTTTCTTTTTTATCTTTAAAGTGTTTTCCAGAGCATTTTCCCCTTCCAAATACAAAATTTCTAATTTCTTTTTATCCAAATA
>NZ_JAJEPD010000026.1:0-5242 GCF_020729765.1 Streptococcus sanguinis | reverse complement strand
CAAAGAACTTTGGAAAGATTAATCCCTTGTCAATTTACGTTTACAAAGCTTTACAGAGGCATGAAACAACGTTTCTGCCTCTTTCTATATAAGAAATATGAATCACATTAAAGAATATTTTAAAAAAAATTGGCCTTATTTTTGTGCCTTCTTTCTTCCATTTTTCATCATGTTCTTTATCTACTTGATGTACGGAATTTACTGGAATAGCGAAACATCTCCCTTGCTTGGTGACGGCTTTCATCAATATGTCATTTTTGACACCAACCTAAGAAATATACTCCATGGCACAGATAGTATTTTTTATACTTTCTCCAGTGGACTTGGGCAGAATTTCTATGCTTTATCCAGTTATTATTTAGGTAGCTTCCTATCTCCCTTGGTTTATTTCTTTGATTTGAAATCAATGCCASATGCCGTCTATCTATTTACCTTAATCAAGTTTGGATTAATTGGACTCTCTGCCTTTATCAGTATCAAAGGAATATTTAAAAAGATTCCAGCTTTACTCATCATCACTCTTTCRACMTCATTTTCTTTAATGAGTTTTTCAGTCAGTCAATTRGAAATTAAAACCTGGYTGGATGTRTTTATCCTTGCACCTTTGATWGTGCTAGGTTTACATAGRTTGATAACTGGAAAAGGMAGAGTACTATAYTTTACAACACTRTCAATYCTCTTCATCCAAAATTATTATTTTGGATATATGATGGCRATCTTTTTGGTCTTTTGGTACCTTCYTCAATTATCTTGGGATTTCAAAAATAGAATTAAAAGTTTACTTGACTTTACAGTCGTATCTGCTTTAGCAGGTCTGACTAGCCTAATCATGATTCTGCCAACTTACCTAGACATAAGTACTCATGGTGAAACCTTGACAAAAGTTTCTTCTTTGCTGACAGAAAAAAGTTGGTTCTTAGATGTGTTTGCTAAAAATTTTATTGGCAGTTTTGATACAACCAAGTATGGTTCTATCCCTATGATTTATGTCGGCACCTTCCCATTGATTCTGGCTATCTTATTTTTCACCTTAAAATCTGTTAAGTTTCACGTGAAACTTTGCTACTTTTTACTCATTGCAATTTTCATAGCTAGTTTTTATCTTCAATATTTAGACTTACTTTGGCAGGGAATGCATGCTCCGAACATGTTTCTTCACCGTTATTCTTGGTTATTTTCTCTGATAGTTATCTATATGGCTGCTGAGACTTTAAATCGTTGGAAAGATGTGAAAGTAATGAATGTTGCCATTAGTTTCACTTTGCTCAGCCTCGGATTCATTATGACGTTTATTCAGAGAAAACATTATGATTTTTTGGGTCCTGAGAATTATATTCTAACATTAGAATTTCTGCTGGCTTATCTCTTGATTAGCTTTGTCTTAGCAAAATCTTCGATTCAACCAAAAATCATTCTCCCTGTCTTGCTTTTCTTTGTTACTTTTGAATTGTCGCTTAATTCCTATTATCAAGTTGGAGGAATTGCTAAAGAATGGGTATTTGCC
This sequence comes from Streptococcus sanguinis, assembly GCF_020729765.1. Classification (GTDB taxonomy): domain Bacteria; phylum Bacillota; class Bacilli; order Lactobacillales; family Streptococcaceae; genus Streptococcus; species Streptococcus sanguinis_Q. The sequence goes on along the minus strand of NZ_JAJEPD010000026.1, from coordinate 3,738 downwards.
ACTCGTTCATCTTATGCTAGCCACCTTGACGAGATTGACAAGCTTGTCAATTATTCCAAAAAGGAAAATATTGACTTTTTTAGAACTGAAAGATTGAATCCACAAACAGGAAATGACAGTATGAAATTTAACTACAATGGAATTTCCCAGTTCTCATCTGTTCGAAATACTCAGGCAAGTTCTACTTTAGATAAACTTGGTTTTAAATCAGCWGGAACAAATCTGAATCTTCGTTATCAAAACAACAGTATTTTAATGGACAGTATTTTTGGTGTTCGCTACAATCTATCTGAAACAGATCCTCAAAAATTTGGTTTTCTTCCTGAGAAGACTGAAAAAGAAATGTCTCTCTACCAAAATGATGCTGCACTTGGTTTAGCTTTTCTGACCGATGATATTTACCAGGATGTCAAGTTTACAAATTTGACCCTAGATAATCAAACAGAATTTTTAAATCGGTTGACTGGTTTTGATTTTAAATATTATGATAAAGTAGATGCTATAACTACTAATGAAAATGTCAAGCAAATTGGTAACAGAGTGACTGTGGATGTTGACAGAGAACAGAATACAAGCTTTGCTAGCGTAGTCTATACTGTCAATGTACCTGCTAACAGTCAACTATATGTCAATGTCGCTGGGATTGATTTTAGTAATGATAATCAGACAGATGTTGACATTACTGTCAATAACTTTACAGAACGTTATACAACTAATAATGTTTTTCCTTTCTTTAATGCTGGCTATTTCAGTCAAAGTCAGACAGTGTCGATTCGCTTTACATTCCCAGATAATTCAACAGTTTCATTTGATACGCCAGAATTTTTTGTCGTTAATACTGAGCAATATCAAAAGGTCATTCAAAAATTAAAAGAGCAGCCCGTTTCCACAACTACTGATTTAAACACAGTAAAAACAAACTATAGAGCGGAAAAGGATACTTCATTATTCTTTACCATTCCTTATGATAAGGGATGGTCAGCCACTCTTAATGGGAAGCCTGTCACACTAAAACGAGCTCAAAATGGCTTTATGAAATTAGATGTGAAAAAAGGAGAAGGAAATGTTGTCCTCGCTTTCATTCCTAATGGTCTGAAAGAAGGTGGCATTGCCTTCATATCTGGCATAATCTTATTTGTTTGCTATAATTTTCTACGTAGGAGACGACATAGAATGTAAATATATAAAAAATAAGGCTCTTCATTAAAATGCTAGTGAAGGCCTTTTCTTGAACAATAAAAAAACACTCACTAGGAGTGTCTCTAGCTCCGGCAGTAGGACTCGAACCTACGACATCATGATTAACAGTCATGCGCTACTACCAACTGAGCTATGCCGGATAATATAGTCCGTACGGGATTCGAACCCGTGTTACCGCCGTGAAAAGGCGGTGTCTTAACCCCTTGACCAACGGACCATATGGTATGCTCTCTTTCAGAACATATTCCATTATATCAGGTTTTTAAGCTTTGTCAACTCTTTTCCCTTTATTTTCGAAAATATCTTTCAGATATTTCACTCTTAAACGAGTGACCGGACAGCGATGATTTTCGTAAAAAATAATTTCTCGATTTTTCTTGTCATAATCAACAATGTTGCCAATATTAACCAGATAAGATTTATGTGGTGAAAAAAATCGTTTGGATTGCTGATCTTTTTCTTGAATATCTGTTATTGTTCCATAAAATTCCTTAAGAAAATTTTTACCGACAATCCGAAGTTTATGAGAGCTCCCTGTCGTTTCGATATATAAAATATCGTTATAAGGCATTCGAACATCATTGCCACGATAACTATATTCAAAATAATCTACCATATTGGTATTTTCAATTAGTGTACTCTTAGTGTAAAGAATACTGTCTTTGATTCTATTTTTAAAAGCATCATTGTTGATATCTTTATCGATAAAATCAAGTGCTGATACTTTATATTTAAAAGTCATAGTAGCAAATTCAGATTTTGAGGTTACAAAAACTATAATGGCATAAGGATTATGATGACGGATAAATTGAGCTACTTCCAGCCCTTTTGTTTCCTCACCCTTAATGTCAATATCCAAAAAATAAAGCTGGTTAACGTCTCCATTTTCAATATATTTTTTGAATTCTTTGATTTTTCCTGTAACCTGAACCTGGATGTCAATTCCAAGTTCCTCAGCAATTTCTGCTAATGTCGTTTCCATCCTGACTTGATGAGATACGGTATCCTCTAAAACTAACACTTTCATAAATTCTATCTCCTAATTGTTAAAATCTGTGTGAAATTGTTTGGCTCAATTTGTGTATCAAGAGTGATAAATTCATRCCTATCTAAAATTTCCTTGATGTTATTCAATCCATAGCCTCTATTTTCTCCTTTAGTTGAAAACTCGGGCTGATAGAGTTCTTCCAAATCCAATTTTCCTWCTTTACGAGAATTTTGAACAACAAAAATGGTTCTATCATCCAGTTGAACCAGAGAAACATGGACAATTTTTTCCAGGCTGTCAATGGCACTCTCAATAGCATTATTTAATAAAATACTAGCAATTCTCACAAGATCTAACAACTTGATTGGAAGGCSTTCCACTTTATCCTTAACTTCAAAAGTCAGCTGAATCTTATGTTCACGCGCTTGAAAGATTGTCTCGGTCATGACACTTCTTAAAGCTGAATCTCCTACATTATTCAAATCAAAAACTGTATATTTATCTGAACGCAGGTTCAAATTTGCATCAGCCAAGACCTCTTGATAAATGTGCTCAATTTCCTTGATATCTCCAGTTTGAATAGCCACTTGCATACTCGTCAACATGCTAGCATAATCATGACGAAATCCTTTGATTTCATAGTACAATCTCACAATTTCATCAGTATATTCCTGAAGTCGAAGCTGTTCAGATTCTTTTTGACGCAAACGCTCTTCTTTCTCGTATTTCTCACGGCTGTCCTTGAATGTCACCAAGGTAGAAAGAAAGACCAAGAAACAAATAGTAGCAATCATACTGCTAAAACTGTTGAAATGCTTTATATTACTAATCCAATGAGAGAGATTTAAAATCAGCCAATTTATTGCATATAAACTACTAATCATCAGAATCTGAGATTTAAAGAAACTTCTTTTAAGATAATCTATTCTGAAATCAAAAATATCAATAACCTTTACCATAAAGAACAAGGATATTAAGTTGATACATGTCAGAAACAAGCCCATGTACTGAGCTACAAAATCATCTCCTAAAACAGATGAAATAATAACTGAAAAGAAAGTAGTAGAACTATCAATTGACAGACATAAAAAGAAGGAAAGTAAGAAAGATTGATATTTTTTAATTTTTTCAACTCTACAAAAATACCAAACTAAAAATAGAGGGAGAAAAAATGACAGTGTATATGATGGAATTGTGCTAGAAAATGAAAATATGTGTCCTAAAAAAGCAATTATAAACGGAACTATAATCTCAAGACCAAAGCAAACAGCTACAAAAAAGCGAGTATGCTTAATTTTAGTGATTYTTGATAAAATCACTAAAAATGCAGCTACATTAATAAAAGGATGAATAATTAATCCAATTATTTCAAGTGACATAAATTTCTCCCCTAAACTTTAAAATTCTTATCTTCCAAAAATCCAACCCCATGGATTTGGAACACCTCTTAWATCCCAAAAGGTTTGAACAAGTRAATTGCTATTTRMARCAATTTGAAAAGAATAGATTTTCATAACTATCTCCTATCTTTTTATCTTGTAAGTCACGTT
>NZ_JAJEPD010000025.1:0-1644 GCF_020729765.1 Streptococcus sanguinis | reverse complement strand
ACTTTGAGGCATTCGTTGTTCCATCTTGTAGTGGCGTATCTTTTGATACAAACGATTCAATTCACTTGGATAGTGAAACTCTCCCGCAAACATTTTTCTGGTTAACTCAATCCAGCTGATATTTCTTTCAGCCAAAATAATGGACAAGTTCTCCCAAAATCCTGAACTAAGCATCAGACTTCCTCTTGCAGTTTCAAATAAGAGAGTTTATCCAAATCTGAATTTGGAAGAGGCTAGAGCTCTATTGCCAAGAGATACGAAACAATTGATTTACATGGCACAAACACATTATTTATCTAACTAAAGGAGAAGCAATATGGCTGAACGATTTTGGGAGAACTTGTCCATTATTTTGGCTGAAAGAAATATCAGCTGGATTGAGTTAACCAGAAAAATGTTTGCGGGAGAGTTTCACTATCCAAGTGAATTGAATCGTTTGTATCAAAAGATACGCCACTACAAGATGGAACAACGAATGCCTCAAAGTCCATGGGTAGAAAGGATTGTGCAGGTATTAGATTTAGATTATGAAGATTTATTTCGGAGGTAACTATGAAAAGAATAATTCCAGTGTATATATTCCAACAAGTAAATGTTTTATTGGTATCCCTATACTTACTGAAATTGCTTTGTATTAGTGAGTTAACCATACTACAGATTCTCTATTGTGCGTCGCTCATTTCTTTTTTATGGATGTATGGTCAACGAAAACAAGTTGTCAAGGTCAATATGAAAACTAGGATGAAATGGCTTGGTATTGGATTCGTTAGCCTACTGATTATAAGTCTATGTTTTAGTCTGATTCATGCTCAAGGAAGCACGAATCAAGCAAACTTAATTGGGCTTCAACATCAAGTTCCTTGGTTTTCATTTTTATTGTTCTTAATCAATGCGAGTATGGTTGAAGAATTTTTGTATCGAGAAATTTTATGGAACTTGGCTAGAAAATTAGATATTCGAGTTGCTTTGACAAGTGTTTTATTTGCCTTAGCACATCATCCAGGAACCATTCTAGGTTGGTGTTTGTATGTTTCACTTGGGATGTTTTTAGGGCTTGTACGCTATAAATCTGACTTATGGGGCAGTATGGGTCTACATTTAGTGTGGAACCTATCAGTCTATGTCTTATTTTTTCTTTAATAATAGCTGGTCTGTCTTACGTATGGATTAATTTTGAAATAAAAAAACTAAATGAATTGATTTTAAGGAAATAAAATGCTAACATATATAGTAGATGTTAGCATTTTATTTCTAAAGAAAGGAGAATGATATGGTTGATAAAAGAGAGAAACTGATGAACTCTTTCAATCAGTATGGTTTTTTAACTTTTAAACAAGTGATAGATGAAAATTTACACTACAAAACCTTATTAAAAATGGTTACAGAAGGAAAAATCGATGCTGCAGAAAAAGGCTTATATCGCTTACCTGATATTTATTTAGATGAGTGGTTTGTTCTTCAGTATCGATTTCCAAAGGGAATCTTTTCTTTGGAGACAGCACTTTGGTTACATGGTTTATCTTTGACTATCCCTTTTAACATGAACTGGTCTTAGACACTCAACCAAAACTCGTTCAACTTCATAAACTTTAATAAATTGGCCAGGAAGACGCTCTATTTCAATAATTCCTTCACTATAGTGAG
>NZ_JAJEPD010000024.1:0-1013 GCF_020729765.1 Streptococcus sanguinis | reverse complement strand
TGAGCCGCTTCCAAATTTTGAAACCCACTTCAGCGCACTAGCAGCATTTGCTAAATTAATATTTTGATTTTGTAATGAATCAATGTTAATTTGTGAGAGCAGTGCTTTATTATCAGCAATAATTTCAACTGTAAATGTATTAACTTGCATTAATGATTGATTTGCTTGCAATAAAATTTGAGCAAGTTTTGTATCAACGCATTCTAATCTAATTTTTTCAATTTGATTTTGAATTTCTTGATTTTGTTCGTCACGTGCAGAAATAATTCGAGCAAAAACGACAGTTGCAAATTGAGAAATTTCAACATTTGAATTGAAAATTAATAAATTTTTGAGTTTAATATCTGAAAACGAAATCTTTGTTTGAGTAATCATGTTTTAGATGAACCTCTCTTATTTTAAAAAATTATTTGATAAAATTTGACGTCATGTTTTATCTAAGTACAGTATAACTTTTTAAATTTGAAAAATAACAAAAGCTAGACAAGAGAAAAAAGGAGAAAAGTCTTGAAAAAGAAAGTAAATAACTATTTTACTGATTTTACCGATGAAATTAGTCAACAAGTCAATGAAGATTATAAAAAAATAGAGAAAGAGTTTTTTCCACTTGAGAAATGGTATACTACTAAAGAAATAGTGGGACTATTGAAAGAACACACTCCCTCCTCATATAACTCATCTATTCCTAAAATATCATTTTTTATAATCTCCCCTACTCTCTTCTCAGTATAATCTAAATAAAAAGACTTATCTACTAAATCAGTATGCAACATTCTTTCTTTAGCTGTTTGCTTATTAACAGTATATAAATATGGAATTCCCTCATCATTAACAGGGGGAGTGTGTTCTTTCAATAGTCCCACTATTTCTTTAGTAGTATACCATTTCTCAAGTGGAAAAAACTCTTTCTCTATTTTTTTATAATCTTCATTGACTTGTTGACTAATTTCATCGGTAAAATCAGTAAAATAGTTATTTACTTTCTTTTTCAAGACTTTTCTCCTTTTTTCTCT
>NZ_JAJEPD010000023.1:0-485710 GCF_020729765.1 Streptococcus sanguinis | reverse complement strand
AAACAAACTTCGCTCATATCTGATTGGAAAGCATACTTTTTGTTTGATCTTATACCTCCGATTTCTCAAACTCTATTTTTTTCATTGATTGCGAGTTATATTTATGGGGTTGAATATATCCAAAAATGGATGATAGGGAATGCATTATTAATTGCTTCGTTTAATTCATTGTTTGGTGTAGGAGCGCAATTAATAGTAGAAAAATATAATGGAACACTTAGTTTGTTAATTGCTTCAAAAACAAGATTGAGGTCCATTTTATTATCAAGTGCAATTGGCTCCATGATTATGACTATTATTTCAATTGTTATTGGACTAGTTGTTGTTAGTATGATTTTAAATGTTAGTTGGACAAGTAATTTAATTTTTTCGTTTATTATCGTTCTCTTAGTGGCTACATTTGYATCAGTAAGTTTTGGATATATTTTTTCATGTCTTATTTTAATAACAAGTGAAACAAATTTAGTATTAAATTTAATTAGTCGAATACTATTAATTTTTACTGGGGCAAATTTTCCAATAAGTAAGTTACCATATATTTTACAGTGTTTTTCTGGAATTTTGCCATTAACAAGATCTATTAAAATTGCTAAAGGTTTAATAGCGGGTAAGCCACTTTCAACTCATTATAATCTTATTTTTGAGGAGTTAACATTAAGCTTTATGTTTTTAGTACTTGCCTCTATTTTATTACACATTTTAGAAAGAAAATCACGCACTACCGGAAAGTTAGAATTTATATAGTTCTCATGTTTTAAAATAATTATATTTGGAGTAGGAAATAATGATTGAATAAGAATATAAAGTTATTATAAACTCAGAACAGTATCATAAATTAAAAAATCAACTTTTCTTTTCAGACATGGATGGAACCTTGCTGGACGGACAGGGACAGCTGGATTTGCCGCGTCTGGCTACTATTTTAGATGAGCTGGAGAAGAGAGACATTCGCTTTGTGGTGGCTACTGGCAATGAAATTCCACGGATGCGTCTGCTATTGGGAGATTTGGTAGAACGAATGACCTTGGTAGTCGCCAACGGAGCGAGGATTTTTGAAAAGATCAGCTAAGCATGAGCAGTTTCTGGAAACCTGGATTGATTAGGGATGCGTTGGCTTATTTTTCCGGTCGTGAAAGGGAGCTTCAGCTGGTTGTGACCTCTGAAAGAGGCGGCCTTGTTCAGGAGGGAACAGAGTTTCCCTTGATTGAAAAGGTTATGACTAAGGAAATGGCTCAGCTTTTTCACAAGCGGATGAACTTTGTGCCAAGACTTCAGGATTATCCCTTTGACAAGGTCTTGAAAATGAGTATGATGGTAGAAGAGGCTGCAGCAGCAGAGCATGCTCGTCTGATTAATCAGCATTTTGCAGGCCGATTGAGCGCTGTTGCCAGCGGTTATGGAGCCGTTGACATCCTCCAAGATGGGATGCACAAGGCTTGGGGCTTGCAGCAGCTGATGGCTAAGTGGCAGATTCAAAGCTCGGAAATCATGGCTTTTGGGGATAGTGAAAATGACATAGAAATGCTTGAATTAGCTGGTATTTCTTACGCTATGGAAAATGGTGATGAGCGAGTCAAAAAGGTAGCAGACTACCTAGCACCGGCCAATACAGAAGCCGGTGTTCTACAGGTGATGGAGCAATACTTAGAAGAGGAAAAAGAATAATGGCAGTACAATTACTAGAAGAATGGCTTCTCAAGGAGCAGGCAAAATTGCAGCAAAACTACAGAGAACTCAATCAACTCTCCGTCAAGGATCCAGACATCATCTTTATCGGAGATTCTATCGTAGAATACTATCCATTGCAGGAACTATTGCAGACGGATAAAAGACTGGTCAACCGCGGCATTCGGGGCTATAAGACTGATTTGCTTTTAGAAAATCTGGATGCCCATCTCTTTGGGCAGGCTTTGGATAAGGTCTTTATCCTGATAGGTACCAATGACATTGGCAAGGAGATGCCTAAGACAGAAACGCTGGCCAATTTAGAAGCCGTTATTCAGGAGATTTCTCGTGACTATCCTCTAGCTCAGATCCAGTTGCTGTCGGTCCTGCCGGTCAATGAAGCTCCAGCCTACAAGAGCACAGTCTATGTCCGCAGCAATGAAAAGATTCAGGCCCTCAATCAGGCCTATCGCCAGCTGGCTAAGGCCTACATGAATGTCCAATTTATCGATCTCTACGATGCTTTTCTGGACGAGAAAGGCCAGCTGCGCCCAGACTACACAACTGACGGCCTCCATCTGACCATTTCTGGCTATGGAGCCCTGTCCAAGGCCTTGCAGGAATATTTGTAGTTTCTTCGAAAAAATACAGCTCTGTTTTTCCAGAACAGAGCCTTTTTTATTTTCTTAAACTTACAAAGTTTTTCTGTGAATGATGCTTGATTTCAAAGGGATTATGAAAATTATTATAAAACACATTGGACTTTGTGAAAAAATTTAGGACTTTGTGTTATGTAATAGTTCTATCTCATCTATGAGCATATTCTTATACAAGAGCTAAAAAACATGATAAATTGATAGAGTAAAGTTGCTTGAAGCGTTTTCATTCACAAGTGGAAATGTTTTCAATAACTGAAAATTTATTTTATTGAAGGGGAGTTATTATTATGACTCAAGGAAAAATTACTGCATCAGCAGCAATGCTCAACGTATTGAAAACATGGGGCGTAGATACCATCTACGGTATCCCATCAGGAACACTCAGCTCACTCATGGATGCTTTGGCTGAAGACAAAGATATCCGTTTCTTGCAAGTTCGCCACGAAGAAACTGGTGCTCTTGCTGCGGTGATGCAAGCTAAATTTGGCGGCTCAATCGGGGTTGCAGTTGGTTCAGGTGGTCCAGGTGCGACTCACTTGATTAACGGTGTTTACGATGCAGCTATGGATAACACTCCATTCCTTGCTATCCTTGGATCACGTCCAGTCAACGAACTCAACATGGATGCCTTCCAAGAACTTAACCAAAACCCAATGTACAACGGTATCGCTGTCTACAACAAACGTGTTGCTTACGCTGAGCAATTGCCAAAAGTAATTGACGAAGCGTGCCGTGCTGCAGTTTCTAAAAAAGGTCCAGCTGTTGTTGAAATCCCAGTAAACTTCGGTTTCCAAGAAATCGACGAAAACTCATACTATGGTTCAGGTTCATACGAACGCTCATTCATCGCTCCTGCTTTGAACGAAACTGAAATTGACAAAGCTGTTGAAATCTTGAACAAGGCTGAGCGCCCAGTGATCTATGCTGGATTTGGTGGTGTTAAAGCTGGTGAAGTCATCACTGAATTGTCACGTAAAATTAAAGCACCAATCATCACAACTGGTAAAAACTTTGAAGCCTTTGAGTGGAACTACGAAGGTTTGACAGGTTCTGCTTACCGTGTTGGTTGGAAACCAGCCAACGAAGTGGTTTTCGAAGCAGACACCGTTCTTTTCCTTGGCTCAAACTTCCCATTTGCTGAAGTTTATGAAGCCTTCAAGAACACTGAAAAATTCATCCAAGTCGATATCGACCCTTACAAACTTGGTAAACGCCATGCCCTTGACGCTTCAATCCTTGGAGATGCAGGTCAAGCAGCTAAAGCGATTCTTGACAAAGTAAACCCAGTTGAATCTACTCCATGGTGGCGTGCGAATGTGAAGAACAACCAAAACTGGCGTGATTACATGAACAAACTCGAAGGTAAAACTGAGGGTGAATTGCAATTGTACCAAGTATACAACGCAGTGAACAAATACGCTGACCAAGATGCTATCTACTCAATCGACGTAGGTAACACAACTCAAACATCTACTCGTCACCTTCACATGACACCTAAGAACATGTGGCGTACCTCTCCACTCTTTGCGACAATGGGTATTGCCCTTCCTGGTGGTATCGCTGCTAAGAAAGACAATCCAGACCGCCAAGTATGGAACATCATGGGCGACGGTGCATTCAACATGTGCTACCCAGACGTTATCACAAATGTTCAATACGACCTTCCAGTTATCAACCTTGTCTTCTCAAATGCTGAGTACGGCTTCATCAAAAACAAATACGAAGACACCAACAAACACTTGTTTGGTGTAGACTTCACAAACGCTGACTATGCTAAAATCGCTGAAGCGCAAGGCGCTGTTGGATTTACAGTAGACCGCATCGAAGACATTGACGCAGTCGTTGCAGAAGCTGTTAAATTGAATAAAGAAGGTAAAACTGTTGTTATCGATGCTCGCATCACTCAACACCGTCCGCTTCCAGTAGAAGTACTTGAACTAGATCCAAAACTTCACTCAGAAGAAGCAATCAAAGCCTTCAAGGAAAAATACGAAGCAGAAGAACTCGTACCATTCCGTCTCTTCTTGGAAGAAGAAGGCTTGCAATCACGCGCAATTAAATAATTCCTCTCGCTGAAAATCAAATGTAAACTGTGTCATCTTCACCTTGCCGCATAGCAGTACTGCCTGCGCTTCGATGTCTTGTTTATAACTTGATTTTCTTAGAGTCGAACTTGAAAAGATCGGAGCAATCCGGTCTTTTTATGGAGGATAGTAAATGAATTTAAATCAATTAGATATTATTGTTTCAAATGTTCCCCAAGTCTGTGCTGACTTGGAGCGTATTTTGGATAAAAAGACAGACTATGTTGACGACAGTTTTGCACAGTTCACGATTGGCAGTCACTGTCTCATGTTGTCCCAAAATCATTTGATTCCTTTGGAAAATTTCCAGACAGGAATCATTCTTCATATCGAGATTGAGGATGTAGACCAGAATTACCAGCGGTTGAAAGAGCTTGGTGCTGAGATTTTACACGGCCCAGCTGTAACTGATTGGGGTACGGAATCGCTGCTAGTTAAAGGCCCTGCTGGTCTAGTGATTGATTTTTATCGAATGAAATAGGTCTGTTAAAATAGAAAAAACGCATAAAATCAACTGATTACAAAAGTGTTGATTTTATGCGTTTTTATGTGAACTGTTCTTATATTTCGGATAGAAATTGAGTTTTTCCAACTTCTTGCTCTATATCAGCAGGTTTATTTAACTTCCCCGCCTTCAACAACTAGGTCGTCAGCCTTAGCAGCTTCGCCGTATGTTGGGTGGAGAGTTTCTTCATAGGCCTTGTGGAAGAAGTTTTCTTTGCCGAGTTTCTTGATTTCGTCGTTGATATAGTTGAGTAGCTCGGTATTGCCTTTCTGCACAGCTGGGGCAATGGTATCTGGATCACCTAGCGAAGTGATGCCGACTTCAAAGCCTTTGTTTTCCAGCGCCCAAGCTAGGACTTCAGTATTGTCTGTAGAAAAGGCGTCGCCGCGGCCGTCCAGCAGGGCTTGGTAAGCATCGCTGTACTGATCATACTTTTGCAGCTTGATATTCGGATAGTTCTTTTCAAAGTAGGTTTCAGCTGTGGTTCCCTTGGTGATGATCAGGGTCTTACCTTCCAACTGCTCAGGCTTGGTGATAACTGAGCCCTTTGGTGATACGACTCCGAGAGATACCTTCATATAGGGCAGGGCGAAGTCAACTTGTTTTTTCCGCTCGTCTGTGACGGTGAAGTTGGCTAGGGTAATATCGACCTTGTTGGAGATTAAGTATTCAGCCCGGTTAGCAGCATCTACAGGCACATACTCTGGCTTAACACCTAAATCTTTAGCGAGTTGGTCGCCCAGATAAATGTCATATCCTTGATATTTGCCGTTGTTATCTACATAGCCGAACGGTTTCTTGTCGCTGAAAACCGCGATACGAAGCTTACCGCTCTTTTTAATTTCCTCAAGGCTGCGGGCCTTGACCGTTTTGCTGGAAGCTGCGTCTTTGTTACCAGCATCTTTCTTGCTGGAACTGCCGCAAGCGACAAGGAAGAAAGCCAGAGTAAGGGTTGTTAAAGCAAAGATTGTTTTAGATAATTTCATAAGAGACTCCTTTATAAGATAAGAGAATGTGAAGAAAACACAGAGATACCAAAGAGCAGCAACATCAGTGGTGGGGTAGGCATCACTGTCAGCCTAGATGGCTGAAGTCAAAGACATTGAGAAATTCCTGGGCTCGCTGGGTTTTGGGTTGGCTGAAGAACTGCTGGGCGGTATTTTCCTCGAGGATACCACCTTGGTCCATGAAGATGATCCGATCGGCAATGGCGCGGGCGAACTGCATTTCGTGGGTCACAATCAACATGGTCCGGCCTTCCTCGGCTAGGTCATTAATGAGCTCTAGCACTTCGCGGACCATTTCGGGATCTAGCGAAGCAGTTACTTCATCAAAAAGGATGATTTCTGGGTGCATGAGGAGCGAACGGACGATCGCCACCCGCTGCTTTTGGCCGCCAGACAGTTGGCGAGCAAAACTGTGCTTTTTATCCGCCAGGCCGACTCGTTCCAGCAGGCTTTCAGCTTCCTTGATGACCTCGTCCTTCTTGCGCCCCTGAGCCTTTATGGGAGCAAGAATCAGATTTTGCAGGACATCCAGATGGGGGAAGAGCTCATAGCTTTGAAAGACCATGCCAATCTTCTGACGAACAAGATGGAAGTCCTTTTTCTGGCTGAGGATGGATTGGCCATCCAGCAAAATATCACCAGACTGGATGCTTTCAAGACCGTTGATGCAGCGAAGCAGGGTCGACTTTCCGCAGCCAGATGATCCTAGGATGACCACAACCTCTCCTTTTTGGACAGAGAGAGACAGGCCTTTAAGGATGGCATTGCTGCCGAAAGACTTGCGAATGTCCCGTAATTCTAAAATGATTTCCGACATGATGTCCGTTACTCCTTCCAGATGGTTTCCAAATAAGAGGACAGCTTAGAAATAGGAAAGCAGACTGCGAAGTAAAGCAGCAGAATGCAGCCATAAATCCAAAAAGCAGCAGAAGGGATAGACAGACGATTGCTGTCAATGATCTGCTGGCCGACCTTGACGACCTCGATGACTCCGATAAGGACGATGAGTGAGGTTGTCTTAATCATCCGCGTGATTAGATTAATCGCCTGCGGCAAAAGCCGTCGCAGTACCTGCGGGATGATAATGTAGATATAGAGCTGGCGCTGCGACAGTCCCAATGCCTGACCGCTTTCAAACTGATGCTTGGGCAGGGAAGTAATGGCACCCCGTACCAAGTCACCCATTTCCGCCGTTCCCCAAAGAGAGAAGACGATAATGGCTGAAAGCTCACCAGAGATATTGATGTCGAAATTTCTGGCTAGGCCAAAGTAAACCAGAAAGAGCAGAACCAGCTGGGGCATGACGCGGATAAACTCTAGATAGGCTCTGGACAGAAAGCGCACAATCTTTGAGTGCGAGGTCATAATGATGCCAAAAAAAGTCCCCAAGATAAGGGAGATGATGACCGAGAGGATGGAAACGCCAATGGTAACGCCCAGCCCCTGTAAGATACGTAAGAAATTATTCCCCTGAAAGAGAACTTGAATGCCCAAATCCTGCACGCCGCAGCCTCCTTTCTATCCAGCTAAAGCCAAGTGAAATTGGCAGCAAAATAATCAGATAAGCGATGACTAACATGAGCAGAGCCGTATCTGTCTCGTAGTAAAGGCCAATCAAGTCCTTAGCTACAAACATTAGGTCTGCCAAGGCAACAGCTGAAAATACTGAGGTTTCCTTGATTAAAAAGATGACATTGGCACTAAAGGAAGGCAGGGCAATAGCTGCAGCCTGAGGCAGGATGACATAGTAGAAGACTTGTACTGGTCGTAGGCCGATAGAGAGTCCGACTTCCCTCTGCGTTCGGCTGACTGCTTCAAGGCCGCTTCGGAAAGACTCAGCCATATAGGAACCGCCCAGAAAGATTAGCCCAATCGTCGCACAAGCCTCAGAGGATAGAACGAGTCCAACACGAGGCAGGCCGAAGTAGAGAAAGAAAAGCTGCAGCAACAGCGGCGTATTGCGGGAAAACTCGATATAGGCGGTTGCTAGCGACTTCAAAATTGGAATCTTGTAAAAGCGAATCAGACTGACTAAGAATCCGACAGCAATTGATCCCAAAATTCCCCAAAAGGCTATGAACATGGTTAAAAGAAAGGCCTCTTGATAGAGGGGATAGTAATCACTGACGATGTCCCAGTTCACGGCTCTCACTCCTTAAACACTTGATGTTCCTAGTTTAGCATAGATAACAGACCTTTAGTAATATGTATTTTTTATCGCACTGATAAGGAAAATCTATCACTGTTCTGAAGAGAAATGCTAGATTGGGGGTTTGTTATTTCAGCTGTGAAATCAATCGGTCATAGAATAATATTATTATTCGACATTATGTTATAAGTTTTTTAGATTTTACTTTGTTATACTATAAAGTATAGAAAATCTTTTATCTTACTAAGGAGGAAGATATGACTAAAAAACTGACTTTTCCTGATGGTTTCTTGTGGGGCGGAGCGACAGCTGCCAACCAGTGCGAAGGCGCTTATGATGCGGATGGTCGCGGGCTAGCCAATGTAGATGTGGTGCCGATTGGTGAGGATCGTCTGGCCATCATCACGGGTAAGAAAAAGATGTTTGACTTTGAGGAAGGCTATTTCTACCCGGCAAAGGAAGCTATTGACATGTACCATCGCTTTAAGGAGGACATTGCCCTCTTTGGCGAGATGGGTTTTAAGACCTATCGTCTGTCCATTGCTTGGAGTCGGATTTTCCCTAAGGGGGATGAGATGGAGCCCAATGAAGCTGGCCTGAAATTTTACGAAGACCTCTTTAAGGAATGCCATAAGTATGGCATTGAGCCCTTGGTGACCATTACTCACTTTGACTGTCCCATGCACTTGATTGAGCAATATGGTGGTTGGCGAAATCGTCGCATGCTGGAATTTTACGAGCGTCTCTGCCGAACTCTCTTTACCCGCTACAAGGGCTTGGTCAAGTACTGGCTGACCTTCAATGAAATTAATATGATCCTCCATGCACCATTTATGGGGGCGGGGCTTTGCTTTGAAGAAGGCGAAAATGAAGAACAGGTCAAGTACCAAGCGGCCCATCATGAGCTGGTCGCGTCAGCCATTGCCACCAAGCTGGCTCATGAGATTGATCCAGAAAATAAGGTCGGCTGTATGCTGGCAGCAGGACAAAATTATCCTAACACCTGCCATCCACGCGATGTATGGGCTGGCATGGAGGAAGACAGAAAAAACTATTTCTTCATCGACGTGCAGGCGCGTGGTGAATATCCCAACTATGCCAAGAAAGCTTGGGAGCGCGAGGGCATCACTGTCGAAATGACAGAAGAAGACCTGCAGCTGCTCAAGGAGCATACGGTGGACTTCATTTCCTTCTCATACTACTCTAGCCGGGTAGCTTCGGGCGATCCTAAGGTCAATGAGCTGACGGAGGGCAATATCTTTGCTTCTCTCAAGAACCCTTATTTGGAAAGCTCTGATTGGGGCTGGCAGATTGATCCTCTGGGCTTGCGCATTACGCTAAATACCATCTGGGATCGTTATCAAAAGCCCATGTTTATCGTGGAAAATGGTCTGGGCGCAGTGGACACTCCGGATGAAAATGGCTATGTGGCTGATGATTACCGGATTGACTACCTGGCGGCCCATGTCAAGGCCATGCGAGAAGCCATCAATGAAGACGGTGTGGTTCTGTGGGGCTACACGACCTGGGGCTGTATTGATCTAGTATCAGCCGGCACTGGCGAGATGAAGAAGCGCTACGGCTTTATCTACGTGGATCGGGACAATGAAGGCAAGGGAACTCTCAAGCGCTCCAAGAAGAAATCCTTTGATTGGTACAAGGAAGTCATCGCGACTAATGGAGCATCTGTGAAATAAGAAAAATGCTGAGATATGAATGTCTCAGCTTTTTTTAAGGATGTATTTTTAATAGGAACTTTAGTCTAACTGAAATTTAAATACTTTACAAGATTTATTATTTCAAGAATTCCTTTATTTGCTGGGCGATTTCCTCTGGCTTTTCGTCATGGATATAGTGGGAGCTTTCTAATGTCACAAGTTTGGCTTGGGCATTCTGCGCTACAAACTCTTCTTCCAACTTAGGAGTTTCTCCGCCTTTCTGGACAGCCGCAAAGATAAGAGTTGGAATCTGGGGCACGGGTTCTTTGTTAATTGTTTCAACATTTTTCTTCCGATTCTTGACTTCGTTCATGACCGCCTGGGTGATTGACCGCTGGTGGAACAAAGCTTTAAAGACAGCTTTTTCCTGATCATTGAGAGCCCCAGACTTTATGGCCGGGCTGCTATTTTCATCAAAGAAAATCGGCAGGCGAGCCAAGCCTAGCATTCTCCCCAGCTGGATAGTCTGATAAGAGCCATAAAATTTCTGCTGGTCGGCCACCTCTGTATGAGGCATGGTCATATCCAGCCCGATAATAGCTTCTACTTCTTCTGGGTAATGATTGGCCCAGTGAATCGTTTCTAAACCGGCAATCGAATGTGGTACCAGGACATAAGGACCGGATATCTTAGCAGCTTTGAGGGCCTTACGTGTCTGCTCCACTTGTCTATCCAATGAGCGGTCATCGTTTCCATCATCGCTGTAACCATAGCCCAGACGTTCTACCACGACGATACGATAATCATCCTCCAGCTTGGAATAAAGAGCTTTGAAATCCAGAACCGGAGCATTGGTGCCCAGACCTGCTAGGAAAACCAAGGTCTTCTTGCCCTTGCCAGCAGTGTAGACATTGAGCTTCTTACCCTCTACCTCGACCAGTTGGCCAATCGGCTTCTCAATGAGTTTGCTTTCCTGAGCTATTTGAAAGCGGTGATAGAGAAAGATAGCCAATAAGGCCAGAGCTAAGAGTCCTACCAGCCAAGTGATTGTTTTAAGGATAAATATAAAGATTCTTTTCAACATAGGGATTCCTTTCTGTTCATCATATTTTAGACTCGCATACTTTTATTTATAATCTTTACTCCAAGCGGTCATATCGTGATTTACGCTAAAAGCGAATAGAAGTTTAATCAGGTAAAGTGATAAAAGAGCTGTCATACTGATTGGCAATTTACTGTAACTAATAAGAAGAATGCAACCCAACCCCGCCATAGAAGCACCAGTTAATGCTTGCTCCCTGCAATCTTTCAGTAGTTCGCTTACAAACAGAGCGCCTATCATCGCACCAAGCCAGACCATAGTACAGGTTAGTAAAGATTGATTAAAAAGTAGAGCTAGAAGTAAGGGCTGAATATGAATCAGTAGGAAAACACATCGTCGCTTTACAGACTCCTGATAATAATGATTAGTCCCTTGAGATAAATTAGCAATCACTCCGCCGCTGATATCTACAGATAAGAGGCAAAAAGTGATGATTTGCCACAATGGCCAATTCTGATCTGGCAAGGAAAGGCGCCAGAGTAATCCAGTTACCAGAAAAGAGAAGGTCATCGTTATAGCTATGGTTATTAGGCTAGTTTTCCGTCCAAATAGTTCCTGTAAAAACTTAGGTGTACAAATATCTCTCAATATTTTACTCCTCCCTGTCCCAGGATAAATTCTATCTGTTCCAATCCTTTTTCCATTAAAAGTGATGATGGCATATCTGTATAAAGATATCGGATTACCAAAAGCCCTAAACTGTTATAAAGTATTTCCAGCAGGAGGTCGATTGGGTAGTTTTCCGGCAGTAGATGGGCCTTGCTTTCCAAGTAAGTCTTAATTGATTGAAGATATTGACTATCAAGATACAGCAAGTTGCTCAAATATTGACTGGAATCAGCATCAGAGGTGAGGATTTGAAAAATGCTCTGCCAGTCGGACTTCTCAACTTCAGTTATAGTTCCAACATCAGATATAATCTGCTTTTTAATACTTGCCACAAGCTCTGTATAAGTCTTAGCATTTTCATCAAATTTTGTAGTCAATTTAAACTTCTTCTGGATAACTATTTCAATAAAAATTTGCCCCTTGCTTTTAAAATAATTATATAGAGTTCCGGTAGCTATATCACAGACTTCTGCAATCTCTCGCATAGAAACTGCTCCAAAGCCCTTAGAGCGAAACAACTCCCCTGCCACTTCTAAAATAGCTTGACGATTTTTTTCTTTTTTACTTACTTTCATTTTTAAATCCCTTTTCAAAATATGAATACGTTCATTTTATGAACTTGTTCATATTGTAATAAATAAAATATAAAAAATCAAGAAAAAACTAAATACAATTTAGTGGTCAAAAAATAGAAAGCCAGAGGGACTGATATATAAAATTTGCCTTAGAGCCCCCACCACTGCCAAAGCAGATAGACTGGTCAGGTGTATCTATATTGTTTCTGTCGCGATAGAGTTGGAAATAACAGCTAACAAAC
The DNA here is from genome assembly GCF_020729765.1 of Streptococcus sanguinis. Classification (GTDB taxonomy): domain Bacteria; phylum Bacillota; class Bacilli; order Lactobacillales; family Streptococcaceae; genus Streptococcus; species Streptococcus sanguinis_Q. The sequence goes on along the minus strand of NZ_JAJEPD010000023.1, from coordinate 473,455 downwards.
ATTAGATATGTCTGGTTGGCCGCAAGGCCAAACTTAAAATAGCAGAATAGAACTAGGCCACTTTTTGATTTTCGGTGAGCATTAGTCACTCAGTTATGCCTTCGACGTCTCATAGAATTTTTGAAGAAGATTATGAAAAAAGGAAGAGAACTCAGTTATTTTCTCTTGCGATATATTTTTCATAATAACGATTGCTATCAAAAGGATAAGGGGTCTCTTTTGATTTGAACAGTTGCTCAGGGATAAGAACGACACTACTTACAAGAACTGTTCCACTGATAATGGCTAAAATGATTATTGGCAAACTGGGGAGATTTGTAGGATACTGGCTCAGAACATAGTAGAGAGCATGAAGCGTAAAGACAACCGCAGTCGCAAAACCTGGGTTATAAATGGTTCTTTTTCCTACTGTACGAAAACGTCGGTACATACTGAACCCAAAAATCAGGTGCCCAATCATTTCAAAAAAGCAAAAGATAAGATTCCAGATGACAATGATCTGATTGACACCGTAGAAGAGACAGACAATACCAATTAATTCAGCTAACATGATAGTCAGCATATCAGAAAATTGATTCATAGGATAGCGATCGGGCTTTCGAGAGCGCCGAAGCATGTTGTAGTTATAATGAAAACCGCCAGGAAATCTCCATTCCTCTAGACAGTGCAAAGGGAGCATGACATAGATTATAGCGACAAATCTGCTTCCAGCATCTAGTGTGGTCCAATTTGTGATAAGATATAAGAGAATACCGATTCCCATAGCAAAGAGAATGGGAATCCAGATTTTTAACCAAACAGAAATCAGTTTGAACATAACAACACCTCATTTATCAAAGCACCCACCACTGGTAAAGAGACCAGTAAAGGATGTTAGCGACCACTGCCAAAGCAGATAGACTGGTCATGGCCGTCAGGAAGAGGCGGCCCTTGCTGAGCTTTTCTCTGGATTTTCTGAAGAGCGGCAGCAGAGCAGCAGAGGTTAGCAGGAGCCCCAAGGCAGCAAAGAGCATGTAGCGCCAGGGAGCTAGAGAATTGAGATCATCTGACATCAAAGGTATCATAATCATTAGCAGGTTTAGGGGAACAGCCAGAATACCAAGAGAAGTCAGTAGATTCCAGACCTTCCAAGTGCGGTCTGTGGGCTCAACCGTTTTTCGGGAAATCAAGCGATAAACTCCTAATAAAAGGTTGGTGATGATCGTTCCAAAACTATAGACAATTCCAAGGATGCCTAATCCTAAGATGATATAGTCTTTATAGAAGTCAAAAGCAGAGATTTTCTCATAGTCTACCACAGCGACGGGAATTGTAATCTTTCCCTTGCTCTTATAGATGGTCCAAAAATTGGTACTCAAGATTCGGTTCTGAGCAGGATTGTCAATCTTTTCTATTGAGGGCATCATGAGTCTTAGAAAGGACAAGGGACCATGGAGAAAGGTACGTGGAGAACGGTAGTAGCCTGGTGTAAACTGCTTTTGGGTATCTTCGTCAGCTGTTTTACGTTTTCCGAAAACCAGTTCAGGCATTTGGTAGTTGTAATTCTCTTCCATGCTTTGATTGGTCATGACTATGTAGCCGATGCCACTTTCCAAGTCTAGCATGAGACGAGAGCTGAAACCATCAGTATTGCCGCCGTGGCCAATGATGCTGACTCCGTATTCATTAATCCAGAAACCGTGGGCATTGCGGGCGATGTCTGTACCTGGATAGGTCGAAGTGGGATTGTAGAGAGTATTCCAAGTTTCTGGACGGTCAAAGAGAGTCTTGCGCCCCAGCAGAGCCTGAGCAAATTTCTGTAAATCCTCCAAGGTACCGGCTGCTTGGCCAATTGAGTAGAGACCATATTCATAAAAAGCTGTCCCTAGTGAATTTCCCTTTGTATCATAGGCCTTAGATTCTTGCCGTTTTTTCTGAACATAGGGATTATCAGATAAGTCCGGTAGGAGAGCTGTCTTGTCCATGCCAAGCGGCTGGAAGATATGCTCGTGGGTATAGTCAGCAAAGGTCTGGCCGGAAATCCGCTCGACAATCATAGAAGCGAGCCCAGCACCATAGTTGGAATAAGAGGTTACTGTTCCAGGTTCAAAGGACTGGACAGGCTGGAGCATGCGTAGATTTTCCTCTATATTTTTATCACCTTTTGTGTAAGACAGAGATTCATCAAATCCTGTCTGATGATTCATGAGATCCAGCATCGTGATAGCTTTGTCGAAGTGCAGATTTTTAAGAAAATTCTCTGGTAGATAGGTCTTGATATCTTCCTCTAGGTCAATCTTTCCTTGTTCCCAGAGTTGCATGACAGCTATCCAGACGGTCAGCTTGGTCACAGAGCCCCAATCAAAGACGCTGCTGTTGTCAGCTTTGATGCCTTTTTCTTTATCCATATAACCGAAGTTGCCTTGGTAAATGGTGCTATCCTTGTCAAATACTGCCGTTTCCATAGCGGCAGTCGTCTTTTCATGCTCCTTGACATAGTCTTGGATTTTCTGGCCGATCTGGTCACGTTCGATACCAGATGGGAGTTTCTGTTCTTCAGCCAGTGCGGTAATCGGCCGAAAGAGTCCTAGAGTCAACAGAGTTAAAAGGATTAGGGAAAATGTTTTTTTCATAGCTGGCTCCTTTCATATTAGAATACCCACCACTGACAGAGGGACCAATAGAGGATATTAGCGGCCACTGCTAAAGCAGATAGGCTGGTCACGGCTGTTAGGAAGAGGCGGCCTTTACTGAGCTTTTCTCTGGACTTTCTGAAGAGAGGTAACAGAGCGGATACGGTTAGCAGGAGTCCCAAGGCAGCAAAGAGCATGTAGCGCCACTGAGCGAGTTCGCTGAAATCTCCTGAAGTTGCTGACATGAATAGCAGAAAGAGATTGATTGGAACAGCCAAAATACCAACAGCTGTTAGAATGTTCCAGACTTTCCATACGTGGTCTGGCTGTTCTTGTTTTTTACGGAAGATGAGTCGATAGGCTCCTAGAATCAGACTAATGAGGAGTAGACCGAGGGCGTAGATGATACCAAGTCCACCAGAGCCAAGAACGATAAAGTCTTTATAGAAATCAAACTCAGAGACTTTCTCATAGTCTGCAACGGCCACTGCGATACGGGTCTTGCCTTGGCTCTGATAAATGGTCCAGAAGTTGTTTGGCAATCGCTGATCGTCAGATGGTTCCTGTAAGTAGTCTGCGGAGGCTGGAATCATTTTAAAGATAGCCAGCGGTCCTTGATTAAAGTTGCGCAGAGTGCGATAATAGCCTGGACTGAACTGCTCTTGGGTTTTCTTGCTGGCCGTTTTACGTGGCCCAAAGACGAGCTCTGGCATTTGGAAATTATAATTTTGCTCTGTACCTTGATTGGTCATGACAATATAGCCGATACCATGCTCCAAGTCCAACATTATCCGTGAAGTAGAGCCAGCTGTATTTCCGCCGTGGCCCAACACAGTAGTACCGTATTCGTTGGCCCAAAAGCCATGAGCATTGCGGATGATATCCGTGTCAGGGTAGGTGGAACTGACAGTATAGAGGGTGTTCCAGGTCTCTGGGCGATTAAAGAGCGTCTTGCGAGCCAGCAGGGCTTGGGCGAACTTCTCCAAGTCTTTCAAGGTGCCAGTAGCCGCTCCGGTAGGATAGATGCTAGTGATGAAATGGTCCTTGTTCAGCAAGTTTCCTTTAGTGTCGTAACCCTTGGTTTCTTGACGCTTTTTCTGAACGTAGGAATTGTCTGATAGGTCCGGCAAAATAGCCGTTTTATCCATGCCCAGTGGTTTGAAAATATGCTCATGAGCATAGTCGGCAAAGGTCTGACCGGAGATCCGCTCGACAATCAGAGCAGCCAAGCCGGCACCGTAATTTGAATAAGCTGTGACTGTACCGGGTTCAAAAGACTGGATAGGTTGTTGTTCTTTAAGGATTTCTTCGATACTTTTGTCACTTCGCATGTAGAAGGTAGTCTCATCAAATCCTGCCTGATGGTCCATCAGATCCAGCATGGTGATAGGCTTATCATAGCGGAGATTTTTGAGGAAGCCTTTTGGCAGATAGGTGCGGATGTCTTCTTCTAGGTTAATCTTACCTTGCTCCCAGAGCTGCATGACAGAGATCCAGACGGTCAGCTTAGTCACGGAGCCCCATTCAAAGACGCTATCATCATCGGCCTTGACCCCTTTTTCCTTATCCATGTATCCAAAGTTGCCTTGATAAATGGTACCGTCCTTGTCAAATACCGCTGTTGCCATGCCGGCTGTTGTCTTTTCATGTTCCTTGACATAGTCTTGGATTTTCTGGCCGATCTGGTCACGTTCGATGCCAGATGGTAGCTTTTGAGTCTCCTCTGCCAGCGCAGTAGCTGGCTGGAAGAGTCCTAGAGTTATAATGGTTAGAAGCGTTAGAATAAATGATTTTTTCATGCGGCTCTCCTTTTTTCCTTAGCCCTCAAGGGCGAAAGTAATACTTCTAAAAACGATTTTGCAAAAAATTTTAAACATTCTGAGCCTCCTTTTTATAGCACATGCATTTCTTATTTCTTTCTATTTTAAAGTTCGATTCTCAAATATCCTTCAAGTAATTCTAAAATATTTCTAAAGTTTTTCGAATAGTCCATCTTTTATTGACTTAGCCTCTTATCCTTGCTACACTAGTGATAGGAAATTTCTGGAGGCGAGTGTTTATGGCTCATATTTTACTCATCGAAGACAATAGTGATATTCATGAAATTCTAAAAGAACTTTTTCAGAAGGAACACACGGTTTATTCTGCCTATTCGGGGACGGAGGGCATTTCTCTGTTTGAGCGGGAGGAGATTGATTTGGTCCTTCTGGACATCATGCTGCCGGGTAAGAATGGCGATGAAGTGTTGAAGGAAATTCGCAGCAGCAATGCTACGGTGCCAGTGGTTATGCTGACGGCTCTTGGGGAGAAAGCGCTGGTTAGCCAGTACCTGCTGAATGGTGCTAATGATTATATTGTCAAACCTTTCAATCTGGATGAGGTTTTTGCCCGTATTACCGTGCAGCTGCGCAGCCAGCAGGCTTTGACCGGCGAGGAAGAAGGCCAGTCCTTTAAAAATATCCGCCTGCTCAAGGCTACCTTTGAGGCGGTCTGTGGAGAGAAAAGCGTCCGTTTGAGCAAGAAAGAATATCATATCCTCCAGCTCTTGCTCCGTCATCCCAAGAAGATCTACACAAAGGAAGAGCTCTTTGAGCAGGTCTGGGAAGAGAGCTATCTGCCTGGGGATAATACCTTGAATACCCACCTCAGTAATCTGCGCAAGAAACTAGCTCAGTTGGACCCAACAGAGGAATACATAGAGACTGTTTGGGGACTAGGTGTCCGGCTCAAGGAGGACTGATATGTTGGTGTTAGTCATTTTATTTGCCCTTATCAGTCTGTTTCTGGCCATTGGTTTCATACGCTATCATCTGGCGGTTAAGGATGTGGCACAGCAGATTCGTCTGAAGCGGCAGACAGGGAGCCAGAATCGTCTGACTCCTGCTGCTCATGCCCCCAGTATTTTGGAGCTGACAGAGGAAGCAGAGCTGCTCTTTGCGGAACTAGATAAGACGACCTTTGTCGTCCAGCAGGAAAAGAAGACGCTGGATATGGCTATCAGTAATATTGCCCATGATATCCGCACTCCTCTGACCATTGCCAGTGGCTACACCCAGCAGCTGCTGAAGGATGATAGTCAGGAAAGTCAGCAGCTAGTCAAAATTGCAGATAGTCTGGGAATGGTATCCAAACGGCTGGAAGCCTTGATGGAGTACCGCCGGCTGATGGAGGGAGCCATTCGGGCCAATGTCCAGCCGACAGATATATCCCAGCTGGTAACCCAGCAGCTTTTTACTTATTATGACGCCTTTCAGAAAGCCCAGATTGACCTGCAGGTAGAGTTAGCTGAAGGTCTAGAGCTAGAGACAGACCCAGAAATTCTAGAGCGCATTGTTCAGAATATGATAAGCAATGTCCTCAAGCACGGTCGTAAGGCTGCCAGCATTTCTCTGAAAAAAGAGGGCGAGCATTGTATCTTTACCGTCAAAAATATCGTCCAGCAGCCTATCCAATATCTGGATAAGCTGACCAATCGCTTTTACTCAGAAAACCTATCCAGCAGCGAGGAGTCTTCAGGGTTGGGGCTCTACATCACCCAGCAGTTAGTCGAAATCCTAGGCGGGGACTTGACAATGAAAGCCGAGGACGACTGGTTTGAACTGGTTGTGACTTTGTAAAAAAGACTTAAAAAATCAGAACAAGGAAGGCTCAGCTCTATCAGCTAGTCTCAAAATCCGCTCAAAAACCTCAGTTAATTTTTGAATTGGCGGAGGTTTATTTTTAAATTAAGTCGAAGAAAGGCATGATAAAGATGCCTTTTTGTTTTGTGATTTGAAAAGCAAGTCATATTAGCGAGGTCATTTTACCAGTCAAAGTGAAAAATCGGCCAACTGATCTAAACCCTTGATATAACTGACTTGCAACTGACAGTTGACAATGATTCCAAGTTCAATCACTCAAAAAGCAACTAGATTTTTTCTTTATTCCAAGTCCAGTCGCTAGAAAGGCAACTGGCTTTTTTGTTAATCTGAAAGCAGAAACCAAGTTTTTGATTTCGGAATGAACGAGTCGCTGTCTTTGAAGATTTGGATCAAAAACTTGAGTTTAATTATATTATAAGGAGGTATTCTCATGAATACAGAAACAACTATCAAACCACAACCAAAACTAATTTTGCCGTTCCTAGCTTGGAACTTCGGCTGGACATGGGGATTCTGGCTATTGGACATTATCCTCAAAAACCTTTGGCCAGACAGTCCACCTACAGCCTATCTAGCTCTTGAAGCTATTCTAAATGGTATTGCTATGTTTGGGCCTATGCTAGCCAGCCTGATCGTACTGAAAAAGAAAGGCTTCAAGGCCATTTGCTCCTATCTCTTTTCAGGCAAGAAAGAGACCTGGCTCTACTTGCTAATCTATGGTGGCGGTCTGGCTGCCTTCTATGCCCTAGCTTCTGGCGGCAAGCTGGTAGACGGCGCTTTAGTAAGCTTTCCTTGGTTTTTTATCTATTGTATTGTCCTATCGGGCGGGATTGAAGAATTCGGCTGGCGCGGCTTTCTACAGCCGGCCTTGGAGAAAAAGTTTTCTTTTTTTGTCTCTACCTTGATGACCGGTATTATTTGGGCCATCTGGCATATTCCTCTCTGGTTTTACGATCGCTTTTATGATCGAAGCCATGATCTTTTCTCAGTTTTTATCATTTTCAGTATCTTTCTCTCTTTCTGGCTTGCTGCACTTTATAAGAAGACCCAGTCTGCCCTTGCTTGTAACATCTTTCATGCGCTCTCCAACACCCTCATCCCGACTTTTGTTGGCATAGCTCAAGCTAACAATCAATTGGATTTCTCTCAAGTCAATCCCTTCTTTTACTTTGGAGGTGTGATTCTCCTGACACTTTATAGTATCTATCTCTGGTATCGGACGGATAGGGAGGAAAAAGCACTTCCGTCTAAAGAAGAAATCTAGCATTGTATGAAGAGGTGACAAGCAGACTTTGCAGTCTCTCCACCTTGTGCTATAATAAGTGTCAATGAAAGAAAGTATAAAAAATAAGAAAGAATAGGTAAAACAATCCATGAATCTATCAGACAGAATCCAGTACCTGCGAAAAGCGCGGGGCATTTCTCAGGAGGGGCTGGCCGACCAACTCGGTGTGTCCAGACAGGCCGTTTCCAAGTGGGAGAGCGAGCAGAGTATGCCTGATTTGGATAAGATCATTTCCATGAGTGACTATTTTGAGGTGACCACAGACTATCTGCTCAAGGGAATTGAGCCTGTAGTCCAGAAAGAGGAAGAACAGTCAATCAAGCACAGGAGAATAGCCAGCAATATTTGCTATCAGCTCTCTCTTGGCTTGGTCGGTCTGGGCATCATCCTCTCCATTATCCTAGCTGATTTTCTCAAGATCAGTGTCTTGCTAACGCCGGTGCTGATCGTTCAGGGAGTAGGGCTGCTGGTGTGGGGAACGGGCCGCAATCTATCCGAGGTAAGACCTTCTTTTCAGGTTAAGCTAGCCTTGATTTTATTCTTGCTTTTTGTTCCCCTTGGATTTCTATCTAATGTTCTTTTTCCTATGGGCAAGATCTTTCCATATCCGACCAGTTTGGCAGCTAGTCTTACCTTTGTCACTTTCTACCTTATCCTAGGAGTCTGCATCAGTCTGTTCTTGAAAAAGCAAGATTGGAAGCAGTGAAAGAAAGCCGATAAAGAGGGCTAGACCAGAAAGGGTGAAATCCGCTCATCATCCAATTAAAATCCGCTCAAAAAAACTCAGCTAATTTAGTGATTAGCTGAGTTTTTATTTTACAAATCTCTCTTCTTCAGTGTAGCCAGTCCTGCTAAGCTAAAGACCGTGATCAGACTGAGAGCAAAGATAGCTGTTTTGATGATGACACCTGGTATTGAAGCGTCTCCGTAGACGAACTCCATCTTGATAGCCTTGAACCATTCATTATTGGCATCAACCATTTGACTAGGGAGGCCGAGTAAGATGTAGGTCATGATATAGGTGATAAAGACGACACTATAGTTTCGAGTCAAGTAGAGGACAAAGCTGGTAATGCAGTACCAAGCATAGGTACAGATGACCTGCATGACAAAGAGTATTGCGAATTGTCCCCAGAAATTAGCTGGCAGGGTTCCCATATTACCGCCGGTTCGGACAAATTCGATGACAATACCTAAAATGTAGAGCAGTATGAACTGCATAGGCAGTAAGCTACCGATAACCAGTGATTTAGAGAAGTAATACTGGGTCCGAGTCTTGCCTGTAGTCAGGTTATTGTGATAAAGTTTGTCATTGAGATCAACACCGAGAAGCAAGCTAGTCATGACATTGCAGGCAATAAAGAGCATGCCGCTGTTGTAGGAGACGACATCTATGGCAAAAAAGATACCGTTGTCGGAACTGACAACTTTGGAAGTGAAAATGGCGAGGAGAATTCCAAAGATGCAGAAAGCCTGCACTCCCCAGAATCCTACGGAGCGGAAGAGACGGTAGTAATCCGCCTTGATACTATTAAACATGAGTGTTTCCTCCTTGTTGGTTGATTAAGTCTGTAAAGTATTTTTCTAAGTCTTTGTGGGCGTAGTAGATTTCCCCGATTGGGATGTCGGCTAGGACTAGTTCCTTGGCAATCTTGCGAATTTCTTGTACCTTACCGGAAATATGCAGCTCATCTTCCTTGTTGGTCGGTCTGAGCTGGTAGCCTAGCTTGTCTTGCACTAAATGAGCAGCTTGCTTGATATTATCCGTTTTGAGGATGATATAGTCGCCGCTTTCTCGGTCAAATTCTTCCTTAGACAGCTCCTTGATGAAATGCCCTTGATTGATAAAACCAAAGCGAGTTGCGACTAGATAAAGCTCGGACAGGATATGGCTGGAAATGATGATGGTGATGCCTAATTCTTGATTGAGGCGCTTGACCATTTCTCTAAATTCCTGAATCCCAACTGGGTCTAAACCATTGATGGGCTCGTCCAAGATGAGCAAGTCGGGACGCCCCAAAATGGCAATGGCAATGCCCAACCGCTGTTTCATCCCCAGAGAGAAATTACGGAATTTCTTCTTTCCAGTATCGGTCAGGCCGACATATTGCAGGGTTTCTTTGATGACTTTGTCAGCATTTGGAATGCCCCGATCGGTACAGTAGTAGCGCAGATTTTCATAGGCCGACATGTGGGCATGAGCTACAGGGGATTCGATGACAGATCCAGTATGGCTGAGGGCTCTGGTCCATTCTTGTTGGTTCTGAGAGCCCAGGACAGACACGGACCCTCCGCTAGGATAGATGACTTGAGTGATGATTTTGATCAGTGTGGTCTTACCAGCACCGTTTTTTCCGATGAGACCGTAGATCTCTCCTTTCTTGATGGAAAGACTGACATCTTTCAGAGCATATTGATCACCGTATTTTTTAGTGAGTCCTTTCACTTCTAAAACATTTTGCATGATGTTTCTCCTTTAATTACTTTGTTTATACTTTTAGTATACAAACTAAATTTCAAATATTTCTCAAGAAATTCTAAAATATTTCTAAAGAAATTTAAAATTGAAAAAATTAAAATGAGCCAGTCAAGAACCAGCTCATTTTCTACTATAAATCCTTTTTGTGGAAAGTATAAAGACTTGCTGCGGTGAAGATTGTTCCTAAGACCAAGGCGATTAGAATAATTCTTAAGGTTACACCGTTGCTTTGGAGCGTCTCAAAGTCAAAGCTCATGGTGAAATGCTGCAGCCATAGAGATTTGGGATAAAATTGAGCAAGAGCTCCGGTTAAGGATGCGCAGAAAAGGTAACCTCCCAGAGCAGCAATCATAGATTTACTCAGATAAAGAATAAAGGAAATAATAGCTGTCCAAGCAATGACAGTCAGGCACTGCACAAAGAATAGAAGAATAAACTGAAGCAGGAAGGTAGCGGATAAATCACCGATACCGTTTAGAATAGCTGCTAGGATAAAGTTGATGCTATAATAGAGAGCCAACTGCAGGAACGTTACGCAGACCATGACTAGGGCTTTAGAGACGAAGAAACTGGTACGGGAAACGCCGCTGGTTAATGTATTCTTGTAAAGCTGCTTGTTCAGATCTGTCCCGATGACGACCATAGAGAGGATAATGATGATAAAAGTATTATTACCGATAGCGTTGGACACCGCTTGTATAAGCTGGACGGCATTTAATTTTCCAAAGACTGCGCTCAAGGTCGTCAGTAGAAAGATGAATTCGGTAATCCAAACAGCCTTGGAACGAAAGAAACGGTAAAAATCTGCTTGAAAAGTATGTAACATGTTTTTTTCTCCTTACTGGACTAAATCTGTAAAGTATTTTTCTAAATCTTTGTGAGCTGCATAGATACCATTGACATGAATGTTGGATAGGACCAACTCCCTGTTGATGTCATTTAGTTCCTGTTCTTGGGCGACAATGTGCAACTCGTCAGATTTATCAGCTTCCTTGAGCTGATAGTGGAGCTTGCCTTGGATGAGGTTGGCAGCCTGATCTCTATCGCTGGTTTTGAGGACGATATAATCTTCGCTGGCTTGGTCAAAATCGTCTTTGGTGAATTCTGCAACAAGCCGTCCTTGGTCAATCACGCCAAACTTGGTGGCTACCAGATAAAGCTCAGACAAGATGTGGCTGGAAATGATAAAAGTGATTCCCAATTCTTGGTTGAGTCGCTGAATCATCAGTCGAAATTCCTTGATGCCAAGCGGATCTAGGCCGTTGATAGGCTCGTCTAGAATCATGAGTTCAGGCTTGCTGATAAGGGCAATAGCGATTCCCAGACGCTGCTTCATTCCTAGCGAAAAGTTGCGGAATTTCTTTTTACCAGTATTGCTCAATCCGACATAGGCCAGGGTTTCCTTGATGAGCTGGTCGGGCTGGGCGATCTGGTGGACCTTGCAGTAGTAGTTGAGGTTTTGATAAGCAGTCATCTGATTGTAAGCAACTGGTGTTTCGATGACAGTACCTATCTTGCGCAGGCCTTCATTCCATTCCTTAGAGTTCTGCGAACCAAAGACAGAAACGGTTCCGCTGTTGGTATGAATGAGCCGGCTAATGGTCTTGAGAAGAGTGGTTTTGCCAGCTCCGTTCTTGCCGATTAAACCGTAAATTTCGCCCTTCTGGATCGAAAGACTCACATGATCAAGGGCATATTGCTGGCCATATTGTTTGGTAACTTGCTTTACTTCTAAAACAGTTTGCATGGTATATTCTCGCTTTCTTAGGTTTGATTTTAGTATACAAGCTAGATTTCAAATATTTCTCAAGAAATTCTAAAATATTTCTAAAGAAATGCAGAACCAATCTAAAAACAATAAAAAAGCAGCCAAAGGGCTGACTGCTTAGATTTATAAGTCCCTGTGCTGAAAGGCTTGGTAACCACCTAAGAGAGAACCAGCTAGGATAAAGAGTAAAAATAGTTCAGAATTTATCTGAGGGAAAACGATGACGAGGCTAGACTGAAGCATGATCAGGGCGAAAAAGACGAGATAGCTGGCTAGGGTGGAGTGGGTCAGGTAGAGGAGACAGGTAACTACGGAACTGCAGGTCATAATAAAGAGAAAGGAGCGAAAGAAAGACAAGGAAAAGCTCCAGAAAAAGTTCTTTGGCATAGTCCCAAGTCCATGGAAGAGGCTCCCAAAGATAAAGGCTGCGGCAAAAGCTGCCGCCATTTGCAAGATGATAATTGTGATAAGAACAGCTATTTTGGATAGGTAAAATTCTTTCCGAGAAATCCCGCCAGCTAATATATTGTTGTATAGTTTTCTAGTCAGGTCACGACCTAACAGAAAGATGATGAGCACAAGGATAGTAATCATGACAAAGGGCAGGAAGTCTTTAGCAAGCTGCCCGAGAGCTTCAAATCCTGTCCAACCTTGGATGACTATTTCTTCTGGATCAGAAGATGTAGAGATATAAAAATTAAAGTTTCTTTCACCAAGAGAACTGATGAAAATGAGAAAAAAGAGCAGCCCTTCTATTAGCCAAAAAAGCTTGGAGCGGACAAGCTGGTAGAGCTCCGCCTGAATGGTATGTAACATGAAATCTCCTCTGAATGATTAAGATTGTTCCTACTTTTTATAAATTTTTCTTTTTGAAAACCATCAGCCCGCCACCCATAAAGAGCAAGGTGACCGTTACCACTGTCAGGATAGCTTTGATAACAGCTCCGCTATCTGCTGCCATATCTGTGTTAAAACGCATGGTCAGATAGAGCAGCCATTCATTGTCAGGGTAAAAGATGAGGGGAATAGTCAGTAAGGTACCGCCAAGGAAATAGGTCAGAAAGCTAGATACAATCGAGTGGCTGGCATAGAGTACAAAAGAAATGATGGCAATCCATGTAACCGTGCTGAGAAATTGAACGAAGAGAGCAGCTCCTAGCTGAGGCAAAAAAGAGCTGGGGGCACTTCCAATTCCGTTGGACAGACTAGCAGTCACAAAGGAGATAGATAAAATCAGCAGGAAGTGAAAGGCTGCAATGCTAACGCAGACAAAGAATTTAGAGAAATAATAGCTGAGCTTAGAGATACCGTAGCTCAGACAGTTTTTATAAAGTTTCCGAGACAGGTCCACTCCAAGAACCATACTGATACCAATAATAGTGAAAAAGAGCAGACTGTCTGTATTGCCTGCAAAATAGTCTAGAGCTTGAAGGCCGGTTAGTTTTCCTAGAGATTGACTAGCAGCCGCATTACTGGAGATATTTGCTCCAAAATGAATATTTGCATGGAAGAAGGTTGTTGAGATAATCGCACAGAATAATAAAAACTCAGTAATCCAAAAGCCTTTTGAGCGCATGAGCCGGTAAAAATCGGCTCGAATGAAATCCATCATGATAAGCCTCCCTTTTTCATTCGACCAAGTCTGTAAAGAAGTTTTCTAGGTTTTGTCGTGCATAGTAAATCTCCTGCACCGGTATATCTGCAGCCGCAAGTTCCTTGACAATCTTGCTAATCTCATGTGAATGGGTAAAGATATGAATCTCGTCAGAAGAATTGACCACCTTGATGCGATGCATGAGCTGGTCGTGAATCAGTCGGCTGGCTTCTTCTAACTGCGACGTTTTAAGCACGATATAGTCTTCGCTCTGTTCTTCAAACTCCGCCTTGGAAATCTCGCGAATCAGCCGTCCCTCCTCAATAATGCCGAATTGGGTACCAACCAAGTAGAGTTCAGACAGGATATGGCTGGAGATGATAAAGGTCATGCCCAACTCCTCGTTGAGCCGCTGAACCAGCTGGCGGAATTCCTTGATGCCGACCGGATCCAGGCCATTGATAGGCTCGTCCAGTATCATCAGGTCAGGTCTGGTAAGAAGCGCGATAGCCAGACCCAGCCGCTGTTTCATTCCGAGTGAGAAGTCGCGGAATTTCTTCTTGCCCGTATCTGTCAAGTCCACGTATTCTAAGGTTTCACGGATGACCTTGTCCGCATGGGGAATATGGCGGAGCTTGCAGTAGTAGCTGAGATTTTCATAGGCTGTCAGGTGGTTGTGAGCGACCGGTGTTTCGATGACCGAACCGACCCGTTTGAGGCTCTGCGTCCATTCTTGATAGTTCTGAGAGCCAAAGAGGGAGACATTACCATTGCTTGCTTCCAAAAGCTGGGTGATGACCTTGATCAGAGTGGTCTTTCCGGCCCCGTTCTTGCCAATTAAACCGTAAATATCTCCTTTTTTTATCGTCAGACTCACATCGGTCAGAGCGTACTGCCGGCCGAATTTCTTGCTGACCTGCTGTAAAATCAAAACATTTTCCATGTCAAGTCTCCTTTTCATGATACTAGGAGAGAAAACTCCTCTTCTTATTAATTAGTATAGCGCCAAACCTTCAAATATTTATAAAGAATTTCTCAAATATTTCTAAAGTTTTTGATGAGGATTAAAAGCAAGTGGCAAATTGTGGAACTCTTAATCTTCAATCTCCAGCTCGTACAGTCCCCTGACTGCATTGCAGGCGTAGATTTTCTTCGCTTGAGCCAGATCAGCCAGCACTAAAACTTTCTCAGTAGCCTGTCCATTATCCAGTAGCTGCTGACGGTAGATACCCTTGAGCAGGCCTAGTTCAGCTGGAGGCGTGTAAAGCTTGCTGTCTAGCTCCAGCAGCAGATTGCCGATAGAAGTTTCCAGCAGCTGGCCTTGAGCATTGTAGTAAATCTGTTCTTGCTGCTCCAAGGTTAGATGAGGACGATGACTGGTTTTGAAATAGGTAAAAGGCTGGGCTAGATTGGCTGTCTGCTCGACCAGTTTTGCCTTTCTGAAAGTATCCGTCAGTGGCAGTAGAGGAGTCGTTTCTAGCTCAATACTGCCATCTTTTTTTAGAGCTATACGTAGCCTGTAATCCTGCTCTTTATCCAGCTGAGCGCAGGTTTCTTCTAGCTCCTGCTCTATCTTACTTTGGTCAAAAGGATAGGCGAAGTAGCTGGCTGCTTCTGCCAGTCTTTGCAGGTGTTGGTCTTGCAAGGTCAGCTTTCCGTCCGTTACTTTTCCTGTAGAAATCAGGTCGAATCGCGGATTTTTCCGATAGAGGACGGCAGATTTTTGCTGGGTTTCGATGTATTCAGATTTCCACGTGCTGTCCCAAGTGATGCCGCCGCCAACGCCATAGATGGCTTTCCTTCCCTCTAGCTGAATGGTGCGGATGGCGACGTTGAAAATCCGTCTCTGGTCTGGTAGGCAGATGCCGACTGTGCCGCAGTAGACTCCGCGGGCAGCTTTTTCTGTCGCCTTGATGATTGCCATGGTCGAAATCTTAGGTGCGCCTGTGATGGATCCGCAAGGAAAGAGCGCTCTGAAAAGCTCTGCCAGTCCGATTTCCTCCTGCAGCTGGCTTTTGATGGTGGAGGTCATCTGCCAGACTGTAGAGTATTGCTCGACACTGCAGAGACGCTCAACCCGCTCACTGCCCGTCTGAGAAATGCGGTTCATGTCATTACGCAGCAGATCGACAATCATCATATTTTCTGCTCGGTTTTTGACATCCTGGGCCAGCCATGCAGACTGCTCTCTATCCTGCTCTAAGGTCAGTCCTCGATTGGTAGTTCCTTTCATAGGACGAGTGGTCAGTTGACCTCGATGCTCCTCGAAAAAGAGCTCGGGACTGATGGATAAGATGGCGGTCTCATCATGCTCTACATAGGCATTGTAGGCTGCATTCTGCTCAACGACTAGCCTGTTGTAAATAGCCAAGCTATCCTCAGGATTGAGCTCCGCGCACAGTTGCACCGTATAGTTGACCTGATAGGTATCGCCCTGGCGGATATGATGATGAATGGTCTCGATAGCCTTCTGGTATTCTTGCTCAGAAGTCAGTCCCTGCCAAGCCGCTGGCATTTCCACTTCCTTATAGGTCAAGGGAATGGAAGCCTGCTCGGCCTTATCGTGGATTGTAAAGTAGAGGAGATATTCCTTCTGGAGCGGAGCCTGATGAACCTGAAACTTTTCCTCGAAGGCTGGCGCTGCTTCATAGCTGACATAGCCGACAGCATAGTATCCTTTCTCCTGCCAGCCCTCAATCTCTGCCAAAAGTTCCTCCACTTGGTCAAGACGGCGAGTCTTTAGCTCCTTGATGGGATTCGTAAAAATCAGGCGTTGGCCCAACTGCTTAAAATCAATAATCGTTTTCTTGTGCATAAAGTTATTTTATCATAAGATAATTTGAATGAAAACGGATTTATCGGATGGACAATCATTCTTTTATAATGGTTGACAGATTAGAAAGTGGCTAGGTATACTATGTTTAAAAAAGAAAGAATGAGATTTGTATGAAGTCGAATAAATTGTTATTGGTAAATGGAATTGTGAGTATCTTAGGAGGTCTCCTAATTCTTTACGCTTCTTCTAAGCGGTGGCACTGGAAAATAGTTGCTTTAGTTCCCAAACTGGTTGAAAACTCTGGTTGGGGCGGCTTGATAGTATTAATCAGCTTGCTGTTTTTGGGGCTTTCTATTGTTGGAATGGCTCATTATAGCGAAGACTCAAGAGTCAATAAGATGAGCCATAAGCTTCTCTCCTTTGCTTTCCTTGCAGGAGTTATTCCATTTTTGGGAGAGGCGGCTGGTCTTCTTGCTCTCATCTCAGGAAGTTTCTATCTTCAAGATTTTCAAAAAATTAAGAGCAATGACAAAGCTGACTAACCCATTTCCTCCTGCTCGAAAGGCCTTGAAAATTATGATAAAATAAGGAAATGACAAAACCTTAAAAGGAAACCTTATGAAAAAAATAAATGAATCTTATAAACTAATCGTCTTTGCGGCGCTTGCTCTGGCTCTGGTTCTCTATATCGGGAACATCTGGTCTGGCCTGCAGAGTCTGACTTCGGTTTTTTCACCCATTATATTGGGTGGAGTCCTAGCCTTTATCTTCAACGTTCCGATGAAAAAACTGGAAGAATTCTTGGGCAAATGCCGAGTCCCGCAGAAGTTGCAGCGCAGCCTGGCCTTAGTTTTAGAGGTGCTGATTTTAGCTCTCATTATGACAGGGATTGTCTCTATCGTCGTACCGACTCTGACCACAGCGGTCAATCAGTTGAGCGCAACAATCGGCAAGGTAGCGCCTCAGGTAGCCAAGTGGCTGCAGCAGTCTGGCTTGCTTTCCTCTAGCCAGCTGAAAGATTTGACCAAGCAGCTGCAAAACAGCGACATTGTCAACCGAGCCATCTCTCTTCTGGGCAGTCTGACGGGCAATATCTCTGCCATTTTTGGCAATTTCTTCTCTGTCATCATGTCTATCTTTCTTATGTTTGCTTTCTTGAGCAGCAAGGAGCATTTGCAGACAATTACTAGCCGTCTCTTGCAGGTCCTGCTTCCTGAGAAGGCTGTGAAACGCCTATCCTATGTCGGTTCTGTCATTGTTGAGACCTATGATAAGTTTCTGATGGGGCAGATGATAGAGGCCGTCATTGTTGGGATTTTAGTCTTTATCGCCTACTCTCTGACAGGCCTGCCTTATGCTGCCTTGACAGGAGTTTTGGCCGGAGTGCTCTCTTTCATTCCCTACATCGGGCCCTTCTCAGCTTGTGCTCTAGGTGCTATCTTTATCTTCACCGACAGCCCTTGGAAAGCTCTTCTTTCAATCGTAGTCTTTCAGGGAGTGCAGCTGATTGAGGGGAATGTCATCTATCCGCGCGTGGTCGGCCAGTCCGTCGGTCTCCCAACTCTCTTTACCCTAGCCGCCGCCCTGATTGGGGGCAACCTCTTTGGCTTGGTCGGCATGATTTTCTTCACGCCTATCTTTGCAGTTATCTACCGCTTGGTTAGAGAGTTTGTTGTGGAGAAGGAAGAGAAAAAAGCGTTAATAAAAGAATGAAAAGAAACCAACGAGATTTTATTCTCGCTGGTTTTTCTTTTTCCAAGGTCATAATTTCTACCTATAGCAAACAATAATCTTAATCAATGGAAGTTGAAAAATAAGCTTTTATGGTTGTATAGAGAACCAGGTTATAGTTTTAGGCTATATCAAACTCTGGGAAATTCCAATTATACAGAGGGGAGATTTTCTGATAAGATAAAATCAAGAAAAATTTTGGAGGACGCATATGTCAACAACTATCATTGGTTTCCCACGTTTGGGTGAATTCCGTGAATTGAAATTTACAACTGAAAAATATTTTAGACATGAAATCTCAGCAGAAGAGCTTCTGGCTGCGGCCAAAGAGCTGCGCGCTAAGCACTGGAATATTGTTAAGGAAAAAGGAATTTCAGAAATTCCGTCAAATGACTTTTCTCACTACGACAATGTATTGGATGCGGCCTTTCTCTTTAACGTGGTGCCGTCATCTGTGCAAGGCTTGGAGTTGACTGACTTGGAGCGTTATTTTGCCTTGGCTCGTGGCTATCAGGGTGAAAAAGGAGATGTCCGCGCCCTTCCGATGAAGAAATGGTTCAACACTAACTACCATTATATCGTTCCTAAATTTGAAAAAGAAACCCAAGTCAAGCTGGCTGGGCATAAGATTTTTGATGAATTTGCAGAAGCTAAAGAGTTGGGTTTGGTAACCCGTCCAGTTGTGGTTGGCCCATTCACTCTCCTGCAAGTATCTGACTTTGAAGACGGTGTGGCTCCGGCTGACTTTGTAGATGCCCTAGCTGCAGCTTATCAAGAAGTTTTTGCAAAATTAGCAGAGCTGGGCGCAGAGCGTATCCAGCTGGATGAGCCAAGTCTGGTCAAAGACCTGTCAGCAGAAGAAAAAGCTCTCTTCTTGGACCTTTATAAGAAGCTTTTGGCGGACAAGAAAGGCTTGGAAGTCTTGGTTCAAACCTACTTTGGTGATGTTCGTGACATCTATACAGACCTTGTAGAGTTGCCAGTAGATGCTATTGGTTTGGACTTTGTCGAAGGCAAGAAAACACTTGAGCTTGTAAAAGGTGGCTTTCCAGCTGATAAGACTCTTTATGCAGGGATTGTCAACGGAAAAAACATCTGGCGCAACAACTACGAAAAGAGCTTGGCAGTGCTTGAGCAAATCCCAGCTGAAAACATCGTCTTGACAAGCTCATGTTCACTGCTCCATGTGCCATTTACAACGGCTAATGAAGATTTTGAACCAGCAATTTTGAACCACTTTGCCTTTGCGGTGGAAAAATTGGATGAAATCCGTGACTTGGATGCTATCCGCAATGGCGGCGGTGCAGAAGCACTTGCTGCTAACAAAGAACTCTTTGCGACTGAACGTGTTGGTGAAAATGCCGAACTTCGTGCGCGCATCGCTGGTTTGACTGACGCTGACTACACTCGTTTGCCAGCCTTTGCAGAACGTGAGGAAATTCAGCACAAGACACTCAATCTGCCACCGTTGCCAACTACCACGATTGGATCCTTCCCTCAAACCAAGGAAGTCCGTGCTAAGCGCTTGGCCTTCCGCAAGGGTGAGCTGTCGGCAGAAGACTATGACAAGTTCTTGGCTGAGCAAATCGATGAATGGATCAAGTGGCAAGAAGAAGTCGGCTTTGACGTGCTGGTGCACGGTGAGTTCGAGCGTAATGACATGGTTGAGTACTTCGGTCAAAACCTGTCAGGCTACCTCTTCTCTAAAAATGGTTGGGTACAATCATACGGTATGCGTGGAGTCAAACCACCAATCATCTGGGGTGATGTTACTCGTCTCAACCCAATCACTGTTAAATGGTCTAGCTATGCACAAAGCCGTACAGACAAACCTGTCAAAGGTATGCTGACTGGACCTGTAACCATCCTCAACTGGTCATTCCCGCGTGAAGACATCTCTATCAAGGATTCTACCCTTCAAATCGCTCTTGCTATCAAGGATGAAGTTCTTGACCTTGAAGCTGCTGGCGTGAAGATTATCCAGATCGACGAGGCTGCTCTTCGTGAGAAATTGCCACTCCGTCGCAGCGATTGGTATGAAGATTACCTTGACTGGGCAATTCCAGCCTTCCGCTTGGTACACTCTACAGTAGCGCCAGACACACAAATCCACACTCACATGTGTTACTCAGAATTTACAGATATCATCCCAGCTATCGACAACATGGATGCGGACGTTATTTCCTTTGAAGCTAGCCGCTCTAACTTGGAAATCCTGGACGAGCTCAAGGCTAAGAACTTCCAGACAGAAGTGGGGCCTGGAGTTTATGATATCCACTCACCGCGCGTGCCAAATGAAGGGGAAATTGACCATACAATCGAAGCTATCTTGGCTAAGGTGCCAAGCAGCAAGGTCTGGATTAACCCTGACTGTGGTCTTAAAACTCGTGGTATCCCAGAAACTAAGGCTAGCTTGGAGCGCTTAGTAGAAGCAGCCAAAGCAGCTAGACAACATTTGCAATAATCCTCCTAGAACCTCAACAGTTGATCTTGATGGAGGAACATACCAAAATTGAAGCGGAGATGACAATCCTGCAGGAGCTGTTTTTGTAGGATTGTCCTCGGCTATCGCTACCATCATTGAAAGGAACTTTTTGTTATATGGTTCGTCGTCACACACCCAGTCTCTCATTTGAAGTATTTCCTCCCAATCCGGCAGTAGGCAATGATAAGATTTTTCAGGCGTTGAGAGAGATGCAAGATCTGGCTCCTCACTTTATCAGTGTGACAGCCAGCAATAATAAGTTTGACATTGAGGAGACGACGGTTCGTTTGACGGAGTTCATCGCCAACGACCTCAAGATTCCGACGATTGCTCACCTACCTGCGGTCTATCTAACCAAGGACATGGTGTCCAATATATTGCAGTCTTTGGATCGGGTTGGTGTCCATCAGATTTTAGCTTTGCGAGGGGATATTTTTCCAGATGTAGCACCTAAGGATGATTTTACCTTTGCGACTGACTTGATCGAATACATCAAGACAGAAGCACCGCATTTTGACATCATCGGAGCCTGCTATCCGGAGGGCCATCCAGATTCGCCAAATCAGATTTCGGATATTCAAAATCTGAAGAAAAAGGTGGATGCTGGCTGTTCTAGTCTGGTCACCCAGCTTTTCTTTGACAATGAGCGCTTTTACGACTTTCAGGACAAGTGCATTTTAGCGGGTATTGAAGTGCCAATCCATGCTGGGATTATGCCAATTCTCAACCGTAATCAGGCTCTCCGCCTGCTCAAGACCTGTGAGAATATCAAGCTGCCGAGAAAATTTCGGGCTATTCTGGATAAGTACGAACATGACCCAGAGTCTCTGAGAGCAGCTGGTCTGGCTTATGCTGTGGACCAAATTGTTGACTTGGTGACCCAGGATGTAGCGGGCATACACCTTTACACTATGAATAACGCTGCAACAGCCTACCATATCTATAAGGCTACCCATGCCCTCTTTAATCATAATCCATCTGTTCAATCTTTTTAAGATGAATGAAGAAACCACTAATCAGCTTCATTTGCTGTTTAGTGGTTTTTGTTTTATAATAAGGATAAAAAAATTATCCAAATCTAAGGAGAAGCTGATGGAGCATTCGCTGACCTTGGTTAAGTCTATGCAGTTTGGCCAAGAAGATTGTTTTTTTGCCTTCTGTGGTTATTCAAAAACGGAAGCCCATCATAGCTTTGGGCCGGCTGTCCGGGATGTTTATGTCATTCACATCGTACTGAAGGGACGGGGGACTTACTCCGTGGGCAATCAGCGCTATGATTTGCAGGAAGGGCAGGGCTTTGTGGTGCCACCGGGTCAATCGGTCTTTTATCAGGCTGATGGAGAAGAGCCTTGGTCTTATGTTTGGATGGGACTGGGTGGGCATCTCTTGCCTCCTTATCTGCAGGCTCTGGGCTTACAGTCTGGCCAATGGTCTTTTGAGCTGACTTCTTTGCAGGAATTTAAGGCCTTGGTCTTTGAAAGTTTGGCTTATGAGGGCAGTGGAATAACAGCTGAACTGGCTCTGCAAAGGCAAGTTTATCGCTTTTTAGAACTCTTGTCTCAACGTCTTAAGCAGACATCCTTAATCACGGAAAGCCGTCGAGTCAATCCTTATGTCCAGCAGGTATTGGAGTTGCTGAGTAGCCATCTGCCAGAAAGTTTATCTGTGCAGGAGTTGGCGCAGAAATTGGCTCTGCACCCTTCCTACCTATCTCGGCTTTTCAAGGATGAAGTAGGCAAGGGGATCAAGGAGTACAGCAATGATTTGCGACTCAATATGGCAGCTGATTTGCTGACGGGCAGCCAGCTTTCGGTGGAAGAGATTGCCAGTAAGACAGGCTTTGCCGGAACACAGAGCTTTTCAAAAGCCTTCAAAAAGGCGCGTGGCCAGTCGCCCTTGAACTTTCGCAAGGCCAGCTCTCATCTGGGGCAGGAGCTGTAAAAAGTCACATTTGGATAAATAATACTAGAAAGAAAGGCTTACCAAAAGGGGTGGCCTTTTTTATAATGAAAGTGGAAGTTTGACTGCAGAATGTGAAAGGAGAAGACCATGAATAAGGCGAGTATTTGGTTTAACGAAGAGTGCAGGCAATTTCATCTGACTAACGGTGAGATTTCTTATATCTTTCGGGTTTATGAGGATGGTAAACTCTTGCAGCTTTACTACGGAGCGGTGGTACCAGAGCGGGATTATTCTTATTTGGTGGAGCTGCAGCATCGGCCCATGACGACCTATCGGAAAGAAGGAGATTTACGCTATTCTTTGGAGCATGTGCGGCAGGAATTTCCAGAATACGGCACGACAGATTTTCGTCATTCCGCTATCTGTCTGCGGCAGGAAAATGGCTCGCGTATTACTGATTTTGTCTATGTCAGTCATCAGATAGTAGATGGTAAGCCTGCTTTAGAGGGGCTGCCCGCTACTTATACAGAGACTCAAACGGAGGCTAAGACTCTTATTCTAACCCTACGAGATGAGGTGACAGAAGTAGAAGTTCAGCTGTTTTATACGATTTTTGCTGATTGGCCGGTTATCACTCGCTCCAGCAAAGTGATTAATCAAGGCAGGGAAACTTGCTACTTGGAATCCCTAGCTAGTCTGTCGCTTGATCTGCCAGATGCTGATTATGACTGGCTGCAGTTATCAGGGGCATGGGCCCGGGAACGCCATATCAAGGAGCGCCCGCTTCAGCAGGGGATTCAGTCTATTGAGTCAACCCGCGGCATTTCCAGTCCCCACCACAATCCTTTTGTGGCTCTTAAGCGACCGGAAACGACTGAATTTTCAGGTCCAGTACTAGGAACGGCCTTGGTGTATTCAGGTAATTTTCTCATTCAGGCTGAGGTGGATACCTATGATGTGACCCGGTTGCAGCTAGCCATCAATCCTTTTGGTTTTGAGTGGAAGCTGGCTGCAGGCCAGTCCTTTACCAGTCCAGAAGCTCTGCTAGTATATTCTGAGCGGGGCCTCAACGGCATGAGTCAAGTCTTTCATCAGCTATTTCGTCGACGCCTAGCTAGGGGCTACTGGCGCGAGCGAGCGCGTCCTGTTCTCATCAATAACTGGGAAGCTACCTATTTTGACTTTAGTGAGAATCAGCTGCTGGAGCTTGCTGAAAAGGCTCAAGATGTAGGAGTGGAGCTCTTTGTGCTAGATGACGGATGGTTTGGCCAGCGGACTAACGATCGCGCTGGGCTGGGGGATTGGTTTGTCAATCCAGAAAGGCTGCCGAAGGGGCTGGGCTCGCTAGCAGAGCGTATTCACGGTTTGGGCATGCAGTTTGGTCTTTGGTTTGAGCCGGAAATGGTCAATAAGGACAGCCAACTCTACCGAACTCATCCTGACTGGCTGCTGGCAGTGCCAGATAGACAGCCCCACCATGGTCGGAACCAGTTTGTTTTGGACTATTCTCGGCCGGAAGTAGTGAATGAGATATTTGAGCGTCTGTCCGCGGTTATTGAGGGAGCGCAGCTGGATTATATCAAATGGGATATGAATCGCCCTCTGACGGATGTCTTCTCGGCTGCCTGGCCAGCCGATCAGCAAGGAGAGATTTTTCACCGCTATGTCTTGGGCGTTTATGACTTGTATGAGCGTTTAATCAGTCGCTATCCGAGACTGTTATTTGAATCGTGCTCTTCAGGTGGGGGCCGCTTTGATCCAGGTATGCTCTACTATGCTCCTCAAGCTTGGACCAGCGATGATTCGGATGCGATTGAGCGCTTGAAAATCCAGTACGGGACCAGCCTTCTCTATCCGCTTTCGTCTATGGGAGCCCATGTCTCCATCGTGCCCAATCACCAGACCAACCGTCTGACTCCGTTGAAGACGCGGGGCAATGTCGCCTTTTTCGGTTCCTTTGGCTATGAGCTGGATCTTAATCAGCTAAGCCCAGAAGAATTGGCTGAAGTCAGGAAACAGATAGCTTTTTACAAGCGCCATCGAGAGCTGATTCATAATGGAACTTTTTATCGACTGCAGTCGCCATTTAAGGGAGATGGACAGACAGCTTGGATGGTTATCAGTCAGGATCAGAACACTGCCCTTTTAGGCACTTTCAAGGTCCTCAATCAAGTCAATTGCTCACATCAGCGCTTGCAACTGAAAGGACTGGCTGCGGATAAGGTCTATCGGATAGAGGGGCGTGCCTATACGGGGGCTGAGCTTATGCGAGTTGGGCTGGTTACCACGGATGCTTCCAGCGGTCAGCTTTTAGAGGATTCTGGGCAAAAGTTGAGCTATGACTTTGATTCCAAACTCTGGCTGTTTGAAGCAGAGGATGAGTAGATAAGATGAGAAATAAAAAGAGCAGAAGGAACAAGCTGATTAAAAGCTGTCCTTCTTGTTTTTTTATGAGAAAAAAGGATAGTACCATTATATCTGATAATTCTATAGGAAAAGGCTTTCAAAAAGGTATATAATAGGATGAAGCTTTTATAAAATAAATCTGGGTCAGAATAGGAGAATTTGTAAAAAATAAAGAAAGCATTCAGCAAATGCCAGGAAAAAAAGAGAAAGAAGGGAGCATTATGACGAGAAAAATCATCTTTCTTGATGTGGACGGTACCATCATCGACTATGATAATCATATACCGGAGTCTGCTGTGGTTGCCATTCGGAAGGCACGGGAAAAGGGCCATTTGGTTTATGTATGTACAGGTCGCAGCAAGGCTGAGATGCCGCCGGAAATTTGGGATATTGGCTTTGATGGTATGATTGGTGGTAACGGCTCCTATGTGGAGCATGAGGGGCAGGTTATTTTGTACCAGCTGATTCCGCGAGATGTCGCTAAAAGGCTAGTCGACTGGCTTCAGGAGAGAGGGCTAGAGTTTTACCTGGAGAGTAATAACGGTCTCTTTGCAAGCAGGGGCTTCCGCGAAGCAGCACGACCGGTGCTTCGGACCTATGTTCTTGGCAAAGGCGCCAAGCCTGAAGAAGTCGTAAATATGGAGGCAGAAGAAGCTCTTCACGGCCTGGTTTATGGTGGGGAGCTCTACCGGGACGACCTGAACAAAGTCAGCTTCATTCTAAAGAGCTACCAAGACCATCTAGACTCTAAGGCAGCTTTTCCTGAACTCAAGGCGGGCACTTGGGGAGGCAAGGGCGAGTATGCTCTCTTTGGTGATTTGGGTGTCAAAGACATTACCAAGGCGCATGCTATTGAGGTTCTGCTGAAGCATCTGGATGCTGACAGGGCAGATACTCTGGCTTTCGGGGATGCCAAGGTTGATATTCCTATGCTGGACTATTGTCAGGTCGGAGTTGCTATGGGAAATGGCGGAGCGGAAATCAAGGCCATGGCGAATATGGTGACAGAATCGGTCAGACAAGACGGGCTCTACACGGCCTTTGAAAAGTTAGAACTCATCTAAAGGAGATGTGAATGATGGCAAAAACTCTTTATCTGATGCGGCATGGCCAGACGCTTTTCAACCTACGCCACAAGGTACAAGGCTGGTGTGATGCTCCTCTGACTAATTTTGGTATTTATCAGGCCAAGGTGGCAGGGCAATATTTTAAGGATGCCGGAATTACTTTTGACGATGCTTATAGCTCTACTCAAGAGCGGGCCTGTGATACCTTGGAATTGGTAACGGACGGTAAGCTTCCCTATAAGCGTGTCAAGGGGCTCAAGGAGTGGAACTTTGGCACCTTTGAAGGGGAAAGCGAAGACCTCAATCCACCCCTACCTTATGGAGATTTCTTTGTGACCTATGGCGGTGAATCACAGGAACAGGTACAAGCGCGTATGGCAACGACCATTCTTCAGCTCATGCAGGAGACGGATGGTCAGTCTGTGCTCATGGTCTCCCATGGCGGAGCTATGGCCAATTTTGCCAGAGCTTGGCAGAAAAACTGGCGTCTGGATGACCTTGGTCACATGACTAACTGCGGAATTTTAAAGTTTACTTTTGAACAGGACCAATTTTACCTAGAATAGGTTATTGGTCACGATTTTAGCGATTGGGAGGAAAAATGAAAGATTTATATTTGATGCGGCACGGTCAGACTTTTTTCAATCAAGAAGGCTTGGTACAGGGAGCTTGCGACTCTCCTTTGACAGAACTGGGGCAGAATCAAGCCCGGCAGGCAGGAGCTTATTTGAAAGAGCTGGGTATTCGTTTTGGTCAGCTATACTCCTCCACCCAGGAGCGAGCTTCTGATACTTTAGAACTTGTCTCCGGTCGGACCGACTATACTCGCCTTAAAGGCATTAAAGAATGGAACTTTGGCCTTTTTGAAGCCCAGCCCGAACACCTGCAGCCGAAATTTCGACCAGGAGCCACCTCTTTTGAAGACCTTTTTGTCCCTTATGGTGGAGAAGGTGTGGACCAAGTCGGTGAGCGCATGCTGGTCACTCTGACTGAGGTCATGGAGCAGGCAGGAGCAGAGCCAGTCTTAGCTGTTAGCCACGGCGGTGCCATGTGGGCCTTCTATCTCAAGATTGCAGCCCAAGCTCTGGATCCTAAGGTGCGCTTTGGCAACTGCGCCATCTGCCATTACCAATATGAGCAGGGACACTTTAAGCTGGCAGAAGTCATTGACCCGCTGACGGGTAGTGTGTATGAATGTGAATGAAGACTCAGAATGATTATCACTAGAATAAAAACCTCAGATTTTTCTGAGGTTTTTTGGTTTATACTTGGCTGTAGGTTTCACGACGACTTAGTTTTGTATCTTCTTTTTTGCTGGGTATTGGCTGTGCCTGGATTTCTTTATTCCACTCACTTCGAGTAAAGACCATGGAGAGTAGTGCCAGAGCCGCAAAGGCTGCTCCTAGGTACCAGTAGGGCATATCCAGCGTCGTTGAGCGACCAGATAGGTTGACGATGCCACGGAAGAGCATGCCGGCTGTCATAATGGCTACAGCTGAGTTCCAGAGGTTGAGACTGAGCCGAGAGAGGTTAGGGATGACCTTCATAAAGAGTAGAAGGAAAATGCCGCCCGCTAGAGGAATGACAAAGAGATAATGCATGTGGCTAGAAGTCTCGCCGAAACTGAAAGATTCATAGATTCTGCTGAAAGCAAAGAAGAAAATAGTTAATAGTGCGTAGATAAGGGCCGTTTTTCTAAAACGTTTTTTGCTGGGATTAGTAACCGATGTAGACAATATCACTCACCGACCTTTCTGAGATAGTATTTCCGTTGGTTGTAGGTTTGTTAATGACCTGACCGTTAAAGTAAAGTGTAGAGGAGCCGCCGCCATCAAGGTTATAGGCGGTCTTAACACCGTAAGATTTCATGATTTCTGCCATCTGGTAGAGGGAAAGCCCCTCGCTTTCTGAGGTGCGTCCGTCTGAAACGATGATGATGTAGTGGTTTTCATCAATGATACCGATAGCTGTCCGAGGATTGGAAGACATGGACTGGCCGACTTCGGAGTTGGTATCAACGACAATCTCACCATTTTCTACAAGAGATGGGCCGAAGGCCAAGAGATTGACCACGCCGTCTTTGACCAGTTGATCAGCAGAGACTTGGTCTTCATAGATAATCTTGAAGGAGCCGTCTTTGTAAATAGCCAAATCACCATTGCTGGAGTCTTCTCGGACGGTATCGCGGTAGACGACGCCATTGCGGATGACATAGCCAGTTGTGTTGGCCCCGTAGTAGTCGCCGTTAACCGCTAGGATAGCATTGTTGTTGGCGGCCGTTTCCGAGGTCTTGGCGGTGACATTGTTTCCGTAAGTGTTTTGGGCAAAGGCTGTTTTCAGGTATTCCGATGAGCTGACAGTCACATCAGCGATGTAGACTTGGGTGTTGCTGACGGTCTTTTCAGTTAGCGTGACCGAGATGTTGTCGTCTGAATAGCTGGTATCCGTCACAGTCGCTGTTTCCGCAGCCTTGCTGGCAGCCTCGGCATTAGACGATGAACTTGCGCTTGAAACCGTAGAAATGGTCTCTGCGATGACAAAGGTTTTCAGCATGGAGTAGCTGAAAGAAGCTGTCAGAAGCAGCCCGAAAATGGAGGCGTAGACATAGCGTTTCTTTAAAAATTTCATGATGCGGTGTGTGTCCTTTCCTTAAAAATAAATCTTTTTTGGACCATCCAGGAGACGGTGAAGAGCAAGGTGCCGACGATGATTTTGACAATCAGAAGATTAATACCAAAGACAGCGTAGAAGAGGCGAATCAGCAGTGTATCTAGGATAAAGAGCACTACAGCAAGGCTGAAATAGCCAGTTCCTGTCTTGAGTATACTGTCGTCGTTCTTAAAGACCAGCTTTTTATTGGTCGAGTAATTAAAGATTGAGCTGGTCACTCGAGCAATCCCGTTTGCGAGAAGAATTCTCAGGCTGGTCGGCACAGCAGCTAAAAACAAGAGAGCCAGTGCGTAGACGATGTAGTCCACGACGAAGCTACTGAGAGAAGTCAGGGCAAATTTGAATATATTTTTATAAATCATGAGCCCATCCTGAATCGGCCGGAAGTGTGAGCCTTGATTGTCATTGATATAGACTGTCTCAATGGGCACTTCCCAAATGGGATATTCCTTGCTAGCTTCTAAGAGCATGTTCATTTCATACTCATAGCGCTGGCCCTCTACCTTTAGCATAAATGGAATCATGTTGGTCGTAAAGGCTCGTAAGCCTGTCTGAGTATCGGAGACACCCACCCCAGTCTGTGCTTTGAAGAGAGCTCGAGTCAGACTATTGCCGAAGCGGCTGCGCAGGGGCACCTTGCCAGTAAAGGCGCGCGCTCCCAGAATCAGCTGATTGGGATTTTCAGAAGCTTTGCTCGATACGCGGAAAATATCCCAGGCCTTGTGCTGGCCATCCGCATCTGCTGTTACAACCGTTCCATAGATCTTTAGTGCTTGGATAAAGGTGAAAGCAGTTTTCAGCGCTTGCCCTTTGCCTTGATTGACCTGATGACGGAGCACGGTCGCGTACTGCTCTGCCTGCTCAAAGACTATCTGGCATTTGGAAGAGCTGCCGTCATCGATAACAATGATATGAAAATCACTTTTATGGTGAATTTTTTTAATCAGCTTAATAAGATTATAATCAGGCTCATAGGCCGGAATCACTAGATAATCCATATCCATACCTCTTTCTTAGATGATTTGTAGAAAGTATACAGACTGCGGCTTAAAGATTCCTAATATAAGTTAGTTTTAAGAAAATGTTAACATTTCTTTAAGGAAAGAGCATGGGGAAAATAGGATAGAAATGCCGGTGGGGAGAGGATTAGAGATAATTTTGCGAAATGAATGCTAGAGTATGGCAAGGTGGTTATGTAGATATCTCTAAAAATAGGTCATTCCGATTTTTGCAATTGATTGGTATGTCTTAAATATAGAATGTTAAGAAAATATATTCCTGAATACCTAAAAAAACGACCCTAACGGTCGTTTTTTTGCATTATTCCACTTCCAATTCTTCTTGGTCAATTTTATGGGCTGTTCGGTAAGCTTGGTAAAAGATAAAGACAGCCACAGCGGTCATAGCCGGTACGATGATTGGGATGTCCGTTTCGATAGCAGTCAGCGGTGAGTTCCAGAAGAAGTGGAGAACAAAGGCTGCTAGGAAGTAGAAGAGCCCCACTCGGAAGTAGTTTTTCTGAGTTTTGGCATAGCGCAGCATGAGAGCCAGACCGAGAGTGGTCAGGGCGGTGTAGAGCCAGTGAGAGGCGACGCCGCCAGTAATGCGGCCTAGGATACCAGAGATAGTGAAGGAGAAGCCTTCGGGCAGGTCAGAGAGGATATAAGAGAAGTCCTCGCTAATCTGAAAGCCCATGCCAGCTGTAATCCCCAGCATCAAGAAGGATTTGAACTTTTTGACTGGGACTAGATAGACAGCGAAGGCAACTGCTAACAGCTTGAGCGGTTCTTCAACCAGTGGAGCTGCGATGGCGTTTTCTAGGTCGCTGAGCAAGGTGTTTGGGAAGCTGGTGCTGACCCACTCGTGGATATAGGTGTTGGCCAAGCCAGAGGTCCAGCCTGAAATGAAAAGGCCACCTAGCAGAGCCACCCCAAGGCTAAGTGCAGGAGTCTGCCATTTTTTGCCCAGTTGGCGAATCAAGAGCAGGGCAGGGATGATATAGAGCAGGGCCAAGAGGGCTGACAGTCCGACAATCCCATAGGAAGTACCTGACATACTGCCAGTAGTATAGGCTTGTGTCTCGTATTCTAAGCCAATCGCGCTCAGAAGGAGAAAAATGAAAAGAACAATATTTTTCTTCATAAGTAACTTTCTAAAATTTTATTTTCATCCTAGTATAACAAAAAAATCCTAAATAAAACCAATTTAAAAACTGGAAATTAAGGGCTAGTATAATACTTTACTTGCCAAACTGTCTCTTTTTGTTTATATTAGTTCTATAAGGTTTCTTGGAGGCGTTTGCATGACGAAAAATCAGTTGAGGTTGAAATTGCTGGGAAGTCCGAGTGTCTTTCTCAATCAAGAGGAAGTCTTTTTTCCTTTTGCTAAAATCAATGCTCTGCTTTACTATCTCCACATCAATGGAGCAGTCAATCGGGAGGAGATTGCAGGAATCCTCTGGGAAAACAAGGATAATCAGACCGCCAAAAAGAATCTGCGCAACACCATTTATCAAGCTAACAAGTTACTAGGTGGGGAATGGATTGTCGCTCCCAACCGGACTGTGCTGTCGCTTAATCCCGAGTGTATGATTGAAAGTGATGTAGAACGTTTCACGGACCATCCTGCGGAGCATCTGTCGCTCTATCAGGGTGATTTTCTGCAGAGCTTCTATCTCAAGGACAGCGAGGCTTTTGATTACTGGGTGTCCAAAATGCGGACGCGATATGAGCAGCTTTATATCCAAGCCTGCTACCAGCAGCTGGAAACAGAAAAAGAGCAGTTGGATTTGGAAGAGGCTGAGCGGAATTTGCGTCGCTTGATCAGCATTGATGAGTTTGATGAGAAGAACTACCATCTGCTCATGAAGCTCTATCAGGATCATGATCGGCCTGGCAAGGTGATAGAGACTTATTATAAATTGGTCAATATTTTGGATAAGGAACTGGGCATTAGTCCTACGGAACCTATCCAGCAACTATATCATGAAGTGCTTGCCAAGGACCGTAGCGAGCGCAAGACCAAGCAGTTTCTGCGCAATACAGACCACTTTTTCGGGCGGGTCGATGAAATCAAGCGTTTGGAATCTTACTTTTCTAAGGTGATAGAGACTCAGGAGGCGCGTGCTCTTGTTCTAGTTGGTGGTACTGGTATCGGAAAGCGGACAGTGACTCGTCAAGTATTGGCCAATCAGACCAAGTATTTCCAGATTGTCATGGCTGAGTGCTTCAAGGAAGAGATGAAGACAGAACTCCAGCCTTGGCGCGGTTTGCTGGACGGCCTGGGGGACTTGGTTATTCAGCACCAGATTCTTTCTATCAGCCAGTGGCAGGTCATTTTGGAGAGTTATTTTCCCATTTTGACAGGAGGCACTTCTGGTCGTCAGTTAGATGCGGACAAGCTGGCTCAGTTTGTGGTGGATATTCTGCAGAAGATTTCTAAGAAAAAAGCTTTGATAATCTTAATTGAGGACTGTCACTGGATGGATGAGTCTAGCGTTGCTGTCTTGGAGCAAGTTATGAATCATTTGACTGGCTATCCTGTGGCCTTTGTGCTGACCAAGCATCTGAGCACCCCTTCTTATTTGGAACATTTTTTCAATCACCTGCTGGTACGCAATAAGCTAGGCTTTATTGAGCTGCAGCCGCTGAATTTTAAAGATAGTGTGGCTTACTTGCAAGCCCAGACAGGTCAGTTAGCCATACCTGAAGAACGCCTTGAGGATATTTATCGGGTCAGTCAAGGTATCCCTTTCTTCCTATCGGAATACGCTGAGCAGCTCCTGCGAGGAGAAAAGTTTCATCCGCTGACTTCGGCCATCAAGGCCAAGCTGTCTCTGAAGTTGGATTACCTGAGCAGCCAAGAGGAAGAGTTGGTGGACTATCTGGCTTGCTTTAGGGCTCCTGCCTCGGTTTCTCTCTTAGCCAGACTGCTAGGTCTACCGATGGAAGAGGTTGTTGAAATCACTGAGGAGTTTGGACAGAAGCAGTTCTTGATGGAAGAGGAGCAGAGCGAGGACTTGGTAGTGCGGTTCAGTCAGGAGCTTTTGAGAATCTACGTCTATGACCGCCTGTCACTTGCCAAGAAGCGAATGCTGCATCACCAGATTGCCCAAGGAATGGAAGACCAGTTGGGAGACTCTCTCTATCATGCTCAGCTGCTCAATGAAATCGCTTATCACTACAAGATGTCCAAGCAGCCCATTAAGTCTCTGGAGTACGAGCTGCATTATCTCGAGGCTACTCTGAAGTTTCATCACGAGCTCTTTCCGATTTACTCGCGGGAGTTTGGCTTTATTGAAAAGACGGATGATAGCAATCAGTCAGCGGTTTTAGACCAGTTTGACCGTATCCGTCGGGAGATAGAGGGCTTAGAGAGAAAACACCAGAATCACAAGGATTTTCAGCTATTGGTTCTCCGCTTTCTCTATCTAGAAGGGCGCTATGCCATCCGGACAGGGAATTACCAGCAAGGGATGGACAATATCCAACAGGTGATTGCTTCTGCCAAGGAGCTGCAGCAGATGGAGTTTCTCCTAGAAGGCTATCGGCAGATGATTTACTACTGCATCCAGACGGAAAATATCCCTGAGATGCGCTACTATACGGAGCTGGCTCTGGATGCTTCGGTCCAGGCCAACAATCACGAGGCCATTGCTATCAATCTCCGACTCAAGGGGCTGTATCATCTCATGATTGGAGATGAGGAACAGTCGCTTCACCATCTCTACCAGTCTATTGATTGTTTCAGCTTGACGGCTTCGCTGCGTTCTAAGTACTCGATTCAGATTGCGGCGGCTCTAGACTATTTGGCAGAGATTGAGCAGATTCGCGGGAATTTCACGGCATCTCTGGCTCATCAGAAAGAGGCCATTAAGCTGACGGAAAATAAAACAGCAGAGCCTTCGATTTTTGCTTTCTATATCGGCTTGGGTATGACTTACTATCAGCTGAAAGATTATGAGCAGGCAGAGCGGATTTTCCTCAAGGCGAAAACAGCCTTGAAATCTCTCAGCTTCCCTTGGAAAGAGACCCAGTTGGAAGTTTATTTGGCCTTGATTGGCTGTGAGAAGAGAGATTACCAGCCTGTGCTTGATCTGCTGCGGAAAAAGGATAGTCTCATCAGTCGCTACGGAAATCCGCGGGACAAGGGGCTGATCTACTATCTGATGGCTGTGATTAAGTATCGTCTGCTGACTGGCAGTTTGCAGAATGCAGACTTTGAAGACTTGCTGAATCAGGACTTTGAGACCTACTATGAAACGGCCAAAAGCCAGCTCAATCCCTACCGGGATCGTCATCAGCTAAAGGAATTAGAAAACTTATGCCAAGGCTTATCTCAGGCATTAAACACAAAATAAGAGAGGATGAAAGCAATGTTCATCCTCTTTTGATGTTTGTAATGAAGTTTTTAAATGCCCATTTTAGTCATGTGCTTGTGCCCAGACTTGGGTCAGGTAAAAGACAAAGCTGGCTGCCAGATTAGCCGTATGGTTGTCTATATCGTGAGGTGGAGAGACTTCGACGATATCAAAGCCGATCAGTTTGCCTGACGCGGCGATATGCTGGAAGACCAAAACCGCTAGATTTGGGTCTACTCCTAACGACTGAATGGCACTGACACCAGGCGCTGCACCAGCTGCAAAGCAGTCAATATCAATGGTCAAATAGACCTGCTCCTTGCCGGCCAGAAAGACATCGACCGCTTTGCAGACTTCCTTGTAACCCATTTGGTACATATCCATTCCAGTCAGGAACTGGATAGCCTTGGATTTTGCCACAAAGTCAAAGAGAAAGAGATTGTTATTGTGCTCCTGAATCCCTAGAATGAGGTAGTTAAAGGCCTGCTTCTGAGCCAGAGTGTCATCGAACATCTGGCGAAAACCGGTACCAGAGTTAGGACCAGTCTGGTCATAGGGACGCAAATCAAAGTGGGCATCCATATTGATAACGGCCAAGTCTTGGTCAGGAGCTAGTGACGACTTAAGTCCCAGATAGTGACCGTAGGCTGTTTCGTGGCCGCCCCCTAGGACAATAGGCCGGAGATTGAGCTCTCGCAGGCGTTTGACTGCCCGAGCCAAGCTTTGCTGCAGCTGCTCCAGAGAGCGGTTAGGACCGTCAATATCGCCAACATCAAAGACGCGGACGTTTCTGCCCAGATGCCAAGGAAGCTTGGCCAGTTGAGTTCGGATAGCCTGTGGACCTTCGACTGCGCCCACTCGGCCATGGTTGATATAAACCCCTTTGTCACTCTTGAAGCCAATCAAGGCAAAGTTGACGCCATCAAAGGGTTTTAAGTTAGGGTCATTTAAGTCCAAAAACTCAATAACCATCCCCCATTTGGCAGCATATAAATCATCGTCTAGTCTCTTATGATAGTAGCTGTTATCTAGCTGATAGTAATCTTCTAACATGATTTTATCCTTTTCCATAACGATACTTGCGACTTTATTATAAGAGTTTCCGCCAAGCCTGTCAATGACTTTTGGCGGGAAAAGAAGCCCAGCTGCATGAGAGCGGGCTTCTTATGTTAGTTTTTTTACAGAGTCACCAGCTTTAGAACTGAATGCTTAAGTCCACAGCCTTTTCAACGGCTGCTAGGAATTCTTCGTTTTCAATCAGCTCAGAAGCCTTGTTGAGCTCTTCGTAGATTTCGATGTCCTTGTCAAACTCGATAAAATGGACATGCTGACGGAAGAGGTCGTAGGCTGGCTTAGTTCCTTTGCCCAGTTCATGGTTTTCTGGTTTCAGATCCAGAGCTTGGCAGGCTGCCATGATTTCTGTTGCCACGATGCGGCGAGAATTCTTGAGAATTTCAGCTGCCTTGCGTGCTGCAGTAGTTCCCATGCTGACAAAGTCTTCTTGGTTCTCACAAGATGGGATAGAGTCTACGCTGGCTGGATGAGATAGAACCTTGTTTTCAGAAGCAAGCGAAGCACAAGCGTACTGGGTAATCATAAAGCCAGAGTTGAGTCCTGGGTGTTTCACCAAGAAGGATGGTAGCTTGCTCAGTTGGCTGTTGACCAGACGTTCTACACGACGCTCGGATACATTACCGATTTCAGAAATAGCGATGCCGAGGAAGTCAAATGGCTGTGCCATTGGTTCACCGTGGAAGTTACCGCCTGAGATAACATGGCCTTCCTTGGTGATGATAGGGTTGTCTGTAACAGAGTTGATCTCAATCTCAACCTTGGTCTTGACATAAGCGATAGAGTCTTTGCTGGCACCATGAATCTGCGGAATACAACGCAGGGTGTAAGGGTCTTGGACCCGCTGTTGAGTAGCTACGGTCGTATTGCCACTGCCTTCTAGAAGGTTGCGGATATTGCGTGCTGTAGCCAGCTGTCCGCTTTGAGGTCGGATGGTATGCAAGTCTTCTTCGAAAGGACTGGTGATACCATTGTGCACTTCCATGGAAAGAGCGCCTGCAACGTCTGATAGCTTAAGTAACTGGATGGCATCGTAAGTAGCCAGAGCTCCGATACCTGTCAGGACAGTTGTTCCGTTAATCAGCGCCAGCCCTTCCTTGGCTGCTAGAGCAATTTTCTCGATACCGGCCTTGTCCAAAGCTTCTTGTCCAGAGAGCAATTGGCCTTGATAGTAAGCGCGGCCAAGTCCTAACATAGGCAGAACCATGTGAGCCAGCGGTGCCAAGTCACCAGAAGCTCCCAAAGAGCCTTTTTCCGGAATGTAAGGGACAACGCCTTTATTGAGCAATTCCAGAAGTTTTTCGACAGTAGAGAGACGGATACCAGAATAGCCCTTGACCAAAGAATTAATCCGAATTAACATAATCGCACGGACTGCATCTTCAGGTAGGGGATCACCAAAGCCTGAAGAGTGCGTACGGATTAGGTTTTCTTGCAGTTGAGTCGTATCTTCTGGTGAGATGCTGACATTGCAGAGAGAGCCGAATCCGGTTGTAACACCGTAGACTACCCGCTTTTCGCGGACGATGTCATCCACGATTTTACGGGAAGCTTCTACTGCTTTTTTAGCTTCTTGGTCAATTTCGCAGGTGGCTCCATGACGGGCTACTGCGATGACGTCTTCTAAAGTAAGGTGTTCGCCATCCAAATTGATTACATGTGTCATAAGATTCATTCTCCTTCTTGTTTAAGAACTTTATTTTTACAAATCAGTACTATATAGATAAAGTATACTGCGCTGGCGATAAGGACACCGATGAGGCCGTACACATAGTTCATTGGGTTTTCACCCCAAATCATGACGAGGCTGACTAGAACCGCCAAAATTGGAATTACTGGACCAAATGGAACACGGAAGACCACTTTTTTATCCGGATATTTCTTTCTTAATACTAGTACAGCTAGAGCAGTTGGGATGTATTGGAAGAAGCGGAAGACCACACTGAGAGCTGCTAATTCTTCAAATTTACCAGAGAAGAGCAGGGCGATGGCCAGGATTCCTGAAATAATAATGGCAACTATAGGGGCATTTTTAGAGTTGGTTTCTGCAATTTTCTTAGGAAGCAGGCCTTCATTTGCGATAGCTGCACCATAACGCGGAACCATGACGGACTCCCCGATATTAAGACCAGTGATAGAGATGAGTGCTCCAATGGAAATAATCCAAGCACCAGCAGGGCCAATCATCTCAACAAAGGCGTCTTGTACAGAAGCATCTGTTTGCAGGATACGGCTGCCTAACATGGCGATAGTTCCTGCGATAATCAGCATATAGAGAACAGAGACAATACTGATAGAGCCCAAGATAGCCCGAGGTACATTCTTTTCTGGGTTGCGCATTTCACCAGCAACGATAGACATGGTTTCAAATCCGATAAATCCATAGAAGATATAAATGGCTGTGCTTGAGATAGCCTTCATGATATCTACTTTAGGATCTAGTTGTAGAAACGGAGTGAAGTTTCCTTTATCAATTCCCGATTTAATAAAGAAAATTGCGCATAAACTAAAGGCAACGATTGGAATGAGTTTAGCTACAGTAGCAGTCAAGGTGAATATTTTTGAAGTCTTAAGACCAGATATATTCATCAAGCTGAGCAAAATAATCAGGCTCACACTGAGCAAAAGTTCATAAGGTTCAAAGGCTTTAAAAGTGATGACAAAAAGTCTTGCAAATGCTGCTGCCATAGCGGCCCAAGCGATGATGGTAACCGCCCAGCCTAGGAAACCTACATTAAAGCCGACAAAGTCTCCAAAGGCTGCTTTGGAATATTGGAAGGCTCCGCCATTTTTATTAAAATAACCAGCAGTTTCTGCCAAGCAGACGGCTAGGAGAATAACGAGAAGGGCAGTTCCAAGCATGACAGCTAGAGAGGCAGGACCAAGTCCTTTATAAATCTTTTGCGGTAGGAGGAAAATCCCTGATCCGATAACGGCATTGATACCGTAGAGGGTTGCACCGGAAAAGCTGAATTTCGCTTTTTCCTGTTCTTGTTCTTGTGCAGTGAGTTTAGTTGCATCCATAATAATGTTTCTCCTTTAGAGATATGGGATCCTTTCCAAGTAAAGATAGAATGGTGACAAGGCATCATGGTATCTTTACTTAGTAGGGATGTGGGTCAAACCAGCCCATATAGCAAGGGGCGTTCCCTTTGGCTGGTTACTCGAAAACATTATATGCAGCTCAGTTTCCTGAGTCTCTTTTTCCACTATCAGAAGCTGCTCTGCCTCTAGGTTAAGCACTGGCAGGGTTGTTACCGTCACCGTCAGATCCTCTAAGGCATAGATAAATTGAATTTCGTCATCTTGGCTAAGCTCTTGCCCATTCGAGATGGCAATCATCTGTCCCTGATAATGGTCGCTGTAGATTAAGTTAAAGTCGGTACAAGTCCCACGACTTGTGATAGAATCACTCCCTTCAAAGACATAGGGAGTAAAGGGAGCTAGAACCGTTTCCTCCTGCCGGCTGGCATTGTGGAGATGAAGTGTGTGGTCCAGGCTCATGAGAATGCGGTGAAAGCCGCTGAGGTCAGAAAACTGACTTTCAGCCAACTCCACAGTCGCTGTCGATAGCCGATAGTCAAAGTCCCGCTTGCCATAGTGGCCAGTTGGCGGGGAAAGATAAAGCTGTTTTGTCTTTCCCCCCGACCAATCGGAAACTTGAAAATCATTTACTCTTAGAAGGGTTACATTTGTCATTTTTGGTATTTATTAGAACAAACCGCTGATATTGCCATCTTTGTCAACATCAATCTTTTCGCTGGCTGGTACTTTAGGCAGTCCTGGCATGGTCATGATTGCACCAGTCAGAGCAACGATAAAGCCTGCACCAGCAGAAACTTTGAGCTGGCTGATAGTCACGACAAAGTCTTTAGGTGCGCCCAGTTTCTTAGCATCGTCTGAGAAGGAGTATTGAGTCTTAGCCATACAGATAGGATAGTTGGAGAAGCCCAGCTCTTCCAGTTGTTTGAGCTCGCGTTTAGCAGCAGGAGTCAGGCGAACGCCCTTGCCTCCATAGACCTTAGTAACAATTTTGTTCAGCTTAGTCTCGATGGAGTCCTCTTCATTATATACAAATTGGAAGTGATTGTCTCCTTCGGCCAGTTCAACGACTTTTTCAGCCAACTCTTTACCGCCAGCTCCGCCATTGGCCCAGACGTCAGAAATCACGACGTCAACGCCGCGTTTTTGGCAGGCGTCATAAACTGCTTTCAATTCTGCTTCGGTATCCAGCGGGAATTTATTGATGGCAACGACTGCTGGCAATCCATAAACATCTTGAATGTTTTCCAGATGTTTTTCCAAGTTTGGCAGACCATCTACAACGGCTTGGACATTTTCTTCAGCCAGGTCGCTCTTAGCAACACCACCATGCATCTTGAGAGCGCGGATAGTAGCAACCAGAACTACAGCCGATGGACGAAGTCCAGATGTACGACACTTGATATCGATGAATTTTTCAGCACCGAGGTCAGCACCGAAACCAGCTTCTGTGACTGCATAGTCGGCATATTTGAGAGCCAGCTTGGTAGCTAGGACACTGTTACAGCCATGGGCAATGTTGGCAAAAGGTCCACCGTGAATCAAGGCTGGCGTATGTTCCAGAGTTTGAACCAAGTTTGGATGGATAGCGTCTTTGAGCACAGCAGCCATAGCGCCACCAGCTTTCAGATCCTTGGCAGTTACTGGCTTACCTTCAAAGCTGTAGCCAATGATGATTTTTTCCAAACGGTTCTTGAGGTCAGTGATATTTTCTGACAGACAGAGAATAGCCATAACCTCAGAAGCAACTGTAATGTCAAAACCATCTTCACGTGGAACACCGTTGACTTTACCTTGCAAGCCGTCTACGATGTGGCGCAGTTGCCGGTCATTCATATCCACTGCCCGCTTCCAAGTGATGCGGCGAGAGTCGATGCCTAAGGCATTGCCATGATGGATGTGATTGTCAATGAGGGCCGCCAGCAGGTTGTTGGCAACACCGATGGCATGAAAGTCACCAGTGAAGTGGAGGTTGATGTCCTCCATGGGTACCACCTGAGCGTGTCCACCGCCAGCAGCTCCGCCCTTGATACCAAAGACAGGTCCGAGAGAAGGCTCCCGCAGAGCGATAACGGCTTTTTTACCGATAGCAGCCAAAGCATCGACCAATCCGACAGAGGTAGTGGTCTTGCCTTCTCCGGCTGGTGTCGGAGAAATAGCTGTCACGAGAATCAGTTTGCCGTCTGGCTTGTCTTTTAAGGCTTCCAGTTGGCCGGCACTGATTTTTGCCTTGTAATTTCCATAAAGAGACAAGGCATCTTCAGCAATTCCTAGCTTTTCTGCCACCTCTTTGATGGGCTTCATTTGAACCGAATTCGCAATTTCAATATCTGATAAAACCATATTGTTACCTCTTGAGAAGAGGAAGTCCATTCATGGGAAAGAGTGGACTTCTCTTCCGTTTATCTATTAGACAACTTTCAAAATCTCTTGATAAATTTCATCGGCTAGGACGCAGCCTTTTTGCAGGAGATCTTCACCCTTGCTGCGGTAGTCTGCGACGAATGCTTCATCCTTGACACCTGACAGGTTGATGAGGACATTGAGCCAAGCCCCTTGCAGGCCAGCCTTAAGGTTGAGGGCTGCTACTCCCAGGTCGCTGGCAGCATTGGTATTGGACTTGCCAACAGCCTTTTGAGTTGTTTGCAGGGCAGCCAAGATGTCTTCCATCATGCCATAAGGTGACTGGGTCGCTTCCTTGAGGGCTTGTTGCATCGCTTCTCGACGGGCAGCCTTGTCTTCCTCCGTTTCCTTAGGCATATCAAAGACGGCAGAGACCAGATTGAAGGCTTCAGTGTCCTTGTCAATAGCTGCGAGCAAGCTTTCTTGCAGGCGGGCGCTTTCTGCGTGCACTTGAGCAATTTCTGCTTCAAATTCTGCGTATTTTTTCTTGCCAAGGGTCAATTCACAGACCATCTTGGTCAGGGAAATACCGTTCGCTGCGGAAAGAGCAGCGGCAGAGCCGCCTCCTGGTGCAGGCGCATCTGAGCCTAGGACTTGGGCAAATTCTGTCAAACTTAAATCTACTAATTTCATAGGTTTCAGTCCTCCTAGCCTAGCAAATGGTTTTCCAGAACTTGCTTGCCATAGTCAAAGTCTTCGATTTGCAGATAGTATTCTGCTGCGTCAATCAAAGCCTTGGCTGGAGCTAAACCGATGACTTCTGAGCCGAGGATTCCAACTCCGTAACGTTTGGCTTCAAAGCGAACAGTTTCAAAGACACGATAGAGTGGGAATTTTTCCAGATTGACCATGTTGATAGAAACCTGAGCAATGTTGCGGTCTTCCAGCATAACGCCGATCGCTTTACAGTACTTGTAACCACCGCTTGATCCACGGATGATTTTGGCAATATTGTTGGCAATTTCCAGATTGTCTGTATCCAAGTTGATGTTGTAGGCGATGAGCGGCATTCTAGCACCGACAGCAGTAACACCAGCAGTTGGGTGAATCTTTCTTTCACCATAGTCAGGTGCCCAGTCAGGTTCCAAGAGTTTTTCTGGCATGCCTTCAAATTGTCCTTTACGAACCTTAGCCAAGTTCTTACGCTCAGGACGAGTCGCTGCATCTTCATAGAGGAAGATAGGGATACCGAGTTCACGGTTGATCCGCTCAGATACGGTCTTCGCAATTTCGACGCATTCCTCACTTGTGATGTCCTTGATAGGTACAAAAGGCAGGACATCAGTTGCGCCCATACGAGGGTGTTCTCCTTGGTGCTTGGTCAAGTCAATATTTTCAGAAGCGTATTTGACCAAACGAAAGGCAACTTCCTGAATATTTTGATCATCGCCGACCAAGGTAAAGACGCTGCGGTTGTGGCTGGCATCAGAAGAGTGGTCCAAAAGTGTTACGCCTGGCACGCTCTTAGCTACTTCCACTAGACCGTCAATGACCGCTTGGTTGCGGCCTTCAGAAAAGTTAGGAATACATTCAACAATTTTTGCCATAAGATATTACCTCGTGATATCAATAATTTTAATTTATAATATGAACTTAATAAAGCAGAACCTCCTCCTGAGCTAGGTCTCACACCTAGCTCAGGTCGGAAGTTGGGGGACAAGTTTTTCTTATTCGAACAACTTCTTAACAGATTCTTTGACCAAATCTTCGTCAGTTAAGTATGGAATGGTAATGTGGTCTGTTCCTTGGTGGAGGCGGTTGTACTCGATAGCTGTCTCAATAGCATGCTCATTGCGAGCCCAGTTACGACGTGCAACTCCGCCGATCGTATCCCAAGCGATAGCAGATTTGATGATTTCATCAATACGTTCACTACCGTCTAAAACCAAGCCAAAGCCACCGTTGATTGCTTTACCGATACCAGTTCCGCCACCGTTGTGGAGAGCTACTAGACTCATACCGCGAGCTGCGTTACCAGCGTAACATTGCACAGCCATGTCGCAGGTAACATTAGAACCGTCCTTGATATTAGAAGTTTCACGGAATGGAGAGTCAGTACCAGATACGTCGTGGTGGTCACGGCCGATCATGACAGGACCAATCTTGCCTTCGCGCACTAATTCATTGAACTTGAGGGCGATATTGACGCGTCCCATACAGTCTTGGTAGAGAATCCGAGCTTGGGTTCCAACAACCAACTGGTTCTTTTCTGCATCGCGGATCCAGTTGTAGTTGTCGCGGTCTTGGTAGCGGCGGTTAGGGTCGATTACTTCCATAGCTGCATGGTCAGTAGCGACTAGGTCTTCGTGTTTGCCGCTCAGACATACCCAACGGAAAGGACCATAACCATAGTCAAAGAGCATTGGGCCCATGATATCTTCTACATAGGATGGCCAGATGAAGCCGTCTTTGTCATCAAAGCCATTCTTAGAAATTTCCTTGATGCCAGAGTCATAGACTGCCTTCATAAAGGCATTACCGTAGTCAAAGAAGTAGGTACCGTTGCTAGTCAGGGTCTTGATTGCCTTGAAGTGACGTTCCAATGTTTCGTCAACCAACTTAGCAAAGCTTTCCTTGTCTTCAGCCAAGAGGCGAGTCCGCTCTTCAAAG
The DNA here is from genome assembly GCF_020729765.1 of Streptococcus sanguinis. Lineage (GTDB taxonomy): Bacteria > Bacillota > Bacilli > Lactobacillales > Streptococcaceae > Streptococcus > Streptococcus sanguinis_Q. The sequence goes on along the minus strand of NZ_JAJEPD010000023.1, from coordinate 430,554 downwards.
CTGATACCAGCTGGACAGTAGCCGCCGTCATAGACATTATGGCAAGAAGTTTGGTCAGACAGCAAATCAACATGGATGTTATTCTCGTTGACATATTCCAAGAGATCTACAATGTTACCGTGATAGGCAATAGAAGTTGATTCGCCAGCTTCCAGAGCTTTTTGAGCCAAGTCGATAGCTTCCTTCGGACTTTCAGCCAATTGGCTAATCCAGCCTTGTGAATGACGAGTTTCAATCCGAGATTGGTCTACTTCAGCTACGATTGCTACGGCTTTAGCAATTTCGGCCGCTTTCCCTTGAGCTCCACTCATGCCGCCCAGACCAGAAGAGATAAAGAGTTTGCCAGTTAGGTCACCGTCATCAGCTACACCTAGTTTCAAGCGCCCAGCATTGAGGAGGGTGTTGAATGTACCATGGACGATACCTTGAGGACCGATGTACATCCAGCCGCCGGCTGTCATTTGACCATAGTTGGTCACGCCCATTTCTTCTGCAATTTCCCAGTCCTTCATATTGTCATATTCACCGACCAAGAGGCCATTGGTGATAATAACGCGCGGAGCTTCTGGTTTGGATTTGAAGAGTCCAAGTGGATGGCCAGATTCCACGACCAAGGTTTGATGGTCGGTCATGATTTCCAAGTATTTCTTGATCAGGTTGTACTGCATCCAGTTAGCACAGACAGATCCAGTTTCCCCGTAAGTAACCAATTCATAAGGATAAAGAGCGATTTCAAAGCTCAGGTTGTTGTCAATCATGACCTGCATAGCTTTGGCTGCAGTACAGTTCCCTTTGTACTCGTCAATTGGTTTGCCGTAGATGCGTTCTTTTGGACGCCAGCGGTAGCCATAAATCCGTCCGCGAGTTTTCAGTTCTTCCAGAAATTCTGGAATCACTTCCTCATGGAATCTCTTTGGAATATAGCGAAGGGCATTTTTAAGAGCAATTTCGGTTTGAGCTTGAGTCAAACGGAAGCCCCGGTCAGGTGCTCGACGGATGCCTTCTTGGAAAACTGTTTTTTCAGGCAGTACATCGTCTAATTTGACGGTCATTGCTGCTGCAATTTCATTTTCGCTAAAGTATGACATGAAAAATCCTCCTTTTAGTCAAGTGTAAAATATCTTTCTCCTACATTCTATAAGCTTCCCGTCCATAAAGAGTCAAGAAAATGACAAAAACAGTAAAAAAAGTGAGGCTCCTATCTTTTATAAGCTTTTGACTATAATTTGACGATAGTGTATTATGATGAAAAGCAAATATGTCGGAAAATGAAATGGAGGAACAAGCATGACTGCTGATTTACTATTAACTCACTTTAATCAAGTCTTCTGTCCCAAGGACCTCGGCCATCCCCTTTTTGGCGAGGAGATGAAGGAAGCTCAAGTCTTGGAGGACGGCTACATTGCAGTCAAAGACGGCAAAATTCTAGCAGTCGGCAGCGGAGAGCCGGATGCCAGTCTGGTTGGACCAGATACTAAGATTCAGTCTTATGAAGGCAAGATTGCTACACCTGGCTTGATCGACTGTCACACTCACTTGGTCTATGGCGGCAGCCGGGAGCATGAATTTGCTAAGAAATTAGCTGGTGTCCCTTATCTGGAAATTCTTGCCCAAGGCGGTGGTATTCTCAGTACAGTCCGAGCAACGCGAGAAGCTTCTTTTGACACTCTCTATGATAAGTCCAAGAGGCTGCTGGACTACATGCTGCTGCATGGGGTGACAACAGTTGAGGCCAAAAGTGGCTATGGTTTGGACTGGGAAACAGAGAAGCGCCAGCTGGATGTCGTTGGAGCTCTGGACCGTGACCACGAGATTGACCTCGTTTCTACCTTTATGGCTGCCCACGCCGTTCCACCAGAATACAAGGGACGTTCTCAGGAATATCTGGAGCTCATCGTCGAGGAAATGCTGCCTCGGGTAAAAGCAGAAAATCTAGCTGAATTCTGTGATATTTTCTGTGAAAAAGGCGTCTTTACAGCTGACGAGTCACGCTACTTACTTTCTAAGGCTAAAGAAATGGGCTTCAAGCTCCGTATCCATGCTGACGAAATCGAATCTATCGGTGGAGTAGATGTAGCAGCTGAACTGGGAGCAACTAGTGCAGAGCACTTGATGGTAGCGACCGATGAGGGCATTCGCAAGATGGCAGAAGCCAAGGTTATCGGCAATCTCCTGCCGGCGACTACCTTCAGTCTGATGGAAGATACCTATGCACCCGCCCGTAAGATGCTGGAAGCTGGGATGGCCATTACCCTGACCACCGACAGCAATCCAGGCTCTTGTCCGACAGCTAATCTGCAGTTCGTCATGCAGCTGGGCTGCTTTATGATGCGTCTGACGCCAGTAGAAGTTCTCAACGCTGTAACCATCAATGCGGCCTACTCAGTTAACCGTCAAGATAAGATTGGCAGCTTTGATACTGGCAAGCAGGCGGATATTACTATCCTAGACGCTAAGAATATCGACTATCCACTTTATTTCTTTGCGACTAACCTGACCCATCAGGTTTACAAGGCTGGAAAGCTGGTCGTCGATCAAGGAAGAATCGTCTAGCCTCTCTAAAAACGAATCGTATTTTTCGGACTCTCTCTGGTGACAGGGAGAGTTTTCTTTATATCAAAACTTTCCCTTGCCATTCTGCTGGAAGTCTGCTATAATAGTTATTTGTGAGCAAACCTCACTTACCCCTTGCAAAGTCTTGGGGTCATTAGACCAAAAGGAGGAAAAATCAATGGCTAAATACGAAATTCTTTATATTATTCGTCCAAACATTGAAGAAGAAGCTAAAAACGCTTTGGTAGCACGCTTTGACTCTATCTTGACTGACAATGGTGCAACTGTTGTTGAATCAAAAGACTGGGAAAAACGTCGTCTTGCATACGAAATCCAAGATTTCCGTGAAGGACTTTACCACATCGTTAACGTTGAAGCAAACGACGATGCAGCTCTTAAAGAGTTTGACCGTCTTTCAAAAATCAACGCTGACATTCTTCGTCACATGATCGTCAAACTTGACGCTTAAGAAGGTAGACTATGATTAATAACGTTGTACTGGTGGGTCGTATGACCCGTGATGCCGAGCTTCGCTATACTCCGCAGAATCAAGCGGTCGCAACATTTACTCTGGCTGTCAATCGCAACTTTAAAAATCAAAGTGGCGAGCGAGAAGCAGACTTTATCAATGTTGTCATCTGGCGTCAGCAGGCAGAAAATCTTGCAAATTGGGCTAAAAAAGGAGCCCTGATCGGAATTACAGGCCGTATTCAAACGCGTAACTACGAGAACCAGCAAGGCCAGCGTGTCTATGTCACAGAAGTTGTTGCGGACAATTTCCAGCTCTTGGAAAGCCGCTCTAATCGTGAAGGTCAGTCATCTGGCGGTTACGGTGGAAACAGCTTCGGCGGCAGCTCTGCTCCAAGTTATGGCAGTGCAGACTCGTCTAACCAAGTACCGAACTTTTCTCGTGATGAGAGCCCATTTGGCAATTCTAACCCGATGGATATCTCAGACGACGATCTACCTTTCTAAGGACCGAACCTAACTATAATATAAAGGAGAAAACACATGGCTCAACAACGTCGTGGCGGATTCAAACGCCGTAAAAAAGTTGATTACATCGCAGCGAACAAAATTGAATATGTTGATTACAAAGATACTGAGCTTCTTAGCCGTTTCGTTTCAGAACGTGGGAAAATCCTTCCTCGTCGTGTAACAGGAACTTCAGCTAAAAACCAACGTAAAGTAACAACAGCTATCAAACGCGCTCGCGTAATGGCTTTGATGCCTTTCGTAAATGAAGACTAATTCGATTAACAGTAGGCTCTAGCTTGCTGTTTTTTTTTATTTTATCATTGACAAAATGTCAGTGGAGTGCTATACTGACCACAAGGAGGCAGAAATCATGCGTGATGTCAAGGAAGTAGAGGTGCGGCGGGCAGAGATTATGTCTGCAGCCTTGCAGCTCTTTGCCCAAAAGGGCTATCTAAAGACAAGAACTCAAGACATTATTGATAAGCTTAGAATTTCTCGAGGCCTGCTTTACTATCATTTTAAGGATAAGGAAGATATTCTTTATTGTCTGATTGAAAAGAACTCTGAACCCTTGCTGAGAAAGCTCGAAAAAATCAGCTATCAGCCAAATGTCGGAGCCAAGGAAAAAATCAGAGCTTTTATTGAGGCAACGCTTATTCCAGAAGAGAGCAGAACACAGGAAAATCAAGTCTTGCAGGAAACAGTCAATTTAGAAACAAATCGTTATGTCTTGGATCGCTTTTATCATAGACTCTGCGAGCGGATGATTGTTTTCTTTACTCATATCTTGGAGGAAGGTCAGAAATCTGGAGATTTTCATTTAAAGTATCCGCATGAGACGGCTTCTTTTCTCATGACTGCCTACGTCTTTGTGTCCAATGATATCAAGATGAGTCAGGAAAAAACAGAGACTTTGCAGGATTATCTCACCAGCTTCCAGGCAATMCTAGAAAGAAGYTTAGGAATAGAAGAATCTATTTTTTAGAATAATCGGCAGTTTTCTGCCTTTTATTTAGAGACTGCACTGACAAAATGTCAGTTCGAATCTTCAATCTTTTAATCCTGATATTTAAAAAATTTTACGCCAACACTGACAAGATGTCAGTTTAAATAAAAGGAGAAATTTATGTTAAAAATAGAACATTTAACAAAAGTATATAGCAATGGTAAAAAGGCAGTGGATGATCTTAGTCTGATGGTGGAGCATGGGGATATTTATGGCTTCATCGGCGCCAATGGAGCAGGTAAGACATCCACCATTAAGTCCATTGTGGGGATTCATGATTTTGATAAAGGAGAGATTTATATCTGTGGGCACTCTATCAGGAAGGAGCCCTTGCTTTGTAAGAAAAAGATGGCGTTTCTGCCGGATAACCCAGATCTTTATAAAAATCTGACAGCAAAGCAGTTTTTGGATTTTGTAGCAGACGTTTATAGGGTTTCTATGGAAAAGAGGCAAGCAGCTATAGAAAAGTATTCTAAAATGTTTGAGCTGGATACGTCTTTGGATCAGTTGGTATCGGCTTATTCACATGGAATGAAGCAGCGATTGGCACTAATAGCGGCCCTCTTGCATGAGCCAGAATTGTTGATTTTAGATGAACCTTTTGTCGGTTTAGATCCGAAAGGCGCATATTATTTTAAGCAGATCATGAGAGAGCTAGCCAGTCAAGGGCATGCGATTTTCTTTTCTACTCATGTTTTAGAGGTAGCGGAAGAACTCTGCAATAAGGTAGCAATTCTGCAAAAGGGACGTTTGGTGGCTAATGGAAGGACCTCTGAAGTTAAGGGGGCATCCAGTTTGGAACAAGTATTTATGGAGTTACAGGAAGATGACTAATATTCTTTTGCTTTTAAAAGTACAATTATACAGCACATTTTCGCTTAATGATTTAAGGAAAGGACGAGGGTTGGGCAGGTATTTTAAGCTTGGTCTGCTCTTCTTGTTTGTTTTGCTATTTTCAGGCTATAACCTTTTGACGGCTTTGAATTTGGTCAGGTTGGGGCAGGCAAATTTGATTCCAGCCTATATGATTGCCTTGGTTAGTTTTATTATTTTCTTTTTCAGTCTGATGCAGTCAAATGGCATCTTGTTTGACCAAGAGGAACTTGACAGGCTCATCGTATTACCGCTCAGTATTAGGGAAATCGTCTATGAGAAATATGCTTTTCTTTATCTTTTGAACAGTGTGTTTGCCATCCTTCTCATGCTCCCAGCAGGCCTCGTTTGGTTTAGATATGGTGCGTCCTTGTTGGAGTTGCTTTTTTATCTGCTTTTAATGGGATTTGTCCCTCTTTTACCTCTCTGTTTAGCCTCTTTACTTGGCTTGTGCGTTGCCTACATAGCCTCAAAGGCCCCTCATAAAAATCTAGTTGCCTTCCTTTTTTCTCTCCTCTTGCTTTTGGGGCTGGCAACAGGCAGTATATGGGCTATGAGAGCTGGACTGTCAGCGGAAAATGTTGGTCTCTTACTTACCAAGCAACTGACTTCTCTCTATCCTCCGGCAAGCTTGTTTTTTAACCCTCAGCATTTTTTGTGGTCAAGTCTTCTGTTGATGTTTATATCGTTTGCGCTGACAGGGCTTTTTCTAAGGTATTTAAGTAGAAATTATTTAAAAATAAATCAGATGATAACAGGGGTGAAGTCAGAAAGCAAAGTCTATAGAAGCCGGCAGAAGTCTCCCTTTATGGCTCTTTATAGGAAAGAAATTTCGAATTTTATGACTTCCTATCTTTATATGCTCAATAGTGGACTGGGAACCATTTTAATCATCGTTTTAGCCATCTCGCTTTGTTTTATGACTCCTGATGTCCTCTTTTCTTCGATTGGACTCAGAGATAGCCGAGAATTTTTACCCCTATTACTGGCTGGCTGTCTCAGTATTTCCAATCCTGCAGCTGTCAGTATTTCCTTGGAGGGGGAAGAGATTTGGCTGCTTCAGACACTCCCGGTTTCTATGAGGCAGATAATGATGGCAAAGCTGGCCTTGACGGTGTCCTTACATTTCGCGGCCTTGCTGCTTGGCTTGTCTGTTCTGGTTTGGCGTTTCTCGCTAGGAGGCTTGCAAGTAGTGGATTTGGTCCTTATTTCACTGGCTTATTCTCTATTTACAGCTCTTCAGGGACTTGTGGTCAATTTTCATTATCCTAAGTTCATCTGGGATAATGAAATGATTGTTATTAAGCAAAGTTTTTCGGCTATCTTGTCTGGAGGAATTGGCATCTTGGTTCTTGTGTTTCCTCTTTGTTTATCCTTGCTATTTGGTATGGACTTGGAGATTTCGCTGCGAATCTCAGCTATTGGACTTTTACTTTTGACAGCCGTCCTTTATAGGCATTTAATAAAACAAGGATATTTTAAGGAGGTTCATGGCTAATGAAAAAGAAAGATTTATTCGTTTTGTTTCTCTTAGCAGTAATCATATTTTTGATTATCTGCCTGCTGCCAGAGCAGGTTCCCATTCATTTTAACAGCGCAGGAAAGGCGGACATTGTTGTCAATCGCTTTTGCTTGATTCTCAGTTTGCCCATTCCCTACTCTCTTTATTGGAAATATTTCCGAAACAAATCAAAAAGAGGTCACTGACCTCTTTTTGTGTGATATTAATATCTCGTCGGCCCCATAGTCGCGCTCTTGATGTTGAAGCGTTTTTTGAGATAAAAACGCAGGGCTAGGGTAATAGCGCCGACAATAGCAACTACGATATTGGATAGGCGGGGGTTGAGGAATTCAGGTAGGAGACTAGTCAGGACGATGGACATGCTCCAGAGGAGAATAGCTGCTGCCATGGTAAGGATGGACTTGAGTAGTTTAGGGCGCTGGCTGCGGTCCTTATCTGGTCCGTAGAAACGGTAGATAAAGTGGTAGAGCGCATAGAAAGAAAGGCCACCGACGATACTTCCGAGTACGAGAGTCGTCAGTCCATAGACAGATGGCTGAGAGGAAGCCAGATTGACGATAGAGGTCAGGAGGGTAAAGAAACCAAAGATAAAGAGGACAGAGTCCAGCATCATCCATTTAGGATCGTCATTTTCCTTTGGATGCTCGGCATCATAGCGCTCTTTTGCGGTCAGAGAAGCTGCCCAAGTAGTTGGGGCTCCGTAGAGGCCGCGAGCTGTGATTCCCTTGGTTTGATTTTCCAGGATTTCCGGCAGAATGCCTTCTAATATAGTCTGGATTTCCTGGTCGGATTTGCCGTCTTGTAAGAGCTGGTTAGTTGCGATATGGATAAATTCTTTGTTTTTTTTGCTGAGTTTGTCGAGGGATACTTGTGACATAGGCGTTCTTTCTAAAGGTTAAAATAGTTTTTTGTGCATGAGATAGGCCATGACCGAAGCACTCATGGCAAAGGCGATGAACATGATAATCCAGAAAGCATGTGGTTCGCCGTTGAGAGGCAGTTCGTTATTTTTGAAGTTCATCCCATAGGCCGAGAAAATCATGGTCGGGATAGACATAACGATGGTCACCAGAGCCAAGGCTTTCATGATATTGTTCTGATTATTAGAAATGATAGAGGCGAAGGTCTCTGTCATACTGTGGAGAATGTTGCCGTAGATATCAGCCATCTCAATGGCCTGCTGGGTCTCAATCAAGGTGTCTTCCAGCAAGTCCTCATCTTCCAGATATTTCTTGATATTGCTGGTGGAGCTGGTCAGCTTTTTAATCACGCGCTCATTTGTCTTAAGAGAGGCTTTGAAATAGACGATGGTCTTTTCCAACTCCATGAGCTCAATCAGTTCTTCATTTCGCGTGGACTTGTGCAGCTGGCTCTCAATCTGCTCACTCTTACGGTCAATGGAGCGCAGGGCTGTCAGATATAATTCGGCATTGTGGTAGAGAATCTGAAAGATAAAACGTGACTTCATAAAAGTATAGAAGTTGCGCAGGCGCCGGTGAATGAAGATATCCAGCAGAGGTAATTTTTCCAAACAAGTGGTGATAATCGCCTCTTCCGTGATGATAATACCAAGGGGGATCGTGACATAGTAAGTCTGGTTATTCCGCTCCTCTGTGATGGGCACATCGACGATAATCAGCGTGTATTCATCCTCGATGGTGACCCGAGACATTTCTTCCGCATCGAGCGGCGCTCGCAGGTCAGTAATGTCAATGCCAAAGGCGTTGGCGATTTCGATTGATTCGCTCTGGGAAGGATTGACAAGATTGATCCAGGTGCCTGATTCGAGCGCATCAATCTCTTTGAATTCTGTCGTAGTAGATAAAAAGACTTGCTTCATGATCTTTTTCCTTTCCAGAGTGTTTTTTGCATACCGTACTATTATACTACAAATTCGGGCTTTTGGGACAAAAGTTTGCAGAAAAATTTGTTATAATGGAGAAGGTTTATAAGTGAAACGAGGTCAAGATGCAAGATAAAATTGTGATTCATGGAGCGCGAGCTCATAATTTAAAAAATATTGATGTAGAAATTCCACGGGACAAGCTGGTTGTGGTGACGGGGCTGTCCGGTTCGGGCAAGTCCAGCCTAGCTTTTGATACCCTCTATGCTGAAGGGCAGCGCCGCTATGTGGAAAGTCTGTCGGCCTATGCTCGGCAGTTTTTAGGCAATATGGAAAAGCCAGATGTGGACTCGATTGATGGTCTCAGTCCAGCTATTTCCATCGACCAGAAGACGACCAGTAAAAATCCCCGCTCAACAGTGGGAACAGCTACCGAAATCAATGACTACCTGCGCCTGCTCTATGCTCGTGTTGGAACTCCATACTGTATCAACGGTCATGGAGCTATTACGGCTTCGTCTGTTGAGCAGATTGTTGACAAGGTCTTGGAATTGCCAGAGCGTCAGCGGTTACAGATTTTAGCGCCAGTCATCCGCAAGAAAAAAGGTCAGCATAAGACCGTTTTTGACAAGATTCAGAAAGACGGTTATGTCCGTGTGCGCGTGGATGGGGATATTTACGATGTGACGGAAGGGCCAGAGCTTTCTAAGAGCAAGCAGCATGATATTGAGGTCGTGGTAGACAGAATTGTTCTCAAGGAAGGTATGCGCAGCCGCCTCTTTGACTCGGTCGAAGCAGCTCTGCGGATTGCTGAGGGCTATGTGGTGATTGACACTATGGATGGTCAAGAGCTACTCTTTTCTGAGCACTACGCCTGTCCAGTCTGTGGCTTTACAGTCCCAGAACTGGAGCCACGCCTCTTCTCTTTCAATGCGCCTTTTGGCTCCTGTCCGGACTGTGATGGTCTGGGGGTTAAGCTGGAGGTGGATCTAGATGTGGTTGTGCCAGAAGCTGGCAAGACCTTGCGCGAAGGAGCGCTAGCACCCTGGAATCCCATCTCCTCCAACTACTATCCGCAGATGCTGGAGCAGGCCATGGCAGCCTTTGGTATTGATATGGACAAGCCTTTTGAGGAACTGACTGAGGAAGAAAAACAGCTGATTTTCTTTGGCTCAGATGGACGGGAGTTCCATTTCCACTATGAAAATGAATTTGGCGGCGTGCGCGATATTGACATTCCCTTTGAGGGGGTTGTCACCAATATCAACCGTCGCTACCATGAAACCAATAGTGATTTTACTCGGACACAGATGAGGGCTTATATGAATGAGCTGACTTGTGCAGCTTGTCATGGTTATCGACTCAGTCCCCAGGCCTTGTCTGTCAAGGTTGGCGGCGAAGATGGCTTGCATATTGGTGAAATTTCAGACTTGTCCATTGCAGATCATTTGCTTCAGTTGGACAAGCTTAGCTTGACTGACAATGAAGCTACTATTGCGCGGCCTATTCTCAAAGAAATTCATGACCGCCTGACTTTCCTTAATAACGTTGGTCTCAATTACCTGACTTTGTCTCGCTCGGCTGGGACTCTATCAGGAGGCGAGAGCCAGCGGATTCGCTTGGCGACTCAGATTGGTTCTAACTTGAGTGGCGTCCTCTATATCCTGGACGAGCCCTCTATTGGCTTGCACCAGCGTGACAATGACCGCTTGATTGCCAGCCTTAAGAAGATGCGCGACCTAGGCAATACCCTCATCGTGGTTGAGCACGATGAGGACACCATGCGGGAGGCTGACTGGCTGATTGATGTGGGACCAGGAGCCGGTGTTTTCGGTGGTAAAATCGTCGCAGCCGGCACTCCTACACAAGTGGCCAAGAGCAAGAAATCTATCACAGGCCAATACTTGTCAGGTAAGCGCGAGATCCCAGTACCATTGGAACGCCGTGTAGGCAATGGCCGCTTTATCGAAGTGACTGGTGCTCAGGAAAATAACTTGCAGAATATCACGGCTAGATTCCCCTTGGGCAAATTCATCGCTGTGACAGGAGTTTCTGGATCGGGTAAGTCAACACTGGTCAACTCGATTCTTAAAAAGGCCATTGCTCAAAAACTCAACCGCAATTCTGCTAAGCCAGGTAAGTTCAAGAAAATCAGTGGTATTGAGCATGTGGATCGACTGATTGATATTGATCAAAGTCCAATTGGTCGGACACCGCGTTCTAATCCCGCTACTTATACTGGAGTCTTTGACGATATTCGCGATCTTTTTGCCAAGACCAATGAAGCCAAGATTCGCGGCTACAAGAAGGGCCGTTTCAGCTTTAATGTCAAGGGCGGTCGCTGTGAGGCCTGCTCGGGTGATGGGATTATCAAGATTGAGATGCACTTCCTGCCTGACGTCTATGTGGCCTGCGAGGTCTGCCACGGCACTCGCTATAATAGTGAAACTCTGGAAGTCCACTACAAGGAGAAGAATATCGCTCAGGTTCTGGACATGACAGTCAATGATGCGGTAGAATTCTTCCAGCATATTCCTAAGATTGCCCGCAAACTCCAGACTATCAAGGACGTAGGGCTGGGCTATGTGACTCTAGGGCAGCCAGCCACGACCTTGTCAGGTGGTGAAGCTCAGCGGATGAAACTGGCCAGCGAACTTCACAAGCGCTCGACTGGTAAGTCCTTCTATATCTTGGATGAGCCGACCACGGGTCTGCATTCTGAGGACATTGCCAAGCTCCTTCAAGTGCTATCACGCTTTGTGGACGATGGCAATACAGTACTCGTTATCGAGCACAATCTGGATGTTATCAAGACAGCTGACCATATCATCGACTTAGGACCGGAAGGCGGTGTCGGTGGTGGTAAGATTATTGCGACGGGTACACCAGAAGAAGTCGCAGCCAATCCAGCCAGCTATACCGGCCAGTACTTGAAAGGCAAGCTGCATGTGAAATAATACATCAAATCCCTGTTAGATATTAAAAACAGGGATTTTTCATGTCAGAGAGTGCTCGTTGGATTCTAAGACCTAGATAAGTTTTGTCAAAAAATGTCCTATTTGACTGGTTTTTTGATATAATAAGCTTAGTTATTTCACGGAGGTGCCTCATGTTATCAAGAGTTGAAAAGTTTGAAGCAGCATTGGCTCAGACAGACTGCAATGCTGTTTTAGTAACTAATCTGAAAAATATTTACTATCTGACTGGTTTCAGCGGGACAGAAGCGACGGTTTTCATCAGCAAGAATCGTCGAATTTTTCTAACGGATGCACGCTATACGCTGATTGCCAAGGGAGTAGTCCAAGGTTTTGATATTGTGGAAACGCGTGACGCGATTGGAGAGATTGTCAAGATTATTGCGGATGACAAGCTGCAAAAAATCGGTTTTGAGGATGAGATTTCCTATGCCTACTTCAAAATGCTGGAAAGTGTCTTCTCTGCCTACGAGTTGGTTCCCATGACGGGCTTTATTGAAAATCTGCGCATGATTAAAGATGAGCAAGAAATCGCGACTATTCGCAAGGCCTGTCAGATTTCGGATCAAGCTTTCCTAGATGTGCTGGATTTTATCAAGCCTGGTGAGACGACAGAACTGGCTGTTATGAACTTTTTAGATGCCCGTATGCGGCAGCTAGGTGCTTCAGGCGCCTCTTTTGACTTCATCATCGCTTCGGGTTACCGCTCTGCTATGCCACATGGCGTGGCTAGTGACAAGGTCATTCAAAAAGGGGAAACCCTGACCATGGACTTTGGCTGCTACTACAATCACTATGTCAGCGATATGACGCGGACTGTTCATGTGGGACAGGTGACAGATGAAGAGCGGGAAATCTATGATATTGTCCTTCGCAGCAACCAAGCCCTGATAGAAGCTGCTAAGGCTGGGCTTAGCCGAATTGATTTTGACCGGATTCCGCGCCAGATTATTAACGATGCTGGTTACGGTCCTTACTTTAGCCACGGGATTGGTCACGGTATCGGTCTGGATATCCATGAAATTCCATACTTCGGCAAGTCGGAAGAGCCGATTGAGGCGGGCATGGTCCTGACTGATGAGCCAGGTATCTATCTGGATGGCAAATACGGCGTCCGCATCGAAGACGATCTCCTCATCACAGAAACAGGCTGTGAAGTCCTAACTCTTGCGCCGAAAGAGTTGATTGTTATTTGAGAATTATCAGGCTTTATGATAGAATAAGTAGAAATATAATTTTAAAAAGAGGTAATATAGAATGATTGAAGCAAGTAAGCTGAAAGCTGGAATGACCTTCGAAACAGCTGATGGAAAACTCATCCGTGTTTTGGAAGCGAGCCACCACAAGCCAGGTAAGGGAAATACGATTATGCGTATGAAACTGCGCGATGTTCGTACTGGCTCTACCTTTGATACCAGCTACCGTCCAGAAGAAAAATTTGAACAAGCCATTATTGAAACTGTTCCAGCTCAATACTTGTACCAAATGGATGACACTGCTTATTTCATGAATACTGAGACTTACGATCAATATGAAATTCCAGTAGTCAATGTAGAAGAAGAATTGAAATTCATCCTTGAAAACTCTGATGTGAAAATCCAGTTCTACGGAACAGAAGTGATTGGTGTGACAGTACCGACAACAGTTGAATTGGTCGTGACAGATACTCAGCCTTCTATCAAGGGAGCTACTGTTACCGGATCTGGTAAGCCAGCGACACTTGAGACAGGTCTTGTTGTCAACGTACCAGACTTCATCGAAGTTGGACAAAAATTAATCATCAACACTGCAGAAGGAACTTACGTTTCTCGCGCATAATATAGAAGAGGTAATAACTATGGTAGCTGAACAATTAGGTGAAATCGTCATTGCGCCACGTGTTTTGGAAAAAATCATTGCCATTGCAACGGCAAAGGTAGAAGGTGTTTATTCCTTCGCAAATAAGAGTATGTCAGACAGTCTTTCCATGCGCTCACTCGGTCGCGGAGTATCGCTTCATACCGATGAGACAGGTGATGTGACTGTAGACATCTATCTGTATTTGGAATACGGTGTCAGTGTTCCGACTGTTGCAGTAGCTATCCAGAAAGCTGTAAAAAGCGCTGTTTTTGATATGGCTGAGGTAGAGCTGTCTGCGGTCAATATCCATGTGGCAGGCATTGTTCCAGAAAAGGCACCAAAGCCAGACTTGAAAGATCTATTTGATGAGGACTTCCTCAATGACTGATATATTGTTGGAATCCAGAAGAGGTCTGCGCCAGCGGGCTTTTCAGGCCCTGATGAGCCTAGAGTATGAAGGGGATCTTGTAGAAGCTTGTCGCTTTGCCTATTCTTATGATAAGGACGAAGGGGCTGACAAAGCAACGGAAGCTGATATTCCAGCCTTCTTGCTCAATCTGGTCTCCGGTGTGGTCCAGTCCAAGGACGACTTGGATAAGAAAATTGCCCAGCACCTCAAAAAGGGCTGGACTGTGGATCGTTTGACGCTGGTCGAAAAAAATATCCTGCGTCTGGGTATCTTTGAGATTACAGAGTTTGACACCCCACAGCTGGTAGCAGTCAACGAAGCCATCGAGCTTTCCAAGCAATTCTCTGACGAAAAGTCCAGTAAGTTCATTAATGGGATTTTGAGTCAATTTATCGTTGAATAAAATGAAGGTCGAGATAAGTGTCTTGGCCTTTTTGTTTGCCTATTGTTGTTTGAATCGCAAATAGCTTATCGAATTATTAAAATCCGCTCAGAGAACATGAAATATCCGAGTGAGAAAAACTCTTATTGAAAGCCTTTACAACTTGAAAAAGAATCGGTATAATAAATACAGAAAACGTTTGCATAGATGTTCTCTATAAGAAAAAATAAAGGAGTTTTCTGTTTATGAAAAATAACTATCACCTACAGTCTCGGATGGGGGAAAAGCGTCATTATTTCGGCATCCGTCGCTTAAAAGTAGGAGTAGCCTCTGTTGTCATTGCCTCAGGATTCCTACTGGGGAATGCTCAGCTAGTCCAAGCGGATGAGGCGAGCACAGCTACCAGCCCAGCAACAGAAGCAGTCTCTGATGCAAATGCGGCAGCCCAACCTAAGTCAGCAGATGAAGAAAAAACTGGAGAGGCAGATGGTTCAGGAGCGGGTGCTTCAGAGCAGGCTGCTCCAACTGGTGTGCAAGCAGATCAAGCTCCAGCTGGTGCAGGTTCAGAAGCAGGTCAAGAAACTGCGAATCCAAGTGAAAAAGACAAGCAAGAACCAGTTAGTCAGCCGCAAGCTTCAGCGAAAGATGCTATTGAAGAAGGCAATATTCGCTTTCATTTCAAAACTTTACCCTCACAGAATCTAGACAGCTTGGGCCTGTGGACTTGGGATGATGTTGAGACGCCTTCTAGCCAAAAGGGAGGTTGGCCGACCGGAGCGACTAGTTTTGCGACTGCTAAAGAAGATGACTACGGCTATTATCTTGATGTTAAAATGGCTGAGAAAAGAAGCAAAATCAGCCTTCTCATCAATAATACAGCTGGTCAAAATATTACCGGAGACAAGACAGTTGAACTGCTCAGTCCTCAGATGAATGAGGTTTGGTTTGACACAGACTATCAACCTCATACTTATGAGCCTTTGAAAAAAGGGATGGTTCGAATCAACTACTATCGTACAGATGGGCAATATGATAAGAAGTCGCTCTGGCTCTGGGGAGATGTCCAAAATCCAAGCAAGAATTGGCCTGACGGAGTGGACTTCGAGAAGACTGGGAAATACGGTCGCTATGTAGATGTTCCCTTGAAAGATGCTACTAAGATGATTGGCTTTTTACTTCTAGACGAAAGCAAATCAGGAGACGATGTGAAGATTCAAAATCAGGATTATAATTTCACGAATTTGGAGAAAAACAGCCAAATTTTCTTGCGTGATGCGGATCCGACAGTTTATACCAACCCTTACTTTGTCAACGATATTCGTATGACGGGAGCACAGCATGTAGGATTGACCGAGATTGAAGCCAGCTTTTCTACCCTAGAGAGTGCTAAAAAAGAAGATATTTTAAAGAACTTAAAGATTACAGACAAAGATGGCCATGAAGTCGTTGTTAAAGATGTAGTTCTGGATCCTAAGACTAAAAGCGCCAAATTCATTGGTGATTTTAACCAAGCCCAGTCACCTTACCTTATCAAATATGGCAATGATCAATTCAAAACCAGCATGAACTGGCAGCTGAAGGATAGTATCTACAAGTATGATGGTGATTTGGGAGCACGTGTTTCTCAAGCGGGCAAACAAGTGGACCTAACCTTCTGGTCACCAAGTGCGGACCAAGTTGATTTGGTGGTCTATGACAAAGAAGATCAGAACAAGGTTATTGGACGCTTGGCTATGCAGAAAGGGGAGTCTGGCACATGGACCAGCAGCTTAACGCCTGAGAGCGGCCTGGGGATTTCTGACTATCGTGGCTATTTCTATCATTATGAAATTACTCGCGGCGGCAAAAAGGTTCTTGTGCTGGATCCCTATGCCAAGTCTTTAGCCGCTTGGAACAGTGAAGATGCGGACAAGGGGGATGCTTACAAGATTGCCAAGGCAGCCTTTGTAGATCCAAGTGAATACGGACCGAAAGACCTGACCTATGCTACTATTCCGAACTTTAAGAAGCGGGAAGATGCTTTGATTTATGAGGCGCATGTTCGTGATTTCACCTCTGATCCAGCTATTTCAAAGGATTTGAAATCTCAATTTGGAACTTTCTCAGCTTTCATTGAGAAATTGGATTATTTGAAAGACTTGGGAGTGACCCACGTTCAGCTCTTGCCAGTTCTGAGTTATTACTTTGTAAATGAGCTGAAAAATGCTGAGCGCATGGACAAGTACGCTTCTAGCAACAGCAACTATAACTGGGGCTATGATCCGCAAAACTACTTCTCGCTGACAGGTATGTACTCCAGCACACCAACAGATCCAGCCAAGCGCATTGAGGAATTCAAAAACCTTGTCAACGAAATTCACAAGCGTGGCATGGGTGTTATCCTGGATGTGGTCTATAATCATACGGCTAAAACCTCTATCTTTGAGGATTTGGAGCCCAATTACTACCACTTTATGGATGCGGATGGTACACCGAGATCCAGCTTTGGCGGCGGTCGCTTGGGTACTACTCACTATATGAGCAGACGGGTCTTGGTGGATTCGATCAAGTATCTGACAGAGCAGTACAAGGTAGATGGTTTCCGCTTTGATATGATGGGGGATCACGATGCTGAGTCCATCCAAAAAGCCTTTGAAGAAGCCAAGAAGCTCAATCCAAATCTCATTATGCTGGGTGAGGGCTGGAAGACTTATGCAGGTGATGAAAATAAAGCTGTCCAGCCTGCTGACCAATCTTGGATGAAGTCAACAGACACGGTAGCGGTCTTCTCAGATGATATTCGCAATACCTTAAAATCAGGTTATCCAAATGAGGGGACACCAGCCTTTATCACCGATGGCAAACGCAGTGTGGAAAATGTCTTCAAAAACATCAAGGCGCAGCCAACCAATTTTGAGGCAGATAGCCCAGGGGATGTGATTCAATACATCGCAGCCCATGATAATCTGACACTCTTTGATATCATTGCCCAGTCAATTAAGAAAGATCCGGCAGTGGCTGCCAATTATCAGGAGATTCATCGCCGCCTGCGTCTGGGAAATCTGATGATTCTGACTTCGCAAGGAACACCATTTATCCACTCTGGTCAAGAGTACGGCCGGACCAAGCAATTCCGTGATCCTGCCTATAAATATCCTGTCTCCGAAGACAAGGTTCCAAACAAAGCTCATTTGTTGACCAATGAAGACGGCACGCCGTTTGACTATCCATACTTCATTCATGATTCTTATGATTCGAGCGACGCGGTCAACCACTTTGACTGGACCAAGGCGACTGATTCAGAGAAGTTCCCTGAAAATGCCAAGAGTCGTGCCTATATGAAAGGCTTGATTGCCTTGCGGAAATCAACGGATGCCTTTACCCGCAGCTCCAAAGATGAAGTGGAGCAAAATGTGACCCTCATCACCCAGCCTGGCAAGGATGGTGTTGAGAAAGAAGACCTTGTTCTCGGCTACCAAGTGGTTGCGTCGAATGGCGATATTTATGCTGTCTTTGTCAATGCGGACACCAAGGAACGACAATTCAACTTTGGTGAAGCCTACAAGCATCTAGCAGGTGCAGAGGTTGTGGCAGATGGCAATACCGCAGGAGTGACTGCCATTTCTGATCCAGCAGGTGTCACCAGAAACAGCAATGGTTTAGCCCTAGCTCCGCTGACAGCGACTATTTTGCGACTTCGAAAAGTGACCCCAGCTCAGGAAGAAAAATCTCAAGCTCCAGTAGCTCAAAAAGAGCAGCTGTCTGCCCCTTCTGCAGCCAACGCTCAGCCTCAGGCTTTATCCTTGGATGGGCAAAAAACTCAGGCTTCAGAAGTAAAAGAAGCGGCTAGCCAAACAGAAAAAGCCTTGCCAAAAACCGGAACAAGCACTTCCCTGCTGGCACTGTTAGGTGGCTTCCTTGCTTTCCTGGCCGGTTTGTTAACCTTTAGAAAGAAAGAGTAATAATTGATTATTGCCCTGTGAGAAATTTTTTAGACTATGGCTAAATAAAGACGACTTCCACAATGGAGTCGTCTTTATTTATATCTGCGTTAAACACTCTTACCAGGTAAGATGCTGACTGGCAGGAAATAGCCAGTTGTTTGGACTTCTTGGCCGGCAATTTTTTTGAGGAGCAGGTCTACAGAGAGACGAGCGATATCTTTCATCGGCTGCTTGATCGTTGCTAGCTGTGGGTAGTAGTTCTCCACAAAGTAGGTGCCATCGTAGCCAATGATTTTCAAATCTTCAGGGATCTGGATGTTCAGCTCCTGTGCGACCTTCATAATTAAAATGGCTGTCAGATCGTCTGATGTAAAAATGCCATCAGGTTTGGTCTGAGTCAGAATTTGCTTGATTTCCATTTCCTTTCGGACGGGAGAAAAATCACTGGATACATTGATAATCGGTGCGTCTGGCAGGACGGAAGCAAAGCCAGCATGGCGCAGGCCGGTCGGTGAGTTGGAATTGTCATTGCCAGTAATCATGATGATGTTTTGCGCTCCAGCCTTGACCAAGGTCTGAGCTGCCAGCACTCCGCCTCCGTAGTTGTCTGAAGAGACGACAGGAATATCCGGCGAAAGATTACGGTCGAAGGCAATAATTGGCGCAGTCACGCGATTGTAGTCCTCGATGCCCAGATTGTGGCTGCCGGAAATAATGCCGTCCACCTGATTGGCTTCCAGCATCTCAAGGTATTCACGCTCCTTGTCTGAGTCATGCTCACTATTGCAGATGATGGTTTTATAGCCCTGTTTAAAGAGCTCGTGCTCCAGCTTGTCAATCAATTCTGCGTAAAAGACATTGCTGATATTAGGGAAAATGAGTCCAATTAGCTTGGCTGATTTTCCTTGTAGGCTGCGTGCCAGATTGTTAGGCTTGTAGGCCAATTCTCTCATGGCTGCCTCAACCTTCGAAATCGTTTTGTC
Source organism: Streptococcus sanguinis (assembly GCF_020729765.1). Taxonomy (GTDB): domain Bacteria; phylum Bacillota; class Bacilli; order Lactobacillales; family Streptococcaceae; genus Streptococcus; species Streptococcus sanguinis_Q. The sequence continues at coordinate 411,268 of NZ_JAJEPD010000023.1, read as the reverse complement.
AGACAAGTAGCCTTTTCTGTTGATGACGCGGGAAACAGTTGTGGGGCTGACTCCTGCTAGTTTTGCTACATCAGTTAGCTTTGCGACCATAATCTAATTCATAGTAAGTACCGGTTGGATTGCCCTTAGTAATGGCAATGCCTGTCTGGTCTTCTCTCGGGAAGACACGGCCGGAAAATACTTTTTCTCCTTTATTGATGAAAATTTCAAAAATTGATTTATCTATAAATATACTAGCATTTGTAGTTTCTTTGTCAATATTGCAGCTTCGGCTGGTTCCAAAGTCCAGTGCGAATGGCTCACCCGCTTGACTGCGGTCAACGGTCACTTGACCTGCCTTGAGGTCGAAGTTGATGCGTAACCCCTTGCCATCCTTGTCTGCAAAGAGGACGATTTCATGTTCGGTGTCCGCAGCAAACTTCAGTTCTAGTTCGTAGCTGTTCTTGCTTTCTGCCAAATTAGCGAAAGGTTGTTCTTCTGCTCGCAAATTCTTGATAGCAGGCACTGGATACTGGTAGAGCTTGCCGTCTTTCAGGGTTAATTCCTTGACGAGGGAGAAGGCCCCTTGATGGTCGAAGCGGTCAGATGGGTATTCCACATCAGGCAAGCCTAGCCAGCTGACAGCCAGTGCACGACCGTCAGGTGCATTAAAGGCTTGTGTCGCGTAGCAGTCGAAGCCGTAGTCCAGATTTTGGATAGGGTTAGGATCAATCATAGCAGCTTTGCTTGTGTCAAACGATTGACCTATTTTATACATATTTGGATAAATGTTGTCATAATCCAGTACGTCCTTAGACAAACCTTGAGGGCAATAGAGCAGGACTGGTTGGTCATTGATAAAGACTAGATTAGGGCACTCCATCATATAGGCTGTCCTGTCATTTGCAAAGTCTAAATAGCCGACGGCTTCCCAGTTGGTATAGTCGTTATCAACTGTCTTGTAAAGCTTGACATAGCCTTGTTTGTCTAGATTTTGCCCACCAACAATGGCATAGAACTGCCCTTTGTAGTTGAAAATCTGCGGATCGCGGAAGTGGTCGGTCGCTTCAGCAGGCTGCTCAATCAAGACCTTGTCAATTTTTTCCAGCTTGCCTGATTTATCTAACAAGGCACCAATCTGATAGGGATGACGCACCCAGTTCTCATCACGAACATTGCCAGTGTAGAAGAGAAAGAGCTTGTCGTCAAACTGCATGGCAGAGCCAGAGTAGGCACCGTGGCTATCCAGAGGAGTATCTGGCAGCACCCGAAGACCAGTTTCCGTGAAGTGAACTAGGTCATTGCTTTCCATCTGGACCCAGCACTTGAGACCGTGAGCTGCTCCGAAAGGAAAGTTTTGGTAGAAAACCACCCACTTGCCGTCAAAATAGGAAAAACCGTTGGGATCATTGAGCAGACCTGTCTGAGGCTCCACATGGTAGTTAGCCCGCCAAGGAGATTTAGCGATGTTTTCTTTGATGTGCTGTAGCTCTTCCTGAGTCCAGTCTTCATAGCGTTTGTAGCGTTTTTCAGTCGTCCAAGCCAATCTTTTGTCCTCCGAATCATATTATTTCTTATTACTATAGTAAACGTTTTCTGCTGAAAAATCAACATTTAACTGTGAAAAAATATTTTTTCTGTAAAACGCTTGACATATTTTTGAATCATGGTAAAATAATATTCGTAAAGGCGATAAAATCGCTTTCAAAAAGTTAAAAATATTTATAAGGAGATTTTTGCAAATGAATAATACTGAAATTGCAAAAAAAGTCATCGAAGCCCTTGGCGGACGTGAGAATGTCAACAGTGTGGCTCACTGTGCGACTCGCTTGCGCGTGATGGTAAAAGATGAAGGTAAAATCGACAAAAATACTGTCGAAAATCTGGAAAAAGTTCAAGGTGCCTTCTTTAACTCAGGCCAGTACCAGATTATCTTTGGTACCGGTACGGTTAATAAAATCTATGACGAAGTTGTAGCCTTAGGATTACCAACTTCATCAAAAGATGACATGAAAGCAGAAGCTGCCAAGCAAGGAAATTGGTTCCAACGTGCTATCCGTACATTTGGTGACGTATTTGTGCCAATTCTTCCGGCTATTGTTGCGACAGGACTTTTCATGGGAGTTCGTGGAGCAATTGCTCAGGATCAAGTTTTATCTTTATTTGGTACCACAGCAGATGCATTTAAAGCAACTGACTTCTATACTTATACAGTAGTCTTAACTGATACTGCCTTTGCTTTCTTCCCGGCTTTGATTTGCTGGTCGGCTTTTAGAGTTTTTGGCGGAAACCCAATCATTGGTTTGGTTCTTGGTCTAATGATGGTTAACTCAGCACTTCCAAATGCTTGGGAGGTAGCTGGTCAGGCTACTAAATTTGCTGTTGATCCTTCTAAGGACATTTTAGACAAAATTGCTAATATGGATGTTCTAGGAAGTTTGAAATTTACCAGCGAAGTTACAGCAACAAAAGTTCACCCAATTTACTTCTTTGGTTTTATTCCAGTAGTTGGCTACCAAAACTCTGTGCTTCCAGCCTTCTTTGTAGGTTTGTTTGGTGCAAAATTTGAAAAATGGCTGCACAAGAAAATTCCAGATGTTTTGGATCTTCTTCTTGTTCCATTCCTTACTTTCCTTGTCATGTCTATTCTGGGACTCTTTGTGATTGGCCCAGTCTTCCACATTGTAGAGTCATATGTTTTAAATGGAACAGAGTTCCTTCTTAGCCTTCCGTTTGGTCTTGCTGGATTGATTATCGGTGCTGTGCATCAGCTGATTGTCGTAACTGGTGTTCATCACATCTTCAACTTACTGGAATCTCAGTTGGTATCTCAAACTGGGAAAGATCCATTTAATGCGATTATCACTGCTGCTATGACAGCTCAAGCTGGTGCGACTTTGGCTGTAGCTGTGAAGACAAAATCTAAAAAACTCAAGGCTCTTGCCTTCCCAGCAGCACTTTCTGCAGGATTGGGTATTACTGAGCCAGCTATCTTCGGGGTTAACTTGCGCTTTGTTAAACCTTTTGTAATTGGACTGGGTGCCGGTGCCGTTGGTGGTTGGTTAGCTTCTATTATGGGGCTTGCAGGTACAAGTTTCGGTATCACAATTATTCCAGGTACTCTCCTTTACCTGAATGGTCAATTGTTGCAATATATCTTTATGGTTGTTTTGACAACTGGTTTGAGTTTTGTTCTGACTTATATGTTTGGTTACAAAGACGAAGAAACTGCTGAAGAAAAAGCTGAAACCGAAAAACTGGTCGAAGAAGAAACAACTGGTAATGTGCCAGCTTCCCTCCAAGACGAAACAATTGTTTCTCCAATCGTTGGTCAGGCAGTAGCTTTGAGTGATGTTGATGATCCTGTTTTCTCTAGCGGAGCGATGGGACAAGGAATTGCTATCAAGCCTAGTGAGGGTGTGGTTTATGCACCGGCTGATGCTGAAGTGACTATTGCTTTTGAAACAGGACATGCTTATGGTTTGAAGACAGCCAATGGTGCTGAAATTCTGATCCACGTCGGAATTGACACAGTATCTATGGGCGGCGAAGGTTTTGACCAAAAGGTTGCTCAAGGTGACAAGGTCAAAGCTGGCGATGTTCTGGGAATATTTGAAGCTGAGAAAATTGCAGCTGCTGGTCTGGATGATACGACTATGGTCATCGTTACCAACACAGCTGACTACGCTTCTGTGACTCCAGTAGCAGAAGGAGCTGTTGCGAAAGGAGACGCAATTATCGAAGTGAAAGCCTAATGGAATTTAGAAAACGAACAAATCAGCTTTTGTTCGTTTTTTATATCATAATTGCAGCCTTGTTGAAAAAGCTTTAAAAAGACTATTTTTAGCAAGAAGTCTGCAAGAGATATGCTATAATGAATAGAGTAAAAATCAAATGTTAAAAGAGGATTTATAATGACAAAATTGTATGGAAGTTTGGAAGCGGGCGGCACTAAGTTTGTCTGTGCTGTAGGCGATGAACGGTTTGAAGTTGTTGAAAAGACACAGTTTCCAACGACCACGCCTATTGAAACGCTAGACAAGACGATTGAGTTCTTTTCTCGTTTTGACAATCTAGCTGGTCTAGCTGTTGGATCTTTCGGGCCGATTGATATTGATCCCAACTCAAAGACTTACGGCTTTATTACGACTACTCCTAAGCCGCACTGGGCTAATGTGGACATTGTTGGCGCTCTGCGCCGTGCTCTCAATGTGCCTATTTACTTTACGACGGATGTCAATAGCTCAGCTTACGGTGAAGTGGTAGCCCGCAACAATGCTGGCGGTCGTATTGAAAATCTGGTTTATTATACGATTGGGACAGGAATCGGTGCTGGTGCTATCCAGCGAGGTGAGTTTGTCGGCGGAACAGGTCATCCGGAAATGGGGCATTATTATGTAGCTAAGCACCCTATGGATGCGGAAAAAGAGTTCAATGGTGTTTGTCCTTTCCACAATGGCTGTTTGGAAGGATTGGCGGCTGGACCAAGCTTAGAGGCGCGGACCGGAGTTCGTGGGGAAAATATTAAACTCAATAGTTCTGTCTGGGATATTCAAGCTTACTATATCGCTCAGGCGGCTATTCAGGCGACAGTGACTTTCCGTCCAGATGTCATCGTCTTTGGTGGCGGTGTTATGGCTCAGCAGCACATGCTGGATCGGGTTCGTGAGAAATTCACAGTTCTCCTGAATGGCTATTTGCCAGTTCCCGATGTTCGTGACTATATCGTGACACCAGCTGTGGCTGGAAATGGCTCCGCAACGCTGGGCAACTTTGTACTGGCTAAAGAAGTTAGTGAGCGCCACGCAAAATAAGTTTATAGGGTCTGATTTATCAGGCCCTTCTCTATGAGGAAAAGTAATGGAAAAAGCAATTGTCAAAGATATTTTCTTCCTACAGCAGCCATCAGAGCAGGCTAGCAGAGAAGACCTTTATCTGGCTCAAGACTTGCAGGATACGCTGCAGGCAAATCAAGAAAACTGTATAGGACTCGCAGCCAATATGATTGGCGTCCGTAAGCGAGTCATTATCTTTCTATATGGTTTGGTGCCGGTAGTCATGTTTAATCCGGTGCTGCGCTCTAAGTCAGGCCCTTATCAGACAGAAGAGAGCTGCCTGTCCTTGGTTGGAAGCCGTCCTACCCAACGTTATCAGGAAATCACAATTGATTATCTGGATAAACATTGGCAGCAGCAGACCATGACCTTGAAAGGCCTGCCTGCCCAAATCTGCCAGCATGAATTGGATCATTTGGAAGGGATTATCATTTAGAAAAATTTGACAAAATTGCAAAAATGTCTAAAATTAGAGATAATTAGCAGAATAATATTGAAGGAGGCAAGATGTAAATGAAAACAAAAACTTTAGCACTGATAAGCGGTCTGGTTGGTTTGATTGGAGGGACTATTTTGCTGCTCTCGAATATCTTTTTTGTTCCTTTTTCAGCCCTACTAGGTGATTCTGGCCTGAATTTACTGGGAGCGGTGATTAAATTGGCAGCTCTGGGCTTGGGAATTACTTCCTTGGCTTATTACAAAGGTCAAATGCGTTTCAGTGTCGCAGCGGGCGTCCTCCTTATCGTCGGAAGCAGCAACATCGCGCCCATTCCATTTATAGGCTGGATTGCAGGCATTCTCCTTATCATTGGAGGGGCTCTATTCCTCGCTTCTTCTTCAAAATTTTAATGCGGGACCAATCAATTTTTAGGCTGTTTGTCAGTTTGAAAGGAAGGGTGAAGAAATTTTCTTCGCTTTTTTTCTTGTTGAAAAAATAGTTCTCATGGAAACTTTTTTCTTGACTTTCTTTTTTCTTGTGTTAAAATAGTTCTCACGAAAACTATTTTTACAAAGGATACAGGTATGGATAAGCCTTTACTGGAATTGAAGCGTTTTGGACGAAAGATTCATCTCATAGCGGAAAAGCTTGCCAAGGAGCAAGGGATTGAGTCCATGGCTGGGCCTCAGGGGCAGGTCTTGCATATTGTCGCCTGTCGTATGGAAGAGGGGAAGGATACCCTTATCAAGGATATTGAGCAGGAGTTGGATATTTCCAAATCGGTGGCCTCTAACTTAATGAAAAGGATGGAGAAGAATGGCTTTATCCAACTGGAAACTAGCAAGACAGACAAGCGGGCTAAATATATCCGTCTCACTCCGCAGTCGCAGGAAAGAATGAAAAAAATCCGTGACTTTTTTGATGAAATGAACCTTTCTATTTTGAATGGTGTTTCTGAGCAGGAACTGCTGATTTTTTCTCAAGTCATGGCCAAGTTTTATCAGAATATCGAAAGTTTAGAAAATGGAGGGAAAGATGTTTAAGTTATTTAAACGGCTGACGGTAAGGGAAGTGAGCATGATTGTTCTCAGTGTGCTCTTCACCTTCCTAACGGTATATCTGGAATTAGAAGTTCCAACCTATATTTCGACGATTACAGAGTTGCTGCAAACACCAGGGACTGGTTTGGCAGATTTGTGGGAGCCAGGTCTGAAAATGATCGGCCTGTCTTTTGCTAGCTTGCTGTCAGCTATTGTGGTTGGCTTTTTTGCCGCTCGTATAGCAGCCAGCTTTACCCAGAGCTTGCGGAGCGATATTTTCAACCGTGTGCTAGACTATTCGCAGACGGAGATTAAGAAATTTTCAATCCCTAGTCTGCTGACTCGGACGACAAATGATATTACCCAGGTACAGACCTTAATTACCATGGGGCTTCAGGTGGTGACCAGGGGACCGATTATGGCGATTTGGGCCATGACCAAGATTATTGGCAAGTCCGAGAACTGGCTGATAGCAGTTCTTATTGCTGTTATAGTCAATATCCTGCTGACAGTAGTTTTGGTGACATTGGCCTTTCCCAAACAGTCAGTTGCGCAACGCTTGGTCGATAAGCTAAACAGTGTCACTAGAGAGAGTCTGACTGGGATTCGCGTGGTCCGGGCTTACAATGCTGAGGATTATCAGGATGAGAAATTTGCGGCGGCCAATGATGAAGTAACCCGGCTCAATCTTTTTATCGGTCGTCTGATGGCCATGATGAATCCAGTTATGATGGGGATTTCCAGCGGATTGACACTGGCTATTTACTGGATTGGTGCTTATTTGATCCAGGAGGCTGGGCTGCAGGAGCGTCTCCCACTCTTCAGTGATATGGTCGTCTTTATGTCCTATGCTATGCAGATTGTGATTGGATTCTTGCTCATGGGTGCCCTCTTCATTGTCCTGCCTCGGACCATTGTATCGGCTGGCCGGATTAATGAAGTACTGGACCTGCATTCTTCTATCACCAGTCCGGAACAGCCTAAGGCAGCAGCGGATAGCAAGGGAGAGGTGGTCTTTCGAGATGTGTCCTTCCGCTATTCCAATAATTCAGAAGCGGTCATTGAGCATGTGAGCTTTACAGCGCAGGCTGGTGATACCGTGGCCTTTATCGGTTCAACCGGTTCAGGGAAATCCACTCTAGTCAATCTCATCCCTCGTTTCTATGATGTGACTGAAGGAGAGATTCTGGTAGATGGTGTCAATGTTCAGGATTACCAGCTGGAAGATCTGCATAATAAGGTCGGCTACATCCCGCAAAAGGCGGTGCTTTTCTCTGGCGATATTGAGAGCAATCTGGACTTCGGTCAAAGCAAAGAAAGCCCGCTGGATGAGCAGAAAATGTGGGAGGCTCTTGACCTAGCACAGGCTAAGCCCTTTGTCCAAGAGAAGGAAAAGGGGCTGAAAGCAGAAGTGGCTCAAAGCGGGACCAACTTCTCTGGTGGCCAGCGTCAGCGTTTGGCCATTGCCAGAGCCTTGGCTCGTAAGCCAGAAATCCTCATCTTTGACGACTCTTTCTCAGCGCTAGACTATAAGACAGACCGCATTTTGCGCAAGGAACTGGCTGAGCGGACGCAGGATATGACCAAGCTGATCGTGGCACAGCGGATTTCTACTATCATGGATGCGGATCAAATCTTGGTCTTGGATGCTGGTAAGGTGGTCGGTCAAGGGACCCACAGAGAGCTCTTGGCCAGCAACGAAGTCTATCAAGAAATTGCCTACTCACAATTATCCAAGGAGGAATTAGAAAATGGGAAATAAGAAGCCTTCATTATTTAGCCAGATACGGCCTTATCTCAAAGGCTTCCAGCTTCCTCTTGCTTTGGCATTTGTGGGAGCTGTCTTGTCAAACATTATCACGGTCTATGGGCCAAATAAATTAAAAGAAATTACCAATCTCATTTCTGATGGTCTGGCTACCAGTATTGATTTAAAAGCTGTGTCTGAGATTGCCCTTCTGCTGACCGTGCTCTATGCAGTCGGAGCTCTGCTCAACTACGGGCAGTCCTTTATCATCAGTACGGTTATCCAGTATTTCTCCAAGCGGCTGCGGACGGCCATTGCAGAGAAAATTAACAAGCTGCCGCTGGGCTATTTCGATGGTCATTCTCAGGGAGATACACTATCGCGCGTGACCAATGACGTGGATACGGTCGGCCAATCCCTCAACCAGAGTCTGGGGAATGTTATCTCTGCCAGCCTGCTCTTGGTGGCTGTGGTTTTGACCATGTTCTTCATGAACTGGATCTTGGCCTTGGTAACCATCTTGGCTACTGTAGTCGGCTTTGTCTTTGTCGGCCTCATCATGGGCAAGTCTCAGGGCTATTTCACCGCCCAGCAAAACGATCTGGCTGCGGTAAACGGTTATGTGGAGGAGATGTACTCTGGTCATAATGTTGTTACCAGCTATAATGCCATTGAGAAGTCTAAGGAGCGCTTTGCAGTTCTCAATCACAATCTCTATAACAGTATTTGGAAATCACAATTTATCTCTAGCATGATGATGCCACTCATGTTCTTTACGGGGAATTTTGCCTATGTGCTGGTTATTTTGGTCGGTGCTGCTCTGGCAATTAATGGCTCTATTAGCATCGGAATTATTGTCGCCTTTATGGTTTATGTGCGGACCTTCTCTCAGCCTTTATCACAGATTGCCCAAGGTATTGCAGTCTTGCAGCAGGCTGGTGCAGCACTGGTTCGTGTCTTTGAATTTCTAGCTGAGCCTGATATGGAGGACGACCAGCATAAAGAGCAGCAGCTTACTACTGTCAAGGGGGATGTTGCCTTTGAAGAGGTCTTCTTTGGCTACAAGCCGGACCAGACCATTATTCATGATTTCTCAGCCCAGGCCAAAGCTGGACAGAAGATTGCCATTGTCGGTCCAACGGGTGCTGGTAAGACGACTATCGTTAATCTCCTTATGAAGTTCTATGAAATTGACAAGGGACGTATCAGCATTGATGGTATAGATATTAAGGATATGAAACGCTCTGAGGTTCACGATGCCTTTTCAATGGTCTTGCAGGATACCTGGCTCTTTGAGGGGACGATTCGGGAGAACTTGATTTACAATCAGGAGCATGTGACAGATGAAGCAGTTGTTGCTGCGGCGAAGGCGGTCGGTGTTCATCACTTTATCATGACTCTGCCGCAGGGCTATGATACAGTGCTGGATGACACGGTCAACTTATCAGTCGGTCAGAAGCAGCTATTGACAATTGCTCGTGCTCTGTTGAAAGATGCACCGCTCTTGATCTTGGATGAGGCAACTTCGTCAGTCGATACGCGGACGGAGGAGCTGATTCAAAAGGCCATGGACAAACTCATGGAGGGTCGGACTTCCTTTGTCATTGCTCACCGCCTGTCCACTATTCGTAATGCAGATCTTATCTTGGTCATGCGCGATGGAAATATCATCGAGCAGGGTAACCACGATGAACTCATGGATCAGAATGGCTTCTATGCGGATCTCTATAATAGTCAGTTTGTAGAGGAAGATGCAAGTTGATGCTCAAATAAAACATCAGGAATGTTCGTTTTTCTGATGTTTTTTTTTAAATTTAACAGAATTGTAAAAAATGCTCATTTTTCAGTGAAGACGCTCTAAAATCCTGACTTTTTTCGCAGATGCTCTATTAAAAACTTGACAGCTTTTATGCTTTATATTAAAATAAATTTAATATAAGAACTGAAAGCGAACACAACGGGGTGTTTGCTCTACATATAAGTGAGCAACGGTGCTACAAAAAAATAAAAATTCCTTATTTTTTTGTAGTACTTTTTTTATCAGCGAATCTGGAGTAAAGCGATGAAGCAATTTATGCTGGCTGGTGTTTCCAGCGGTGTCGGAAAGACCACAGTTACCCTAGGGATTTTGAAAGCTCTGGCAGACAGAGGTTATCAGGTCCAGCCTTATAAGGTAGGACCTGATTATATTGATACAGCTTATCATAGTCGGATTACCAAGCGGCCGTCACGGAATGTGGATAGCTTTATGATACCGGACGAACAGAGTCTGGCTTGGTCCTACTATAAATGGCATGGAGATGCGGATGTGGCAGTAGTCGAAGGAGTCATGGGGCTCTTTGATGGTCTGGGAACGGACAAGGACTGTGCGTCTTCTGCTTCTGTTTCTAAGAAGCTGGGCATTCCGGTTATCTTGATTATTGATGGGAAGGCAACATCCACCTCAGCAGCTGCTATGGTCCATGGATTTGCGACCTTTGATCCAGATTTGGATATTGCTGGAGTCATTATCAATCGGGTGGCGTCACAGAACCACTATGAACTCATCAAGGGCGCCATAGAGCGCTATACGGATGTGGAAGTGCTGGGCTATTTGCCTAAGAATGCAACAGCAGAGCTGCCATCGCGTCATCTGGGTCTAATCCCTGACGTAGAAATGGATGATTTGGACCGTCGATTTGAGGAATTGGGAGTGGCAGCAGCCAAGCATATAAATCTAGACAGGCTGCTGGAAAAGGTAGACCTGCCCCATAAGCGGATGACCAATCCTTTTCATATCCATAATGATCAGCCCTTGACTTTGGCTTATGCTTTGGATGATGCTTTCCACTTTTACTACGAAGATAATCTAGACTTTTTAAGAGAGCTCAATGTCCAGCTAGTGCCTTTCAGCCCTCTGAAAGATAAGGAACTGCCAGCTGCAGATGCTTATTATTTTGGCGGCGGTTTTCCAGAAGTCTACGCTCAGGAGCTGATGGCAAATGCTGACTTTCGGGCTTCGGTTCAGAAAGCTCACGAGCAGGGCCGGCCAATCTACGCAGAATGCGGCGGACTCATGTATCTGGGAGAGTTGCTGGAAGTAGAGGGTCAGGTCTATGAGATGGTCGGCATTTTCAAGGGCAAGAGCCTGATGACCCCCGGTCTGAAAAGCTTTGGCTACTGTCAAGCAGAAACGCAGATAGACAGTCTTTTTGGTCCTAAAGGTACGGCAGTCAGGGGACATGAGTTTCACCATTCAGTCTTTGAAACGGAGGAAGATACGGTCCTCAAGCTAGAGAAGGTCAGAGACGGTCAGGTCGTAGCTGCCTGGACAGGCGGTTATCAAAAGGGCCGGACCTTTGCTAGCTACCTGCATGTTCATTTTTATCAGGATGAGCAGCTGCTAGTCAACTGGCTGGACTATATCAAAGAGGCGAACTGATATGACACTCATTGCAATTTTTTGGGCCGTCTTACTGGACTGGCTGATTGGCGACCCCTATAGCTGGCCTCATCCAGTCAAGTGGATGGGTTCCTATATTTATTTATGTATGCGTTTGCAGGAGAAAAGGCAGTTTTCGCCCTATCTGTTTGGCTTTTTCCTCTGGTTGACAACAGTTGGACTGGCGCTGGGAGTTAGCTACGGGCTGCTTTGGTTGGCTGGTCTGGTTCATCCCGTCGTCTACTGGATCGTCTGGATCTATCTGGCCTATGCCAGTCTGGCGGCTAAAAGTCTGGCTTTTGAGGCCCAAAAGGTTTACCATAGGCTCAAGTTTGGCACTTTGGAAGAAGCTAGAAAGCAAGTTGGCATGATTGTCGGCCGTGAAACTTCTCAGCTGACACCAGAGGAAATCAGCAAGGCGACGATTGAGACGGTGGCTGAAAATACCAGTGACGGTGTCATCGGCCCCCTGCTCTGCCTTTTTCTAGGCGGACCAATCCTAGCAATGACCTATAAGGCAATCAACACCTTAGACTCTATGGTAGGCTACAAGACGGAGAAATACCGCAAAATCGGTCTCATATCTGCCAAGATGGATGATCTGGCCAATCTGATTCCTGCGCGTTTGACTTGGCTTTTCTTGATTCTCAGCAGTCAGATTTTACTGCTGGATGTCAAAGGAGCCCTGCGAATCGGCTGGCGTGATCGCTATCAGCATGCCAGTCCCAACAGTGCTTTTTCGGAGGCAGTTGTGGCAGGAGCTCTGGGCATTCAGCTAGGCGGACCGCACGTCTATCATGGGGAGCTAATTGAGAAGCCGTTCATTGGAGAGATTTCCAGACCGGTTGAGGCGGATGATATTCAGACGGCTATCTCTCTGCTTTATACAAGCACCATGATAGGTTTAATCTTGTTCACTCTTTTTTATTTAGTAATGCAAGCATATTTTTAGGAGTATACTATGACATATATCCAAAATCCTTCCTCTATTGAGGAAAAGAGCTTTCAAATTATTCAGTCTATGATTACTGAAAAAGATCCTGATTATGTCTTCCATTCGGAAATGGAAGAATCCATCATCAAGAGGGCTATCCATACGACGGGAGATTTTGATTATCTCTATACCATGCGCTTTGAGCACGATGTCCTTAAAAAAATTGAAGAGGTAATCAGAGCTAAGGGTACCATCCTGCTGGACTCTAATATTTCTCTCAATGGGATTAATAAACGCGTGCTTGACCAGCTGGGTGTGAGCTACCGCTGTTTGATTAGCGATGAAGAAGTAGTTGCGCTGGCCAAGGAAAAGCAAATTACCAGAGCTATGGCGGCTGTTGAGATAGCAGCTAAGATTGAAGGGCCTAAAGTATTTGCCTTCGGTGGTGCTCCTACGGCTCTGTCTTATTTGATTGAGCTGGCAGAGCAGGGGCTGGTAGAAGCGGACGCGGTGATTGGGGTTCCAGTCGGCTTTATCAATGTCGAAGAATCCAAAGAAGAACTGCTTCAGTCAGGTCTTCCGGCCCTTGTCAATCTCGGTAGAAAAGGAGGCAGCACGATTGTAGTAGCCATTGTCAATGCCATTATCTACCAGCTGAGGGAAGTGGTGACGGATGACTATGTCCGTTATTCTACACCATCCAGTAAAGAAGGAGGAAAGAACTAGATGTCCTATCTAAAAGCAGCGCACAAGATTGAAGAAGCTAGTTTCAGCAAGATTCAGGAAATTATTGATCAAGAGCATCCAGATATTCATTTTTCGGATCCTTTTGAAGAGGCAGTGCTCAAGCGGGTTGTCTTTACCAGTGCAGACTTTGACTACCTCTACAATATCAAGTTTTCCAATCAGGTTATTGAGAAGATCCTCTACGTCCTCCGAAATAAGGGTACCATTTTTACGGATACAACCATGGTATTGGGCGGTTTTAATAAGAAATTGCTAGATGATCTAGGTGTTTCCTACCGTTGTCTGGTCAATGAGCCAGCAATTTTTAAGGAAGCTAAGGAGAAAGGAATCACTCGCTCCATGGCTGCTGTAGAATATTCAGCTAAAGTGGACGGTCCAAAGCTCTTTGTCTTTGGGAATGCTCCAACTTCTATCTTTAAGGTTTTGGATATGGTTGAAGAGGGGAGCTTGCAGCCGGATGCGGTTGTCGGAGTTCCGGTCGGCTTTGTCGGAGCGGCAGAATCCAAGCTCAAGCTGCATGAAAGTTCTGTGCCTTCTATCGCAGCACTGGGTCAAAAGGGCGGCAGTACCATCGCAGCAGCTGTGGTCAATGCCATTCTCTACCAGCTCAAGCTCGACACTACAGACTATGAGCGTTACAGTGTTTCAGATAAAAAGCAGGCTCCGGAGAAAGGAGAGGGCTGATGATGGATGAATACGCTTATGTCAATGGAAAGAAATTAAGAAAAGGTTTTACAACTGGTACTTGCGCAACGGCAGCGACTGTTGCAGCCTTGAGCATGATCTTAAATCAGGAAAGGGAAGAAAAGGTTACTGTGCATACGGCTTCAGGCGTGGAAGTGACCATGGATGTTCACAATCCTTCCTTCGGACCAGAAGAAGCGACCGCGGCCATTGAAAAAGATGGCGGCGATGATGCGGATGCGACGCACGGACTCTTGATTTATTCGACCGTGACTCTTCTGCCAGATCAGAAGGAAATCGAGATTGACGGAGGTCAGGGCGTCGGGCGCGTGACCGAGAAGGGGCTGGCCTGCGATGTCGGCATGGCGGCTATCAATCCGACTCCTAGACGGATGATTGAGCAGCATGTCCGTGAAATTATCGGTCCCAACTGTGGGGCGCGGGTCATCATTTCCGTTCCTGGTGGGGAAGAGACAGCCAAGCTGACCTACAATTCCAGACTAGGTATTGTCGGTGGTATTTCAATTTTGGGAACGACAGGGATTGTCAATCCTATGTCCGAGGATAGCTGGAAAGCGTCCATTACGATTGAGCTGACCATGCTCTACAATCAAGGACATCGTTCAGTCGTCTTGGTACCGGGAAATTACGGTGAAGATTTTGCTACTAATACTGTGGGGATTCCAGCTGGGCGCATCGTCAATATGAGTAACTTTGTCGGACATGTCCTCAAAGAAGTGCAGCGCATCGGCTTTACCAAGGTTTTGATGATTGGTCACATGGGCAAGTTTGTCAAAGTGGCGGCTGGGATTTTCTCTACCCACAGTAAGGACTCGGATGCCCGTATGGAAACGCTGGTGGCTAATCTAGCCCTGATGGGGGCGCCTATGGAGCTGTTGGAAAAGGTTGATAAGTGCTTGACGACCGAGGCAGCTGGAACAGCCATTAAAGAATTTTCTTATGAGGGTGTATATCAGGTATTGGCGGATAAGATTAAGGCTAGAAGTGAGCGTCTGCTCCGCTATCGTAAGCCAGAAGTCAATATTGAAGTGGTCGTCTTTGGGACTGAGGAAGGCTATCTGGCATCAACTCAGCCTTTAGAGCAGATAAAGGAGGAATGGACATGATTTATGTTATCGGAATTGGTCCGGGAGATCCGAGCTATGGTCTTCTGGGACAGGAAGCCTATTTTGAAAAGGCTGACCGCATTTTGGGAAGTGAACGCCATCTGGAAATTTTACCGCCGGCTTATCGGGATAAGGGCCTGGTCCCTCCTAAAAAATTAGCTGCGCTGGCAGAATTGCTGGAGAGCTTTGGTGAGGATGAAGAAATTCTATATCTGGCCTCAGGTGACCCGCTGATTTACGGCTTGGGCAAGTGGCTGTCAGAGAAGTTCAAGGGGCGCGTGGTCATCTCACCGGGAATCAGTGCCATGCAGTATCTGGCCAGCAGAATTGCCCTGCCCATGAACGATGCTTATCTGACGAGCAGCCATGCTAAGGCACCTAACTTTGACTTGATTATGAGTCTGTCCAAAGTCTTTATGGTGACCGATCAGAAAGTTGGCCCCTACGAGATTGCTCAAGAGGCCGTTAAAAGAGGCTTAGATAAGGTGATAGTCATTGGTGAGCAGCTGAGTTATGAAGACGAGCGTATTACCATTCTGCCTGCGAGTGAGGTAGAAGATAGAGAATATGAAATGAATGTGGTGGTGGTGTTAGATGAGGGATTCGGAATTTATCAGGGCTAAAGTCCCTATGACTAAGGAAGAAGTCAGAGCCATCAGTTTGGATAAGTTGGAGCTGCATCGAGCCAAGCGCATGCTGGATGTCGGCTCTGGCACTGGCAGTGTCACGATTCAGGCAGCCCGAACCTATCCAGAACTGGAAGTGGTGGCAGTGGAGCGCAATGAAGACGCGGTGGCCTTGACGCAGGAGAATATCCAGCATTTTGGCTGCCACAATGTCCGTCTCCATCAAGGACTGGCTCCGATTGAGCTGGAAGGATCCTTTGATGCCATTTTTGTCGGAGGGACTGGGGGCAACATGCAGGAGATTTTCGACTGGTGTGCCCAACTCATGGAGCCGGGCGGTCGGCTGGTCTTGAATTTTATCCTTCTTGAGAATGCTCTAGAAGCAGCTCAAATAGCGGAGCAGATGGACTGGGAGGATCTAGAGATTGTCTCGGTTCAGGCTAGCCGCTGGACAGGTATAGGCAAGGGCCACTACTTCAAGCCTCAGAATCCGACCATTATCGTTTCCTGTAAGAAAAAAGAAAGAGAGGCTAATTGATGTCCAAAGTACATTTTGTTGGAGCAGGCCCAGGTGATGTGGAACTGATTACGCTAAAAGGTTACAAGCAGCTGTCTGAGGCTGATGTGGTCATTTATGCGGGATCCTTGGTCAATCCAGACCTGCTCAACTACTGTAAGGAAGGAGCTGAGATTCACGACAGCGCCAGCATGCACTTGATGGAAATCATCGATGTCATGGAGGCTGGAGTCAAGGCTGGTAAAGATGTAGTTCGCCTGCAGACGGGAGATTTCTCCATTTATGGCTCCATTCGAGAGCAGATCGAAGAGATGAAGAAGCGCGACATAGAGTTTGACTGTACGCCGGGCGTCAGTTCTTTTCTGGGAGCTGCTTCCAGTATCGGGGCGGAGTATACCGTGCCAGAGGTTTCTCAAAGCCTCATCATCACTCGGATGGCCGGCCGGACGCCTGTGCCAGATCGGGAATCCCTGAAAAGCTATGCTCAGCACCGGACCTCTATGGCTATCTTCCTGTCCGTTCAAGGTATCGAAAAGGTCGTCAGCGAGCTGATCGAGGGTGGCTATCCTCCTGAAACGCCTGTGGCTGTCATTTACAAGGCGACTTGGCCGGATGAAAAGAAGGTGTTTGGTGATTTGACAAATATTGCTGAGAAGGTCAAGGAAGCTAAAATTAGAAAGACAGCTTTGATTTTGGTTGGTGATTTTTTAGGTCAGGAATTCTACTATTCCAAGCTCTACCATGCGGATTTCCAGCATGAGTTTAGACGGGGGAAGAGCAGCCATGCCAAGTAATTCGCAACCTCGCTACGCAATCGCAACAGTGACAGCGGTCGGCAAGGACTTGGCTCTGACTCTGCGAGAAAAGCTGGGCAAGGAAATCCCTATCTATACGACGCCTCGCTTGGCAGATGACAGGGTCATTGCCATCGAAGGACGTGTGATTGAGGCGCTTGGTCAGCTCTTTCAGGAAGTGGATGTTCTCATTTGTATCATGGCTATCGGGGCAGTTGTGCGAGCTATTGCATCAGTCTTGAAAGACAAGGCGAGCGATCCAGCAGTAGTGGTCATGGATGAGAAAGCGACCAATGTCATCAGCCTGCTGAGCGGACATCTAGGTGGAGCCAATCAAGTGACGCGAGACATCGCAGAATTGCTCGGTTCAAATCCTGTTATCACGACAGCGACAGATGTGCAAAATGTAACAGCTCTAGACAATCTGGCTCAATCAGTCAATGGCTGGCGGCCGGAATTGAGAGAATTCATCAAACCTTTCAACAGCTATCTAGGCAGCGGCCGAACCGTCTATTTCTATCAGGAAAAGGACTGGGTTACGGACCTTCGCGGTCTGACTCTGGTGGATGAGGAAGAACTTGCGGCTGTTCTCAAAGGAACGGAACCGCTGATTCTCCTGACTGCTGAAAAAAAGGATATTCAAAGAGAAAACCTGGCTCTCATCTATCCTCAACCTTATATCTTAGGAGTTGGTGCTAGGAAAGATGTGGCTCCTGCTGTCTTTCGAGAAGGCTTTGAGGAATTTTGTCAGCAGCAGGGGATTTCTGCCAGTGAGATTTCCAAAATCGTCAGCATTGATGTCAAGAAGGATGAAGCAGCCATTCTGGCCTTGGCTGAGGAATTGAGCTGTCCCTTTGAAACCTTTAGTAAGGAAGAACTGTCTGTTGTAGCAGACCGCTATCCTCAGTCAGAATTTGTTAAAAAGACAGTCGGAGTCGGCAGTGTCGCCTTGGCCAGCGCAGATCTGGCCAGTCAGGGTCAAGTCCTGACAGAGCGTTTTGCCAAGAACGGCTGTACCTATGCGCTTGCAAAAGCAATAATTAAAAAGTAAATCAAAAAAAGCAGATGGTCCTATGAACCAACTGCCCTTATAAAGTTTAATCATACCCATAAAGGAGAAAAAATATATGTTATACGTTATCGGATTAGGCCCAGGTAAAGAAGAATTGATGTCACAAGAAGCATTGACTGCTATAGCCGATTGTGAAATTATCGTCGGCTACTCGACTTATATGCGGTTGATTCTTGATTTGGTCAAGGACAAGGAGCTCGTAGCGAATGGTATGCGCCAGGAAATCGACCGTTGTCAAAAGGCCATTGATTTAGCTAGAGAGACTGGCAAAAATGTCGGAGTTGTTTCCAGTGGAGATGCTGGAGTCTATGGAATGGCTGGCTTGATTTTAGAATTGCTGGGAGATGCCAGTGATGTAGAAGTTAAAGTGGTTCCAGGTATCACAGCTAGTCTGGGTGCAGCTGCAGCGATGGGAGCTCCCCTCATGAACGACTTCTGTCATATCAGTCTGAGTGACTTGATGACGCCTTGGGAAATGATTGAAAAGCGTCTGCATGCCGCAGCTCAAGGTGACTTTGTTGTCTGCCTTTACAACCCTCGGAGTAAGGGACGTCCAGACCATCTAGCAAAAGCACTTTCTATCATGTCTGAGTATAAGTCAGAGGATACTATTGTCGGTATCGGTAAGGATATTGGCCGTAAGGATGAGGAAATCATCTTGACGACTATCAAAGACTTAGATGAAACTTTGGTAGATATGACGACAATCGTTATCGTTGGAAACAAAGAAACTTATGTTAAAAACGGACGCATGATTACACCTCGAGGATATACTTTATGATGAAATTACTGCTGGGAGGGACATCCGACAGCACCGCTATTTTAGAAGTGCTTGACCGCATGAAGATTGATGTAACAAGCTCTGTTGTCACAGACTATGGTCGGCACTTGGCTTCCAAATTCGGCCAGCCGGTCATTCAGGGTCGGCTGACAGCCGAAGACATGGTTGCCTTTATCAAAGAAAATGATGTGGATGAAATCATTGATGCAACTCATCCTTTTGCGGATATTGTTTCCAAGGAAGCCATTCGGGCGGCAGAGATGGCCGGTGTATCTTACCTGCGCTTTGAGCGCCAGGCGACCTTGGATTTGAGCGGAGCCATCGTGGTGCATTCGACCCAAGAAGCGATTGATGAGATTGCCAAGCGCGGCTACAAGACTGTTTATCTGGGAACGGGCAGCAAGACCTTGCCGCTCTTTGTTAAGGGCCTACCAGAGCAGCGGATTGTCGTTCGCGTTCTGCCGACTTCGGAAGTGCTTCTGGCTTGTGAACAACTGGGACTGGTAGCAGATCAGATTGATGCGATTAAGGCTCCATTTTCCAAAGAGTGTAATAAAGAGCTCTTGCTGCGTTCAGGAGCAGATGTCTTTGTTTCCAAGGAGAGCGGTACCGTCGGTGGTATTCGTGAAAAGATTGATGGCTGTCAAGAGCTGGGGATGGACTGCATTATCATCTCTCGGCCAATTGTGGCCTATCCGCAGATGGTTTCTAGCTTAGAAGAGCTAGAGGCTTATCTGACAAAATAGCTAATAAAAGGAGAAAAAATGTCCGGTTTAGTAACATTACTGGGAGCAGGTCCAGGCGATGCGGAGTTGTTGACCCTCAAAGGAAAGAGACGGCTTCAAGAAGCAGATGTATTGGTCTTTGACCGCTTGGTCAATCAAGAGCTCTTTCAGCATCTAAAGTCTGACTGCGAAAAGATAGATGTCGGTAAAAAGCCAGGCCAGCCCTGCATCCGACAGGAAGAGATTGAAAAGATTCTCATCGAAAAAGCCCGTCAGGGTAAGCGGGTAGTCCGCCTTAAGAGCGGTGATCCCTATATCTTTGGCCGGGGCGGAGAAGAAGGAGTCAAGCTGGTGGAAGCCGGTGTGGACTTTGAAGTGGTGCCAGGCATCACCTCTGCTGTGGCTGGTCTGACCTATGCTGGGATTCCTATGACCTACCGAGATGTAGCGACGAGTTTCCACGTCTTTACAGCCCATCTCAAGGATGAGACAGAAATGCTCAATTGGGAAGCAATTTCTGAGCTCAAAGGGACCTTGGTCTTCCTCATGGGCATGAAAAATCTGCCTTCCATCGTCCAAGAGCTGACGGCTAGAGGCTATGGTAAGGACAAGCCAGCCGCCATCGTTGAATGGGGAACCCATCCTCAGCAGCGCTCGGTGGAAGGAACCTTGGGTAACATAGTAGAACTAGCAGAAGCTGAGAACTTTAAGGCGCCGAGTGTCATCGTGGTAGGTGATGTCGTAGCCTATAGGCAGCAGCTAAATTTCCATGAGAATCTGCCTCTGTTCGGTCGGAAAATCTTTATCCAGCAGTCAGAGACGGGCAGATTGCCTCGCTTGCTCAGGGATGCTGGAGCTGCGCTGACCACTTTCCCAGGTCGAGATTTGGTTGAAGAGTTAGACTTGCAACTACCGGATTTAGAGCAGGTAGACGGTCTCCTCTTTGCAGACATGCAGAGCTGGCCTCTCTTTTTGAAAGCCCTCCGCAAGGCAGGCAGAGACTTGCGCAGTCTGCCGCACATCCGCTTTGCGGCTATTGGTCATCATACGGCTAAGTCTATCGAAGCGAGCGGTATTGTACTGGATCGGATGACGCCTCAGCAGTCGGATGCGGATTTTGCAGCTGCTCTTGAAAAAGAAGGCGGCAACTGGTATATTCTGACAGCTGAGCATAAGAAAGCCAGTCTGGCAGAACTCTATTCGCTGCCGATTATTGCTAGTCACAGACTGGCCTTTGACAGTCAGATTAGCAGTGACAATTGGTCAGAGATTGAAGTTGTCTGTCTTCCGAACTCTGCTGCGGCCATGAACTTTGTCGCAGCCAGTCAAGAAGCTGGATATGACTGGAAGGATGTTCCAATCGTTGTCATGGGTGCCAGCACGCGGGCTGTTTTAGAGGAAGCAGGCTTTAGCAAGATTGTTGAGACGGATGAAGCGACTATTGCTTCCATCATCGATAAATGTCGGGAAATTCTCTGAAAGGATGCAGGTCATGAGTAAAGCTATAGTAGTAGTCAGTTTCGGAACGACCTATCCCGAGACCAGACGCAAAACAATCGAGGCTTGTGAGCAGGCCATTCAGGAACATTTTCCAGATTATCCGGTCCATCGTGCTTTTACCTCAAATGTCGTTAGACGGCGGATTAAGAAGCAGGAAGGGCTAGATATCCCTACGGTCAAAGAGGTTTTGGAGCAGCTCTTGGAAGCGGGTACTGAAGTGGTCTATATCCAGCCTCTCCATGTCATTTTGGGCAGCGAGTATGAGAAGATTCTCACCCAAGCCAAAGAGTTTGAATCAGCTTTTAAAAAGCTAGTCGTTGCCAAGCCTCTGCTCAATAGTCAGGAAGACTATGAGGCTGTCAAGGATATTCTGCTGGAACGGTATGGCCATGAGGGTCAGGATGCAGCAACAGTTTTGATGGGCCATGGCAGCCAGCATTATGCCTTTACAGCTTATGCAGCCTTGGATCATATGATGAAGGGAAGCTCAGTCTATATCGGATGTGTAGAGAGCTATCCTCCGGTTGAGCTGATTGAGCAGGAACTGAAGAAAGAGGGTGTCCGAGAAGTTCACCTGGCACCTTTCATGCTGGTAGCGGGCGACCATGCGACCAATGATATGAGCTCAGATGAGGAAGGTTCTTGGTATCACTTCTTCAAGGAGCGGGGATATGAAGTCAAGGCTCATCTGGTTGGTCTGGGCGAATACCCTGAGGTTCAGCAGCTCTACATCCAGCACTTAGAAGAAATCATCGAATAGGAGGAAGGAATGGCAAAATTTTACGGAATTGGTGTGGGACCGGGTGATAGCGAGCTAGTGACTATCAAGGCCAGTCGGCTTTTGGAAGACTTAGATATTCTCTATACACCAGAGGCTAAGAAGGGAAGCAAGAGCTTTGCATTAGGCATTGCGGAGCCCTATCTGAAAGAGCATCTGGAAATCAAGCAGCGGCATTTCCCTATGGTCCGTTCCAATTCGACCAAGGAAGTCCAGTGGCAGGCTATCTCTGCTGAAATCGCAGAGGATGTGAGGTCTGGCAAGAATGTTGGCTTTGTCACATTGGGAGACCCCATGGTCTACAGCACTTACAGCTATCTGCTGGCCCTGTTGGAAAAGGAAATCGACTGTCAGACCATCCCTGGCATTACCTCTTTTTGCAGCATGGCTTCTGAGCTAGGTCAGCCCCTGACCATGGATGAGGAGTCTCTGGCGGTCATGCCGGCTACGGCTTCTGCTGAGAAGATTGAGGCGGCGCTTGAGCTACATGACTCGATTGTGATCATGAAGGTAGCCAATCACCTGGATACAGTCCTGCCTCTGCTTGAAAAGCTCGGTCTCTTGCAGCAGACTTTTATGGTTAGCAACTCTTCGACGGATAAGCAGCAGACTCTGCTGGGTCTCGAAGGAATCACACCAGAGACCAAGTTGCCTTATTTTACTACCTTCCTCGTGAAAAAGAAGATTTTTTAAAATCAGAGTCTATGTTCAAGGATGAAGATTCATTCTTGTGAGCTCAGGCTCTTAGAAAAGGAAAAAAACATGAAACTATTAAAAAATAAAAAAGTAACTTTTGTTGCCTTGCTGGCTATTTTGGCGGTACTGAGTACCCAGTCTGTGTCAGCTATGCATATCATGGAAGGCTATCTTCCACTCTTTTGGTGTATCTTCTGGTTCGCCGTATTCCTGCCTTTCTTTGTAGTAGGATTGATGCGCATCAAGAAAATCGTTGCAGAGGATCCAAATTCCAAGACTATGTTGGCCTTGTCCGGTGCCTTTATCTTTATCCTGTCTTCTTTGAAGATTCCGTCTGTTACAGGATCTAGTTCGCATCCGACCGGGGTTGGTCTGGGGACAGCTATGTTTGGCCCATCCGTTATCAGCGTTTTGGGAACCATCTGCTTGCTCTTCCAAGCCCTTCTCTTGGCTCACGGCGGCTTGACAACTCTGGGTGCCAATGCATTCTCAATGGCAGTGGTTGGTCCATTTGTTGGTTATTTCGTTTACAAGTTTGCTAAATCCATCAAGCTTTCTACACCGGTTTCAATCTTTATCTGTGCTGTGATTGCGGACTTGGCGACTTATGCGACAACTTCTATCCAGCTCGGTTTGGTCTTCCCTGATGCTAACAGTGGCTTTGTTGGTTCTGCACTGAAATTCATGGGTGTCTTCTTGACTACTCAAATCCCAATCGCTATCGTAGAAGGATTGCTGACAGTTGTCCTCTATAACTTAATCTCAGAAAATGTCAAAGAAAGAGCAGGTCTGTTCAAATGAAAAAATACAAGAATATCATCTTAATCTTGGCTGCAGTAGCAGTCACTCTAGCTGCCTTTATCTTTGCACCTAAGGGTGTGGAATACAGTGGAACAGATGACGCTGCTGAAAAAACCATTAGCTCTATCCAAAAGGACTATGAGCCTTGGTTTTCACCAATTTTTGAGCCAGCAGGTCCGGAAGTAGAAAGTCTGCTCTTCACCCTGCAAGGCAGTATCGGAGCGGGTATCATCTTCTATGTCATTGGCTACCACAAAGGGAAAAAGCAAGGCCAACAAAAGGAAAACTCTGAACATAAATAAAAGCCTTCAACAGTATGAGAGAGCTCTGGTTCTTGATAGCGATTCAGCTTGTTTGGGACCGGAGCTGCTCTGTACTGGGGGCATGGTAAAAACAAAGCTAGAAAGGAGACCTCCACTTGTTTGCGATTGATAAATACGCCTATCAAAATCGGCTGAAAAATCTGCCGGTTGCTTATAAATTTGTCATCTATCTGCTCTTGTTAGCTGCCAGCTTTTCTGGTGTCAGGAGTCTGCAGCTAGGACTTATCGTCTTGGTGGCGCCTCTGACTTGCTATGTGGCTCGGCTTCCGTGGCTGCGCTATCTGAAGTGGTATCTGCATGCCAGTATCTTTATCCTGATTAGTCTCTTGACCTTTGTCTTGACCTATCAGAACAGTCAGGAGCAGCTCTTGCTGGCCTTGCCTTTAGGTCAGGGCTATCTGGGCATCAGCCAATCCTCTGTCCAGCAGACCATTTTTATCCTCTTGCGCATCTATTCATCTTTGGTTTCGACTTATTTCTTTGTCCTGACGGTGCCTTTTGCTCAGATGCTGCGGCTTTTTAAAGCCATGCATGTGCCACGGGTACTGCTAGACTTGATTGTCCTCATGTATCGCTTTATTTTCCTGGTCTTCTATGAGTTTGTGACCATTCGGGATACCTTGGACTTGAAATTCTCCTTTTACAATAAAAGGAAGCAACACCAAGCTTGGGGCAGATTAGCCAATACTCTTTTTGTTAAATTGCTAGATGATAATCAGCATTTAAATGAAGTACTGACGCTAAGATTTGATGCAGAGCACAGTGAATAATGAAAGCGCATTTACAATAAGACTGCTTTTATACTATAATGGAAAGTAGATAGGAAACATAGATGTTACAAGTAAAGAATATTTCTTTTTCGTATGACGAAAATCCAACGCTGCACGATATTTCTATGGACTTCGAAGAGGGCCGGATTACTGGCATTCTGGGAGTCAACGGTTCAGGTAAGTCTACCATCATGAAAATCATCACCCGACTGCTCCAACCGCAGAAGGGCAGTGTTTTATATGATGGTCAGCCTGTAGGCGACTCTAAGAAGGCCTTGTTCCAGTATCGGCAGCATGTCAATATGGTCTTTCAAAATCCAGAGCAGCAGCTCTTTTATACCATTGTGAAGGACGATATTGGCATGGCCTTGGAAAACTTAGGCTATGAAGAAGACGAGATAACCAGCAGAGTGGCGACGGCTTTAGAGATGATGGACATTTCTCATCTGCAGGACAGACCGCTGCAGTATCTGAGCTATGGCCAGAAAAAGCGGGTGGCTATTGCTGGCATGCTGGCCCTGCAGCCCAAGTATCTGCTGCTTGATGAGCCTACGGCAGGATTGGATCCCAAAGGGCGGGATCAGATGGCCGAGACCATGAAAAAGCTGGTTCAGGCTGGGACAAACATCATCGTATCCAGCCATGACATGGATCTGATGTATGACTGCTGCGACTATGCCTACCTGCTGCAGAAAGGGCATTTGATTGCGGAGGGCAGCAAGTTTGATTTCTTCCAGCAGGGAAATCTGCTAGTAGAGGCAGGCTTGGCTGTGCCTTGGATTGTCAAGCTTCATCAGACTATCCAGACGCCACTGGCAGAAAATGAAGCTGCTTTCTTTGAGCAGCTAGGAGGAAATGTAAAATGGTCAAATCATTGATGGTACAGGGAACTGCCTCAGATGCTGGAAAAAGCATTATTGCGTCGGGTCTCTGTCGGATTTTTAAGCAGGATGGCCTAGAAGTGGTGCCTTTTAAGTCGCAGAATATGGCGCTTAATTCCTTTATCACCAAAAAAGGAGATGAAATGGGCCGGGCTCAGGTCGTTCAGGCTGAGGCAGCTGGCAAGGAGCCAGATGTCCGCATGAATCCAGTCCTGCTCAAGCCAACCTCTGACCGCAAGTCTCAGGTCGTCTTTTTAGGACGTGTCCTGCGGGATATGGATGCCGTCGAATACCATGAATACAAGCAGCGGCTCCTGCCTAAGATTAAGGAAGTCTATGAGGAGCTGGGCGCTGAGAATGATATCATCGTCATTGAGGGCGCTGGCAGTCCAGCTGAAATCAATCTCAATGACCGAGACATTGTCAATATGGGCATGGCCAAGCTGGTTGATGCGCCAGTGATTTTAGTGGCGGATATTGATAAGGGAGGCGTTTTTGCCTCTATCTACGGAACGATTGAGCTCATGCCGCCTGAGGATCGCAAGCGGATCAAGGGGGTTATTATCAATAAATTCCGCGGCGATGTGGCCTTGCTGCAGTCTGGCATTGATATGATTGAGGAGCTGACCCAGGTGCCGGTTATCGGGGTCGTGCCTTATGCCCAGCTGGATATTGACAGCGAAGACAGTGTCGCACTGGTGCAGAAGAGCCGGCGCTTTGATAGCAGAAAGAGTCTGGATATCGCAGTTGTCAGCCTCAAGCGCCTGTCCAACTTTACGGATTTTCATAGTTTAGAAATCCAGCCGGATGTTTCTGTCCGCTATGTCCAGCCTGGGGATGCAATCGGTCGACCGGACCTCTTGATTCTGCCGGGCAGTAAAAACACCATTGAAGACATGAACTATCTGTGCGAGTCTGGTCTTGAAGCCGAGATTCTCGCGTGTCTGGAGCAGGGCGTGCGAATCTTTGGTATCTGTGGCGGCTATCAGCTGCTGGGGCAGAAGATTAGCGATCCGCTGCACCTAGAGTCTGACTTAGAAGAGATTAGCGGTCTGGGAATTTTAGAGACAGAGACGGTGCTTCAGCCGGTCAAGCGGACGACTCAGGTCAGAGCCCTGCATGAGGGGCAAGAGCTAGAGGGCTACGAGATTCACATGGGGGAAACCCAGCTGGCGGATAGTCTGGAGCCATTCTCCATCATCAAGGAGCAAAATGGTGAGGCAACCGAGCGTCTGGATGGAGCAGTGGCTTATGGCGGGCAGGTGCAAGGGACCTACCTTCATGGGGTCTTTGACAATCTAGAATGGACTCGTCAGTACCTGAATGAACTTCGGCTGGCTAAGGGCTTAGAGCCGCTAGAGGACCAGCTTGTCAGTATCAAAGACTTTAAAGATAGAGAGTATGATAAGTTGGCAGACGTCCTGCGCCAGTCTTTGGATATGGAGCAGATCTATCAAATCATCAACAGAGAAGAAAAATGAGAATTTATACGAAATACGGAGACAAGGGCTTTACACGGCTCTACGGTGGGGACCGAGTATCCAAGACCCATATTCGGGTCGAAGCTTATGGAACGATGGATGAGCTATGCTCTCATCTAGGCTATGTCGTATCTGAGATGCGCGACTATCCTATCTTGGATGACCTACGTCTGGAATGCGAGGAAATCCAGCAGCATCTATTTGACTGCGGCAGCGACTTGGCTACGCCGCGGGAGTTACGCCCCTACAAGCAAGAGCCAGCCAATGTCAGCTGGCTGGAGGAGCGGATGGACGAGTATATGTATATTCCTCCGAAAATCGACCGCTTTATCATTCCGGGCGGCCATCGGATTGCGAGTCTCCTGCATGTGGCCCGCACCATGACTAGACGCCTAGAACGCCGTATGGTAGCTGTTATAGAGGCAGAAGAAGCGGTCAATGAGATAGGCTTGATCTATATCAACCGTCTGTCGGATTACTTTTTTGTGCTGGCTCGATTGGTCAATGACCGCCTAGAGGAGCCAGATACAGTTTACAAACGCAGCGCGAAAATCTTTCGGGAAAAGAAATAGGAGAAGCTAGCATGTATCCAGTCATGATTAATATCAGAGAGAAGAAAGTCGTGGTAGTGGGAGGCGGCAAGGTCGCCGCGCGGAAGATTAAGACCCTGCTGGCTGAGCAGGCTGCTGTGACAGTGGTCAGTCCGACTCTGCATGCTGACATTCCACAGACTGAGGTGCAATGGCTAGCTAGACCCTACCAGACAGGTGATTTGGAAGGCGCGAAACTGGTCTTTGCCTGTACAGATCAGGCGGAAGTTAACCGTCAGATTATGGAGGATGCGGCACCCAGTCAGCTGGTAAACAATACGGGCGACAAGACCTTTTCTGACTTCTACAATGTAGCCATTGCGAGAAAGAAGGACGTATCTGTCATGATCTCGACCAACGGTCTTTCGCCTAGCCGTTCCAAGGAGATTCGCAAGAAGATAGAAGCGATTTTAGACCAACTTTAAAAGAAGGAAAGAAGCATGCACCTATTATACGTGGGTTTGACCCATCGGGAAACGCCGCTGTCAATTTTGGAAAAAGCACATTTTTCAGATCAGGAGGGGCTGAAAGCTCTGAAGCTCCTGAAAAGAGAAAAAAGTATCTTGGAAAATATCATCCTGTCCACCTGCAATCGGACCGAGCTCTATCTGGTGGTGGACCAGCTGCACACTGGCCGCTACTATTCCAAGCATTTTTTGGCGGACTGGTTTCAGATTCCTGTTAAGGAGCTGGAAGAGTATTTAGTCTTTCGTGAGGGGGATGAAGCCTTGCGGCATCTGCTGCGGGTTTCTATCGGCCTAGAATCCAAGATTGTCGGTGAAAGTCAGGTCTTGGGCCAGCTCAAGCATGCTTTCTTGACAGCGCAAGATGCTGGTACGACTGGAATTGTCCTCAATCAGGCTTTCAAGCAGGCGCTGACCTTTGCCAAGCGCATGCATGATACTTATCGAATCAATGACCGGCCTATTTCTATCGGCCTGACGGCTATCCAAGAATTGGACCGACTGGGGCTGGATTACAGCACTAAAAAGGTAGCTGTTATCGGTTTGGGAGAGATTGGTCAGCTGGTGACTAAGTATGCTCTACAGCGGCCTTTCAAGTCAGTTATGCTGCTCAATCGGACGGTCAGCAAGGCCCAGCCTTTTCTGACAGAAGGCAGAGTGTCTGCCCATGGCTGGGATGAATTGGAAGCAGTACTGGCGGATGCGGATGTGGTCTTTTCAGCGGTTAAAACGGAAGAATACATTATCTTTCCCTCCATGCTTAAGGAGGGTGCAATTGTATTTGACCTTTGTCTGCCTCGTTCCTGCCATCCGAGCTCGTCTCTGAAGCTCTATAATATCGAAAATCTAACCAATCAACTGGAGCAATATAAGGCAGAGCGGCAGGAGATTGCCGGTCGGATTGCTTTGGAGATTGATGAGGAGCTGGTCAAGTTTGCTGACTGGCGTCAGCAGTTGGGCATTATTCCTCTGATTCAGGAAATCAGGGATAAAGCTTTGGAAGCTCAAGCTTCGGCCATGGAAAGCCTTAATCGCAAGATTCCAGATTTGACCGAGCGGGAGCAGAAGCAGATTTCCAAGCACATGAAGAGTATTATCAACCAAGTCTTGAAGGAGCCAATCTTGCAGCTCAAAGAGCTGTCAGTCGGAGAGCATTCAGACTATGACATTGCCTTGATTGCCAAGATATTTGGCTTGCACAGAGAAAGGGGAAAAGATGAAGGTCATTAAGGTAGGAACCCGCAAGAGTAAGCTGGCTATGACCCAGACCCAGCAGTTAGTCGACCAGCTCAAGAAGCTCCATCCAGAGCGGGATTTTGTCCTCGTTCCCTATACCACAAAAGGAGATCGCTTGACTCACGTCAGTCTCCAGGAAATTGGGGGCAAGGGAGTCTTTGTCAAGGAAATCGAACGAGCCCTCTTGGCTGGTGAGATTGATATGGCGGTTCATAGTCTCAAGGACATGCCGGCCAAACTAGCTGAGGGCTGTGCGCTCGGTGCGATTAGTCAGCGAGAAGATGTCCGAGATTGCTTGATTTTCCGTCAAGCTGGCCAGACGCTGGCTAATCTTCCTGAGGGCGCTCTTATAGGAACCAGCAGCATTCGCCGACAGGTTCAGCTGCAGGCTCAGAGACCGGATTTGGCTTTTAAACCACTTCGAGGCAACATTGATACACGCATCAAGAAGCTGGAAGAAGGCGAGTACGACGCGATTGTCTTGGCTATGGCCGGTCTTAATCGCCTAGGCTGGCTGGACCAAAGCCGTCTTCACATTCAGCCTTTAGAGACCAGTCTTTGTCTGCCGGCTATTTCTCAGGGAGCTTTGGCAGTGGAATGCCGGGAAGAGGATGAGGAACTGCGGAGTCTGTTAGCGGCTGTTCAGGATGAGAAGACAGCAGCTGAAGTGGCAGTTGAGAGGGCAGTTTTGGCTCAGATGAATGCAGACTGCACCTTCCCTATCGCTGCTTTGGCCCAGAAAAAAGGTCAGGACTATCAGCTAGAGGCCATGCTGGCCAAGGAGGACGGCCAATGTGTCTTTGTCAGCCTTAAAGGGCAGGATGGTCAGGAATTAGCAGAGCAGGCTGTGCGCCAGTTAGCCGATAAGGGAGCAG
Source organism: Streptococcus sanguinis (assembly GCF_020729765.1). Classification (GTDB taxonomy): domain Bacteria; phylum Bacillota; class Bacilli; order Lactobacillales; family Streptococcaceae; genus Streptococcus; species Streptococcus sanguinis_Q. The sequence goes on along the minus strand of NZ_JAJEPD010000023.1, from coordinate 381,405 downwards.
TAGGAATGCCATGGTTAAAAAAATAATCTTTACCAGGGAGCAGGCGCCGGACTCTGCCTGGCTAGAAAAGATCAGACAGGCTGGATTTGAGACGCATCATGTTCCTCTCATTCGCTGTCAGTCTCTGCCCTTGCCAGAAGCTGTCCAAGCAATTCTGTCAGAAGCTGACTGGGTCTTTTTTACCAGTGCTGTCGCAGTGGAGGCTTTTAGTCCCTATCTGAAAGCTGACTACCAGATTGCGACCATTGGGCCGCAGACCAGTCAGGCGCTGGACAAGCTAGGCCGAGCCTGTGATTTTCAGGCCAGCAGCCACTATGGTCTTGACTTTATTCAAGAGTGGCTGGCTTTGGATCTGCCGACGCAGAAGATCTTGCTGCCCCAAAGCAGCTTGTCCAATCCCAGTCTGGCTGAGAAATTAAAAGAAGCAGGCCATGAGGTCTGGGCTTGGCCTATGTACGAAACGACCTCAAATCCTGCTGGTCAGGACCAGCTCGAGACCTATCTGTCCCAAGAGGATGTGATTTGGACCTTTGCCAGTCCATCGGCTTGGCAGAGTTTTTGTGCTATTAAGCCCCATCTAGCATCTAGCCATCAGATTGCAGTGATTGGTCAGACAACGGCTCAGGAGGTTAAGGAGTCTGGCTATGGGGTAGATTACCAGCCCCAGAGTCCTTCTGTTGAGGAAATGGTCAAGGAAATAATCAAGAAAGAAGAGAAGAAGCATGGAATTTTATAGACATCGCAGACTGAGGAGAAGCAGCAGTCTGCGGCAGCTGGTTCGAGAAACCAAGCTGTCTGTGGATGATTTTATCCAACCCTTGTTTGTCAAGGAAGGGTTGACTGAAAAGCAAGAAGTAGCTTCCATGCCGGGAGTTTATCAGTTCTCCCTCGAGGATTTGCTGCCAGAAGTTCAGGAATGTGTGGACTTGGGCATTCGAGCTTTTATCGTCTTTGGCATTCCGTCAGAAAAGGACGAAATAGGCAGTCAGGCTTCAGCTGAAAATGGCATTGTCCAAGAAGCTATCCGTCTAATCAAGAAGCATTTTCCTGAGACGGTCGTCATTGCAGACACCTGTCTCTGTGAGTTTACCAGTCACGGACATTGCGGTATTTTGCGAGGGGAGGAAGTGGACAATGATCTGTCTCTGACTAGACTGACAGAAGTCGCTGTCAGCCAAGCCAGGGCTGGAGCAGATGTCATTGCGCCTTCCAATGCCATGGACGGTTTTGTGGCGGCTATCCGTCAGGGGCTTGATGCGGCGGGCTTTGAAGACATTCCCATCATGTCCTATGCGATTAAGTTTGCCTCTAGCTTTTATGGACCTTTCCGAGATGCAGGTGAGAGCGCTCCGGCCTTTGGCGACCGCAAGACCTATCAGATGGATCCGGCCAATCGCTTGGAAGCTCTTAGAGAAGCTAAGAGTGATGAGGAGCAGGGAGCAGACTTTCTCATGGTTAAGCCGGCTTTGGCCTTTCTGGATATCCTCAGAGAGCTGCGCCAGGAAACCTGGCTGCCTCTGGTGACCTATAATGTCAGTGGAGAATACGCCATGGTCAAGGCAGCAGCTCAGCAGGGCTGGATCAATGAAAAAGCCATTGTCATGGAAACCTTGACCAGTATGAAGCGGGCTGGTGCAGACTTGATTATCACTTATTTTGCCAAAGATGCGGCCGGTTATCTGAAAGAAGGATAGAGACTGCGGAAAATCAGCAGTTTTCTAGATAAGGAGGACGAACTTGAAGAGAGAACATTCCAACCAATATTTCACAGAGGCTCAAAAGCTCTTTCCAGGCGGGGTCAACAGTCCTGTCCGGGCTTTTAAGGCTGTGGGCGGCCACCCGCTTTTTATCGAAAAAGCCAGCGGAGCCTATCTGCATGATGTCGATGGCAACCGCTATATTGACTACGTCCTGTCTTGGGGGCCTATGATTTTGGGGCATGCTCCTAAGGATGTGTTACCAGCAGTTGAGGAAGCTATTTGGGAGGGAACCAGCTTTGGTGCTCCGAGCCCCAGAGAGATTGCCCTCGGCCAGCTGGTGCAGGAGCGTCTGCCTTTCATGGAAAGAATGCGGATGGTCAATTCGGGAACGGAAGCGACCATGAGCGCCATTCGGGTAGCGCGTGGGGTGACCAAGCGTTCTAAAATTGTCAAATTTATCGGCTGCTATCACGGCCACAGCGATTCCTTTTTGGTTCAGGCTGGTTCAGGCTTGGCCAGCTTTGGGATTGCTGATTCTGCCGGAGTCATTGCTCAGGTAGCTGGGGAAACTCTGGCCTTGCCATACAATGACACAGATGCTCTAAAGGCTTGCTTTGAAAAGCACGGAGACGACATTGCCTGTGTCATTTTAGAAGCAGTTGCGGGCAATATGGGCTTGATTCCAGCGGATGCGGACTTTATCAGTACTATTCGCTCCCTCACTCAGGAATACGGCTCTCTCTTTATCGTGGACGAGGTCATGAGTGGTTTCCGAGCTCATTATCAGGGGGCAGTTGGCCTCTATCAGACAGAGCTGGATCTGGTCTGCTTGGGCAAGGTTATCGGTGGCGGCTTCCCAGTCGCAGCATTTGGCGGCAAGGCCATCTATATGGATCAGGTAGCGCCTCTAGGCAGCATCTATCAGGCCGGCACTTTGTCGGGCAATCCAGTCGCTATGACGGCCGGTTACGAAACGCTGAAACAGCTGACACCGGAGCTCTTTGCTGAGATTGAAGAGAAAACAAGCTACCTCTGTGATGGCTTACGAAGTCTAGCAGACAAGTACAACATTGATCTGCAAGTCGTATCAAAAGGAACCATGTTTGGCTTCTTCTTCAGCCAGAAGCCAGTCCGCAATTTTGAGGATTCTAAGGCGGCTGACCATGTACAGTTTGCACGATTGCACGGTCTCTTGCTGGAAGAGGGTATCTATCTGGCGCCATCTCAGTATGAAACCAATTTTATGTCCAGTGCCCATACTAGAGCGGATCTAGACCAGACCTTGGCAGCCTTTGAGCAGGCATTTCAAGCAATGAAAGAAGAAGCAAATGGCTAAGATTGTGTTAGTAACAGGCGGAGCCAGAAGCGGCAAGTCGGCATTTGCGGAGGAGCAGTTAGCGGACCGAGAGCGAGTTTGCTACATTGCGACCGGCCTACCCCGAGGAGAAGATCCAGAATGGCAGGAGCGGATTCGGCTGCACCAAGAACGGCGGCCGGCTTCCTGGACGACTCAGGAGCAGTATGCAGGGCTGGCCGACTGGCTGCGAGAGCAGTCGCATCCAGTTTATCTGCTGGATTGTGCCACTCTTCTGACCAGCAATCGCCTCTTTGATTTAATTGCCCAGCATTTTCCAGACAAGCTGGAGCTGACGGAAGAAAACTTTCTCAGCCGGCAGGAGCAGTCTTTCCTGCTGCAGCTCTTGGAAGAAGAATGGCAAGAACTCCTATCTGCAATCTATCAGACTGATGCTGAGTGCTGGATTGTAACGGACGAGGTTGGTCTGGGCATTGTCCCAGAGACCAGACTAGGACGCTTCTTCCGTGATGTGCAGGGCAAGATTAACCAACTGATTGCAAAGGAGGCGAGTGAGGCTTATCTAGTCATTTGCGGTCTCGCTCAGCAGTTGAAATGATAAAGGCATTGATTATCTATACTCAATTTTTTAGCCGGATTGTGATTCCAAAGGCAGTGGATATTTCCTATTTACGACGGGGCCTCCCTTTTCTGACCCTCTTTGGTCTCTTGCTGGGTTTGATTTCAGGTGGATTTTATTTCCTGATGAGTCTAGTTCTGCCAGGGATTGTCGCTTGGATTCTGACCCTTGCTTTCGATGTTCTGCTGACAGGTGGTTTTCACTTAGACGCCTTAGCGGATACGGCGGATGGTCTCTTCTCCTCTCGTAAAAAGGAGCGGATGCTGGAGATTATGAAGGACAGCCGCATTGGCAGCAATGGCGTACTGGCACTCATTCTCTACTATGCTCTGATGCTGGTTCTCTACTCTTATCTGCCAGAGCCTCGCTGGTTTATCGTGGCCAGTCTGACCATGATTGGCAAGGCCGGTCTGAGCCTGCAGCTCTACCGGATGACCTATGCCAGAGAAGGCGGCGGCTCGGGAAATTTCTTCAGTGGCAGCAAGACTAGTCATATCCTGCTTGCCCAGCTTCTTCCCTTGCTCCTGTCTCTGCTGGTTTTCAGCTGGAGAGGTCTCTTGGCTTACGGCTTGGTATTTCTGGGAGCAATCGGCTATCGCCGGTTCGTTTATAATAAAATTGACGGCCACACAGGCGATACGCTAGGAGCCTATGTCGAAATTGCCCAGCTCCTCTATCTCTTAGGATTGGTGGTGCTAGGATGAAAAGATGGTATCTAATGCGGCACGGTCAGACAGACTACAACCGCAGGCGCTGTTTCTATGGCAGCCATGATGTCTCTATCAACGGGCAAGGCCAAGCGGACGCCAAGCAGCTGGCCCTGCTGATGCAGGAGCATGCGGTTGATGCAATCTACACTAGTAGTCTCAAGCGGACGCAGGAAACAGCCCAGCTGGCTTTTCCAGACAGGCAAGTCCAGGCCATAGGCGACTTTGACGAGCGGGGCTTTGGACAATGGGAAGGCTTAACAGCTGATGAGATTGAAGCGGCTTTTCCAGAAGTCTGGCAAGCTTGGTTGGAGGCCCCCTTTGAGGTCACGCCTCCTGAGGCAGAAGTTTTCTCAGACTTTCAGACCAGAGTCTGGACAGCAACAGACCGCCTGCTAGATAGTGCTGATGAGTCAATCGCTCTAGTGGCTCATTTGGGAGTCCTTCGCTTAATTTACCAGCATTTGGTTGACCGAGAGGCTGTTTTTTGGAACATTGATGTCCCCCAAGGACGAGTACTGCTCTTGGAAGAGCGGGACCAGACTTGGCAGGCGACCTTACTCTAAGGTTTTATTATTAAAAAACAACATGATTTATCTTGGGAAAGAGGTGACCAGATGAATACACAGATTCAGGATAAATTTACTTTTAAAAATGGTCAGACCATGCGCAATCGCGTTGTCTTGGCTCCTATGACCATCTGCGCTAGTGAGCCGGGTGGCTATGTATCTCAGGCAGATATTGACTTTTTTGCCCGCCGGTCTAGGTCGGTTGGTATGGTCATTACTGGCAGTACCTATGTCCATCCTCTGGGTAAGTCCTTTGCGGAGAGCTTCAGCGGCGCCGAGGACGATAAGATTGAGGGGCTTAGCCGTCTGGCCAATGCCATCAAGGACCAAGGGGCTCTGGCTATTGTTCAGCTCTATCATGGTGGTCGTATGGTTCTGCCTGATTTGATTGACGGTCAGCCAGTCGCACCTAGCGCTGTCAAGGCTCCGCGCGACTATCTGGCAGAGCCGAGAGCTCTCAAGAATTCTGAAGTAGAGCAGGTGATAGAGGATTTTCTGTCAGCTATCAGACGGGCCATTCAGGCTGGCTTTGATGGAGTCGAGCTTCATGGCGCCAATACCTACCTGATCCAGCAGTTTGTCTCCCCTCATTCCAATGTCCGTCAGGACAAGTGGGGCGGCAGTCTTAACAACCGCCTGCGCTTTCCAAAGACCTTGCTGAAAAGAGCCAAGCAACTAGTCAAAGAAGAGGCCGACCGCCCCTTCCTGATTGGCTACCGCTTTTCTCCAGAAGAGATTGAAGAGCCAGGTATCCGGCTTTATGACACCCTGCAGTTGCTGGAGCAGCTCATCTATCATCAAGTGGACTATCTACATATTTCGACCTCTGATGTCTGGCGCTCGTCTATCAGAGATTCTCAGGACTCAGAGCCAGTGATTCAGAAAATTATCAAAAAAATTAATGGTAGAGTGCCCCTGATTGGTGTCGGTCAGATAAAGACCAAGCAGGATGCCCAGCGAGTATTGGATGCGGGGATTCCTCTCTTTGCCCTCGGCAAGGCCCTACTCCTAGACCCAGACTGGGCTGAAAAGGTTGTCTCCGGCCGAGAGGCAGAAGTCATCAGAGCTTATCGCGATGAGTTGCAGGCTGATTTGGCTCTGCCAACGGCCTTTGTCGAAGATGCCCGAAGCTATCTGGAAGGAAAAGATTAAGACAAGCAAATCCCCAAGGAGGAAAGAGAATGAGCAATCATTTGTTTTTCACTCGTTTGCTCTCTCATCTTCAGGACATAGAACCACCTTAGACAGAGAGCTAAAGTCTATTTAGATTTGACTAGGACAGACCGTCTTAAAGTAGTTTACAAAATAGAAAAGGAATTTGAACACTTTATGAAACATTTAAAAAAAATAATGGTTTTAGCCTTGGCAGGCCTAGCCCTAGCCTCCTGTGTAAACCCTAGCAAAACCAGCGAGCCTGCTGGTGAGACAGACAGCAAGACTGTGACTATCGGTTACACTCAGTTTCCAGAAAATATTGACCCAGCAGCGGAATATAATGGCTGGTTCACGGTTCGTTACGGAGTGGGAGAAACCCTCTTTAAGATGGACGACAAACTCGAGGTGAAACCTTGGTTGGCTGAGAAAATCGAAGCAGTTTCAGACCTAGAGTGGAAAATCACCCTCAAGGATAAGGTTGTCTTCCAAAACGGTGAAAAAATGACTGGCGAAAAGGTTAAAGCCTCTCTGGAACGCCTGGTTGAGAAGAGTGAACGGGCAGCTGCCGATTTGGGCATTGACAGTATTTCTGCGGAGGGTCAGACTGTGACCATCAAGACCAAGGCTGTGCAGCCTATCATGGCTAATCTCTTGGCAGAGCCCTACTCAGCTATTGTCGATACGACTGGTAAGAGCGCATCTGACAAGGCTCCTGTCGGAACTGGACCTTACATGGTGACCAAGTACACTCCTGAGAGCGGAGCAGAGCTCAAGGCTTATGACGACTACTGGGATGGCAAGCCAAAAGTTGCTAATCTGAAGATCAAATACTTCTCTGATCCGACAGCTATTTCCGCTGCCCTCAAGTCTAAGGAAGTCGATGCCGTCTATGGTCTGCCTTATGCAAATCTAAGTACCTATGCTTCTGATAAAAACTACAAGATTTCTGAGGTAGAAGGCTCTCGTTACCTAGCTTATTACTATAACTTTGAAAATCCTTATGTGGCAGATGATAAGTTCCGTCAGGCTTTGGATACCTTGGTTGACAAGAAGACCTACTCAGAATCCCTCTTTAAAGGATCAGCTGTGCCTGCTGTCGGACCGTTCCCTACTGGCTTTGCCTTTGCCCTGCAAAAGAGCGTACATGAATTTAACGTAGAAAAAGCTAAGAAACTCTTGGATGAGGCTGGCTACAAGGATGCTGACGGCGATGGCTATCGTGAAAAAGACGGTCAAAAAGTCAGCATTGAGCTGCTGTCCTTCACCCGTCTGCCTGAAATGCCGCTGGCTGTAGAAGCAAGCCAACAACAGCTCAAGGAAGTCGGAATCGAAGCGACCATTAAGAAAGTTGAAGTCAGTGCCGTTGCCAGTGAAAAGGACTATGCTTTCACACCTTATGCGGTGGTAGCAGCTCCTATCGGTGATCCGTATGCCTTCTTCAACAGCGCTGTTAAGACAAATGGTGCAGCCAATATCGGTCATTACAGCAACCCAGAAGCAGACAAGAAAATCGAAGAGTTAGCGACTGAAACTGATCCAGCTAAGCGCAATCAGCTCAGCAAGGAAATCCAAGAAATCATGGACAAGGACTACGGCTTTACCATTATCGGCTTCTTCAAGGTCGCTCTGGTGATGGACAAGTCTATCTCTGGTCTGGAATCCCATCCGACAGACTACTATCACGTCAGCAACAAACTATCAAAGGAATAAAACATGCTGGAAATAAAAGATCTTCTGGTGCAGTCAGCAGATAAAGTCATTCTCGATCGGGTCTCCCTCTCTCTTGCTGAGGGGGAGTCCCTTTCGATTGTGGGCGAGAGTGGCAGTGGCAAGTCCACCCTGCTCAAGATGCTGCTGGGTCTCCCTCTCAGGGGGCTGACAGTGGAAGAAGGCAGTATTGTCTTTGAGGGGCAGGAAATCCAGCCCCAGGACCACCGCATTTATCTGACTTTTGTAGGCCGAGAAGTGGCCTGGATTAGTCAGCATGCCAGTCTCAGCTTTAATAACCGTCGTAAGATCAAAAAGCATTATCAGGACCTGGTAAAAAGCCATGGCCAGCAAGCCACCGATTTCCGTCCTTTGGAAGAATGCCTAGAGATGGTGGGGCTGCTGCCTGAAAAAGTCGTCAATAAGTATCCTTTCGAACTCAGCGGCGGTATGATGCAGCTAGTCGGTGTAGCGCTGGCTCTAGCGAGCAGGCCTAAACTGCTGCTGGCTGATGAGCCGACCAGCGCTCTGGATGTCCTGTCGAAAATGAAGTTGCTTGATCTCTTGAGCAAGCTTCATCAGGAGGAAAAAATGGCCATTCTCTTTGTCACTCATGATATCAGCGTAGCTGAGCATCTTGCGCAAAAAGTAGTTGTCATGAAGGAAGGACAGATTGTCGAGAGCGGTCCTGCCCATCAAGTTCTCTGCCATCCTGAGCAGGCCTATACCCAGAAGTTGTTGGAAGCCGTACCCAAGCTGGCAGAGTTTAGAGAAGGGGAGCAGCTATGAGTCAAGTATTGGTCGGTCGCAAGCTAACCTACGAGTATGGTCAGGTTGGTGATCGGAGAATCGGTGTCTTTGATATTGATGTTAGCTTAGAAAAGGGACGAGCTATGGGGCTGGTCGGAGAGTCTGGTTCTGGTAAGAGTACCATTGCCAACCTTATCTGTCGCTTTTTAAAGCCAGACCAAGGGGAGCTGACTCTACTGGGCAAGCCAGTCTCTGCCTACAAGGACCGGGACTACTATGCTCGGGTCCAGTACATCGCCCAGCAGCCCCAGTCGACCTTTCATCCCAAGCGCAGCATTCAGCAGAGTTTAGAAGAGGTCTGTCGAAACTTCTCTCTCTATCAGCAGCAGTCAGATAGAAAGCAGGCCATCCATGACTTGCTGAGATCGGTTGGTCTGACACCTGAGCTTGCTCGGCGGCTGCCGCACCAGCTGAGCGGAGGAGAATGCCAGCGGGCGGCTATTGCCCGTGCCCTGCTGATTAATCCCGATGTGCTCATCTGCGATGAAATCACCAGTGCTCTGGATGTGACCGTTCAGTATGAGGTCATGCAGCTGCTGGCAGATATCAAGGAGCGTTCGCAGACCTCCTTTCTCTTCATCTCTCATGACATCGCTCTGGTCAGCAATTTTGCAGAGGATTTGATCGTCCTCAAGGACGGAATCGTGCAAGAAAAGGGCAGCATGCGAGAGGTCGTCTCTGCTCCCAAGAGTGACTATACCAAGCTCTTGCTCAGTCAGTACAGAGAGGATAAAGATGAGGATTAAGCAAAAACTAGACTCTATGGCTTCTTGCAGCAGCTATCAAGGCAGTCTGCCCATCACAGATGAGCTGGCTATCCAGTACACCCTGCTCAAAGGACAGGCCTCCCAGCCCTTGCTGACTATCAGTGCTGCAGTCCATGGCTGCGAGTATGTCGGTGTCAAGGCGCTGATGGATTTGGCGCATGAGTGGGACTTTAACTTTCAGGGCTCTGTCCTCCTCCTGCATGCCGTCAATGTCAGTGGCTTTTGGGCTCGGGAGACGACGCTTGTACCTGAAGACGGCCTCAATCTGAACAGGATTTTTCAAGACCAAAAGCCAGTTTCCAGCCTCAGCTATCAGATTCGGTCTGTGATTGAGAGCCAGGTCTTTAGCGTCAGTGATTTCCTCATTGACCTGCACAGTGGCAATCGGGAAGAACTGCTGACCCCTCATGGTTACTATTCTCTGCGGGCGAATCCAGAGGTGGTCGAAAAGTCCTATCAGATGCTGCAGGCTTCTGGGACACCGATTATCTATCAGTCTCAGGACCGCGGCAATCTTTATCACGCTGCCTCGGTGGACTATGGTTTGCCCAGCATCCTTCTGGAGCAGGGAGAAAATGGCACCTGTCTGCCAGAGGATGTGCTGGCCATGAAAGAGTCGGTCAAACAAGTCGCACGTTATCTTTTTGAAGGGACCATGCCCTATTATAAGCAGGCGCCGCTAATCTTTGACGACAGTTACTATCTGACCTGTCAGAGGTCGGGCTGCTGGATGTGCTTTGTCCGGCCCAATCAAACAGTACAGGCTGGTCAGGTCATCGGTGAAATCTGTGATATTTATGGCAATATTTTAGAAAAGGTGACTGCCAAGGAAGACGGTCTGGTCCTCTACCAGAAAGCGACCTTGGTCGTCCACCAAGGCGAAGTGCTGTTGGCCGTTGCCAGCAAGAATCCTGAAAGCTACCGGACATCTGAAAGGGAGGCGCATGATTAAATTTATTATCAAAACTATTCTGCAATTCGTCCTCATCCTGCTCTGCGTCAGCTTTATCTCCTTTTTGCTGGTTTATCTAGCACCGGGAGATCCGGCTGATAGTATCCTCAATGCTCAGGGCATTCCTTTTACCAAGGAACTGCTGGAAATCAAGCGGGCAGAGATGGGACTGAATGGCAGCTTTATGGAGCAATATCTGGCCTGGCTGGGCAGGATTGTCCATGGTGACTTTGGTGTGACCTATAATTCTGGAGCTTCGGTTTGGGAGCAGCTTGTTTTCTATTTTCCCAATACAGTCTACTTAGCTTTCTATACCCTGCTAGCGACTCTGGGAATTTCCCTGCCGACAGCTCTCTACACATCCTACCATGCTGGAAAGCCTATCGACCGCTTCCTGATGGCAGGTCTGGCCTTCCTGAATGCCATTCCTAGCTTTGTTATGGGGATTATCCTGATTCTGATTTTTTCTGTTCAGCTTCACTGGCTTCCCATTCAGGCAACAGCTAATGAGCTGGGCCTAGTCCTGCCAGTCATGACACTGGCCATGATCATGTCTACTCGCTATATCCCGCAGCTGCGGACCGCTTTGATAGAAATACTGCATTCACCAGAAGTCGAAGGTGCGCGAGGTCGGGGGATTCGAGAGGGACATATCCTGCTGCATGATGTGATTTACAATGTTCTGCCCTTTCTTCTGACCTTGGTCAGCCTTTCTCTGGGCTCGCTCTTAGGCGGTGTGGCTATTATCGAGCACCTCTTTTCCTGGCCGGGCATCGGTAAGATGCTGATTGGCGTAGTCGCCAAGCGGGATTATCCCCTTGTTCAGGGGGCGGTCCTCTTTATCACAGCGGGAGTCTTGACTGTAAATCTAGTCTTTCAGCTGCTCATGGTTTGGCTCAATCCGCGCGTCCGACTGGCTCAGGAAAATCCCAAACTGCTGCCGCGCACGAAGAAATTAAAAGCAAGCAAGGAGGGTTCGTATGGATAAGAAAATTAATCGAAAACTCCTGATCTTGGGCGGCCTTATCGTCCTGGCCCTGCTCCTATCTTCCTTGGCTCCTCGTCTCTTGGGTGATAGTTTGACCAAGGTCAATCTGGGACAAGCCCTGCAAGGACCGAGCAGCAGTGAGTGGTTCGGAACGGACGCTCTGGGTCGGTCTGTCTTTGCGCGTGCAGTAAGCGGAGGTGCGGAAACAGTCCTACCAGCCCTGATGATTCTAATGCTGATTGCGGCGGTGGGCTCCTTTATCGGGGTGACTAGCGCCTTCATCGGCGGGAAATTTGACCAGCTCATCTTGCTGGTAATCACGGCTTTTCAGTCTTTTCCATCTATCATTTTGGTCATTGCCATCGTCAGTATCTTGGGCATCGGTCTCCAGCAAACCCTCATCGCTATCTGCCTGACGGCCTGGACCAAGTATGCCTACCTGATGCGCTCCATGACCCTGCAGCTCAAAAATGAACCCTATATCCAGTCTGCAAAAATGTATGGCAATAGTTTTTGGACAACTCTGAAAAACTATTATTTCCCCAGTCTTTTTCCTCAGATTCTGACAACCATGAGCTTTGACATCAGCACCATTATCATGGAAATCGCTGGTCTCAGCTTTGTCGGATTGGGAGCTCAGGCGCCGTCGCCTGAGTGGGGAGCCATGATTAATGACGGCCGGATTTACATTCAGGAAGCCCCTTGGATTGTGGTCTTTCCTTGTATTTTGCTGATTCTGACCATTCTCCTCTTTACCAAGTTCGGGGATGCTCTCAACAGCAAGTACAATCGCATGAGTTAATCATCAAAAAAACAACAGCTAAAAAAATTGCAGCCCCTATCTTTTGGGACTGCAATAAAAAAATATGAATACAAGAAAGTGATTCAATAAAAATGAGAAAAAAATTATTTTTATTAGTTGTCCTCTTGCTGCCTTTATTCTTGGCAGCCTGCCAGCAAAATTCAAACTCTTCCCAAAAGGTCGATGAGAAAGACAAACTCACCATGGTTTGGGGCGAAGACTTTGGGGATGTCAATCCTCACCGCTACAATCCAGACCAATTTGTCATTCAGGATATGGTCTATGAAGGCCTGGTCCGCTACGGTGACAATGGTAAAATCGAGCCAGCCTTGGCTGAAAGCTGGGATATCAGCGAAGATGGTAAAACCTATACCTTCAAGCTGAGAAAGGCAAAATTCTCAGACGACTCTGACTTTAATGCAGAGAATGTCAAACGCAATTTCGATACTGTCTTTTCAGAAGAAAATAAGAAAAACCATACTTGGTTTGACTTCACTAACCAGCTGGAAAGCTATCGAGTTGTAGATGAGCATACCTTTGAGATTAAGCTCAAACAAGCTTACAGTGCAACTCTCTATGATCTTTCCATGATTCGTCCAATCCGCTTCATAGCTGATGCTGCCTTCCCTGATGGAGATGATACGACCAAGGACAACCTCAAGAAGCCAATCGGAACCGGTCAATGGGTTGTCAAAGACAAGAAGCCAAACGAGTACATCACCTTTACCCGTAACGAAAAGTACTGGGGTGAAAAGCCTAAACTGAAAGAAGTAACGGTCAAGATTATCCCAGACCCACAAACCCGTGCTCTTGAGTTTGAGTCTGGCAATGTTGACTTGATCTATGGAAATGGCGTTATCGGTTTGGATAACTTTGCTAAGTATGCCAAGGATGATAAGTACACGACAGACGTATCTCAGCCAATGTCCAGCCGCCTCATGCTCTTAAATGCCAAGCAGGAAATCTTCAAAGACAAGACTGTCCGTCAGGCGATGAACCATGCGGTTGATAAGAAGTCTATCGCGAAAGACATTTTCCGCGGAACAGAAACACCAGCTGATACCATCTTCTCTAAATCTACCCCTCACTCTGACGCCAATCTGACTCCCTATGAATACGATATCGAGCTGGCTGAAAAGATGCTGGATCAAGCAGGCTGGAAGAAAGGTTCTGACGGTATTCGTGAAAAAGACGGCAAGAAATTGAGCCTAAATGTTCCTTATATCTCGTCTAAGGCGACAGACAAGGACTTGGTTGAGTACTTCCAAGGCGAATGGAAGAAAATCGGAATTGACGTTCAGCTTAAAGCGATGGAAGAAGATGACTATTGGGAAAATATTAAGACTGGCGACTTTGATTTGATGCTAACCTTCTCTTGGGGAGCACCTTGGGATCCACATGCTTGGATGACTGCCCTGACTTCACCAGCTGACCATGGCCACCCAGAAAATGTTTCCCTAGAAGCTCTGCCATCTAAGCCAGAAATTGATAAAATTATCAAGGCAACTCTGGTCGAACCAGACGAGGCAAAAGTCGATGAAGGTTATAAGAAAGTCCTCACCATGCTCCACGATGAAGCTATCTATATTCCAATCACTTACCAGTCCGTTGTTTCCGTCTACCGCAAGGGAGAACTCGAAGGCATGCGCTTTGCCCCAGAAGAAAATGCTTTCCCACTGCGCTATATTGAGAAAAAATAAAAGCTGACTTCATAACTGCAAATTTTAATATAAAGGGAGTAGTGCTGCTAAGTTGAAAAGCTTATCAGCCGCCCCTTTTCTTTTAAGGACTATGAAAAAAGATTTATTTAAAAAAATAGTTTCTTTCTTAGCTGCTCTATTGATGATATCAGTATTGACCTTTCTCTTGGCCAAGCTATCCTCGGCGGATCAAGCAGAAAATTATCTAAGGGTATCTAAGATTCAAGTGACTCCTCAATCCTTGGAAAAAGCCAGAGATTATCTGGGACTCAATCAGCCTTGGCCCCAGCAGTATCTAGGTTGGCTGACTAAGGCCCTTCGTGGGGATTTTGGAACATCTTATCTCTTAAAGGTTCCTGTCCTGCCCTTGGTGCTGGAGCGTTTCCAGTCGACCCTTTCTCTGGGCTTGACATCCTTTGCTCTCATTTTGCTTACGTCCATTCCTTTGGGGATTTTTAGTGCAGTCTACAAGGGTTCTCTCTTTGATAAGGTCACTCGCTTTCTATCCTTTTCCAGTGTTTCCATGCCCAGCTTTTGGCTAGGTTACATGCTGATTGTAGTTTTTGCTGTTCAGCTCAGATGGCTGCCAGTTTCGGGCAAGCAGGACCTTAGCAGCTTGATTCTTCCTAGTCTGACCCTCAGTATGTCATTGATTGGCCAATATACTGCTTTGATCCGCAAGGCCGTGCTGGAGCAGATGAACAGTGTTCATGTCGAAAATGCCCTCCTGCGCGGAGTCAGTAAGTTCTTCCTGGTCAAGAATCATCTCTTGAGAAATTCACTGCCAGCTATTGCGACAGGCCTGAGCCTGACCTTGGTCTATCTTCTGACAGGATCCTTAATTGTCGAAGAAGTCTTCTCTTGGAATGGTGTCGGTTCCCTCTTTGTAGATGCGCTGCAGTCTGTGGATCTGCCCATTATCCAGTGCTGTATGCTTTTATTTGGCCTATTATTCTTGGGAAATAACATTCTAACCCAGCAGCTGCCGCTCTGGATAGATCCTAGAGTCAGAAAAAGGAGGAGCAATGTCTAAACGATTTATTTTTTCAAGTGTCATTTTGCTGGTCCTCTTCATCTGCGCTCTCTTTGCTCCCTATCTATCCTCTTTTGATCCCCAGCATGTGGAGATTTCAAATAAACTAATGGCACCTGACGCTGTTCATCTGCTGGGGACCGATCAGCTGGGCAGAGATGTCTTGTCTCGTCTGCTGCACGGGGCTCGTTATTCCCTCTTTTTATCCTTGACTATCAGTCTGCTGGAAGTGGTTATCGGTGTGGCAGTTGGCTTGCTGATTGGATGGTACCAGGGAAAGGCGGAAGCCACCTTCTTATGGTTTGCAAATGTTATTTCCGCCTTTCCTAGCTTCCTGCTATCGCTAGCTACAGTTGGGATATTGGGACAGGGAATGACCAATATGATTCTAGCCATTGTCATCATAGAGTGGGTCTATTATGCTCGGGTGACGGCCAATCTGGTCAAGAGTGCCAAAGAGGAAGCCTATGTTATTTCTGCCCAGACCATGGGACTCTCTCAGATTCATATTCTCAAAACTCATATCCTGCCCTTTATCTACAAGCCTATTTTGATTATTGTGCTGATGAATATTGGGAATATCATTCTCATGATTTCTGGCTTTTCCTTTCTGGGAATCGGTGTCCAGCCCAATATTACCGAATGGGGTATGATGCTGCATGATGCTAGAAGCCATTTTCAAACGGCAACTTGGATGATGCTGGCGCCCGGACTGGCTATCTTTCTGACTGTGGTCGCCTTTAATCTATTTGCCGAATGCTTTGAAGAGAAAGGCTGGAAACAGATATGGAAAAAATAGCAGTAAAGCAACTGACAGCCCAGATTGAGGGAAAGACCATACTGCAGGACATCAGCTTTGAAGTGGAGGCGGGTCAGTCTCTGGTCATCATTGGGGAGAGTGGTTCTGGTAAAACCCTCTTAACCAAGATATTGATTGGCCAGCTGCCTTTATCCTTGAGCATGCAAGGAGAAGTTCACTATGGCTACATGTCTCTGGAGCGCAACTCTCTCAAGGACTGGCAGCAGCTGCGGGGGAGACGAGTGGCCTATATGTCTCAAAATCCGATGGCTATGTTCAATCCTTTTCAGACCATTCAAAGTCATTTTTGGGAAACCCTGCGCAGCCATAGCAAGATTTCAAAGAGCGCTTGTCTGACTAAGGCCCTAGCCTCTATGAAAGAAGTCAGACTGGGAGAGCCGGAAGAGCTTTTGAAGAAATATCCTTTTGAGCTCAGCGGCGGTATGCTGCAGCGGGTCATGTTGGCTATCTTGCTTTGCCTAGAGCCAGAGACCATCATTTTGGATGAGCCTACTTCGGCGCTGGATATCCACAATCGCGAGCAGATTATCCTCATCTTAAAGGAGCAGTTGGCTAAAGGAAAGACCCTCATCACAGTGACTCATGACTATCATTTGGCGCGGGAGCTGGGAGGCAAGATGCTTGTCATGTATCAGGGGGCTATCATGGAGGAAGGGCCGGTGGCTAAGCTCCTCGAAAGTCCTTCGCAGACCTATAGCCAAGACCTTATCTTAGGAAATCCATACGAACGGTTGGTGAGACAAGATGCTGGAATGTAGACATGTTTTTAAAAAATTCGATGGCAAAATGGTTGTCAAAGACTGTAACTTCTCCGTCCAGAAAGGTGAAATAATCGGTCTGATGGGCGAGAGCGGCAGTGGCAAGAGTACACTGGCTAAATTGCTGATTGGTCTAGAAAAGCCCAGTCAAGGCCAGGTCTTACTGGATGGTCAGCCCTATTCAGTCAAAAAATCTGGCGTGAGAATTTTACTGGTCTTTCAAGACTCGCTCCATTCGGTCAATCCGCACTTTACAGTCGAGCAGGTCTTGACAGAGGCCCTGCCAAAGGATGTGGCTAGAGAAGAGGTAGAAGCCATTCTAGAAGACGTCGGTCTGGATAAAAGCTATCTAAATCAGCCTGCCCGCCAGCTCAGTGGCGGCCAACTCCAACGGATTTGCATCGCCCGCGGCCTGCTCTTAAAGCCAGATATTCTTATCTTTGATGAGGCTCTGAGCGGTCTGGATCCCATTGTTCAGGGAAGGTTGTTACGCCTCCTATATGATTTGTGGGAGAAATACCAGCTGACCTATCTTTTCATCTCACATGACTTCAAGCTGAGCTACGCTCTCTGCCATCGGATTTTGGTCATGGCAGACGGGGAAATCGTTGACGAGATAAAGGACTTTGAGCTTCCTATCCAGGCTCATCACCCTGTGACAAAAAAGTTGATAGGCGACAAGGGACATTTTAGCTGACGAATATCTTAACTAGCTGATCTATTTTAAAATTAAAAATAAAGGAACATATATGAAACGTACTTTTGAAACGAGAAAACTTTACTTCGGCTTTCCAGTCTTCTTTTTAGGCTATAAGGACGATGTGCACGGCTATAATATTTCGACTTCAAGCTCGGTTTATTCCTTGGGCAGCATGATGGTTATTGCCATGCGTACCAAGGGGAATGCCATTACAGAGATTACCAAGCACCAGCAATTCACAGTCAATGTCCCAGAGAAGGATTTGACCAAAGAGTCTGAAATTGCTGGCTTCAACAGCCGCAAGGACAAGTTTGCCCTGACAGGTCTTAGCTACACAATCGGCGAGACTGTGGATGCTCCGCTGGTAGACCAATGCCCTGTATCCATTGAGTGTCAGGTGCTGGATATGGTCGAATGCGGTGCCTTGACCAATGTCATCGCCCGTGTCACTCGACGCGTGGTAGATGAGGAGTTGATTGATGAGAATGATGCTTTCCGCAGCGACCGCTTTTCCCCTATCAGCTACATGGGAGATGGTGATGGACGGCTTTACCGCTATTTCAGCGACGAGTCAGTCAAGATGGGCTCCATTATCAAAGAAATCCGAAAACAAGAAGAAAAATAAAGAAACCGCTGAGATTTGAAGAATCTCAGCGGTTTAGTTTTCTATCACAAGTTTTTCTTCTAGGCCAAATTTCTCTAGAAAACGACCTTGCTCTTCTTGGATTTGCGGTGTTGGATTTTTGATGCCCATGACCAGTTCTATCATTTCTGGATGGACCTCACGCACCAGCTGACTCAGAGCCCAGATAGCTGTAGCGACATGAATGGGATTTTGCCCCTTGTCAATAATTTCCAGCATTTTGGGAATAGCAGAGCGGTCATTGGCATTTGCCAGAGCCATAATGGCATTGCGCTGCAGGATATTTTTCCCCCGCCAACTGCCAGCCACATGACCGAATTTCTCCTTAAACTGACCGTTGGAAAGCTCCAAGAAAGGCAGGAGCTCCGGATGAGAAAGGTCGGGATCAATCTCTGTTGCGAGCGGATTGTCCAAGCCTTTATTATAAGGACAGCAAATTTGGCAGATATCACAGCCATAGATGACAGTCTTAATCTTCTTGCGAAATTCCAGATCCATGACGCCCTTGTCCTGAGTCTGAAAGGATAGACAACGCTTGGCATTCATGCTGCCGTCACCAATCAGGCAGGAAGTGGGGCAGGCTGTCACACAGCGGTTGCAGTCTCCGCAGCCGTAGTCGACGGGCTGATCAGGCTCGATGTCCAGATTGGTGATGAGCTCTCCTAAAAACATATAGGAGCCAAATTCCTTAGAGATGACCAAGCCGTTCTTGCCGATAAAGCCGATTCCTGCTCTCTGGGCTACAGCGGTATCGACCAAGGCGCCCGTGTCCACCATGCCCTTGTATTCAAAGTCAGCGGTTAGTTCTTCGATTCCCTTGGCAAGCCGGTCCAGCTTGTCCTGTAGGACATAGTGGTAGTCCAGCCCCCAGCTGTTAGGGGTGAATTTCCCCCGTTTATAGGCCGTTTTCTGAGGCTGCTGCTTGAGCTTGTGGGGGTAGGCGACCGCGATAGAGATGATGGTCTTGGCTGAGGCTAGACTGAGCTTGGGCTTGATCCGTTCCTCGATGTTTTTATGTTCAAATCCTGAATTTCGCCCTTCGTCTACAGCCAAGCGCAGCGACTTCTCCAGATAGTCGAAATCATCCGCTGTCGTAAAACCAATCTTAGAAATCCCAATTTTTTTTGCTAAGTTAATAATTTCTTCTTTGATGTTCATCCTTATTATTATAGCGGAAAAATGCCAACTTGGCGAATGATTGAGAAAGGGAACTATCCTATAGAGATATACCTATAGTTTTATAAGACTTCCTTAGCCTATATACTGTATGATATAATGAAATGTGGAATTTTTTTATAGAAAGTTCCACAAAGTTTAGGGGAAATTTTATAAAGTTAAACAATGGGAGTTTACAAAATGAAAAAGAGATATTATGAATTTTTGAATGTTCTTGTTACGGATTGTAATCCAATCAAAAACTTAGATTTTTATAAGGCTGGTTTAGTTGAGTTATTTTTTATCTCACTGGTATTTATCGTTTCTATTTTCTTACGCGGGGAGATGCATCACCTGAGCATGATAGTCATGAATTTTACTATTGTTCACACGCTTATCTTGTTCCTGGCCTTTTTACTCTTCCAAAAGTTTTTTGATACCAAAGCCTTGCAGCTCATTCCGACCAGCTCTTACCTATTTCTGCATTTTGAATTGCTTTTTTGGGGCTCCATCTTTTTTGGTGAGAACCACTTAGCATTTTTTATGATTTTTATCATACTCAGCTTGTCTTATCAGTTGATTAATTTGCTCTATCAGATGGTGATCGTTTCAAAATTGAGATATTTTGAACAGAAACAAAAAATCAATATTTTGCAGATTCACGCCATCGTCCTGTGCTGCTTGTCAGCAGCAGTAGCAGTCATCACTCGCTTGTTTATGCTGTCAGGAATCTATATGATTATTGCCTTGGTAGGCTTGAGCATCGCATTGACGCCCTTGTATCTATTGGGCTATGCACAAGTTTTCACAGGCTGGAGAAATCAAGTGCCTGAAAAATGGTAGAATTAAAGGGGATTGTCTGTCTAGTCTTGAATACGTTAGGTTTCCTCTAACACATTGATTGAGAAGATTAGAGTATATGCATTTTAATCAGTAAGGTAGAGAAATAATTTTTCTCTGCCTTTATTTTTTACAAATCTGAAAGCGCTTCATTGACAAAGTCAATCAGATAGTTTATAATATAATAACAGTATAGAAAATGGCAAGGAAGCCTGATTTGATCGCAATGAAGCGAGTGTTTCAGAATCAAAGGGGTTTTCTATGCCATTTTTTTGCGCACTATTATTTTTTATGGAGGATTGTTTCTATGCGGACAAAAGGAATTGTGCTGCTTTGTAGTTTGGCTTTGCTTCTGGGAGCTTGTCAAGCGGGGAATAATAAGACGACGACGGAGTCATCCTCGGCTAAGACAGAGACAACGGATAAGGACAAGGCTAAGACTTTGGATAAGGGCGTTTGGGAAGACAAGCTTTATGCCCGCCTGACTAAGCTCATCAAGGAGAATGGGAACACCAGCTCTAGCTATGATAAAAATAAAAAGCCTTATGCCGTCTTCGACTGGGACAATACGACCGTCATTAACGACATTGGCGAAGCAACCTTTACCTATCAAATTGAAAATCTAGCCTTTAAGATGACGCCGGAAGAATTTGACCAAGCAGTACGGACCAATATACCGAGCGACGATTTTGTTGAAGATTTCCATAACAAAGATGGTGAACCAGTGAACATTGACAAGATTGCGGCTGACTTGCTTTCTGATTACACGGCTATTTACAATAGCTATAAGGGAATGCAAGGAGACAAGTCTCTGGAAGAAGTCAAAAAGACCGATGAATACCAAGACTTTGCTGCTAAACTCCGCTATCTTTACGAAGCGATTGGTGACACCTTCAGCTCTGACATCAGCTATCCATGGGTGACCTACCTCTATGCAGGTATGACTTCTGAAGAAGTTCAAGCTCTATCTGAAAAGTCTATTGACCAAGCTCTTCAAGACAAGCTGACTTCTGAAACTTGGGAAAGTCCAGAAGGATTGAAAGGTGAGTCAGGCCAAATCACTGTGACCTTCAAGCGCGGTGTTCGCTCGGTCAAGGAAATGCAAAATCTCTATAAGACTCTGATGGCTAACGGCATTGATGTCTATATCTGCTCAGCGTCTTATATCGATGTGATTATCCCTTATGCTAGCAATTCTAAGTATGGCTACAATATTCCTAAAGAAAATGTTACTGGTATGCGCCTGAAAAAGGATGATAAGGGTGTGATTCAGCCGGAATACGATACCAACTATGCTCAGACTCAAGGTGAGGGCAAGACAGAGACCATCAAGAAGCTGATTGCTGTCAATCATGACAATCAAGAACCAATCCTGATTGCTGGTGACAGTAATGGTGATTATGCTATGCTCAAGGATTTCCCTAAACTGCAAATGGGTATTATCTTCAATCTTTTGAGAGATCCTAGCAAGGGAATCGGTCTTTTGCAAACTAAGGCAATTGAAACTTACGGCCAGGAAGATGCCCTTTACTACCTGCAAGGCCGCGATGAAAATAAAGGTGTACTGCTCAACGGCAGGGAAACTATCAAACTAGATAGTAAGGAAGCCCAGCTCAGTAAATAGCGGGCAGTCCCCTGTCATAGAGAGGAATGGATGCAAGATATGAAAAAAATCATGTTTGTCGGTCCAGTCGGAGTGGGTAAGACTACTCTGACCCAGCGACTGAAAGGTTTGGAGCTGACCTACTTTAAGACTCAGGCTATTGAGTTCTATGATGCCATCATTGACACGCCCGGAGAATTTCTCCAGCATCGTAAGTATTATAATGCTCTGAACGTGACAGCAACAGAAGCTGATGTGATTGGTCTCTTGGTGGCGGCTTCCAATCAGATGCAGACCTTTCCTCAAGGATTTTCTTCCCTCTTCAATAAAGAAGTGATTGGCATTGTCACCAAGATTGATATGGCTGATAAGGAAGAGCAGATTGAAAAAGCACGGCGGCAGCTGAAAGCGGCTGGAGCCAAGGAAATTTTTGAAATATCAGCGACGGAAAACGAAGGAATTGACCGTCTCCAGGCTTATCTGGAGGCAGACTAAGGACGAAAAAGCCGAATATGGTATACTAGATTCTAACAAGGAAACGAGGAAGGGATGTCTATTTATGAAAGTAGAGCACGGTGGAAATGCGGCAGCTTTGGCTGAGGAATTTGGTTTTTCTCTAGAAGACTGTCTGGATTTCAGTGCCAATATCAACCCTTTGGGGATTTCTCCGCGGCTGAGGGCTTGTCTGACCGAGTCCATTGATTGGCTGGTTCATTATCCAGACATCAGCTACAGCCACTCCAGAGAGCTTTTAGCACATCATCATGGCCTAGAAAAGGACAATGTCCTGCTGGCAAATGGTGCGGTAGAAGTCTTTTATGAGCTGGCCCGCTTCCTGCGTCCAAAAACGGTCCTGACTCTGAGCCCTACTTTCATGGAATATGAAAAAGCCTTTTCGCAAGTGCAGGCTAAGGTGGAGCGCTTTAGCCTACCTTCTCCATCCTATGAGTGGAATCTAGCTGATATGATGCCAGCCTTGGATTCACTGGCTGCAGGTGACGCTGTGCTCATCTGCAATCCTAATAATCCGACGGGTACCTTGATTCGGCGTACTGAGTTAGAAAAGCTGGCTGAGGACCTGCAGGAGCGGCAAATCTTTTTGATACTGGATGAGGCTTTTATGGACTTTCTGGACGATGAGGAGGACTATAGCTTCGTTTCACGTCTGGCCACCTATCCAAATGCAGTAGTGGTGCGGTCTCTGACTAAGTTTTATGCTATTCCTGGTCTGAGATTGGGCTATGCTCTCAGCTGTCATCCGACTTGCTTTGATGAGATAGAGGGGAGCCGTGCTCCTTGGTCGGTCAATGCCATGGCGGATCACGCCCTGCCTGTCCTTTTGGAAGACCAGGCCTATCAGCAAGCTACCAAGGAGTGGCTTCGAGTAGAAAGAGATTTCCTTTTTCAAGGACTGACTGCATTTTCACAGCTTCGGCCGGTCAAGCCTAGTGTCAACTATATCTTCTTTGAGTATCTAGGTCGGCTGGACCTGCGTCAGGAGCTTCGGCAGAGAAAGATTTTCATCCGTTCCTGTCAAAATTATCATGATCTGACAAAACGGCATTACCGCATAGCCATCCGCAGCCATCAGGAAAATGAACAGCTTCTGGCTTGTCTGACAGAGGTCTTGGCGAAAGAGGCTCCTTATGACTAAGGCAATCGTGTCTTGTCCAGGTTCCTGCGGTGAATTATTTCAAGGTTTAGTAGGAGAGCAGGAGGTTCTGCTCTCCTATGGGATTGAGAAGCGAAGTCGAGTGAGATTGGACGGGGCTTCGTCTCTCGCAAGGCAAGCTCAAGGTGAAAAGGTACGACGAGCTTTGGAGCTCCTACCTGAGCCCAATGTTTTCTCTTTTGTTCAGGAGTCAGACCTGCCCATCAGCAAGGGCTATTCTAGCAGCACAGCTGATATGATTAGCTGCCTGCAGGCAGTTGCTCTGGGACAAAAGCAGCCTCTAAAGGCGACAGATTTGACGCGTCTCTGTGCCAAGATTGAGCCTACTGACTCGGTGGCTTTTGCGGACTGGACGGTTATTAATCCCCTGACTGGTCAAGTTGTCTGGCAGACAGACTGGCGACCGGAGCTCTATGTTTATATCTTGGAGCCTGTGGAGATGGTGACAACTCTTGACTTGGTTCGGATGAAGGACAGTCCTAGCTATCCAGCTGAGGAGTCTAAGTGTTTGCTTCCTCTCTTTCAGGAGGCTTGTCAGGAGAAGAGTTTGGAAAAACTTGGCCATTTAGCGAGCTATAGTGCTTTGTTGAACAACCAACGGCTATCCAAACCCTATCTGAAAGAATTACTGAATTTGGTAAAAAAATACCAATGCTTAGGGCTCAATGTTGCCCATAGTGGTACATTGGTTGGTTTGTTGCTGAACAAGGAACAGCTAGAAGTCTTTCCCAAGCTAGAGGCTGAACTAGCTCGCTCAGCCAGTGGGGCTTATTATCAGACTCGGACCTTGAGCAGGATTATTTTTGAAGGGGTGCAGCCGGTCAGGGAGGAGACAGACTAGTTTGAAAGACTTAGAAAAAATTATTGAACAGATTCTTCCGTTAGACAAAGACAAGATTCAAGAAGGCCAGTGCTACTGTGATCAGCTAGGAAAGCCACCAGGTTCCTTGGGAAAGCTCGAGACTATCTATGCTCGCTTGCATGCTATGTTTTCTGATCCAATTGATTTGGAGAAGAAGATTGTCCTCGTCTACGTGGCAGATAATGGCATCGTGGCTGAAGGCGTTTCTGCCAATCCTCAGGAAACGACCTATACTGTTGCTTGCAATATTCTAGCAGGGAAGTCAGGCTTGTGTGCTATTTCTAAACATGCAGGTTCAGACATCTGCCTGGTAGACATTGGCTGCAAGAAGGATATCTTTGAGGAAAATAAGGACAAGGTTTGTCATGGGACGCGCAATATGCTCAAGGAGCCGGCCATGGCCCGCGAGCAGGCTATAGCGGCAATTCTAGTCGGCTACAAGAAGACAGAGGCCCTAATCAAAGACGGCTATCGTCTCTTTGGAACAGGAGAAATGGGGATTGGCAACACCACGACCTCAGCTGCTGTCATTGCAGCGGTTCTCGGCCTTAAAGCAGAAGACGTCACAGGCTATGGAGCTGGTCTGACTCAGGATATGAAGGCTCATAAAACGGCTGTTATCCAGCAGTGTTTGGATTGCCACGCTCCTTATGGAGATATTCTGGATCTGACCGCTAAGCTTGGTGGGCTGGATATGCTGGCTATGGCAGGCACTCATCTTGCCTGTGCCCGCTATCGGCTGCCATGTGTAGTGGATGGCCTTATCTCTCTGACGGGGCTTCTGATTGCCCATCAGCTGACTCCTCATGTCTTGGACTATACCTTTGCTTCCCATGCTTCGACGGAGCCTGCTTACAGACTGGTCAGTGACTTTCTAGGACTGGAGCCTATGCTTTTGCTGGATATGCGGCTAGGTGAAGGCTCGGGCTGTCCTTTGGCTTTCTTTCTGCTGGAAAATGCTGTTTACACCATGGAGCACATGCCAACCTTTGCAGAAGGCAGCTTGAAAGAAGAAGATTATGTTGATATTCGCAAAAATGTGACTTAAAGGAGGAAAAATATGCAACTCTATACAAAAACAGGTGACAAGGGCTTGACCAAGCTAGTTGGCGGCCAAAGTGTCGCCAAGGATGCAGAACGAGTTAATGCTTATGGAACCATTGATGAGCTTAACTCTTGGATTGGTTATACTATTACCAAGCTGGACAAGGATGATAAGCTGAGAGATGAGCTGCTCCAGCTGCAGCATTATCTCTTTGACTGTGGTTCAGACCTCTCTACACCAAAGGGAGTTTACCCTTATAAGGTCGATCAGCAGCTGATTGACTGGATTGAGGAGAGGATTGATACTTACGCAGAAATTCCACCGGCTCTGGAAAGGTTTATCCTGCCGGGCGGTGACGAGATTGCTTCCATGATTCATGTGGCTCGGACCATTGCAAGACGGGCAGAACGTCATATCGTAGGGGCTATGTGGACTACGGAAATTAACAATAATGTCCTGATTTTTGTCAACCGTCTATCAGATTACTTCTTTGCCTTGGCTCGAGTAATCAACTTTACCAAGCATCAAGAAGACATCGCCTACGAAAGAGGTGCTAAGGTCTTCCACAATATCACCAAGGCGGATGTTGAGCGTTGGGCTAGCAAACGCCAGTGACAAAAAGAAACAGAAAAAGTTCTGTCTTTCCAAATTGACTTTTACCAAGTCTTGGAAGGACAGAACTTATTTTGATCTTCTAAAAAAGAAAGCCGCTTATACATCATCGTATCTTCATGCTAAGCTTCGTTGATTAGCACTAGCTTTCCAATTATTGACTCTGCTCCTTTGCAGAAAGACAAGAGAAACCTCATCTTTAGAAAATTAACGTACTTAAACGTAGAGTCAATAATGGAAACTAAGCTAAAATGTTTGTTCCAAACTGACATCACTACCTTACATCGAGGCATGAAATCTACTAAAATTTAAGAATAAAGACCTGACTTAAAGCTGAAAAGCTTATCACAGTGGCGGGACCGCGCTGGATTTGCACCAGACTTCCATACCCTTAAAAGTACTAAAATCAATTTCCTAGTAACTAAATTGTAACACCTTTCACAGGGAATTACAAGGAAAATGAACTAAATTTTAATAAAAATTTAATTCTTCAAATAAACTTGGCTTTGTAAGGAGATTCGGCAGTAAAAATTTCTTATATTAATGACTTTTTCATTGCCTTGAAAGCGCTTTTGTGTTATAATTCAATATAGTACAAAGGGGTACTGAAGATAAATAAGCAATGAAGCTATATGAAAATGCTGTGACGTGTGTAGGGGAGCAGTCTTATTTTCATATAGTTTCTTTTTGTTTAAAAATAGATACAACAGAAAGGAGAAAAGATGTATAAGATTTCCTATAAGACTGAATTGCATGTGGGCAAAGGCGCTCTGCAGCAATTAAGCCATTATAAAAACGAGCATATTCTAGTCGTTGCCGATCCTTTTTTGAAGACATCTGGCACGTTGGATGCCATTTTAGCCAACTTTGATGACAGCAATGACATTGTTGTTTTCACAGACATTGTGCCTGATCCGCCAATCGAAACGGTTGTGGCTGGTATCAAGAGTGCAGGAGACAAGCCAATCAGCATTGTGCTTTCTATTGGTGGCGGATCTGCCATTGATGCTTCCAAGGCTATGTATTATTTTGCCAAGAAGCAGGGTGCCTTCTCAGAGGCTATTCTCATCGCCATTCCGACAACAAGCGGAACTGGATCTGAAGTAACGTCCTTTTCTGTCATCACGGATGCAGAGAGAGGTACCAAATATCCTTTAGTGACCAAAGAAATCCTTCCGGATGTAGCTATCTTAGATGCGGATTTGGTTCTGTCACTTCCTGGTAACATCACGGCTGACACTGGAATGGATGTACTGACCCATGCCATTGAAGCTTATGTATCGACCAAGGCTACGGACTTCTCTGATGCCTTGGCTGAAAAGGCAATTAAGCTGGTCTTTGAATACCTGCCTAAAGCCTACAAAAATGGTCAGGATGTAGAAGCGCGTGAAAAGATGCATGCAGCATCCACTCTGGCTGGTATGGCCTTTAACACAGCTTCTTTGGGTATCAATCACAGTCTGGCACATGCGGCAGGAGCTAAGTTCCATGTACCTCATGGTCGTTTAAACAGTATTTTAATGCCCCATGTCATTCAGTATAATGCTGGTATCGAATTCAACAATCGGAACCGGCAGGCGACAGACAAGACTGTAGCAAGTCGCTATCAGGATATTGCCAAACTACTGGGATGCAGTGCTTCAAGCCCTGTGTCAGGAGTGAGACAGCTGGTTGAAGCTATCAAGAAGCTGCAGAGAAAGTTGGAGATGCCAACTTCTCTCAGAGAATATGGTGTGAAAGCAGATGCTTTTGCTCAGTACAAGGTAGAAATTTCAGAAGCTGCTCTGCATGATGGCTGTACTCCGACTAACCCTCGTGTCCCTACGGCAGAAGAACTGCTTAAAGTATTAGAGAAAGCGTTTTAATCCTCTGAATTGCTGTTATGCCAAAATTATTGTATAATGATTAAGAGCATGCAGTACACTTCTGAACGTTTAAAATCATGAAGAAGGTTTACTAAATTGGAAGAAAAACAAAGAATGATACAGGAATACGTTCCTGGGAAACAAGTGACCTTGGCGCACCTTATCGCTAATCCTGATGAAGTCATTTTTGAAAAATTGGGATTGCAGGCAGAAATCAAGGATGCGATTGGAATCTTGACGATCACTCCGAGTGAAGCGGCTATCATTGCGGTTGATATTGCGAC
Source organism: Streptococcus sanguinis (assembly GCF_020729765.1). Classification (GTDB taxonomy): domain Bacteria; phylum Bacillota; class Bacilli; order Lactobacillales; family Streptococcaceae; genus Streptococcus; species Streptococcus sanguinis_Q. The sequence goes on along the minus strand of NZ_JAJEPD010000023.1, from coordinate 353,722 downwards.
CAAGGCTGCGGATGTTCAAGTTGGTTTTGTGGATCGTTTCAGCGGCTCTGTCGTGATGACAGGTGACGTTTCTTCTGTTGAGGCAGCTCTCATTGCCGTTTTACAAGGTCTGGAAGAGATTTTGGGCTTCTCCAGCACTGTCGTAACGCGGACATAAAAAATCAAACTGTCGAGGGGAAGTATGAAAGGCAGAATACTAATTGTTGATGATGATCCAATTGTAAGATTAGATATCCGAAATATATTAGAAGAAGCTGATTATGAAGTGGTGGCTGAGGCGTCCGATGGCTTTGAAGCTATTGATTTGTGTCAGAAATATCGTTGTGACTTGGTCATGATGGACATCAAGCTTCCGCTTCTGGATGGCCTGACAGCAGGTAAGAAGATACTCGAAGATGCTTTAGCCTACAGTGTGATTCTACTGTCAGCCTACAGTGATGAACACTATGTTCAAAAAGCCAAAACTAATGGGATTAGTGCTTACTTGGTTAAACCTTTGGATGCCAAGTCCTTGATTCCAATGGTAGAGGTCTGCATTGAGAAGGGCCGTCAGTTGCAGCAGATGTCCAATGAAATGGTCAAGCTGTCGAAAAAGATAGACGATCGGATTGTGATTGAAAAGGCCAAAGGCTTGCTGATGGCTCGTGATCATTTATCAGAGCCAGAAGCTTTCAAGCGCATTCGGACAATTAGTATGCAAAAGAGAGTGCCGATGATTGAGATTGCCAAATTGCTGGTGCTCCAAGATGATGTGTAATGATGTATAAAGATAAGATAAAGCAGCTTTGTCAGGAACAGACAAATTTGGATGAGGCTGATATCGAGCATCTTGTCCAACAGGCTGACGAATTATTGAAAAACTCAGCTTATGCTAATGAAGATGTCTTCATTGACGTAAAGAATATCTTTTCGGAACATGCCATTGTCATCTTTCACAAAAAACCGGAAAGCAAGCTCAGCTTGTACGAAAAATCGGTCGTAGGTGCTATGGCTTACCTGGAAAATGAGCCAGGTGTTATCCGGACCTTGGAGACGGGCGCTCCCTCGATTGGGCTTTCGGCCAGATCGCAGGAGGGCTTAGCCATCCACCAGACGGTCTTTCCGATAGTGAGAGAAGAGCGCGTCATCGGAACGCTGATTATCGAAAAAAATGCTCCTCAGACTTTACCGGACCACTTTTCTTTGGATAAAGAGGACGACGATTTTGGGTTGCGGAGCACTCCTGAGATTTCAGCTCAAGAGCAGTTTGTTTTATTTGATCATATTGACGAAGCTTGTCTGGTCTTTGACCAGCAGGGCTATCTCAAGTATTTCAATCAAGCAGCTGCCGATTCTTATCGCCATAAGCTGGGCTATATGGACTCGATTGAGGGAATGAACTACAGCAATCTGGTCTTAGACAGTCTGACTTTTGAAGAAATCCAGCAACTGGGACCGCAAGCCCCTCAAGAAAAACCTCACCAAGTTGAGGTACATTATGGCACTTATTGCTTTTTGGTCAAACGCTATCTGCTGGCTGAGAGTGAAAATGTGGTCATGATCTGTAAGGATATTACAGACATCAAGGAAAAGGAAGCACAGCTCTTAACCCATACAACTACCATTCGTGAAATGAACCATCGGGTAAAGAATAACTTGCAAACCGTTGTTTCCTTGCTGCGACTACAGGCTCAGCAAAGTCCAGGAGCAGACACAAAAAAAGCTCTTAATGACAGTATGAATCGTGTGCTCTCCATAGCAGCGACTCACGAGCTCCTGTCTTCTCAGCAGGATGACAGCATTCAGATTGAGCATCTGCTGAAGAGAGTTATCGAAAATGTTCAGCGCTGTTTTTCCGGGCATAAGGAAATAACCTTGACCTACAGCCTGGAACCGGAACTCTGTCTCGACAGTAGCCGGGCCACTTCACTGGCGCTAATCGTCAATGAATTACTGCAGAACAGCTATGAACATGCTTTTAAGGACAAAAAAAATCCAGAAAAACCGCAAATCCGTTTGCAGGTTGGACTTAAAAATGATATAATAACTTTAAAAGTACTGGATAATGGTAGCGGTTACAACCAAGAGCATTCCTTTGAAAATCATCTGGGTCTCCTCTTGGTGGAACGCTTTGTCCAAGGAAAGTTGTTTGGAACCTTGTCTATCCACTCAGACCATGAGGGAACGGCAACGACCATTCGTTTTAAAAAATAAATACTACCAGACTAACAATGATGTCAGTCGAAAAAAGCAATGACGCTTGAAGAATGTAAATGAACTCTGTTTGTTTGCATTGCTTTGAGCGTCTTTTTTTGGAGGTTTTTAGTATGTCAGATAAAATTTTGAGTGTGGGGCTCGATATCGGGACAGCCACTACACAGCTGATCTTGTCAGAGCTTACCATCGAGAATATTGCTTCTGTGTTTACTATTCCTCGTGTCTATATTACAGATAAAAAAGTTCTTTATAAAAGTGAAATTATCTTCACACCAATTTCGGATCAACTTTTGATCGAGGTAGATAAGATCAAAAACTTTGTTCTGAATGAGTATGCGAAAGCAGGCATTCAGAAAAAAGACATTCAGATGGGAGCAGTCATCATTACTGGTGAGACAGCTCGCAAGGAAAATGCCAGTCAGGTGCTCCAAGCACTGAGTGGCTACGCTGGGGACTTTGTTGTTGCGACTGCTGGTCCAGACCTTGAGAGTATCATCGCTGGTAAAGGGGCCTGCAGCCATCAATATTCTCAAGAGCATCATACATCAGTAGTCAATATTGATATTGGTGGGGGGACTTCCAATCTGGCAGTCTTCCGAGAAGGAGATGTGATTGATACAGGGTGTTTTGATATCGGAGGTCGGCTGATAAAGATGGATCCGCAGACCCAGCGGATTAGCTATATTGCTCCAAAACTGCAGACTATCATTGCAGAGCAGGGGCTTCAGCTGGCAGTTGGTGAAACGGTCCATCGAGCTGATTTGGATCGGCTGATTCAAGAAATGGTCTCCGTATTAGAACAGTCTGTAGGAATTGACAATCACAGTCCTTACTATGAGCTCCTACAGACCAACCACGGTCTCAAGTTGAACTATGATCTCCACTGCGTATCTTTCTCTGGTGGTGTAGCTGATGGAATATACTTGGAAACTACCTCGGCGGATGATTTCCGCTATGGGGATATCGGTATCTTGCTAGGCAGGGCGCTGAGCAAATCCAAGATTTTTGATCAAAAGAAAGTCATCCAGTCAGCTGAGACCATCCGGGCAACCGTTGTTGGAGCGGGCAGCCATACGACCGATGTCAGCGGCAGCACCATTACCTACATCTCCGATATCCTTCCTATTAAGAACATTCCAGTTCTCAAGCTGGCAGCTTCTGATGAGCATGAGGACAAGGAGGGGCTGCAGCAGATTATCAAGGACAAGGTGGCCTGGTTCACACTGGAAAATGAAGTCCAGCAGGTGGCTTTGGCAATCAATGGAGAAAAAAGCCCAAGCTTCGCCCGGGTTTTGGAATACGCAGAGGCTATTGTCAAGGGAATGAGCGAAAGCATTGAAAAGAAAATTCCGTTGCTAGTGGTGGTCAGAGAAGATATGGCCAAGGTTCTAGGTCAATGTCTCTTTGCTCAGTTGCCTAAGGATTATCCATTTGTCTGCATTGACTCAGTGGATGTCCAGAATGGTGACTATATCGATATCGGTAATCCAGTCATTGAAGGATCGGTCTTACCGATTGTCGTGAAAACATTGGTGTTTAATTAAACTTTTATTTACACAAAGGAGGAAGTAATCCATGATTTTGAAAACAAAATTGTTTGGTCGGCTTTACGAATTTAAATCCGTAAAAGAAGTGCTGGCCAAAGCCAATGAGTACAAATCCGGGGATCAGCTAGCCGGAGTAGCAGCAGAATCTGCTGAAGAGCGTGTCGCTGCTAAGGTTGTACTAGCTCAGCTAAAACTGTCTGATTTGTTCAATAATCCAGTAGTGCCTTATGAAGAAGATGAGGTAACACGGATTATCATCGACGACGTCAATCTTCGTACTTACGAAAAGATTAAGAATTGGACAGTAGAAGAACTGCGTGAATGGATCTTGGATAACAAGACTAAGAACGTAGACATTCAGTGGCTGTCTCGTGGGTTGACTTCTGAAATGGTAGCAGCGGTTGCTAAGTTGATGACCAACTTGGACTTGATTGTAGCTGCCAATAAGATTGTCATTACCAAACATGCCAATACAACGATTGGTATGCCGGGAACCTTCTCTTCTCGTCTTCAACCAAACCATACCACAGACGATCCAGACGGTATCATGGCTTCTACTATGGAAGGTTTTGCTTATGGATGTGGGGATGCTCTCTTAGGATTGAACCCAGTAGACGACTCAGTAGAAAGTACCAAACGGGTCTTGCATAAGTTTAACGACTTCATCGAAGAGTACAAGATTCCAACTCAGCACTGTGTACTAGCTCACGTTACTACTCAGATTGAAGCCATGAATCAAGGTGCTCCGACAGGATTGGTCTTCCAGTCTATCGCTGGATCTGAAAAAGGAAATGAAGCCTTTGGTTTTGATGCTAAAATCATTCAAGAAGCTTGGGATACAGCTCTGAAAGTGGGAACAGCTGCTGGACCGAATGTCATGTACTTTGAAACAGGTCAAGGTTCTGAACTTTCATCTGATGCTCACCATGGAGCAGACCAAGTGACTATGGAAGCTCGTTGTTATGGTTTTGCTAAACGCTTCGATCCATTCTTGGTAAATACCGTTGTTGGATTCATCGGACCTGAGTATCTTTACGATTCTAAGCAGGTTATCCGTGCTGGTTTGGAAGACCACTTCATGGGCAAACTGACCGGCATCTCAATGGGTTGTGATATCTGCTACACTAACCACATGAAGGCTGACCAAAACGATGCTGAAAATCTCTTGGTTCTTCTCGGAGCAGCTAATGTTAACTACATCATGGCGATTCCTCATGGTGACGATATCATGCTTAACTATCAAACAACTGGTTACCATGAAACAGCAACCATGCGTTCACTTCTCAATAAACGTCCGATTAAGGAATTTGAAGAGTGGATGGAAAAGATGGGCTTGATGGAAGATGGCCACCTGACAGAAATCGGCGGAGACGGCTCCATCTTTATGAAATCAAATTAGCAAGGAGGAAATCATTGTGGATGAATTGCAATTAAAAGAAATGATTCGCTCATTGTTAAATGAGATGGGCGGCGACTCAGCTGTTAAAGAAACAGCAGCGACTGACCAGAACAAAGCTGAAAAACCTGCGGTTTCTCTGCAGGAAGAAGTCAAACAAGACACTTCAGTGATTGAAGATGGCATCATTCCAGATATAACGGAAGTAGATATTCAGGAACAGTTCTTGGTTCCGAATGCCATCAATGAAGAAGCCTACCGGAAGATTAAGAAATTTACTCCGGCACGTCTGGGCTTATGGCGGGCAGGTGATCGTTACAAGACACAAAGTGTTTTGCGTTTCCGTGCAGACCATGCGGCAGCTCAGGATGCGGTCTTCTCCTATGTCTCAGATGACTTTATCAAGGAAATGGGCTTCATTCCTGTACAGACTAAGGCGACTACTAAAGATGAATACTTGACACGTCCAGATTTTGGCCGGGTCTTCCCAGAAGATCAGCAGGCTATTATCAAGGAAAAATGCAAACCTAATGCTAAAGTTCAGATTGTCGTTGGTGATGGTCTTAGCTCATCAGCTATCGAGGCTAACGTCAAAGACTTCCTGCCAGCTCTGAAGCAAGGTCTGAAAATGTTCGGGCTGGACTTTGGCGAAGTACTCTTTATCAAGCATGCTCGGGTTGCAGCTATGGACCAAATCGCAGAGCTGACTGGAGCAGAAGTTATCTGTATGCTGGTCGGTGAGCGTCCAGGTCTGGTAACAGCTGAGTCTATGAGTGCTTATCTGGCTTACAAGCCAACAGTTGGTATGCCAGAAGCGAAACGGACCGTTGTTTCCAATATTCATAAAGGCGGAACACCAGCCGTTGAAGCTGGAGCCTATGTAGCAGAAATCATTAAGAAGATTCTTGATAATAAGAAATCAGGAATTGATTTGAAATAATAGGAGGTAGTGGCTTTGAAAAATGATCGATTAGGTGCAAATGTATTAAGTGCCCTTCTGATTTCAAACGTGGATGCAGGTTTGGCAGCTTCTTTGGAGCTTAAACCACATCACAGAAGCCTGGGAATTATCACTTCTGACTGTGATGATGTCACTTATGTAGCCTTGGATGAAGCAACCAAGGCAGCAGATGTCGAAGTGGTCTATGCTCGCAGTATGTATGCTGGTGCAGGCAACGCTTCAACTAAGCTGGCTGGTGAAGTCATCGGTATCTTGGCTGGTCCAAACCCAGAAGAAGTTCGCAGCGGTCTGGATGTAGCAGTCTATGAAATCGAAAATGGGGCTAGCTTCTACAGTGCTAATGACGATGACAGCATTCCTTATTTTGCACATTGTATCTCTCGTGCGGGTTCTTACCTGTCAGAGGGTGCTAATGCAGAAGAAGGAACAGCAATTGCTTACTTGATTGCTCCACCAGGTGAAGCAATGGTGGCACTGGATGCGGCTTTGAAAGCGGCAGATGTGCAGGTTGGAGCCTTCTACGGACCACCAAGTGAAACCAACTTTGCCGGCGGACTTCTGGTCGGATCACAGTCAGCATGCCGAGCTGCCTGCGACGCATTTGCGAATGCAGTTATCGCAGTAGCAAATGATCCTAAAAGTTATTGATTAGGAGTTGATTAAATGGCAGATAGAGCACTAGGTTTAATTGAAGTAAAAGGTTATCTAGGTGCTGTAGTTGCGGCAGATGCGGCTTTGAAGGCTGCCAATGTATCATTGCTTAATATTGAAACGGTCAAAGCTGGTTTGAATACGGTTCAATTGATAGGCGATGTCAGTGCAGTCCGCTCAGCGGTTGATGCAGCAGTTGAGTTGGTACAGGATAAACCTTACTATCTGGCCAGCCATGTAATTTCTAGGCTGGATAATCAGACAGACCTTCTCTTTGTACCAAAGAGAAATAGTAAAACAGCTAAAAAAGAGATTGCTTCTACGGCGGAAACAATCCCTTCAGAAAAAATCGAAGAAAAGCCTCAGCCTGTAAAGGAAACTAAGGCTGAACCGGCAGAGAAGCTTGAAGGAGAGACAAGGATCTACACCAGAGAAGAACTGGAAAAACTAAAAGTCGTCGAACTACGCAGCCTTGCCTATCATCAAGAAGGTATCCGTCTCAGCAAGAAAGAAATCAAATTTGCCAACAAGAAACTTCTCGTTGAGACTTTGATGGAAACAATAGGAGAGGAGTAATTGCGGATGTTTTTAGAAGATAAAGATTTGGTATCGATTCAGGAAGTAAGGAATTTGATTCGGGATGCAAAGAAAGCCCAAGCAGAACTTGCTAAAATGAGCCAAGAACAAATTGATACCATTGTAAAAGTAGTAGCGAAAGCTTGTTATGATGAGCGTGAACGCCTAGCTAAGATGGCAGCTCAGGAAACAGGCTTTGGCCGCTGGGAAGACAAGGTGTTGAAAAATGCTCTTGCTTCCAAAGGTATTCTTGAAGAAATCAAGGATATGAAAACGGTTGGGGTTCTCAGCGAAGACAAGGAAAAGAAAGTCTTGGAAGTTGGAGTTCCAGTCGGTGTCATTGCTGGCTTGATTCCATCAACCAACCCGACCTCAACGGTTATGTATAAGGCTTTGATCGCTTTGAAGGCAGGAAACAGTATCGTCTTCTCTCCTCACCCAAATGCTCTTAAGTGTATTGAGGAAACAGTGGAAATCATCAAGAAAGCTGCTAAATCAGCTGGATGTCCGGATGGAGCTATCAGTGCGATTCATCGGGTATCCATCGCAGCTACAAATGAGTTGATGCGACACAAGGATACAAATCTGATTTTGGCGACTGGCGGAAATGCCATGGTCAAAGCAGCTTACTCATCTGGTACACCAGCAATCGGTGTAGGTCCTGGTAATGGTCCAGCCTTCATCGAAAGAACAGCAGATGTGCCAAAAGCAGTTCGTCAGATTTTGGATTCTAAAACCTTTGACAATGGTGTGATTTGTGCATCTGAGCAGTCTATCATCGTCGAAGAAGATATGAAGGAAAAAGTTGTAGCAGAGTTCAAGAAACAAGGTGCTTACTTTGTTCCAGCAGAAGATGCTAAGAAACTAGGATCCTTCATTATCCAGCCGAGTGGCGCGATGAATCCGAAAATGGTTGGTAAAACACCGCAAGTGATTGCTGAGTTAGCTGGTATTTCAGTTCCAGCTGATGCTCGGGTCTTGATTGCAGAAGAAACAGGCGTCGGCAAGCAGTATCCATATTCTATGGAAAAACTGGCTCCAGTCTTAGGTTTCTACACTGTCAAGGACTGGTTGGAAGCTTGTGAGCTGAGCATTAAGATCTTGCATCACGAAGGTGCAGGCCACACTCTTGCTATTCATAGTCAAAACGAAGAAATTATTCGTGAATTTGCACTGAAAAAACCAGTATCTCGTCTGCTGATCAATACGCCAGCAGCTCTAGGTGGTGTCGGTGCAACGACTGGTCTTTTCCCAGCCTTTACTTTGGGTTGTGGAGCTGTGGGTGGCAGCGCGACATCTGATAATGTCAGCCCGCTCAATCTCTTCAATATCCGTCGTGTAGCTTACGGTACATCAGAACTGTCAGACCTGCGACAAGCAGAAAATATGGCAGTGGAAGAACCAAAAGCAGTAGCAGTTGACGGATCAAACGAAGAAGAACTGGTAACCTTGTTGGTTCAACGCGTATTGGAAAAACTAAAATAGTCAATATTAAACATTATAATTGGAGGATACAATCATGGCAAACGCAAATGCATTAGGAATGGTAGAAACAAGAGGACTTGTCGGCGCAATCGAAGCAGCTGATGCAATGGTCAAAGCCGCTAACGTAACTTTAGTTGGTAAAGAACAAGTCGGCGCTGGATTGGTAACAGTCTTGGTTCGTGGTGATGTCGGCGCAGTCAAAGCAGCGACAGATGCTGGAGCAGCTGCAGCTGAAAATGTTGGTGAATTGATTTCAGTTCACGTAATCCCACGTCCACACGCAGAAGTAGAAGTAATCTTGCCTCATCAAGAATAAGATTACAGACTTTCGGATAAAATTAAAAACAAGAAAATAATCGGAGGAAATAAACATGGCAAACGCAAATGCATTAGGAATGGTAGAAACAAAAGGACTCGTCGGCGCAATCGAAGCAGCTGATGCAATGGTCAAAGCCGCTAACGTAACTTTGATTGGTAAAGAACAAGTCGGTGCTGGTTTGGTAACTGTAATGGTTCGTGGTGATGTCGGCGCAGTCAAAGCTGCAACAGATGCTGGAGCAGCTGCAGCTGAAAATGTTGGTGAATTGATTTCAGTTCACGTAATTCCACGTCCACATGCTGAAGTGGAAGTCATTCTGCCCAAATAATCTGGGACAGATAAATATTTGCTGAAAGGGCCTGTATTGTAGCGTTTAGGCCTGATACAGGCCCTGAGGTAAATAGAATACTCAGTGAAAATGAAGCTTATGGGCAGCAGCCCGATACTAGACAGAAATGTTGATTTTCAGAGAGTATCAGATTGATTTTCACAGAGTATCAACGGAGTAGAAGGATGTGAATACATGTCAGTTTTTACAGAAGCTAAGATCAGAAAGCTTTATAGAGAATCCGTTCTCGCTGATAACGGTGTCTTTGAATTAAACAAAGATGAAAAACTGACGCCAGCAGCCAGAGGTTTTCTCAATGATCACCATATTCGAATTGTCTGTTCAGGTCAGACCAAAGGGAAAACAGCCTCAGCTGCTGATGCTATCAGGGTGCCGATTACAAACCTTGAGGACTCTGCTGTGTATCCACGACTATTTAGACTGACTAAACTTTATACTTGCTTTTTGAAGAACCAGAGAGAATTGCATCAGGCTTTTCAGGATGAAAAGTGTGAGCAAGTTGGCCAACTATTGAACATAGTAGAACAAATCGTCGGCCATCATATTCTGGATGATATTTCTGATTACCAGACAGACCTGCCTAGCAATGCAGAATTGCAGGCCATTCGGGTCAGTCGACAGCTCGATCAAGAAACGGTTATGATGAGTTATCAAGAGCCGACTTGGCAGCTGAATTGCTATGAAACATATATCGAAACGACCCTCCTGCGCAAAGAATTGGAGCAGGCTGCTGATGGTGACAGAGATCAATTTGCTTGTAAGGTTTCTCAATTATTAAAATCAATTGAAGTCTTGCTCTGGTTGATAGCAAGCTAATAACAAGAGAAAGAAGAACAGCAATGACTTTAGAAAATTTGGTAAATAAAGTAATTGATAAAGTTCAGGAAGAATTGCAGGGGTCATTTGAGGTAGAAGCGAGCGGACGTCATGTCCATTTGAGTCAGGAAGATTTGGAAGCCTTGTTTGGTCCCAACTATCAATTAACAAAAGCAAAAGACCTATCACAGCCAGGCCAGTTCGCTAGTCAAGAAAGACTGACAGTTGTCGGTCCAAAAGGCGCTTTTCACAATGTGGTTATTCTGGGACCTGTTCGCAAACATTCTCAGGTAGAAGTTTCCCTGACAGACTGTTTGCAGCTGGGTACCAAGGCACCCATTCGCGAAAGTGGCGATATTGAAGGAACACCGGGTGTTATCTTGGCTCATGGAGACAAGGCAGTTTGTCTGGATAAGGGCCTGATTGTAGCTAAGCGTCATGTTCATATGACACCGGAAGATGCCGAACGTCTGAATGTAAAAAATCACGAGATTGTACAAGTCAGAGTAGAAGGAGCTCGTCCGCTGATATTTGATGATGTGGTCATCCGTGTTAGTCCTAAATTTGCGACTTATATGCATATTGACTACGATGAAGCCAATGCCTGTGGTTTCAAAAAAGGAACACGCGGACGGATTATTAAAAAATAAGTCGTATGAGCAAATAAAAGGTAGGTAAAGAATGGAAAATCTAGATCATTTAGTAGATTTGATTACAGACCGCCTGATGGAAAAGTTGAAGAAAAAGCCTCAGAAACCCTCAGTATACGTCATTGGAGGCGATAAGATTCCTGACTTATTAGAAGGGGAAGGCTTTCAAGTTGTAAAAGATTCTTGCACAGCAGAGATTATTGTTGTTGAGTCACTTGGTTTTGATGCTTTTCTAAGACTCTCATCCCTTTGCCCTTTAGCGGTGGAGGAAGCAGTCATTTTAAAGAGTCTTTTGAAAGGCAAAAAAGTCCTCGTATCAGACAACGCCTTTGCTATTCAACAGTACAAGCAATCTTCTAAAGTGTACTTGTATCAGGAACTGCAGGGACAGCGAGAAAAGCTGATTCGCTACGGTCTGCAATTTTATAAAGAAGGCCAACTCTTAGCACTCCTAGAAAGCGATCAGGCTGAAGAGCCTCGCCCGGAAGTGAAACGGGCGGTGGCAGAAGAAGTCAGCCAGAAGACTAAGGCGCTAGGAAAGCCGGTTTTGCTGACAGAGAAGAGGCTGAGAGAGATGGGCTTGCCTGAAAGCGGAAGCTTTAAAATAGAAAAAGGAATGATTGTGACAGCCTTGGCGAGAGATTATCTAAAACGTCAAAAAATAGAAATCATAGAATAAAGGAGTGGGTAGAGATGTTTGTTGGTAAAGTAAAAGGTAGCCTTTGGGCGACTAGAAAAGACGAAAATTTAAATGGTTTGAAATTTTTAGTGGTCGAACGGCAGCTAAATGAACATCAAAGTGACCCAGCTCTGCTTATTGTGGCCGACTGCATCGGTGCAGGCGAAGGAGACCAAGTAATGGTAACCACTGGCAGTTCCGCCCGGATGAGCCTAAATAAGACAAATATCCCTGTAGATATGGTCGTTGTGGCTATCATTGACAAGGTTGACTATCACAGTGATGAAGAATATTAGAAACTAAGGTAATGTTATGAGTATCAATGAAATTATCATTTATATCATGGTTCTATTCATGCTGATCGGTGCAGTGGATAAATGTATCGGTGGCAAACTAGGACTAAGTGAAAAATTTGAAGAAGGTATCATGGCTATGGGAGCTTTGGCTCTTTCTATGGCTGGGATTATGGTAATCGCTCCCCTCTTGGCGGATGTCTTGAAACCAATTGTCGTGCCTTTGTATGGCTTGGTGGGCGCTGACCCGTCTATCTTTGCGACAACCTTCATTGCCAATGATATGGGAGGAGCTCCTCTGGCTCTCAGTCTGGCTCAGGATCCAGCGGTAGGAAATTTTGCTGCCTTTGTACTGGGCTCTATGATGGGGCCAACCATCGTCTTTACGATTCCAGTTGCCTTGGGTATTATCGAAAAAGATGACCGTCCGCTTTTGGCTCGCGGAATCCTATACGGTTTGGTAACTGTTCCGATTGGCTGTCTTCTCGGAGGAATTTTCGTGCCAGGTCTGCCTTTTGGAACCTTGGTTGTCAATCTTATCCCGATTATCATTGTATCTGCTCTTATTTTCATAGGATTGCTTTTGGCACCTAATGCCATGATTAAAGGTTTTGAAGTGTTTGGTCAGATTATTGTTATCTTGGCAACGCTTGGTTTGGCTTTTGGTGCAGCTCAGCTCCTGACTGGTAATGAATGGCTCATCAGCCTCTATCCAAAAGGTGCTGAGACACTGAAGGAAGCCTTTGAAGTTGTCGGAACGATTGCCGTGACCTTGGCTGGAGCCTTTGGTCTGGTAGCTGTCTTTACCAAGGTAGCCAACAAACCGCTTTCTGCTATCGGAAAATCCCTGGGAATGAACGAAGTTGGTGCAGCTGGTTTGGTAGCTTCTCTGGCTAATAACATTGCCATGTTCCAGATGATGAAGGATATGGACAAACGCGGTAAGATTATCAACGTAGCCTTTGCTGTATCTGCTTCCTTTGTTATCGGAGATCACCTAGGCTTCACAGCCGGTCAAAAACCGGAAATGATTGTGCCGATGATGATTGGTAAATTTGTCGGCGGTATCACAGCGGTATTACTGGCTTTCTTCTTAACGAAGAAGGAAGCTTAGACTTGGAGGTATGAAGTATGGCAGATATTAATCGTTCTGACCTAGAAACATTGGTTCGTAAGATTTTATTGGAAGAATTAGCCAATAAAGATGGTGGGAAGAAAGTCAGCAAGGCAGGCGTAGCTTCTATCGCCCTGCCTGGTCTGGATGTTCGTCCAGAAGATCGTTTGGATACAGGTGATGCGAGCCATCAAGTTTATACACGAGACTTGCTGACCTTAGATGAGAGTCCAAGATTAGGCTTGGGTCTGATGACCATGGAAAAGACAACTTTCCCTTGGCATCTGGACTATGATGAAGTTGACTATGTTATTGAAGGGCGTCTTGATATTATCGTTGGTGACGAAGTCATGACAGCTGGCCCTGGCGAAGTACTCTTTATCCCTAAAGGCAGCGACATTCAGTTTTCTGTCAGAGATAAGGCCCGCTTTATCTATGTGACCTATCCGGCTGACTGGCAAGGCTAGTTTGTTGGAAGATTGAACTATCAGATTTACTAGAATGGCAGGACAGCGGCCTGCTGTCCTGCCATTCTGTAATGATGGAAAATAAAAAAACAGATAGAAGATGAGCAACCCTGCGAAAAGTTTATCATCTGTTATCTGTCTCTGCGATTGTTATTTCTGAAGGGAAAGGCCTGTCAAGTATATTTCTTGTAGGCTTAGCTTGGCATTCCTAAAAAGTTGGTTAGGCTCTTTTTGAGAATGCAGAATTTTTTCCTTTATAAAAAACGACCATATTCATTCTAACAGAAAACCTTAGAATAATCTATTCTTTTGACCCCAAAAAAGTAAAAAAATAAAATCAGAAAGGGGCGTATGTCTACAGTGCTCCTCTTATCTGATTTACTTATTCCTTAAAATTGTAAGCGCTTCAAAAAATATGTCAGCGAAAGGAGCTGTCTTATGGAAAAAAAATGCAATATTACAGAATTTGTCGGTGTTAATCCGATAGGCGATACAATTGGACTTGTCATTGCCAATGTGGACCAGCAGGTGCTGGATGCTATGAAGCTAGAAAAGAGCTATCGCTCAATTGGTGTAGTCGGTGCTCGTACCGGTGCGGGTCCTCATATCATGGCTGCTGATGAAGCGGTCAAAGCAACCAATACAGAAATTGTTAAAATCGAACTGCCTCGTGATACCAAGGGAGGTGCTGGACACGGAAGTTTGATTATCTTCGGTGGTGAAGATGTATCAGATGTCAGACGAGCTGTGGAAGTAACCTTGGAGGAAGTGGATCGAACCTTTGGCGATGTTTATGCTAATGATGCAGGGCATATTGAACTCCAATATACTGCGCGTGCTAGCTATGCTTGCCAGACTGCCTTTGGTGCTGAATACGGCCGTGCTTTTGGCTTGATTGTCGGAGCACCTGCAGCTATTGGTGTTGTTATGGCGGATACAGCTGTTAAGGCTGCCAACGTTACTGTTGTCGGCTATGCTTCTCCAGGAAATGGTGGTACCAGCCACTCAAACGAAGCTATCCTCTTTATCAGTGGGGATTCTGGAGCAGTTAGACAATCAGTTATCTCAGCGCGTGAAGTTGGACTGGCACTTTTAGGTAGTATGGGTGACGAGCCAACTAACTCACAGCCATCTTACATTTAAGAGTGAGAGGGAGGAAACGGTATGAGATCCAAACGTTTTGAAGTATTAAGCAAACGCCCTATCAACCAAGATGGATTTGTAAAAGAATGGGTTGAAGAAGGTTTGGTGGCTATGGAAAGTCCCAATGACCCTAAACCCAGTATCAAAATTCAAAATGGGAAAGTGGTTGAGTTAGACGGCAAACCAAAAGAAGAATTTGACCTGATTGACCAATTCATTGCCAATTATGGGATTGACCTGAGCCGAGCTGAAGAAGTTATTCAGATGGATTCAAGAGAGATTGCCAATAAAATATTGACGCCGAATGTACCTCGGACAGAAATCATTAAGCTAACCAAGGCCATGACTCCGGCTAAAATCATTGAAGTGGTCAATCAGATGAATGTCGTGGAAATTATGATGTGTCTGCAAAAGATGCGGACCCGTAAGCAAACCGCTACTCAAGCCCACGTCACTAATGTCAATGATAATCCAGTGCAGATTGCAGCAGATGCAGCTGAAGGAGCTCTGCGTGGTTTTGCAGAGCAGGAAACAACGGTTGCCGTAGTGCGTTACGCTCCTTTTAATGCCCTGTCTCTGATGATTGGCTCCCAAGTGGGCCGTCCTGGAGTACTGACTCAGTGCTCCTTGGAAGAAGCGACAGAACTAGAATTTGGGATGCGTGGCTTTACAGCCTATGCTGAGACCATCTCTGTTTATGGTACAGAAGATGTCTTCACTGATGGAGATGATACACCTTGGTCTAAGGCCTTTCTGGCTTCAGCCTATGCCTCTCGTGGACTTAAGATGCGCTTCACTTCTGGTACAGGGTCTGAAGTGCAGATGGGACAAGCCGAAGGCAAGTCCATGCTCTATCTGGAAGCTCGCTGTCTCTATGTAACAAAAGCAGCTGGGGTTCAAGGAACTCAGAATGGATCAGTAAGCTGTATCGGTATTCCAGCAGCTGTTCCGAGTGGTATTCGGGCGGTCGTTGCTGAAAACTTGATTGCCAGCATGCTGGATTTGGAATGTGCTTCATCAAATGACCAAACCTTTACTCACTCAGACTTACGTCGCTCTGTTCGGACTTTGATGCAGTTTGCGCCAGGTACAGACTTTATCAACTCTGGCTACTCTGCTACACCAAACTATGACAATATGTTTGCCGGATCTAACTGGGATGCGGAAGATTTTGACGACTACAATGTCTTGCAACGTGACCTGCGGGTAGACGGTGGTCTTCGTCCTGTACGTGAAGAGGAAGTTGTCAAGGTTCGGAACAAGGCAGCACGCGTTATGCAAGCTCTTTTCAAAGGCTTGGGCCTGCCGCCGATTACCGACGAAGAAGTCGAAGCAGCGACCTATGCTCATGGTTCTAAAGATATGCCAGAGCGGGATAAGGTTGAAGACATCAAGGCTGCTCAAGGTATTTTAGAACGCGGAGTTCAAGGGGCTGATTTGATCAAAGCCTTGGCTAATAATGGCTTCCCAGAAGTTGCCAATGAGTTGCTCAATTTGTTCAAGCAACGTGTAGCAGGGGATTTCCTGCAAACATCTGCTATCTTTGATCGGGATTGGAATGTTATTTCAGCGGTGAATTCACCGAATGACTATGTTGGTGTCGGTACAGGCCATCGTCTGGTCGGCGAAGAATGGGAAAAAGTCAAAGACATTCCTAAAGCGATTGACCCGCGTGATGTATAGGAGGAGCTAAGATGACAGAGATAAATGAAACTTTACTGCGCTCCATTATTGCAGAAGTGATGAAAGAGATGAGCGTCAATAGCAACGAAACAGCTGCTGAAACAAGCGAAAAGCCTGTCACAAAGCCTGTGTCCAATGAAAAAGCTGTCATCCGTACAGTTGGTGTGGCTAAACCTAGCCAGTCAACGGATGAAGTCGTTATTGCAGTTGGACCTGCCTTTGGAGAACAGCAGGTGAAGACGATGGTGGACATTCCTCATACGGAAGTACTGCGTCAGCTGGTGGCTGGTATCGAAGAAGAAGGGCTCAAGGCTCGCATTGTCAAGGTCTATCGTTCTTCTGACGTTGCCTTTGTAGCGGTAGAAGGAGACCACTTGTCTGGTTCTGGCATTTCTATCGGTGTTCAGTCTAAGGGAACAACGGTTATTCACCAACGTGATTTGCCACCGCTCAGTAATCTGGAACTCTTCCCGCAGGCACCTTTGTTAACTCCTGAAACCTATCGTTTGATTGGTAAAAATGCTGCTAAGTATGCCAAGGGTGAAACACCAAATCCGGTGCCAACCCTTAACGACCAAATGGCTCGTCCTAAGTACCAGGCCTACTCAGCCTTGCTGCATATCAAGGAAACGAAACTGGTTAAAAGAGGAAAACCAGCTGATGAATGTCAGGTGATTTGATGCATATGATGTCTACAAGGAGAAATCAGAATGAGTGAATCAGTAGAAACATTAGTAAAACAAATATTAGCCGAGCTAAGCGACAGCGGCTCAACTAATCAAGGAGCAGCCAATCGTCCTGTCAGTTCTGATGAAGCGACAGCGGCTGATTATCCTATTTCTAAAAAACACCCAGACTGGATAAAGGTTGGTCAGGATAAGAAATTCGAAGATATTACACTGGAAAATATCTTGTCTGGCTATGTAACTGCAGAGGATTTGCGGATTAAGCCAGAGATTTTGATCAAGCAAGGTGAAATTGCTAAGAATGCCGGCCGCGAAGCAATCCAGTATAACTTTTCTCGGGCTGCGGAACTGACCAAGGTTCCGGATGCGCGTGTGCTGGAAATCTACAATGCCCTGCGCCCTTACCGGTCTTCCAAACAGGAATTATTGGATATTGCCAATGAATTGGAAAACCAATATGGAGCTGTTATCTGTGCGGGCTTTGTCAGAGAAGCCGCTGAAAATTATGAGCGCCGCAAGAAGTTGAAAGGCGACAACTAATTCGGTTTTACCAAGGCTATTTTGGGTTGGAAGAAGATTATTATCACTACTTTTATAAATACTATTCAAAATAGCCTACTCTTGGTGGAGGTGAAAATGTGAAACGAATCATTGGAGTAGACATAGGAAATTCCTCGACCGAGTCTGCCTTAGCTGAAGTGCAAGATGATGGAAGCATTCACTTTCTTGCCTCAGCCATTGCGGATACAACAGGTATCAAGGGGACCAAGGAAAACGTCCATGGAATTTATCAATCTCTGAGGAAATTGATGGAGCAAACACCGCTTGAGTTGGGACAAGTTGATTTGATTCGGATCAATGAAGCGACGCCTGTTATCGGCGATGTTGCCATGGAAACCATCACAGAGACGGTCATTACTGAGTCTACCATGATAGGTCATAATCCCCGTACTCCTGGCGGTCTGGGATTGGGGATTGGACTGACAGTGGATATTCTCGACTTGGTTCATCATCCGATTGATGGGAAATACATCGTGGTAGTGCCGAAGATTATTGATTTTGACTTGGTTGCCCAGCTGATCAATGCCTATCTAGCCAAGGGCTATCAGATTACCGCTGCCATTTTGCAGGCGGATGATGGGGTTCTGGTCAACAACCGCATTAGCCAGAAGATTCCAATCGTGGATGAGATTCTCTTTATCGACAAGGTTCCTTTGGGCATGCAAGCTGCTGTTGAAGTGGTAGAGCAAGGAAAGGTGATTTCCCAATTATCCAATCCCTACGGCATTGCGACGGTCTTCGGCTTGAGTGCAGAAGAGACGAAAAGCATCGTTCCCATTGCCCGTGCCCTCATTGGCAACCGCTCAGCTGTCGTGATTAAGACACCAGCAGGCGACGTTCAGGCTCGGACGATTCCAGCAGGTAGTATCCAAATTATCGGCAAGGAGCATACCTTAAAGGTGGATATTTCCAAGGGCGCCGATGAGATTATGGAGAAAATTGTCTATGCTGGCGAGATTAGCAATGTTGTCGGAGAAGCGGGAACCAATGTTGGAGGCATGCTGGAGAAGGTGCGCCAAACCATGGCTGACTTGACTGAGAAAGAGCCTTCCGACATTTATATCCGTGACTTACTGGCCGTTAATACTTTTGCTCCGATTTCTGTGCGCGGTGGTGTGGCAGGAGAATTTTCTATGGAGCAGGCTGTAGGCATTGCCTCTATGGTAAATTCTGACAAGCTGCAAATGTCCATCATTGCCCAAGAAGTCGAACGAGAGCTGGGTATTACCGTAGAAATCGGTGGAGCAGAAGCTGAATCAGCTATCCTCGGGGCTCTGACTACACCAGGGACGGATCGCCCCTTGGCTATTTTGGACTTAGGAGCAGGCTCGACAGATGCTTCCATTATCGATAGCAGGGGTCAAATCTTGGCTGTCCATCTAGCCGGTGCCGGTGATATGGTAACCATGCTGATCAATTCGGAGTTGGGACTGGAAAATCATCATCTGGCAGAGGACATCAAACGATATCCTTTGGCTAAGGTAGAAAGTCTTTTCCATATCCGGCATGAAGACGGCACTGTTCAATTTTTTGACAAGCCGCTGTCTGGAGATTTGTTTGCCAGAGTCGTCATCGTCAAGGAAAATGATGAATTTGTTCCTATTGATGACGGAGACTACTCTATTGAGAAAATCAAACTTGTTCGGCAGTCTGCCAAGGAAAGGGTCTTTGTTACCAATGCAGTTCGGGCTCTCAAGCGTGTCAGTCCTACTCAGAATATTCGAGACATTCCTTTCGTTGTCATCGTAGGCGGCTCAGCTTTGGACTTTGAAATACCTCAGCTAGTGACCGAAGCCCTCTCTCAGAATGCCATTGTAGCTGGTCGAGGTAATGTGCGTGGCTTGGTAGGGCCTCGAAATGCAGTAGCGACCGGACTGATTTTGACCTATGTCAGAGAGAAATGGGGGGCCGACTATGGAATTAGCTTATACTAGAAAGCCCACCATTAGGCTTATAGCTACGGACAATGCTCCTGCGGATAAGGTGGCACAAATCGGCTACGGTATCGAAGAGGAAGGTATCCCTTTTAGCCTAGTCAGTCCAGATGAACTTAGCGATCCTGTGTCACTAGCGCATGTGGCTGCAACTCAATCCCAGCTTTTAGTAGGGATTGCCTGTGACGGGCGAGATGCAGTCCTCCATTATCGTAACTTGCCGCTTGAAAAATTTATCTATCGTATCAAAGATTATTCCGCTATACCTGACCACGTCTTGCGCCTGTTTGGCTCAAATGCAGCGCGTTTGGTCAAGGGAGTCCCGTTTAAAAAATCTGACCTGTTAGAAGCATCTTTTTGACTTGTTCCGATCGATTCAAAAAGATGTCCGTATCAACTACTGAAAAGAGGTGAAATGGATGGCTAGAGATAGAGAGAAAGACGAGCTCAGCAGTCCAGAACTATCAAGCTGGAAAGGAAACTCAGAATTGCAGGACAGCATTATTCAAAAAGTCCTTGCCAGATGCCAAACCTTACTGGATAAAGAGCCTGTTCTTTTCACAAATATCTATCAGGATGCCTGGGAATTGGTAACAAGGGCCAGACGCAAGGCTGAAGAGCTAGGACTAGCTGTCGTGATAACGGTGGTTGATCCTGCAGCACAAGTCGTGATGGCCTATCGTATGGAAAATGCCTTGTTAGTGAGTAACGATATGGCTTATAAGAAAGCTTACACAGCTGTTGGCATGAGGATGCAGTCCAAGGATTTAGCACCTTTAACTCAGCCTGGCCAGTGGCTCTACCAGCTGGAAACGATGACTGACAATAAGGTCGTTAGTTTAGCAGGTGGCATTCCTATTTATTGCCAGTCAGAGATGATTGGCGGTATCGGCGTCAGCGGAGGAAGTTCTGAAGAAGACCAATCCATTGCTGAGTATGCTGTAGGACTGTAGAGAAGCAATCTAGCTAATTAAATAATATCAGAGGAGAGAATACCACTTGCAATCTATGCTTTGGAGCTAGGGTTTTTCTCCTATTTTACGAGCACATTTCTCTTATGCTTTCTTAGGATCTATATTGCGCTGTAGAAGCAATATAGAGGAGAGAGTATAAAGTATTTCGAAATGAAGGAGTATGGAGTATGGAAAAATATCTAGGTGAATTTTTAGGCACCATGGTTCTGATGGTTTTTGGGAATGGAATCGGAGCGTCTATTAGTCTTAATAAGAGTCTTGCAAAAGGTTTCGCTCCCAATTGGTTTACCGTTGTATTTGGCTGGGGCTTGGCAGTGACCTTGGGTGTCTATACGGCAGGATTTTATAATACTGGCGGTCACCTTAACCCAGCTGTCACTATTGCCTTTGCGGTGGGTGGCATCTTCCCTTGGGAACAAGTGGTGGGCTATATCATCGCTCAGATTCTAGGGGCTTTTGTCGGAGCGGCTATTGTAGTGCTCTTCTATTATCCCCATTTCAAAGAAACCAAGGCAGAAGAAGGCAACTCAGTTGGCGTATTTGCTACTGGACCAGCCATCCAGAATCCAGCATTTAATTTGCTCAGCGAGATCGTTGCGACTTTCTTCTTCATCTTTGCACTTTTGATGATAACGCACGGCGAAATCACGCCTGGACTCACTCCACTCTTAGTTGGCTTCCTCATTATGGCGGTTGGCTTGTCTTTGGGTTCGACGACAGGTTTTGCCCTCAACCCAGCTCGGGACTTCGGTCCGCGCCTTGCTTATGCCCTCTTGCCAGTTCCGAATAAAGGAGATGCAAACTGGGCTTATGCTTGGGTGCCAATTGTAGGACCGACTATCGGCGCTGTCTTGGCTGTCTTGGCAGTCAATGCTATGTAATATATAAAATAGTAAATAAGCTAGCCGACCAGTTGAAGCTAGCTTATTTATCTAACAAGTAGCAATGGAAAATTTCAGTTTTCAAAAAACGTTATTTGAAAAAATCACTGTTTTCATTGCTCAGGAGAAAAATATGTCTAAAAAAATTTTTGCGATTAATGCGGGCAGTTCGTCATTAAAATTTCAACTGCTCAGTATGCCTGATGAAAACCTTTTGGTGAAAGGAATTTTTGAAAAGATTGGCTTAAAGGAAGGCATTTTTAAGATTGAATTTGAAGGTCAAAAAGAAAAGGAACTGCTGGCTATTCCTTCGCATCAATTTGCCGTGGATTACTTGCTGAACTTTCTTTTGGAGCGGAAGCTGATTGCTTCTCTGGACGAGATTGATGGAGTCGGTCATCGCGTAGCCCATGGTGGAGAATCCTTTGATGATTCTGCTTTGATAGATGAGCAAGTGTTATCCATCATTGAGAAGCTGTCCTTCCTAGCTCCTAGCCATAATCCTGTCAACTTGGTAGGGATTCGAGCTTTCCAAAAGGCCTTGCCGGAGACAGGACAAGTGGTTGTGTTTGATACAGCCTTTCACCAAAGCCTTTCAGAAGCTTATTATCTCTATCCTCTTTCCTGGGATTACTATCATAAATACGGTTTGAGGAAGTATGGTTTCCATGGAACGAGTCACAAGTATATTGCTCAAAAGATAAAGGAGATTTGGGAAGGGCAAGGAGAGGCTGCTGAGCATTTGAAGATTATCAACTGCCATTTGGGCAATGGTGCTAGTATTTGCGCCATTAAAAATGGTCAGTCTGTCAATACTTCGATGGGATTCACCCCCTTAGCTGGTCTGATGATGGGGTCCCGCTCAGGTGATATTGACCCTATGATTCTCCCTTTTTTGCTAGAACAGGAAAAATTATCAGCTCAGCAATTAAGTGATGTCCTCAATAAGGAATCCGGTCTGCTAGCAATCTCCCAGCTCAGCAATGATTTAAGAGATGTTCTGGAAGCTTGTGACAGAGGCGATGAAAAAGCCAGTCTAGCAGTCAATATGTTTGTCAACCGCATCGCTCAGACCATTGCAAGCTACATCACAGATTTAGATGGGCTTGACGCATTGGTTTTCACTGCTGGAATCGGGGAGAATTCAGCCTTGATCCGCAGCTTGGTCGTTCAAAAGCTCAATTGCTTAGGACTTTCTTTAAATCAGGCAGCTAACGAGCAAGGACAGCTCTTTATTCAAAATTCCCAGTCTCAGGCTAAAATTCTCATTCTTCCAACCAATGAAGAATTGATGATTGCCCAAGACACCATGCGCTTGCTGGATTTTAAGTAGCCAAAAGAGCGGTAGAATGTTCAAGGAGTGATAGATCTTATCAGGAACAGCTTTCTTTATCAAGAAGAAAAAAAAGACTAGTTTATCCTTGTAATATTCGTATTTGAAAAGACAGAGCAAGACCTCTGCCTTTTCTTTTTTAGCTTAGATATCTTATCATCTCCCAGTTTTATAAGCACAGTCTGATGGAGCTTTTTTGCTTTTTTCATTCTTGAAAGATATAGGAAAACATGCTATAATGAAAAGAACATTCTAAAAATCAGAAAGATTATTATATAGTAAGGAAAAAAATGGCGAATATTTTAAAGACTATCATTGAAAATGATAAAGGTGAATTAAGAAAATTAGAAAAAATGGCTGATAAGGTCTTGGCTTATGAAGACGAAATGGCGGCCTTGTCTGATGAAGAACTTCAGGCAAAAACAGAAGAATTCAAGAAACGCTATGCTGATGGTGAAACTTTAGATCAGCTCTTATCTGAAGCTTTTGCGGTTGTCCGTGAAGGAGCTAAGCGTGTGTTGGGTCTTTTCCCTTATAAGGTACAGGTTATGGGGGGGATCGTTCTCCATCATGGTGACGTTCCAGAGATGCGTACTGGTGAAGGAAAAACCCTGACAGCGACAATGCCAGTTTACCTAAATTCCCTTGCAGGAAAAGGTGTGCATGTTGTCACAGTCAACGAATATCTGACTGAGCGTGATGCGACTGAAATGGGTGAACTCTACTCTTGGCTTGGCCTTTCTGTCGGTATCAATCTGGCAGCTAAGTCTCCATCTGAGAAGAAAGAGGCATATGCTTGCGACATTACCTATTCAACCAATGCTGAGATCGGCTTTGACTACCTGCGTGATAACATGGTAGTCCGCGCTGAAAACATGGTACAGCGCCCACTCAACTATGCCTTGGTCGATGAGGTGGACTCAATCCTGATTGACGAAGCTCGGACACCATTGATCGTATCCGGACCGGTTTCTTCAGATACCAACCAGCTTTATCATATGGCTGACCACTATGTCAAATCTCTGGATAAGGACGACTACATCATCGATGTTCAGTCTAAGACGATTGGTCTGTCTGACTCAGGTATTGACAAGGCAGAAAGCTACTTCAAGCTGGACAATCTCTACGATATTGAAAATGTTGCTCTGACTCACTTTATCGACAATGCTCTGCGAGCTAACTACATTATGCTGCTTGACATTGACTATGTGGTTAGTGAAGATCAGGAAATTCTGATTGTCGATCAGTTTACCGGTCGGACAATGGAAGGCCGCCGTTACTCTGACGGTCTCCACCAAGCGATTGAAGCCAAAGAAGGTGTACCGATTCAGGAAGAAACAAAGACTTCTGCTTCTATCACTTATCAGAACCTCTTCCGTATGTATAAGAAGTTGTCCGGTATGACAGGTACAGCTAAGACAGAGGAAGAAGAGTTCCGTGAAACATACAACATTCGTGTTATTCCAATTCCAACCAACCGTCCGGTAGCACGTATTGACCATTCTGACCTGCTCTACCCAAGTATTGATTCTAAGTTTAAGGCAGTTGTTCAGGATGTTAAAGAGCGTCATGAAAAAGGCCAGCCAGTTCTGGTCGGTACCGTTGCGGTTGAAACCAGTGATTATATTTCTAAGAAATTGGTAGAAGCTGGGGTTCCTCATGAAGTTCTTAATGCAAAAAACCACTATAAAGAAGCACAAATTATCATGAACGCCGGCCAACGTGGTGCGGTTACTATTGCGACCAATATGGCCGGACGGGGAACCGACATCAAGTTGGGTGAAGGTGTTCGCGAACTGGGGGGACTCTGCGTTATCGGTACAGAGCGCCATGAAAGCCGCCGGATTGACAATCAGCTGCGCGGACGTTCAGGCCGTCAGGGTGATCCAGGTGAGTCACAATTCTACCTGTCACTGGAAGATGAGCTGATGCGTCGCTTTGGCTCAGAGCGCATTAAAGCCCTCTTGGATCGAATGAATCTTAGTGACGAAGATTCTGTTATCAAGTCTGGCATGCTGACCCGTCAGGTAGAGGCAGCTCAGAAGCGTGTCGAAGGAAATAACTACGATACGCGGAAACAAGTCTTGCAATATGATGACGTGATGCGTGAGCAACGGGAAATTATTTATGCTGAGCGCCATGATGTTATTACTGCTGACCGTGACCTCAGTCCTGAAATCCATGCTATGATTAAGCGGACGATCAACCGTATCGTTGATGGCAGCAGCCACTCTGATCAGGATGATAAGATTGAAGCGATTTTAAACTTTGCTAAGTATAACTTGGTTTCAGAAGATTCTATTTCAGACAGCGATTTGGAAGGCAAATCTGACCAAGAAATCAAAGATTATCTGTTTGAACGTGCATTGGAAGTCTATGATAGTCAGATTGCTAAGCTGCGAGACGAAGAAGCTGTGCGTGAATTCCAGAAGGTCTTGATTCTGCGCGTGGTGGACAGCAAGTGGACTGACCATATCGACGCCCTTGACCAGCTGCGCAATGCTGTTGGACTGCGTGGCTATGCACAAAACAACCCAGTTGTCGAATACCAAGCAGAAAGCTTCCGTATGTTCAACGACATGATTGGTTCTATTGAGTTTGATGTGACTCGTCTGATGATGAAAGCGCAGATTCATGAGCAAGAGCGTCCGCGGACAGAGCGGGCTATTAGTACAACAGCTACCCGCAATATCTCTGCCAAGGCGCCAAATATGCCTGAGAATGTGAACCTGTCTAATGTGAAGAGAAATGACCCTTGTCCATGTGGTTCTGGCAAGAAGTTCAAGAACTGCCACGGCCGCAAAAAGTAAAACATAAAAGAAGGAGAATAGATGACCTTTAAAGCAACTAGTCAACCCATTGATGTGGCAGAAGTTCGCCAACTTGCTAAGCTAGAAGGCGACATGTTAGCTCGCAAGGAAAAGCGTGACCGAGAGTTGGAAGCCATTCTGCGTGGTCAAGATGACCGCATTCTCTTGGTTATCGGTCCCTGCTCTTCAGATAATGAAGAAGCGGTGCTAGAGTATGCCAAGCGTCTATCTGCTCTCCAAGAAGAAGTAAAAGACCGCATTTTCATGGTCATGCGGGTTTATACTGCCAAGCCTCGGACGAACGGAGATGGCTACAAAGGGCTTATTCATCAGCCCAATGCGACTGCCGCTCCAAGTCTGATTAACGGCATCAAGGCAGTCCGCAATCTGCACTATCGGGTTATTTCCGAGACAGGCATGACCACAGCTGATGAGATGCTCTATCCAGAAAACTTGCCTCTGGTAGATGATTTGATTTCTTACATGGCTGTAGGAGCTCGCTCGGTCGAAGACCAGCAGCATCGCTTTGTAGCTAGTGGAGCGGATCTGCCGACTGGCTTGAAAAATCCGACTTCTGGTAATCTCAATGTCATGTTTAACGGCATCTATGCAGCTCAGAACAAGCAGAGTTTCCTATTCGCTGGTAAGGAAGTTGAAACGTCTGGCAACCCTTTGGCGCATGCCATCTTGCGTGGTGCTCTGAATGAATACGGTAAGAACATTCCCAACTACTATTATGATAACCTGCTGGATACTATTGCCCAGTATGAAAAAATGGGCTTAGAAAATCCCTTTATCATCATTGACACCAATCATGATAACTCTGGTAAGCAGTATCTGGAACAGGTTCGTATCGTTCGCCAGACTCTGATTAACCGAGACTGGAATGAAAAGATTAAGGCTACAGTACGAGGCTTTATGATTGAGTCTTACCTGGAAGACGGCCGTCAGGACGAGCCAGAAGTCTTTGGCAAGTCCATTACTGACCCTTGTCTGGGCTGGGCTAATACAGAACAGCTGGTTCGTGAAATTTATGATACATTAGGAAAATAGTATGGCATTTATTGAAAAAGGTCAGAAGATTGACATTGAGCAGATTAAATCCAGAACCAGACTGACTGGTCAGGCCTTGGCTCATAAAAATAAGCGAGATCAAGAACTAGCTGAGATTCTCAGTGGGGAAGACGAGCGTATTCTCTTGGTGATTGGTCCTTGCTCATCGGACAATGAAGAGGCTGTGCTGGAGTATGCCCGCCGTTTGTCAGAGCTGCAGAAGAAGGTCGCAGATAAGATTTTTATCGTCATGCGCGTCTATACTGCTAAGCCGCGGACCAATGGGGATGGCTATAAGGGCTTGGTTCACCAGCCAGATACTTCTAAAGCTCCTAGTCTTATCAATGGTTTGCAGGCTGTTCGTCAGCTGCACTACCGTGTCATTACAGAGACTGGTCTGACGACGGCTGATGAGATGCTCTATCCGTCCAATCTTGTGCTGGTAGACGACTTGGTCAGCTATCATGCTGTGGGAGCTCGCTCAGTTGAAGACCAGGAGCATCGCTTTGTAGCGTCTGGGATTGACGCTCCGGTCGGCATGAAAAATCCAACTTCTGGCAATCTGGGGGTTATGTTTAATGCTGTCTATGCAGCACAAAATAAGCAGACTTTCCTTTTTCATGGTCAGGAAGTAGAAACCTCTGGGAATCCTTTGGCTCATGTTATTCTGCGTGGGGCTACCAATGAATACGGTAAGAACATTCCAAATTTCTACTATGAAAATATGCTGGATGCCATTTCCTACTATGAAAAGATGGGCTTGGAGAATCCTTTCATTGTCATCGATACCAATCACGATAACTCCGGCAAACAATATCTGGAACAGATTAGGATTGTACGTCAGACCTTGCTGAATCGGGATTGGAACGAAAAGATTAAGAGAGCGGTTCGTGGTTTTATGATTGAGTCTTATCTGGAAGACGGCCGGCAAAATGAGCCAGAAGCCTTTGGTAAATCTATCACTGACCCTTGTCTAGGCTGGGACAATACAGTTCAGCTTATTGAAGAAATTTACAACACTTTAGATAAATAAGGAAAATTGAAAGGGACAGTCTTGACCTGTAAAGAGGACTAACTGTCGGGTGAAGACAAACTCAGCTGGCGTCCCAGCTGAGTTTTGTCGCCTTTCCAGAGAATGATATGATAAAAGGACACGGAATTGACATAGAAGAGTTGGCTGCCATTGAGCGAGCCTATCTGAAAAATGCCCGCTTTGCAAAGAAGGTGCTGACAGAGGCTGAGCTTTCTCGTTTTGAGGAGTTATCCGGCAAGCGGAAAATCGAATTTCTAGCTGGTCGTTGGGCTGCCAAGGAAGCTTTCTCTAAAGCTTGGGGAACTGGTATTGGTAAGCTCAGGTTTCAAGATTTGGAGATTTTAAACGACCGTCAGGGAGCACCTTATTTTAGCCGGTCACCTTTTACTGGCAAGGTTTGGATTTCGCTCAGCCATGCTGCTGGCCTAGTTACAGCCAGCGTTATTTTGGAGGAAAATGATGAAAGCTAGTCTGCATAGACCTAGCAAGGCAGTGATTGATTTAGCTGCCATTGCTTTTAATATTAGACAACTAAGTGCCCATCTGCCTCAGACGACAGAGAAGTGGGCTGTCGTCAAGGCCAATGCTTATGGCCACGGAGCTATTGAGGTTTCTAGGCACATTGAGCCCCTTGTAGATGGATTTTGTGTGTCTAATATTGATGAAGCCTTGGAGCTGCGCTCAGCTGGTATTGGCAAAAAAATTCTGGTGCTAGGAGTGTCAGATCTGGCTGCGCTTCCGCTGGCTAGAAAGGGAAAGGTCTCTCTGACCGTAGCCAGTCTGGAGTGGCTGGATCTAGCCTTAGATGCTGAAGAAGACTTGACTGGATTGAATTTTCATATCAAGATTGACTCTGGTATGGGGCGGATTGGTTTTCGAGATAGTCAGGAAGCTCAGGAGGCAATCCATCGCTTGCAGGCTGCTGGGGCTGTCGCAGAGGGGATTTTCACCCACTTTGCAACGGCAGATGAAGCGGAGCACCATAAGTTCGAAGCCCAGCTGACTCGTTTTCATCAGATTTTATCTGAGCTGGACAATGTACCTCCTCTCGTTCACGCTAGTAATTCCGCTACTTCTCTCTGGCATAGCGAGACCGTCCTAAATGCGGTCCGGCTGGGTGACATCATTTATGGCCTCAACCCCAGCGGAAGAGTCTTAGAACTTCCTTATGAATTCAAGCTGGCTTTGTCGCTGGTCTCAGAATTGGTACATGTCAAGGAAGTAGAGGCTGGAGCAGATGTTGGCTATGGAGCCACCTACACCAGCAAGTCTCAAGAGTGGATTGGAACCATTCCTTTGGGTTATGCGGATGGCTGGACACGGGATATGCAGGGTTTTGATGTCTTGATTGATGGTCAGCGTTGTCCTATTGTTGGCCGCGTTTCCATGGACCAAATTACAGTGCGCCTGCCTCAGGCTTATCCCCTTGGCACGCCGGTTGTGTTGATTGGAAATAGCGGAGCGGAGACCATTACGGTGACAGATGTGGCAGAAAAGCGTGGCACCATTAACTATGAGGTGGTTTGCTTGATTAGCGACCGTGTACCGAGGGTCTATAAAGACTAAGAAGATTAATGCAGGGAACCGCTTGAAGTATTTGAGAATGCTCTAGCTTGGTCACCCTGTCTGTGATGCCAGCATCGCAACAGTATCAGAACTGAAAGAGGAATTATGAATTTACACCAACCCTTGACGGTTCTGCCTGGTGTGGGACCGAAATCAGCAGAAAAATTTGCCAAGCTGGGTCTAGAGACCTTGCAGGATTTGCTGCTTTATTTTCCTTTTCGTTATGAGGATTTTAAGAGTAAAAATGTCCTAGACTTGGAGGATGGAGAAAAAGCGGTTGTTTCTGGTCAGGTCGTAACCCCGGCCAATGTCCAGTATTACGGCTACAAACGCAATCGCCTGCGCTTTACCATCAAGCAGGGAGAAGTCGCTCTGGCAGTTAATTTCTTTAACCAGCCTTATCTGGCAGACAAGATTGAAGTTGGAGCTAATTTAGCCGTCTTTGGAAAGTGGGACAAAGCCAAAGCCAGTCTGACTGGTATGAAACTGCTGGCTCAGGTAGAGGACGACTTGCAGCCTGTCTATCGGCTGGCTCAGGGAATTAGTCAGGCTAGTTTGGTCAAGCTGATTAAGACTGCCTTTGACCAAGGTTTGGACTTGCTCTTAGAGGAAAATCTGCCCCAGCCCCTGCTGGAACGCTACCAGCTAGTGAGCAGAGTGGAGGCTGTGCGGGCTATGCATTTTCCAAAGGACTTAGCGGACTACAAGCAGGCTCTTCGGCGGGTTAAATTTGAAGAACTCTTTTATTTTCAAATGCAGCTGCAGGTCTTAAAGAGAGAAACCAAGGCTGTCAGCAATGGATTAAAAATTGATTGGCAGTTGGATGCTGTGGCCGAGAAAAAGAAGAGCTTACCTTTTGAACTGACTTCAGCTCAGGAGCGCAGTCTGACAGAGATTTTGCAGGATTTGCGATCGCCTGGCCACATGAATCGCCTGCTGCAGGGGGATGTGGGAAGCGGAAAGACAGTAGTCGCTGGTCTAGCTATGTATGCTGTTTATACAGCTGGCTTTCAGTCAGCTCTGATGGTTCCAACAGAAATTTTGGCTGAGCAGCATTTTGACAGCCTAGCTCAGCTATTTCCAGAATTGAAGCTGGCCCTGCTTACTGGGGGAATGAAAGCAGCTGAACGCCGAGAAACCTTGGCAGCGATTGAAAAGGGTCGGGTAGACATGATTGTCGGAACCCATGCCCTGATTCAGGAAGGAGTCCGTTACCATGCGTTGGGCTTGGTCATTATTGACGAGCAGCATCGCTTTGGGGTGGAGCAGCGCCGGATTTTACGGGAAAAGGGAGACAATCCTGATGTCCTCATGATGACGGCGACACCAATTCCCAGAACCCTTGCCATTACAGCTTTTGGTGATATGGATGTGTCCATTATTGACCAGATGCCGGCAGGACGCAAGCCTATCATCACTCGCTGGGTCAAGCATGAGCAGCTGGAAGTCGTCCTCGACTGGCTAAAAAAAGAGCTCCACAAGGGGGCTCAGGTCTACTTTATTTCTCCCTTGATTGAGGAATCTGAGGCGCTGGATCTTAAGAATGCCATTGCCCTAGAAGAAGAACTGACAGCCTATTTTGGTCAGCAAGCCCAAGTGGCTCTGCTTCATGGCAAGATGAAGAGCGAGGAAAAAGAGGCGATTATGCAGGACTTCAAGGAAGGACGGACTGACATTCTGGTTTCCACCACGGTCATTGAGGTCGGAGTCAACGTCCCCAATGCTACTGTGATGGTCATCATGGATGCGGACCGCTTTGGACTCAGCCAGCTTCATCAGCTAAGAGGCCGTGTCGGCCGAGGGAGCAAGCAGTCTTATGCCGTCCTTGTTGCCAATCCCAAGACGGAGTCGGGCAAGCGCCGCATGAAAATCATGACTGAGACGACCGACGGTTTCCTGCTGGCTGAGGAGGATCTGAAAATGCGAGGCTCTGGAGAAATCTTTGGCACTCGGCAGTCTGGTATTCCTGAGTTTCAAGTGGCAGACATCGTGGAAGATTATCCGATTTTAGAAGAAGCCAGAAAGGTTGCCAGCCAGATTACAGCTGATCCGAACTGGCGGACAGATTCTAATTGGCACTTGATTGCTCTTCATTTGGACAAGCGAGATTACCTAGATTAAAGGTTCTTTGAATTAAGTTTCCTGCAAGATATTTATAAGTAGGCTTTAAGTTTGAGGGATTATACTATTGTCAAATCAAAGAAAGAGGTAGGACCAATGACTATGTAAACATCCCTTAAAATCCTGTAACCAAAGCTTGAAGACTAGAAGACTTGCGAGGTATGAGCCACTCAAAGAATAAGAATAATTTAGAATTTTTTCATCATAAATCTCCTAACAAATCACAAGCTTCACCCAATCGGTGAAGTTTTTTKGTATTTAATTGAAAAGAYTTGTTCGTTTCAAATAGTAGATARGGATTGYTGCCGGAYTTCTTTGACTATAAGCTTTCCCTAAGAAATCTATAAGAKAWTCTTAAGTTTAGGGMTGTATCCTTATATCMAAGTAAGAACAAAAAGATTAGWSRCCAAACTTGAAGYYAAACACTCCAAGAGTTTCGTTTTTGCTCTTAAAGAATGAATGATAAGCGAGGTAAAAGCTATGAAAGTTACAATCAAAGTCCACTAT
Source organism: Streptococcus sanguinis (assembly GCF_020729765.1). Classification (GTDB taxonomy): domain Bacteria; phylum Bacillota; class Bacilli; order Lactobacillales; family Streptococcaceae; genus Streptococcus; species Streptococcus sanguinis_Q. Next base: position 321,938 of record NZ_JAJEPD010000023.1, on the reverse strand, counting down.
CCGAAGACATTTAAGCAAACTCAGAAAATGGAGGTGACCTATGGTAAGTGATTATATTTTTGAAATTCTAGAGTCTCTGTTTGAGGTTATCTTCTAAGGCCAGCGATTCAATGAAGTTTTCCCAGTGTTAGAATATGAATGAGTCAAAAAAGTGCTAAGCAAACTTAGCACTTTTTGATTTAAAGAAAATAAATAGGGATTTTTTTCTCAGCCTTCCATATAATCTCGGAGTTCTTGACCTTTGAGTCCAGCATTCAGGGCGATGAGCAGTTTGATTCTGGCTTTTTGGGCATTGAGCTCTTTGACGAAGAAGATACCAGCCTGGTGCAGCTGGACGCCGCCTCCTTCATAAGCATAGACTGGCTCAGCAATTCCGTTAAAACAGCGAGAGACCAGAGCAACTGGCAGTCCGGCTGTTATTATATCAGCCAGTTTGTCCGCCACTTCTTTGGGAAGATTGCCAGCACCGAATGCCTCTATGATGAGGCCGTCTATCTTGTCTAAATCCAGCATGTCCAGAAGCTCTGTCTTCATACCAGCATAAGCTGGAATGATGGGCACCAGACCAGAAATGCTGTTCAAGTCAAAGCGGACCCGAGGCTCCGCTGTCTTAAAATAGAGAATTTCCTGCTTCATAATCAAACCAAGCGGTCCGTGAGTAGGCGTCTGAAAGGTGCTGACATTGGTCGTGTGGGTTTTGGTTACATACTTGGCAGCATGTGCCTCGTCATTCATCACGACAAGCACGCCTTTATCACTGGCTTTTTCATCGCTAGCCACCCGCAGGGCTGTCAGGTAGTTATAGACTCCGTCACTCCCCAGCTCATTGGAACTGCGCATAGCCCCGGTCAGAACGACCGGAATCTTTGGCAGCTGCATAGTATCCAGAAAGTAAGCCGTCTCTTCTAAAGTGTCTGTCCCATGAGTAATGACCACTCCGTCAAATTGGTCAGCACTGGCTTTGATTTTCTGGTAGAGCTTGAGCATGTGCTGGGGCGTGATATGAGGACTAGGAATATTAAAAAAGTCAATGACTTCCGTCTCAATCCCCTCAAGCGGAACTGTCACATGGTTCATAGGGTTATCAGCGTTGGTGACGACAGCCCCAGAGCCGTCAGCCTGCATGGAAATGGTTCCTCCTGTATGCAGGACCAAGATTTTTTTTGTCATAAATCCTTTTTCTCCTTGTAGTCATAATGCAGAGTTGAAAACTCACATTATGTTTTCATAGAGTTTTCATTTCTGTTGCATGGATATTACTCCAGCTTTTCTTTTCTGCAATTCATGTGATTGTAGGTCATTTTTGTGTTATAATTTATTGTATCATAAAAGGAAAGAATGAGAAAATCAATGGAAGTAAAGGCCGTCTTTTTTGATATTGATGGGACACTGGTCAATGACAGTCGAACGGTTTTGAAATCTACAGAAAAGGCTATTCAGAGTTTAAAGGAGCAAGGAATATTGGTCGGTTTGGCAACAGGCCGCGGTCCTTTCTTTGTCAAACCTTTTATGGAGCAATTGGACTTAGACTTTGCTGTGACCTATAATGGCCAGTATATTTTTTCAAGAGATAGGGTGATTTCTGCCAGTCCCATTGACAAGCAGAGTTTACGGGATTTAATCGCCTATGCTAAGAAGCATCGGAAAGAAATTTCCTTGGGGACGGCTGAGGCTATGCTGGGCTCCAAGATTATGTCCTTCGGCATGAGCCCTTTCTCCCAGTGGACTAGCCGCTTCATCCCTAAGAGAATGGCGCGAACAGTCAGTCACGGTTTTAATAAAGTCATCAGTAAGGCCCTGCCCCAGCATGAAAAGGATCTCCTGCAGCTGATTCAGGAGTCGATTTACCAAGCTTTGATTTTGGCCAGTCCAGAAGAAAGCCGTAAGATTGAAGCAGACTTCCCTGATTTGAAATTTACCCGCAGTAGCCCCTATGCGGTTGATATTATCAATAAAGACACATCTAAGCTAGAGGGGATTCGCAGAGTCGGCAAGGAATATGGCTTTGACATTCATCAGGTCATGGCCTTCGGCGACTCTGACAATGACTTGGAAATGCTATCAGGAGTTGGTCTCTCTATTGCAATGGGAAATGGAACCAGCTCGGTCAAGGAAGTGGCCAAGCATACAACTAGCAGCAATAGTCAGGATGGGATTCATAAGGCTCTGGAGCATTTTGGCATCCTAGCGAGGGAAAAGGTCTTTACCAGTAGCGACCATCACTTTAATAAAGTTAAAGAGTTCCATAGTGTCATGGATGAAAGTACTCAGGAAGAGCCGATTGCTTGGTCGCCTCAGGACGCTCGCTATCGGGCAGGCTTTAAGCTAGAAGAGTTGGTTGAGTTTCTGCGAGCTGCTAGTAACTCAGAGGAAGACTTTGACAGTTCTGTAGCCTATCTCCATCAAGCGCTTGACAAGGCTGCTGACAAGGTTCGCTCCAAGAGTCAGGCTGAGGTTTCTCTAGTCGGTCAGGTAGATGCCCTGATTGATACTCTATACTTCACTTATGGCAGTTTTGTCCTGATGGGAGTAGATCCAGAGCAGCTGTTCGATATTGTCCATCGGGCCAATATGGGCAAAATTTTCCCAGACGGAAAAGCTCACTTTGACCCCGTCACCCATAAAATCCTCAAACCAGATGACTGGGAAGAAAAATACGCGCCCGAAGGAGCTATTAAAGAAGAACTGGAACGACAGATTCAGGCCTACCAGCGTACCTTAGAGCAGAAAGAAGAAAACTAGAGCAGGTAACTGCTCTAGTTTTTATAAAGTCTTTTCTGGGTCTCTGACCACCAGCAAGTCAACCTTGGCGTGGCGCAGGATATATTCAGATGAAGAGCCGACTAGCAGCCGTTCAAAGGCATTGAGACCGGTAGCACCGACCATAATCAGATCTACCTTGTGCTCTTCTGGGATATCTGTTGCCAAGAGAGTCTTGGGATTGCCCATCTCAATGACAATGTCAACATACTTGATACCGGATTTTTGAGCCTTTTCTTTCAGCTCAGCTGTCAGCTTTTTAGCATCTTCCTGTAAGTCCTCGTAAACATCTGCATCAAAGGTTGAGACACTTTGCAAAGCCCGAGTGTCAATGACATGGGCGATAGTGAGACGAGAGCCGTTTCGGAGAGCTACGTTAACACCTTTTTCAAAAGCTAGTTCGGATTCGTGAGAACCATCTACAGCAACCATAATGTTTTCATATTTCTGAGTCATAGAGCTACCTCCTCTAAAATGGTCGGCAAAGGACGTCGCATCATTTAAAGAATGATTGGGCTGAACAAAAATCAATCAGTCCATAGCGTCCGAGTGATTTGCAACTATTTTCTTGTTTCTATTGTAACCCTTTTCAGAAAAAAAGTAAAGATAAAATGGAAATGCTGTCAGAAAATTGCAAGCAGAAAAAGATTCCTTTACTTTGAGGGATTAGAAAAAGAATGGGGCTTTTTGTCCTATAATTCTCTTTTTAATTAGATGAAAAGTGAGCTTATTTTTTTGTTGTCAATCGCTTTTTCTGGTGGTATAATGATAACATTCTGATGAATAGAGGAAAAATAAGAATGAAAGAATTTGACAAGTCCAGCAAGCTGGAACATGTTGCCTATGATATTCGTGGTCCAGTTTTGGATGAAGCTATGCGCATGCGGGCCAATGGCGAAAAGATTCTCCGCCTCAATACAGGGAATCCGGCTGAATTTGGTTTTACCGCTCCAGATGAGGTCATTCATGATTTGATTATGAATGCGCGTGACAGTGAGGGTTACTCTGACTCCAAGGGAATTTTTTCAGCCCGTAAGGCCATTATGCAGTATTGCCAGCTTAAGAATTTTCCTAATGTAGATATTGATGACATTTATCTGGGAAATGGTGTCAGTGAGCTGATTGTCATGTCCATGCAAGGATTGCTGGATGACGGAGATGAGGTGCTGGTACCAATGCCAGACTACCCACTCTGGACGGCTGCAGTCAGTCTGGCTGGTGGGAATGCTGTTCACTATGTCTGTGATGAGCAGGCAGAATGGTATCCAGATATTGACGACATCAAGTCAAAAATCACATCTAATACCAAGGCTATCATTATCATCAACCCTAACAATCCAACAGGAGCACTTTATCCTAAGGAACTGCTGCTGGAAATTGTGGAAATTGCTCGCCAAAATAATCTCATTATCTTTGCGGATGAAATTTATGACCGCATGGTGATGGACGGCAATGTCCATACGTCTGTAGCTAGTCTAGCTCCTGATATCTTCTGTGTCAGCATGAATGGTCTTTCCAAGTCGCACCGAATCGCAGGCTTCCGTGTTGGCTGGATGGTGCTATCTGGTCCTAAACATCATGTTAAGGGTTATATCGAAGGATTGAACATGCTCTCCAACATGCGCCTGTGCTCCAATGTCTTGGCTCAGCAAGTCGTCCAAACCTCACTTGGCGGTCATCAGTCTGTGGATGAACTGCTTTTGCCGGGTGGCCGTATCTATGAGCAGCGTAATTTCATCTATCAGGCTATTCAGGATATTCCAGGACTGTCAGCTGTTAAGCCTAAAGCTGGTCTCTATATTTTCCCGAAAATTGACCGGAACATGTATCATATCGACGATGATGAGCAGTTTGTGCTCAATTTCCTCAAGCAGGAAAAAGTCCTTCTTGTCCATGGACGAGGCTTTAACTGGAAGGATCCAGATCATTTCCGCATCGTTTATCTGCCTCGAGTAGATGAGCTAGCTCAAATCCAAGAAAAAATGACGCGCTTCTTGCGCCAATATCGCCGTTAATAAGCGGATGCTACAAAAAGGCTGGAAAATATTCCGGCCTTTTCCTTATCTATTTTACATATTTTTTATCCCGATGGCTGTCTTTGAATTGCAAAAATAAAAAAAATAAGATGCTCTGGAAATTGAATTTGGAGTCAATTGGTAAAAATTATAGGCGGTTTTACCGACATTTTTTAGGAATTTGTCCAACATTTTTTATGTATCTGTCCAAAAATACTTAAAAAAATGTGTTAGCGTCTTCCTTCCAGAAGACAAACATGGTAGAATGTGTTTGTCAATGTTTTTAACAATGATGAAAAAGTGGAGGAGATTATATTGACAATGAAAAAGACACTTAGTGCTTTTTCTGTCAGTGCAGCGGCATTGTCTTTGGTGCTCGCAGAAGGAGTTCAGGCTGATCAATTAGTTGATAATCAGTCTTATTCTGATGCGCCCGTTAGTCAAAGCCAACCACAGGCGGAAAACACACAGAAGGATGAATCTGTTTCGAAAGAACAGGTAGACGCTGCTCAGGCTCTTGTACAAGAAGCCGACAGCAATGTTGCACAAGGGAAAGCTGATTTGGCTCAAGCTCAGGCAAATACTGCTGCGGCTCAAAGCCAGGTCGAGCAAGCACAAGCTGAAGCTAACCGGGCACAGGAGGCAGCTGATAAAGCTGGTCCGGAAGCTATTGAAACAGCTAAGCAAGAAGAGAGCAATCAAAAAGCTCAAGTGGACAGCAACAAGTCAGAACTGGCTAAAGCTGATCAAGCAACTAAGACGGCTGAAGCTGAGCGCGATGCCCAGGCAGCCAAGACTAAAGAAGCTCAAGAGCAAGCGAAAACTCAAGAAGGACGCCTTGCTAAAGCTCAAAATGACGTGAAGGAAGCTCAGGCCAACCTAAGTGGGGACGCTACAGCTAAAGCAGAAAAAAATGTGAAAGCAGCCCAAGACAAGGTGGCAGCTGACCAGTCTGCTGTTGAAACAGCTCAAGCAAAAGTAGCTACAGCTCGTCAGACTGACAGTCAGAAGCAGGCTGAGGTTGCAAAAGCTCAGACCAACCAGACTCAGGCTAAGACGGCTCGTGATGCTTCTCAAAAGAACTTGCAGGAAAAAACTGCTGCAGCTGAGAAGACTCAGTCAGATCTGAACCAAGCTCAACAGGCTTTGCAAAAGGCTCAAGCTGGAAAAATTACTACTGAAGCTTCTAGCAATAAAAACCGTGTGTCAATGACGCCGGAATACATTGCAGCCTTGAGAGAGCTAATCGCACCGAATTTATCAGAGCAAAAAACTAATGAGATTCAAAATAGACTGGCTGCACTGAATGCCAGTGCTAAGGCTCTCAATCGTTATGTAGCAGATCCTACAGATAGCAAAGCTTTGATTGATACCAACAATATTCCACAGAATGTTCGTCAGGAACTTTCACAGTTTGCTTCAGAACTCATCAACCAACTGCGTACTCAGATGGGAACTGGTGAAGTGGTTGTGACACCGTCTTCAATTGATTTCGCTGATAAGGTGGCGACAGAATACCGCAAAGACAACTGGAACTGGGATTTGATGGAGAAATACCATCACGATGCTAAAGCAATTAACCGCGTAGCGCGTGAATATGGTTTAATGACTACAAGTGCTGAGCAAGAGAGCAAAGGTCTACAGTATTATGAAAACGCTTATATCTGGAGAGAAAAAGCTGGCCAAATGAGTGTGGCTGAAATGAAGAGACGAATCTATGATTCTGTTGTTGAATTCATGTTTAATGGCTATGAATGGCTGCATGCTACATCAATCTCTGGTCTCAATACTGGTCGCCAGAAAAACTATCTGGGAGTTGATTTCTCAATGGAAAGCGACATCACTATGGCTCATTTCACCATGGTGTCAGAAGATCAGGTCAAATATGCTAGCAAAAAGAACTTCAATGCCAGCCCGATTACAGGCAAAGCTGCAACAGCAAAAATAGATCCGCAGGAAGTAGCTAAGGCTCAAACTGCCTATGACGCTGCCTTCAAGGCCAATCAACTGGCTCTGGCATCTAAGGGAGTTGCCCAGTCTACTTATAATCGGAGAGCTGCAGCTTTAGAGCAAGCTAATCAGCAACTGGCTCAGGCCCAAGCTCAAGCAGGCCAATCAGCAACAGCTCAGGCTCAAGCAGCTCTTGCCGCAGCTCAAGAGAAGTTGGCAGCTGATCAAGCAGCTTTGGCAGCAGCAGAAGCGGCCCTGCAAAACTCAAACTTGGATGACAAGACTAAAGCGGACAAATTAACTCAGGCCCAAGCAGCTCTGACTGCTGTTCAAACGACAGTTGCCGCAGCTCAAGAAGCTCTAAAAACTGAATCAGATAAGTTGACTCAGCTAGACGCAGCTTTGAATGCAGCAAAAGAAAGAAAGACTACTCTTGAAAAAGCTGTTACAGATGCTGAAGCAGCTTTGCAAATGGCTAAAGAGTCATTGTCAAATCTTGAAAATGCAGAAGAAAACTTGGAACAAGCTAAAACTAAACTAGCCGCAGCTCAGGCTGCTTACCAAGCAGCTCTTACAGCCCAAACAGATCAAGAAGCAAAAGTAGCAGTTTTAACTGCAGTTCAAGCACAAGCTAAGGCAACATACGACTTGCTAGCTCAAACTTATGCTGAGCAAAACAAGGAAGAAGATATTCGTTATTACCAATCTGTTTTGGCTCACACAGAGGAGCGTTTCGCTCGCTCTCCGCTTACTGGACAAGTAGGAGATCCTCAGCATACAGCTCTTGGAACTACTGGAAATGCTAGCCCTGTAAATCATAAACAGGCAGCTGCTTCAGGTCATGCCTTACCTAAGACAGGGGAACATTCTTCTTGGCTTATTCTTGCAGGCCAAATGCTTCTGCTCATGGCTATGAAATTGTTCTACAAGAAACGTTCTCTTGATTAGAAAGAACAAAATCAATCAAAAACAGTCAAATTCTTGACTGTTTTTTGTTTAATATGACTTGATATATCAAGTCATATACTTGAAAAATTCTTTATTTTATAGAATTGTATGTAATTGTTTTTCAATAAAAAATTTTCAGATAATTATTGAAATTTCACTGCTTTTATGTTACAATGAAGCTAATAAATATGAGGTAAAAATATGGCTGATTTACTAGAAAAAACACGAAAAATTACGTCTATTCTGAAGCGCTCGGAAGAGCAGATGCAGGAAGATTTGCCCTATAATGCTATTACGCGTCAGTTGGCTGATATTATCCACTGCAATGCCTGCATTATCAATAGCAAGGGACGTCTTCTAGGCTATTTCATGCGCTACAAGACCAATAATGACCGTGTAGAAGCTTTTTTCCAAGATAAGAATTTCCCAGAGGAGTATGTCCAAGAAGCCAATCTGGTCTATGAAACGGAGGCTAATCTGCCGGTTACGCATGATTTGACGATTTTTCCGGTAGAGACCAAGGATGATTTTCCAGATGGCCTGACTACTATTGCTCCCATCCATGTTTCAGGGATTCGTTTAGGCTCATTGATTATCTGGCGAAATGACAAGGAATTTGCGGACGATGATCTGATTTTGGTTGAGATTGCCAGTACAGTGGTTGGTATCCAGCTGCTTAACTTCCAGCGGGAAGAGGATGAGAAAAATATCCGCCGCCGGACGGCAGTGACCATGGCAGTCAATACTCTGTCTTACTCAGAACTGAGAGCTGTTTCAGCAATTTTGGGCGAGCTGAATGGCAATGAAGGCCAGCTGACTGCATCTGTCATTGCTGACCGTATCGGGATTACCCGCTCAGTGATTGTCAATGCCTTGCGCAAGCTGGAGAGTGCTGGGATTATTGAAAGCCGCTCACTGGGAATGAAGGGAACTTATCTGAAAGTTCTGATTCCGGATGTCTTTGATGAAATTAAAAAGAGGGACTACTAATGGCTAAAGCACTGATTTCCATTGATTATACAGTTGATTTTGTCGCAGATGAGGGCAAGTTGACAGCAGGAGCACCAGCACAGGCAATTTCTGAAGCCATTGCTCAAGTAACTGAGGTAGCTTTTGACCGAGGCGATTATATCTTCTTTGCTATTGATGCCCATGATGAGAATGATGCCTTTCACCCAGAAAGCAAGCTGTTTCCGCCTCACAATATCAAAGGGACCAGCGGTCGCAATCTTTATGGTCCTTTGGCTGATTTTTATGAGAAGCATCAAGCAGACTCTCGGGTCTTTTGGATGGATAAACGCCATTATTCTGCCTTTTCCGGTACGGATTTAGATATCCGCCTGCGGGAAAGAAAGGTAGATACGGTCATTTTGACGGGAGTCTTGACGGATATTTGTGTCTTGCATACAGCGATTGATGCCTATAATCTTGGTTATCAGATTCAGGTGGTAGAGCCGGCTGTGGCTTCTCTGTCAGAGGAAAATCACAAATTTGCCTTAAACCACTTGCAAAATGTCCTGGGTTCGACTATAATAGATACAATTTAAGAGTAAAAGAGAAGCAGAGTAGGCTTGCTGACTTGCACAGAGAGTGCTGATAGCTGAGAGCAGCACCAAGAAAGCAAAAAACGAAGAACATGTTTCGTAATCTTTTGTGTGATTAAGCACAAACGTCGCTCACGTTACGAGCTCAGAGGTTGCCTTTTAGGGCGGCGAATAACAGTGGTACCACGGCTTTCGTCTGTTTTAGAGACGAAAGCCCTTTTCTTTTGTAACAGGATAATTGAAGCTGATGTTAGAATGCTTCAGATATCCTGAACAAGAGAGGAGAGTTACTAATTGATCTGAAAGGGAAAGAACATGAAAGAAATTTTTATCGGAAACTATGGTTTAGAGCAAGTCGGACAGACCATGACCGCGACTGGCTGGGTGGCCAATATCCGCAATCACGGCAAACTAGCCTTTATTGAGTTGCGGGACCGCGAGGGCTTGCTTCAGGTCTTCGTTGGCGGTGAGATTGAAGATTTTGCTAAGCTGGAAGACATTAGCAAAGAGGATGTCATCGCAGTGACTGGGCAAGTAGTTCAGCGGGAAGAGCGCTTTGTCAATAAGTCCATCAAGTCTGGTCAGGTTGAGCTGAGGGCAGAGAAGATTGAGGTTATTGCTAGCAGTAAGGCCCTGCCTTTTGAGCTGGACCAACATGCTCATACAGGGGAAGACCTGCGTCAGAAATACCGCTACCTGGACTTGCGCCGTGAGAAGATGACACATAACCTCAAACTTCGTCACCAGGTCACCTCAACCATTCGGGAATATTTGAATGGTTTGGACTTTTTGGAAGTGGAGACGCCTTATCTGACCAAGTCAACACCTGAAGGGGCTAGGGATTTCTTGGTGCCTAGCCGGGTCTTTAAAAATCAGTTCTACGCCTTGCCACAGAGTCCACAGATGCTCAAGCAATTGCTGATGGGGGCTGGCCTCGAGCGCTACTATCAGATTGTTCGTTGTTTCCGTGACGAAGACTTGCGGGGGGATCGTCAGCCAGAGTTTACCCAGGTGGATTTGGAGCTGAGTTTTGCCAGTGAGGAAGAAATCCGAGCTTTGGTTGAAGCTATGCTCAAGGCTGTTGTCAAGAAAACTCATGGTTTAGAGTTGAAGGAAGATTTTCCGACTATCAGCTATGAAGAAGCTATGAGCCGCTTCGGATCTGATAAGCCAGATACACGCTTTGGTCTGGAGTTGAAGAATTTGACGGATTTGTGCCAGTCCAATGATTCGCTTCTTATCAAGAAAGCCTTGGATAACCAAGAGGAAGTGATGGGAATCTGTGTGCCAGATGCAGCTAGTGCTTTTAGCAAGAAACAGCTGAGTCACTACTATCAGGAAATGAAGGAGTTTGGCTGCAGTCGTTTTGCCGGTCTAAAGGTTGAAAATGGCCAGTTAGTTGGGGATTTGGCTAGCACCTTTGAAGCTGAAAGCCAGGAGTTACTGACACGTTTTGAAGCCAAGGATGGAGACCTCATCCTGCTGGTCATGGCTAAAAAGCGTCGGGCTCAGGAAGCTTTGGGACATCTGCGCATAGAAGTCGCAAAGGCTTTGGATTTGATTGACCCGAGTCTGCTTCATTTCCTCTGGGTTGTGGATTGGCCGCTGCTGGAGTGGAATGAAGACCAAAACCGATATCAAGCCATGCACCATCCTTTCACACAGGGAATCTTTGAAGATGGACAGGAGCCAGATCAATTCCGCAGTCACGCTTACGACATCGTCTTGAATGGCTATGAAATCGGCGGTGGGAGTCTACGGATTCATGACAGGAAGGCTCAGGAAGCGATGTTTGAGCTATTGGGCATGAGCCGGGAAGACTATGAGCGGGACTTTGGTTTCTTCCTGGAAGCCTTAGAATACGGCTTCCCACCACACGGCGGCTTGGCTCTAGGCTTGGATCGCTTGGTTATGATTTTGGCTGGGGAAGAAAATATCCGCCAAGTCATCGCTTTTCCGAAAAATGGTACTGGCTTTGATCCTATGTTGGAAAGTCCAAGTTTGGTGGATCTAAGACAGCTCAAAGAACTGCATTTGGAATTGAAGAATTAGCCTGAAATATGGTAAAATGAAATGATGCGAATTCCTGAAGAATGGCAGGAAGAAGCTGAAGAAAAGAGCTAGCGGATGGCAAATAAATCAGCGTCCCTAGCTTGTCAAAGTAAAGGTGAGCTGAAGCTTGGAAATAAAGATATCATCTAGAAATTGTTATTTTCAGTCGCTAAAGCTCACATATCTTATGAAAGGAATCAGAGATGAAGATTACTCAAGAAGAAGTAAGTCACGTTGCTAAGCTGTCAAAACTGGCTTTTTCACCAGAAGAAACGGCTGAGTTTGCGACGACCTTAACCAAGATTGTCGATATGGTCGAATTGCTCAATGAAGTGGACACGGAGGGTGTGCCTTTCACTTCCAATGTAGCTGCCAATATCAACTATATGAGAGAAGATGTGGCACAGCCAGGCTGGAATCGGGAAGAGTTTTTCCAAAATGTACCTGAAAAAGAGCGGGGCTACATCAAAGTGCCTGCCATCCTAGATGACGGAGGAGATGCCTAATGACTTTTAATCACAAGACTATTGAAGAGCTGCACGATTTGTTGGTCAAGAAAGAAATTTCTGCAGTAGAGTTAACTCAGGCAACTTTAGCAGACATCAAAGAACGTGAAGCGACTGTGGACAGCTTCATTACTGTCAGCGAAGAGGAGGCTTTAGCTCAGGCTGCGGCTCTAGACGCCAAGGGCATTGATGCGGACAATCTTATGAGCGGAATTCCGCTGGCAGTCAAGGATAATATCTCAACCAAGGGGATTTTGACGACGGCTGCTTCTAAGATACTCTACAATTACAAGCCGATTTTCGATGCGACTAGCGTGGAGAAGCTTTACGGTAAGGACATGATTATCGTTGGTAAGACCAACATGGACGAGTTCGCCATGGGGGGCTCCAGCGAAAACTCTTACTTTAAGACGACTAAGAATGCTTGGGACAGCAGCAAGGTTCCTGGTGGATCATCTGGTGGTTCAGCGACAGCTGTTGCCTCTGGTCAGGTTCGTCTGTCACTGGGGTCAGATACGGGTGGCTCCATTCGTCAGCCCGCTTCCTTTAACGGTGTAGTCGGCCTCAAGCCAACCTACGGTCGGGTTTCCCGTTTTGGGCTCATTGCTTTTGGATCTTCTTTAGACCAGATTGGGCCTTTCTCTCAGACAGTTAAGGAAAATGCTCAGCTCTTGAATGTTATTTCTGGTAATGATTCTAAGGATTCTACATCATCACAAGAAGCAGTGCCAGACTTTACCAGCAAGATTGGCCAAGACATCAAGGGGATGAAGATTGCCCTGCCTAAGGAATACATGGGTGAGGGAATTGACAGCAAGGTCAAGGAAACGATTTTAGCAGCTGCGAAGCACTTGGAAAGTCTAGGAGCTATTGTTGAAGAGGTCAGCCTGCCTCACAGCAAGTACGGCGTGGCTGTTTACTATATTATTGCTTCCTCTGAGGCCAGCTCTAACCTGCAGCGTTTTGACGGTATTCGCTATGGCTACCGCGCAGAAGGCATTGAAAATCTAGAAGATGTCTATGTCAAATCCCGCAGCGAAGGCTTTGGTGAAGAGGTAAAACGCCGCATCATGCTGGGAACTTTCAGCTTGTCATCTGGTTACTACGACGCCTACTTCAAGAAAGCTGGTCAGGTTCGGACCTTGATTATGCAAGATTTTGCTAAGGTTTTTGAAAAATACGACTTGATCTTAGGTCCAACTGCACCAACGGTTGCTTATGACTTGGGTAGCCAAAACCAAGATCCTGTGGCCATGTATTTGGCTGACCTTTTGACCATTCCAGTCAATCTGGCTGGTCTGCCGGGCATTTCAATCCCAGCTGGCTTTGCAGACGGTCTTCCTGTCGGCCTGCAGCTGATTGGGAACCACTTCGATGAAGCGACCATCTATCAGGCAGCCGCAGCATTTGAAGCGACGACTGACTACCACAAACAGCAGCCAGTTATCTTTGGAGGTGAAAAATAATGAACTTTGAAACAGTTATCGGACTGGAAGTCCATGTTGAATTGAAGACCAATTCAAAAATTTTCTCACCGGCTCCAGCTCACTTCGGTGAAGATCCTAATGCCAACACCAATATCATTGACTGGTCTTTCCCTGGTGTTTTGCCTGTTATGAATAAAGGTGTTATCGACTATGGTATCAAGGCTGCTCTGGCTTTGAACATGGACATTCACCAAAAGATGCACTTTGACCGCAAGAATTACTTCTATCCGGACAATCCAAAAGCCTATCAAATTTCTCAGTTTGATGAGCCGATTGGCTACAATGGCTGGATTGAGATTGAGCTAGAAGATGGCACGACCAAGAAAATCCGTATCGAGCGGGCTCACTTGGAAGAAGATGCCGGAAAGAATACCCACGGCAGCGATGGCTACTCTTATGTGGACCTCAACCGTCAAGGGGTGCCTCTGATTGAGATTGTGTCTGAAGCGGATATGCGCAGTCCAGAAGAAGCTTATGCCTATCTGACTGCCCTCAAGGAAATCATTCAGTACACGGGTATTTCGGATGTCAAGATGGAAGAGGGCTCCATGCGGGTCGATGCCAATATTTCCATCCGTCCTTACGGCCAGGAAGAATTTGGCACTAAGACTGAGCTGAAAAACCTTAACTCCTTCAACTTTGTCCGCAAGGGTCTGGCATTTGAGGAAAAACGCCAAGCAGAAATCCTACGCAGCGGTGGTCAAATCCGTCAGGAAACCCGTCGTTATGACGAAGCGACTGGCGAAACCTTGCTCATGCGGGTGAAGGAAGGTTCAGCGGACTACCGTTACTTCCCAGAGCCTGATCTACCTATCTTTGAGATTGAAGATGCTTGGATTGAGCAAGTACGCAGCAGTCTGCCAGCCTTTCCAAAAGAACGCCGGGCTAAGTATGTGGGCGATTACGGTCTGTCTGACTATGATGCCAAGCAGTTGACAGCGACCAAGGCTGTGTCAGACTTCTTTGAAGCAGCTCTTGCAGCAGGTGGTGACGCTAAGGCTGTCTCTAACTGGCTCCAAGGAGAAGTGGCTCAATACCTCAATGCCGAAGGCAAGACCATCTCTGAGATTGAGCTGACACCTGAGAACCTGACTGAGATGATTGCTCTGATTGCAGACGGAACGATTTCTTCTAAGATTGCTAAGAAGGTCTTTGTTCATCTAGCTAAAAACGGTGGCTCTGCAAAAGAGTATGTGCAAAAAGCAGGACTGATCCAAATCTCAGACCCTGCCCAGCTTCTTCCAATAATCCAAGAAGTATTTGCAAACAACGAAAAAGCTATCAATGACTATAAGGGCGGCAATAAGAATGCGGCCAAGTCACTGATTGGTCAGCTTATGAAGGCTACCAAGGGTCAAGCCAACCCACAAGTAGCACAAAAACTGCTCAATGAAGAGTTGGAGAAACTTTAGAAATCAGTAAAAAACCAGTCATGAGGCTGGTTTTTTATCTTTTCTTTAGCCATTAGTTATGTTAAAATAATTAAAAAAACAAAGGAGTCTTTTATGTCAGAAATTAAAATCAAACGCGAGACAGGTTTTGTAGGGATTATTGGTAAGTTTCCAGTCTTTATCGATGGTCAGAAAGTTGGCGCAATCAAAAACGGAGAAGAGGTTGTTTTTCCAATTGCGGCTAATGAAGCAGAAGTCCGTGCGGGATCTGCTCCTATGAAAACCAAGCCAGTGACAGTTAAAGCAGGCCAAACCTTGCTGATTGAAACTAATTTTACTAATTTTTCCGTTTATTTAGTAACTTTAGTGGTTGCGCTTCTATTTGGCGGATGGCTCCGTGTGATTCTCCTGATTCTTTGTATTAGTTTCCTCTTCCTTCTGCCTTTTTACACGGCTAGAATTGCAGAATAAGTCTAAGACCAGCTGATGCTGGTTTTTTGTATGCTATTTTTTGAAAATGTAGTTAATCTTTTGACAAGATTTCTGAAAGGGTTTACAATAAAACTAACAAATTATAAAGCGAGGTATGTTTATGGCAAAAATGAATGCTGCGCGTTGGTATGGCGCTAAAGATGTCCGTATTGAAGAAGTGGATGTACCGGAAGTCCAACCGCATCAGGTCAAAATTGCGGTCAAGTATACAGGAATTTGTGGAACTGACTTGCATGAATATCTGGACGGACCGATTTTTATTCCGACAGAAACAGAGCACGTCTACTCTGGCCAGAAAGCGCCTGTAACTTTGGGACATGAGTTTGCTGGGGAAATTCTTGAGGTCGGCAGTGCTGTGACACGGGTCGAAGTTGGCGATCGGGTAACAGTTGAGCCCATTTTAGCTAAGCATAATCTTGTCGGTGACTATAATCTGGACCCTAATCTAAACTTTGTTGGTCTGGCGGCAGACGGCGGTTTTGCCAAATACTGTGTTTTGGACGGAGACATTGTTCACAAAGTTCCAGACAGCCTTAGCTATGAGCAGGCGACCTTGACAGAACCAGCTGCTGTGGCTGTTTACGCGGTCCGTCAGTCGGCTCTTAAGACAGGCGATACAGCAGTTGTCTTCGGTTTGGGACCAATCGGACTCTTGATTATTGAGGCTTTGCGGGCAGCCGGTGCCTCTAAGATTTATGGAGTTGAATTATCTCCAGAACGTCAAGCCAAGGCAGAGGAGCTTGGGGCGATTATTGTGCGACCAGAAGAAGGCGAAGACGTGGTAGCTGCTATTCATCGTTTAACTGGTAGCGGGGCAGATGTGTCTTATGAAGTGACTGGGGTGCCGGTTGTGCTGGGACAAGCTTTGGCTGCTGTTCACAAGGCTGGAGAATGTATGGTAGTTTCTATTTGGGAGCGAGAAGCCAGCATCAATCCTAATGAATTTGCCATTCAAGAAAAAACGCTCAAGGGTATTATCGCCTATCGGCATATTTTCCCTAAGGTGCTGGAACTGATGGAGCAGGGTTATTTCTCTGCTGACAAGCTTGTGACTAAGAAGATTAAGTTGGAGGATATTGTGCAAGAAGGCTTTATCGAGCTGACTCAGGACAAGGCGCAGATCAAGATTTTGGTGTCGCCAGAATAAATCTTTGCTTAATCATGAGATGAAAATCAGTCAAAACTGGCTGATTTTTCTTTATGATTTGTGCTGTAATAAGCAAAGATATAGAAAAAGGTTTGTAATGTCAAAAGTTTTGAAAGGTTCATTCCATATTTTTCTGAAAGTCGCTTTAAGCTGATTCCTTGTTTTCTTAGTTCATAGATTCGAACTTTATCCTCATAAGTTAGTTTCATTTAAAAACACCCCAAAAGTTAGATTTTTTCTGTCTAACTTTTGGGGTGCGGTGCAATTCAACTTCTTTTTATTTGGAGACCATTTTCCAGAAAAAATCAATGATATAGGTCAATCCGTAGGTATAGATGACGAGAGTGATAGGCTTGCAGAGAAGGATAATCAGCATGTACTTTTTGAAAGTCATCTTGGTCAGGGCGGCCAGCATACAGAGAAAGTCGGCTGGACTGATGGGCCAAATCATCATGAAAATAAAGAAGCGCTCAAAGCGATTGCCCTTATCCAGCCAGCTGATATATTTATCATAAGTACGCTTGCTGACGACAGACTGGACAAAAGCCGGACCGTAGGTGCGAGCTAGGTGAAATATAATGGCGCAGCCAATGACAATACCGATATAGTTATAAATGGTACCGACGATATGGCCGTAGATGAAAACACCAGCGACTGAAGTCAGGGCGCCAGGGATAATGGGCACGACCGTCTGCAGAATCTGCAGGAAGATAAAGAGAGGTGGCCCCCAGATACCTGCCTGCTGAATAAAGGCTGAGAGAGTTTCCTTGGACTGGAGGACACCAGCGAAATAGGCCCAAAGACAAAAGGCCACCGTTCCTAGAGCGCCAATGGCGGACGACCAGTTGATAATCTTTTGCAAAAGAGGGGAAACAGCCTGCATCTGCCTGTTTTTTTCTGCCATACAAACCTCCAGAACATTTATACTATCACTACTATATCATCTTTTGCCCTTTTTGTAATCTTTGAGGCTGTAAGTGCCAAAAAGCCCATTTTATGCTATAATAATGAGAATACGAATTTTTGGAGAGAGATGTGGCGATTGAAGATTATATGCCGGACTTTGCGGTCGAGGCAGTTTACGATTTAACAGTAGAGAGTTTGAAAAGACAGGGGATCAAAGCGGTTTTGGTGGATTTGGATAATACCCTGATTGCTTGGAATAATCCTGACGGGACTCCAGAGATGAAGAAGTGGCTCCATGATTTGCGGGACGCGGGCATTCGGATTATCGTGGTGTCCAATAATAACCAAAAACGGGTCAAGCGGGCTGTTGAAAAGTTTGACATTGACTATGTCTACTGGGCCATGAAACCCTTCACTTGGGGAATTGACCGGGCGCTCAAGCTTTTTCATTTTGAAAAAAATGAAGTGGTGATGGTGGGCGACCAGCTCATGACGGATATTCGGGCTGCTCATCGGGCCGGGATTCGTTCGATTTTGGTGAAGCCACTGGTCGAGAATGACTCTATCAAGACTCAGATCAATCGGGCGCGTGAACGCCGCGTGCTCAAGAAAATTACTGAAAAATACGGTCCAATTCAATATAAAAAAGGAATTTAAGCATGGAAGAACTTCTCTGTATCGGCTGCGGAGTCCCTATTCAGACAGAAGATAAGGGCAAGCTAGGTTACACGCCTCAGTCAGCTCTAGAAAAAGGCTTAGAGACAGGTGAACTCTATTGTCAGCGCTGTTTCCGCCTGCGTCATTATAATGAAATCAGCGATGTTCAGCTGACGGATGATGACTTTCTGCGGCTTCTCCACGAAGTTGGAGATAGCGACGCTTTGGTCGTCAATGTTGTCGATATTTTTGACTTTAATGGCTCGGTCATCCCTGGCCTGCCTCGCTTTGTTGCTGGAAACGATGTTCTCTTGGTTGGGAATAAAAAGGACATTCTGCCTAAGTCGGTCAAGGATAGCAAGGTGACCCAATGGCTGACGGAGCGAGCTCATGAAGAAGGTTTGCGTCCAGTTGATGTGGTCCTGACCTCTGCTCAGAACAAGCAGGCCATCAAGGACTTGATTGACAAGATTGAGCATTGCCGCAAGGGACGTGATGTGTATGTGGTCGGTGTGACCAATGTGGGCAAGTCTACTTTGATTAACGCGATTATTCAGGAAATCACGGGAGATAAGGATATTATTACGACTTCTCGCTTCCCAGGTACGACTCTGGATAAAATTGAGATTCCTTTGGCGGATGGCAGTCATATCTATGATACGCCAGGTATCATCCATCGTCACCAGATGGCTCACTATCTTTCTGCTAAGAATCTCAAATACGTCAGTCCCAAAAAGGAAATCAAACCCAAAACCTACCAGCTCAATCCAGAGCAAACCCTCTTTTTGGGTGGTTTGGGTCGCTTTGACTTTGTGGCGGGAGACAAGCAAGGCTTCACAGCTTATTTTGACAATGAGCTTAAGCTCCACCGTACCAAGTTGCAAGGTGCTAGCGAATTTTATGACAAACATGTCGGCAGTCTTTTGGTGCCGCCAGTTGGCAAGGAAAAGAAAGAATTTCCAGCCTTGGTCAAGCATGAATTTACCATCAAGGACAAGACAGATATCGTCTTCTCAGGTTTGGGCTGGATTCGCGTCAGTGGTCCTGCCCGAGTAGCTGGTTGGGCGCCAGAGGGTGTGGCGGTTGTCACTCGGAAAGCTATTATTTAATACTCAAGAAACCAAGGGGAATAAATCTCCTTTAATAAGAAAGGGAAAGGCCGTGAGCAGTGGGGAGAGAAGCAGGTCCTAACTGTCTCAAGCCTTATAGAAGAACATGACACTAACATCAAAACAACGCGCCTTTCTCAACAGTCAGGCACACAGTCTCAAACCTATCATTCAGATTGGGAAAAATGGACTCAATGACCAAATCAAAACCAGCGTCCGTCAGGCACTGGATGCACGAGAATTAATCAAGGTTACGCTCTTGCAGAATACAGATGAGAATATCCATGAAGTTGCTGAGATTCTAGAAGAGGAAATCGGAGTGGATACGGTGCAGAAGATTGGCCGGATCTTAATCCTCTACAAGCAATCCAGCAAGAAAGAAAATCGCAAACTCTCTGTTAAAGTCAAGCAAATTTAAGGAAAAATTTCTGTGGAGATGTCAGCCTATGGCTATTGAATTACTGACCCCCTTTACCAAGGTGGATTTAGAACCAGAAGTTAAAGATAAAAAACGCAAGCAGATTGGCATTTTAGGTGGAAATTTCAATCCTGTCCACAATGCTCATTTGGTCGTGGCGGATCAGGTCCGGCAACAGTTGGGCTTGGATCAGGTTCTGCTCATGCCAGAGTACGAGCCGCCCCATGTGGATAAGAAAGAAACTATTGATGAGCAGCATCGGCTGAAAATGCTGGAGCTGGCTATTGAGGGCATTGAAGGACTAGGGATTGAAACCATTGAGCTGGAGCGCAAGGGAATTTCTTACAGCTACGACACCATGAAGCTACTGACAGAACAGCATCCAGATACGGACTATTATTTTATCATCGGTGCGGATATGGTGGACTACCTACCCAAGTGGTATCGGATTGATGAGCTGGTTGAGCTGGTTCAGTTTGTCGGTGTTCAGCGGCCGCGCTACAAGGCGGGGACTTCTTACCCTGTCATCTGGGTAGATGTACCGCTTATGGATATTTCCTCCAGCATGGTGCGGGATTTTCTGGCTCAGGGACGGACTCCTAATTTCTTGCTGCCTCAGCCAGTCTTAGATTATATTGAGAAAGAAGGGCTTTACCTATGACCTATGAAAGCTATATCAGTATAAGCCGTGAGGCCTTGCTGGCTAAGATGGAAACAGTCATGCCCGAGAAGCGCCTGCGGCATTGTCTAGGTGTGGAAAAGGCTGCCCGAGAATTAGCGGAGCGCTTCGGTCTTGACGTCGAAAAAGCGGGTCTGGCAGGTCTCCTACACGACTATGCTAAGAAGGTCTCGGATGAGGAATTTCTAGTCTTGATTGACAAATACCAGCTGGATCCTGATCTGAAAAACTGGGGCAATAATGTCTGGCATGGCATGGTGGGCATTTACAAGATTCAGGAAGATTTAGGTGTGAAAGGCGCTGATATTCTGCGAGCCATCGAGGTTCATACAGTGGGCAGTGGCACCATGTCTGAGCTGGACAAGGTCGTCTATGTCGCCGACTACATTGAGCACAACCGTGACTTTCCGGGAGTGGACAAGGCTAGAGAGCTGGCTCAGCGGTCACTCAATCAGGCTGTGGCCTATGAAACAGCAAGGACTGTGGAGCACTTGGCTCACAAAGGGATGCCCATCTATCCGCAAACTTTGGAGACTTACAATGCCTTTGTAGGATATTTGAAGGAAATAGAAGAATGAAAACAGCTCTAATCATTATAGATGTACAAAATATCTTAGTGGAAACAGGTTTTCAGTCTGATAAAATGATGGATAAAATTTCCTTTCTGCAGCATCAGGCTAGGAGTAAAGGTGTCGAAATTATCTATATTCAGCATATGGAAAATCCAGAAGACAGTGCATTGGAAGATTGGCAGTTGTCTCCACTCTTAAATCGGAAGTCAGATGAAAAGGTCTTTCAGAAGAAGTATAATAGTATATTTAAAGAGACAGGTTTGAAGGATTACTTGGATAAAGAAGATATTGGTCGTCTAGTTTTATGTGGAATGCAGACAGAATATTGTGTAGATGCATCAGTTAAAGTTGGATTTGAATTTAATTATAAACTTGTCATTCCAGAAGGTGCTTTTACAACTTTTGATGGAGAAGAGGCTTCGGCAGAAAAAATAAATACTTTTTACCAAAAAATTTGGGACGGACGTTTTGCGGATGTTCGAGATTACAAAAACATTTTTAATTAAAGAGGAACTATGAAAGAACAAGAATTATTGGAACTGGTCGTGAAGGCGGCCGATGAAAAGCGTGCAGAAGATATTGTAGCTTTGGATTTGCAAGGTCTGACTACTGTAACAGATTACTTTGTCATCGTCAGCTCTATGAACAGTCGTCAGCTGGATGCAGTAGCTGAAAATATCCGTGAGAAAGCTGCTGAAGCAGGTGTTTCTGCTGGCCATGTTGAGGGAGACGCAGCTGGCGGCTGGGTGCTCTTAGACTTGGGCGGCGTGGTCGTCCATGTCTTTTCAGAGGAAATGCGGGCGCATTACAATCTGGAAAAACTCTGGCACGAAGCAACTGGTGTGGATGTTGCAGCCTTATTGGAAGAAAAAAACAAGTGATTTTTTGCCCTTAGGCAGAAAGCAGAATTCGGCTCAGTCAGCCTGCTGGCTGGGCTATTTTTGAAAGGAAAAGTATGGCAACTTATGAAACCTTCGCGTCGGTTTACGATGCGATTATGGATGATTCTTTGTATGAGAAGTGGACAGATTTCAGCCTGCGTCATTTTCCCAAGGATAAGAAAAAGCTGCTGGAGTTGGCCTGCGGTACGGGCATTCAGTCTATTTATTTTAAGCAGGCTGGTTTTGAGGTGACAGGGTTGGACCTGAGTCAGGAAATGCTGGATTTGGCAGAGAAGCGCAGCAGAGAGGCCGGTTTGGACATTCCCTTTATCCAGGGCAATATGCTGGATTTGAGCGGCGTCGGTCAGTTTGATTTGGTGACTTGTTACTCAGACTCCATTTGCTATATGGAGGACGAAGTCGATGTCGGTCAGGTTTTCACTCAAGTCTACCAACATCTAAATGAGGGCGGCCGCTTTATCTTTGACGTGCACTCGATTTACCAGATTGACGAGGTTTTTCCAGACTATTCTTATCATGAAAATGCTGAAACCTTTGCTATGGTATGGGATTCTTATGCGGACGAACCGCCTCATTCTATCGTGCATGAGCTGACCTTCTTTGTCCAAGACGAGGATGGGCGCTTCACGCGCCATGATGAGGTGCATGAGGAGCGGACCTATGAGATTCTGACCTATGATATCTTGTTGGAGCAGGCTGGCTTTAAGAATGTCAAGGTTTACGCGGACTTTGAGGACAAGAATCCAACTGACAAGAGCGCTCGCTGGTTCTTTGTAGCGGAGAAATGAGATGACAGTTACCGGTATTATCGCAGAGTTTAATCCTTTTCATAATGGGCACAAATATCTGCTGGAGCAGGCTTCTGGTCTGAAAATTATCGCTATGAGCGGCAATTTTGTTCAGCGAGGCGAGCCGGCTATCGCGGACAAGTGGACTCGGGCACAGATGGCTTTGGAAGCTGGAGCGGATCTGGTCCTTGAGTTGCCTTTCTTAGTCAGTGTCCAGGCGGCGGACTTTTTCGCTAAGGGAGCAGTAGACATCTTAGAGAGGCTAGGTATCGAACAGCTGACTTTTGGAACCGAGGAAGTGTTGGACTATGAGAGTATTTCGAGGGTCTATGGCGAAAAGGCAGAGCAGATGGAAGCTTACCTGTCTAGCCTGCTTGATTCCCTATCCTATCCCCAGAAGACTCAGGCCATGTGGCAGGAATTTGCAGGGCTCAATTTCTCAGGCTCTACGCCCAATCATATCTTAGGCTTGGCCTATGCCAAAGCTGTGGCGGGAAAGGCTATAAAACTGCGCCCGATTCAACGTCAGGGAGCCGGCTATCATTCCTTGTCAGCTAATCAGGAATTTGCTTCCGCAACTGCCCTTCGTCAGAATCTGGACCAGCCAGACTTTCTCAAAAAATTCACTCCAGCCCATCACTTGCTTGAAACGGCTCCCAAGGTGATCTGGTCGGACCTCTTTCCTTATCTCCGTTACCAGATAGTGACCTGTCCGGATTTGACAAACTTTTATCAGGTCAATCAGGAATTGGCCGTCAGGATTAGAGTGGCCTTGAAAAGCAGTGAGACCATAGAAGAGCTAGTTGAACAGGTGGCGACCAAGCGCTATACCAAGGCTCGGGTCCGGCGTCTGCTGACCTATATCCTAGTCGGAGCTAGGCAAGAAGAACTTCCGTCAGGTGTTCATATTTTAGGCTTTTCCGAGCAGGGGCGCCAGCATTTGTCCCAGCTTAAAGGAAAAGTTGAATTGGTCAGCCGTATCGGCAAGGAGCCATGGGATAGTCTAACCCAGCAGGCTGATAAGGTCTATCAACTAGGCAATCCTGCACTTATGGAACAAAATTTTGGACGGGTTCCGATTATGAAAGACAAGTAAGGCTGAATATTCAGTCTTTTTGCTTTGTTTTCTATAGTAAATAAAAAATGGTATAATAAACAAATAAACTTGTTTTAACTAAGGAGCATGATTTGCTTTTTAGAGGTTTGACTGTAGGTATGAAAGCTAACATTTGGTTAATAAAACTTTGCTGGGCTTGATTGAATGATTATCTTTTATATCCATGTCTCAAAGGAGGAAGACTCATGAAATTCAAAAAGATTACCTTTATGGCCCTTACAGCCTTGCTTACGCTTAGTTTAGGGGCTTGTAGCTTGATTGGGCAGAAGCATTCTCAAAAGAATCAGGGTGGGACTGAGAATAGCTCCCGTGAGAGCCAAAAGAATACTTCTTCTGACGATATTGAAGAACTCTTGGAGAAAGCAGAAACTGCGAATGAAGATCTAACTTCAATGAAAATGAAGGTGAAATTATCTATCACTGTAGATGGTTCCAATAAAACTCAAACGATGAGCGGAGACCTTCTCTATGATAAAAGCACTGATGATCTGGCCAAGGGGCATTTAATCATAGATGGAAAAGAGAGCGGTCAGGAGAGTTATCAAGAAGCGATTATGCCAGGCGGAGAGGATAAACTTTTGTATACTCGTTCTTCTAAAAATGGAACATGGTCTAAGCAAGAAATGGGAAGCGGAGCAGATTATTATGTTCAGCCCGATTATTTCAAACTTATGGACGGCTTTTATCAAATGGCTGATGATGTCACTGTAAAGGWAAGCGGCGATGAATATATCTTTAAATTAAGTAGCAAAAATGCTGATTTGCTAGGACTTTTTGGTGAAGAATTCAAACTAGAGCTGTCAGGTGTTACTCAGGCAGATATGGATAAGAAGTTAGAAGTACGCTTGGATAAAAAGACCTTATTCTTAAAAGAATTTAAGCTAGGTTTATCTTATAAAGGTGAAAAAGGTAGTATGGATGTTCAAACAGATACTCAATATTCTGACTGGAATAAGGTAGAGGAAGATGAGTTTAAGGCGCCTCAGTAAAGCATAAGCAAAACTATTAGCTGAGAAAGAAAGGAAAAGCCATGCCTTTATTGTTTTCTTTTCGCTATCGTAGAGGACTCTATTTGACCATAGTCATCTTGGCCTCTGTCTTCTTAGTCTCAGGCATCATTTTCGGCGCTTTAGCTTGCTTGCTCCTGTTTTCAATTGATAAAGCCATGCCTGGAGCAGGAATACGCACGTTCAGTTTGCCTTTTATACTTGCTTTTTTCATGACTGCTATAGTCGAAATCTTTGCAATAGTCCATGCGGGGCGCAAGCTGAGTAAAAAGTGCTTTGTTCTTGCGGGAACAGAATGGGGCTTGAGCGTGCGAGGTGCTTTCTTGAAAGAGCATAGCTTTGCTTGGGATCAATTGGAAAGCATCTTTTACCGGCCGACTTGGGGCAGAACTTCTGATGGGCAGCCTTCTTTTCGACTGGGGGTCAGGCGCTATCGTAGAGACTACTTATATGTCAAGCCTTATAATGGCAAGTCCGTTCGAGTAGATGTCACGTTTTTAGATGGCAGAATAGAGGATGTTTTTGCCTGTTTAAGCAGGTGCAAACCGGATTTATCTATTGTGAAAAATTATCAGTGATATTTTTGATGGATTTCGGTAAAGGTCCGTTATGACAGACCTGCCGGTTTCGGGAAATAGAATGTACCGTCCAGTTGCTCTTTTAGCGACTGGATTTTTTATGGAATTGAAAACAGAAATCAATTTTGTCTCGATTTTAGCCTAGTAGAAGTTGAAGAAACCAACCAGAATCTTCTAGGAACAATCATTTTTTCTTAGTGATTTTTCTGATTCCCTGTGTTATAATAAGAAAGATTAAAAATGTAATTTATCAAAAGGAGAATCTCCAATGGGACGTAAATGGGCCAATATTGTGGCAAAGAAAACGGCCAAAGACGGCGCGAACTCAAAAGTATATGCTAAGTTTGGTGTAGAAATCTATGTAGCAGCTAAAAAAGGTGATCCAGATCCAGAGTCTAACACAGCTTTGAAATTCGTTATTGACCGAGCTAAGCAGGCTCAGGTGCCGAAGCATGTTATTGACAAAGCTATTGATAAGGCAAAAGGAAACACCGACGAAACCTTTACTGAAGGCCGCTATGAAGGATTTGGGCCAAACGGTTCTATGCTGATTGTTGATACTCTGACTTCAAATGTCAATCGAACTGCAGCCAATGTTCGTGCAGCCTTTGGGAAAAATGGCGGTAATATGGGAGCTAGCGGCTCTGTATCTTATCTTTTTGATAATAAAGGAGTGATTGTCTTTGCTGGGGACGACGCTGACAGTGTCTTTGAACAGCTGCTGGAAGCGGATGTGGATGTTGATGATGTTGAAGCAGAAGAAGGAAGCATCACTGTCTATACAGCGCCAACTGACCTTCACAAGGCTATCGTGGCTCTGCGTGAATCTGGCATTCAAGAATTCCAAGTAACCGAGCTGGAAATGATTCCTCAGTCTGAAGTAGAGTTGACTGGTGAGGACCTCGAAACCTTTGAAAAACTTTATAGCGTTTTAGAAGACGACGAAGATGTCCAAAAAATCTATACGAATGTAGATGGATTCTAAAGATACTTGACCTGTAGTTGGAGCTACAGGTTTTTCTGTGATGAGAAGTCTCAAACTGTATTTACCAGTCAAGATAAGTATGGTAAAATAGAAAGGTCATATTATTAAGTTATTAAGGAGACAATGATGAAAAAAGTATTTCAATACGCGACCTTACTTCTAGCAGGAATGAGCTTAACAGCCTGTGCCTTGCTTCCGACTTCAAATCAGGATATTCCAAGTAAGCAAAGTCAGGAGAAGAAAGACAAGAAAGCAGCCAGCAATGGGCAAGTAGAGGTCAAGATTAAGGAAGGCCAGTTTATTTTGCCAAGCAATGGGGCCGCTGATTCAAAATACTTAGCTTTGTCATTGGAAATTAAGAATAAAACGGATGAAAAAATCATGATTTCCTCTTCAGACATTGGCTTTTATGATTCAGAAGGTGAGAAAATCCAGCCGGTCGGAGTTTATGATGATGCAGAAAACTTTAAAATACTGAAATATGAAGATTTAGCTAAGGGAAAGACTCTTTCTGGTTATCTTGTATTTAAGGTTGAAAAGGATAAAAAATATGAGCTGCACTATGAGAAGAAAACTTATGATGCTGATGAGAAAACAGAAGAAATCAAGCTAAATGTTGATCCTTCTAGCTATCCTGATCAAGTCGAAGAGTCAAAGAAATTAGCTTCTGATTATCTGAATGATGTTTTCTTAGGTGGAGACGCCAAAAGCAAAGACAAGGCAAAGTCATCCAAGGGCAAGGAAGATTTTGTCTTAGGCGGTAATTTGGAGCAAGATAAAAATGACTTTAGAGCAGCTTTTGCTGAAGACTTTAAACGTAAATTGCATGACTATCCCTTTACTGATAAGGAAGTCAATACCTTTATCGATGCCTATGTGGAAAATAATGCAAAACGCTCCGAAATTTCTTATACAGTAGCCCAGTACATGCCGAATGAGATAGTGATCAAGATTAAACCGAGAACGGTCAGTCTAAGCAAAACCATCCTGAACTACAGTAAAGAGTTTTCTGATAAGCATCGTTCTGAGTATGCGAATCTTTCGGAATTCTATAAAGCACAAGATAAGAATTATGCTGATGACATGATGGCTGGATTGGACTCACGGCCGCTTCTCACCCCAGAACGAGATTATCAGCTGAAATTTGTCAAGACAGATGGCAAATGGGTCTTGGAGCGTGATTTTTCTTATGAATCCATTGTCATTTCTTTCGAAGGCGATATCTCATAATAGCAAAATTAGAGGGCTGATTATTGATTATTTGCTCTCTATTTTTGTGCCCTCGTCTTGCTTTGTGCTATACTGGATGGTAGATAGGTGTATTCGAGTAAAGGAGTCTGCCATGAAAAAATTTTATGATAAACTGATGCAAACGCGGCATTATCTTCATCAGCATCCAGAACTGTCTGGGCAGGAATTTGAAACGACAGCTTTCCTAAGAAGCTATCTGGAAGATTTAGAGATTAGGATTTTAGAATCCGGTCTGAAAACGGGCTTGGTTGCCGAGGTTGGCTCTGGCAAGCCGATTATTGCCCTGAGGGCTGATATCGATGCTCTGCCTATTTTGGAGCAGACAGGTCTGCCTTACGCCAGTCAGAATGCAGGCGTTATGCACGCTTGCGGCCATGATTTTCATCAGACCAGCCTTTTGGGGGCAGCGGAGCTGCTCAAGGCTATGGAAGGAGATTTGAGAGGGACGGTTCGTCTAATTTTCCAGCCGGCTGAGGAAACTTCTCTGGGAGCCAGTCAGGTACTTGCGACTGGTTTGCTGGACGATGTGTCTGCGATTATCGGCTTTCACAATATGCCCCAGCTTAAGGCGGGGCAGCTGGCACTTAAAGCTGGAGCCATGATGGCTGGGGTTGAGAAGTTCAAGGTTGAAGTAGAAGGTGTCAGCAGCCATGCGGCTAGACCGGATTTGGGGGTTGATACAGTATTGACCTTAACCAGTATGATTCAAAATCTGCAGGCTCTAGTGGCCCGCACTGTGTCTCCTTTTGAAGCAGCTGTCTTGTCCGTAACTCATATAGAAGCGGGAGCGACCTGGAATGTACTGCCGCAGTTGGGCTTTTTTGAAGGAACCATTCGCAGCTTCAATCCGACCTTGCAGCAGCGCCTCAAGGAAGACTTTATCCGAATGGTAGAGAATACAGCGGAGAATTTTGGAGCTCAAGTCAGGATTTCTTGGGACCATACTCCTCCAGTGACCTATAATGATCCCGAATTGGCTGAGCTGCTCTATGAGCACTCACAGAATCTAGCCGAGGTTCTGCCAGCCAATCCATCCTCGGCTGGAGAGGATTTTGCCTTTTATCAGGAGAAGCTTCCAGGCGTCTTTGCCTTTATCGGCTCAAATGGGACAGAAAATGCTCCTGACCTCCATCACGACAGCATGGTCATTGACGACGAAGCCTTCAAAGTTTCCGTTCCTTACTATGTCGAAAGTGCCCTCTTTCTCCTGCAGTACTATAAGCAGAAAGTCTAGAGATAGTTGCCTCAAAGCTGATAAAGAAAAGCTATCACCTCCATAAAAAATATATAATGGTCAAGTTTCTCCTTATTTGATATGATAAAGAAAGACTTTTTAGGAGGAATTCGAAATATGAACCTGAAGAAAACCTTGAAATACTTCTCTCTGGCGGCTGTCAGTGCCTTGGCTATTGGTGCCTTGGTGGCTTGCTCATCATCAAGTGAGAAGAAAACAGAGAAAATAAAGGTAGAAGTCGGAACAGTGGGAACGACCAAACCATTTTCATACGAGGATAAAGATGGTAAACTGACTGGATACGATATCGAAGTCCTTCGCGCTATCTTTAAGGACTCAGATAAGTATGAAGTCAATTTCAATAAGACCAAGTGGGCTTCTATTTTCTCAGGTCTGGACAGCGACCGCTACCAGATTGGTGCCAATAATATCAGCTATTCCGAAGAACGGGCTAACAAATATCTCTATGCTAGTCCATATGCGAAAAATCCAACAGTTTTAGTTGTCCGTAAAGGTGAGGGGATTAAATCGCTGGATGACATTGGCGGCAAGTCTACTGAGGTTGTTCAGGGGACTTCAACAGCTCAGCAACTAGAGGATTACAACAAGGAACATAGCGATAATCCGACAAAAATCAATTATACGGACGGAACCATTCAGCAAATCTTGGCCAATCTGAATGACGGCCGTACGGACTATAAGGTTTTTGAGCGCATAACTGTAGAGTCTATTATCAAAGACCAAGGCTTGAAAAATCTGGAAGTGATTGAGCTTCCAAGCGACCAGCAGCCTTATGTCTATCCGATTATTGCAAGCGGTCAGGAAGACCTGCAAAAATTTGTCAACAAGCGAATCAAGGAACTCTATGAGGATGGTACGCTTGAAAAACTATCACAAGAATTCTTTGGCGGTTCTTACCTGCCAGATGCAAAAGACATCAAGTAAGAAATCCCATCAAGTTCGGTCTGCATTTGGCTGGCTAGACTTTGATACAAGAAATACGATAAGGGCGGGGAAGCTTATTTCCCCAGCCCTTTATCTGCTGTTAATAGGAGTAATGTATGCCTTTCTCAACTGAGACCGAACAAATCAAGAAATTTGAAAACGACGAGGTTGCCCAGCACTATTTTGAAGTGCTGCGGACCTTGATCTCTAAAAAATCAATCTTTGCCCAGCAGGTTGGCCTGCAGGAAGTAGCCAACTATTTGGGAGAGATTTTTACAGCTGCAGGTGCCAAGGTCATGATTGACGATAGCTATACTGCTCCATTTGTTTTGGCGGAGTTTCTTTCTTCAAATCCTGTTGCTAAGACCATTATTTTCTACAACCACTACGATACAGTGCCGGCAGATGATGACCAGCCTTGGACCAATGATCCTTTTACGCTGTCAGTTCATTACGGGGTTATGTATGGGCGAGGAGTGGATGATGACAAGGGGCATATTACTGCTCGTCTGACGGCTGTTCGCAAGTATATTCGAGAGCACGGTGATTTGCCGGTCAATATCATCTTTATGATGGAAGGGGCGGAAGAGTCTGCTTCGACAGACTTGGATAAATATCTGGTCAAGCATCGCAAACGCCTGCGAGGAGCAGATTTGCTGGTCTGGGAGCAAGGCAGCCGCAACAATCTAGGTCAGCTGGAAATCTCAGGTGGTAATAAGGGAATTGTTACCTTTGATATGACGGTCAAAAGTGCAGATGTAGACATTCATTCTAGCTTCGGCGGGGTTATCAATTCAGCTTCTTGGTATTTGCTCAATGCTCTATCCAGCTTGCGAAGTCCAGATGGCCGCATCTTAGTCGAAGGCATTCATGAGCAGATTCAAGAGCCAAATGAACGGGAGCTGGCTCTGATTGAGGAATATGCCCTGCGAACTCCTGAAGAGTTGAGTCATGTCTATGGTTTAAAATTGCCAGTTCTATTGGACGAGCGGAAGGAATTCCTCCGTCGCTTTTACTTTGAGCCTTCGCTGAATATTGAAGGTTTTGGATCAGGCTATCAAGGCCAAGGGGTTAAAACCATTTTGCCTTCAGATGCTCAAGCCAAGATGGAAGTTCGTCTGGTGCCTGGTCTGGAGCCACAAGATGTTTTGGACAAGATTCGTCAGCAGCTGGATAAAAATGGCTATCCGGCAGTTGAGCTGACCTATACCTTGGGAGAAATGAGCTATCGCAGCGACATGAGTGCGCCTTCCATTCTCAATCTTATCGAGCTGGCTAAAGATTATTACCAAGAGGGCGTCTCTGTACTGCCGACTTCAGCCGGAACTGGTCCGATGCACACTGTTTATGAAGCCTTGGAGGTTCCTATGGCGGCTTTTGGACTTGGCAATGCCAACAGCCGGGACCATGGCGGAGATGAGAATGTGAAAATTGCTGACTACTATACGCACATAGAGCTCATTCAAGACTTGATTGGCAGTTACCGTCGAGCTGACTAGCGGGAAAGGAAGGCTTATGCTATACTCTATAAGAAAAGACAAACTGAAGCAGGCTGGCTTCTTTTACCTCTTTTATTTCCTAGCCATGATCTTAGGCGTCTTGGTTGGGCTTCTATTTGACCGCTCAGGCAATATGTTTTACGCTCCGGCTTTTACAGCTTTCTTTGGCGGTGTTCTGTTTATCTTCTATACAGAGAAAATAAAGACCTTCGGTCTGATCAGCGGCTTAGGCTGTCTGCTAGGTCTCTTCTTTCTGCTTAGTCGACATGGCTTTGGAGCCTTTCTACCGGGTTTGATTTGTGGTATTTTAGCGGATCTTATAGCTCGGTCAGGCAGCTATCAAAAGACTGTTAGAAGCTTGCTGGCTTTTATGGTTTTCAGCTTTAGCACAGCGGGTCCTATTTTCCTAATGTGGCTAGCTCCCAAGCAGTACGAAGCTAGTCTTCTTGCCAGAGGAAAGACTCAGGCTTACATCGAGCAAGTCATGCTTAAGCCGGAACCCAGCTTAGTCCTCTGGTTTGTAGCCAGCATTTTACTGGGCGCTTTACTTGGAGCTCTGTTAGGAAGGAAAATCCTTAAAGCGAGACATTCCAAGTCAGCTTCGGTCTAAATATCATCGAAAATATAACTAAGGAGAAAACATGAACAATTTACTTGTACTCCAGTCGGACTTTGGTCTGGTAGATGGAGCTGTGTCAGCCATGATAGGAGTAGCGCTAGAAGAGTCGCCCACTCTGAAAATTCATCATCTGACTCACGATATCACCCCCTACAATATCTTTGAGGGAAGCTATCGTCTCTTTCAGACAGTTAATTATTGGCCAGCAGGAACGACTTTTGTGTCAGTAGTGGATCCGGGCGTTGGCTCCAAGCGTAAGAGTGTGGTAGCCAAGACTAAAAAGGGCCAGTACATCGTCACGCCTGACAATGGCACCTTGTCTTTCATCAAGAAGCATGTCGGCATTGAGGCCATTCGGGAAATTTCTGAGGTGGAAAATCGCCGTAAGGATACGGAGCATTCCTACACTTTCCACGGCCGTGATGTCTATGCCTATACAGGTGCTAAGCTAGCCAGCGGTCATATCAGTTTTGAAGAGGTTGGACCAGAGCTTAAAGTTGAAGACATTGTCGAAATTCAGGTAGTAGAGACCACGCTTGCGGATAATTATGTCAGCGGAGCTATTGATATCCTGGATGTCCGCTTTGGTTCTCTCTGGACCTCTATCACCCGCGAGGAATTCTGCACCTTGAAACCAGAATTTGGCGACCGCTTTGAAGTTACTATTTACAATAATGACATGCTGGTTTATCAAAACCAAGTAACCTATGGCAAGTCCTTTGCGGATGTCCGCATCGGCCAGCCTATCCTCTATATCAACTCCCTCTATCGGGTTGGCTTAGCGATTAACCAAGGTTCCTTTGCTAAGGCCTACAATGTTGGCGTCGGTGCCCAGTGGCATATTGAAATCAAGAGAATTGAGAATTAAGGAAGAAGAACATGAAAAATAATACAATCAGAAACGTAGTCGCAACAGGAATTGGAGCAGCCCTATTCGTGGTCATCGGAATGATCAATATCCCAACGCCTGTACCCAATACCAGCATCCAGCTCCAATACCCTCTGCAAGCCCTTTTTAGCGTCATCTTTGGACCAATCGTTGGTTTCTTGATGGGCTTCATTGGCCACGCCATTAAAGACGCTATGAGTGGTGGCGGACTTTGGTGGTTCTGGATTGCCGGTAGCGGAGTCTTCGGTCTATTAGTTGGCTTCTTTAGAAAATTCTTCCAAGTGGAAGAAGGAAAATTTGAAGTCAAGGATATTATCCGCTTTAACTTGATTCAGTTTGGAGCTAATGCAATCGCTTGGCTAATCGGCCCGATTGGTGACGTGATTGTATCTGGTGAGCCGGTCAATAAGGTCATTGCTCAAAGTATTGTAGCAATTCTGGTGAATTCTGCGACAGTAGCAGTCATCGGTACAGTCTTGCTGACTGCTTACGCTCGCACCCGCACTCGCGCAGGAAGTCTGAAAAAGGATTGATTACACCAAAAATTGAAAGATTGGGAGAATTCCCAGTCTTTTTTTGTACAAAATAAAAGATAAAATGTAATTTATATATTGCATTATTTAAAATATATTGTATAATAGAGTTATAAAGATGAAAGGAGAGCGGAGATGGATAAGAAAAAGCCGTCGCTGGTCTGGCTTGCAGCGGCTGGAATTTTTTTCTTTGTAGGCTGGACTCAGAAAAATCAAACCTTTATCGTCCTTGCTTTTAGCAGTGTCACCTTTGCCTGTTCATCCTATGCTATAGGCGGGCAGAAGAAGGGAGACAGGGACAGAGAGGATGGCGACCATGGCTAAAAATCTTAGACTAAAAATGGCACGAGCTGAGCATGATATGACCCAGGGGGACTTGGCAGATGCTATCGGAGTGACCCGCCAGACCATTGGCCTGATTGAGGCAGGTAAGTACAATCCCAGTCTCAGTTTATGCTTAGCGATTTGCAAATGTCTCAATAAGACGCTGGATCAATTGTTTTGGATTGAATAGAGAAAGGACTAGTCATGAAAATTAAACTTATTAAACGACAGATCTTGGACGAGCGGGAAGAGCAGCTGGTTAATAAGGCTGGTATGGAGGCTTTTAGTCTCTTCTTGTATGGTGGTTTAGCCTTATATGCTGGTTCTGTAGCTATGAATGCTAGAGCCATTAACTATCAGCCCTTCTTGGTTTTGATCATTATCGCCTGCTTATATTTCTTCTTTCGGGCTCAGTATCTGGGAGCCAATTATTACAATAGTTTCAGTCTGACTATTTGGGGTATAGTAGCTTGGACGGGGTCTCTAACTCTTTTGATTGCCTGCCAGAATTTCCAACTGAATCATGTTATTTATCATAACAGTGTTTTTCACCCCATGTTTCTATTTGTTATTTTTATTACGTTTGTCATTCACTTTCCCTTTATGCTGCTGGTCAATATTTTCTTGGAGTATATAAATAAATGGCAGAAAAAGCGCTTTGAGAAGTATTTGGATCAATTGGAAGAAGAGTGATAACTTGTCCTTCTCGCTTAAACTTTCCAGCTCTGCTATTTTTCAAACAAATATTTTGCCCAGCTTTTCTTCTCGCGTTATAATAAATAGATGAATTAAAAAATTCAGAAAATTTTATAGAGAAAAGAGAGTTGAAATCTTATGGCAAAAGATATTCGCGTCCTACTTTATTAMAAATATGTTCCGATTGAGAATGCTGAGAAATTTGCAGCTGATCATCTGGCCTTTTGTAAATCTATCGGTCTGAAAGGCCGTATCTTGGTGGCAGATGAGGGAATCAACGGAACGGTTTCTGGTGATTATGAAACCACTCAAAAATACATGGATTATGTGCACAGCCTTCCGGGCATGGAAGACCTTTGGTTCAAGATTGACGAAGAAAATGAGCAAGCCTTCAAGAAAATGTTTGTTCGCTACAAGAAAGAAATTGTTCACTTGGGTTTGGAAGACAATGATTTTGATAATGACATCAACCCACTAGAGACGACAGGAGCTTACCTATCACCTAAGGAATTTAAGGAAGCGCTCTTGGACGAAGACACTGTTGTCTTAGACACTCGTAACGACTATGAGTACGATCTGGGTCATTTCCGCGGTGCTATCCGTCCAGACATCCGCAACTTCCGTGAATTGCCGCAATGGGTTCGTGATAACAAAGAGAAGTTCATGGACAAGCGCGTGGTTGTTTACTGTACCGGTGGTGTTCGCTGTGAGAAATTCTCAGGCTGGATGGTCCGTGAAGGATACAAGGATGTCGGTCAGCTTCATGGTGGTATCGCGACTTACGGCAAGGATCCAGAAGTTCAAGGTGAACTTTGGGACGGCAAGATGTATGTCTTTGATGAGCGTATCTCCGTTGATATCAACCATGTTGATCCAGTCGTGATTGGGAAAGACTGGTTTGACGGTACTCCTTGCGAGCGCTATGTCAACTGTGGCAATCCAGAGTGTAACCGCCGCATCCTGACTTCAGAAGAAAATGAAGACAAGTACCTCCGTGGCTGTTCTCACGAATGCCGTGTTCACCCTCGTAACCGCTATGTGGCTGAAAATGGCTTGAGCCAGGCAGAAGTGGTGGAGCGTTTGGCTGCTATTGGAGAAAGCTTGGAAACACTGGTAGCTCAGTAATTTAATCGTGAAGATAAAAACTTTAGATGTTTCAAGTGTCTAAAGTTTTTTTATTATTTATTTGCAGCTTAGCTTTTCTTTATTCAGGTTCTGATTTTTTGTCCTTTCTTTTTGATGTGATATAATGGGCTTAAATAAATGGGAAAGGAGCAAGTCTATGTCTAAAGCTATCATGGAAGAAGTGGCAGCGTATCTGCGTCAGCATGCAGATGAAGAGCTGAGTCTGACTGATTTGTCTCAGTATTTCCATTATAGTCCTTCCCATCTATCCAGAACTTTCAAGAAAAAGATGGGCTTTTCTATCAAGCAATATATGGAAGCTCTTAAGATGGAAAAAGGAATTCAGGAGATTGTAGAAGGCCGGCAAAATGTAACCGAGACCTCTATGGAAGCTGGTTATGATAGTCTAGGTAGTTTTTCCAATACTTTTAAGCGGCATACTGGACTTTCGCCTAAAAAATATTATCAGGAATCAACCAAGGCTTATGATTTTATAGTCAAACAGTTGGATGAGAAGGGAGCTTTGTTGCATCAGGATCCCGACTGTAAAAGTGGCAATCGCTTGACCGTGGCGCTATCTTATCCTGAGGGGTATAAACCACGCATTAGCTGTGTCGGGCTTTTTAAAACCCGCATACCGAAAGAAGAGCCAGTTATCGGAGTAGCACTGAGTCAGGAGAGACGGTTTACTTTTGAAAATGTACCCGATGGTCGCTACTATCTTTTGGCCTGTGAATTGCTGGAGGATTTATGCCTAACTAAAAACTATGTCTTGAAGCATAACTTTCGCTGGGGCAGCGATGAGCCTCTCGCTTTTTCGGGCGATAGCATCTATCAAGAGGAAATCAGCATGCGCAGGCCCTTGCCCAGCGATCCACCTATTACAGTTAATCTTCCGGTTTTAATTATGCGTTCCCTAGCTAAACAAGCGCAATTGAGAATAAGAAAATTTTTATCCTAATTGATAAACTGATAATAGAGATTTATTCTCAGCTATAAAAAATTGGAGGAACAATAATGAAATTAGACGTGTTTTTAAGTTTTAATGGTCAGGCCGAAGAAGCTTTTCGTTTTTATGCAGATCTTTTTCAGACAGAGATAAAGGGACTTGTACGAGCCAGTGAGATGATGGATCCAGCAAACCTTCCTGCAGAAAAACGGGATAAGCTTGCCTGGATTGCCTTAGATACGGAAAACTTAACCCTGAATGGTGAGGATGTAGGTGTTTTTAATGACCTATCTATTCCTAGCAATCATCAGCCCCATCAATGGTTGGTTCTGAGTCCAGATAGTAGAGAAGAAGCCGATGAGCTCTTTGCTAAGCTTGCTGAAGGTGGACAAATTCTCTATCCTTTAGAGGAACAAGCTTTCGCAGAGTTTTATGGCCGCTTGATTGACCGTTTTGGTATCGGCTGGGATGTGATGAAATGAGGTAGGAGGATGGCTTATAGTGAATCCTTAGCCCAGCAAGTCCGTACCATTTTAGCTACTGATCTTTCCCCTCATGTTTTTGAAGAAGAGGTAGAAGAGAAGAAGATGTTTGGTGGTTTGGCTTTTATGGTCCGAGGTAAGATGACCGTTACTGTTAGTTCGAGAGGTCAAGAGCTTGTCATGGTACGCATCGGTAAGGAAATGGAAAAGCAGGTTCTGCCTAAAAATGGTGCTAGCGTGACTTTAATGAAGGGTAGGCTTTATCATGGCTATATTGATTTAGATGGCGAAGGACAAAAAGAACTGTCTTACTGGATCAAGCTAGCCTTGTCCTACAATCAGGAGCTGACGCAGCAGAATAAAAAATGAGAAGTGCTCAGATGAGTTTGGTTTTCTTAGAAGTTTATTCATTGTCTTTTTATGAAATTCAAATATATTCTTAGAATCTGTATTGATGAAGCTTTCAATCGAAAAGTATCTTCATGGATACAGGTTTTTTCGTCTTTTTCTTCCAAAAATGTTATACTAATACCAGAGTCCGTTTTGCGAATGAAGTTTATCTTTAAAAGTCTTGGAGAAAAGCTAGTTTGTACCAGTATTGAGTTTTGATTTTGCATTTTCTCGCTTTTTGAAAGGCTTTTGTCGTTAGAAAGGAGCATGGTATGAGTATTTCTTTTTACATTCAGAACCGAAAGGGCTTGTTTAGCTATAAGGCGGTCGAAACACCCTTGTCTCTGGTTTCCTTAGTAGAAGGGCTTGAGGTCATAGGCCTCGAGGGCGATAAGGCTTATCAATCCTTGGATCAGTTCGGAACTTTTCTGGCTGTCTACTGGGAAGGGGCAGGCCGTGGGTTTGAAGTTTATTATCTGTCAGACCGGGAAACCTACCAGGTCCGCGTCTTGACACCATCAACGGTGGGTGACTGGAAAGGGGCCATTCTCTTCATGAGTCGTTTGGCTCAGAAGATGAAGCAGGATATTGTTGATGAATACGGCAATACTTACACTGCTGACGGGATTTTTAATATTGATTTTGAAGCGGATATTCTCTATGGCCTGAACGATGCCAGAGTTGCAGCTGCGCCTATGCATGTTTTCGAAGGCTATGCTCATGATTTGTACATGTCGCAGGAAAAACTTCTGGAACTATTCAAAGCTGAAGATCCTGTGGAGGAGTTTGGCAGGCAGATGGCCGAGATGCAGCAGGTTCAGAGTCAATTTTCTACTCCTAAGTATTATAAGGATCAGGGTGGGAAATATCTGGGCTCTTATGTTCTGGCAGAAGGAGTGGACACAGTCCTTCCGACTCAGCCCATGCCCAAGGGTTACCTGATTAAAGAGATGATTGAGAGCGGTGCTAGTCAAGATATGGAATGGCATCTTCATATCCTGATAGAGGATGCCAGCAGTCCGCAGGGCTATAAATATCTGACAACAAAGGATTTAAAAGCTTTTTTGGAGAAGATTCCAGAGACTTATCTCACTTATCTGGATTCTAGTCAGATCCGGATTCAGCCACTCAATCGGCTGGAACTGGAAGCCATTTTGGATCAACTTCCCGATGGAGAACCGAAGTTTTAAAGGTTAGGAAAATTTACTTTTTGAATCTCAACAGAGCTGCCAAAAGGCGGCTTTTTTAGGGCTGTCAGCAGTTCTCACAATTTTGTGACTCTTTTCTTTTTGATGACATTGTTGAAAATATCTTGAAAATTTCAGAGAGAAGCTATAGAATAGAGGTCAGTTTTATAAAAAGGAGAACGAAATGAAAGAAAAACACATGCTAATCTTGGGCTGGGTGGCTACTTTTATGTCTGTTATGATGTATGTTTCCTATATCCCACAGATTATGAATAATCTAGCTGGCAACAAGGGTGACTTTATCCAGCCTTCAGTAGCTGCTCTAAACTGTACTCTCTGGGTCATTTATGGTCTATTTAAAGAGAAGCGAGACATTCCTTTGGCTGCAGCTAATATGCCGGGCATCGTATTTGGCTTGATTACTGCTGCTACAGCCCTTATGTAAGATAAGATTGGGAGTTGTTCCCAGTCTTTTTTTGTTGGAAAATCATTGTACAAAGAACTCACTTCACTTGTAGCTATAGAGCCTGCCTATGGCTTTTGCTATGTAGAAAATATGCAGGCAGCGTTCAGCAGACCGCCTTTTTATGATACAATGGTAAGATGAAGTCAGTAGAGTTCTGCTGGCTGTTTCATCAGGAAGAAAGGGAAAAGAGAGCAAGCCTATGATACTTGAAGAATTTGACCAAAGTCGCAAGGCCATCATTAACCCAGAAGATTTGAATGAATCCATAGAAGGTTTTCCGGAGACGGCTGTTTCCTGCTTTGCCAGAGAGACTTTTGCGCGGATGTTGGCGGATTTTGAACACGAGCTGATTACGACGACTAGCATGGCTAATATTGAAATTCCTATCTATCGTGTTTTCGTGGATGGATGGGAACTGGCTCTCTTCAATGCACCTGTTGGAGCTTCGGCCTGTGTGGCTATTCTGGAAGACTTGATTGCTTTTGGCATGAAGAAGCTGGTACTTTTCGGTACTTGCGGTATCTTGGATGAGGAGATTAAGGAAACGTCTGTCATTATCCCGACGGAGGCCCTGCGTGATGAGGGAACTAGCTATCACTACCAGCCGGCTAGCCGTGAGCAGGAAGTCAATCTTGGCTTGAAAGATTTTCTGACGGCTTTTCTGGACGAGCGCGGCATTTCCCACAGCAAGGGCAAGGTCTGGACGACAGACGGCATTTACCGTGAGACACCAGCTAAACTCCGCCAGAGAAAGGCCGAGGGAGCGATCTGTGTGGATATGGAATGCTCAGCTGTAGCGGCCTTGGCAGCTTTTCGAGAGATAACCGTCTGCCAGTTCTTTTATGCAGCCGATCACTTGTCTGAGGAAGCTTGGGATATGCGCAACCTAGCCAATCATGCAGACTTGGACGAAAAAGATAAGATTGCCAATCTAGCGATTCAGATCGCTCTGGCACTATAGAGAAATAAGATGAAAAAACCAATTATCCAATTTGAAGACTTTAGCTTTCAATATCAGGCCCAGTCTGAGCCGACCCTCAAGCAGATCAATCTGACTATTTACGAGGGAGAGAAGGTTCTGATTGTCGGTCCGTCTGGCTCTGGCAAGTCAACGCTGGGCCAGTGCCTCAATGGAATTATCCCCAACATTTATAAAGGTGAGGCCAGTGGTCAGCTCTTGATTAAGGGGCAGCCAGCCTTTGAATCCAGCATTTATGATAAGTCTAATCTTGTCAGCACGGTTTTGCAGGACACGGATGGCCAGTTTATCGGGCTTAGCGTAGCAGAAGATTTGGCCTTTGCGCTGGAAAATGACGTGATGGAGCTGTCGCTTATGCGCGAAAAAGTCAAAACCTGGTCAGAGAAGCTGGATTTATCAGAGCTTTTGCAGCATCGGCCCCAGGATCTATCAGGCGGTCAAAAGCAGCGCGTCAGTCTGGCAGGGGTTTTGATTGACGAGAGTCCCATTCTGCTCTTTGACGAGCCCTTGGCCAATCTGGATCCCAAGTCGGGTCAGGATACCATTGATTTGATTGACCAGCTTCATCGAGATACGGGAACAACGACTCTGATTATCGAGCATCGTTTAGAAGATGTTCTCTACCGGCCAGTAGACCGCTTGGTGCTGGTCAATGACGGACGCATTCTCTTTGACGGACAGCCGGATGAGCTGCTCAGGACCCAGCTGCTGGCTGAAAATGGAATCCGCGAGCCGCTCTACATTACCACTCTACGCCAGCTAGGCTTTGATGTAGAAAAGGCAGAAGGATTGTCCCGCTTGGATCAGCTGCAGCTGGCAGATGTGACCTTTGAGGGCAGAGACTGGTCTGACTCTGATAAAGAGTCTCAGGAGCCCTTGCTGGAATTGGAACATGTTTCCTTTGCTTACCAGAGCGGCGGCAAGCCTATTTTGCAGGATATCAGCCTGAAGATTTTCAAGGGAGAGCGGATAGCCATCGTTGGTAAAAATGGAGCTGGTAAGTCAACCCTGGCCAAGGCCCTCTGTCAGTTTATCGAGACTGAGGGGAACTATAGCTGGAAAGGTCAGGACATCAAGGGAGACTCCATTAAGGAGCGGGCTGAGCGAATTGGCTATGTTCTGCAGAATCCCAATCAGATGATTTCGGCAGCCATGATTTTTGATGAAGTGGCCCTAGGCTTGCGCTTGCGCGGACTGACAGAAGCGGAAATCGAAGAGCGTGTCCATGCGGCTCTCAAGACCTGTGGACTCTATGAATTTCGCAGTTGGCCGATTTCGGCCCTGTCTTTCGGCCAGAAGAAGCGGGTGACCATTGCGTCTATCTTGGTGCTGAA
Organism: Streptococcus sanguinis; assembly: GCF_020729765.1. GTDB lineage: Bacteria > Bacillota > Bacilli > Lactobacillales > Streptococcaceae > Streptococcus > Streptococcus sanguinis_Q. Next base: position 281,026 of record NZ_JAJEPD010000023.1, on the reverse strand, counting down.
TCCGGAGATTATCCTCTTGGATGAACCGACAGCTGGCCAGGACCAACGCCATTATACCGAGATGATGGACTTTCTGGACGAGCTTAACCAGCAGGGACATACCATTATCATGATTACGCACGATATGCAGCTGATGCTGGATTATTCAGATCGGGCAGTGGTTGTGGTGGATGGTCATATTTTAGCTGATAAGGCGCCTGCGCAGGTGCTGACAGATCAAGAGTTGATTGCGGCGGCTCATCTAAAGGAAACGTCAATCTTTGCTCTGGCTGAGAGGATTGGTGCCGACCCTCTGGCTTTGACCGAGTTTTATATGCGAGAAAAGGAGGACAAGCATGCTTAATCAGCGAAAATTAATCGGCTACCATGCAGGTGAGACGTTTCTTCATGGCCTGTCCGGTGCCAGCAAGATGCTGTTCTTCGTTCTGGTATCAGTAGCAGCTATGATCAGCTATGATACCCGCTTTTTGCTGGGGCTAGCCCTGCTGTCCCTCTGCCTCTTTCGACTGTCCCGTATCCGCATCCGTGATATTTCATTTGTTTTAGTCTTTGCGGCATCCTTTGCTGCTCTTAACTTAGTGATGGTCTATCTTTTCGCGCCTGAGTATGGTGTTGATATCTATGGAGCCAAAGATGTCCTCTGGACCGGATGGGGAGCTTATAATCTAACAGCTCAGGAGCTGTTCTACCTCTTTAATCTCCTGCTCAAGTATGTTTCTACTATACCTCTGGCAGTGATTTTCCTCATGACAACCCATCCCAGTCAGTTTGCTTCCAGCCTTCATCAGCTTGGTATTTCCTATAAAATTGCTTACGCGGTCAGTCTGACGCTCCGCTATATTCCAGATTTGCAGGAAGAATTTTTCCTGATCCGGATGTCTCAGGAAGCGCGTGGTCAGGAATTATCCAAGAAAGCCAAACTGTCTCAGCGCGTGAAGGGAAATTTGCAGATTATCATTCCGCTGATTTTCAGCTCACTAGAGCGCATCAATACCATTGCCACGGCCATGGAGCTGCGCCGTTTCGGCAAGAATAAAAAACGGACTTGGTATACCTATCAAGCTCTAAGCAAACGAGATATGCTGGTGCTGACAATGGCAGTCGCTTTTCTATTGCTTTGCTTTGCCCTCTTCGCAGTCAATCACGGTCGCTTTTACAATCCGTGGAGGTAGGATGGAGGAAAGTAAAATATGGATATTTATGCTTATCAAAGACCTTTGGGGAAAATAGAGGATGCGCCAGACTTGAAGAAAGCCTTTATTAAAGTTTATGAAGAAAAAACACACCAAGAAGTAGTTCGATTTTGCCAAGTGTATGCTGCTCATCTTTCGGAGCTAACTGCTTTTGCATTTACAAAAGAGATGAAACAGGCTCTTATCGCTATGGATGACTGGTTAGCTGGGGAGAGTTCTTATCATGCTGCTAGAAATCTGAGCTTTGAGATTTCACGTTTAGCAAAAAAGGAAGAAGATGTAGTTAAAGTTAGATTCTATCGAACGATGGCTCAGCTTGTGGCTAGTCCCCATGTTAAATATCATGGCCTTTGGGCAACAGATTTTGCTATTACCTTGATAAACAAGATGTATCCAGGTGATTTTGAAGCTGTTAAAAAAGAACGGCTGAAGCAAATTGAATTATTGAAGATGACATAAAAAATCAGGCAATCCTAGCCTGATTTTTTCTTTTCATAATGGTCTTTTGTTTGGCATGCCGGCTTTGCGGGGGTATTTATTGGGGGTTTCTTTCTTCTTTTCTACCACTGTGATAAAGCGGGGGTCGCCGTTTGGTAGGGCATAGCTGAGGTTGTCTTGGACCTTGCTAAAGAGTAAGTTGAGGGCATTTTTGGCTTCTTCCAGTTCTTCTGGAGCATTGGAAGCCTTGAGCGCCAGAAGCTTGCCACCCACTTTCAGGTAGGGAATGGTCAATTCAGACAGGACCTGCATGCGAGCGACTGCACGGGCAGTGACTAGGTCAAATTGTGCCCGAAAGGCCTTGGCCTGAGCAAAGTCTTCTGCGCGGCCATGGTAGAAGTGAACCTTGTCCAGCCCGAGCTCCTCTGCCAGCAGTTTGAGGAAGTTGATTCGTTTGTTGAGCGAGTCAATGATGGTCACATCCAGCTGAGGGAAGATGATTTTCATAGGGAGGCTAGGAAAGCCGGCCCCGGCACCGATGTCTAGCAGCTTGAGTTCTTGATTATCAATCAGGCCTTGCAAAACAGGGGCAATTGAATCATAGAAATGCTTGAGATAGACTTCATTTTTCTCGGTGATAGCTGTCAGATTGATTTTTTCATTCCATTCGACCAAGAGTTCAAAATAACGCTCAAACTGGTCTTTCTGGCGGTCGGTCAGCTCGATTCCCTGCTGGCTCAATAGCTGGTAAAATTCTTGCGGTGTCATAGTTTCATCCTTGTTTGTCAATATTCATCTTATTATATCATAAAAAGGAGACCCCAGCATTCTGCCAAAGGGTCTCTTGTCTTATATGCCAATCTGATTGAGCTCCGCCAAGAGCAGCTGGCGCCGCTCATCCTGATTAGCGGTTTGGTCAAATAGAACTTCTTTTTTTATCTTGCCATCTAAAATGAGCAGGACCTTGTCTGTATAGGTAGCCACGCTGGCATCATGCGTCACTAGGAGAATACTTGCGCCCTGCTGGTGGAAGTGCTGCATGAGCTCCATAGCTTGACGGCCGGCCTGAGAGTTGAGCGCTCCTGTCGGCTCGTCAGCAAAAATAATTCGAGGCTGGTTCATGAGAGCCCGGCAGATGCCGGCTCGCTGGAGCTGGCCGCCCGATACCTGATGGATAGAGCGCTGGGCAATGTCCTTGATCCCAGTCAGAGCCATTAACTCCTTGGCTCGTTCATAGGCTGCCTTTCGCTCGCTGCTTTTCTTACCAATAATACTCGGTAGGCAAATATTGTCTAGGATATTGAGATTTTTCAGGAAGGTTGCCTGCTGGAAGACAAAGCCGAAAGCCTCTCTGCGAAGGCGGTCTAAGTCCTTATCTTTCATAGCTAGCAAGTCCTGTTCCTGGTAAAGAATCTGCCCTTGGTCAGGTCTGTCAATGGTGGACAGAAGATTGAGAAGAGTGGATTTCCCGCAGCCAGACGGCCCCATGATGGCGATGAATTGGCCACTTTCAATCTTTAGCGATAAATCACGAAGAATGGGCTCCTGATTTTCCTGATAGCTTTTGCTGAGGTTATGTGCTTCTAATAACATAGGCTTCTCCTCGGATGTAAAATAAATGCTAAGTGCTCGAAAGCTATCTGCTTAAGGTCAATATTCCTTGAGATAGCGTCCAATTTCCAGCTTGTTCAGAGCTCGGAGACTGATGTGTGCTGCTGTAAGTCCGCTAAGAAGCAGAGCCAGCGGTGTCCATAGAAAAGTAAGGGACTTATTGATGATGAGCTGGAGTTTGCTGATACCGAAGTTGCTGAGCAGCAGACTGCAGACTTCTTGCCCCAGACTAAGGAGCAGCAGGTTGGCTATTGCCAGAGCCAGCATTAAGATGAAGCAGACAGCGAGCAGGTAGTGGCTCCTGAGTCGTTCACTGCCAAATCCAAGCATCCGATAAAGTGCCAAGTCAGCTTGGTCCTTGGTGAAAATCATATAGACAAAGAGAGTCATTAGGATGAAGACAATGCCGAGCCCTGTCCAGAAAACGCTGGTCTGAATCAGGCGGAGCATGGCTAGAGTGTCATCAAAAGTTTGATGGAAAAAGTCTTTTACGTCGGTTAATTTATAGTTGGAATAGCGTTTTTTCCATTCGTTGATTTTTTGAGCTTTGTTGCTAGCATCTTTAAGGCGGATGGTCGTCAGACTATTGAGCGTTTGCGCTTGCTTTGTCACAAAGACAGCCTTGGCGGTCTTGCTGCCGTAGGTCAGGTCTGAGTAGATACCGACTACTTTTAGTTTTCTGGCTTGACCGTCTACCGTCAAGGTCAAGCTGTCCCCTACTTTTAGCTTGAGCTCTTCTGCCTTAAGCTTGGAGAGGGCAATTTCATGCTCGTTTTTAGGATAGCGGCCTTGGCTGTATTTGACTGGAAATCCCGCATGGTTTCCCAGAGTTACCCGCAACTGCTGGGTCTGACCTTGCTGGTCTTGATAGGAGAAATTCTGGCTCAGGTACTGATTAATCTCTGCGATATCCTTGTCTGCCTGCAGTTCTTTCAGAAGCTGGGCAGCCTTGGTATCAATGTCTTCAGTCTGAGAAATATCAACCAACACATCTGCCTGACCAGCTCCCAGATACTGAATGAAATTCTTGTCCATCACAGTGCTGTAGAGACTGGCTGGCAGCAGGATAAGCAGGCTAATCAAACTGACAATGAACAAGATAGTCAAATAGAGTTTTTTATGATTCAGAATCGTTTTTAGGGCGAAATAGGGTCTGTCTAAGAAGGGGATAGTCGGTAAGCCCATTTTCGGAGTAGAACGAGTCTCGGTCAGACTGTTGGAAGAAGCTAATCTTAAAGCTTGGCCGGGTGTCATTTTCTTAAAGGAGCTGAGAGGTCGGGCAGTCAGCCAGAAGACTAAGAGACAGAGCAGTAGAGCCACTAGCGCTTCCAAAAGATAGCTATAGAAGGGCGTCGGACTTTGCCCCATAGACAGTGCCATCTGCTTTTTAAAAGGACCACTCAGAAGAAAGGACAGCCCCCAGCCTGCGATGGTTGCTAGAGACAGACAGAAATAATACTTGGTCAGGTAGACCCTGCTGATAAAGCTTTGGGGCAGTCCCATCACCTTCATAACGGCAATCTGCTGCAGGTCTTCTTGAATCTTGGTCAAGAGGGCAAAGCGCATGCAGAGAAAGGTGATGCCAATGATGGCCATAACCAGTAGCCCCATGACTAGGATGACTAGAGCATCATTGAAGCCGTTAATCATCTTGATAGTCGGATAGGTAATCATAGGCGGCCCGTTGGACTCAAGCTCGGCATTTTTATAGGCTTGCTCGACAGCTGAGATCTGACTAAGCTTATTCACTCGAAAGGCAATCAGGTTCTCATTAGATGCAACTGCTTCTTTTTTCAGAGTCTGCAAATCAGTCGGCGAGATGAGGAAGCGCTTGGAGGAGACTAGGCCAGCATTCATCTGGGCATCTCGGATAAAGCCCTGGACAGTTAGCCGTAGCTTGCCGACCCTTATTTGGTCGCCGATTTTGATTTTTCCGCTATTGTAATAATAAAGGGGGATATAAACTTGCCCTGGCTGAGGCTGGGCAGGCCGGTTATTCTGATCCAGCAGAAAGTCAAAGTTTTGGTTCTGACTGGAAAAGCCATTATCCTGGGAGCTGTCCTGAAGTGAGTTTTTCTCATTGATGCGGATGGCTGATCCTTCCACATTGACAAAGTCTGTCAGCTGCCAAGAGGCAATTTCTGGATGCTGCTGGACGAAGTTTTGCAGGCGTTCTTGGTCAACGCTTCCGCTGTGCATCTGTAGCAGGTGAGGACTTTTAGCTGTTTCTACAAAGCGCTCAATCGAGCTAGTCAGACTGACGGTCAGGCGAGTGGCTGCAAAGCTCAGAGTCAGAGTCAGAAGCAGGAAAAGTCCAATGACTAGCATGCTGACTTTGTTTTCTTTTAAATCATTTTTTATCAAGCGTTGAAACATATTCCAGCTCCTTTACTGAACGTGCTCGGGAGAGCAGATAAGCACCGATGCTGATAGAGATACCGGATAGGATAAAGAGCAGACCGTAGCCTCTGCCTCCTCCAACACCGATGATTTTTCCGACAGAATTTGCCAGCCAGCCAAAGTAAGTTAGCGAGGGCTTGAAAAGAGTGTCCGCGACCCAACCCATGCCGGCATAAGCTAGCACATAGCCCAGCTGAGAAATAATCCCGATGGTCCCCCAGACCTTGCCTTGGTCGGCTTTGTTAATATTGATGCGGACTAGATAGTCAATGGCTGTATTGGCGAAAGGCAGGGCAGCAAAGAGGAGAAAGCCAAAGCTGCAAATCCAGATGAAATTTTCTTTCATTCCCAGCCCAACCATGAAGAATCCCAGTAGAAATAGTGAGAGACAGAGCATACAGTGGAAGTGTTTTTTGATAGCAAATATCCCCAGAACCAAGCCTCCTATCAGCATACCACTGCTGGAGATGGTCATAACCCAACCGGCTGTTTTGGCATCTGCGAAAGCCAGCACTAAGGGAGAAAGCAGGATTTGGACAGTTCCCAGAAAGAAGGAAAAGCCTGTTCCAGCTAGGACTAAAATCCAGATGCCTTTTTTTCCATAGACGATTTGAAAACCTTTAAGGAAATCAGCCCAGAAACGACTATCACTGCTATAAACTTGCGAATGAATGGCCCTACGAGCGAGCAAGGTGCAGGCTACCGTCACGAAAATAGTTGAAAAATCCAGCAACAGAATCGTGCTGATATGTCCACTCGCCAAAATCATTCCAGCCAAGGCTGGTGAAATCAGATAACGTGCAATGCCATTAATCTGGGACAAACCAGTTGCTTTTGATAATTGGTCCTCAGGCAGCAAGTCGGAAATCGTAGCTCGAAAGGCTGGATTGACCAAGGCTGAAAAGAGCGAACTAATGGCAGCTCCGATACAGATAAAAATCAAAGCAGGATTCTTCAGACTAAAGTAAATCCAGAGAACTCCTAAGCCTGACAGACCATCTCCCAGAGCCATCAGCAATCTTCGGTCATAGCGATCGGCCAGAATTCCAGCTAGAGGAGTAACCAAAAGACCAGGCAGAAAAGCACAAAGGGTAACAAAAGAAGAAACAGAAACCAAACCGGTCAGCTGGAAGATATAAACTCCTAAAGCGAAAGAAGTCATACCAGAGCCGATTTCCGAGATGAGGCTTCCAATCCAAATCAATAAAAAGAGTCTAAAGCCTGATTGTTTCATAGTTGCCTCCTTATGTTTGCAATGTCAAGTAATTGTAAATAGTGAATCTAGTGCTTAGCTGTCTAGCTGCTTTGAGTCTGAATCAAAGATAGAAAGGGATTGAAGTAGCCTTGCCGGCTGTGAAAAAGAGTTTCTAAAAGATAGAGAAAAGCTTGTAGTTTTTGCTGCTGTTTTTCTGGAGGTAGTGCCTGAAAACTGCTGCCAAAAGCTTGCAGGGAATAGGTAAGAATCATTTCCAAGCTTTCGTAGGGATAGTCGGTCCTCATATCTCCAGCAGTGATACCGTCTTGGATGATGGGAAGTAGAATCTGGGGTGCTCGTTCAAGAAGAATTTGATTGGTCTTTTCGTGCAGGAGCGCATTTTGTGGCTGGTTGAGATGCAGCAGCACTTCCTCTCCCTCTTGATGATTAAGATTCAGAGCAGCCATGCTGCCAAACAAGCGCTCTAGGACAGTTAGTTCACGATTGTTGGCAAAGGCTTGAGAAGCCGTAAATGCTTGTTCAATAGTTCGCTCAATGATGGCATCCATAATTTCTTCCTTAGAAGAAAAGTAATAGTAGAGAGTACCACGGGCGATTTGAGTCGCTTCTAAAATCTGGGAGATAGAGGTCTGGTCAAAGCCTTGCTCCATAAAAAGCTTTTGTGCGGTATCTAAGATAAAGTCTTTTTTATTAGCCATGCTTGCATCCTTTTTATTAGTAAAATTTTATTAGACCGACAGTCGGTTTATTCTTTCCTTTATCGTACATCTTTTCTAAATCAATGTCAAGAATAAAGACAGTTCCTCTATTTTTTGATATAATAAGTCTAATCAAAATTGAAGGAGTATATCATGACTTTTATTATTATTCTTATTATTGTCGCGGTTTTAGCATTCTTCGTTGTTGGTGCTTACAATACCTTGGTTAAAAGCCGCATGCAGACTCAGGAAGCTTGGAGTCAGATCGATGTGCAGCTCAAACGCCGTAATGACTTGATTCCTAACCTCTTGGAAACGGTCAAAGGCTATGGCAAGTATGAGCAGGCAACCTTGGAAAAGGTAACACAACTGCGCAACCAGGTAGCTTCAGCTGCTTCACCAGCCGAAGCCATGCAAGCCAGCGACGCCCTTTCTCGTCAGATTTCTGGAATCTTTGCAGTAGCTGAAAGCTATCCAGATCTGAAAGCTAACACCAATTATCTGAAGTTGCAGGAAGAACTGACCAATACTGAAAATAAAATTGCTTATTCTCGTCAGCTTTATAATTCAGTAACTAGCAACTACAATGTCAAGTTGGAAACATTCCCAAGCAATATTGTTGCAGGAATCTTTGGCTTTAAAGCTGCTGACTTCCTCAAGACACCAGAAGAAGAAAAGGCTGTACCAAAAGTTGACTTTGGCAGCACTGGACTAGGTGACTAAGATGCTATTTGATCAAATTGCCAGCAATAAAAGGAGGACTTGGCTCCTCCTTATCGCTTTTTTCGGACTCTTGGCTCTCCTTGGAGCAGCTATTGGCTATCTCTGGCTGCGCTCTGCTGTTGGTGGTGTCTTGCTAGCCTTGATCATCGGAGCGATTTATGCCGGAGTGATGATTTTTCAGTCTACAGAAGTGGTCATGGCTATGAACGGAGCTCGCGAGGTCTCTGAGCAGGAAGCACCTGAACTCTATCATATTGTTCAAGATATGGCCATGGTCGCTCAGATTCCTATGCCACGTGTCTATATCGTAGAGGATCCCTCTCCCAATGCTTTTGCGACTGGCTCTAAGCCTGAAAATGCAGCTGTTGCAGCAACTACAGGTATCTTGCAAATCATGAATCGTGAGGAGCTTGAGGGAGTGATTGGCCATGAAGTCAGTCATATTCGAAATTATGATATCAGAATTTCAACGATTGCTGTAGCTTTGGCCAGTGCTATTACCATGTTGTCTAGCCTAGCTGGTCGTATGATGTGGTTTGGTGGCGGACGGCGCAGTAGTAATGATCGAGATAACGATAGTGGTTTGGGAATTATTCTCCTTATCGTATCATTGATTGCTATCGTTTTAGCTCCTCTGGCAGCTACCTTGGTGCAGTTGGCCATTTCTCGTCAGCGGGAGTTTCTGGCTGATGCTTCCAGTGTAGAGCTGACCCGCAATCCGCAAGGGATGATCAATGCCCTACTCAAGCTGGATCGCAGCGAGCCTATGGAGCATCATGTCGATGATGCCAGTGCAGCTCTCTATATAAGCGATCCTAAAAAAGAAGGCGGACTGAAGAAACTCTTCTATACGCACCCTCCTATCTCAGAGCGGGTGGAGCGCTTGAGACATATGTAAAACCAGAGGAAACTTAAATTATTCCCAAAAGTTAGATAAATAACCAGTAAAAGGATTTAGTTCTGCATTGGACAGGGCTAAGTCCTTTTCATTTTACTTCCTTTCATTCATGTCTAAAAAATAATCGTTTAGATTTTGTTACAGTTTCATTTCAGTTGTTTATAAAACTTAGATTATCCAAGTTTATTTTTGTATAAGTAAGGAGGCTAGATTTAAAAAAGCCAGTGTTTTCAAGTTGTCAGGTTGAACCCTTCTGAGAATCTTATAAAATCAATATTTTCTTGAAAACAATAAAACTTTCAGAAAAAATCACTATATTGAGTATTCCTATCTTTCAAATTAATCTATTTGTATTATTTGGAAATATAAAGTAATTTTTTTGTAACATATTCGAAATATATTACTAGTATATTAAATTTAGTAAAAAATTTTATTGCATATATGAAACCGAGGGCTCAATATGTTGAAAACATTTGGAAAAATTTTCAAAGTCATTAGAGAATCAAAAAACATGTCTCTTAAAGAGGCGGCAGCCGGAGATATTTCAGTGGCTCAGCTGTCTCGTTTTGAGCGGGGAGTCAGTGGTATCACGCTTGATTCTTTCTATTGCTGCTTGAAGAATATGGCTGTTTCTCTAGACGAATTTCAGTATGTTTACCATAACTACATTGAGGCAGATGATGTGCTTTTCTCAAAAAAAGTAGCTGATGCTTATCAGGAAAACAATGTTGTCAAACTCCAAAGTATTTTGGCTAGCTCAGAAGCTTTGGCTGAAAAGTTCCCTGAGAAGAAGAACTATAGGCTTAATACAATTGTTGTTAGAGCAGTCTTGTCTTCCTGCAGTCCAGATTTTCAGATTAGCAAGAAAGATATAGAATTTCTGACCGATTATCTCTTTTCCGTTGAGGAGTGGGGGCGTTATGAGCTATGGCTCTTTACTAATAGTGTGGATCTATTGACCTTGGAAACACTGGAGACCTTTGCTAGTGAGATGATTAACCGCACCCAGTTTTATAATAATCTACCGGAGAATCGCCGGCGTATTATCAAGATGCTGCTTAATGTTATCAGCGTCTGCATAGAGAGTAATCATTTGCTAGTTGCTATGAGATTCCTCAATTATCTTGACCATTCTAAAATCCCTGAGACAGATCTTTATGATCGGATGCTGATTAAGTATCATAGGGCTCTTTATTCCTACAAGGTTGGGAATAGCTATGCTCTGAGTGATATTGAGGAGTGCTTATCTTTCTTGGAATTTTTAGATTCTTTCGGTGTTGCCCAGAAGCTCAAAGCTCAGTTTGAAAGGATTTGCCTTTCGCAGTTGCAGATGTGCAAATAAAATAGACTCATTTCTAAAAATATACTAGAATAAGAGTATAACTTTATACCAAATTCAGAAGGAGGCTTTATGATGGAGAAAAAAATTCATTATAAGATGCATAAAGTTAAGAAGAACTGGGTAGCCATCGGTGTGACTACCTTAGCACTTATCGTAGCACCAAAAGTACTTGGTCTCGAAGCAGGTCTTGTCCGCGCTGATGATGTTAAGCAGGTGGCAGTTCAAGAACCAACTGCAGCTCAGGATAGTGGCTCAGGGCAGCCAGTTCAAGTACAAGCTCACTCAGCTTCTCAGTTGGAAGCAGAAAAAGCAACTTCTGCAGACAAGGTGACTGATGCTGCTGTAGCCAGTGAAAAAACTGTTGAAACTGCAGCAAATACGGAAGCAACAGCTCAAACAGATGCTCAAGAGCCAGCTAAGCCGGCAGTAGCAGAAGCAGCAACTACAGAAAAAGCGGTCGTTGCTGAAGAAGCAAAAGCAGCTAATGCAACATCAGAAACTGCTAAAACTGCAGCAATTGCTCAGGATAGACAAGCAAGTCCAGCAACTGCTGACAAACAAGCAAAGAAGACTGTTACAGACAAGATTGTTGCAAATCCAAAGATTGCAAAGAAAGATCGCTTGCCAGAACCAGCTCAAAGACAGGGAGCGATTGCTGAAAGAATGGTGGCCGCTCAAGCTCAAGCAGCACCTTTTAATGCTGAGCATGATGATGATGTCTTATCTCACATCAAGACCATTGATGGCAAGAAATACTATGTTCAGGACGACGGTACAGTTAAAAAGAATTTCGCTGTTGAGCTCAATGGAAAAATTCTTTATTTCGATGCAGAGACTGGAGCACTGATTGATTCAGCTGAGTATCAATTCCAGCAAGGTACTAGCAGCCTCAACAATGAATTTAGCAGAATGAATGCCTTCCATGGCACTACGGAAAAGGATATTGAGACAGTTGACGGCTACCTGACAGCGGATACTTGGTATCGTCCAAAAGCTATCCTCAAGGATGGAAAAACATGGACTCCATCTACAGAGACTGACTTGCGTCCGCTTTTAATGGCTTGGTGGCCTGATAAGCAAACGCAGGTTAGCTATCTCAACTATATGAACCAGCAAGGTTTGGGAGCAGGAGCTTTTGAAAACAAAGTGGAACAAGCTATCCTGACAGGTGCTTCTCAGCAGGTTCAGCGCAAAATTGAAGAAAGAATCGGTAAAGAAGGTGATACTAAATGGCTGAGAACACTGATGGGCGCATTTGTCAAAACTCAGCCAAACTGGAATATCAAGACAGAGTCTGAAACAACTGGTACTAATAAGGACCACTTGCAAGGCGGAGCTCTGCTTTATACCAATAGTGATAAGACTTCTCATGCTAATTCTAAGTACCGCATCCTGAACCGCACCCCTACCAACCAAACTGGCACACCTAAGTACTTCATTGACAAGTCAACTGGCGGTTATGAGTTCCTGCTAGCCAACGACTTTGACAACTCTAATCCAGCTGTTCAGGCTGAGCAACTCAACTGGCTGCACTTTATGATGAACTTCGGAAGCATCGTAGCCAATGATCCGACTGCTAACTTTGACGGAGTCCGTGTCGATGCGGTAGACAATGTCAATGCGGACTTGCTCCAAATTGCTTCTGATTACTTCAAGTCTCGCTACAAGGTTGGAGAAAGTGAAGAAGAAGCCATCAAGCATCTGTCTATCTTGGAAGCTTGGTCTGACAACGACCCTGACTACAACAAAGACACCAAGGGTGCACAATTACCGATTGATAATAAGCTTCGTCTATCCTTGCTTTATTCGTTCATGCGTAAGCTTTCTATCCGTAGTGGTGTAGAGCCAACGATTACGAATAGTCTGAATGACCGTTCTACTGAAAAGAAAAATGGCGAACGGATGGCCAACTATATCTTTGTTCGGGCTCATGATAGTGAAGTGCAAACCGTTATTGCCGATATCATCCGAGAAAATATCAATCCAAACACGGATGGTTTGACCTTTACCATGGATGAGCTCAAGCAAGCCTTCAAGATCTACAACGAAGATATGCGCAAGGCCGACAAGAAGTATACGCAGTTCAATATCCCAACTGCTCATGCTCTCATGCTCTCCAACAAAGACTCCATCACTCGGGTCTACTATGGTGATCTCTATACAGATGACGGTCAATATATGGAGAAAAAATCTCCTTACCACGATGCTATCGATGCCCTGTTGCGTGCTCGTATTAAGTATGTAGCTGGCGGACAGGACATGAAAGTCACCTATATGGGTGTCCCTCGTGAGGCTGATAAATGGTCTTACAATGGTATTTTAACCTCTGTTCGTTACGGTACTGGTGCTAACGAAGCAACAGATGAAGGAACAACAGAAACTCGTACCCAAGGGATGGCAGTTATTGCTTCTAATAATCCGAATCTGAAACTTAACGAATGGGATAAACTGCAAGTCAATATGGGAGCAGCCCATAAGAATCAATACTACCGTCCTGTGCTCTTGACGACCAAAGATGGTATTTCCCGCTATTTAACTGACGAAGAAGTACCACAATCCCTCTGGAAGAAGACAGATGCCAATGGTATTTTGACCTTTGATATGAATGATATCGCAGGTTACAGCAATGTCCAAGTTTCTGGTTATCTGGCTGTTTGGGTACCAGTTGGTGCCAAGGCAGATCAGGATGCTCGTGTAGCAGCCAGCAAGAAGAAAAATGCCAGCGGTCAGGTTTACGAATCTAGCGCAGCCCTTGATTCTCAGCTGATTTATGAAGGCTTCTCTAACTTCCAAGACTTTGCAACTCGCGATGACCAGTATACCAATAAAGTCATTGCTAAAAATGTCAACCTCTTCAAGGAATGGGGAGTGACTTCATTTGAGCTGCCGCCTCAGTATGTATCTAGCCAAGACGGTACTTTCCTAGATTCTATCATCCAGAATGGTTATGCATTTGAAGACCGCTATGATATGGCTATGAGCAAGAACAATAAATATGGTTCTTTAGATGACCTGCTCAATGCTCTCCGTGCTCTTCACAGTGTCAATATCCAAGCCATTGCGGACTGGGTGCCAGACCAAATCTACAACCTGCCAGGCAAGGAAGTGGTAACAGCAACTCGTGTCAACAACTACGGAACCTACCGTGAAGGCGCAGAAATCAAGGAAAATCTTTACGTTGCCAATACTAAAACGAATGGTACAGACTATCAAGGCAAGTATGGTGGAGTCTTCTTGGATGAACTCAAAGCTAAATATCCAGAAATCTTTGAACGAGTACAGATTTCCAACGGTCAAAAGATGACGACTGATGAGAAGATTACCAAGTGGTCTGCTAAACACTTCAACGGTACCAATATCTTGGGTCGTGGTGCTTACTATGTCCTTAAAGACTGGGCTAGCAACGAATATCTCAACAACAAGAATGGTGAGATGGTACTGCCTAAACAATTAGTTAATAAGAATGCCTACACAGGATTTGTTAGTGATGCTAGTGGTACTAAGTACTATTCAACTAGTGGCTATCAAGCTAGAAATTCCTTTATCCAAGATGAAAATGGAAATTGGTATTACTTCGATAAACGAGGTTACCTAGCAACGGGTGCTCATGAAATTGATGGCAAGCAAGTTTATTTCCTCAAGAATGGTATTCAGCTGCGTGACTCTCTCCGTGAAGATGAAAACGGCAATCAGTACTACTATGATAAGACTGGTGCCCAAGTTCTCAACCGTTACTACACTACTGATGGCCAAAACTGGCGTTACTTTGATGCCAAGGGTGTCATGGCTAGAGGCCTGGTAACCATGGGCGGCAATCAGCAATTCTTCGACCAAAATGGCTACCAAGTCAAGGGCAAGATTGCGCGTGCCAAAGATGGTAAACTGCGTTACTTTGATAAGGATTCAGGTAATGCTGCTGCTAACCGCTTTGCCCAAGGTGATAATCCAAGTGACTGGTACTATTTCGGAGCAGATGGTGTTGCAGTAACAGGTCTTCAAAAACTTGGCCAGCAAACACTTTACTTCGACCAAGATGGCAAGCAAGTCAAGGGTAAAATCGTGACACTTGCAGACAAGAGTATCCGTTACTTCGATGCCAACTCCGGAGAAATGGCAGTCGGTAAGTTTGCGGAAGGTGCCAAGAACGAATGGTATTACTTTGATCAGGCTGGTAAAGCAGTGACAGGTCTTCAGAAGATTGGCCAACAAACCCTTTACTTTGACCAAGATGGCAAGCAAGTCAAAGGTAAAGTAGTAACTCTGGCTGATAAAACGATCCGTTACTTCGATGCTAATTCAGGAGAAATGGCAGTCGGCAAGTTTGCAGAAGGTGCCAAGAACGAATGGTATTACTTTGATCAGTCTGGTAAAGCAGTGACAGGTCTTCAGAAGATTGGTCAACAAACCCTTTACTTCGACCAAAATGGTAAGCAAGTCAAAGGACAGCTAGTAACTCTGGCCGATAAATCTATCCGTTACTTCGATGCCAATTCAGGCGAAATGGCAGCCAACAAGTTTGTTGAAGGTGCCAAGAACGAATGGTACTACTTCGATCAGTCTGGTAAAGCAGTGACAGGTTTGCAGCAGATTGGCCAACAAACCCTTTACTTCGACCAAAATGGCAAGCAAGTCAAAGGTAAGATTGTCTATGTCAATGGTGCTAACCGTTACTTTGATACCAATTCAGGAGAAATGGCGCGCAATAAATGGATTCAGCTGGAAGATGGAAGTTGGATGTACTTTGACCGCAATGGTAGAGGCAGACGCTTCGGCTGGAACTAATAGCAATAGAATAGGCTAAATGAAACTTAATCTTTAGCTTTCTAATACACAAAAACGATAACTTCTTGTTTGGAAGTTATCGTTTTTGCTGTCTTTTAGGAGAACAAATATAAAAACAAAATTGATCTATCATCTTTCTTTAACATCTTTCTTTTTTTCGATAGATAGGAGCAGAGCAATCACACCGATAATGCTGAAGATGAGCCAGCTAGCGTTCATATTCCAGAGGGCTAGGCTGCTAAAGACCATGGTACCAAAGGGAACAGAGAAAGAAAAGAGCAGACTCAGAAAGCTGGAAGTCTGAGCGAGAACATCAGAAGGCAATTTGCTCAGTAAGAGGGTGTTGATTTTGGGATTGATCTTACCGGAGATATAAGCTAGTAAAAATCCAAAAGCAATGCCGACGAAAACAGGCAGATGCAAGAAATTGCTGACAGCAAGCAGAATCATTGTGAGAGCAGCCCAGAGGGTTAGTTGATTTAGAGAGAGAAGGCTAAAGTAATCGTTTGGCGTCAGGCTGGCTGCGATTATGGCTAGGACAAGAGTGGTCTGAAGAACCAAGAGAGACTGACTAAAGGACAGCTGGAAGATGGGATTGTCCAGCAAGTAGAGATTATAAAGAGCTATAAGAGAACCTGCCATAGCGTTGACAATCAGGATTTGAGCCAGCAGTTTGAGAAAATTGTTAGAACCTTCCTGCTCAAAAATGAGCTTGGACGATGTGTACATTTTCTTCAATTCTTCTTTCAGAGGAGCCTTTCTCTCAGAAATTGCCACTGGGTCATGGGTCAATCTGCGACGGACTAGGTAGAGGATGGTGGAGGATAGGAGAAAGGTCACAGCGTTAACTAAAGCAACTAAGAAAAAGTCTTGCTGGCTGATCGTTAAGAGCCAAACTCCCAAAGCTTGTCCGGCCAGGCTGCAGAGAAAGCTGATAAGCTGGGTAAAAGAGAAGGCTTCCATAAGGTCTTTCTCTGGAACATTCTTTTTCAAAATCGGCATTTGCAGGCCGCTACGGTAATCGCTGATGATATCTGAAAGAATATTCATCAAGCAGACGGCTGAAAAGGCTAGATAAGAGCTGGAGCGAGTCATGAAGGCGACAAGGACAAAGAGCAGGGCTTGAAGATAACCAAAATGAATCAGCCAACGAGCTTTATGGATGGTCTTGTCGGCTTTGATACCAGCAAAGATAGTAAAGAATGTCGGAACCAGGACGATAAAATTAGCCACAGCAATAGCAAACTTGGGATTGGGCATGCTGGAAGCAAATACCACAAAAACAATATTGAAAATAGAAGCTCCCAAGGTGTTGAAGATTCGGGAAAGGCTGAGTGAGGTATAGACCCCATTTTTAAAGAATAATTTCATCGTAGATTCCTTTTCTAAACTGCAAGATTGTCTAAAAGCTGATTGGGTGCATCTGTAATCTGGCTTTTGTTTTTTCTCTTTCTGATGACTATTATAGACCGTTTAAAGCCAAAAACAAGGGCTTTTCGGCAACTGGTCAGGTCTCGTAAGTAAGTGGTAAAATTCTAAAAGTGACTTGCGCTAGCTCTTTCTGCTTTTAGTATAAAATAGAAAATCCAATCTGCAGGAAATGTTGCATATATTCAACGATTTTCGGGTAGAAACTTTTAAATCAGAAAGGTGGAGCTTGAGTAGGAACAAAAAAACCACTTTCCAACTCAAAATCGCTGAGCTTAAAAGCGGAAATTTGCATTATTTGCTATATTTTTGAAAAGCAGTATCAAGAGCTTCTTGATAGTAGTCAGCGCTATGCTGACAGTTCAAGATTCGGAAAATATCGACAGCTTGCTTCATTTGCGAAAGCCCTTCTTCTTTTTGCCCTTTCAAACAAGCTAACTCTCCCTGAGCAAAGAGATAGACAATTCGAAAGTAAGTCTCATTTTCTTCATAAAAGTGTCGCTCAATGACTTGTTGGAAATAGTCTGCCTGAGTGATATTTTCCTGACTGATGGCCAGAAGATAGCCATTAAGAAAGGTAGTGTGCAGGGTGTTGCGGTTGTTGGCAAATAAGGTAGCAAAATCCTTTCTTGAGAGGATTTCTTTGGTGTATTGGGAAAACAAGTCTAGAGATAAAACCGGGGTACAGATAGAGAAGAGATTGAGTTCGTAGCGCCCCCAAATATCAACTGAAAAGAGGTAATCATGCAGGAAATCCAGCTCGTCTGGGCTGGCCTTCTCTGACTCCTTAAGGGCACAGAGATAGGCCTTTACAATCAGGCGTTCAACCCAATCATTAGCGCGCTTGCTTTTTTGAGTGACTTTTTCTTTTTTCAGATAAAGTTTTTCTAAGAGGTCAAGCTGATTGGCTTGCAACAGGTCTTGAATTTGGCTTAAGAGTTCCTTGCGAGAATGATGATCCTGGATGCCGGCTGCAACGGTAAATTCTTCCGTTTCCGTGTGAATGGCGCTGAGAGCGCTAAAAAATTTCTGTGCCGAAAGTTCGCTCTGCCCATTTTCAAAGCGAGAGAGCATAGATTTTGAAAATTCTCCGCCAGTCGCTTCGGATAAAGAGATGTGCCTTGCCTCTCGAAAAAATCTAAAAACCTGTCCTAGATGTTTCATTTTCTTCCCTCCTTGAATTTTATTATAACAAAATAATTTTCAATAACATCGAAGTGCTCAAACATGATATAATATAAAGAAAAAAACAAAGAGGAACTTATGTTGCATATTCAAGAAATTCGGAAGAATCCAGATGGACTAGCCTTTGAGAAAAAGCTGGACTTGGCAGAGGAGTTAAAAGAACGCAATCCTGAGATTTTAGATGTTCAGGATATTTTAGCCAAAGGAAAGGTTCAATATGAAGATGGCCTCTATTTTCTAGATTATGACCTGTCTTATACCATTACCTTGACGTCCAGTCGTAGTATGGAGCCAGTAGAACTCAAGGAGTCTTATCTAGTCAACGAAATTTTCATGGAGGAAGGCCAGGCTGCATCACAGGATATGATTGATCAGGACTTGGTGCTGCCGATTGAAAATGGCGAGATTAATGTAGCCGAGAGTGTAGCTGATAATATCCTGATGAATATCCCGCTGAAAATTCTAACAGCTGAGGAAGAAGCTGGCCAAGGCTTTCTGTCAGGTCAGGACTGGCAGGTTATGACAGAAGAAGAATTCGCCGCTGCCCAGGAAGCTCAAAAAGAGAAGAACAATCCTTTCGCTGGTTTGCAAGGACTTTTTGATGAATAATTCTTGTAAAAATTTTGAAAATAATTTGAGAATTTGAAATAATTTGTTATACTAAGTATAAAAAGAAAATAGACAATGAAAATTGTCTTATAGAAGGAGATTTAATGGATACATTTTTCTTTCCAACCTGGTTGATTCCAGTAATTATTGGTTTGGTTGTACTTGTTGTACTTTTAGTGAAAGGCTATGTTAACGCACGCCCTAACGAAGTAGTTGTAATTACAGGTCTTCGTAAACAGCGTCACCTTCGCGGTAAAGCTGGATTTATGATTCCTTTTGTAGAGCAGCGCTCCTATTTGGATATTGAGCAGTTCTCAACAGATGTTCGCACATCTGAAGCAGTACCGACTCTTGACTTTATCAATGTACGTGCTGATGCAGCTGTTAAGCTGAAAATCGGAACGACCGATGAAATGATTGCTCGTGCAGCAGAAAACTTCCTTAATTGGAATACAACAGATATTTCTAACTCTGTTCAAGATGTCTTGGAAGGAAATCTTCGGGAAGTAATTGGTCAGATGGAGCTTCGTAAGATGGTCAATGACCGTCAGGAATTTGCCTCAAAAGTTCAGGACAACGTAGCTCCGGATCTGGCTAAGATGGGATTAGAAGTCATTGCCTTTACCGTTCAGTCTTTCTCTGACGAAGGTGGTGTGATTGATAATCTCGGTATCGAAAATGTCGAAACCATCAAAAAAGATGCCCTAATTGCAAAGGCTAAAGCTGAACGTGAGCGCAAGGAAGTAGAAGCTGAGCAAGACAAATTGGCTAACGACAAGCGCGTAGCCGCTGACTTAGAAATCGCTCAAAAGCAAAATGAGTTGAAACTGAAGCAAGCAGCCCTCAAGCAGGAAGCGGATATTGCGCAAGCTAAGGCTGATGCAGCTAAAGGGATTGAGGCAGAGGTGCAGCGTCGCGAGCAAGAACGTGTGGCTGCTGAAGCTAATATCATGAAGCAAGAGAAAGAGGCTGAAGTCAAGGAACGCGAAGTTAAGGTTCGGGAGCAAGAACTGGATGCTAACATCCGCAAACAGGCTGAAGCGGAGAAATACTCTCGTCAACAAGCAGCGGAAGCACAATTGATTGAGCGTCAACGTCAAGCCGAGGCGGAACTCTTTGAAACACAAAAAGAAGCCGAAGCCCGCAAGGCCCAAGCCGAGGCTGAGAAATTTGCGCAACTGCAAGAAGCTGAAGCCATTGAAGCAAAGGGACGTGCTGAAGCTGAAGCTATTCGTCTTAAGCTAGAAGCTGAAGCTCAAGGTTTGGATAAAAAAGCAGAAGCCATGAAGAAGATGCAGGAAGCTGCGATTACTGAGATGATTGTAGACAAACTGCCAGAAATTGCCCGTGCTGTAGCAGAGCCGCTTACTAAGGTGGACAAAATTACTATGTATGGTGAAGGCAATGCTTCTAAGATGGTTGGTGATATCATGCAGAGTATTGACCAAGTGTCGCAAGGTGCAGGCTTTGACATCCGTCAACTCCTAGCAGGAGCTCTTGGTGTTAATATGACTGTTAACAAGCTAAAACAAGATGAGCAACCTGTTATTGAAGCTGCAAATCTTGACACCGACAAAAAATAAAAGAAAAGGCAAATTGCTATGACCCGCACCCCAAAAGTTAGACAGAAAATCTAACTTTTGGGGTGTTTTTAATCTGAAATTAAGTTATACAAATAAACTAGGTGTATAACCTAAAAAGAATGGTGCTTCTCGGGTTCAGATTGACCTCAAATATAATATAGCTGTCTCAAATCTTTAGTGTTATTTGCTTGACTTAAAGCAATAAATAATTGAGAAGATTCTAGTAGATGGCCAACTCCATATAATAAGCTCCCAGACTGAGTTTGGGAGCTTATTGATTTATATCTTCTGTTTGGCCTTGATAGTGGTAGATACAGAGTCGTTTTGCTTGGTCTGGACGACTGACGGTAAAGTGGAAGTAATGGTCCTTCTTGTCCAAGCTTTTGGTCTTGGAGAGTTTGAAATAAGTGGCTTGGCGGCTGGCCATGTGGAGTAGGATGTCATCTTCCATGACCATCAGAGGCTGGGGAAGATTGGAAAATTGATAAAAATCCTCTTGAAATTGATAGTAATTCTGGGAAAAATAGTCAAATTGAAGTTCCTCATGTACATTTTGAGTGGTCATCTGCGCCTCCTGAAGCTTGTATCGAAAGAATCTGATGGATAGCAAGGCCTTTGTAATGGTCACCTTCCTGCAGGAGGACCTGCTTGCAGTCCAGCTGAAAGACGGTAGCAGTAATGTCGGTCAGCTTTCCCTGATTAAGAAAGGTGATTCTGATGGGAACTTGATGACTGTAGGCTTGGTTGAGTAACTGGAATTTTTCCTGTCTATCAAGTTGGGGCAATTGGCTCATATCTAGTTCTTTTTTGGCCAAAGCAGTGCTGTGCTCAGAGAGGAAAAAGCCAGCCCACTTAGCCATGCCCCGATCCTGAAAGTCACGAGCTGACTGATAGGGGAGGTAGGAGCGGTCGGTCATGATAAGCCCTCCAGCCCTCCAGCCGAATGGCCACCTGTCAGCTTGCTTCGAGCGATGGCACGGGAGGAGCCCAGCAAGGCATTTCCCTTAAGCAGAGAGGCGAAGCCGAAGCGATCTCTGATGCGGTCAATCGTCTGTTGGAGCTCCTCTTCTTTTTGAATTTGCAGGGGATCGTCAAAGAGAGAAATCAGACC
This sequence comes from Streptococcus sanguinis, assembly GCF_020729765.1. Lineage (GTDB taxonomy): Bacteria > Bacillota > Bacilli > Lactobacillales > Streptococcaceae > Streptococcus > Streptococcus sanguinis_Q. The sequence continues at coordinate 259,809 of NZ_JAJEPD010000023.1, read as the reverse complement.
ATAACCTTGATCGACAAAATCACTGTAAAAAACGCCAATCTGGCGGATAGCCCCGCCCTGATATTTGGAACGAAAAAGCTGAACGACGATTTGAGCCAATCGGTCACTGTTGTTAGTGGGCTCAATTTTTTTCTGTGTATGAATGGAGGGCAGGAGCTCCTGCTTGGAGTAACGGGCATAGATGGAGACACGCTGGCATTTCTTACCAGAGCGTCTGAGCCGAATGGCGACCTGCTCAGCCATTTCTCGGAAAACGAGCTCAATCTCTGCCTGCTGTCTATAATCTCGGGGGAGAATTTGCGAATTCCCTAGGCCGTGTGACTTGACCTGATAAGGCTTGTGAACATTGCTTTCATCAATGCCGTGAGCGTGAAACCAAAGCTGCAGGCCCAGGACTCCCATTTCTTTTTTGAGAATATCGGGATTAAAGTGAGCCAAATCATAAATGGAGTGAATTCCCAGCTTCTTAAGACGGGTGGCTGTTCGGTAGCCGATGCCCCAAAAATCAGTCATTGTCGGAATAGTCCAAACCTTTCTGGGAACATCCTCATAGGACCAGTTGACCCGCATCTTTTTTGTGTGTTTGGCTTCAATGTCTAAGGCTAGCTTGGCGAGAAGTGGATTGGCGTTGCTCAGACCGATAGATGCATAAATCCCAGTCTTCTTCCAGATAGCCTGTTGAATGCGGGCAGCCAGCAGGTCCAGCTTGGTCCTGCGGTCCAGCGTCTGATCGGGAATGAAGTAGTTGATAGAGCTTGTCAAATCTAGGAAGCCCTCATCGATTGAGTAGGGGAAAATGTCATCGGGAGCTGCAAAATCCTGGAAAATCTTTTGGATTTCCATGTTTTTCTGGATGTAGTAGTTCATCCGAGGTGGGACCAGTAAGGTCTTTTGAGCAGCGTCTTCGATAAAGCGTATATAATCTGCTGTAATCGGTAGTCCCTGCTTGCGGGCAGCAGCATAGTTGAACTTACGGGTGTGGACATCAAAAGGAAGATTATAGCTTCGGCTGACATTCTGGCTGCCGAAATTCTTTTTAAAGAGAGGGGTGGCAGCTAGTATCAGTCCAGCGGAATTTTCAATTCGGCTCATGACACAGAGCGAGGTTTTTAAAGGGTCAAGGCCGAGGGAAATGCATTCGCAAGAGGCATAAAAACTTTTCATATCCACAAAAGCGATGTCTGAACGAGGCTCGCGTGAATAATCAAATAGGACCATAGTTTTATACCTCAATCGGCAGAAAATGTCCAACTACGATACCAACAATGCTAGGCTGGTCTTCGTAGGGAGCAAAGAGATCCTCGTAGTCAGGATTGATAGACTCTAAACGTAGACCTTCAGCTTCGCGGTAGACTTTTTTGATATAGGTCTTGCCATTCCACATGAGAGCATAGACTGCCCCATCGTAGTCGAATCCCGTCTGTTTCATAAGGGCAACAGAGCCATTGGGATACTTAGGCTCCATAGAATCCCCAGAGACCCAGGATGCAAAGTCGTGCTGGATATCTTGATCAAAGTAGACAGTTTCGTAGTCTGTTTCATTGTCATAGTAGCTGTGACCGAGACCTGCAGCCAGCTCAACGGATAGAACCTTATAGGCTGTAAGGGAGCTAATCTTACGCTGTCTCTCTAAGAGCCGACTAGCGAGTTGGTCTACTTCTTTTTTATGTGGTAGAGTTAGTAAAGGGTAGGTGTAGAGCGCGCTGGTCTCATCCACAAAGTAGTTCTCTTGGACCTTGAGACAGGTGGCCAACCTCCTGAGATTTTTTGCGTGGGGTTCTGCCAGACCATTTTCCCAAGCAGAGTAAGTCTTTCTGGAAATCCCAAGCTCTTGGTAAATGGAAGACTGAGTCAGATTAAGTTCCAGCCGGCGTTTTTTTAATTTTTCATGCGAAAACATATCACACCTCCTATGTAACGTTTTAAAAGTTACACACAGTATACCAGATGAAATCGAGAAAAGCAAGTTCTTTATTGAATATTGTTATTTCCAGCAAGAGTGTGGTAAACTGTAGGAAGGAATATAATCAGGAGGTAGAGAGATGTTTCCTATGACAGCAAAAACGATCATGACAGAAGAAGCTTATCGCCGTTTCGCTTGGACCAATTTTTGGTATAAAAAGAATGGAATCTTCTCACTGATTCTCCCTGAGATAGTGGTGCTGATATGCGGTGCAATCTGTTTTTTTATCGGGGAACCTTTGCCAGGCGTAGCTTTTCTTGTTACTGTGGCTGTCCTTCCTTTTCTTTACTATCTGTCCATGAATCGACATATTAAAAAGTTTTATAGAGGCAACCTCCTCTGGCATGATATAGAGCAGGAGTTTAGCTTCTATGAGACAGACTTTCGTGTCGTTAATCGGAATAACAATGCCAGATTTGACTACCAAGATATTATGGCGATTATAGACAAGCCAGAAACTTTTTATATTATGGTTGGTCGGTCAATGGGACTGATCTTGGATAAGGCAGACTGCCAGCCTGAATTAATTGATTTTTTACTAAAACTAAAAGAAAGCAGAAGTCTCTAATTTGGGGGACTTCTGTTTTTTATCTGTCAAGTTTTCAAAAAATTGGCCTCTTGTGCGATGTGTGTTATAATGTTTTTTATGAGAGTTGTTGCAGGTAAATACGGGGGTAGGTCCCTCAAAACTTTGGACGGCAAGACGACTAGACCTACGACCGATAAGGTCAAGGGGGCAATTTTTAATATGATTGGTCCCTATTTTGACGGCGGTCGGGTGCTGGATCTTTATGCTGGGAGCGGAAGTTTGGCCATTGAAGCTATTTCGCGAGGCATGGAGGAAGCTGTCTTAGTCGAAAAGGATCGCAGAGCTCAGGCTATCATTTCAGAGAATATTCAGATGACCAAGGAGCCGGAACGTTTTGACTTGCTCAAGATGGAGTCTGGCCGAGCCTTGGAAATGTTGACAGGGTCTTTTGACTTGGTTCTCTTGGACCCGCCTTATGCCAAGGAGCAGATTGTGGAGGACCTTGAGAAGCTAGAGGAGCGCCAGCTCTTGAGTCAAGATGTCCTGGTAGTCTGTGAGACAGATAAGGAAGTGAAATTGCCGGAAGAAATCGCAGGGCTAGGCATTTGGAAACAGAAGATATATGGAATTTCAAAGGTGACGGTGTATGTCAGATAAAATAGGACTATTCACAGGGTCTTTTGACCCGATGACCAAGGGCCATGTGGACCTGATTGAGCGGGCCAGCAGGCTCTTTGATAAGCTCTATGTAGGGATTTTCTATAACCGGGAAAAGTCAGGTTTTTTTACAATTGAGTCCAGAGAGCGGATGGTCAAAGAAGCTCTGCAGCATTTGGATAATGTCGAGGTAATCACTTCTCAGAATGAGCTAGCAGTGACAGTGGCCAGAAGACTAGGAACCCAAGCCTTTGTGCGCGGTCTCCGTAACAGTCAAGATCTAGACTATGAAGCCAATATGAACTTTTTCAATCAGGAATTGGCAGGAGAAATGGAGACGATTTTCTTGCTCAGCAAACCAGTCTATCAGCATATCAGTTCATCACGTATTCGTGAGCTGATTGCTTTTCAGCAGGATATCGCGGCCTATGTGCCCCAAAGTGTAATCAAAGAATTAGAAAGAATCAACAATGAAAAGAATTAAGAAGTTTATATTGCCGACGGTCATTGGCGTCACTATTGCCTTTTTTATAGCAGCTCTTTACGTTCGTCTGCCTTATTATATAGAAGTTCCTGGTGGTGCCGAGGATGTTCGTCAGGTCTTGATAGTTGATAATAAGGCCGACAAGGAAGCAGGTTCTTATAACTTTGTGACGGTCGGAGTAGAGCAGGCAACTTTTGCTCATCTGGTCTATGCTTGGCTGACTCCTTTTACAGATATTTATTCCGCCAAGGATATGACGGGTGGCTCCACGGATGAGGAGTTCAATCGGATCAACCAGTTTTACATGGAAACATCGCAAAATATGGCCAAATATCAGGGGTTGACGACAGCTGGTAAAGAGATTAAAATGGACTATCTAGGGGTTTATGTCCTGCAGGTGGCAGATAACTCAACCTTCAAGGGAATTCTCAATATTGCTGATACGGTAACTGGTGTCAATGATAAGACATTTGAAAGCTCTGAGGAACTGGTCAAGTATGTCAACTCGCAGAAGCTTGGGGATAAAATCAAGGTGACTTTCCAAGAAGATGGTCAGGAGAAATCGGCAACTGGTAAGGTTATCAAGTTGGAGAACGGTAAGAACGGGATTGGGATTAGTCTGATAGACCGGACGGAAGTCAGCAGTAATATTCCGATTACATTTTCAACTGAGGGTATCGGCGGTCCTAGTGCTGGTCTCATGTTCAGTCTCGCTATTTATACCCAGTTGGCTGATCCGACCCTTCGTGACGGCCGCGATATTGCAGGGACCGGCAGCATCAGCCGTGAAGGCGAAGTTGGCGAAATCGGCGGAATTGATAAGAAAGTTGTTTCAGCGGCCCAAAGCGGAGCAGATATCTTCTTTGCGCCGAACAATGAACTGACAGAGGAAGAGAAGAAGCTTTCGCCTAATGGGAAAAACAACTACCAAACGGCTCTGGAGACAGCCAAGAAGATTAAAACGGATATGAAAATTGTTCCAGTTAAAACGCTGCAGGACGCCATTGACTATCTGAAAAAGAACAAGTAAGATCTTAGCTTTTGCTAAGGTTTTTCTTATGAAACAGACAAAATCAGCTGGCCTTTTCTACTTTAAATCGTCTGACTTTTTTCAGAAAGGTATTTTTGATGAAAAGTCCGCGAAATACTGGCTGATTTATGATAAAATAAAGTGTTGTAGATAAACTATCCAAGATTGTTAAAGGAAGAGTATGCGTAAAGATATTTCACCTGAATTGTATAATTATAATAAATTCCCAGGACCGGAGTTTAAACAGATTGACAGCAAGATTGTTGCAGAAAAATTCGAGTTTGAATTGATTGAGAACTATAAGGAAGGCTTTGACTTGACTGCTTTTCATCAGCGTTTTTCAGAAATTCTCACTAAGTTTGACTATATTGTCGGCGATTGGGGCAATGAGCAGCTACGACTGCGCGGTTTTTACAAGGACGAGCGGGCTAATGAAAGCGATGAGAAGATTAGCCGCTTAGAAGACTATTTGCTAGAGTACTGCAGCTACGGCTGTGCTTATTTTGTCTTGGAAAATCCAAATCCTCAGCGCGCTTCCTTTGATAAAAAATCGCATGGCAAGAAAGAGTCAGAGGGGCGGTCAAAACGTTCTCGCAACAGCCGTTCTGGGAACAACCGTAATCGCAGAAGCGAGCGAGACCGAGACAGCCGTTCTAAAAGAGACAATAAGCGCTCTCGTAACAATTCCCAGCAAGATAGGCAGAAAAAGCAAAAAGACAGCAATCGCCATTTTGTAATTCGTCAGAATAAAGGAGAAAAATGAAACCATCTATTTATAGCTTAACGCGTCAGGAAATGATTGAATGGGCGGAAGCTCAGGGAGAAAAGAAATTTCGGGCCGCCCAGATTTGGGAGTGGCTCTACCGTAAACGGGTTCAGTCTTTTGAAGAGATGACTAATCTGTCCAAGGACTTGATTGCCAAGCTAAATGATCAGTTTGCCGTCAATCCGCTTAAACAGCGTATCGTCCAAGAGTCTGCTGACGGTACGGTCAAGTACCTCTTTGAGCTGCCGGACGGTATGCTGATTGAGACGGTGCTCATGCGCCAGCACTATGGACTTTCAGTCTGTGTGACTACCCAAGTTGGCTGCAATATCGGCTGCACCTTCTGTGCTTCTGGCTTAATTAAAAAGCAACGCGACCTCAATAACGGTGAGATTATAGCTCAGATTATGCTGGTTCAGAAGTATTTTGATGAGCGTGGTCAGGATGAGCGGGTCAGCCACATCGTGGTTATGGGAATTGGCGAGCCTTTTGACAATTATGACAATGTGCTCAAGTTTGTCCGGACGGTCAATGATGACAAAGGTTTGGCTATCGGTGCCCGCCATATCACGGTTTCGACTTCAGGACTGGCGCATAAGATTCGTGACTTTGCCAATGAAGGTGTGCAGGTCAATCTAGCTGTATCCCTTCATGCCCCGAATAATGATCTACGTACCAGTATCATGCGGATTAACCGGTCCTTCCCTATCGAAAAGCTTTTTGCAGCTATCGAATACTATATTGAGACGACCAACCGCCGGGTGACCTTTGAGTACATCATGCTCAATGAAGTAAATGACGGGGTAGAGCAGGCCAGGGAGCTGGCTGAGCTCCTTAAGAACATTAAGAAACTGTCTTATGTCAATCTCATTCCTTACAACCCAGTTAGCGAGCACGACCAATACAGCCGCAGTCCCAAAGAGCGCGTGATGGCCTTCTACGATACCCTCAAGAAAAACGGAGTCAACTGTGTGGTTCGTCAGGAACATGGAACGGATATTGATGCAGCCTGCGGTCAGCTGCGTTCTAATACCATGAAGCGTGATCGCGAGAAAGCATTGGTAGAAAATGTTCAGCCTTAAGAACTATCTGACTTCAGACGGTGAGCTGACTGCTAAGGGACGGAGATTGCTGGTAGGGGGAAGCTGGCTCTATTTCTTGATGCTTTGCATTCTGTGCTCTATTCCTCAAGTTCCAGAGCCGGGAATGGAAACGCCGGGGATCCAGTATTTTGGTCGAATAGTGGTTTTGTTAATCCCTTTTAATTCCTTTGTCAATATTGGAGAGATTACTTCTTGGATCCAGCTGATCAAGGTCTTTATCCAAAATCTAGCCAATATCTTCTTGCTGTCGCCCTTAATTTTTCAATTGCTTTACCTCTTTCCGAAATTGCGGAAGACCAAGAAGGTTGTATGGCTGAGCTTTGGGATTAGTCTGTCTATCGAAGTGACTCAGATTCTGCTGGACCTTCTTATCAACGCCAATCGAGTTTTTGAGATTGATGATCTCTGGACTAATACTTTGGGTGGATATCTGGCTTGGTGGGCATTTCAGCTTGGTCAAAAAATCTGGAAAAATCGTCAAGGCGACGCTTTCAAGATAGATTAGTGAAGAAAAGGTTCGGATTTAGGAGAAAAATTAAATTTTTTCTTGACAAGAAAAAGGGAAAGGCCTATAATAAAATAAATCATCAGAAAAGTAATAATTTTTTCTACTTTCAGGGAGCCTGTGGTTGGTGGAAACAGGCAGTGGAAGGTTATGAAGTGGGCTGATGCAAAAAATGAATTTGAAGCAATAAAAATTCGGTGAGCACACCTTACAGTGCAGCTTGTTGTTAGACAAGACAGAGATATGGAGGCAGTCTATACTTTGCTCCATAATTGAGGTGGCACCGCGATTATACGCCCTCACACAGATTTTTTCTGTGTGTGGGCTTTTGTTTTGCTTGAAAATAAAGAAATGAGGCAATTAATATGACAGAAACTAAAGGATATTTTGGACAATTCGGCGGCTCCTTTGTACCGGAGCCTATCCAAGCCTTGCTGGATGAATTGGAAGCGACTTTTGAGAAGTATAAGGATGATCCAGAATTTTTAAATGAATACCGACATTATTTGGCGGATTATTCAGGTCGGGAAACCCCGCTCTACTATGCAGAAAGTCTGACCCAGCACCTGGGCGGAGCTAAGATTTATCTGAAGCGGGAAGATCTCAATCATCTGGGCTCCCATAAGCTCAATAATGTTTTGGGGCAGATTCTTCTAGCTAAGCGCATGGGCAAGACCCGAGTCATCGCTGAAACTGGAGCTGGTCAGCATGGTGTGGCAACTGCGGCAGCTGCAGCTAAGTTTGGTATGAAGTGCGATGTTTACATGGGTGCAGAGGATGTAGAACGCCAGCGCCTCAATGTCTTTCGCATGGAAATGATGGGAGCGACTGTTCATGCAGTGGAAACAGGCACCAAAACTCTCAAGGATGCTGTGGATGCGGCCTTTGGGGCTTGGATGAATGATTTGGAAGCCTTCTATGTCTTGGGGTCAGCTGTCGGTCCTCACCCCTATCCAACGATTGTCCATGAGTTCCAAAAGGTGATTAGTGAAGAATCTCGCCGTCAGATTTTGGACAAGGAAGGCCGCTTGCCAGACTATGTCATTGCCTGTGTAGGCGGTGGCTCCAATGCTATCGGTGCATTCTCCCAGTATGTGGCGGATGAAGAAGTCAAGCTGGTTGGTGTTGAAGCAGCCGGGCGTGGTCTTGATACAGACCAGCACGCAGCTACCATGACCAAGGGAAGTGTCGGAGTAGTGGATGGTATGAAGACTTACGCTGTCTTTGCTGAAGATGGGCAGATAGCGCCGGTTTACTCGATTTCAGCAGGCTTGGACTATCCTGGAGTTGGTCCTGAACATGCTTTCTTTAAAGATTCTGGTCGAGTAGAATACGTGGCAGCGACAGATGATGAAGCTGTGGATGCTTTGCTTCTCTTGACACAAAAGGAAGGAATTTTGCCGGCAATCGAAAGTTCTCACGCCATTGCTGAAGCCATCAAGCGAGCTCCGCAACTGTCATCTGACCAAATCATTGTTATCAACGTATCTGGTCGTGGAGATAAGGATGTGGCAGCCATTGCCGACTATCTAGAAAAACGAAAATAAAATACCCAGCAGAAGAGTAGTAACATCTCTCCTTTCAGAGAGTCTGTGGTGCTGTAAACAGGCAGGAGAAGTTATGAAATGGGCTGCTGGAGTCAACATTTAGTCCTTTAGTTGAACTTTTATCACTTTGTTAGCTTACTTTGCTGTAAAATAGTATGCTGCCTTGTGCTAAAAGGGATCTAAATGACTGCAAATAGGTAAATGAGATGTGGAGCTTGAAAACTCCATAACTGAGGTGGCACCGCGATGATACGCCCTCACAGGATGAACTGTGCGGGCGTTTTTCTGTAGTTTTGGAGCAAGTTATGACCGTGGACAGGTGCTATCTGTTCTTGTGAATGCAGTCATGGCTAGCAAATTACTCCTCCTTAAACGCTTCTGATTAAATAGAAAGAAACATTATGCAAAAGATTTTACCAGCTGATATTTTATCGCCGATTCTGGCTTACATGCGGATTCAGGGCGACCACAAGGTGATTTTGGAAAGTATTCCGAGAGATAGCGAGACAGCCCGCTTTTCTATCCTAGCCTATAATCCAGTCTTTGAAGTCCGCTATGAAAATGGCCAGCTAACAAAGAATGGGCAAGTAATCAAGGCAGATCCCTTGGACTATCTGCATGAGTTGGCAGTAAAGAAAAATCATCATTCAGACTTGCCTTTTGGTGGTGGAGCCATCGGTTTTGTTGGCTACGATATGATTTCCCTCTATGAGGAGATTGGTCAAATTCCAGCTGATGTGATTGGGACGCCGGACATGCACTTTTTCGTCTATGAGAGTTACATGGTTTTTGACCATAAAAAAGACAAGGTCTATATCCTTGAGGAGGCCCTCTACAGTGATAGAAGCGAAGCTGATTTAGCTGCTAGTCTGGAGAGGATTATGGTTGAGCTGGCGCAGCCAGCGGTAGATGAATTTTCACCACTGGAACTGTCCAGTTTGAACTTCCAGAGTCACATCGAGCAGACCGCTTTTGAAAAAATGGTGGAAGAAGCGCGTAGCTTGATTCGGCAGGGAGACATGTTCCAATGTGTGCTCAGTCAGCGGTTTTCAGCAGAGTATTCTGGTAGACCCCTGGATTACTATCGCAATCTGCGTGTGACCAACCCTTCCAACTATCTCTACTTCTATGATTTCGGGGATTATCAGATTATCGGAGCCAGCCCAGAAAGTCTGGTGTCTGTCAAGCAGGGTCAGGTTACGACCAATCCTATCGCTGGGACCAGGCCGCGCGGGAAGGATGAGAGAGAGGATAAAGCCTTGGCGAAGGAGCTGCTGGCTGACGAGAAGGAAGTGGCTGAGCATCGTATGTTAGTTGATTTAGGGCGTAATGATATCGGTAAAATTGCCCAAAATAACAGCGTGGAAGTCACTAAGTACATGGAGGTAGAGTATTTCCGCTATGTCATGCATCTGACCAGCGTGGTCCGTGGTCAGCTTCTGCCCCAACTGACAGCCATGGATGCGCTCAAGTCCACCCTGCCGGCCGGTACCGTCTCGGGCGCGCCTAAGATTCGAGCCATGAAACGGATTTATGAGCTGGAGCAGGAAAAACGTGGTGTTTATGCGGGGGCTATTGGCTATCTGTCTGCGACAGGGGATATGGATTTTGCTATTGCTATAAGGACCATGATTTTGAAAAACGGCAGAGCTTATGTTCAAGCTGGAGCGGGTATTGTTTATGATTCGATCCCTACTAATGAATACCAAGAAACCATCAACAAGGCCAAATCAATGACCAAGATAGGAGAGATGCAATGATTTTATTGATTGATAATTATGATTCTTTTACTTACAATCTAGCCCAGTATATCGGCAATTTCGCAGAAGTTAAAGTCTTGCGAAATGATGATGCAGGCCTTTATCAAGCGGCAGAAGAAGCGGATGCCTTGGTGCTGTCTCCAGGTCCAGGCTGGCCAGCAGATGCAGGACGGATGGAGGAAGTTATCCGTGATTTTGCTGGTAAAAAGCCGATTTTGGGGATTTGCTTGGGGCACCAAGCCATTGCAGAAGTATTTGGCGGCAAGCTAGGTTTGGCTCCCAAAGTCATGCACGGCAAGCAAAGCATTCTGCGCTTTGAGGGGAATTCTCCTATCTATCGAGGGATAGAGGATGGGCAGCCGGTCATGCGCTATCATTCGATTTTAATCGAAGAGATGCCGGAGGATTTTGAAGTGACGGCTCGGGCGGCTGATGATAACTCGATCATGGCTATCCAGCACAGGAGTCTGCCTATTTATGGTTTTCAGTATCATCCAGAAAGTATTGGCACGCCGGACGGCTTGTCGTCTATCAAGAATTTCATTGACTTAGTAAAATAGAGGAAACGATATGAAAGAAATTATTGCAAAACTAGCTGATTTTAAGGATTTAAGCAGCGCTGAGATGACAGATGTGATTGAGCGTATTGTCACCGGACGGGTGACAGAGTCTCAAATTGTAGCTTTCTTGCTGGGGCTTAAGATGAAGGGGGAGACAATTGAGGAACGAACTGCTTTGGCTCAGGTAATGCGAGGCCATGCTAAGCAGATTCCGACCACTATTCGCACTGCCATGGACAATTGCGGTACCGGTGGAGACAAGTCTTTCAGCTTCAATATTTCGACTACGGCAGCTTTTATACTGGCAGGTGGCGGGATTAAGATGGCCAAGCACGGCAATCGCTCCATTTCTTCTAAGTCAGGCTCAGCTGATGTGTTAGAAGCTCTGGGTATCAATCTAGACTTGGACGCTGCTAGCTTGGGCAAGGTTTTTGAGCAGACAGGTATCGTCTTTCTCTTTGCAAAGAATATGCACCCAGCCATGAAATACATCATGCCAGCCCGTCTTAGCCTTGGCATTCCCACTATCATGAATCTAACTGGTCCGCTCATCCATCCCATGAGTCTAGAAACTCAGCTTTTGGGGACTAGCCGACCAGATATGCTAGAGAGCACGGCAGAGGTCTTGAAAAATATGGGCCGTAAGCGTGCAGTAGTCGTGTCGGGGCCGGATGGTCTTGACGAGGCGGGTCTTCATGGTCGTACCCAGTATGCTCTGCTGGAAAATGGGCAAATCAGCCTGCACAGCTTTCTGCCGTCAGATATTGGCATGAAAGAGATACCTCTTGAAGCGATTCGTGGAGGCAATGCCAAGGAAAATGCAGAAATTCTGCTATCTGTCCTGCAAAATCAAGCCAGCCCCTATCTGGAAACGACAGTTCTGAATGCGGGAATGGGATTCTACGCTAATGGGAAATCAGATAGCATAGAAGAAGGAATAGCTTTGGCTCGCCAAGTGATTGCCAGTGGGGCAGCCTATGAAAAACTCAAGCAACTACAGGAGTATCAAAAATGAGCAAAGAATTTCTCCCAACCATTCTAAAGCAAAAAGAGCAGGAAGTGGCGGCTATGTCTTATGAGGAGCTGCAACCTCTGCGCTCGACCTATTCCCTCTATGATTATCTTAAAAGCCGTCCTCAAGAGCTGCAGCTGATTGCTGAAGTCAAAAAAGCCAGCCCCAGTCTGGGAGATATTAATCTCGGTGTGGATATTGTGGAGCAGGCTCGCACCTATGAACGATGCGGTGCAGCCATGATTTCGGTCCTGACAGATGAGATTTTCTTCAAAGGACATCTGGATTACCTGAGAGAGATTTCCAGTCAAGTGACCATTCCGACCCTCAATAAGGACTTTATTATTGATGAAAAGCAGATTGTTCGCGCTCGTAATGCAGGAGCGACAGTTATTCTTCTGATTGTGGCTGCCTTGTCTGAAAAGCGGCTGCAAGAACTCTATGATTTTGCGACAGGTTTAGGCTTGGAAGTTCTGGTCGAAACCCATAATCTGGCGGAGCTGGAAATTGCCCATAGAATAGGAGCACAGATAATCGGTGTCAATAATCGCAATTTAGTTACTTTTGAGACAGATATCAATACCAGTCTCCAGCTATCTGCCCATTTCAAAGATGACAGGGTTTACGTATCTGAGTCCGCTATTTTCAGCAAGGAAGATGCTGAGCTAGTAGCTCCTTATTTCCATGCGGTTTTAGTCGGAACAGCCCTGATGCAGGCTGAGGATGTGGCAGAAAAAATCAAGGAGCTGAAAATTGACAAAGGTTAAGATTTGCGGCTTATCAACGGCTAGCGCTGTGGAAACGGCATGCCAGGCTGGTGCGGATTACATTGGCTTTGTCTTTGCTGAGAGCCGTCGGAGGGTTAGCTTGGAGCAAGCTCAGAAGCTAGCTGCCTTGGTGCCATCTACTGTCCGAAAGGTAGGAGTTTTCGTCTCTCCGAGCTTGATAGAGTTGCAGGAAGCTATTTCGGTGGCAGATCTGGATTTGGTGCAGATTCATGGCGATTTTAATGAAGATCTTCTGACTCAGATCGGCCGGTCGGTTATTCGAGCTTATCAGGTCAAGGGAGCGTTAAAAGGAGTCAGCCAACAAGCGGACTACCTGCTCTTTGATGCCCCTCTTGCCGGTAGTGGTCAGACCTTTGACTGGCAAGCTTTTGATAAAGGTCAAATCCACCAGCCCTTCTTTATCGCCGGTGGTTTGAATGCAGGAAATGTCCGAGAAGCGATTCAGCACTTCGCTCCTTACGCAGTTGATGTCTCAAGCGGTGTTGAGACTGACGGCCAGAAGGACTTAGAAAAGATAAAAGAATTTATAGAAAGAGTGAAACATGGCATATAATCAACCCAATCAAGAAGGATTTTACGGTGAGTTTGGTGGGCGCTTTGTTCCCGAAACACTGATGACAGCAGTTTTGGAGCTGGATAAAGCCTACCGTGAGAGTAAAAAAGACCCAGCCTTTCAGGCTGAGCTGGACGAGTTGCTGAAGCAGTATGTAGGGCGGGAGAATCCTCTCTATTTTGCAAAAAATCTGACAGCCTATGCTGGCGGTGCTAAGATTTATCTGAAGCGGGAAGACCTCAACCATACCGGGGCACATAAAATCAATAATGCCCTAGGTCAGGTTCTATTAGCCAAGCGAATGGGCAAGAAGAAAATTATTGCGGAGACTGGTGCGGGCCAACACGGAGTAGCCACCGCCACAGCTGCAGCCCTTTTCAACATGGACTGTACTATCTACATGGGTGAAGAAGATGTCAAGCGCCAAGCCCTCAATGTCTTTCGTATGGAACTTCTGGGAGCCAAGGTAGAGTCTGTGACCGATGGCTCTCGAGTCCTCAAGGATGCAGTCAATGCTGCCTTGCGAGCTTGGGTGGCTCAGGTCGATGATACTCACTATATTATGGGCTCAGCCTTGGGGCCCCATCCCTTCCCAGAGATTGTCCGCGACTATCAGAGTGTGATTGGGCGTGAGGCCAAGCGTCAGTTTGCTGAGCAAAATGCAGGTGCCTTGCCAGATGCTTTAGTAGCCTGTGTTGGCGGTGGCTCCAATGCTATTGGGCTCTTTTATCCCTTTGTAGATGATAGTACAGTGGCTATGTATGGAACAGAAGCAGCTGGGCGGGGCGTGGATACAGATGAACACGCTGCGACCTTAACCAAGGGCCGGCCGGGTGTTTTGCACGGTGCCTTGATGGATGTCTTGCAGGATGAGCAAGGCCAGATTCTGGAAGCTTTCTCTATCTCTGCTGGGCTAGACTATCCGGGCATCGGTCCTGAACATTCTCATTTTAATGCTATCCAGCGCGCCACTTATGTTCCAGTAACGGATGAAGAAGCTTTGGAAGCCTTTCAGCTCCTGTCTCGTATCGAAGGGATTATCCCTGCTCTAGAGTCTAGTCACGCTATTGCTTACGCAGTTAAGCTGGCTAAGGAGCTGGGACCAGATAAATCAATGATCGTCTGCCTATCCGGCCGTGGTGATAAGGATGTCGTTCAGGTAAAGGAACGCTTGGAAAGTGAAGCGGCTCAAAAAGGAGGTGCCCATGACTAAAACACTCACTCAGCATTTAGAAACCATCAAAAAAGCAGGCAAGGGAATTTTCCTTCCTTATATCATGGCTGGTGATCACGAGAAAGGTTTAGCAGGTTTGCCGGAAACTATCTCATTTTTGGAAAACTTGGGCGTGTCAGCCATTGAAATCGGTCTGCCGTTTTCAGATCCTGTTGCAGATGGGCCGGTTATTGAAGAAGCTGGTCTGAGGAGCCTGGGTCACCATACTTCGACCAAGTCTTTAGTGGCAAGCTTGCAGAATTTGGACACTCAGCTGCCTCTCATCATCATGACCTACTTTAATCCTATTTTCCAGTACGGGCTCAAAGATTTTGTCAAGGATTTGGCTAGGACACCGGTTAAAGGATTGATTATTCCGGATCTGCCCTACGAGCATAGGAACTTTATTCTGCCTCTGCTGGAAGATTCAGATATCGCTCTAGTTCCTTTAGTGAGTCTAACGACTGGACTAGAACGTCAGCAGGAGCTGATCAAGGACGCAGAAGGTTTTATCTACGCTGTAGCCATTAACGGTGTGACGGGTAAGAGCGGAAGTTACCGCAATGATTTGGACCAGCATTTGAACAAACTCCACGACATTGCAGAAATTCCAGTACTGACGGGCTTTGGCGTTTCAACTTTAGAGGATGTTGAACGTTTCAATCAAGTCTCAGATGGAGTCATTGTCGGATCTAAGATTGTCAAAGCTCTTCATGAAAAGGACGCCAGTATAGCAGGCTTTATCCAAGAAGCAGCAGCTTATAAGAAATAAGAACCACCACACCAAACAAAAGACAAGGTACAAATGCTAGCCTGTCTTTTTTCTTTTTAAAGCAGAAACAGGCGAGGCCAGAGAAACTAGCGATTTGGATAAGAACTAGAGCCTGACCCATGTTCTTGAATTTTATCACCATAAAAAAGTAAGTTTCGTATAATTCATTTTTAAGAAATGTTTGATTTTTGATGTTGATTGAATATTAGTTTGGATATTGCTTATGAATGGTATCTATATAGCTGGTGAAATGTTTCAAGAAATGCTTAGGAGATATAACAGTGATGTATTTTCCAAAAGCAAGCAAGGTATTGTATCCCCAATCATTGTCGTTTAAAGGATAAGTAATCTCGTAAATATTGCTATTAATAGGTTTTATGGCATTATAGCCTAAGAGTTCCACAAATCGATCAAGGACAATTTTCTGGACATGTAGGATGACAGGTACTTTGTTTTCATTCATCCATGTACCACCATCATAGGGAAGTGGTGTAAAATGTCTTTTTGAAAAAGTATCAGAGAGAGTAAGTTCACTAATTCTAGCAACTTTAAAAACAGAAAAACGCGCTTTATCAGTATCGTAGGCATCCATATACCAAATCCGGTCCTTATAGACAATACGGTAAGGCTCACAATTTTTTTGACTCACCAGTCCTTGTGAATTAATATAGGAAAATTTTATTTTTACTCTACCTCTGATAGCTTCCAATAACTTAAAAATCAAAGTTCGTATTTCCAAGTTCCCTTGAGATAGAGACAAATCAATTTCGAAATCAGAGTATGTATTGGTAGCATTTAATTTCAATATAGCATTGAAAGTAGAGGTATCTTCCAATACTTGATAGCGACTTTTTAAACCGGATTCGATTGAAAGTCGTTCGGATTGAGTCAAGGGAGGTTTATCAGTTTGAAAGTCTTCCATAAGAAAAATTCCTCCGTTTTTTCCTTTCATTACATAGAGAGGAATGCCTGCAAGAGATAAATCATCAATATCTCTCATAATAGTTCGGGTGCTGACTTTAAAAAGTTCTGATAGTTCTTTAGCTGTTGTTTTTCGTTGATTTACTAAATGAGAAATGATTCCCATTTGACGGTCAATTTTCATGATTTTCTCCTTAAATATGACAGATAGATGTCATATTATTTTTGTTATGATTATACCATAAAGAAAGGAGTTCATATAATGAAACATCAAACCAAACCATCGTTTACCCTGATTGGCAGGAGTATTTTGATAGAAGGAACTACGGTTCATGAACAGCACTATTCTAAAGAGAAGACGGCGTTCTATGCTCAGTTATTTAAAGAAGGAATGCTGGAGAAATTGATGCCCCATTCTCTAGATAAAAAAGGCTATGCCTTGATTGTTCCTCATAAAGATGGTATTCAATACTATGCAGGAGTTGCGGCAAAGAATGCTGTGGCAGGCTACGAAAGCATTCTCGTCCCAGAGAAAGATTATTTAGTAAGCTCAGCCAGTGGTGATAAATCAAGACTCCTGTTTGACCAATTGGAGAATAACTTTTTTGAGAAAGAAAGCAGTTCCCTTTACCAAGATGGAATTATCTTAGAAATACTTTTAAATGGGAATCCTATGGATGCAGAAGTTGAGCTTTGGGTTCCAGTTCAGTAAAAGAGTAGGGATTTATAGAAAATAATCACTACCACACCAAACAAAAGACAGGGTACAAATGCTAGCCTGTCTTTTGTTTTTTTAAAGCAGAAACAGGCGAGGCCAGAGAAGCTAGCGATTTGGATAAGGATGAGAATTTCCGTCAGACTGAAAATGGCTGAGCAGGAAGCAAGAAAAAGAAAGTCACCAGCTCCAATACGAAGATTATAAAAGAAGGCTAGAAGTCCTAAGGCTAAAAAGAAGAGCATGAGAAGGTTGACGCCTGCTGTCATCAGCAGCAAAAGCTGAAAAAACAGCCAGACCATCAAAGGGTATTGCTGCTCTCTTTGATCGTAGATGGCTAGGATCAAGCCCATAGTGAGCAGTAGAAGTTGACTGATGGAAATCGTACCAAGCGAAGTTGCCAGAAAAAGACTGCCTAATATAAATTCAAAAAATAAATAGCGTAAGGGAATCTTGTCTCCACAGAAGCGGCAACGAAGACGGTTCATGACTTGAGAAAAAATAGGAATCAAATCACGCGGTGCCAATCTTTTCCCGCAGACATTGCAATGGCTAGCGGGAGTGATGATAGACTGCTCTGGGAAGCGGTCGATAACCAAGCCTAGGAATGAGGCAAAGACAGTGCCAATAATAAATAAGTATAGATGAATCATACTTATTTATTCGTAAATTTAAACAGAAAAATTCTGAAATTTTGCAACTTTTCTAATAAAGTCTTTTTTTGAATCTTTTGTCTTGACTTTCTTATTTAGAAGCATTATAATTAAACCATAATCTAAAAAGATTAGAATCATTATAAATAAAAACGAGGTAGATACAATGACACAAGTAAAAAATGGTGCAGCAACTGACGTAGCAACTTTCAGCAATCAAAAGGCTTTGCCAAAGACTAAGGCTATTCTTAATCAAGTAGTGGCAGATCTTTATACAGCTCATATCGCTCTTCACCAAGTTCACTGGTATATGCGTGGCGCAGGCTTCATGGTTTGGCATCCAAAAATGGATGAATACATGGAAACTTTGGATACAACTTTGGATGAAGTCAGCGAGCGCTTGATTACACTAGGAGGCAAGCCTTATTCTACGTTGACCGAGTTTATCCAACACAGCAAGATTGAAGAAAAAGCTGGTGAATTCAGCAAGGATGTAGAAGAAAGCCTGGCGCGTGTGATTGAGATTTTCCGTTATCTGACAGGGCTTTACCAAGAAGCTTTGGATGTAACAGACGAAGAAGGGGACGATGTAACCAATGATATCTTTGTCGGTGCTAAGGCTGACCTTGAAAAGACTATCTGGATGCTGACAGCTGAAATTGGCCAAGCACCAGGTTTATAAAAAGTTATCCATGCCAAACAGAAAGGAAACAGGCTTTCCTTTCTGTTTTTTCATCTTGAAAAGCGCTGGAAAATCTGATAAAATATAGCTCATGAAAACCCTGTATGATGTTCAGCAATTTCTTAAAAGTTTCGGAATCATTATCTATATGGGCAAACGTCTTTATGATATTGAAATGATGAAAATCGAGCTGAAGAGAATTTACGACGCTGGTCTAATGGATAAGCTAGCTTATTTTGAGGCGGAGGCAGTCTTGCGCCGAGAACATCGCTTAGAGTTAGAATATTTAGAAAAGAAAAAGGAGACTTGAGATGACAATTTGGATTTTGTGGGCGGTACTTTTGGGAATAATTGGCTGGATGGGCTTTAATTATCTGCGCCTTCGTCAGGCAGCAAAAATCGTGGATAACGGGGAATTTGAAGACTTGATTCGCCAAGGGCAGTTGGTTGATCTGCGGGATCCATCTGATTTTCACCGGAAGCATATCTTAGGCGCTCGCAATATTCCATCTCAGCAGCTCAAGGATAGTGTCGGTGCACTTCGCAAGGACAAGGCTGTTCTCCTCTATGAAAATAGTCGTGGTCAGCGCGTGACCAATGCGGCTCTGTATCTGAAAAAACAAGGATTTAAAGAGATCTATATTCTTTCTTATGGGTTGGATTCTTGGAACGGCAAGGTGAAGGCTAGTTAACATAAATCAAAAATTTGTCGCATTATATATACAAAGCTGGTTTCTTATGTTATAATAAATTAATATTAATTTTAAGGAGTTTTTAGAACATGCAAGAAAAGAAAAAATCCTCTCTTGTTTTAGGTATCCTATCTATCATCTTTGGTTTTTTCATTCCATTGGTAGGTCTTATTTTGGGTATTATCGGTTTGGTGTTGGCTAATTCACATCAAAAAGAGTCTAAATTAGACTATAAAACAGAAAAAATTCTGGGTATCGTAGGGATTGTAATTTCCGTAATTGTTTGGATTCTAAATGTCATGGTACTTATGAACGGAGCAGGCTACTAACAAAAAAGCTTTATTTTTAAAGCTTTTTTGTTTTACCGACTTTTCTCTAAATGTTTTTTAATAATCCCTAATTCTTCTTGGTTCAAAGCACGGTAATCGCCTTTTGCTAGATCTGGGTCTAATGTAAAATCTCCGAATTGAATTCGCTTGAGATAGGTGACCTTGACACCAACTGCCAGAAACATCTTTTTAATCTGGTGGAATTTCCCCTCAGAAATCCTGACGGTAGCACGGCTCAGACTGGAGCTGGTAGAGAGGATAGAAAGATGGGCGGACTGACAGACGGTGCCATCTAAGAAGCGAATGCCTTCTTGAAAGGCAATTTTATCCTGAGAGGTTAAAGGTCCATTGACTTCTACAAAGTAAGTTTTTTCAACGTGGTATTGAGGGTGCAGCAGCTGAAATCCTAGAGGACCATTGTCGGTAATCAGAAGAAGTCCTTCGGTATCTCTATCCAGTCGTCCAATAGAGTAAAGATTTTCTTTCTCTATCTCCTTGTCCAGCAAATCCAGGACAGTCAATTTTTCAGCGTCGTGATTGGCAGTGACCGCACCTGCAGGTTTATTCAGCATGTAGTAACGGTGGGCAGGGCCGCTGACATGTTTGCCTTGAAAAGTAATCTGCTGCAAGCCAGTATCAACGTTTTGGCTGAGTTTGTAGGCGGGCTTACCATCCACTAAAATCTGTCTTTGTAAAAGGTTTTGTTTCATCTTTTTTCGGCTGATATGATTAGCAGCCAGCAGTTGGTCGAGGCGCATCTGTTTTCCTTATTTTTTTCTAAATCATATCATAAATTTTCAGGATGGGAAATGCAAATACTCATGGAGCTCCCATATTTTTTAATGAAAACATTTACACTTATCAAAGCCGTGTTTTTTGCCTGCGTCTGTGGTATAATTGTTCAGTTAGAAATAAAATTTAAAAATTCAGAGGAAAAAATGACAAAATTAAGAGAAGATATCCGTAACATTGCGATTATCGCCCACGTTGACCACGGGAAAACAACCCTCGTTGATGAATTATTGAAGCAGTCTGAAACTCTTGATGCTCGTACAGAGTTGGCAGAGCGTGCTATGGACTCAAACGATATCGAAAAAGAGCGCGGTATTACCATCCTTGCTAAAAATACAGCCGTTGCTTACAACGGAACTCGTATCAACATCATGGATACACCAGGACACGCGGACTTTGGTGGAGAAGTTGAGCGTATCATGAAAATGGTTGACGGTGTTGTTTTGGTGGTAGATGCCTACGAAGGAACCATGCCACAAACTCGTTTCGTATTGAAAAAAGCCCTGGAACAAGACCTAGTTCCAATTGTTGTTGTAAATAAAATCGACAAACCATCAGCTCGTCCAGCAGAAGTAGTAGACGAAGTATTGGAGCTCTTCATTGAGCTTGGTGCAGACGATGACCAGCTTGATTTCCCAGTTGTTTATG
Organism: Streptococcus sanguinis; assembly: GCF_020729765.1. GTDB lineage: Bacteria > Bacillota > Bacilli > Lactobacillales > Streptococcaceae > Streptococcus > Streptococcus sanguinis_Q. The sequence continues at coordinate 239,135 of NZ_JAJEPD010000023.1, read as the reverse complement.
CTTCAGCTATCAACGGAACTTCTTCATTGTCAGACGATCCAGCTGATCAAGAAAAAACAATGGCACCAATCTTTGATACCATTATCGACCATATCCCTGCTCCAGTGGACAACTCAGATGAGCCTTTGCAGTTCCAAGTCTCACTCTTGGACTACAATGACTTCGTAGGTCGTATCGGTATCGGGCGTGTCTTCCGTGGTACTGTTAAGGTTGGGGACCAAGTTACCCTTTCTAAACTAGACGGAACAACGAAGAACTTCCGTGTCACAAAACTCTTTGGTTTCTTTGGCTTGGAACGTCGTGAAATCCAAGAAGCTAAAGCGGGTGACTTGATTGCCGTATCCGGTATGGAAGATATCTTTGTTGGTGAAACAATTACACCAACAGATGCCATTGAACCTCTTCCAATCCTTCACATCGATGAGCCAACGCTTCAAATGACTTTCTTGGTCAACAACTCACCTTTTGCTGGCCGTGAAGGGAAATGGGTAACGTCTCGTAAGGTTGAAGAACGCCTGCAAGCTGAACTGCAAACAGACGTATCCCTTCGTGTTGATCCAACAGATTCACCAGATAAGTGGACAGTTTCAGGTCGTGGCGAATTGCACTTGTCAATTCTGATCGAAACAATGCGTCGTGAAGGCTATGAGCTTCAAGTATCTCGTCCAGAAGTTATCGTGAAAGAAATTGACGGTGTCAAATGTGAGCCATTTGAGCGCGTCCAAATTGATACTCCAGAAGAATACCAAGGATCTGTCATCCAAAGCCTTTCTGAACGTAAGGGTGAAATGTTGGATATGATTTCAACTGGTAATGGTCAAACTCGTTTGGTCTTCCTCGTTCCAGCGCGTGGTTTGATCGGGTACTCTACTGAGTTCTTATCTATGACTCGTGGTTACGGTATCATGAACCATACCTTTGATCAATACTTGCCACTCATCCCAGGTGAAATCGGAGGCCGTCACCGTGGTGCTCTAGTATCTATCGATGCTGGTAAGGCAACGACCTACTCTATCATGTCTATCGAAGAGCGCGGAACTATCTTTGTCAACCCAGGTACTGAGGTTTACGAAGGAATGATCATCGGTGAAAACTCTCGTGAGAATGACTTAACTGTTAATATCACCAAAGCTAAGCAGATGACCAACGTTCGTTCTGCAACCAAGGACCAGACAGCAGTTATCAAGACGCCTCGTATCCTGACTTTGGAAGAATCTTTGGAATTCTTGAATGACGATGAGTACATGGAAGTAACGCCAGAATCTATTCGTCTGCGTAAGCAAATTTTGAACAAACAAGAACGCGAAAAAGCCAATAAAAAGAAAAAATCAGCTGCAGCTGAATAAGCAAAAGGGAAAGGAGCAGCAAGATGGTTTATCTTATCATTGGGATTTTAATCCTCTTTTTCTACATTTTTGCTGTTCCATCCAGTATTAAAGGGACTGTTAATGCTGTGACCATGGTTTTACTGATTGTGGCCTTAATTATCTTATTTGGCTTAGGCATTTTTAAAATTTTCCAGTTGCCGGCTGAATATTTTGTAGGTTTCGGTCTATCCGTAGTGACCGTCTTGGCTTTGCGGGATATTAATCGTCTCAAGCCGCCTAAAAAATCAAAAAAGAATTTTGATGAAGAATAATAAATGAGCAAGAACTTAGAAGGTCGGATAGACGTTTTAAGCTCTTGTTCTTTTTCTTTTGTTGAATTATTTTTTACAAAAACAATAGGCTTATGTTACAAAATATTTCAAATTGATGAAAACATATCATTTTTTTCAAAACTTGCTAACAGTCGAAAATAAAAGACTCCTATGTCTTTTTTATTTTCACAAAAAAAGGTAAAATAGAATGAAGTATGAATGGAAGAGGTTGCTTATGAAAAAAATAGCAAATTTTGCCAATAAGAAGGTCTTGGTTCTGGGATTGGCCAAGTCGGGTGAGTCAGCTGCTCGCCTTTTAGATAAATTAGGAGCCATCGTGACAGTTAACGACGGTAAACCTTTTGAGGAAAATCCTGCTGCTCAATCTTTGCTAGAAGAAGGTATAAAAGTGGTGACAGGAGGCCATCCTTTGGAGTTATTGGACGAAGACTTTGAACTGATGGTGAAAAATCCAGGTATTCCCTATGACAATGCCATGGTCGTTCGGGCTCTGGAGAAGAAGATTCCAGTCATTACAGAAGTCGAGTTAGCTTATCTGATTTCTGAAGCACCGATTGTTGGTATTACGGGTTCAAATGGCAAGACGACAACCACAACCATGATTGCGCAAGTCTTGACGGCTGGCGGTCAAAATGGTCTCTTGTCTGGTAATATCGGCTTTCCTGCTAGTCAGGTAGCCCAAACAGCCAGCAGCAAAGATACATTGGTCATGGAACTGTCTTCCTTCCAGTTGATGGGGATTGAAGATTTTCATCCGCAAATCGCTGTTATTACCAACCTCATGCCGACTCATTTGGATTATCACGGCTCTGTTGAGGAATATGCAGCTGCCAAGTGGAATATCCAGAAAAACATGACAGCTGATGATTATTTGGTTTTGAATTTCAATCAGGACTGGGCCAAGGAAATGGCTAGCCATACTCAGGCTACTGTTGTCCCTTTTTCAACAACTGAAAAGGTGGATGGTGCCTATTTAGAGGGTGATGTCTTGACCTTCCGTGGAGAAGCGATTATGCAGGCGGCTGAAATCGGCGTCCCTGGCAGTCATAATGTCGAAAATGCTCTGGCTACGATTGCAGTAGCCAAGCTTCGTGGTATTGACAATCAGACGATTAAAGAAGTCTTGTCAGCTTTTGGGGGTGTTAAGCACCGTCTCCAGTATGTGGGGCAGGTAAATGAGGTTGCCTTTTACAACGACAGTAAGTCTACCAATATCTTGGCAACCCAGAAAGCCCTATCTGGTTTTGACAATAGCAAGGTGATTCTGATTGCAGGCGGCTTGGACCGAGGCAATGAATTTGACGAGTTAGTGCCTGACCTCAAAGGGCTCAAGAAAATGGTGATCTTAGGACAATCAGCTGCGCGTGTAAAGAGGGCAGCTGATCTGGCAGGTGTTTCTTATCTGGATGCGACTGATGTCCGGGATGCAGCTCACAAGGCCTTTGCTCAAGCGGAGCCAGGAGACATTGTCTTGCTCAGTCCTGCCAATGCCAGCTGGGATATGTATAGTAATTTTGAAGTCCGCGGCGAAGAATTTCTCGCTGCATTTGAAGAATTAAAAGGTTAAGATGAAAAAGATTGTATTTACAGGCGGAGGAACGGTTGGGCATGTAACCCTCAATCTTCTCCTGATTCCAAAATTTATCAAAGAAGGCTGGCAGGTCCACTATATTGGTGATAAGCATGGTATTGAGTACCAGGAAATCCAAAAGTCAGGACTTGACGTGACCTTCCATTCGGTAGCTACGGGCAAGCTTCGTCGCTATTTTTCATGGCAGAATCTGCTGGATGGCTTTAAGGTTGTTTGGGGCATTTTCCAGTCGCTTGGCATCATGCTCAAGGTGCGGCCGCAGGCGCTCTTTTCTAAGGGAGGCTTTGTGTCTGTTCCACCCGTGATTGCAGCCCGATTGTCAGGAGTTCCTGTCTATGTTCATGAGTCGGATTTATCCATTGGCCTAGCCAATAAAATCGCCTATAAGTGTGCGACCAAGATGTATGCGACCTTTGAGCAAAGTTCCAGTCTGACCAAGATTGAGCATGTAGGAGCTGTGACCAAGGTCGGTAACCAAGAATCAGTCCTACCGCAGGAACTAGAAGAAATTCGTCAGTATTTTGATAAAGAGCTGCCAACCCTGCTTTTTGTCGGTGGTTCTGCTGGAGCTAAGGTCTTTAATGATTTTGTTAGCCAGAATCAAGCTGCGCTGACCGAGCGTTATAACATTATCAATCTGACAGGCGATGCAAGTTTGGATGTTCTGTCTGACCGTCTCTTTCGCAGAGCCTATGTGACTGACCTCTACCAGCCTTTGATGGACTTGGCAGATGTAGTGGTTACTCGTGGCGGTTCCAATACAATCTTTGAGCTCTTGGCCATGGCTAAGCTTCATATTATCGTTCCTCTGGGACGCGAAGCCAGCCGCGGCGATCAGATTGAAAATGCGGATTATTTTGTGAAAAAGGGATATGCTAAGCAATTGGCGGAGGAACAGCTGGATATGAGCAATTTACAGACAGCCCTTGATGACCTTTTGGCGAACCAAGCTTCTTATCATCAAGCTATGAAAAATTCTCAGGAAATCAAGTCTGTAGATGAATTTTATGCTTTATTGAAAGCGGATATTGACAAGGGAAAGAAATGAGCAAGAAAAACAATGATGAGCCAAAGGAAGAGGTAAGTGAGCACCTCTCTGAATGGCAGAAACGAAATAAAGAATATCTTGAAAAGAAGGCTCAGGAAGAGGCCAGTAAACAAAAGGAGCTGGAAAAAGAGGAAGCAAAAGAAGCTGAAGCTGGGAACTCAATCGAAGGCGGAGAAATAGCTGAAGAGACGGAAGAAGATGACTCATCCTATGAAGAGGAAGAAACAGAATATTTGGAAGATGACTCATCCGAACCTGAGCTAGAGACTGAATTGAGCGAGAAAGAGCGCAAAAAACTGGAGAAACTTCAGAAAAAGGCAGAAAAAGAAGCTGCTAAGGTGCATATTTCAAGGGTTCATATTTATCGAGCACTGCCGGTTTTGCTGGGCAGTGGCTTGATTTTTATCATGTCAGTTTATTTTTTGACACCACTGGCGACCATGAAGACTATCAAATTTTCAGGGAATCAAATGGTCAGTCAGGAAGACCTGCTCAAAAGCAGTAAGATTGATGAGAAAGACTATACTTTAACAACCTTTATCAATGGCGGCAATCATATCCGCAATATGAAAGCGTCTAGTCCTTGGATTAACAACCTAGAGATGGCTTATCAGTTTCCGATTACTTTTCAGGTAAAGGTCAAGGAGTACGGAGTTCTGGCCTATCTGCATGAGGGTGGCCAGTATTATCCTATTCTGACAAATGGGGAGATTATTTCGGACCCGACTGCTGTAGATTCTATGCCGGAAACCCATATTTCGATAGAGTTTTCAGATAAAAAATTGATTAAGGAATTTGCCCTTCAAATTGAAAAGGTACCGGCTTCGATCAAGAAAAATATTAAGACAGTTCAGTTGACTCCAAGCAAGGTGACACCGGACTTGGTTACGCTGACCATGCATGATGGCAATAAAATTTTGGTACCAATTTCACATATTGCCAAAAAACTGCCATATTACAAGGGAATCCAATCGCAGCTGGAAGAGGGGGTACCTAGTGTTGTAGATATGGAAGCAGGGATTTTTAGTTATGTTGAAGGAGCTCAAAACGAGCCGTCTTCTTCTGACGAAGAAAAGCAGAAAACAGAAGAGGACCCGACTGGACAGCAAACAGAGCAAGCGGCTGGGCAGGTGACAGAAAGTCAGGAAGAAGAACCTGCAGAGCCGCAAAATTCGACAGAAAACCCGGTAAATACCGAAAATCGCTAAATTATATGTAGAAAAACTGCGCATTTTCAGTTTCTTTATGTTATAATAAAGCTTGGGTAACTCTAATTTTTAGCGTTATTAGTATAGACCGGAAACATGGAAGATAGAGAGGACTGGTGTAATGGCTAGAGACGGCTTTTTTACTGGATTAGATATAGGAACTAGCTCAATTAAAGTGTTGGTGGCAGAGCACATCAACGATGAAATGAATGTTATTGGGGTCAGCAATGCAAAAAGCGCTGGCGTTAAAGATGGAATTATTGTTGATATTGAGGCTGCTGCTGCTGCCATTAAGACAGCTATTTCTCAAGCAGAAGAAAAGGCAGGCATTTCAATTGGTTTAGTTAACGTCGGACTTCCGGCTAATCTCTTACAGATTGAGCCTACTCAGGGTATGATTCCTGTGACTAGTGATTCTAAGGAAATCACAGATACAGATGTAGAGAATGTTGTTAGATCTGCTCTGACTAAGAGTATGACTCCTGACCGCGAAGTGATTACTTTCATCCCAGAAGAGTTTGTAGTGGATGGTTTCCAAGGGATTCGTGACCCACGCGGTATGATGGGGATTCGCTTAGAAATGCGTGGACTTCTCTACACTGGACCACGGACTATTCTCCACAACCTCCGCAAGACAGTGGAGCGCGCGGGAGTTCAGCTTGAGAACGTTATTATCTCCCCATTGGCTATGACTAAGTCAATCTTGAACGAAGGGGAACGTGAGTTTGGCGCAACTGTTATTGATATGGGTGGCGGTCAAACTACAGTGGCTTCTGTTAAAGGTCAAGAGCTTCAATATACGAATATATACCAAGAAGGTGGCGACTACGTAACCAAGGACATCTCCAAGGTTTTGAAGACTTCGCAAAAGTTAGCTGAAAGTCTCAAGTTTAACTATGGTTCTGCTTATGTTCCTGAAGCTGGGACAGAGTCTTTCCAAGTAGAAGTGATTGGAGAGATTGAGCCGGTTGAAGTAACTGAAAAGTATCTGGCTGAAATTATTTCTGCTCGTATCCAACACATTTTTGAGCAAATCAAACGCGATTTGGATAGAAGGCATCTCCTCGAGTTGCCAGGTGGCATTGTGATTATTGGTGGAGCAGCTATTCTTCCAGGAGTAGTTGAGCTGGCTCAGGAAGTGTTTGGCGTGAATGTCAAGCTTTATGTGCCAAATCAAATCGGCATTCGCAATCCAGCCTTTGCACATGTTATCAGTCTGTCAGAGTATGCTGGAAACTTAACAGATGTGGATATGTTGGCTCAGGTTGCTGTTCATGGTGATGAGCAACTGCGCCATCGACCTGTATCCTTTGAACGTCCTGCTCAGTCAGTACCACGTTTTGAACCTCAACCAGCTGATGAGATTCCTGAGGAGCCGATTCAAGAAGTTCCAGTTGCCAGTGCTGATGTGCCAAACCAAGAACCAAAAACCGGTATTACAGATCGGATGCGCAACCTAATTGGCAAAATGTTTGATTAAGGAGAATACAGAGAATATGACATTTTCATTTGACGCTGCTGCCGCACAAGGTGCAGTAATTAAAGTTATTGGTGTCGGTGGAGGTGGCGGTAACGCCATCAACCGAATGATTGATGAAGGTGTTGCTGGTGTTGAATTCATCGCAGCAAATACAGATGTTCAAGCTCTTAGCAGTGCCAAAGCTGAAACAGTTATTCAGCTTGGTCCTAAGCTGACTCGCGGACTTGGTGCCGGAGGTCAGCCTCAAGTAGGCCGTAAGGCTGCTGAAGAAAGTGAAGAAGTCCTGACCGAAGCTCTGCAAGGAGCAGATATGGTCTTCATCACTGCTGGTATGGGTGGTGGATCTGGAACAGGTGCTGCTCCAGTGATTGCTCGTATTGCAAAAAATGTTGGTGCTCTGACTGTTGCTGTAGTTACACGTCCTTTCGGTTTTGAAGGAAGCAAGCGTGGAACCTTTGCAGTAGAAGGAATTAACGAACTTCGCGAGCATGTAGATACACTCTTGATTATCTCAAATAACAACTTGCTTGAAATTGTAGATAAGAAGACTCCGCTCCTTGAAGCACTCAGTGAAGCTGATAATGTTCTTCGCCAAGGTGTCCAAGGGATTACCGACTTGATTACCAGCCCAGGACTGATTAACCTTGACTTTGCCGACGTGAAAACAGTTATGGCAGACAAGGGTAATGCTTTGATGGGAATTGGTGTTGGTAGCGGTGAAGAACGTGTCATCGAAGCTGCTCGTAAAGCTATCTACTCACCTCTTTTGGAAACAACCATTGATGGTGCAGAGGACGTAATTGTCAACGTTACTGGTGGCTTAGATATGACTTTGATTGAAGCTGAAGAAGCTTCAGAAATAGTCAACCAAGCAGCAGGCCATGGCGTGAATATCTGGCTCGGTACTGCTATTGATGAGTCTATGAAGGATGAAATCCGCGTGACTGTTGTAGCTACTGGTGTTCGTCAGGACAAGGTTGAAAAGGTCAGCGGCATTCGTCAGACTCCACAACCTACTAGTCCAAGCCGTCCGCAGCAAGTTGAGCCAAATCGCGAAGTTCGCTCAGGACAGTTTGAACGAAACTTTGATATGACCGAAACGGTTGATATTCCTGCTCCAAGCCGTCAAAGAACGGATACACCTAAAGGTTCAGCCTTTGGTGATTGGGATCTTCGTCGCGAAGCGATTGTTCGTCAGGCAGAACCAAGTTCCTCAGCCCGCGTGGAGCGCTATGCAGAAACTAATGAAGATGATGATGAATTGGAAACACCTCCATTCTTCAGAAATCGTTAATCTAAATCATGAATTTGCAGAATAATAAAGAGTTGGTCTTTCAATCCGTCGCTCAAGCGGCGGAGCAAGCCCAGCGTTTGAAAGATTCAGTAAATATCATTGCAGTTACCAAATATGTTGACTGCGAAACAACTCAGGAGCTTGTTCGTACAGGTATTCAGCATATCGGAGAAAATCGGGTAGATAAATTTCTAGATAAATACCATGCTCTGAAAGATGAGAATCTGACATGGCACCTGATCGGCAGTTTGCAGAGGAGAAAAGTCAAGGATGTGATTAACTATGTTGATTACTTTCACGCTTTAGATTCTGTAAAATTGGCCAAGGAGATTGACAAACGAGCTGAACATGTGATTAAATGTTTCCTGCAGGTGAATATTTCTAAAGAAGAGAGCAAGCATGGCTTTTTGATTGAAGAACTTGAAGTTGTCCTGCCTGAACTTGAAAAATTAGAAAATGTTCAAATTGTGGGATTGATGGCTATGGCTCCGTTTGAAGCTAGTCATGAGGAGCTGAACCAAATTTTTGAAAAGGCTCATCAACTACAAAAAGAATTAAAAAAGAAACAGTTAAATAATATGCCCTTTTCTGAATTAAGCATGGGAATGAGCCGTGATTATCCAGAAGCAATTGCCCATGGCTCGACCTATGTCAGAATCGGTACAGCATTTTTTAAATAGGAAAGAAATATGTCATTAAAAGATAGATTTGATAAATTTATAGATTATTTTACAGAAGATGGAGATGAGACTGAGGTTCAGGAGCAGACTGTCAGCAGACCTGCAGCGCCTGTTAAGCAGAAGCCTGAATTGGTTCAGCCTAAGCCAGTCAGAGAGAGCAAGCCAGCTCCTCGTCCGGTTGCTGCGGCCAAGCCACAGCCTAAACCACAGCCACAACAGAAATCTTCGACAGAGAATATTACCAGACTGCATGCACGTCAGCAGGAATTGGCTCAGCACCGTGCAAATGCGGATGAGAAGATTACGATTGATGTTCGTTATCCGAGGAGATATGAGGAAGCGACTGAAATTGTTGACCTGCTTTTGGCCAATGAAAGCATTCTGATTGATTTCCAGTATATGACTGAGGTACAGGCTCGACGTTGTTTAGACTACCTAGACGGTGCTCGTTATGTTTTGGCTGGAAATTTGAAAAAAGTTGCAAGCACTATGTATTTGCTGACTCCGATTAATGTAGTGGTAAATGTGGAAGATATCCGCCTGCCAAACGATGTTGAAATCAGCGAATTCGACTTTGATATGAAGCGCAGTAGATAAGAGATATGTTATATTTTGTAATTCGTGCCATCTCTAATCTTTTCGATCTTTATAGCATTGCCTTGATTGTCTATGCACTTCTGTCTTGGTTTCCAGGAGCCTATCAAACCAAATTCGGAGAGTTTTTAACACGAATTGTAGAACCGTATTTAAAACTTTTCCGCCGTCTTCCCTTGCAGTTTGCAGGGCTGGACTTTACCGTTTGGGTTGCAATTCTGGCTTTAAACCTTTTAAATCGTGTGGTCTTTTATTTAATAAGCGTTTTACTAATGTTATTATGATGAAAGATTTATATCAACACTTTTCGCATGAGGATCGAGAGTTTATTGATAGGGGTCTGGAGCTGCTTCAGCGGGTTCAAGATACCTATGCGTTTGAAACAACGTCTTTTCTGAATCCCCATCAGGTCTCAATCCTGAAGAATATTGGCAAGCAATATGATGTGCAAGTCTTTGCTAGTTCGGATTATTTTCCAAGTGAACTGGCAAGAGTTCTTGTGGCGCCTTCTTATTACCAACTGAATATGGATGATTTTGAATTGAGCTTGCTGGAAATTTCCTATGCAAGCAAATTTTATAAAATCAGTCATTCGCAGATTATGGGAACCTTGCTCAATCATTTAGGGATTGAAAGACGGACCTTTGGCGATATTCTTGTAGTTGGAGACCGTGCTCAGCTCTTTGTAGATAAGAGACTGGCCCAGTATTTTATTGATCATGTCTCTAAAATTGCAAAGATGCCTGTCAAACTAAAGGAAGTTTCCTTTGCAGAGCTGCTGAAAGAGCAGAAGCAGGCTGTCACCAGAGAAATTTTGGCATCTAGTCTTCGCTTGGACAAGTTGGTAGCCAGCACCTTTAAGTTATCAAGGAACCAGGCTGCTCAGCTGATTTCTGGTAAGCATGTGAAAATGAACTATGCTGTTAATGACAATCCCAGCCAGCAGGTCGGGCTTGAAGACTTGATTAGCGTTAGACGATTTGGAAGATTTAAGGTTTTAAGAGAAAATGGCCTTTCCAAGAATGGAAAACATAAGTTAACCGTTGAATTATTAGCTAGTAAATGAGGAGGAACTATGACACTTACAGCGTTAGAAATTAAAGATAAATCCTTTGGAACCAAGTTTAGAGGCTATGATGTTGAAGAGGTAGATGAATTCCTTGACATCGTTGTCCGCGATTATGAGGACTTGGTTCGTGAAAACCACGAAAAAGAAGCAAAAATTCGCAATCTTGAAGAGCGTCTGACATATTTTGATGAGATGAAAGACTCTCTCAGCCAGTCTGTTTTGATTGCTCAAGATACGGCTGAGCGCGTTAAGGTTGCTGCCAATGAGAGATCTACAAATATTGTCCGTCAGGCAGAGCAGGATGCGCAGCATTTGTTGGATGGAGCTAAGTACAAGGCTGATGAAATTTTACGTCAGGCGGCTGACAATGCTAAGAAAGTAGCCATTGAAACAGAAGAACTGAAAAACAAAACACGTGTTTTCCATCAACGTTTGAAGTCAACCATTGAGAGCCAACTCAGCATTGTGGATTCGTCTGAATGGGAAGAAATCCTTCGTCCGACAGCTACTTATCTGCAAACCAGCGATGAAGCCTTCAAGGAAGTTGTATCTGAGGTTCTGGGAGAAGAAGCAGTTGTCCGCGAGGAAGAAGTAGATGTTACACGTCAATTTTCTCCAGAGGAAATGGCTGAGTTGCAAGAGCGCATTGAAGCTGCTAACCGTGAATTAGCTGCGACCCAAGCTTTTTCTCCGCTCAGCGATGAAGATATAGAAGCTCACGCAGCTGAGGAAAACTCAGAAGCTGATCATCACGATGATGATACAAATGGGGAACAAAAAGTTCCAGTAAATATTTTATAATTTTTAAACAAGCTAAGATTGTAAAAACACAGGCCAAGCAAAAATACTTTCAGCGAGCAGATGATGGTGAGAGATCTGCAGTCCATCTTGCTTGGGTTATCATTTTACAGAACTTTCGTCTGAAATCAGTAGGATGAGACGGCAGTCCACGTTACGGACAAAGAGGGGTAAGAGGAGCATCATGCTATCGTCTTGCCTAAACAAAGGTGGTACCGCGAATTTTCGTCCTTTTTGGAGAAGTTTGCGGTTTTTAATTTGTAATTTTAAAAATAAAGAGGAATAGAATGAAACTGAAAGAAACACTCAATCTTGGGAAAACTGCTTTTCCTATGCGGGCTGGCCTGCCAAATAAAGAACCAATCTGGCAGAAAGAATGGGATCAAGCTAAGCTTTATCAACGCCGTCAGGAACTGAATGAAGGCAAGCCGCACTTTATCTTGCATGATGGCCCTCCTTACGCTAACGGCAATATTCACGTCGGCCATGCTATGAATAAGATTTCCAAAGATATCATTGTTCGCTCAAAATCTATGGCTGGCTACTATGCGCCTTACATTCCAGGCTGGGATACGCATGGTCTCCCAATCGAGCAGGTATTGGCAAAGCAAGGCGTTAAGCGTAAAGAACTGGACTTGGTTGAGTACCTCAACATGTGTCGGGACTATGCCCTGAGCCAAGTCGAAAAGCAAAAAGAAGACTTCAAGCGTTTGGGTGTTTCTGGTGACTGGGATAATCCTTATGTGACTTTGACTCCTGACTATGAAGCGGCTCAAATCCGTGTCTTTGGCGAAATGGCTAAAAAAGGCTATATCTACCGTGGTGCTAAGCCAGTTTACTGGTCATGGTCATCTGAGTCAGCTTTGGCTGAAGCAGAAATTGAATACCATGATTTGGTTTCCACCTCTCTCTACTATGCTAACCGCGTCAAAGATGGTAAAGGGGTATTGGACTCCGATACTTACATCGTCGTATGGACAACAACTCCATTTACCATTACAGCCTCTCGCGGATTGACAGTTGGAGCAGATATTGATTACGTAGTCGTACAACCAGCTGGTGAATCTCGTAAGTTTGTGGTTGCTTCAGAATTATTGAATAGTTTGTCTGAGAAATTTGGCTGGGTCGATGTTCAAGTTTTAGCTACATATCGTGGTCAAGAATTAAACCACATCGTGACAGTTCACCCATGGGATACCGCTGTAGATGAACTTGTTATCCTTGGTGACCACGTTACGACTGACTCTGGTACTGGTATTGTCCATACAGCGCCTGGTTTTGGTGAGGACGACTATAATGTCGGTGTAGCTAACGGCTTGGAAGTATTTGTCACAGTCAACGAGCGCGGTATCATGATGGAAAATGCTGGTCCTGACTTTGCAGGCCAGTTCTATGACAAAGTTGCGCCAACAGTTATTGAAAAGCTTGGGGACTTGCTCCTTGCTCAGGAAGAAATCTCTCATTCCTACCCATTTGACTGGCGTACTAAGAAGCCAATTATCTGGCGGGCAGTACCACAGTGGTTTGCATCTGTTTCTAAATTCCGTCAAGAAATTTTAGATGAAATTGAAAAGGTTAAATTCCATTCTGAATGGGGTAAAGTACGTCTCTATAACATGATTCGTGACCGTGGTGACTGGGTTATCTCTCGTCAGCGGGCTTGGGGTGTGCCGTTGCCAATCTTCTATGCCGAAGACGGAACACCAATCATGACGGCCGAAACCATCGAACACGTAGCTCAACTCTTTGAGGAGCATGGCTCTATCGTCTGGTGGAAACGTGAAGCCAAAGACCTCTTACCAGAAGGGTTTACTCATCCAGGTTCTCCAAACGGCGAATTTACCAAGGAAACGGACATCATGGACGTTTGGTTTGACTCAGGCTCATCATGGAATGGTGTAGTGGTCAACCGTCCGGAATTAACTTACCCAGCTGATCTTTATCTAGAAGGTTCAGACCAATACCGAGGTTGGTTCAACTCATCTCTTATCACATCAGTTGCCAACCATGGCGTAGCTCCTTACAAACAAATCTTGTCACAAGGATTTGCCTTAGATGGTAAGGGTGAAAAGATGTCTAAATCACTTGGAAATACCATTGCTCCAAGCGATGTAGAAAAACAATTTGGTGCGGAAATCTTGCGTCTCTGGGTAACCAGTGTTGATTCTAGCAACGACGTTCGCATCTCTATGGATATCTTGAGCCAAGTTTCTGAAACCTACCGTAAGATTCGGAATACCTTGCGTTTCTTGATTGCCAATACCTCTGACTTTAATCCAGCTGAGGATGCCGTAGCTTACGAAGAACTTCGCTCTGTTGATAAGTACATGACGATCCGCTTCAATCAATTAGTAGAGACTATTCGCAAGGCTTACGCGGACTTTGAGTTTCTGACTATTTATAAAGCGATTGTCAACTTTGTGACTGTTGACTTGTCCGCTTTCTATCTGGACTTTGCCAAAGATGTCGTCTATATCGAAGCCACTAAATCATTAGAACGCCGTCAGATGCAGACTGTTTTCTATGACATTTTGGTCAAGATTACCAAGCTGTTGACACCAATCCTGCCTCACACGGCAGAAGAGATTTGGTCTTACCTAGAGCATGAAGAGGAAGAATTTGTTCAGTTATCCGAATTGCCAGAAGCTCAGATTTTCCCAAATCAAGAAGAAATCTTGGATACTTGGTCTGCCTTTATGGACTTCCGCAGTCAGGCTCAGAAAGCCTTGGAAGAAGCCCGCAATGAGAAGGTTATCGGGAAATCGTTGGAAGCACACCTGACTGTCTATCCGAATGAAGTCATCAAGACCTTGCTGGAAGCAGTTAACAGTGATGTGGCTCAGCTTCTTATCGTTTCTCAATTGACGATTGCTGAAGGACCTGCTCCAGAAGGCGCTCTAGTCTTTGAAGATGTAGCTTTTGTTGTAGAGCATGCGCAGGGGCAAGTCTGTGATCGCTGCCGCCGCATTGATACAACAGTTAAAGAGCGCAGCTATCAAGCCCTTGTCTGTGACCACTGTGCAAAAATTTTAGAAGAAAACTTTGCTCAGGCTGTCGCAGAAGGCTTTGAGGTCAAGTAAGTTTTAAAATAAAAAATGGCTTTGCCCTTTAGAGGTAAGCCATTTTTTAGATAGATCGATTTGAAAATTTGTTAATTTAAAACCAAATTAGCAAAAACACACAGTTGCATTTGCAACTATTTTCTGTTATACTACTTATAACTTAGGAGTGCTTATTTTAGCCAAAATGTTTTGGAGCTGAAAGAGCTCAGAGGAAGTCAGTTGCTGCAGAGCCTGACTGGCATAGGTATTTTCAAAACCAATCAGTTGGTCGTAGAGTTTGAGAGCCTGACTGCTAGGATAGAGCTCTTTGAACTTCTTATTTTGAGCTTTGGTCTTCTTGATAATCAAGCCTCTATCTTCCAGCTTTCCTAGAGATCGGCTGAGCGTAGTCTTGTCAATCTGCACCAGCTCTGCCAGTTGTGATTGGCTGAGACCTTCATTTTCGACGATGCGAATGAGCAGTAGAAATAAATTATTGTCTAGGCCGTAGTTACTGGCTTTTTGATTCATTTTCATAATAGCTTGTCTGGAAATAAATCCCATTTGTCGGAAAAGTTGACGGTAATCCATAGGAACTCCTTGATAGTTGCATTTGCACTTATTATACATTAAAAAGTTAGAGGAAACAAGTATGTGGTATAGGAAAAAATTAACAGAGTTGACCCCGATAGAATTTTATCAAATCTTAAAATTGCGCATTGACACCTTTGTGGTGGAGCAGGGGCGCATCTATCATGAACTGGATGAGAAGGACCTAGAAGCCGAGCATGTTTACCATGCTAATAAACAAGGGGAAATTGATGCTTATGCCCGTGTCTTTGAAGAGGGAGAGCATTTGGTCTTTGGTCGAGTAGTCACAGCTCAGTCTGCACGAGGACAGGGCTTAGGAGGACAGCTTATCAGAGAAATCTTGCAATTATGTGCTGAGAAATGGCCAGGAAAGGAAATTGAAATAGAGGCTCAGGTTCAGGTGGCTGCTCTCTATGAAAAGTATGGCTTCAAATCAGTTGGCCAACCCTTTATTTTTGAATCGACACCTCACATTACCATGATCTATAAACAATAAAAAAACTAAGGCGATTGCCTTAGTTTTTACTGTTTCACAGGAATGGAAATTTCGATTAGATTATTAGCGTAAATCGTGCGGATAGCAGCTCTATCAATAGCATTTGCATCAATTTTTCTCTTCAAGAAAAATTCTCTGATTTTTTCGATTTCCTGTTCGCGTACAGCACGGTGCATGTTTGAAATCAAAATTTCATAGTGAAGAGGAGCTTGTGTAAAAACAACATCGCTGTTTCCAGCAGAATAAACTTCGACTAATATCGCATCGGTGCTTTCCAATTGGCTTTTGACAAGGTCAGCATGACTGTTTGTTGTATTAATAAGCTTCATACGATTTCCTCCTGCTTTATACCTGCTATTATTATAACATGTTTGCTATGAATTGTGAATGATTTCTTTAAGCTTTAAGTGTATTTTTCCAGGCTTGGATACCCCATTTATGGCTGCCGCGTTTTAGTGTTTCAATAGCTTCTTCGACTGGGAACCAGGCAAGCTGGTTGAAATCTTCCAGCGGTTTTTGGACTTCTTGGAAAGAGGTGACCTCATACAGGTAGGCCGGGTTGTAGAAATGGGTGTCGCGGTGGCGAGAGTAAAAATATTCATCAGCCTGTCCAAGATAGCGTCCAAGCTGGGCTGTGAATCCAAGTTCTTCCATCAGCTCGCGTTCAAGCGCAGTCTGATGGTTTTCGCCTTCTTCAATCTCTCCACCGGGCAGAAACCAAGCTCCATTAGGCGCCTGGACCAAAATAATCTTTTCTTTCTTTTCGTCTGGGATAACGGCATAGACTCCGTAGCGGATCACATATTCTACATTTGCTTCCTTTTCACCAAAGGTTGGATTTGTCATTCTAATATCCTCAATCTCTAGTCAGTTTACTATCTATCATAATGGACTAAGGGCCAGCTGTCAAGAATTTACTCGGTTTATTGGACAGAAAAAGAATGATAGTCCTTGAAAGAAATCCCCTTCAAATAATAAATTCTTTCCTTTGAATATTAAAAAATCTCTTCTTTATGGGAATAGGAAAACATTTATTGAAGAAATTGTTATAATAGTAGCGAGGTGGTTTTATGACAGAAAGCAGACTTTTTAAAATCCTATATCTTCTTTTAGAGCAGGGCCGCACAACAGCTCCCGAATTGGCCTCACTATTTGAAGTATCCATTCGGACCATCTATCGAGATGTGGACAAGCTGAGTTTGGCAGGAATCCCTATCTATTGCAGCCCAGGCAAGGGCGGGGGTATTTTTCTGATGAAGGATTTTGTCTTAGACAAGGCCTTATTTTCAGAGTCTGAGAGGGATGAGCTATTAGCTGCTCTTCAAGGCTTGCAGATTTTAACAGATGGCGAGCAAGTAGAGACCCTGTCTAAGTTGCAGTCATTGTTTCAAGTTCAGGCAACTTCATGGCTGGAGGTGGATTTCACTGATTGGCGCAAAAAAGCAGATCAGAAAGAACTGTTTGATACTATTAAGCAGGCAATCTTGCAAAGAAGAGTCTTGTCTTTTTCTTATTTGAATGGGCGTGGAGAAAGAGAGCAGCGCAAGATAGAGGCGCTGAAGTTAGTATTTAAAAGCCAAAACTGGTATGTTGCTGGCTTTTGTCGCTTAAGACAAGCTCCGCGCTTTTTTAAACTCAGCAGAATGAGAGACTGTCAGATGTTAGAGGAACGATTTAAGCAGAGAGTCTTGGATGAGAAATTTAGCCCCGAGGAGTGGCTAGGAGATACTGTAAAAGTCCTCTTGAAATTTGACCGGAAGCATGCCTTTCGGGTGTACGAGGAGTTTTCAGAAGCAGAGATAGAGGAGACTGATGGGAGCCTTTATGTCGAAACCCTTTTGCCGAGTCACGATAGTCTTTATACCTACTTGCTATCCTTTTTGGATGGAGTTGAAATCCTAGAGCCGCCTCGGTTACGGGAAGAATTCAAAGAAAAGTTAAAAGCTATTGCCGATATTTATAAAAGCTGACAGAGGTTGTCAGCTTTTCTTTGCTATACTGTTTGTAGTAAAGAAAGGAGGACTCTCTCATGAAATATGAATGGAGAAAAGCCAATCGAGAAATCTATCAAATCAAGTCTAAACCCTGTCTTATAGATGTTCCTGCCCAGTCTTTTATCATGATTGACGGCAAGGGCAATCCTAATGCTGCTGACTTTTCGGAACGAGTTGGTGCTCTGTACAGTTTAGCCTATGCTATCAAGGTAAACTATAAAAAGACAGCGGCCGAGCAAGAATTTACTGATTTTACAGTCTATCCCTTGGAAGGACTTTGGCAGCAAGAGCAAGCAGGAGAACTCATTAAAGAAGAATTGATTTATACTATTATGATTGGCCAGCCAGACTTTATCACTAGAGAGATGGTGATAAAGGCCCTAGAACAAGTCCGTGTCAAAAAGCCTAATCCTCTCTATGACGAGATTCGTTTTGAAGAAATGACGGAAGGAGCGTGTATCGCCATGCTGCATCTTGGTTCTTTTGACGAAGAACCTCAATCCTTCGCTAAAATGGATGCCTTTTGCCAGAGTCACCAGCTGACACGGGTTTCAAACACTCATAGAGAAATCTACCTCAATAATCTGAATCGGACAGACCCTAGCAAGCTGAAAACAATTCTGCGCTACAAGGTTCAGAAAAATCAATAAAGAAATAGAGCAGAAAACTAAGTGTTTTCTGCTCTATTTTGTCGACAATTATTTTTCTTCTTGTGATGAATGAACGGACTCTGTGCTTTCAGTTTTCTTGGCTGACTTGATGAGAATCTTGCCATTGCTGGTCATAATAGCTTTGAGATCTTTTTCGCTTGGATTTTCCAGATAGAAGTCAGTAATAGCATCTTCGATATGGTCCTGAATGGTACGGCGCAGTGGGCGAGCCCCCATTTTTGGATCGTAGCCCAGGTCAACCAATTTTTCCTTGACCTTCTCCGTAACATCCAGATGAATGTCGTTGGTTGCCAAACGTTGATTGACATCGTCCAACATAAGGTTGACGATTTGCAGCAGATTGTCCTTGCTGAGCGCCTGGAATTCGATAATGCCGTCAAAGCGGTTCATAAACTCAGGACTGAAGAAGTTGCCCAATTCACCTAAGACGGAGTTGGTGCGGCCTTCACGCGCTGCTCCAAAGCCAACGCTGGCTTCAGCTTTGCCAGTTCCAGCATTGGATGTCATGATGATAATGGTGTCCTTGAAGCTGACAGTTCGGCCTTGGCCATCAGTCAGGCGACCATCATCTAGAACCTGCAGGAACATGTGCATAACATCGGGATGGGCCTTTTCCACCTCATCTAGCAGAATGAGTGAGTAGGGATTGCGGCGGACGCGCTCAGTCAATTGACCAGCTTCATCATAGCCGACATAGCCCGGAGGAGCACCGACTAGCTTGGCCACGCTGTGTTTTTCCATGTATTCACTCATATCAAAGCGAATCATGCTATCAGCCGAGCCAAAGAGCTCAATGGCTAGTTGCTTAGATAGCTCAGTCTTACCGACACCAGTTGGTCCGACAAAGAGGAAGCTGCCGATTGGGCGATTAGGACTTCCTAGTCCGACTCGGTTGCGGCGGATGGCCTTTGCAATCTTATCCACTGCATCGTCTTGGCCAATGACATGGGCCTTTAGGTCGCTGGCGAGATTGACTAGTTGAGACTGTTCTTTTTCTTTGAGGTCGCCAACTGGGATATTGGTCTTTTGCTCTACGATGTGCTCAATCGTTTTCTCGCTGATAATCGGAGTATCCTTATCTAGCACACTTGTCTGCTGGAGTTCCTTGTACTTGGCAATCTGATCACGGAAGTAAGCTGCTTTCTCGAAATCTTCGTCACGAGTTGCCTGAGCCTTGAGGTTTTCAGCCTCAATCAAACGTTGGTCAATGACCTTGGGATCAACAAAGTTGAGGGTCAGATTCATCTTGGATCCTGCCTCATCCAAGAGGTCAATAGCCTTGTCTGGCAAGAAGCGATCTTGGATGTAGCGGTTGGAGAGAAGTGCAGCAGCTTCAATGGCCGCATCTGTGTACTTGACGTGATGGTAGTCTTCGTATTTTTTCTGAATCCCTTTGAGGATGGTAATCGTTTCCTCTACCGTCGGCTCATCTACCTTAACTGGCTGCATACGGCGCTCAAGTGCAGCATCCTTCTCGATGATACGGTATTCGTTGAGGGTGGTTGCTCCAACCATCTGGAGTTCTCCGCGAGCCAGAGCTGGTTTGAGGATGTTCCCAGCGTCCATATTGCCATCGCCAGCAGATCCTGCTCCGACAATTTCATGGATTTCATCAATGAAGAGAATGACATCCTGACGAGAACGAATCTCATCTATAAGCTTCTGCATTCTCTCCTCAAATTGGCCACGGATACCAGTTCCCTGTACTAAACTGACAACGTCTAGGCGGATAACTTCCTTGCCTTGGAGTTTATGAGGCACATCACCATCGACAATTTTCTGGGCCAAGCCTTCCACCACGGCTGTTTTTCCGACTCCTGGCTCTCCTATGAGAACAGGATTGTTTTTGGTGCGGCGGTTGAGGATTTCAATGACACGGACGATTTCTTCATCACGGCCAATAACAGGATCAATCTCGCCTCGGCGAGCCAACTCAGTCACGTTGATACCAAACTCTTCCAGCAGGCCTTTTGGCTTTTGCGGACTTGGCTGAGGCTGACCACCCTTGCTAGGATTGGAACCGTAGCCGCCACCGCCTCCATAGGCTCCGCCAGATTGGGTAGGAGGAGTAGTTGGTTCCTGAGGCTGTTGGAAATTGCTGAGGCTGTTAAAGAAGTCATCGATAGGATCTGTTCCGTGATTGTTGGCATTAGCAATTCCACCGAACAAGGAATGTTCGGGGTCTGTTTTCATGATTTGGTAGCAGTTTTGGCACAAATCCACCTGCTGTTTATGGCCGTTTACATTAGTATAAAGGTGAATCGTAGATTCGTTGATTTTACAATTTTGACAAAGCATGCAGATACCTCTTTTCTTTTAGTGTGCAAGCTATTTATAGAAATAATTAAAGGTCAAAAATAGTCAAAGTTTTATAATTTCATTATATCAGTATTCTTGAACTTTGCAAGAATTTACTACAAAATCCTCCCTTAGACCGAGCAGAATGAAAACAAATTCTTGAAAAATTACAAAAAATTGGCTTTTAGTGGTATTTCAGTCGCTATTTATGGTAAAATAAGAGGGAACTAAGTAAATAGGAGAAACAAAATGGAATCACATTTAGTTAGAATTATCAACCGCTTAGAAGCTATGGCTAAGGATGGCGGAAATTTGAAACGTAATTTTGAGCGTGAAGGAGTGGTTGTAGCAGAAGTAGCTTATAGTTACGACGAAGAAAACGGCTCTGTCTTCACCTTGCGTGATGTTGCAGCGCGTGAGACCTATACTTTCGACAGCATCGATTTGATTGCAATGGAAATTTATGAATTACTCTATTAAAAAGCACTTAGCTGCTTTTTATTTTTACCCTTTTTATCTTGTTTTGAAAAAGATTTAGTAGGTCTGAAAATTTTACCACTAGCTGCCAATGAATCCTCGTCTTATAACCTTGTATAAGAAAAAGTTATAGGCTGGGCCCAGATTTTTTTGGTATAATGAAAAAGATAATGAAAAAGAAATGAGAATGACATGGCCCAGATTATTGATGGTAGAGGTTTGGCAGAGAAGCTTCAGAAAAAATTAGCCGAAAAAACGGCTCGCCTCAAAGAAAAGACAGGTCAGGTACCGGGCTTGGTAGTGATTGTGGTGGGAAATAATCCAGCCAGTCAAATCTACGTACGTAATAAAGAGCGCTCAGCCTTGGCTGCTGGCTTTCGGAGTAAGGTAGAACGTCTGCCAGAAGAGACCAGCCAGGAAGAGCTCTTGAGCTTGATTGAAACCTATAATCAAAATCCTGACTGGCATGGGATTTTGGTCCAGCTGCCCTTGCCTGAGCATATCGATGATGAAGCTGTGCTGCTGGCTATTGATCCAGACAAGGATGTTGATGGTTTTCATCCGCTTAATATGGGCAAGCTATGGAGCGGCCATCCGGTTATGATTCCGGCTACTCCTGCAGGCATTATGGCAATGTTCCATGAATATGGCGTTGAATTGGAAGGCAAGCGAGCGGTCGTCATCGGGCGGAGTAATATTGTTGGTAAGCCCATGGCTCAGCTGCTTTTGGCTAAGAATGCGACGGTTACTCTAACACATTCGCGGACCCACAATCTAGCCAAGACTGCTAAGCGGGCAGATATTTTGGTGGTGGCTATCGGACGTGGACATTTTGTGACCAAGGACTTTGTCAAGGAAGGAGCTGTTGTCATTGACGTCGGTATGAACCGAGATGAAAATGGCAAGCTGATTGGCGATGTTAAGTTTGATGAAGTGTCTGAACTTGCCAGTCTGATTACCCCTGTACCTGGAGGTGTTGGGCCTATGACCATTACCATGCTGATGGAGCAGACCTACCAAGCCTTTAAACGGAGTCTTGAATCATGAAATTTGTTTTTGATTTGGATGGGACCTTGTCCTTTGATTATATGACGATTGATGAGGAGATTAAGCAGGTTCTGCTGACGGCTCCTCAGTTTGGGCATGAAGTTCTGTTTGCTTCGGCGCGCTCCTATCGGGATTGTCTGGGACTATTAGGTCCGGAATTGAGCCAGCAGATTGTGATTGGCCTGAACGGCGGAGTGGCTTATCAAGATGGACAGCTGATGTTTGAGCGTCAGCTGCATCAGTCAAGTTATCAAGCCATTTTAGATACTTGTTTGACCTATAATTTGCCTTTTTTCGTTGATAATACTTTTGACTACAGCGGCCAGATTTTAGAAAAAATTCCTTTTATTGCCAGTGTGGATCCTCTCAAGCGGGCAAGACGGCTGGAACTGACTGAACTCCAGCATCCTATTAAGGTCGTTATTTACATGGGGAATCACGAGCAGCTCTTAGATGATGTACAGGCTCGTTTTGCAAACTTGCCCAATCTAAGTCTAGACTATCATGAACATGAGAAATGTTTTTATGTCAACCCGGCTGAAACCAATAAGGCTTCAACTGTAAAGGAACTCTGCGGTTCGGATTATGTAGCTTTTGGTAATGATCAAAATGATATCCAGCTCTTTAAGAATTCTCTCTACGCTGTGCAGGTTGGGGATTTCCCAGGCTTGAGCGATTATGCGGATGAGCAGGTTGCCTTTCAGGAAAATTTACCCAAGGCAGTCGCAGCAAGAATCTTACAAAAATTTGCAGATTTTCGGGAAAAATAACTTTCTTATGATACGAGGCATCTGTTTAGGTGCCTTTTGGTGTATAATGAAGATAGGTTTGAAGTGCAGGATAAAGTTGGTTTAGGAGAATATCATGGTAAAAAATGCTGAAAATGTTTTAAAAAGGGTCATTAGGGAACGTCCCTTGGATAGTCACAAGGGTGACTACGGCCGTCTCTTATTGATTGGGGGGACCTATCCTTATGGGGGCGCCATTATCATGGCAGCTTTGGCAGCAGTCAATAGTGGGGCCGGTCTGGTGACTGTTGCTACAGACAGAGAAAATATCGCCCCTCTGCACAGTCATTTACCGGAGGCCATGGCCTTTGACATAGAGGAGCAAGACCGATTGACAGAGCAGTTGGCTAAATCAGATTTAGTCTTGATTGGTCCAGGCCTAGCAGAGAATCAACTAGGTCTAGATATCCTACAAAGTGTTGTCCAGACTGTGGCAGAACAGCAGATTCTCATTGTGGATGGCGGAGCCATCTCACTCTTTAGCAAAGCAGCTTTGCCATTTCCAAAAGCCCAAACAGTTTTTACCCCTCATCAAAAGGAGTGGGAGGGGTTATCGGGTTTGAACTTGTCAGATCAGACAGCGGCAGCCAATCAGGTGGCGGTCAATCAGCTACCTTTGGGCAGTATTGTCGTGCAGAAAAAGCATGGAACGACCATCTATCAAAGCGGACAAGAGCAAGTCTTTGAGTTGACAGTAGGCGGACCTTATCAGGCAACTGGTGGAATGGGGGATACGCTGGCCGGTATGATTGCCGCATTTGCGGGTCAGTTTAAGTCAAGCAGTCTCTTTGAGCGAGTGGCGGCTGCAACCCTTCTTCATTCCCTTATCGCAGATAAATTGGGTCAGGAAGCTTATGTCGTCCTACCAACGGCAATCAGCAGAGCTATTCCAAGGTGGATGAAGGAGATGAGTCAGTAGACTTTTTCTTAGGTTTTAAGTCAGCTGGGTTTCTTTTGTGGAAGCCCAGTTTTTTTCTAGCTTTTCAGGGGATTTTTAGACTTTGTAATCGGTTTTTTATGCAGTTTTTTGTTATAATAAAAGTTACGGAAAAACTAGAAATGAAAGGAAAAGGACATGCCAGAGTATTTGTCGGTTTCGACCTTGACCAAGTATCTGAAGATGAAGTTTGAGCGGGATCCTTATTTGGAGCGGGTCTATCTGACTGGCCAAGTGTCCAATTTCCGCCGGCGTCCTAATCATCAGTATTTTTCATTGAAAGATGAGAAGGCCGTCATTCAGGTCACGATTTGGTCTGGTGTCTACCAGAAGCTAGGCTTTGAGCTGGAAGAAGGCATGAAAATCAATGTCATCGGCCGGGTGCAGCTCTATGAGCCCAGCGGTTCCTATTCTATTATCATTGAAAAGGCAGAGCCGGATGGTATCGGTGCCTTGGCTATCCAGTTTGAACAGCTCAAGAAAAAACTGGGAGAAGAAGGGCTTTTTCAAGATAAATTCAAGCAAGCCTTGCCCCAGATTCCTAAGAAAATCGGCGTCGTAACCAGTCCCAGCGGAGCGGTCATCCGAGACATTATCACTACGGTCAGCCGTCGCTTTCCGGGAGTGGAGATTGTCCTTTATCCGACAAAAGTGCAGGGAGATGGTGCTGCAGCTCAGGTTGCTGACCACATCAGACTGGCCAATGAGCGGTCGGATTTGGATGTACTGATTATTGGCCGAGGTGGCGGTTCTATCGAAGATCTCTGGGCTTTCAACGAAGAGGAAACAGTTCGGGCTATTTTTGAGTCTCGGATTCCTATTATTTCTAGTGTCGGCCATGAGACTGATACAACTTTGGCGGACTTTGTAGCAGATCGCAGGGCTGCGACTCCGACGGCTGCGGCTGAACTGGCAACACCGGTCACCAAGCTGGACCTGCTGGGACACCTGCAGCAGCAGGAAAACCGCATGTCACGAGCGATTTCCAATCGCCTGAGCTATTATCGCGAGCGCCTGAATAAACTGACTCAGTCGGTTATCTTCCGACAGCCAGAGCGGCTCTATGATGGTCATCTGCAGAAGTTAGACCAGCTCAACCTGCGACTGAAGCAAAAAATTCGCGAATATTATAGTGAAGAGCAACAGCGGGTCAAAATCTTGCAGCATCGTTTGGAAGCATTGAATCCGCTCAGTCGCATTCAGCGTTTTCAAGAGCAGACTGCCCAGCTGGAGCGTTTGCTGCGCAGCAACATGGCAGTCATTTATGATAATAAGGTAGCTCAAGTCAGGAGATTGTCCGAGGCCTTGCTTATGCTGGATACCAGTCGAATCGTGGCGCGTGGCTATGCTATTGTCCAAAAGAATCAAAAGGTTGTCGAGTCAAGTGCAGGCATTGAAGAAAAAGATGAGCTGACCCTGCTTATGCGGGATGGGCAGCTGGAAGTAGAGGTAAAACATGTCCAAAGAAAAGAAATTTGAAGAAAATTTAGCAGACTTGGAAGTCATTGTCCAAAAGCTGGAAAATGGTGACGTAGCGCTAGAAGAGGCGATTGCGGAATTTCAAAAGGGGATGAAGCTTTCAAAGGAACTCCAGGCTAGTCTGGACAAGGCTGAAAAGACCTTAGTTAAGGTCATGCAGGCAGACGGCACAGAAACGGAAATGGAATGACAAGAAACGAGAAACTGGAAAAAATCGGTCTGACGATTGAAGATTTTTATAAATCTCAGCAAGTTTCGCCAGATTTGTCTGAAGTTATTTTGTACTCGGTGCAGGCAGGCGGCAAGCGGATTCGTCCCTTATTGCTATTGGAGTTGATTCAAGCTTTTGGCCTAGAGCTGGCTGAGGCCCACTATCAGGTCGCGGCGGCTCTTGAGATGATTCATACTGGCAGTCTTATCCATGATGATTTGCCAGCTATGGATGATGACGACTATCGTCGCGGCCGCCTGACTAGCCATAAGAAGTTTGGAGAGGATATGGCTATTTTAGCAGGTGATTCTCTCTTTTTGGACCCCTATGGACTATTGGCAAGGGCCGAGCTGCCTAGTCAGGTCAAGGTGGACTTGATTTCTGAGTTGTCTCTGGCAGCAGGGAGCTTTGGTATGGTCGCAGGACAAGTTCTGGATATGCAAGGCGAAGGCCAAGCAATTAGTTTAGAAGATTTAAAAATCATCCATGCCAATAAGACGGGTAAGCTACTGACCTATCCTTTTGTCGCAGCTGGTTTGATTGTTCAGGCTCAGCAGTCTGTTCAAGACAAGCTTCGTAGGATTGGAGAACTCTTGGGCTTGGCCTTTCAAGTGCGGGATGATATTTTGGATGTGACAGCCAGCTTTGAAGAGCTGGGTAAAACCCCGCAGAAAGATTTAGCTGCGGCCAAGTCGACTTATCCAGCCTTTCTAGGACTGGATGGGGCTAAGAACTTTTTCAATCAGACCCTTGATGAAGCTGTGGACATTCTGAAAGACTTGGAAGAAAAGACAGAGTTTTCAGGCGGAGAAATTCAAAAGATAATAGAAAGTTTGAGATTGAATGGCTAAGGAAAGAGTAGATGTGCTGGCCTACAGACAAGGGCTCTTTGAGACCAGAGAGCAGGCTAAGCGTGGTGTAATGGCTGGACTGGTTATTGCTGCAGCCAATGGCCAGCGCTTTGACAAGCCTGGTGAAAAGATTGATGCAGCCACAGAGCTGCGCTTAAAAGGCGAAAAACTCAGATATGTCAGCCGAGGCGGCCTCAAGCTAGAAAAGGCTTTGCAAGTGTTTGATATTTCGGTCACTGACCGAGTGACCCTAGATATCGGAGCTTCGACCGGCGGTTTTACAGATGTCATGCTGCAGCACGGAGCTAAGCTGGTCTATGCAGTGGATGTCGGTACTAATCAGCTGGCTTGGAAGCTCAGACAGGATGAACGGGTTGTCAGCATGGAGCAGTTTAATTTTCGCTATGCCCAAAGGACTGACTTTGAGCAGGAGCCGAGCTTTGCTAGTATTGATGTTAGCTTTATATCGCTGAGGTTGATTTTGCCAGCTCTGCGTGAGATTTTGGCTCAGGATGGCCTAGTGGTCGCCTTGATCAAGCCCCAGTTTGAAGCGGGACGCGAGCAGATTGGGAAAAAAGGGATTATCAAGGATAAAAAGGTCCATCTGGCAGTTCTGGAAAAGGTCACAGCATTTATGATGGAGGCTGGCTTTTCTGTCAGGGGACTGGATTTTTCACCTATTCAGGGCGGTCAGGGCAATGTGGAATTTCTGGCCTATTTAGAAAAAAGCATAGAGCCGCAGCCTCTTGATTCAGCTATGATGACAGCTGTTGTAGAGGCAGCACACAAGGAATTTAAGGATGAATAAGAAGGATAGATTAGAAAAGATTAGACGCTTTGTCAGTGACTATGACATTGGCACACAGGAGGAAATTGTAGAACATCTCAGGGAGTCTGGGATTACAGCGACGCAGGCTACGGTCTCTAGGGATATCAAGGAGCTGGGCATTGTCAAGATACCGCTCAAGGACAACACTTATATCTACGAGCTACCTAAGACCATGACCAGCAGTCTGGGCTTGGCCGAAAATAACATCCTGTCCTGTCAGGTTTTGGGAAATATGATCAATCTCAGTCTGGTACCGGGGAGCACAGCACTGGTCAAGCGCCATCTTAGAAATAAATTTGCTGAAGATATTTTCAGTATCTTGGCAGACAACGACAGTATTTTGATGGTTATGATGACAGAGGAAGCGGCTGCAAAGGTTGCAACCATCATTCACCATTGGTAGGAAAGCCTATGTTATTAGAAATTTCGATTAAAAATTTTGCCATTATTGAGGAGATATCCCTTAATTTTGAGCAAGGAATGACGGTTTTGACCGGGGAAACCGGAGCCGGCAAGTCTATTATTATTGACGCGATGAACATGATGCTGGGCAGCCGTGCTACGACGGATGTTATTCGTCATGGGGCACCCAAAGCTGAGATAGAGGGACTTTTTTCGCTGGAAAATAGCAGAGCTTTGCGAGAGATTTTTGAGGAGCAGGGCTGGGAGTTGACCGACGAGCTGATTATCCGTCGAGAAATTCTGCAAAACGGCCGCAGTGTCAGCCGTATCAATGGCCAGATGGTTAATCTGTCTGTTCTAAAGGCTGTCGGCCAGCATTTGGTGGATATCCATGGCCAGCATGATCAGGAAGAATTGATGAGACCTCAGCTTCATATTGCCATGCTAGATGAGTTTGGAACAGCAGACTTTTTGCATCTCAAGGGTCGCTATCAGGAAACCTTTGACCGCTATCGAAGCCTGCGCAAGCAAGTCCTGACTTTGCAGAAAAATCAGCAGGAGCATAAGGCCAGGATTGAGATGCTGGAGTTTCAGATGGCGGAGATTGAGAGCGCAGCCCTCAAAAGCGGTGAAGATACTGCCCTGCATCAGGAGCGGGACCGCTTGCTCAACCACAAGCTCATTGCAGATACGCTGACGAACGCCTATACCATGCTGGATAATGAAGATTTTTCCAGTCTGACCAATGTCCGCTCAGCTATGAATGACCTTGAGTCTATCGAGGATTACGATCCAGCCTACAAGGAGCTTTCAGGCAGCTTGTCAGAGACTTATTATGTCTTAGAAGATGTCAGCAAGCGCCTAGAGGATATTTTAGATGGACTGGACTTTGACGGAGAACGGCTGCTGCAGGTGGAGAGTCGCCTAGACTTGATTAACAGCATCACGCGTAAATACGGCGGACAAGTAGATGATGTGCTGGATTACTTTGCTCAGATTTCTAAAGAATACAGCCTTTTAACTGGAAGTAACTTGTCCTCAGAGGATATGGACCGAGAGCTGAAGGTCTTGGAGAGAGAGCTGGTAGAGCTAGCTCAGGAGCTAAGTCAGGCCCGTCACGGCCTAGCAGCCCAGCTGGAAGCGGAAATCAAGCAAGAGCTGCAGGACCTCTACATGGAAAAGGCGCGCTTTAAAGTGCAGTTCAGTAAGGGCAAGTTCAACCGTGAAGGCAATGAACAAGTAGAGTTTTACATCTCAGCAAATCCGGGCGAGGATTTCAAACCTTTGGTGAAGGTTGCGTCTGGCGGGGAGCTCTCCCGTCTCATGTTGGCTATCAAGTCTGCCTTTTCTCGTAAGGAAGGCAAGACCAGCATTGTCTTTGACGAAGTGGATACGGGCGTTTCTGGTCGAGTGGCCCAAGCTATTGCTCAGAAGATTCACAAGATTGGCTCCAACGGCCAAGTCTTGGCTATTTCCCATTTGCCGCAGGTTATTGCGATTGCCGATTATCAGTTCTTTATTGAGAAGATTTCGGATGAGAATTCAACCGTCTCAACGGTTCGCTTGCTGACGGCTGACGAGCGTGTTCAGGAAGTTGCTAAGATGCTGGCTGGCGAAGATGTGACGGAGGCTGCTTTGACTCAAGCCAGAGAATTATTAAAGAAATAAACAATCGAGACTGAGACACTAGTGTTTCGGTCTCCTTTAGGAGGTGACGAGTATGACAGAACATTTTGCAATCGGTGATGTCCATGGCAAGGCTGGTATGCTGGATGAGCTGATCCAGCATTGGGACGGTCGCAGCCAACTAGTCTTTCTAGGGGACTTGATAGATCGTGGCGAGGACAGCCGAGCGGTTTTGGAGCGGGTCAAGGATTTAGTGGATCAGAAAGGAGCTATCTGTCTTTCTGGCAATCATGAGTATATGTTTCTGACCTGGCTGGATAATCCTGAAAAGTCTTATGACCACTACCGACGCAATGGCGGAGATACGACGATTAATTCGCTTTTAGGCCGACCTCTTAATGCTCCTGTAGATGGAGTAGCAGACGCGGAACGTGTCAAGACGGAGACGGCCAATTTAGTAGATTTTATTCGCCAGATGCCTTTCCTATTGGAGACGGAACAGTACATTTTTGTTCATGCTGGTCTAGATTTGGAGCTGAAAGACTGGCGAGAAACCAGTGATTATCAAAAGGTTTGGATTCGTGCTCCTTTTCACGAAGGCAGCAATCAGACTGGCAAAACGATTGTCTTTGGCCATACACCGACATTTTACCTCTTGCATGAAGCGCCAGGTACTAAGCAACTATGGATGACTGAGGATGGCAAGATTGGAATGGATGGCGGAGCTGTCTATGGAGGAGTCCTCCATGGAGTTCTCTTTGGCCATAATGGCATTATAGAGCAGTATGCTATAAAAAATGATGGTTTGGTAGCTGAAGACTGAAAAAAGATTGGGAAAATCCAATCTTTTTTTGCTGAGTTTCTCTTTGAAAACCAGCTTTTTCCCAAAATTTTCCCCAATAAAGCTAAAAAAAGCGGCATGTAAACACTTTTTCATCTATTTTTAAAGAAGCGCAAAAAGATTAAAAAACTAAAACAAGCAGATTAAATTTAGGAAACGCTTGGACCGAACTATGATTTTAGCGAATATTCCCCCACAAAACCATAAAAATTTGGTATAATGTAGTGTAATAACAAGTTAAAATTTAGATACAGAGTAGGAAATCTATGACAAAAATAAAAATCGTAACTGACTCATCTGTAACCATTGAACCGGAGGTTGCTAAGGAATTAGACATTACAATTGTGCCTCTCTCTGTTATGGTGGACGGGGTGGTCTATTCGGATGCAGACCTAGCGGAAGGTGAGTTCCTTCGTCTTATGCAGTCTAGTCGCAATCTTCCTAAAACCAGCCAACCGCCTGTCGGAGTCTTTGCTGATGTTTTTGACCGCTTGGGAGAGGATGGAGCACAGATTATCTCCATTCACATGTCTCATGCCTTGTCAGGGACTGTCGAAGCAGCCCGTCAGGGAGCGACTTTGGCTAATGCTGATGTGACGGTTGTTGACAGTTCTTTCACTGATCAGGCTATGAAGTTCCAGGTCACTGAAGCAGCTAAACTGGCCAAAGAAGGAGCTAGCCTAGAGGAGATTCTAGCTAAAATTGAAGAATTAAAGGAAAAGACAGAACTCTATATCGGTCTCTCTACCTTAGAAAATCTGGTTAAAGGAGGCCGCATTGGTCGAGTTTCTGGTCTGATTAGCTCCTTGCTGAATATCCGGGTCATCATGCAAATGAAGGACCATCAGCTGGAGCCCATTGTCAAGGGGAGGGGAGCTAAGACCTTTAAGAAATGGCTGGATGATTTGACAGCAAGTCTACAAAACAAGCAAGTGGCTGAGATTGGAATTTCCTATGCTGGCGGTCCAGAATTGGCCCAGGAAATGAAGGAAAGTTTACAGCTGTATGTCAAGAAACCTATTTCAGTGCTGGAAACAGGGTCCATTATTCAGACACATACTGGGGAAAATGCTTGGGCTGTGCTGATTCGTTACGAATAAAACCATAATAATTTAGAAAATAGCGGTTTAGTACTTGACCTGAATGCTTTTTTTAGATATGATAATATTTGTTAGGGTTATTAACCCAGAAAAAATTTGGAGGATTTGTTAAATGGCTAACAAACAAGATTTGATCGCAAAAGTAGCAGAAGCTACAGAATTGACTAAAAAAGATTCAGCAGCAGCAGTTGACGCTGTATTCGCAGCTGTAACTGAGTACCTTTCAAAAGGTGAAAAAGTTCAACTTATCGGTTTTGGTAACTTTGAAGTTCGTGAGCGTGCAGCACGTAAAGGCCGCAACCCACAAACTGGTAAAGAAATCAAAATCGCAGCTTCTAAAGTACCAGCTTTCAAAGCAGGTAAAGCTCTTAAAGACGCTGTAAAATAATTTTGGTTAATAAAGCCTGATACACTTGCCTCTGGCGAGTATGTCAGGTTTTTCTTTTTGCTCTCATTTCTTGAGTTTAGCAAAGAAAGTTGGCTTTTCGGGAAAGTTAATTTATGAACTTCCTTGGAGTTTTTATTTTGCAAAGAAGTGAAGGAAATTGTCTCTAAACAAAAGAAAATGATAAGAGATAAACATTTTTAAAGACTTAAAATAAAAAGTTTAAAATTTTAGCAAAAGTGCTTTTAAATCATAGGTGTTTATGATAAAATGAAGGGAGCATTTCTTTTTGTGTAATGATTGCGAGATCATTGAAAAAGTTTAGGAGGTAAGAAATGAAATGGAAACCACTTCAGGGCTCACTGCGCCCTGTTAATCCTTATGGCAGCAAATTTCGCCTGCTGATGGGATTGTTTGTCGTGCTTTTTTCAATCTTTCTACTCCCCATGCAGACATTGTCTGCCTTGGAGGAGCTGAAGGATGGAACGGATTTGTCCAAGTTGAATATTCATAAGTTTGACTTGAATGTTAACAATGTCAGTGTTCTTTCTAAGTCAGAGGCGATTGAACAGGTTCATCTGACTAATCCAAACTATGAGTATCTGGGAGCGGTTTATCCTGGAGAAATGGAAAATTTTACCATCAAGGTAGACAAGTCTCAAAAAGCAGATCAGGTCTTTAATAAGCCGCTTTCTCTTAAGTTTTCTAATGTGGGAACAGCTTATGGAAAACAAGTAGATGCCTATCTGACTTTTAATAAGGTAACACTCCACTATCTGAACTCATCTACAGCAGAAGCTCAGATGAATGATGCTCAAAAAAATGCAGTTGAATTTTTCTCTATTTCAGAGTTGTGGGAAAGAAGCGCTTTTGAGATTGGGAATATCCCATATGTGGATGCTGCCCATAATAACATTATGAACAAAGCTTTCTGGGTGGAGGCTGATGTTACAGCAGAGCTACGCTATGCGGATGGTTCGGATACAGATTTGAAGTTGGTTATGAAACCGACTGACATTGATGTAGTTGACGGCTTTGGTCTAAAAGAGTCTTTCTATATTAATGATTATAAAAATGCTGTTGATAAGCGCTTGATGAACAATGCCAATGCTTTGAATCAAACAGATCAGAGCGGTCGGACAATTTGGGAAGCAACGACTTCAACTAGCGGTGCTGCTAATGAAAACAACATCTCTGGTTTGGCCGTTCGTTCTGCAGATAACACATTGAATTTCGGTTATTTATCAACAGAAGCTTGCTCGGCAGTCTTTGGTCTTTATATTGAAAAAGTTGATCCCAAGCCTGTCTTAGAAGTGGATCCAGTTAAGATTCCAGCTAAGGAAGGTCAAGAGGTGACTTATAAGGGAACCTTCAAGATTCCAGTTCCTGGTAAGGATATTTTGGCTACCCCGACTACTATTGAGATGACTGAAACCTTTAACGAGCGTCTGGATTACAAGGAGCTCAAGGTTGAGGCTGGCGGTAATGCCTTGCAGGAAGGTCGTGATTACACGATTGAAAAGAAAGGCCAGACCGTTACGGTCAAGATGACACCTGAGTATGTTAAAGCAAATTCTTCTCAGGATATTGTCATTACGTACAAGACTGCAACCAATCAAAAGGTAGCAGAAAAGGGTGCTGCAACGATTGCAAATACCGTGACTTTAAAAGTAGATAATCTTTCAGCACCATCTAATCAAGTTACTACTGACTTGCTCTATGAAAAGAAACATGAATTTGTCAGTGGCACTGCTGGTAAGGAACTCCCGCAGGAAATCAAAGACCTAACACCAGAAACAGAAAAGAATCTGGAGAATGGCACTAAGGCCACGCCGACACAACTGGCTAAGACGGAAGTGCAGACCGCCGATGGCACTTGGACCTTTAAGTCTTACGACAAGGCAGAAGAGACGATCAACGGAGCGGATGCTCACTTTGTCGGCACTTGGACCTTTACACCAGCGCCAACTTATAAGGCGACCCATGAGTTCGTCAGTGGTACAGCAGGTAAGGAACTGCCCCAAGAAGTGAAATCCTTGCTTCCAGCCGACAAACCTGATTTAGCAGATGGTACTAAGACCACCCCGACACAGCCAACTAAGACAGAAGTGAAGACCGCTGATGGTACTTGGACCTTCAAGTCTTACGACAAGGCAGAAGAGACGATTAATGGAGCGGATGCACACTTTGTTGGAACATGGGACTTTACTCCAGCGCCAACTTATAAGGCGACACACGAGTTCGTTAGTGGAATAGCAGGTAAGGAATTGCCCCAAGAAGTGAAATCCTTGCTTCCATCCGACAAGCCTGATTTAGCAGATGGCACTAAGGCCACTCCAACCCAGCCAACTAAGACGGAAGTGCAGACCGCCGACGGTACTTGGACCTTCAAGTCATACGATAAGAACGAAGAGACCATCAATGGGTCAGATGTGAAGTTCGTCGGCACTTGGGACTTCACCCCAAATCCAACTTATAAGGCGACCCACGAGTTCGTTAGTGGAACAGCAGGTAAGGAACTGCCCCAAGAAGCGAAATCCTTGCTTCCATCCGACAAGCCTGATTTAGCAGATGGCACTAAGACAACTCCAACACAACCAGCGAAGACAGAAGTGAAGGTAGCAGACGGTACTTGGACCTTTAAGTCTTATGACAAGGCTGAAGAGACTGTCAATGGAGCGGACGCTCACTTTGTTGGTACCTGGGACTTTACTCCAGCTCCAACCTATAAGGCGACACACGAGTTCGTTAGTGGTACAGCAGGTAAGGAATTGCCCCAAGAAGTGAAAGCTTTGCTTCCAAGCGATAAATCTGATTTGGCAGACGGCACTAAGACCACTCCAACGCAACCAGTCAAGACAGAAGTTGAAACATCTGATGGTAGCTGGAGCTTCCAGTCATATGACAAGAACGAAGCAACCATTAATGGTGCAGACGCTAAATTTGTTGGCACTTGGACGTTTGTGGCGAAGCCTAGTTCAGCGTCAACCTATAAGGCTATACATGAATTTGTCAGCGGCACAGCAGGTAAGGAATTGCCACAGGAAGTGAAATCCTTGCTTCCAAACGATAAATCTGATTTGGCCGACGGTACGAAAGCTACTCCAACACAGCCAGTCAAAACGGAAGTGAAGACAGCAGATGGCACATGGAGCTTCCAATCATATGACAAGAACGAAGCAACTATTAATGGTGCAGATGCTAAATTTGTTGGAACTTGGACGTTTGTGGCAAAATCTAGTCCGGCACCAACTTACAAGGCGACCCACGAATTCGTTAGTGGCTCAGCAAGTAAGGAATTGCCTCAGGAAGTGAAATCCTTGCTTCCAGCCGACAAGCCTGATTTGGCAGATGGCACTAAGGCCATTCCAACCCAGCCAGTCAAGACAGAAGTGAAGACCGCAGACGGCACTTGGACCTTCAAGTCATACGATAAGAACGAAGAGACCATCAATGGAGCGGATGCGCACTTTATCGGTACTTGGACTTTTGCAGCTGACTCAACTACGCTTACTGGCAGTGTGATCTGGATTGATAATGATAACGGTGCAGGTCGCCGACCACAGAGTGTCCTTGTTCACTTGCTTGCAGATGGACAGGATACAGGCATCAGCGTAACTGTTGATGAGGCGATGGGCTGGAAATACAGCTTTGAAAACTTGCCACGCTTCAAGGATGGGAAAGAAATCATCTATAGCGTCCGCGAGGACGAAGTGGATGGCTACAGCAATCAAGTTGAAGGTATGAATGTAACCAATCGCTTGCTTGTAGATGCTCAAGTTAAAGAGATTGGCAAGAAACGAATTCTGCCTAAGACCGGCCAAGATACATCTATCTGGATGCTAATTCTTGGGTTCTTGACTCTTGGAGGAGCAGTTGGCTTGACCAAACGTCAGCGTGACTAAGATTAAGCTTCAGTAAAAAGCTTTGAAAATCTAGAATATATGAAAAGTCTGTTGTCTCAACTTTTGTTGGGAATAGCAGGCTTTTTATTTTTCAGGGAAAGATAAGCATTATAAGCAGTCAAATGCTTGAATTTTTTATAAAATTAAAAATGAGCTTGTATTTTTCTAGCAAATATGGTAAACTATTTTAGCAAAAAATTATACAAAGGAGACTGTTGATGAAGACAAAAACATTAGCACTCGTAAATGGACTTGTTGGACTTATTGGTGGTATTATTCTACTTTTGTGGCCTTTCTTCATTTGGGTTATTTATTTTATGCTAGGTGTATTTGACATCCTTAAAATTGCAATCCTAGCTTTGGGGATTACTGGTATTGTCTACTATAAGGATGACAATCGTGTGGGACCAGCAGGCTCTATCTTGATGATTGTAGGTGGAATTTTTACCTTTAATGACTTCTTGGGCTGGATTGGTGCTATTCTTTCTATCATAGGCGGTTCCCTTTATTTAGCAAGCTTGAAGAGATTCCAAGCATAGAGCGAGGATTGAAAAAAATACTAGTTTAAAGCTTGCATTGCCTTAAATGGATAAGCAATCATGCAGAAGCAGGATGCTGAACTTTGGTTAGTTCTGTCCTGCTTTTTTTCTTTTTAGCTTATTTACAATCATTCTTAATAGCCAAGTAAGCCTAGTCATGGTATAATGGTAATGACTTAGATGAGAGGCTATAACGGAGTAAATAATGAAACAAGAACATCAGCATGATTTTGACCAAGTAATTGGCCATTTGCGCGCCAAGGGCGTGCGTATTACAGAAACGCGGAAGGCGGTAATTGACTATATTATCCAAAGTCACGACCATCCTAGCGCTGAAATGATATATCAGGACTTGAAGCCCAATTTTCCTAATATGAGTCTGGCAACAGTTTATAATAATCTCAAGGTTCTGATTGATGAGGGTTTTGTCGCTGAGCTCAAGGTTCGCAATGATACGACGACCTACTTTGACTTTATGGGCCATCAGCATCTCAATGTCATCTGTGAAAAATGCGGCCGTATCGCTGATATGGAGCTGGAACTTCCAGATGTGAAGCATGAGGCTGAAGTGCAGACTGGCTACCACATCACCCAAAGCCAAACGACTGTCTATGGCCTATGCCCCCAATGCCAGCAAGAAGGGGTGTGACTGCGAGGATGATTAGCAGCTTTTTGGAGTCTAAAGACGAACAAGGTTGTGACTCGCTTCGCAAATTCAATCTGCAACTTCAAAGCAGTACTTGAGCAATCAGCTACTGCGTCAAGATTCTATTTCTAATAAAAAAAAGGCTAGAATTTATGTCTCTTAGCCTTTTTCTATGTGTTTTAGCAAGGCATGTTCGCAGGACAAGGATATCCTCTGAGCTTAGAGATGTTGATACCTAGTCAAGTACAGCACTTAGCAAGATCAGATATTTTGAGCACAACCCCTTATATACTTATGCTATTATTTTACAGGCCAATTCTCTTTTGATATAATGAAAGCAGAATAAAGCCTTGTACAAAGAGATTCAAAGAGTTCTGAAGGATTTACAATATAGGTAAATTCGTCATAAGTCTGTAGTATCGAAATCTTTAAGGTGTATTACTTTGTGGGTAGGGTAGATTTTTAGGAGGTCTTATGTTCTGGTAGAGAAAGAAATGGCTGGATGAGTTGTCAGACAGTGATGAATCGCCTCTTTTGGAATGCCGTCATCTTCTCTTTGAAGAGGAAGCTGGCTATCCCATTTGTCCTTCTTGCGGCAAGCTAATAAAGGGAAATCTTCCTCAAAAAAGTGTGGATCGCTCACGTCTTTTTCTGATTTATCAAAAAGTGAAGCGAGTATGGAGTGTCAAAATTGGAATTGCTTCGACACTGCTCGTTATCATTCTATCTTATTGGTTGCCACAGGTTATAGGTGGCTGGTTTCTATGGACAGGCGACTATGGATTTAGTAGATTTATTCCTTCTAGTTCTCATAATCCCACCTTATTTAGTGTGACACTTTTTGGCTACATTCCCTTATTTATCCTTTTTGTAGCAAGAGAGCGTGTTAAGCGATTTTTTACCTTCTCTTTGAGGATTGAGCATTTTCATAAAATTCTTTATTCTTGGCCAGTTCAGCTTACTCTCTTTATCTTTGTTATCATCTTATTAAGTGCTTATATGCCTAAGTTTTACGAAATGGAAGGAGAATCGTTGATTGTCAAGCAAATTCAGCTAACTTCGGCCCAGCATGCTAAGGGTGTAGAACTTTTCATCTTTGTCAATATGCTCTCCATATGGATTGTATCTGCCTTACTGCTTATTTATCAGTTGATAGACAGGCGGCGGACTTGGTGGCTTAAGGAAGCCAACGAGGTTTATCTATCTGGTGGGTGTTAGGGCAAAGGTTTCTGCTCGGAAATACAAAAGCGCTTTCTTGTTGAAAAAGGTCTGATTTGACGAAATAGGCTAGCTTTTTAGGCGAAAATTTTGTAAAATAGAATAGATAAACGGGGGTTTCCTCGGAAAATAAAAGGAGAATCCATCTAATGGTAAAATTAGTTTTTGCTCGCCACGGTGAGTCTGAATGGAACAAAGCGAACCTTTTCACTGGTTGGGCTGATGTTGACTTGTCTGAAAAAGGTACACAGCAAGCAATCGACGCTGGTAAACTGATTAAAGAAGCTGGTATCGAGTTTGACCAAGCTTACACTTCAGTATTGAAGCGTGCGATTAAGACAACTAACCTTGCTTTGGAAGCAGCTGATCAGCTTTGGGTACCAGTTGAAAAATCATGGCGTTTGAACGAGCGTCACTATGGCGGTCTGACTGGTAAAAACAAGGCAGAAGCAGCTGAGCAATTTGGTGATGAGCAAGTGCATATCTGGCGTCGTTCATACGATGTATTGCCTCCAAACATGGATCGCGATGATGAGCACTCAGCACACACTGACCGTCGTTATGCTTCACTGGACGACTCAGTTATTCCAGATGCTGAAAACTTGAAAGTGACACTTGAGCGTGCCCTTCCATTCTGGGAAGACAAGATTGCTCCAGCTTTGAAAGATGGCAAAAATGTCTTTGTAGGTGCACACGGAAACTCTATCCGTGCTCTTGTGAAGCACATCAAACAATTGTCTGACGATGAAATCATGGACGTGGAAATTCCAAACTTCCCACCATTGGTATTCGAATTTGACGAAAAATTGAACGTAGTAAAAGAATACTACCTTGGAAAATAAGCTTAAAGGAATCTGAGATTATTCTCAGGTTCTTTGCTTTTCCAGAGAGGAAAAATGAGGCTTGCTGGAAGCCTTGTCAGCAAGTCTTTTAGGTTCAGTAGTTTGGCAGCTTTCCTCTTAACTCGTCCATATTTTCAGATTTTCTATCAGTTTTGAAACATTCATCTAGCTGGATTTATGGTAAAATAAAGGTCAGAACTTTTACTAGAATGAGAGAGAAGATGGCAAGGAAGAAGAGAAAATTTGACAGTCATTCCATCACCAGAAGGCTTTATCTGCTGTTTGGAATCGTGATGCTTTTGTTTTTAGCCTTGATTGCTCGTCTGGGCTATATGCAGGTGGTCAATCAGGACTTTTATACAGATAAGTTGGCCAAGGCCAGCAAGACCAAGATTACCACTAGCTCAGTGCGTGGGCAGATTTATGATGCTACTGGCAAGCCCCTGGTGGAAAATACGACCAAGCAGGTGGTGACCTATACACGGGATAATCGTCTGACGGCTGGAGAGATTCGAGCGACAGCTCAAAAGCTCCTGACCTATGTCGGTGTCAGCGATACAGAGGTGACAGACCGCCAAGAGGTGGACTATTATTTGGCGGACAGCGCAGTCTATCAGGAAGTAGTGGAAAAGCTACCCAAGGACAAGAAATTTGATACAGATGGCAACCGCCTGCCTGAGTCCAAAATCTATAAGGCGGCAGCTGAGAGCATTGACCCTAAGCAGCTGGGCTATACGGATGAGGAAAAGAAGGCCATCGTTCTCTTTAGTCAGATGAATGCGATTTCCAACTTTGCGACGGGGACCATCCAGACAGATGCGCTAACAACAGAGCAGGTAGCTGTACTGGCTTCCAGCAGCAAAGAGCTGCCAGGTATCAGTGTCTCAACGGGCTGGGACCGCAAGGTCTTGGATACCTCGCTGGCTTCTATCGTGGGTAATATCTCGACAGAAAAGACTGGACTTCCGGCTGAGGAAGTGGATGATTATCTGAAAAAAGGCTACTCTCTCAATGACCGGGTGGGGACCTCCTATCTGGAAAAGCAGTATGAGTCAGTTCTGCAAGGCAAGCGAGCTGAGAAGGAGATTCATCTAGATAAAAATGGTAATATGGAGAGTGTGGAAAATATCTCTGACGGTAGTAAGGGTGACAATCTCAAGCTGACGGTAGACTTGAGCTTCCAGCAGGGAGTGGAGGACATTCTCAAAAATGCCTTTAATGCGGAGTTGGCTAGTGGCAATGCGACTTACTCTGAGGGTGTCTATGCCGTAGCTATGGATCCCAATACTGGCGCCGTCTTGGCTATGGCAGGCATCCGGCACGACCTGGAAACAGGAGAAAGCTCAATCGATGCTCTGGGGACCATGACTAATGTCTTTGTTCCGGGATCTGTTGTCAAGGCTGCAACATTGACCTCGGGCTGGGAGAATAATGCCATTAGCGGCAACCAAGTCCTGACAGACCAACCGATTAGCTTTGGCGGTACGGACAGCATCACCTCTTGGTTTACCCAGTATGGTTCACGTGCTATCACAGCCCAAGAGGCCTTGGAATACTCTTCCAATACCTATATGGTGCAGGTAGCGCTGAAGATGATGGGAACGCCTTATTCTGCGGATATGAAACTGGATTTTGATGAGCTGGATCCGTCCATGAAAAAGCTGCGCTCGACCTTTGCAGAGTATGGTCTGGGAACTTCGACAGGGATTGATTTGCCAAATGAGTCCACAGGTTATCTTCCAGATAAGTTTACCTTTGCTAACTATCTGACCAATTCGTTCGGCCAGTTTGACAACTATACAACGCTTCAGCTGGCTCAGTATGCCTCAACAGTAGCTAATAATGGTAAGCGTGTGGCTCCGCATATCGTTGAAGGCATTTACGGCAACAGTGACCAAGGAGGACTCGGTGATTTGGTGCAGAAAATTGATACCAAGGAGCTGAACCAGGTCAATATCTCTGACGAGGATATGAGCATTATCAAGCAAGGCTTCTATCAAGTGGTTCATGGCAGCAGCGGCTTTACGACTGGTCGGACCATTTCTCAGGGAGAGAGCGTGCCAATCAGTGCCAAGACTGGTACGGCTGAGACCTTTGTGGACAAGGGCAAGAAAGAAGCCATCAATACCAATGTCGTGTCTTATGCACCGAGTGAGAAGCCGCAGATTGCGGTGGCGGTGGTGTTCCCTCACAATACGAACCTATCTTCTACTGTCAGCCACAGTATCACTCGCGATATTATCAATCTTTACAACCAACAACACCCTATGAATTAGTGCTCAATGAAAATCATCAGCAAACGGAGAAAGCTAAAGCTGTCAGTGCTCAAGTGAAGCAATCTGGTTTGAGGAGATTTTTTGAGAATAGAGAAAGGATTTTATGCTTTACCCAACCCCTATTGCCAAGCTGATTGACAGTTTTTCAAAGCTGCCCGGCATTGGCATCAAAACAGCCACTCGACTGGCTTTTTACACCATTGGCATGAGTGATGACGATGTCAATGAATTTGCCAAGAATCTGCTGGCTGCTAAGCGTGAGCTGAGCTACTGCTCTGTCTGCGGCAACCTGACGGACGAAGACCCTTGTGCAATCTGCCAAGACCAGTCGCGCGATCAATCGACTATTTTGATTGTTGAGGACAGCCGAGATGTATCAGCCATGGAAAATATACAGGAATACCGCGGACTTTATCATGTCCTGCACGGCTTGATTTCACCTATGAATGGCGTTGGACCGGACGATATCAATCTCAAGAGTCTGATTACTCGTTTGATGGATAGTGAAGTGACGGAGGTTATCGTCGCAACCAATGCGACTGCGGATGGCGAAGCGACCTCCATGTACATCTCACGGGTTCTGAAGCCCGCTGGGATTAAGGTGACTCGCCTAGCGCGTGGTTTGGCGGTTGGCTCCGACATTGAATATGCGGACGAGGTTACGCTAATTCGCGCTATCGAAAATCGGACGGAATTATAAACGTCAAGGATTTTTCTGGCTCTAGCTGGCTGGAAGAGTCCTTTTTTCTGTTCAAAAATGCTGGGAATTGTGATATACTAAAACGGACTGATACAGAAGCTTCTGCTTGGAGGACTTGACTAGCTAGGTAGATGTAAAATCAAGCTTTTTAGGTTGTTTTATTGCGAGCTGGCAGCTTTTGTAAATCGTACTATTTTTAGAAAATGATAGGAAAAATCATGGCAAAACAAAGATTGATTTTATTGTATGGCGGACGCAGTGCAGAGCGGGAAGTTTCGGTTTTATCAGCTGAGAGCGTCATGCGGGC
The DNA here is from genome assembly GCF_020729765.1 of Streptococcus sanguinis. GTDB lineage: Bacteria > Bacillota > Bacilli > Lactobacillales > Streptococcaceae > Streptococcus > Streptococcus sanguinis_Q. Next base: position 197,216 of record NZ_JAJEPD010000023.1, on the reverse strand, counting down.
TGTCAATTATGATAGATTCTCGGTGAAGACTTACTTCATCACCAAGGATGGAGATTTTATCCAAACTCAGGAATTTGAAGCAAAGCCAGCGGCTGATGAGAAGCTGATGACCAATGCCACAGTTGATATGTCTCAGAAGATCAAGCCCAGCGATATTTACGAAGATGGAGCAGTGGTCTTTCCGGTCCTGCATGGTCCCATGGGCGAAGATGGCTCTATTCAAGGCTTCCTAGAAGTGCTCAAAATGCCTTATGTCGGCTGTAATATTTTGTCTTCTAGCCTAGCCATGGATAAAATTACGACCAAGCGAGTGCTGGAATCGGCAGGCATTGCCCAAGTGCCTTATGTAGCGCTGGTTGATGGAGAGGATCTAGAGCAAAAGATTCAAGAAATCGAGGAGAAATTGACCTATCCAGTCTTCACCAAACCTTCCAATATGGGCTCTAGTGTCGGCATTTCTAAATCGGAGAACCAAGCAGAACTGCGTGCTTCTCTGGACCTGGCTTTCAAATACGACAGCCGGGTACTGGTTGAACAAGGAGTGACGGCTCGCGAGATTGAGGTTGGACTTCTGGGCAATGTTGACGTCAAGAGTACCCTGCCTGGAGAAGTGGTCAAGGACGTGGCTTTTTATGACTACGAAGCCAAATACATTGATAATAAGATTACCATGGACATTCCGGCCAAGATTCCAGATGAAGTGGTGAGCCTGATGCGTCAAAATGCAGAGGCCGCTTTCCGAGCTCTGGGCGGTCTGGGGCTGTCCCGCTGTGATTTCTTCTATGCAGAAGATGGTCAGGTCTTCCTTAATGAGCTCAATACCATGCCAGGTTTTACCCAGTGGTCTATGTATCCATTGCTTTGGGAAAATATGGGGCTGGCTTATCCTGACTTGATTGAGAAGTTAGTTGGTCTAGCTGAAGAGGCATTTGCTAAGAGAGAGGCGCATCTTCTCTAAAATATGATATAATAGAGGGGCTGAAAATTTTCGGTCCTTTCTTTTTGTGAGCAAACCGAAAAACGAGGAAGAAGTATGATATTAGATTTATATGAAATTGCAGAAGTCCTGTCTGCGAAAAATGATGTGACTCAGTTTGAAAATGTTGCGCTTAGAAATGCTGAGTTTGACAGCCGCTTGATTGAGTCGGGTGACCTTTTTGTGCCACTCAAGGGGGCGCGTGATGGCCATGACTTTATCCCAACAGCCTTTGCTCAGGGTGCTGCTGCCACCTTATCTGAGCATCCAGTGGCAGAGGGGGCTTATATCTTGGTCGATGATGTCCTGACGGCCTTTCAGCGCTTGGCCCAGTATTATCTGGAAAAGATGCAGGTGGATGTGCTGGCGGTGACAGGCTCCAACGGTAAAACGACGACTAAGGATATGCTGGCTCAGCTACTAGCAACCAGCTACAAGACCTATAAGACACAAGGTAATTACAATAACGAAATCGGTCTGCCTTACACGGTTCTTCACATGCCTGAGGACACAGAGAAACTTGTCTTAGAAATGGGGCAGGACCACTTGGGCGATATCCATCTCCTGTCTGAACTTGCCAAACCTAAGACAGGCATTGTAACTCTGGTTGGAGAAGCCCATCTGGAATTTTTCGGCAGCCGAGCTGAAATTGCCCAAGGCAAGATGCAGATTGCGGACGGTTTGAGAAAAGATGGTCTCTTGATTGTTCCGGCGGATAAGATTGTCAATGAATTTCTGCCAGTAGACTGCAAACTAGTTCGCTTTGGTCCTGATTCGGATATCTTCCTGAAGCGTCTGGAAGAGCGCAAGGACAGCTTGAGCTTTGAATGCAACTTTTTAGAGCAAAGGATTGACCTGCCTGTGACCGGTAAGTACAATGCGACCAACGCCATGATTGCGGCCTATGCAGCTCTGCAGGAGGGTGTATCTGAGGCGGCAATTGCTCAAGCCTTTTCTGAGCTGGAGCTGACCCGCAATCGAACGGAGTGGAAGAAAGCTTCCAATGGCGCAGATATCCTATCGGATGTCTACAATGCCAATCCAACAGCCATGCGCTTGATTCTGGAGACTTTCTCGACCATTCCGGCTAATCCAGGCGGACGAAAATTGGCAGTGCTGGCGGATATGAAAGAGCTGGGAGCGGACTCTAAGTCCATGCATGGCTCGATGATTACCAGTCTCAATCCAGAAATTGTGACCGACCTTTTCCTTTATGGACAGGACATGGAAGCTCTCTATGACTATGCCAAGGAGATTTACCCGCTAGGCAAGGTCCATTACTTTATCAAAAATGACGAGAAAGACCAGTTTGAACAGCTGACCAAAGCTGTCAGAGAGAAGCTGACTCCTGCCGACCAAATCCTTCTCAAAGGCAGCAATTCCATGAATCTGGCTAAGCTGGTAGAGGATTTGGAAGATGGAAACTAAAGAAGCTGCAAAAACCATTCAACGTCTCCTTTCTATTACAGAGACAGGTCTAGCATTTAGTCGTGATGAATTTGATCGAGAGCGTTACTTAGAACTCCGTCAGCTTTTGGGACACCTCCTGGCTGATTGGTCAGATTTGGATGGGAAAGAATTGGCAGAGCTGTTGCGCCCAACAGACTTTTATGCCACTCCCTTGATTGATGTCCGAGCTGTACTGGTTCGAGACGGAAAAGTCTGTTTGGTCAAGGGTAAAAATGAGAAAACTTGGGCTTTACCAGGCGGCTTTTGTGAAGTCGGCCTATCTCCTAAGGAAAATATCGTCAAGGAAGTCCAAGAAGAAACGGGATTTAATGTTTCTGTTTCTCGTCTGCTTGCAATTTTTGATACTAATAAATTTCAATTTCAGAGTAAGCAATATGCTAAACTGGTCTTCGAGTGTCAGATAGAGGATGGAGATTTTCAGCCTAATACAGAAATAGAAGACTTAGCTTTCTTTGATATCCAATCTTTACCAGAATTATCTTCTAAGCGGACGACAAAAGAACAGTTGGAAATCCTTTGGGAGATTTATCAAGGAGATAGAGAACAGTATTTGGATTAGTTAAGTAAGTTTCTGGTATACTTTTTGTCTGAAAAAGCTAGAGATTATTGCAAAAACAGGCAAACTCAGCCTTGTTCAAACCTTATATTAGAATGGGAGCCTAGGAGATGGGAATAAGAGATATGTTTACAACCTATAAAACCGAACCGCCTCAACTGGGACTTTGGTATTTTGTTCTTTTGGGGCTGGTCTTTGCGATTATCTGGCTTTCCTATCGCTACTACAATCGGAAGCCTTACCAGCAGCTATTTGTCGGTATGCAAGCTTGCCAACTTATAGGCCTCTATTCTTGGTATATGCTGACTGCTGCCCCGCTGTCTGAGAGTCTGCCTTTTTATCATTGCCGCCTGGCTATGTTTGCCTTGCTGTTTCTGCCTAATCGTTCAGTGTATAAATTTTATTTTGCACTTTTGGGGACTTTTGGCTCTATTGTAGCCTTTATTTATCCGATTTTTGATCCTTACCCTTTTCCCCATATCACTATTTTGTCCTTTATCATCGGTCATCTAGCGCTTTTGGGAAATTGTTTGATTTATCTTTTCAGATATTATCATACTTTCTCTATGAGCTGGCAGCGAGTGGTGTGGACGACCTTTATGATGAATGCTTTTTTGCTTGTTATCAATATGTTGACAAAGGGTTCTTATGGATTTCTTACAGATCCGCCGCTTGTTGGCAATCACGGGCTCCTGCTCAATTATCTGCTTGTCTCAATCGTCTTAAGTGTAGCAGTCTGCCTGGTTTCTGAAATTTTTAAGCGCGTGGAGCAGACCAAGACAGTCACTCTAACCTAATCATCTCATGGAGGATTTATGAAAGATTTTTTAACTACGACAAAAACGGTGGCACCGCCTATCTCGATTTTATGGTATGCTGTGATGATTGCTCTGGTCTTGCTGTCTATTTGGAGCTCGCTCAAATACCATGATAATCCGCGTTTTGTCAAGGCTTTTAAGTGGATTCAGATTGCTCAGCTGCTGATGCTTTATAGCTGGTATTTTGGTTTTCGGATTCCCTTTACCAATAGTCTACCCTTTTATCATTGCCGCCTGGCTATGTTTGCGGTGGTCTTTTTGCCAGACAAATGGCGCAGTAAGCAGTATTTTGCTCTTTTAGGAGCCAGCGGAGCGGTCTTTGCCTTGGGCTATCCAGTTTTTGACCCCTATGATTTCCCGCACATTACCAGCTTCTCTTTCCTAATTGGCCACTATGCTCTCTTGGTTAATTCCTTGATTTATCTGATGAATCACTACGACAAGAGCCTGCTCAAGAAATACATGATTGTAGCTTACACCTTTGGGCTCAATCTTTTCCTAGTCGGCGTTAATCAAGTGACCGGAGGTAATTACGGTCTGCTAAAAAGTCCGCCTTTCATCCCTAATGCCCCCCTATGGATAAAGTACCTTCTTGTGTCGGTCATCCTTTCTCTGGCTCTGGTTCTCTTTGATATATTATTTAAGAAACGGTGGAAAAAGCAGTTAAGTCTGATCCGCAGTTAATTCAATTCAAATTCATAGCTCCTGTCAAGTTAATATGGCAGGAGTTTTCAGTTTTATCATGACTTGTCTTGCTTCTAGTAACAAATGAACTGTTTGTCTATCAACTCTTTGAGCTGGTCGAGCTAGACGCTTTGTTCGTGAAATGAAATGCTTCAAATTTTGGGATTTCTTAAAGCTAACGGACAAAGGGAAGGAGACTTTGTCCTCTATCTCTTGAAACGGAATAAGGCCATTTTTTCCATGACAGCTGAAGAGAAAGAAGAGTTGGAAACCAGAAAAGTGCCTGCTCTGTTTACTGGGTTTGAACTAAATCTTTGCAATTTGTGCCATTGTCAGGGTTTAAAGGAAATTTCATTGACATAGGAGAATAGAATCGCTCGAAAGGGCGATTTTTATCTTCTTTAGATAATTGAAAAAAAGCGCTAAATCCGCTATAATAGGTAGGTTGAAAGGATTGAAATACTTCGATGTAAAATAAAAAACAAATACTAAGATTCGCCATTATCCTAAATGAAAGAAAGAGAAGAAGATGACTTTACAAGAAGAAATTAAGAAACGCCGGACCTTTGCCATTATCTCCCACCCGGACGCGGGGAAGACGACCATCACGGAGCAGTTGCTCTACTTCGGAGGCGAGATTCGTGAAGCTGGGACGGTCAAGGGGAAAAAGACGGGTAATTTTGCCAAGTCTGACTGGATGGATATCGAGAAACAGCGGGGGATTTCAGTGACTTCCTCTGTCATGCAGTTTGACTACGATGGCAAGCGGGTCAATATCCTGGATACACCAGGGCACGAGGACTTCTCAGAAGATACTTATCGGACCTTGATGGCGGTGGATGCTGCGGTTATGGTTATTGACTCTGCTAAGGGTATTGAGGCCCAGACCAAGAAGCTCTTTGAGGTTGTCAAGCATCGTGGCATTCCAGTCTTCACTTTTATGAACAAGCTGGATCGTGACGGTCGCGAGCCCTTGGACTTGCTAGAAGAACTGGAAGAGATTTTGGGTATTGCCAGCTACCCGATGAATTGGCCGATTGGGATGGGGAAGAGCTTTGAAGGTCTTTATGACCTCTACAATGAGCGGCTGGAGCTTTATAAGGGTGAGGAGCGCTTTGCAACTCTGGCAGAAGGTGACCAACTTTTTGCTTCCAATCCTTTTTATGAGCAGGTCAAAGAAGATATTGAGCTCTTGAGCGAAGCTGGAAATGAATTCTCAGAAGAAGCAATTTTGGCTGGCAAGCTGACACCTGTTTTCTTTGGCTCAGCCCTGACCAACTTTGGCGTCCAGACTTTCCTGGAAACCTTCCTTAAGTTTGCTCCGGAACCGCATGGCCATAAGAAGACTGATGGCGAGGTAGTCGAGCCACTCAGCCCAGACTTTTCAGGCTTTGTCTTTAAAATTCAGGCTAATATGGACCCGCGCCACCGCGACCGTATCGCCTTTGTCCGTATCGTTTCTGGCGAGTTCGAGCGCGGTATGAGTGTCAACCTGCCTCGCACTGGCAAGTCTGCCAAGCTATCTAATGTTACCCAGTTTATGGCTGAGAGTCGTGAGAATGTGACCAATGCTGTGGCTGGTGATATTATCGGGGTTTATGATACAGGGACTTATCAGGTCGGTGACACCCTGACTGTAGGCAAGAATAAGTTTGAATTTGAACCTCTGCCAACCTTTACTCCAGAGATCTTTATGAAAGTTTCAGCTAAGAATGTCATGAAACAAAAATCCTTCCATAAGGGGATTGAGCAGCTGGTACAAGAGGGAGCCATCCAGCTTTATACCAACTACCAGACAGGCGAGTACATGCTGGGCGCTGTCGGTCAGCTCCAGTTTGAGGTCTTCAAGCACCGCATGGAAAATGAATACAATGCTGAAGTGGTCATGAATCCTATGGGCAAAAAGACTGTCCGCTGGATTTCACCAGATGACTTGGACGAGCGTATGTCTTCTAGCCGTAACATCCTAGCTAAAGACCGCTTTGATCAGCCAGTCTTTCTATTTGAAAACGACTTTGCCTTGCGCTGGTTCGCGGACAAGTATCCAGATGTTAAATTGGAAGAGAAGATGTAACGTACTAAGATTGCTTGGCTACATAGTAGTCTAAGCAATCTACGCCATGTCCTATGGGACCATGGCTAAGTACCTTACTAACTGCGTTTGGCAAATAAAATCGATTTGCCAAACTCCGTGTCGTAACGCATTGTTTGCCTGATTTAGGCTGATTCATTGACTGAATCTGAATCAAAAGTTGCTAATCAGTTGATGGCAATCGCTATGGTGATTGTCTAGCTATCTTACTAATTTTGTCGAGTAATTTGACTCTATTTGTTTGATTTTATGTTGTAATTAATAGAAGGAATATTATTAATGAAGTCAACTATATGTGGATAATGAGGAAAAAGAAATTATATGAAAAATGCCTTTTAATCCATTAAAAGACAAGKCGGCTAAAGAATATATGATTAAAGAAAATGCAGGAATGCAATTCACTTCCAATATAACAGAGCAGATAGGTGGACGGTTGAAGGTAGGGCTCACTTTACTTGATATATATGAAGATACGAATGGCTCTGGTAGGTTTCATGAACTGAATATTAAAACCTATATTGCAACTAAATCAGTTAAAAGATAGAAATGGGTAAATTAAAATTTAGGGGAAATTTATGAGTCGAAAAAAAGCGATCATCCTTTATTTACTAGGGACCCTAGGTCAAATATGGCTGATATCTATTATAGKTTTTGTATTGCGTCATTTGGGTATGGTTGTAGATTATACAACGCTAATGGGAATAGTTGTTATTGGAATAGGTGGCGTTTCATCTGCTCTATGGGGAACTATTATTGCAGTTAGATACAAAAAGTACAGTACGAAGAAAATATTAAAGGATTTTTTCGCTATAAAGCAAAACAGAGGCAGTTATTTATTCGTTATTGTGTTCTTGTTTTTGGATTTTTGCTATGTTGCATTTGATGGGGAATTAGCGTTTAATACGTGGTATATTCCTATTATCTTATTTCTTAAAGCAATCCTTTTTGGTGGAATTGAAGAAGTAGGGTGGAGATATGTTTTTCAACCAATTATGATGGAACGCCATAGTTATATTAGTTCAACTTTATTTACTTTTGTTCCATGGGGAATATGGCATTTTTCTTATTTCTACATTGAAGGCACATTGCCACAGGTACAGGCATTTGGATTTTTGCTTGGATTGTTGACTAATTGCTTTATTTTGTCCGCATTATTTATAAAGACAAACAGTTTGTGGATATGTGTGATGACACATTCGGTAATAAATGTTTTCTCACAATTAGCAGTAGGTGGTAATCAAAATATATTTTATGCTTGTAAAATAATTATTATAGTAATGGCAACTGTTCTTTCGATTAGAGAGCAAAATAAAAAGGTAACGGATGTGTCAGTTCTTTAAAGAGCGACAAATTCCAGTTTGTCTAACTTAAACAATTAAATAAAATGCTACAACATTCCATTACTTTAGCTAAAGCTGTTTTGCGTTAGTTCTCACTAAAGTTTTGAAACGGATTGCTAATAAAAACACCCAAAGCGACTAGGAGATTTCTCTAATCAGGAGAAGTCTCTTGGGCGCTTTTCTTTCTTTTTTCATTTCAATGCTTAATCCAATTATCCACAAAAGCACGAGCAGATAATTCTCAATCCAGCCCACCAAATTAGCTTGATTGGCTCGCTCTAGATAACCCATTAAATGGTTTGTACCAAAACCTAGTCCTCCTAGTATCAGTGTTAGTAGGGTCATCTGTAGGTAAAATCAGTCATACTTGAGCTTGACTGCTAATAGCAAGGGTAAAATGGCTAGATTCCAAAAGCCGATTTCTCGCTGCCAATGAATAGATAGACCATAAGCTGATTTCTCGCCTAAAAGGTGAGGTAGAAAAATTTGGATGATTGCAGCGCTCAGCATAGTTAGAATAACCAAAATAAATATAGCACGTAAAAATTTATTCATAGTTCGCCTCCTTTTCCTATCAATTTCAACTATTTTAAAAGTGATTTTCAATTTTTCGTTTTGTTTCAAAATGAGTGTTAAAGAGAAAAGATTTTATATTCAAGTTCTATCTTTTTATATACTTTTGTGATATACTAGGTAAGTTGCAGTTCTGTTTGAGGAGTAGTATGCGATTCCTATTGAGATATTGCAGCAGATACAATGGGAAGCGATTCCCTATATTGGATGCTAGCCGCAATTAGGTGGACTAGCTAACAGCTTTGCTAACTCATCGGCGAAAAAAGTTCGTTTTCGCCTTTTCGTGTCGTAGTGAATGGGATTGTTATGATTGTATAACAAACTAAAGTTACTAAGGCCGAGTTCAGTTGGCCCCTTGCTAGCCGCTTGACTAATCTTATCAGGCGAGGCAGTTAATTTGCTTGGTTTTGTGCCTTGACATTGCATATTTACTTGCAAGAACAGTTTAGGAAGTTGGGGGATAGTTTATTAGAGAATCATTCTATCTCGTAGAAAGGAGCTCCATGTTTCTGGAAAGAAAACTAAAAGATCAGTCTGTCTGGATCAACATTGACTCAGATAGTTTTAAAAAGAATGCCCGGATTTATCAGGATTATGAAATTGATAAAGAGACCATCGAGTATGCACTCGATAAGAACGAGCGGGCTCACATGGACTACAATCGTGAGAATGGAACGGTTGTCTTTATCTACAATGTCCTTAATCTGGCGACAGATAAGGAACATTATGAGACGATTCCTATGACCTTTGTGGTGCAACAGAGACGGCTCATTACGATCAGCAACCAAGACAATGCCTATGTTGTGGATATGATGAAGTCTTATACTGAGCGTCATGAGCCAGTATCGGTCTATAAGTTTCTCTTTGCTAGTCTAGAGTTAATCTCCAATTCTTACTATCCGGTTGTTGAGCGGATGGACAAGCGTAAGGATGAGATTAATGCTCTCCTGCGTCAGACCACTACCAAAAAACACCTATTTGCCCTGTCCGACTTGGAAACTTCTATGGTCTATCTAGTTGCTGCAGCAAAGCAGAATCGCATGCTCCTAGAGCATATCAAAAGTCATGGCATTTACCGACGTTTTGATGAATTAGAAACTGAGCAGTTTGAGGATGCTATGATTGAGGCTCGTCAGCTCGTCTCCATGACCGATCTGATTGCTCAAGTTCTCAGTCAGCTTTCTGGCTCCTACAATAATATCCTGAATAACAATCTGAATGACAATTTGACGGTCTTGACCATTATTTCGGTCCTTCTGGCAGTACTTGCAGTTATTACGGGCTTCTTTGGTATGAATGTTCCTCTGCCCTTGTCTAATGATAAAAACGCCTGGATTTATATTGTTGTCATTAGTCTAATCATCTGGGGACTTCTAACCAAGCTTCTTAAATGGTTAGCCAATAAGAAGTAAGCATTTGAAATTATTTTACCTATAACAAGTACCGAGAATGGTGCTTGTTTTTTCGTGCTTGGGAAAAATAATCATTAGTACAGTTTGCCTATATTTAAAAAACTGTTGTTTTATGTAATAAAATATAACATAAAAATTATAATTTTTATTGCATAAAATTTCATAATAAAGTATAATATAAAACAATTTAAAATAAGTGAGGGGTAGAAATATGGCAGAATACCTAAGCAATTTAAATTACAAAGGCAAATTATACCAATATATAGACCTTGATAAAGCCTCTGCTCTACTAGGAGGGGATATAGAAGGACTTCCTTATTCTATACGAATATTATTAGAAAGTGTTCTCCGTAAGGAAGATGGTATTGACGTAACAAAAGATAACATTATCTCTTTGATACATTATCAAGCTAAATCACCAAGCGGAGAAGTTCCTTTTAAGCCTAGTCGAGTCATTCTCCAGGATTTTACAGGTGTTCCTGTCGTGGTGGATTTGGCTAGTATGCGCGATGCTATTGTCTGGCAGGGAGGTCAGGCCGATCAGATTAATCCAGAGATTCCGGTTGATTTAGTTATTGACCACAGTGTTCAGGTGGACTTTTATGGCTGTGACACAGCTCTGGAGGCCAATATGAACCAAGAGTTTGTCCGCAATAATGAGCGCTACGAATTTCTCAAGTGGGCAGAAAAATCATTTGATAATTATCGTGCGGTTCCCCCTGCTACCGGGATTATCCATCAGGTCAATATCGAATTTCTCAGTGATGTCATTATTGAAAAGGAGGGCCAACTCTATCCAGACAGTATGTTTGGGACGGATAGTCATACGACCATGATCAATGGGATTGGTGTTCTGGGCTGGGGAGTCGGTGGGATTGAGGCCGAGGCTGCCATGTTAGGTGAGGCTTCTTATTTCCCAGTTCCTGAGGTGATTGGTGTTCGTCTCTTGGGCAAGCTGCCTAAGATTGCGACAGCGACGGATTTGGCTCTAAAGGTCACGCAAATCTTGCGGCAGGAAAATGTTGTTGGCAAATTTGTTGAGTTCTTTGGACCTGGTTTGTCTAATCTAAGTCTGGCTGACCGGGCAACAGTGGCTAATATGGCGCCGGAATACGGAGCTACCTGTGGGTATTTTCCGATTGATGAGGAAACGCTCAATTACATGCGTCTGACCAATCGGTCAGAAAATCATATCGAGCTGACCCGTCTCTATGCTCAAAAAAATCACCTCTTCTATGATGAAAAGGTTGAGCCGAACTATACCAAGGTAGTCGAAATTGATTTGTCTCGCATTGTTCCGAGTATTTCAGGCCCCAAGCGACCCCAAGATTTGATTGAATTAACAGCTGCTAAAGAGGAGTTTCAAGCTAGTCTAGTCAGAGAAGCGGGGGTCCGAGGCTTTGGTCTAGATGAGAGCGAGCTGGAAAAGTCAGCAGTGGTTCAATTTTCTGATCATGAGGAGAAGATTAAGACGGGCCATGTGGCTATCGCTGCCATTACTAGCTGTACCAATACATCTAATCCCTATGTCTTGATAGCGGCAGGGCTTTTAGCCAAGAACGCAGTAGAAAAAGGCTTACGCGTTTCAAAGACTGTCAAGACTTCTTTGGCTCCTGGCAGCAAGGTGGTTACAGGCTATCTCAAGAAGAGTGGTCTTCAGACCTATCTGGATCAGCTTGGTTTCAATCTTGTCGGCTATGGCTGCACCACTTGTATTGGAAATTCAGGAAATCTCCGACCGGAAGTGGCTCAAGTGATTATGGATACTGACTTGCTGGCTAGTGCTGTTCTTTCAGGAAATCGGAATTTTGAAGGACGGATCAATCCATTGGTCAAGGCCAATTTCCTAGCTAGTCCGCCCTTGGTAGTTGCCTATGCTCTGGCTGGAAATACCAATATCGATCTGACTAGTGAGCCGTTGGGTTATGATCAAAAAGGGCAGCCAGTCTATTTAATGGATTTGATGCCGGAGCATGACTTGGTTGCTGATTATGTTCAAAAATATGTGACGCGACAGCTTTTTGAAAAAGAATATGCCCATGTGTTTGACGACAATGAAAAATGGAATCAGATTCCGACAGCCTCTTCTCAAAATTATCAGTGGAATCAGGCTTCTACCTATATCCAAAATCCACCTTATTTTGATGGTTTAGCTGATGATTTAGTCATTCAGCCACTGAAAAATCTTGCAGTGCTGGCAAAATTTGGGGATACGGTGACGACAGACCATATCTCCCCAGCAGGAAATATTGCCAGAAACAGCCCAGCAGCTTCCTATTTGATGGAGCATGGAGTGGATTACCAAGAGTTTAATTCCTATGGCAGCCGTCGGGGCAATCATGAGGTCATGATGCGGGGGACTTTTGCCAATATTCGGATTAAAAATGAACTGGCAGATGGAAAAATTGGTGGTTACACAGATTATAAAGGAGAGTTGCTATCCATTTATGAGGCGGCCATGCGCTACAAGGAAGAGCAAATTGATACCATTGTCCTAGCTGGTAAAGACTACGGTATGGGGTCCAGCCGTGATTGGGCAGCTAAGGGGGCTAATCTTTTGGGTGTCAAGGTGGTGCTGGCAGAGAGTTTTGAGCGTATTCATCGGTCTAATCTGGTCATGATGGGGATTCTTCCTCTGCAGTATCTAGAGGGTGAAAATGCAGCTAGTCTAGGCTTAACAGGTAAGGAGACTTTCGATATTAATCTGCCACAGAACCCGCAAGTTGGCCAGCTAGTTGATGTGGTAGCTCGAAAGGGTTCTGAAGAAATAGCTTTTCAAGCTCGGCTGCGCTTTGATGCAGAGGCGGATATCCGTTACTATGAAAATGGAGGGATTTTGCCCATGGTCGTTAGAAAGAAATTAGAGGAGGTGTGAGCATGAGTCAGACGGACGGTTTGAAAGATACCATTGCCTGTGATACTCGGATTAGCCAGATTGTGGATGATTCTTTGTCTTATGCAGGCTACAATATTTCTGAATTGGTAGAGCACCATGCGAGTTTTGAAGAGGTGATTTATCTGCTCTGGCATTTGCATTTGCCGACTCAGATTGAGCTCAAGCATTTTGAAGAAGATCTGCGAGCTAATTATGCTATTAGCGATGCAGTGGAGCAGTGCATCCTTATCCAGTCCCGCAAGCACCTTCATCCCATGAGTGTCTTGCGCTCAACGGTAAGTCTTTTGGGCGTTTATAATGTCCATGCTGAGGAAGCGTCTCTTGAGGCAACCTATGAGCAGAGCATCCAACTTATGGCAAAGATGCCGACCATTATTGCGGCTTTTGCCAGACTGAGGTCGGGTCAGACACCAATCGAGCCGCGGGAGGATTTGGGATTTGCGGCTAATTTCCTTTATATGCTCAAAGGACAAGAGGCGAGTGAGCTTGAAGTCAAGGCTTTTAACTGCGCCATGGTGCTCCATGCAGACCATGAACTCAATGCTTCAACCTTTGCGGCTCGTGTATGTGCCTCAACCTTGACCGATATTTATTCCTGCGTGACAGCAGCCGTTGGAGCGCTCAAGGGCTCCCTTCATGGCGGCGCTAATGAATGTGTTTTTGATATGCTGAAAGAGATCAGAGAGGAAGGGGATTGCCAAGCCTACCTAGACCGTAAGCTGGCCTCTCACGAGAAGATTATGGGCTTTGGTCATCGAGTTTACAAGACCCAAGATCCGCGTGAAAAATACCTGCGTCAAATGGCCAAGGACTTGACACAGGGAACCAAGGACGAGGTCTGGTATCAGCTTTCGGAGGAAATTGAAGCCTATATGAAGCATACCAAGCACCTGATACCGAATGTCGATTTTTATTCGGCTACAGTTTACCATGTGTTAGGCATTGACAGCAGTATCTATACCCTGATTTTTGCCATGAGTCGGGTGGCTGGCTGGATTGCCCATATTCAGGAACAGCGCAAGAACAATAAGCTGATTCGGCCACGTTCTAACTATATTGGTGCTCAAGGTTTGGAGTATCTTCCCATTGGAAGGAGATAAAATGGCAGATAAGATTTTGTTTGAGAAAGGGCGGTTGCAGGTGCCGGATTCCCCTATTATTCCTTACATCCAAGGTGACGGGATTGGAGTGGATATCTGGGAAAATGCCCAGCTGGTTTTTGATAAGGCAGTGGAAAAGGCTTATGGCGGCCAGAGAAAGGTTGTTTGGAAGGAAGTTCTGGCTGGGAAAAAAGCAGCAGACCTGACGGGTGACTGGCTACCGGATGAAACGCTGGCAACGATTAAGAGTCATCTGGTGGCTATTAAGGGGCCGCTAGAAACCCCAGTCGGAGAAGGGGTTCGTTCCTTGAATGTGGCCCTGAGACAGGAATTGGATCTTTACGCCTGCCTGCGGCCGGTTCGTTATTTCAAGGGAGTTCCCAGTCCGCTCAAGCACCCAGAGAAGACTGACATTACAATTTTTAGGGAAAATACAGAAGATATCTATGCAGGAATTGAGTGGGAGAGTGGAACGGTTGCCGTCAAAAAGGTTATCGATTTCCTGCAGAAGGATATGCAGGTTGACAAGATTCGCTTCCCAGAAAGCTCTGCTATTGGGATCAAGCCTATCTCTAAGCAGGGCAGTGAGCGGCTGATACGGGCAGCTATTGACTATGCACTAGCCAAAGGACTAAGGCGTGTCACTCTGGTTCACAAGGGCAATATCCAGAAATTTACAGAGGGCGGTTTTCGGAAATGGGGCTATGAACTAGCTCAAAGAGAGTATGCGAACGAGCTTGCTGCTGGAAAATTAGTCATTCAGGACGTCATAGCGGATAATTTTCTGCAGCAGATTCTGCTCTATCCAGAGAAATTCGACGTTGTCGCTTTGACCAATCTAAATGGTGACTATGCCAGCGATGCCTTGGCTGCTCAGGTGGGCGGAATCGGTATTGCGCCAGGAGCCAATATTAATTACGAGACTGGTCATGCTATGTTTGAAGCAACTCATGGAACGGCGCCAGATATAGCGGGTCAAAATAAGGCTAATCCATGTTCTCTTATCTTATCAGGGGTCATGCTCTTTGATTACATTGGTTGGTCGGAGGCATCTCATCTCCTGACTAAGGCTATTGAGAAGGCTCTCTTTGAGCAAAAAGTGACAGGCGATTTTGCCAGTCAGCTGGAAGGAGTGCCAGCCTTGACCACTAGTCAATTTGCTGAGGAGCTAGTAGCTAATATAGAAAAGTGTCCATAATGAAGAAAAAAGCGATGAGGAAACTGCCTATCTAGACGGTCTCTTCATCACTTTTTTGTCTTTTTCGATATTCCAGTCCCCAGCCGATGATCCAGCAGAAGACTAGCAGATAATTTTCAATCCATCCCAGTAGGTTGGCTTGATTCGCCTTTTCCAGATAGCCTAGCAGATGGTTGGTGCCAAAGCCCAGCCCACCCAGAATCAGTGCTAGCAAGGTCATACGCAGATAGAACCAATCATACTTTATGTTGGCGGCAATGACTAAAGGCAGAATAGCCAGATTCCAGAAACCAATTTCCCGCTGCCAGTAGGGAGCTAGACCATAGATGGACTCATTGCCCAAGAGCTGGGGCTGGAAAATCTGGATTGTAGCTGCGCCCAGCATAGCTAAGATTAGTAAAATGAAAATCACTCGTAAAAATTTATTCATACCTGTCTCCTTTCTTCTTTGTAGATTATAATGTTTTTGAAAATGATTTTCAAGTTTTCATTTTTTACAAAAGAAATCTCTAATAAAATATTTTACAGGCAAGTCCTATCTTTTTAGGTACTTTTGTGGTATACTAGATTAGTTGCAGAAATACAGTTTTTCTATTCAGTGGGAACTAGCGACCGAGTCGGCGCTTTTTTAGTGCCTAGACTTGAGAGACCATATTTATGAAGAGAAGAGCGAATACTCTCAGAAAATCGAGATTTAGCAAGGGAAAAGCACTTGCTATGTTTCGATAGTTGAGTATCAAAAGCCTTATAAGGTGGCTTCGCACCGCCTTTAGAAAGAAGAAGAACATTGAAATTTAATGAATTACATTTATCTACTGAATTACTAGCAGAGATTGAAAAAGCTGGCTTTGTAGAAGCAAGCCCTATTCAAGAGCAGACAATTCCACTTGCTATGGCAGGTAAGGATGTCATTGGTCAGGCCCAGACAGGGACAGGAAAGACAGCGGCCTTTGGCTTCCCAACTCTGGAGAAGATTGATACAGATAATCCTGCTGTGCAGGCTTTGATTATTGCTCCAACCCGTGAATTGGCTGTGCAGAGTCAGGAAGAGCTTTTCCGTTTTGGCCGCAGCAAGGGTGTCAAGGTGCGTTCTGTCTACGGTGGCTCCAGCATCGAAAAGCAAATCAAGGCTCTCAAGTCTGGTGCTCATATCGTCGTAGGAACACCTGGTCGTCTCTTGGATTTAATCAAACGCAAGGCTCTTAAGCTGAATCAGATTGAAACCTTAATCTTGGACGAAGCGGACGAAATGCTTAACATGGGCTTTTTGGAAGACATTGAGTCTATCATTTCCCGTGTGCCAGAAGAGCGTCAGACCTTGCTCTTTTCAGCGACCATGCCGGATGCTATCAAGCGCATCGGTGTCAAGTTTATGAAGGAGCCTGAGCATGTCAAGATTGCTGCTAAAGAGCTGACGACGGAGCTTGTAGACCAGTATTATATCCGTGTCAAAGAAAATGAAAAATTTGATACCATGACCCGCCTGATGGATGTGGAGCAGCCTGAGCTATCAATCGTCTTTGGTCGGACCAAGCGCCGGGTGGATGAGCTGACTCGCGGTCTGAAAATCCGCGGTTTCCGAGCAGAGGGTATCCATGGTGATTTGGACCAAGGCAAGCGCCTCCGCGTTCTGCGCGACTTTAAAAACGGAAATTTGGATGTCTTGGTGGCGACAGATGTGGCCGCACGTGGATTGGACATTTCTGGTGTGACCCACGTCTACAACTATGACATTCCGCAGGATCCAGAAAGTTATGTTCACCGGATTGGTCGGACTGGTCGTGCTGGTAAGTCAGGTCAGTCTATTACTTTCGTAGCGCCAAATGAAATGGGCTATTTGCAGATTATCGAAAATCTGACTAAGAAGCGCATGAAAGGCCTCAAGCCTGCGACTGCAGAAGAAGCTTTCCAAGCTAAGAAAAAAGTTGCTCTTAAGAAGATTGAACGCGATTTTGCGGATGAAAGCATCCGTTCTAACTTTGAGAAATTTGGCAAGGATGCCCGCAAGCTGGCAGCAGAATTCAGCCCAGAAGAGCTGGCTATGTATATCCTCAGCTTGACGGTGCAGGATCCAGATGCCCTTCCTGAAGTAGAAATTGCCCGTGAAAAACCATTGCCATTTAAACCGTCTGGCGGCGGCTTTGGCGGAAAAGGCAAGGGCAGTCGTGGCGGAAATAGCAATCGTCGCAGCAATGACAATCGCCGTGACCGAGGTGGTCGTCGTGACCAATTTAAGAAAGGTCGCAAAGACGAGCGTTTTGACAAAGAAAATCGCTACCGCAAGGATCACAAGAAACCTCGCAATACTTCTAGCGAGAAGAAAACCGGCTTTGTTATCCGTAACAAGGGTGATAAATAAGGCAGATTATTAATTAGAGTTGGCGACAATTTTAGCGTCGAGAGAGAATGCAAGTTCTCTCTTTTCGTTTGTTCAATAAATCTTCTTATTCTCAGTCCTGCAGAAATATAAGTATGAGCCAATGTAGTTTCCTTAATCATGCTGATTGAAGCAGTCCTGTTTATCAAAGTAAATTATAGCCTCCTTATTTCTGCTTTGAACTGTTTCTGGTGTTTTTGCTATAGAACAGGATTCAAAGTATTTCAACTAATTTCGACATCAAAATTCAACATATTAGCTATTTAAAATAAAAAAATTCACAAATCTTTGTTTATATGCTGGAACTGTTGTATAATAAGGTGAAGGTGAGTCTGTAAGAAATTCAGGAGTAAAAGGAGAATGTAAAATGAAAGAAAGTAGACATAGAATCATTCTGCAAGAACTGGATCAAACAGGTGTGGTTGCTGTTAAAAACCTCAAGGAAATGCTGGGTGTCACGGATATGACCATCCGTCGGGATTTGATTGATTTGGAGAAGCAGGGCATGCTGACCCGTGTTCATGGTGGAGCCCATAAGAAGGTCAAGAATGCTCTCAACGAGATTTCTCACTCAGAAAAGCAAATGCTGAATGTTGAGGAGAAGAAGCAGATTGCCCGTAAATGTGCGGATTTGATTGTTGACGGGGATACGGTCTTTATTGGGTCAGGCACCACAACGGATTTTATAGGAGACTATTTGGATGGCAAAAATATCAGCATCGTCACCAATTCGCTACCAATTTTTGAAAAGTTAAAAGAAAGAGCCAATTTAGATTTAATTCTGATTGGCGGACGCTATCGGGCTAAGACTCAAACCTTTGTCGGTCAGTTTGCCAATAATCTTTTGAAAGAAATCAAGGTTTCTAAGGCCTTTATTGGGGCGAATGGTATTGACGGTCATAATGTTACGACCAGCAATGAAGAGGAAGGCAACGGCGACGCGATTATCCTTAACAATGCCATCAGCAAATACATTGTAGCCGATAACAGCAAGTTTGACAGCTATTCTTTCTATTCTTTTTACCGGCTGGACAACCTCAGTGCAGTTGTGACGGACGACAATATCGCTCCGAAAGTCAAGGAAAAATACAGCACCTATATTGAAATTTTGTGATGTCTGACCGGTGAGAGAAACTTGCTTCAAATAAATATTTTATAGAGGTTGTGACTGGGATTTTGTCTAGAAATTCTAGTCGCAGCTTTTTTATATCTTTATCTCATTTTGTAAACAACAGTCTTGACTTTGCTGCAGAATTCCTTATATAATAAAATGTATTATTAAATTTTAGGAGGTCTTATGACAATCAATATAGTGATTTTTGTGGCTGTGTCGCTTTTTCGTTTGGTGTTTTTGAGGAAATCCTCTCAGAATGAGCAGGATATTCTGGCCAAGGGAGGCATGGAGTACGGGGTGAAAAACTCAAATATCATGAAGTACCTGCACATGCTTTTTTATGCGGTTTGCTTTCTGGAATTGCTGCTGAAGAAGCCAGCTTTTGACTTTGTGAGCCTACTGGGAGCTGTCTTGTTACTCTTTTCTATGTTTATGCTCTACCTTGTTGCCAAGCTCTTGGGACCAGTTTGGACCATCAAGCTTATGCTGGTTAAGGATCATAAGTTTGTTGACCACTGGCTCTTTCGCAATGTCAAACACCCTAATTATTTCCTGAATGTTGTACCAGAATTGGTGGGCTTGGCCCTGCTCAGTCATGCCTACTTTGCTCTTTTCATCCTCTTCCCGCTCTACTGTATCACCCTCTATGTCCGTATCAAAGAAGAAGAGCAGTTACTCAAGGAAGTTATCATTCCAAATGGAATTGCTGGTGAATAAAGTTAATAAAATACATATCGACTGCAAAAGAAAAGTCTAGGATCTTTATGTCCTAGACTTTTCTTTCAATAATTTTCGTATTTCATTAGCCATTTGTTGGGGTTGGTCCGATTCGAAAAGTAAAGTATTTTCTTCAGGCTGGTGGGCAGTTTGACGGAAAGCTAAAACTGGCTTCCCCTTGCTGATAGCCCTTTGGACAATCTGGTCTACCTCTCCCCAGTGATTGATATCCAAGTAAATATCCGCCCTATCGAGCAAGTCTTCAATAAAGTCATCCTGGTGGATATTGGTGTAGAGGTTGATATTGGGATAGTCATTAAAGCTGGCTAAGTAAGGAGAAATATTGGTCTTAGCAGCTATGTGAAATTCTAATTCTGGCAGATTTTCTGCTAAATAAGCCAATTGTTCCAAGGTATCAGAAGCTGTCAGCGTGAAGGCATGGAAATTGCCCTGTGGACGCTCCTTAATGATAAGCTCTTCCTTGCTCATGGCGATAGAGTTGCTGGGAATATCCTGGAAAATCAAGCTGTTGGCTCCAATGATGACATTATCGCCAATGGTCACACCTTTGAGAATCACAGTATTGGCCCCAATCCAGCAGTTAGCTCCAATCTTGACTGGCGCAACACTATAATCAATCTTCTCGATATGGTAATTAGAATACTGATGATTGTGGTCAAAAATACGGACGCCATCACCAAACATGGTGTCCTTGCCGATTTCGATAGAGTGCTGACAGCGGACAGTGCAATGGTCATTGAAGAAAACCCGGGTTCCTAGCTTGAGTTGTGCGCCACTTGCTACATTGAGGCTGGTAAAAGATTGGAAGATGACATCTTGACCGATATCGAGCTGGCTGTCTGGGGAAATTTCGATATGATGAAAGTCGCCTTTAAACTGGATTTCAGGCATTTTGAGTCCTTTCTTTGATGTAAGCCAGTTTGGCTTGTCTAGTTTTCTTTTTAAAGAGGGCTTCAGCCGACATGGCAGCCGGCTTGCTAGGGTGTTCTTCTTGGTAAAGTAAGATAACTGGCAGGCGAGCGCGAGTGTATTTGGCTCCTTTGCCAGCTTGATGTTTTTTGAGTCGGGCTTGGACATTCGTTGTGTAGCCGGTATAGAGGGAGCCGTCCCCGCATTCAAGCACGTACATATATGCTTTATTTTCCATAGTAAATCTCGTGAATCTCCGGAGTGTAGCTGCCGTCCTGATTGTGAATAAAGAGAGGAGGCAGGATTTTTAGACCGTCGCTGGAACCATCTTTAATTGCTTCGATAAGCAGCATATTGGCCTCTTTGCCCAGCTTTGGATAGACAAACTGGATGCGCTTGGGAGCCAGGTTATGGGCTTGCATGGTATCTAAAATATCTAAAAAGCGTTCTGGTCGATGGACCATAGCAAGACGACCGTTGGATTTGAGGACTCGCTGGGCAATCTTGCAAATCTCTTCCAGATTTGTTGAGATTTCATGGCGGGCTAAAAGGTAGTGCTGGCTTTCATTGAGATTGGATTGCTTGTCCACTTTGAAATATGGAGGATTGCAGAGAATCATATCAACCTTGCTGCCAGTGATATAGCGTCCTAGATTTTTCAGATCGTCCTGAATGACCTGCATTTGCTGAGTCAAATCATTGAGCTCAATGGAGCGCTCGGCCATATCAGCCAGACGTTCCTGGATCTCGACTGCTAGAATCTTGGCCTTGGTCCGAGTGCTGGCAAAAAGTCCGACAGCGCCGTTTCCAGCACAGAGATCGACAATCAACCCCCGCTGAGGCAACTTAGGAAAGCGGGAAAGAAGTACGCTATCTACCGAATAGCTAAAGACCTCACTATTTTGAATAATCTTGACATCTGTCGAAAAGAGCTGGTTGACGCGTTCTCCGTCTTTTAGTTTTGCTTCGTTCATAAGTCAATTATAGCATGATTTAGCAAGGATTCCAAAGGGATATGGGAAGTTTTTGCACAATCAAAAAAACATGCGAGGATTCTCGCATGTTTCCATGAGCTTAAATGCTGATTCTATTTTAGCTAGTCCTTAATCAAATCTGTATTTCTGCTTAATGGTGCAGGCAACAAAGACAAGTCCGAAAATGACCATGAGAATCAGATAGACTGGCAAAGTTGCGGCTGTCAGCGTTGCAATTTCCAAAAGGTGCTGCAGGACAAAGGCTGATAGATAGAAGCCAAAGACAGAAAAGATAATGAGCAGGCTGCGCCAGAGGTTGAGTGGCAGACAGGCCCTAATGACGGACAGGAAGCTGATGCTGCCTAGCAAGTAGTAGGTCAGGGTGGACATTTCTATGTCACTCCAGCCATGGCTGCTGCCCCAGATGCGGACAAATAGCACGCTGAAGACAATCATGAGGGAGCTTGGCAGAGCCAGCTGCAGGGAGCGTTTGAGGAAGTGCTTTTCAACCGGCTTAATATTGCGCTCAAAGGTGAGGACAAAGGGTGGGAAACCTTCGACAAACTGGTCAATCAAGGTGATTTGAATCGGAATGAATGGGAAAATCAAGAGGTATTCAGATTTTCCTAGCAGGATACTGGCGATACAGATGATAGCCAGGATAAAGGAGTATATGGTCTTGATGAAGAAAATCGGAGCAATCCGGCCGATATTGTTAACAACTCGGCGGCCTTCAAAAAGAATCTCAGGGACATCGTTAAAGTCGGAGTTAAGAAGGACCAAGTTGGCAATTTGCCGAGTTGCGGGGTCGCCTTCGGCCATGACGATGGAACAGTCTGCTTCACGCAAGGCCAAGATATCATTAACCCCATCTCCCGTCATGGCTGTTGTCCGACCAGCGGCCTTAAGAGTCTGGATGAGCAGCTTCTTCTGATGGGGAGAAACACGGCCAAAGATGGCCGTTTCTTCAGCTTGCTCAATCAGTTCTTGGTCGCTGATTTTAGAGCAGTCGATGTAGCTGTCGTAGTTGGCAAATCCAGCCTGGCTTGCGATATGGGAAACGGTCACAGGATTGTCGCCAGAGATGATTTTCAAATCAACATCCTGAGAGCGCAGGTAGTCCAGTGTCTCGGCTGCTCCCTCACGAATAGGGTCAGTGATTTCCAGGACAGCCAGAGCGGTCATATCTTCAGGCAGTTGGATACTGTGTTTGTTTAGCACTTGGTCGCTGTGGGCTAGTACTAAAACCCGTGAACCGCGTTTTTGAGCCTCTCCAACCGCTGCAGGATTGCTGTCCAGCAGCATTTCGGGTGCCCCCAGAAAGATAGTTCCGACACTGGATAAATGCATAGCGCCCCATTTTCGGTCACTAGAAAATGGGATGACATTGTCGCTAGTATAGGCATGGTCCAGATGGCCGTAGCCCTTGCGGATAGCCTGGGCTGTTGGGTTATTATCCTCGCTGGTTTGGATATAGGCAGCTAAGATTTGACCGACGGTCTCATCAGAAAACTTATCTGACAGACTATGCAAGGCTTCAACAGTCATCTTACCTTGGGTAATTGTACCGGTCTTGTCCAGGCAGAGAGTATCCACCCGGGCCAGAGTTTCAACAGAATACATTTCCTGAACAAGAACCTTGCGCATACCTAGCTTGATGACAGCTGTCAGGAGTGACGTGACTGTCAGCAGAGCGATTCCCTTAGGTAGCATACCCAAAAGAGCTGTCGAGCTGGTAATGACAGAGTTCTTGACAGGCAGTCCCTTTATCATCAAGGCTTCAAAGAAGAGAGCCAATCCGAAAGGAATGATGATTTTTCCAGTAAAGCGGGAAATTTTCGCAAGATTGTAAAGAATGCGCGAGTTGATAGGCTTGAGGGTTTTAGCCTCAGTCATAAGCTTGTTGGCATAGTTATCTGCGCCGACATGGTGCACCTCAGCATAGATCTGCCCACTAGCCAGAAAGCTACCAGACAGCAACTCAGCGCCTTCTTCCTTGAGAACCAAGTCACTCTCACCTGTCAGCATGGCTTCATTGGCCTCGGCAACACCCTCTACTACACGGGCATCACTGGGAATTTGCTCGCCGGCTGACAGCTTGATCAGGTCACCCAGTACAATTTCTTCTGGCTGAATCTTGACTTCCTGGCCGGCGCGGATGACTGTGACCAGCTCTCGGCTGACCAGATTGAGCTTGTCAATCATGTGTTTGGCTCGCAGTTCCGTAATAATACCAGTGACAGCATTAAAGCTGATAACAGCGAAGAAGACCAGATTGCTCCAGGCTTGGACAGAGACCAAGGCTAGAGCAATAACAAAGTTAAGGGCATTAAAAAGGGTGAAAACATTCCGCTTAACGATTTGCCAGTTACTGGTGCTGGTGTCACTTGTAAAATCGTTGGTTAAGCCCTGCGAAATCTTTTCATCTACTTGGGTTTGGTTTAAACCAATTAATTCTTTCTTATTCATGAGATTAATGATACCATTTTTTTATGGAAATGGCTATCAGAATCAGCTGTTACAGCCAAAGTTTAGAAAAATATTGCAGACTATAAGGGTATAGGGTATAATGGGAAAGGATGTAATAAATTTCAAGTACAATCACAGTTTGAAATAAGGAGAGTTTATGTTTTATACTTATTTGCGAGGTTTAGTGATTTTTATCCTGTGGACCTTAAACGGCAATGCGCATTACCACAATAAAGAAAAGATTCCTTCAAAAGATGAAAATTATATCTTGGTTGCCCCTCACCGGACATGGTGGGATCCAGTTTACATGGCTTTTGCGACCAAGCCTAAGCAGTTCATTTTCATGGCCAAGAAACAGCTTTTTGAAAATCGCGTGTTCGGCTGGTGGATTCGCATGTGTGGTGCTTTTCCTATCGACCGGGAAAATCCTGGTCCGTCAGCTATCAAGTACCCTGTTAATATGCTGAAAAAGAGCAATCGTTCTCTGATTATGTTCCCAAGCGGAAGCCGCCATTCTACGGATGTCAAGGGAGGAGTAGCAGTGATTGCTAAGATGGCTAAGGTCCGTATCATGCCAGTAGTCTATGCTGGTCCCATGAGCCTCAAAGGCTTGGCAGCTGGAGAGCGCGTGGACATGAATTTTGGTAATCCAATTGATATTTCAGACATTAAGAAGATGAATGATGAGGGAGTTGAGGAAGTAGCTCGCCGTATTCATTCGGAGTTTGATCGTCTGGATGCTGAAGTGGCCCTTTACCAGACACAAAAGAAAGGCAATATCTTCTTACGGATTTTACGTGCCTTTGTCTTTATTCCTGCTATTTTGATTGGAATTTTGACCATCATTTTCAGCTTTTTTGCTAGCTTTGTCTGGGATCCGGATAAGCACAGAAAATAAGAGACTAATCAGCTTGCTGAGCAATCTTGCTTGGGAGCTGATTTTTTTATGCAAGTGAGTTATAATGTTGGTATGTTTTATAAGGAGGATGCTATGTCTCTTGCTTTTTTATCTTTTGTAACCTTATCACTGTTTATGCTGCACGAGTTTGATGAGATTATCCTGATTCGGCCTTGGATTTCTCAGAATCAAGAACATCAAGACTATCAAAAGGAGATGTTTATTGCCAGAAGAGGAAGTTATCTTTCTGCTGAAAGTATAGCTCTGATGATTGCGGAGGAATTTCTGCTGGCCTTTATCCTTTTGTTGCTTGCCATTCTATTTCGCATTCCCGAGCTAGCTTTGGCTATTGGCTTCTGTCATACCCTCCATCTGCTAGGCCATATCATGCAAGTGTTTCGCTTTCGTCGCTGGGTACCGGGCGGCTTCACAGCTTTGACGACTTTTCCTATACTCATCTTAGTCTTTATCCTTTATCTATGTCAGCAGTCAGTTTCTTGGCCGCTGCTTCTGATTCTAAGCGCGCTAGTGATGGCTTTTCTTTTGGCAAATCTGGCTTTTTTACATAGCAGAGCTCAAAAGTTAGAAGCTTGGATATACAGGATAAGCAAAGCAGACTGATATTACAGCTCCTATTTTCATCAATGCTCCTTCTATCTATACGACTACTTGCAAAATAAAGATTTTAAAATATGACAAGCTAAAAATATTCTCGGCTTGTTTTATTTTTTTGCAATCTTTTACGAATAAAAAGACAAAGGAGAAAAATATGCTTGAAGAAATCATTGAAAAGCTAAAAGAATACAAGCTCTTTGTCGGTCTGGTAGTAGTTGGCGCTGTGCTAGGTGGCTTTTTCCTCATCAAAGGAAATCACCAACCGCAAAATCAGGTGGCCGCCTTGAGTCAAGAAATAACTTCCTCATCCAGCTCAGCTGATGAAGAGAGTGAAAAAGTTCTTTCTAAGGCTAAGGCGGACGAAGAGGAAAGCGATCAGGTCACTGTGGATATTAAGGGAGCAGTTAAGAATCCTGGTGTCTATGAGCTGAGAGCGGGAGCGAGAGTCCATGAAGCCATCCAAAAAGCTGGCGGATTGACAGCAGATGCCGAAGCTAAGTCCATCAATCAGGCGCAAAAATTAACGGATGAAGCAGTAATCTATGTGGCAAAGA
Organism: Streptococcus sanguinis; assembly: GCF_020729765.1. GTDB lineage: Bacteria > Bacillota > Bacilli > Lactobacillales > Streptococcaceae > Streptococcus > Streptococcus sanguinis_Q. The sequence continues at coordinate 171,453 of NZ_JAJEPD010000023.1, read as the reverse complement.
TTGGTGAAGAAGGAGCTGATGTCACACAGACTGGCCAGCATCAAGCAGGAGCTTCTGATTCTGCTGGTGCCAGTGGTGGAAAGTCGGAAAAGGTCAATCTAAATACGGCGACAGAGGCTGAATTGCAGACTATTTCAGGCATCGGACAGAAGCGGGCTTCTGACATCATAGCCTACCGCGAAAGCAATGGCCGCTTCAAGTCAGTAGATGATCTGAAAAAAGTGTCAGGGATTGGAGATAAGACCTTAGAAAAGCTGAAAGAATATGTCACAGTGGATTAAAAAGCTACCCCTCACCCCTATCTATCTGGCTTTCATCCTTGTATGGGCCTATTTTGCAGTCTATTCTGGAAGTTCTTTGGCTTATTTTGGGCTGGGTGCCCTTCTGCTTCGTCTCTTTTTCAGCTATCCTCTCAAAAAAAGTCTAGCTGCCTTGGCGTTCCTGTCCCTTTTTGTCCTCTTTTTCTTGCTTCGTCGGGAAATGGCAGAGCAGGCCTTTAGGCAGGAACCTCCTTCAGCTAGCTCGGTTCAAGTTTTGCCGGATACGATCAAAGTCAATGGAGATTCCCTATCCTTTCGAGGGCGAACGGACGGTCGGCTTTATCAGGTCTTCTACAAGATCAAATCAGCCAGTGAAAAGAAAGCTTTTCAGCATTTGACAGATTTGGTCGTACTTGATATTGAAGGAGAGTTTGAACAGGCCCAGCAACAACGAAATTTTTCGGGCTTTGACTATCAGGCTTATTTAAAGAGTCAGGGGATTTATCGTACCTTAAAAATCAATAAGATTCAGTCACTAAGACCAATTTCCAGCCTGAATCCACTGGATTGGCTGTCTGTCTGGCGCAGAAAAGCGCTGGTCTATATTCGAAGTAATTTTCCCAGCCCGATGAGTCATTATATGACTGGACTCTTGTTTGGTGACTTGGATACGGAGTTTGCGGAAATGAGCAATCTGTATTCTAGCTTGGGTATCATCCACTTGTTTGCCTTGTCTGGTATGCAGGTAGGTTTCTTTTTGGATGGTTTTCGCAGGATTCTTCTACGTTTGGGGATGAAGAGGGAGACAGTAAACGCCTTGCAGCTGCCTCTTTCATTTATCTATGCTGGACTGACGGGCTTTTCTGTTTCTGTCGTCAGAAGCTTAGTTCAGAAATTGTTGGTCCAGCAAGGATTGACCAGATTAGATAATTTTGCTCTGACACTGATGATTCTCTTTATCATCATGCCCAATTTTCTTCTGACAGCAGGCGGTGTCTTGTCCTGCGCCTATGCCTTTTTGATTTCTATGATGGATTTTGAAAAGTTACCGCCGATTCGTAAGCTTTTAGCGGAAAGTCTGACTATTTCATTGGGGATTTTGCCTATACTAATCTACTATTTTTCTGAATTTCAGCCTTGGTCCGTGATTTTAACTTTTTTATTTTCACTACTCTTTGACCTGCTGATGCTGCCAGGCTTAACCCTCATTTTTATTTTGTCACCACTTTTAAAAATCACTCAAGTCAATTTCTTCTTTGAGTTACTTGAAGATGTGATTCGTTGGGTAGCTGATTTTGCTCCGCGCCCTTTGATTTTTGGAAAGCCCAACCTCTGGTTACTGTTCGCTCTGCTTTTGGTTTTGGCTTTAATCTATGACTTTCGGAGAAAGAAAAGCTGGCTTTTATCTTTTAGTTTGCTTACTCTTCTCTTATTTTTTCTAACAAAGCATCCGCTGCAAAACGAGATCACAGTAGTGGATATTGGTCAGGGAGATAGCATTTTTCTCAGGGACTGGCGAGGCAGGACGGTTTTGATTGATGTAGGAGGGCGAGTCGAGATAGGAAAGAAAGAGGCTTGGCAGGAGCGACAGACTTCATCCAATGCAGAAAAGACCGTAATTCCCTATCTCAAAAGTCGTGGTGTTGCTAGTCTGGATGTATTGGTCTTGACTCATACCGATACCGACCACATGGGCGATATGCTAGAGGTGGCCAAGCATTTTTCTATCAAGGAAATCTACGTTTCCAAAGGAAGTCTGACTCAGCCTGATTTTGTTCAAAAGCTGGATCAGATAGAAACTTCTGTCCATGTCGTAGAAGTAGGAGATGAGATTCCGGTATTTGACTCAGCTTTGCAGGTTCTCTATCCTAGTGGAACAGGCGACGGTGGAAATGATGATTCGATTGTACTCTATGGGGAGTTCTTTCAGACAAAATTTTTGTTTACAGGTGATTTGGAAAAGCAAGGAGAAACCGAACTGCTGCAGCGCTTCCCTCAGCTGACAGCAGATGTCTTAAAAGCAGGACACCATGGTTCCAAAGGATCTTCCAGTCCAGAGTTTTTAGAGCAAATTCAGCCGAAGCTTGCCTTAATATCAGCCGGCCAGAATAATCGTTATCGACATCCGCATCAGGAAACTTTGCAAAGATTTGAGAAGTTTAATACAGCCATCTATCGAACTGACCAGCAGGGGGCCATTCGGTTTACTGGTTGGAATTCCTGGAGGATTGAAACGGTTCGTTGATAGCTGCGTTAAAGATGCCAACTGATACTTTTTTCTCATGTCCATTTAGCTTCAGTCAGGAAGTCATATTGATTTATTTATGCATTTGTGATAAGATAATGGGGATAAAAAAATTATAGAGGAGAATTCTATGTTTGCTGCATATAAAAAATTCTGGACACACTATGCCGATTTTTCAGGTCGTTCCAGTCGGTCAGACTACTGGTGGGCATTTTTGTGTCACATGATTATTATCGTACCATTGTTTATCATTATCTGGGTTTCTGCACTAGGAAGTATTTTTTCTATAGCTCAGGACGCAGCTTATGGATATGAACCAGATCCATCAGGATTCTTGGCTGGGGCAGGATTTGCTGTCATTTTTTGGTTTATCCTACTGATTTATTATTTAGCTATCTTAGTTCCTAGCATGGCAATTATAGTTCGCCGTCTACGGGATGCTGGTTATCATTGGGCTTTCCTATTTTTGGCTATTGGTCCGTCCATTGCAATCCTTATTCCTGGTCTAAATATTATTGCAGGAATAGTATCTTTTCCATGTTTTATTGCTTTGATTGTTTTGCTTTGTCAAGGATCTAAGCCTGAAATGGTTGGAAATTCATACGGTCAGCAATATGGCCAGCAAAACTTCCAAGGACAACAGTTTGGCCAACAGTCATACAATCAAGGTTTAAACTATGAAAAACAACCACAACAAGGTGGTTTCCAAGGACAACAGTTTGGTCAGCAATCACAACAAGGCGGTTTCCAAGGACAACAGTTTGGTCAGTCACAACAACCTGTTCAAAATCAACAGTTTGGCCAACAGTCACAGCAAGGTGATTTCCAAGGACAACAATTTGGTCAACAACCACAGCAACCAGTCCAAAACCAATCATTTGGTCAACAACCACAACAACCTGTTCAAAATCAACCATTTGGCCAACAACCACAACAAGGTGGTTTCCAAGGCCAGCAGTTTGGTCAACAACCACAGCAACCAGTCCAAAACCAACCATTTGGCCAACAACCACAGCAAGGTGGTTTCCAAGATCAGCAATTTGGTCAACAGCCACAACAACCTGTTTCTGATCAAAGTCAGGCAGTGGAGCAAGCAGAACCAGTTCAAAATCCATTTACTGCTGAAACACCTGAGCAGTCAACACCTCAGGATTTTGGAACTCAAGCACCTGTTCAGGATAATCCTTTTGTTTCATCAGTTCAAGAGGAGCAAGCTTCTATACCAGCTGAAAACAGTGTAGAGGATGCAACTGAAAACCAAGAATAAACAAAGAAGAGTTGGAATTTTTCCAGCTCTTTTTGTTCTATCGCTCGTAGAAAATCTTGAACAGAACTGGACATTGATAGTTTTTTAGAACAAAGAAAAATGAAGCTAGTAACAGTTTCTATTTATATAGCAGATCTATTCAAAAATTAGATTTTGTTTGCAAAGAAAATAACAGACTTTCCGACTCTTTTTTGTTACAATCAATACATGAAAAAAATTGACAAGAAATATAAAGTAGGGGAGACTTTCTGTGTTAGCTATTGAGGAAATTAAAAAAATCACGCCAAGCAACCTTCCTGCTTTGACCATTTTGGCTGGAGATGACTTGGGTCAGTTTGAGTTGTTGAAGGAGCAGTTTCTCCGCCAGATTCAGTTTCAACCGGGCGATTTGAACACTGCTATTTTTGATATGAAAGAAGCAAACTATCAGGATGTGGAGTTGGACTTGGTCAGTCTGCCTTTTTTTGCGGATGAAAAAATCGTAATTTTGGACCATTTTGCTGATTTGACAACAGCCAAGAAGCGCTATCTGACTGATGAAGAACTCAAATCTTTTGAAAATTATCTGGAAAATCCAGCGGATACAACTCGTCTGGTTATCTTTGCAGAAGGCAAATTGGATAGCAAGCGCCGTCTGGTCAAACTGCTGAAACGGGACGGGAAAATTTTTGAGGCTGCAGAACTCAAGGAAGCAGATCTGCGGGCTTATTTCAGCAAGGAAGCGCAGACAGAAGGATTACAATTTGCTCCGACAGCTTTCGACCAGTTGCTGCTGAAATCAGGTTTTCAGTTCAGTGAAGTTAGTAAAAATTTAGCCTTTCTGAAAGGATATAAAGAGTCCGGTCAGATTGGTTTAGAAGACATTGCCGAGGCCATTCCCAAGACCCTTCAGGATAATATTTTTGATCTGACCCAGCTGATTTTACAGCAGAAGATTGATGAGGCCAGAAGCTTGATGCGAGATTTGACTCTTCAAGGTGAGGATGAAATCAAGCTTATTGCCATTATGCTGGGGCAGTTTCGTATCTTTACGCAGGTTAAGGTTTTAGCAGAAAATGGAAGAGCTGAGAGTCAGATTGTGTCTGATTTGTCCGATTATCTAGGTCGCAAGGTCAATCCTTATCAAGTCAAGTTTGCTTTAAAGGATGCTCGTTCACTGAGTTTAGCCTTTCTTAAAAAGACTATGGCCTGTCTAATCGAAACAGACTACCAGATTAAGTCGGGGCTGTATGATAAAGATTACCTGTTTGATTTGGCTCTGCTCAAGATTGCGACGGGTGAGTTACAAGCAAAATAGTTGAAAAATTCTAATGATTGCGTTATCATTTTTATAATCATATAGAAAAAGAGGTCTATCAAATGGCAATTATCTTACCTGATCTTCCTTACGCTTACGATGCGTTAGAGCCTTACATTGATGAAGAAACAATGCACTTGCATCATGACAAGCACCACAATACCTATGTAACGAATGTTAATGCTGCGCTTGAAAAACATCCTGAAATCGGTGAAGACTTGGAAAAATTATTGGCTGATGTGGAGTCTATTCCAGCTGATATCCGTCAGGCAGTCATCAACAACGGTGGTGGACATCTTAACCACGCTCTTTTCTGGGAATTGATGACACCAGCAGAAACATCACCATCTGCAGAGTTGGCAGCAGATATTGAAGCTACTTTTGGATCATTTGAAGACTTTAAAGCAGCTTTTACTGCAGCGGCTACAACTCGTTTTGGTTCTGGCTGGGCTTGGTTGGTTGTCAACAAAGAAGGCAAGTTGGAAGTAACTTCAACAGCAAATCAGGATACTCCTATTTCAGAAGGTAAAACTCCAATCTTGGGACTGGATGTTTGGGAACATGCTTACTATGTGAAATACCGCAATCTTCGTCCGAACTACATTCAAGCTTTCTTCTCAGTTATTAATTGGAAAAAGGTTGACGAACTTTACGCTGCTGCTAAATAAACAGGCAGTTTCAATAGATAAAAAGGCGAATCGATTAATGATTTGCCTTTTTTGATGCTTAAAATGCCTTTTTTCTGGATTTCACTTGTTATTTTCCTCATAATTTTTTATAATACAAATGCTAGGAGAAATGTTTTGAGTAAAAAAATTGTAACGATTATCGTAGCTGTCCTTTCTTGTCTTTGTCTGCTGGGCTTCATCTTCCTTTTTATAACCCAACGAAATAAGGCTATTGAAAAGAAAACACAAGAGGCTGCCCAACTTGCAAAGTCTGGCGAGCAAGAACAGGAGGAGGAGAAAGTCAAGCCTGATTCCAAACCAGTTGAAGAAAAGCCCAAGCCAGTTGAAAAAAGTCCAGAGGAGAAGCAGAAGGTCATGGAGGCGGACGGCCCGACTATGGATGCTTTAGGACTTCGATTTGACTATGCAAATTTGGATTTGACTCAGGTCATTCAGGCTTATATGACTGAAATGGGAATTGAACCCTCCCAGGTTGCATTTTCATATAAGGATTTGACGACTGGCAAGACCTTTGCAATGAATGATACCCAGCCTATGACTGCGGGATCGACCTACAAGCTCCCTCTCAATATGCTGGTAGTAGATGAGGTTGCTGCCGGCAAACTTTCTATGGACGAGCGGTTTGATATTACCAATACAAACTATGAATATAGGGGCGAGCATGATAACTATGTCGGAGCTTTTAATGGTGCAATGAGTATTTCAGATATGCAGGAATATTCTTTGGTTTATTCTGAAAATACTCCAGCCTACGCTTTAGCAGAGCGTCTAGGCGGCATGGAAAAGGCCTATGATATGTTTAGTCGCTACGGTCAGTCCAAGGCTGATATTAAGACGATCAGCCGGGAGAATAATAAGACCACGACGGACTACTATATTCAGGTCCTTGAGTATTTGTCTAAAAATCAGGAAAAGTACAAGGATATCCTTTATTATATAGGCAAATCCTTCCCAGGTGAATACTATAAGCGCTATCTGCGTGACATTACCATCTATCAAAAGCCTGGATATGTTCGTGAGGCGCTCAATGTGGATGCATTAGTTATGGAAGAGAAGCCCTATATTATAGCTCTCTATACGGCTTATTTAGGTGGTAGCACCGAGGCCAGTGATGAGATCAGTGGTGTCGGAATTGAGCAAGTTGGTCAGTTAGCCTACGTCATCAATGAATGGCATCGGGTTAATATGAACTAAGAGCAATCTAGTCTAGACAGGCTAGATTTTTTGATAGCTATTTAGAAAAAAACCAAAATACCTCTTGCTTTTTTGAAAGAGAAGTGTTACAATCTATTTAGAAGATGTTCTAATTACTTCATTCTGCTCTGTTTAATTAGTCACTGAGCAATTTTTTATAAAAGCTATTTAGAAAAAATTCGAAATAGATTTGACAGAAAGAAAGGAAAGATGTATAATCTATTTAGAAAAAAACCAAAACAGTTTAGGAGAAAAAACGATGATTTCCATTCATATCTTGATTGCTATGCTGCTGATTTTAGGGACAGTCCTTGTTCCTTTGGTTTATTTTAAAAAGACCAAGCACATTTCTCTGCTAGTTTTCCTTTTAGGGGGAGTTGGCTTTTATCTGTCTAGTCAGGTTCTGGAAAATATCTTGCACCGTATCGTCTTACAACCTCAGGCTGATGGAACTATCGCTTTGCAGACGGAAAATCCTTGGCTATACGTTCTTTATGCTATTGCTGCGGCAGCTATTTTTGAAGAAACAGCCCGCTGGGTCATCTTTTACTGGTTGCAAAAGAAGCGCCCACTGACCTTTAGGGATGGTATAGCCTATGGCTTGGGGCATGGTGGTATTGAGGCTCTGTTTGTTGGTATTGTCAGTCTCTTAAACTTTTGGGTTATAGCTCAAGTAGTGACTCAGGGGAATGCTCAGACGCTGGCTCAAATTCCTCAAGCAATTATTGACAATGTCCGTTCCATGAACGCTGGCAGCATCTATCTTTTGGCTTTTGAACGGATCTTGGCTATTCTCATTCAAATCCTTCTGACCTTCTGGGTTTGGAAAGCGGTCAAGGAGAAGGCTCCAGTGTATTTTTTAGCCGCTCTGGGACTTCACGCCCTGATTGACTTAGCGCCTGCTCTGGCTCAGGTAGGCTTTCTTCCGCCACTGGCTGTTGAAGCTCTGCTCTTGGTAGAGGTAGTGGCGCTAGTCTTTCTGACCAAGAAAATCTTGAAAGTTTACCTGAAGGAAAGGTTCAATCATGGGGATCAGTCAAACGCTTAAAGCTCTAGCTGACCCAGTTCGAAGGGGGATTCTGGAAATGCTCAAGCATGGTCCGAAGTCTGCTGGGGAAATTGCTCAAGCTTTTGAGCTGACGCCTGCGACGGTATCCTACCACCTCTCTCAGCTAAAGAAAGCCGGTCTGCTCATAGAAGAAAAGCAGAAGAACTTTATTTATTACAGCTTAGATGTCACTGTTTTTGAAGAAATTCTTGCCTGGTTTCAATCTCTTGGAGGAGGAAAAGAAAATGAAAAAAAATAGTTTTCAAGAATTAGGTTGGGCGCTTGGCGTCATGCTCTTGCCAGTTTTATATGCCATCTGGGTCTATCAAACATTACCAGAAAACTTGGCTATTCACTTTGACTTATTTGGAAAAGGAAATGCTTTTTTACCTAAGTTTTTAGTAGTTTCGGCTTTTCCAATTGTCATGATGCTACTAGAAGTTATGATTTACTGGATAACCATTGCCAAAGATATCTTAAATAGAACCTTTAAGCACCTTATTCGCTGGATATTTCCTTTTACCTTTGTTTCGCTGTATCTAGCTACCATTTATCGGGGCTTAAATGAGAGTTTTGATGTGCGTAAAATAGCAACTATGCTAGTTGCTTTGGTTTTCATAATTGTAGGCAATTACTTGCCCAAAAAAGTACAAGCTGATAGAAATGCCATGAATAGAAAATGGGCACACCTCTTTGTTTTGTTAGGATTTCTTACTTTTATAGTCAGCATTTTCTATTTGTAAGCGGATTTATGCTATAATGGTATCAAGTATCAAATAAAAGGGTTATCATGATTACCAAGGAGCATTATCAATTTATCCGGCAGCACCCTGCCTTTGTCAATCTGCCAGTGGAGCTTTTCGATAAATTAGCTGTGGAGATTCAGTATCGCAAGATTCCAAAAGGGCAAATTATCTTTTTTGCAGGAGACCGGCGTGAGCGTCTTTTCCTCTTGTCTCAAGGTTATGTGAGGATTGAGCAATATGATTCGACGGACACATTTTCTTATATGGATTATGTCAAGAAAAACAGTGTTTTCCCCTATGGAGGTATGTTTTTTGATGAGTGCTACCATTATACAGCCAGCGCTGTCACCAATGTCGAATATTTCTCCATTCCTATTGATTTATTTGAAGAATATTCTAAGAAGAGTGTGGATCAGCTTTTGTTTATTACCAAGCGGCTGTCGCAAATTCTGGAATTTCAGGAACTTCGTTTGCGCAATGTTGTAGCAGCCAGTGCCAGCGAGCGTGTGGTTCAGTCCTTGTCTCTGCTCTGCATGGATTTGTGCAAGGTAGGAGATAGCCTGCCCTTTCCTATCAGCATGAAAGAACTGGCTAAGCTAGGAGCCACAACTCGGGAAACGGTCAATCAAGTTCTGAAAAAGCTCTTAGATGAAGGTCGGATTGAATACCAACATAAAAAATTAACTTTTAAAGAGAAAGAGTATTTCATGAAATACCTTGCTGGAAGCTAATCGGTTCTGATTAGCTTCTTTTTTGCTTAATAAATTCAAAATATTCTAATATTAACCGTGTACTAATTTTATTTCAAAAAATAAATATTCACAAAAATAATATAATGCGTAAAATATTCAAAGAAAACGCTTTAAAGAAGAATATTATAAAAATAAAAATAGAAAAAAGCAAAGGATTTGGCATTTGTAATGTGGTTTTTTTCTTGAAAGCGGTAGCATTAAATGCTAGAATAGTACATGTAAACGGGCTTAGAAAAACCTAAACCGCAAAGAAAAAGGAGGATAGTAGATGTCTACACATCCAATTCGTGTTTTCTCAGAAATTGGAAAACTGAAAAAAGTTATGTTGCACCGTCCTGGCAAGGAGTTAGAAAACTTGCAGCCGGACTACTTAGAACGTCTTCTTTTTGACGATATTCCTTTCTTAGAAGATGCACAAAAAGAACATGATAACTTTGCTCAAGCGCTTCGTAATGAAGGAGTTGAGGTGCTCTATCTTGAGCAGCTGGCTGCTGAGTCACTGACTTCTCCAGAAATCCGCGAGCAATTCATCGAAGAATATCTGGAAGAAGCCAATATTCGCGGACGTGAAACCAAGAAGGCTATTCGTGAGCTGCTCCGTGGTATCAAAGATAACCGAGAGTTGGTTGAAAAAACGATGGCAGGAGTTCAAAAAGTTGAATTGCCAGAAATTCCTGAAGAAGCAAAAGGCTTGACGGACTTGGTGGAATCTGATTATCCATTCGCTATTGATCCAATGCCAAACCTTTACTTCACACGTGACCCATTTGCTACAATTGGTAATGCTGTATCGCTTAATCACATGTATGCAGATACTCGTAATCGTGAAACTCTCTACGGTAAATACATCTTCAAATACCACCCAGTATATGGTGGAAAAGTAGATTTGGTTTACAACCGTGAAGAAGACACACGTATCGAAGGTGGGGACGAACTGGTTCTTTCAAAAGATGTGCTGGCAGTTGGTATTTCACAACGTACAGACGCAGCTTCTATCGAAAAGCTCTTGGTCAATATCTTCAAGAAAAATGTTGGCTTCAAGAAAGTTTTGGCCTTTGAATTTGCCAACAACCGTAAGTTCATGCACTTGGATACTGTCTTCACTATGGTTGACTATGACAAATTCACGATTCACCCAGAAATCGAAGGCGATCTTCGCGTTTACTCTGTAACTTATGTTGATGACAAACTTAAGATTGTTGAAGAAAAAGGTGATTTGGCAGAAATCTTGGCAGAAAACCTTGGTGTGGAAAAAGTTCATCTGATTCGCTGTGGCGGTGGCAATATCGTAGCTGCTGCGCGTGAGCAATGGAATGACGGTTCTAACACCTTGACCATCGCACCTGGTGTGGTAGTGGTGTATGACCGCAATACAGTTACTAACAAGATTTTGGAAGAATACGGCTTGCGTTTGATTAAGATCCGCGGAAGTGAATTGGTTCGCGGTCGTGGTGGACCACGCTGTATGTCTATGCCGTTTGAACGTGAAGAAATTTAAGCATACAAGTGCTAACAAATACATAAAGAATAGAAAGAGGAAATAATAGAATGACACATTCAGTATTCCAAGGACGTAGCTTCTTAGCAGAAAAAGACTTTAGCCGTGCTGAGTTAGAATACCTTATCGGTCTTTCAGCTCACTTGAAAGATTTGAAAAAACGCAATATTCAACACCACTATCTTGCTGGCAAGAATATCGCTCTCTTGTTTGAAAAAACATCTACTCGTACTCGTGCAGCTTTTACAACAGCAGCTATTGACCTAGGGGCACATCCAGAATACCTTGGTGCTAACGATATCCAGCTTGGCAAGAAAGAATCTACAGAAGATACTGCTAAAGTTTTGGGCCGTATGTTTGACGGGATTGAATTCCGCGGCTTCAGCCAACGCATGGTAGAAGAATTGGCAGAATTCTCAGGTGTTCCAGTATGGAATGGTCTGACAGACGAATGGCATCCAACTCAAATGTTGGCTGACTACTTGACTGTTCAAGAAAACTTTGGCCGTCTGGAAGGCTTGACATTGGTATACTGTGGTGATGGACGTAACAACGTTGCCAACAGCTTGCTGGTAACAGGAGCTATCCTTGGCGTTAACGTTCACATCTTCTCACCAAAAGAACTCTTCCCAGAAAAAGAAATCGTTGAATTGGCAGAAGGTTTTGCTAAAGAAAGCGGCGCTCGTGTGCTGATTACAGAAGATGCTGATGAAGCAGTTAAAGGTGCTGATGTTCTTTACACAGACGTTTGGGTATCTATGGGTGAAGAAGACAAGTTTGCAGAACGTGTCGCTCTTTTGAAACCATACCAAGTAAACATGGATTTGGTGAAGAAAGCTGATAACGAAGACTTGATTTTCTTGCACTGCTTGCCTGCTTTCCATGACACAAATACTGTTTATGGTAAAGATGTTGCTGAAAAATTTGGCGTAGAGGAAATGGAAGTAACAGACGAAGTCTTCCGCAGCAAATATGCTCGTCATTTTGACCAAGCAGAAAACCGTATGCACACAATCAAAGCGGTTATGGCTGCAACTCTTGGAAACCTCTACATTCCAAAAGTATAATCTTACATAAGAAACCGTCTACCAACAGCTATGAGGGCTGCGACTAATAGCTTTAGTCCGGCCCTCTTTTATATGATAAGGAAAGCTCATTTTCTTATTGAAAATTAAAAAATCTACTAAAATAAATTGGAAGCGCATTCATTGAAGCGCATTTAAGGAGAATTTAATGTCAAATCGTAAAATCGTTGTAGCCTTGGGAGGAAATGCCATCCTTTCATCTGACCCATCAGCGAATGCACAGCAGCAAGCCTTGGCGGAAACTGCAAAACACTTGGTGAAATTGATTAAAAACGGGGATGATCTTATCATTACCCATGGAAATGGTCCACAGGTAGGGAATTTGCTGCTGCAACAGTTGGCAGCGAACTCTGAGAAGAATCCTGCTTTCCCACTAGACTCTCTTGTGGCTATGACAGAAGGAAGCATTGGGTTTTGGCTGCAGAATGCTTTGCAAAATGCTCTCTTGGATGAAGGTATCGAAAAGAATGTCGCTTCTGTTGTGACGCAAGTAGTGGTAGATAAGAACGATCCAGCTTTTGTCAACCTCAGCAAGCCAATCGGTCCCTTCTACTCAGAGGAAGAAGCAAAAGCGGAAGCTGAAAAGAGCGGAGCGACTTTCAAAGAGGATGCTGGCCGCGGTTGGCGCAAGGTCGTTGCTTCACCAAAACCAGTGGACATCAAGGAAATTGAAACGATTCGTACGCTTTTGAATCAAGGTCAAGTAGTAGTGGCTGCGGGTGGCGGCGGGATTCCTGTCATCAAGGAAGACAATGGCCATCTTACTGGTGTTGAAGCCGTTATTGACAAGGACTTTGCTTCTCAGCGCTTGGCAGAGTTGGTTGATGCAGACCTTTTCATCGTCTTGACGGGTGTAGACTATGTCTTTGTTAACTACAACAAACCAGACCAAGCAAAATTGGAGCATGTGAATGTTGCTCAGTTGGAAGAATACATCAAGCAAGAACAATTTGCACCAGGCAGCATGCTTCCAAAAGTAGAAGCAGCTATTGCCTTTGTCAATGGCCGTCCAGAAGGTAAAGCAGTTATCACATCTCTGGAAAATCTTGGTGCTCTGATTGAGTCTGAAAGCGGCACGATTATTGAAAAAGGCTAGACATAGAACTGACTGCAAGACAACAGCAACTGAACTCTGTCGCTGCTGCAAGTCTTTTCCTGAAAATCTTTGATTATTTTCAAAAACACTGGCTTTTTCAATGTTAATATGGTAAAATAAAAACAAAGTAAGCGTTTTCTTGTTTGCTCATACAGGGGAATGCAGGTTCGTAACCTCGTTAAAAAATTTTTAGGAGGGAATACAAATGAGTGAAAAAACAAAAAAAGGGTTTAAGATGCCTTCATCTTACACCGTATTGTTGATAATCATTGCCATTATGGCAGTGCTGACTTGGATTATCCCGGCTGGGGCTTTTGTAAAAGGTGTTTATCAGCCTCAGCCACAAAATCCACAAGGGATTTGGGATGTCCTGATGGCACCGATTCGTGCTATGCTGGGTACGCATCCAGAAGAAGGATCCTTGATTAAGGAAACTACTGCTGCGATAGATGTTGCCTTCTTCATCCTCATGGTCGGTGGTTTCCTTGGTGTTGTCAATGAAACTGGCGCTTTGGATGTGGGAATTGCCTCTATCGTTAAGAAGTACAAGGGTCGCGAAAAGATGCTGATTGTTGTCTTGATGCCTCTCTTTGCCCTCGGTGGTACTACCTATGGTATGGGTGAGGAAACCATGGCCTTCTATCCGCTTTTGGTGCCGGTGATGATGGCGGTTGGTTTTGACAGTCTGACCGGGGTGGCTATTATCCTGCTGGGTTCGCAAATCGGATGTTTGGCTTCCACACTAAATCCATTTGCAACAGGTATCGCTTCAGCGACTGCTGGTGTTAGTACCGGTGAAGGGATTGCTCTCCGTCTCATCTTCTTGTTTGTCATGACAGCTCTCAGTACTTGGTTTGTTTATCGCTATGCAGATAAAATTCAAAAGGATCCGACCAAGTCACTGGTTTACAGCACTCGCGAAGAAGATTTGAAACACTTCAACGTTGAAACTTCTTCATCTGTTGAGTCAACACTGAGCAAAAAGCAAAGAATTGTCTTAGTATTGTTCATTTTGACATTTGTCCTTATGGTATTAAGTTTCATTCCTTGGACAGGTCTCGGTATTACTATCTTTAAGGACATCAATGCCTGGCTGACTGGTCTTCCAGTTCTTGGTAAGATTGTTGGTTCATCTACTTCTGCACTGGGTACTTGGTACTTCCCAGAAGGAGCTATGCTCTTTGCCTTCATGGGAATCTTGATTGGCGCTGTTTACGGTCTCAAGGAAGACAAGATTATCTCTGCCTTTATGAACGGTGCAGCTGACCTGCTTAGCGTAGCCCTGATCGTAGCAATCGCTCGTGGTATCCAAGTTATCATGAATGACGGTATGATTACAGATACTATCCTCAACTGGGGTAAACAAGGACTCAGTGGTCTGTCATCACAAGTATTTATCGTCTTGACCTACATTTTCTACCTGCCAATGTCCTTCCTTATCCCATCATCATCTGGTCTGGCCAGTGCGACTATGGGAATCATGGCTCCTTTGGGAGAATTTGTCAATGTCAAGGCAAGCTTGATCATCACAGCTTACCAGTCTGCTTCAGGTGTGCTGAACCTGGTTGCTCCAACTTCTGGTATCGTTATGGGGGCTTTGGCACTTGGACGTATCAATATCGGCACTTGGTGGAAATTTATCGGTAAGCTGATTGTAGCTATCATTGCGATTAGTATTGGTCTCTTACTCCTAGGAACTTTCTTACCGTTCCTATAAGCTAGAAGCTGAGGTGATTCCATGAAAAATTTTATAACGGAAGAAGTTAAAGAAGATTTTCTTGAATCTTTGAAAACAATCGTTTCTTATCCTTCAGTACTGAAGGAAGGTCAAAATGGAACACCTTTTGGACAAGCTATCCAGGATGTCCTAGAAAAAACTTTAGAAATCTGTCGGGAGCTAGGTTTTACAACCTACCTCGACCCTAAAGGTTATTACGGATATGCAGAAATCGGTCATGGAGCGCAGCTCCTGGCCGTTCTCTGTCATTTGGATGTTGTTCCATCAGGTGATGAGTCGGACTGGCAGACGCCGCCTTTTGAAGCCACTGTCAAAGATGGCTGGATTTTTGGTCGTGGGGTGCAGGACGACAAGGGACCTTCCATGGCCGCTCTTTATGCTGTAAAAGCATTGCTGGATAGCGGAGTGGAATTTAAAAAGCGGGTTCGCTTTATCTTTGGTACAGATGAGGAGACACTTTGGCGTTGTATGGGTAGATACAACCAGCTAGAAGAGCAGGCTACACTTGGCTTTGCACCAGACTCTTCCTTCCCTTTGACATATGCTGAGAAGGGGCTTCTGCAGCTTAAGCTAGAAGGACCTGGCTCTGATACTTTAGAGCTCGAAGCTGGTCAAGCTTTTAATGTCGTTCCTGCCAAGGCTTCCTATTCAGGCAGCCTACTAGAGTCAGTCGTCACAGGGCTGGAAGATTTAGGCTATGAATATGAGCGAACGGCAGAAGAAGTAACGGTTATCGGCTTGCCTAAGCACGCCAAGGATGCTGCCCGAGGAATTAACGCCATTATTCGCCTAGCTAAGGTCTTGCAGCCCCTGGATTCGCATCCGGCTCTTGTCTTTCTGGCTCAGGCGGTTGGTGAAGATGCGACAGGCAGCCATCTCTTTGGGCCTGTGTCTGACGAACAGTCGGGCTTTCTTTCCTTTAATGTTGCCGGCCTGACTTTAACCTCTGACCGCTCTGAGATTCGGATTGACATGCGGATTCCGGTCTTGGCAGACAAGGACAAGTTGGTTGAAAAGCTGGCAGAAATAGCCAGTCAATACGAGCTGACCTATCAGGAGTTTGATTACTTGGCTCCGCTCTATGTACCATTGGACAGTGAGTTGGTCAGCACCCTGATGGCAATTTATCAGGAGAAAACAGGAGACAACAGTCCAGCTATGTCTTCTGGCGGAGCGACCTTTGCTCGTACGATGCCTAACTGTGTTGCCTTCGGCGCTCTCTTTCCGGGAGCTGATCAGACAGAGCATCAGGTCAATGAACGATTGCGCTTAGATGATCTATATCGGGCCATGGATATTTACGCGGAAGCCGTTTATCGTTTGGCTACAACACCTTAAATGCTGACTTTTTGAAACTATCTTCAAATCTTATTTATACTGCATTGCTCTGGTCAAGTATGGATTGCTGATTTACTAATGGGTTTCATTGAGGAAAAATGGTAAATAGAAAAAACTGAGGCAATGTTGTCTCAGCTTTTATTTACTAAAGAAGAATGGTGGGGTGAATTCTTTGAGCTTCTCAAAGCAGTCAAGGGCCCCTTGATCATCCTCGCAGATAATCAGACAGACGTCATCACCACAGACAGTCGCAACAATCTGCGGCAGCTCTAAGGCGTCTAAGATTGCACCGAAAGACTGGGCCAACCCAGGCAGGGTTTTCATGACGACTTGATTTTTAACTGGCCGCAGCATGACCAAAGCATCCTCCATATAGAAACGAAGGCGTTTTTCCCAACGGGATGGTGCAATGCTGTTGATGATATAGTAGGAAGTATCGTTCTCACTGACCTTGACCAGATTGAGTGCTTTCATATCTCGTGAAAGAGTGGACTGGGTTACAATGACGCCGTTTGCTTCCAAATGCTCCTGGAGTTCTTGCTGGGTATGGATTTTTTTCTCCATGATTAAGGAGCGAATAAGACGGTGTCTGCTTTCAATTTTATTCATAAATTTTCACCTATAGTTATTTGATAAACATGGCATCACCAAAGCTGAAGAAGCGATAGCGCTCAGCAATAGCGTGCTCATAAGCTTCAAGCGTTAAGGAACGTCCGGCAAAGGCAGAGACTAACATGACCAGAGTTGACTTGGGCAGGTGGAAGTTGGTTGAAAAAGCATCAACGACCTTCCAATCGTATCCCGGCTTGATAAAAATATTGGTCCAGCCAGAGTCAGCCTGAATCTGACCCTGAAATTTACTTCCAATTGTCTCCAAGGTGCGGATAGATGTCGTTCCGACTGCAATGACACGTCCGCCATTAGCCTTAACCTGACGGAGTGTCTGGGCAGCTTCCTCGGACAGACTGTAAAACTCGGAGTGCATCTCGTGATCATCTAAGCTGTCTACAGAAACCGGTCGGAAAGTTCCCAGTCCGACATGAAGGGTGAGATAGACCAGTTTGACTCCCTTGGCAGAAATCTGTTCCAATAGCTCTTCTGTGAAATGAAGTCCAGCAGTTGGCGCAGCGGCAGAGCCGTTTTCTTTAGCGTAAACAGTCTGGTAGCGTTCGCGGTCTGCCAGTTTTTCGTGGATATAAGGCGGCAGCGGCATTTCTCCCAAACTTTCCAAGACTTCTAGGAAAATCCCTTCGTAGCCAAAGCGCACAATTCGGCCGCCGTGCTCAAGCTCTTCTATCACAGTAGCAGTTAGGCGTCCATCACCAAAGGAAATCTGAGCACCTACTCTGAGGCGCTTGGCTGGCTTAGCTAGCACTTCCCAGTCATCTCCCTGAGTATTTTTGAGTAGCAGCAGCTCGACATGGCCTCCTGTCTCAGGTTTGATACCATAAAGGCGGGCAGGAAGGACACGCGTATTATTCATGACTAGGGCATCGCCGGGCTGGAGCTGATCAATAATCTGGTCAAAGTGCTGGTCGGAGAAGGCTCCCGTTTCTTTATCAACCACTAGCAAGCGGGAAGCATCCCTTTTCTCCAAAGGTGTCTGAGCAATCAGCTCTTCAGGCAAGTCAAAATCAAAATCAGCGGTATTCATTGTATCTCCTTATATTGTTTTCATCAGCCAGAGTAGATAGGCAGCGAGTAGAAAGGGACTAGCTGTAAGTAAGCCGCCCAAAATCAAACTTACAATCTGCCAGCCTGGTTGTTTTTTCATGAGGAAACTCAGGCTGCAGAGTAAGACTCCGACTAAAAATAAAATCAATAAAACAATCAGTAAAAACATGTCTCTATTATAACACGATTTGCTGCAAAAGGAAGCGAGCATGACTAAAAAGTATGTCTATTTTACAGACTTTTTCTTGACAAAAATTGGTCTATACCATATAATGAAATTAAGAAAAGAAGTGGAGGTAAAAAATGAAAATTATTCAAGTGGAAAACCAAGTAGAAGGTGGCAAAGTGGCTCTCGAGCTGCTCAAAGAAAAGCTGGCTCAGGGGGCAAAAACTTTAGGCTTAGCTACAGGCAGTAGCCCTGAAGGATTTTACAAGCAGATCGTTGAGAGCGACCTTGATTTTTCAGAGATGTTCAGTGTCAATCTGGATGAATATGTTGGTTTGCAGGAGGACGATCCTCAGTCTTATCGCTATTTCATGAATAAGCACCTCTTTAACCAAAAGCCTTTTAAAGAAAGCTTCCTGCCTAATGGCGCAGCGAAAGATTTAGAAGCAGAAGTGGCGCGCTACAATCAGCTTCTTGCAGAGCATCCGGCTGATTTGCAGATTTTGGGAATTGGTACGAATGGCCATATCGGCTTTAATGAGCCGGGAACTAGTTTTGACAGTCAGACTCACTTAGTGAATTTGACACCGTCCACCATTCAGTCAAATGCTCGATTCTTCGACAAGATGGAGGATGTTCCGACTCAGGCTATTTCCATGGGAATTGGCAATATCCTAAATGCTAAGTCCATCATCCTCTTTGCTTATGGTTCTGCTAAGGCCAAGGCCATAGCAGGGACTGTTGAGGGGGAAGTGACGGAGGAGCTGCCAGGCAGTGCTCTCCAGAAGCATCCAGATGTTGTGATTATCGCTGATAAGGAAGCGCTTAGCCTGTTAAAACACTAAGATTTTGATGTTGTGCTATAAAACTGGCTTTGCCAGATAAAAGTCTCTTAATTTCCTATCTATTTTTTAGGTAGGATTTTTAGATTTATGGTTGACTTTGCGTAAAATATGATATACTAGATAGGTATAATTGTTCTTTGGAGGATCCTGTGAAGAAAAAGCTTTTGTTATTGGGAATTGTGTTCCTGACCTCGTTAGCGCCGTTAGCTGCTAGGGCTGATGAATTGGTGGATATGGCTAAAAAGATGTATCCGCATGATAATGTTCAGGCGATTAATCGTCCCAAGTCTTCTCTCGTTATTGACGGCAGTACAGGTGATGTTGTCTGGGAGGATAATGTCGATGAGGTGCGTGATCCCGCAAGTATGAGTAAGCTCATGACGCTTTACTTGGTCTTTGAAGCGATTAAGGAAGGAAAAATCAGCGAAAAGACGGTCATTACAGCTACACCTCAGGATCAGGCCACCGCTAATATTTATGAAATTTCTAATAATAAAATTGTTGCTGGTGTGGACTATACCGTATCTGAGCTGATTACCATGACAATCGTGCCTTCATCCAATGCGACAACCGTCATGCTGGCCAATTATTTATCGGATAATGATCCAGATGCTTTCTTGGATCGGATGAATGCCAAGGCTCAAGAGCTGGGCATGACGAATACCAAGTGGTTCAATGCCAGCGGTGCAGCAGCGGTTTCTTTTAAGGGCTATTATAACCCTCAAAACTACGATAATTATGCCAGCAATCAGACAACAGCCCGTGATTTGGCGATTCTGGCTTACAATTTTGTCAATCACCATCCTGAGATTCTAAACTATACTAATAAAGCCAAGGTTACGGTTAAAGCTGGAACTCCTTACGAGGAGACCTTTGAAACCTATAATTACTCCCTGCCGGGTGCTAAATACGCACTCAAGGGCGTAGATGGTATGAAGACAGGCTCTAGTCCTAACGGTGCTTTCAACTATATCGCGACCATTAAGCGTGGCGATCAGCGCATGATTGCTGTGATTATGGGAGTCGGTGACTGGTCTGACCAAGACGGTGAGTATTATCGCCATCCTTTTGGTAATGCTTTGATTGAGAAGGCTTATGCGGATTATGAGTACAAAAAACTCTTATCCAAGGGTGAGCAGGAGATTGATGGACAGAAGTATAAGCTGCCTGAGGATTTCTACGCTACTGTTAAAAAGGGAACCGAGCCTAAAGTCAAGGTTGAAAACAATGTTCTCAAGGCTGAAAATGGCTTGAAGACCTTGTCTAGCAAGATCTCTGATGAAATGAAAGTCGAGAAAGTTGAGAATCCAGTTGCTCAGGCTATTGAAAATGTGACTGGCAGCAAGTCGGAAAGCAAGCCTTGGTATGGTGTGTTCTTCAGCGATAAGATGTTAATTCTGTTGCCTGTTGGCATCCTGTTGATTATTCTGTACTTTGAATACCACAGTCGCCAAAAACGCAAGGCTGCAAAGCAGGAACGTCGTAGAAATACAGATGTTGAATAAAGGGAATGTCCTCTGTCACATACGAACGGAATGACTTTCCAAGCTAAAACTCAGTTCTTTTGCTGAGTTTTCTTTCTGTTTTAAGGAGATTTTCATGCTAAAAAAGTTTCACAACAGCTATCTAGCTCATTTTTTACTCTTTAATTTTTTCTTTCTAGCCTATTCTCTTTTTTCGACTCTGATATCAGTCTATATGCAGGACTTAGGCTATTCTAATGCCCAAGTATCTATGGTAGTGTCAGCTTCCTTCTTTGCTTCCATGTTGGCTCAGTCGCTGTTTGGGATTCTCAGCGATGCTTTGGGGATTAAAAAGATCTTCCTTTTTAGCTTTCTAGTTATGATGGTTGGGGCTGTATTTTTCATGAAAGCGACTCAGCTTTGGCAGTTACTGGTCTGGTATAGTCTGGTCCTCATGCTGGTTAACGGGGTCAATCCAGTCATGGATGTTCTTGCGGCTCAAAGTCCTTATACTTATGGTAAGATTCGGATTTGGGGAACCATTGGCTATGCCTTAGGCTCTCAGCTAGCAGGACTAATCTATCAAAGAGTCGCACCACAGGCTATTTTCCCAGTCTTTATTGGCATGATGCTTATCAGCAGCATAGGACTTTTGGGAATCCAGCCCAAGCACGACCGAGCAGCCCTAGAAAGCAGGAATACCCGCAAGCAGACAGGTCTGGGGAAACTCTTGACCAACAAAACCTATCTCTTTTACTTACTTTTGGTCGCCCTTTACTCTGGAGTGGGGAATACTGGTCATACCTATATCCCTGCCATGCTACAGCATAGTGGCTTAGAGGTGGATATGGCTTCGACTGTCGTTGCCTTATCAGTTCTGGTTGAAGCGCCTTTCATCTTTTATTCCTATCTTTTTATGGACAAAATTTCGATGAAGAAGCTTCTTTATATCTGTTTGGGAATCATCTTTCTCCAGTACAGCGTTTATGCCTTGGATCTAGGTTTGATTTCGAAAATCGGGATGACTCTTTTTTCCAAGCACGTGACGGGCATGGTTTTGATTATGGTGACCCTAAAAATCGTAGCCAGCTTGGTCGATGAAAAATACCTAGTTACAGCCATTGCTTTGGTCCAGACAGCCCGCAGTCTAGGAACCATTCTCATTCAAAATCTTGCGGGTCACTTTTTGGACAGTTGGGGCTACGAAGGAATGAACCTCTTTCTAGCAGCTATTATCTGCTTAGTCTGTCTCCTGGCCCTCTTTCTAAAATTGCCAGAACGAAAAGGAAACCAATTATTTGGATAATGAAAAACGAGTCGGAGAGATGTTCTCTCGACTCGTTTTTTGATGATGTAGATCTTTTCTCTTTTCTTTTTGCGAATATTTTAGTAAATGAGAGAAATTTTAGAGGGGGCTAGGATATGTTTGTGGCGCGAAATCATAAGGGGCTTTTGTGTAATGCACTGGAGGAGAAGATTGAGAAAGGAGCCGATTTCGTCTGCCCAGCTTGTTCAGGGGCAGTCTGTTTTAAAAAAGGGAAAGTTATGCAGCCGCATTTTGCGCATATTTCGCTAGAAGAGTGTCGTTTTTATAGGGAAAATGAGAGCGCTGAGCACCTGAACCTTAAGGCGGAGCTTTTTCGCTGGGCTATCCAGACAGAAGAAGTTGAGGTGGAGGCTTTTTTGCCTGCTCTGCAGCAGATTGCTGATCTACTGGTTGATGAAAAACTGGCGCTTGAAGTCCAGTGCAGTCCCCTAAGTATAGAACGGTTGCAGGAACGGACGCTTTCTTACCGCCAGCATGGTTATCAGGTTCTCTGGCTTTTGGGGCGAAAACTTTGGCTCAAGGATTCCCTAACTCGCCTGCAGAAGGATTTTCTCTATTTTAGTAAAAATATGGGCTTTCATCTTTGGGAGCTGGATCAAGAAAAGCGAGTTCTGCGTCTCAAATACCTGATTCACGAAGATCTGCATGGAAAAGTCCAGCACAAGACCAAGACCTTTCCCTTTGGTCACGGCCGTCTTTTGGATATTTTGCGTTTGCCCTTTCAAAAGCAGGAGTTGAACAGTTTTCTGGCCCAGCAAGATCTGCAGATCTGCAATTATATACGCCGTCAGCTTTATTACCAGCAGCCTAGATGGATGCGGCTGCAGGCCCAACTCTATCAGGTTGGCGATAATCTCCTGACTAAGTCAGCAGAGGATTTCTATCCGCAGGTTCGGCCAATACAAGCTGCTTCCTTCTGTCAGATAACTACCGACCTGACTGACTATTACCAGCAGTTTGAGAATTATTATGTCAATCTCCAGCAAAAAAATCTGCAAATTGTTTATTCACCGGCTTTTTATACAAGGATTTTACGTTGATTTGTGATAGAATAGGGGAGTCGGAGGATTTTTTATGGCAAAACAAAGAAATGAAATTGAAGAAAAATATACTTGGGATTTGAGTACCATTTTCCCAACAGATGAAGCCTTTGAAGCGGAGTTGGCGCAGGTTTCAGAAGAAGTGAAGAAAGCAGCTGGTCTGGCTGGGCATTTGCTGGATTCAGCGGATAGTCTCTTAACAACGACTGAAATCCAGTTGGACTTGATGCGTCGTATTGAAAAGCTTTATTCTTATGCTCACATGAAGAATGACCAGGATACACGTGTGGCTAAGTACCAAGAGTATCAGGCTAAAGGCATGACTCTTTACAGCGACTTTGGTCAAAGCTTTGCTTTCTATGAGCCAGAATTTATGGCGATTACAGAAGAGCAGTACCAAGCTTTCTTGGCTGAGCAGCCAGCCTTGCAGCAGTATCAGCATTATTTTGACAAGCTTTTGAAAAAGAAAGCCCACATCCTAACACAGCGTGAAGAGGAGCTATTGGCCGGTGCTGGTGAAATTTTTGGTGCAGCGGGCGAAACCTTTGCTATCTTGGATAATGCAGACATCGTCTTTCCGATGGTGCATGACGAAGATGGAAATGAAGTTCAGCTCAGCCACGGTAACTATATCACCTTGGTCGAGTCTAAGAACCGAGAGGTCCGCAAGGAAGCTTACGAGGCTCTCTACAGCGTCTACGAGCAGTATCAGCATACCTATGCTAAGACTTTGCAGACCAATGTCAAGGTTCACAATTACAATGCGAAAGTCCGCAAGTTCTCATCTGCCCGTGAAGCGGCTTTGTCAGCTGACTTTATTCCAGAAAGTGTTTATGACAGCCTAGTTTCAGCTGTCAATAAGCATTTGCCTCTTTTGCAGCGTTATATCGCTTTACGAGCGAAGATTTTAGGCATTTCTGATTTGAAGATGTATGATATGTACACACCTTTGTCAGAGACAGACTACAAGTTCACTTATGAGGAAGCCTTGGCTAAGTCTGAGGAAGTTCTGGCTATTCTGGGTGAGGATTATCTGAGCCGAGTGAAGACAGCTTT
Organism: Streptococcus sanguinis; assembly: GCF_020729765.1. Taxonomy (GTDB): domain Bacteria; phylum Bacillota; class Bacilli; order Lactobacillales; family Streptococcaceae; genus Streptococcus; species Streptococcus sanguinis_Q. Next base: position 147,629 of record NZ_JAJEPD010000023.1, on the reverse strand, counting down.
CTCAGAGCGCTGGATTGATGTTCATGAAAATCAAGGCAAGCGCTCAGGGGCATATTCTGGCGGTTCTTATGACACCAATGCCTTTATGTTGCTCAACTGGCAGGATACGCTGGACAATCTCTTTACCTTGGTGCACGAGACAGGCCACAGTATGCATTCCAGCTATACTCGTGAAACACAGCCTTATGTTTACGGGGATTATTCTATCTTCCTAGCTGAGATTGCTTCGACGACTAATGAAAATATCCTGACAGAGAAGCTCTTGGAAGAAGTAGAAGATGATGCAACCCGCTTTGCTATCCTCAATCACTTCTTGGATGGCTTTAGAGGTACGGTCTTCCGTCAAACCCAGTTTGCGGAGTTTGAGCACGCTATCCACAAGGCTGACCAAGAAGGTCAAGTTTTGACCAGCGAGTTTTTCAATGAGCTCTACGCTGACTTGAACGAAAAATACTATGGTCTGAAGAAAGAAGATAATCCACAGATTCAGTACGAATGGGCACGGATTCCGCATTTCTACTATGATTACTATGTTTTCCAATATTCGACAGGATTTTCAGCGGCTTCTGCCTTGGCTGAAAAGATTGTCCATGGCAGTCAGGAAGACAAGGATAAGTATCTGGACTATCTCAAAGCTGGGAATTCTGACTATCCCCTCAATGTCATCAAAAAAGCAGGTGTGGACATGGAAAAAGAAGACTACCTAAATGCTGCTTTTGCTGTCTTTGAGCGTCGCTTGGATGAATTCGAAGCCTTGGTAGAAAAGTTGGGACTGGCATAAGATGGTCGAGACTTATAATCAAAACTCTAATCCCAATATGCGCCGGCCAGTGGTCAAAGAAGAAGTCGTAGACTTTATGAGACAGCGTCTCCAGCCAGTCACTGGCGGCCTCAAGGAGCTGGAGGATTTCGCCAGAGCTGAAAATGTGCCCGTGATTCCCCATGAGACAGTAGCTTACTTCCGCCTGCTAGTCGAAAGTCTCCAGCCAGAGAAGATTTTAGAAATCGGGACGGCTATTGGTTTTTCGGCCCTTTTGATGGCAGAACATGCTCCTCAGGCCCAGATTACGACTATTGATCGCAATCCAGAGATGATTGAGCTTGCCAAGGCTAATTTTGCCAAGTATGACAGCCGTCAGCAGATTACCCTGCTGGAAGGCGATGCGGTGGATTTACTTGAGACGTTAGAGGATTCCTACGACCTTGTCTTTATGGACTCTGCTAAGTCTAAGTATGTGGTGTTTTTGCCTCAGGTCCTCAAGCGCCTTAATTCTGGTGGCCTGATCCTCATTGATGATGTCTTTCAAGGCGGCGATGTTGCCAAGCCTTTTGAGGACATTAAGCGTGGCCAACGGGCTATTTACCGAGGACTGCATAGTCTTTTTGACGCAACTCTGGACAATCCAGATTTGACTGCGAGTCTGTTACCGTTAGGAGATGGGCTGCTTATGATTAGAAAAAAATGACATCTATGATTTTTTCCTAATTTCCAAAAATTTTTAGTAAAATTTAAGATATCAATTCAAATTTGTGCTACAATAGAAAACATGAACTTTTAAGAATAAGGAGTCAATATAAAATGAAGAAAAAAATATTTGCAGGAGCTGTGACACTCTTGTCAGTCGCTGTATTAGCAGCATGCTCTAACTCAGAAGGCAAGGACATCGTGACCATGAAGGGAAACACGATTACTGTCAATGAGTTCTACGATCAAGTGAAAAACAATGGTGCAGCTCAGCAGGTCTTGCTGCAGATGGCTATCAAAGACATCTTTGAAGAAAAATACGGCAAAGATGTCAAAGACAAGGACGTTAAGGATGCTTTCGAAAAGTCTAAAACGGCTTACGGTACAGCTTTTGCCCAAGTCTTGGCTCAAAACGGCTTGACCGAAGATGCCTACAAGGAGCAAATCCGCACCAATATGCTGGTAGAGCATGCTGTTAAGAAGGCTGCTGAAAAAGAGCTGACTGATGAAAACTACAAGGCTGCCTTTGAAAACTACACGCCAGAAGTAACAGCTCAAATCATTAAGGTTGACAGCGAAGACAAAGGTAAGGAAGTTCTCGAAAAAGCTAAAGCAGAAGGAGCAGACTTCAGTCAAATCGCTAAAGAAAACTCTACCGATGCTGCCACTAAGGAAAAAGGCGGAGAAATCAAGTTTGACTCTGGCTCTACTGATGTTCCAGATGCTGTCAAAAAAGCTGCTTTTGCTTTGGAAGAAAATGGTGTTTCAGACCTTGTGACTGTGCCAGATTCACAGTACTCAGCAAGCTACTATATTGTTAAGTTAGTCAAGAAGTCAGAGAAATCTTCTAACTGGAAAGACTACAAAGATAAACTGAAAAAGATTATCATTGCGCAAAAAGAAAAAGATACTAGCTTCATCCAAAGCGTCGTGGCTAAAGAGCTGAAAGATGCCAACATCAAGGTTAAGGACAGTGCTTTCCAATCTATCTTTGCTCAGTATATTGAAACGACAGGCTCTTCAACTTCTTCATCAAGTGCTGCCAGCAGCTCAAAGACATCTGAGTCTAGCTCAGCAGCTGAAAGCAGTTCAGCAGAAGCTTCATCCTCAGCCGCAGGATAAGGTTGACGAAAAGAGAATAAGCAAGTATAATAAGACTGGTGAGAATTGATTTTTCAAGTTCTTAGTTCAGAGAATTGGCGGTGCTGCGAGCCATCTGAGACGGAGAGTCATGCTACTCATCTTGAAAAATAGAATACGAAATGAGAATGACAAGTTCATTGAATGAAGGTGGTACCGCGGTTTTTCGCCCTTCAGACAAGGAGCTTGTCTTTTATGTTGACTGTGGAGGTAACGTAATGAAAACCTATCTTGTCAAACAGAAATTTCGCTTAGGCGGCGAACGCTTTGATATCAAGGACGATCGAGGAAATGTGGATTACCAAGTGGAAGGCTCTTTCTTCCAGATTCCTAAGACATTTACTATCTATGATAGTCAAGGACAAATCGTCAGTCAGATTACCAAGACCCTTATAACCCTCCTGCCCCAGTTTGAGATCAAACTCAGCAGTGGGCATAGCTTTTATATCCGTAAGAAATTCTCTTTTTTGCGTGATAAATATAAATTTGATAATTTGGGTCTACGAGTTGAAGGGAATATCTGGGATTTAAACTTTCGTCTGCTGGATGACAGCAATCAAGTCGTTGCAGAGATTACCAAGGAGCTTTTCCATCTAACCTCTACTTATCAGGTGAGTGTCTATGATGAGACTTATTCAGATTTGGTGATTTCCCTCTGTGTCGCTATTGATTATGTCGAAATGCTGGAAAGTTCGTCGTCATAATGCAATTATTTTTAGAAAAAAATTAAGGAGAAAAATAAATGAAACAAATGTCAAGTGCTCAGGTTCGTCAAATGTGGCTAGATTTTTGGGCAACTAAAGGTCATGCAGTAGAACCATCTGTCAGCTTGGTGCCGGTCAACGATCCAACCTTGCTCTGGATTAACTCTGGTGTAGCAACCCTCAAGAAATACTTTGACGGAACCATTATTCCAGAGAATCCTCGGATTACCAATGCTCAAAAGGCCATTCGGACCAACGATATTGAAAATGTTGGAAAGACTGCCCGCCACCATACCATGTTTGAAATGCTGGGCAACTTCTCTATCGGTGATTACTTCCGTGATGAAGCGATTGAGTGGGCTTACGAGCTTTTGACTAGCCCTGAGTGGTTTGATTTCCCTAAAGATAAGCTCTACATGACCTACTATCCAGATGACAAGGACTCTTACAACCGCTGGATTGCTATGGGCGTTGAGCCTAGTCATTTGATTCCGATTGAAGATAATTTCTGGGAAATCGGTGCGGGACCTTCTGGGCCGGATACAGAGATTTTCTTTGACCGGGGTGAGGCTTTTGATCCAGAAAATATTGGGGTCCGTCTCTTAGAAGAAGATATTGAAAACGATCGCTATATCGAAATCTGGAATATCGTTTTGTCACAATTTAACGCAGACCCTGCTATACCTCGTAGCGAGTACAAGGAATTGCCACATAAGAACATTGATACGGGCGCTGGTTTGGAGCGTTTGGTCGCTGTTATCCAAGGAGCTAAGACCAACTTTGAGACCGACCTCTTTATGCCAATCATTCGCGAAGTAGAAAAACTGTCTGGCAAGGTCTATGACCAAGATGGCGACAATATGAGTTTCAAGGTTATCGCAGACCATATCCGCTCGCTCTCCTTTGCCATTGGTGATGGGGCTCTTCCTGGAAATGAAGGCCGTGGCTATGTCCTTCGTCGTCTACTCCGTCGTGCTTCAATGCATGGTCAAAAGCTGGGGATCAATGAGCCTTTCCTTTACAAACTGGTTCCAACAGTGGGCAAGATTATGGAAAGCTACTACCCAGAAGTTCTTGAAAAGCAAGACTTTATCGAAAAGATTATCAAGAGTGAGGAAGAATCTTTTGCTCGTACTCTGCACTCTGGTCAACACTTTGCAGAAACAATTGTGGCAGATTTGAAAGCTAAGGGACAAACTGTTATTGCTGGTCAAGATGCCTTCAAACTCTACGATACTTACGGTTTCCCGCTGGAGTTGACTGAAGAAATTGCTGAAGAAGCAGGCATGACTGTGGACCGTGCTGGCTTTGAAGCGGCTATGAAAGAGCAGCAGGATCGGGCGCGTGCTTCTGTCGTCAAGGGCGGCTCAATGGGCATGCAAAATGAAACCCTGCAGGCCATCACCGTAGAGAGTGCCTTTAACTACGAAAAAGAAGAGTTGACAGCTGAACTCCTTGCTATCGTGGCGGATGATGCAGCAGTGGAGTCAGTTGAGACAGGCACAGCTGCCCTCATCTTTGCAGAAACACCATTCTATGCAGAAATGGGTGGTCAGGTAGCTGACCACGGTCAAATCTTTGATGGAGCAGGCAATCTGGTAGCGCAAGTTACGGACGTGCAAAAGGCACCAAATGGTCAGCCACTGCATACTGTAGAAGTTTTGGCTCCTCTGGCTCTGGGTCAAAGCTATAAACTGGAAATTGACCACAGTCGTCGCCATCGTGTGATGAAAAACCACACGGCAACCCACCTCCTGCATGCTGCCCTGCACAATGTTCTTGGTAACCATGCAACCCAGGCAGGATCTCTGAACGAAGTAGAATTCCTGCGCTTTGACTTTACACACTTCCAAGCGGTGACTGCAGAAGAGCTGCGCGCTATCGAGCAAGAAGTCAATGAGAAAATCTGGGAAGCCCTTGCTATAGAGACAGTAGAGACAGATATTGACACGGCTAAGGGAATGGGTGCCATGGCGCTCTTTGGCGAAAAATATGGTAAAGAAGTTCGCGTCGTAACCATCGGCGACTACTCTGTCGAGCTTTGCGGAGGAACCCACGTAGGCAATACTTCTGAAATCGGTATTTTCAAGATTGTCAAAGAAGAGGGGATCGGATCCGGAACTCGTCGTATCTTGGCGGTCACCAGCAAGGAAGCTTTCACAGCCTACCGTGAGGAAGAAGAGGCGCTCAAGGCTATCGCTGCGACTCTCAAGGCACCGCAAATCAAGGAAGTACCTCACAAGGTAGAAGCGCTGCAAGAGCAGCTGCGTCAACTGCAAAAAGAGAATGCAGAGCTCAAGGAAAAGGCAGCAGCAGCGGCCTCTGGTGAAGTCTTCAAGAATGTTCAAGAAGCAAATGGACATAGCTTTATTGCTAGTCAGGTCTCTGTTTCTGATGCAGGTGCCCTGCGTACCTTTGCGGACACTTGGAAGCAGAAGGACTATTCAGATGTTCTTATACTGGTCGCAGCAATTGGTGACAAGGTCAATGTTCTTGCAGCCAGCAAGACCAAGGACATCCATGCTGGTAATCTGATTAAGGAATTGGCACCGATTGTAGATGGTCGAGGCGGCGGTAAGCCAGACATGGCTATGGCCGGTGGCAGCAAGCAATCAGCTATCCCAGCCCTGCTAGCAGCAGTTGCTGAGAAGATGTAATATGAGATAACAGATAGATGAAAAGGTCTGCTCTTTGGGCAGACCTTTTTCTGTGCTCTCAGCTCTCTTACTTCTCTGTATGAAAAGTCAATAAGTCGTTTTTCGGCAATAAATTATGAATTGTTTTAGAATAAATAATGATATTTTCAAAAATATTGCATAAAAATACAGAAAACACTTGACAAAGGGAAAATATGCGAGTAAAATAAAACGCATATTTATACGGAGGTGTTTTAAAAATATGCGAATTTCGATTGTAGGAATTACTGGTTACTCAGGAATGGAACTCCTCCGTATTTTGCTGCAGCATCCGCAGGCAGAAGTCGTTTCCCTTCATGCCAGCCAAGATATAGAGGCTCCTGTGTCAGAGCTTTATCCTCATTTGAAGGGGATTTGCGACCTGAAAATAGAAGCTTTCGACAGTCAGGAAATAATGCGACGAGCAGATCTTGTTTTCTTTGCAACGTCAAGCGGAGTGGCTAAAGATTTGTCAAAAGACTTTGTTGAAGCAGGATTTCCAGTCATTGATCTATCAGGAGATCATCGTTTGCCAGGGAATATTTATAAAAAATGGTATCAGAAAGAGCCGGCTGAAGACTATGTTCAAAAAGCGTTTATTTATGGGCTGTCTGAGTTTACAGATATCAGAGGGAAGCGATTTATTGCTAATCCCGGCTGCTATGCGACGGTTACAGAGTTGGCCTTGATTCCCTTGCTGAAGGCTCGGGCTATTGAGCTGGACTCCATTATTGTCGATGCCAAGAGCGGCTTGACTGGAGCAGGGAAAAATCCAGCTGCATCCAGCCATTTTGTTCATGTGCATGACAATTATGTGACTTACAAGCTGAATCAGCATCAGCATATTCCGGAGATTGTGCAGCAGTTGCAGCGTTTTGATGAGAAATTGCAGCAGATTCAGTTTTCAACATCCCTCATTCCACTCAATCGTGGTATCGTGGCGACAGTTTATTGCAAGTTGAAAGAACCTTTGACTCGAGAAGAGCTGGCTGCTATTTACCAGGAATGCTATCAGGATAAGCCTTTTGTCCGTATTCAAGCAGCTCTGCCGAATCTGCACCAGGTTGTCGGTACTAATTATACAGATATTGGTTTTGACTATAATCCTGTGACAAACATTTTAACGGTAGTAGCTGTGCTGGATAACTTAATTAAGGGGGCTGCTGGTCAGGCGGTTCAAAATATGAATCTGATGCTGGGCTTTCCCGAAACAGATGGCCTGCTCAGTCAACCGTCCTATGTCTAGATGAGAAAGGGTTAGATATGAAGATTATTGATGGAACGATTGCCAGTCCGCTAGGCTTTTCAGCTGACGGTTTACACGCTGGCTTTAAGAAAAAGAAGTTGGATTTTGGCTGGATTGTATCAGAAGTACCGGCCAGTGTGGCAGGAGTCTATACGACCAATAAGGTCATTGCTGCTCCGCTTCTAGTGACCAAAGCATCAATTCAAAAGAGCCAGAAATTGCAGGCAATAGTGGTTAATTCTGGTGTTGCCAATTCCTGTACAGGCCAGCAGGGGCTGGACGCCGCCTATGAAATGCAGCGTTTGACTGCCCAAAAGCTGAAGATTGAGCCTGACTTGGTTGGTCTGGCTTCTACAGGAGTCATCGGCGAGCAGCTTCCAATGGATGCTCTGAAAAATGGCCTGTCACAGATTCTAGTGAGCGGCAAGGCAGAAGATTTTGCTGAGGCTATCTTGACGACAGATACTTGTACCAAGACCTGTGTAGTCACAGAAGAGTTTGGATCAGACCTGGTGACTATGGCGGGAGTGGCTAAGGGATCGGGCATGATTCATCCGAATATGGCGACCATGCTGGCCTTTATCACCTGTGATGCCAATATTTCTAGTGCTACCTTGCAAAAAGCTCTCAGTCAGCATGTGGAGACGACTTTCAACCAAATCACGGTGGATGGGGATACATCGACCAATGACATGGTGCTAGTCATGGCAAATGGCTGCCGACAAAATGAAGAAATTCTGCCAGATACGGAAGAATTTGAAAAGTTTTCTAAGATGCTCCGCTATCTTATGGCTGACTTGGCTAAGAAAATTGCCAAGGATGGCGAAGGAGCAACCAAGCTGATTGAAGTTAATGTGCGGCACGCTAAGGATGAACAGAGCGGCCGTATGATTGCCAAGAGTGTTGTTGGCTCTAGCTTGGTTAAAACTGCCATTTTTGGTCAAGATCCAAATTGGGGCCGAATCTTAGCAGCTATCGGCTATGCGGGAGCAGATGTCTCGGTGGATAATATTGATATTTGGATTGAGGGGATTCCAGTTATGCAGGCTTCTAGCCCTGTGGCTTTTGACCCCGAGGAAACAAGTGATGCCATGGCTGGAAAGCTGCTAACCTTGACCATTGACCTACACGATGGGGACGCTGAAGCTCAGGCCTGGGGCTGCGATTTATCCTATGATTATGTGAAAATCAATGCCCTCTATAGAACCTAAGGAGAAATGCAATGAAAGATGTGATTGTTATAAAAATTGGCGGTGTTGCTGCGCAAAAACTGTCTGATAAGTTTATCAAGCAGATGCAAGAGTGGATAGCAGCTGGTAAGAAAATCGTGGTCGTTCATGGGGGCGGTCTGGTCATTAACCAACTCATGAAAGAGCGTCAGCTGCCTACTCACAAGGTTAAGGGATTGCGGGTGACAGCTAAGTCTGACTTACCCATCATTGAGCAGGCTTTGCTAGGTCAAGTCGGCCGGACGTTGACACAAGAACTGAACGACTCAGATATTGAAAGCGTTCAGTTGGTTTCTCATTTGGGAAAGACAGTTTCGGCAGATTTTATCGATAAAGAGCTCTATGGCTATGTCGGTGATGTGACAGCAATTCAAACTGCTTATCTAGAGCAGCTGCTGGATGCGGACATAGTCCCAGTGCTGGCTTCGCTGGGGGAAAATGCGGCTGGCGATCTCTTAAATATCAATGCAGACTATCTAGCAGCGGCAGTTGCTAGCAGCTTGCAGGCAGAGAAGCTAATCCTGATGACAGATATAGAAGGAGTTCTAGAGGACAAAAAGGTCCTGCCCCAGCTTCTGACCAGTCAGGTTTCCAAGAAGATTCAGACAGGTGTCATCAAGGGTGGTATGATTCCCAAGATTGAGAGTGCTGTCCAGACTGTGCTTTCCGGTGTCGGGCAGGTTCTGATTGGTGACAATCTTTTGACGGGCACCTTGATAGCAGAGGGATAACGATGACTTATTTATTTGAAAACTACAAGAGGGCACCCATTGAGTTTGTTAAAGCAGAGGGCTCCTATCTGATTGACAATGAGGGAAAAGCTTATTTGGACTTTTCATCGGGGATTGGCGTAACCAATCTTGGCTTTCACCCGCAGGTCCAGCAGGCTTTGATCCAGCAAGCAGGGCGCATCTGGCACAGTCCCAATCTCTATCTTAGCTCTCTGCAAGAGCAGGTGGCTCAGGAACTGGCAGGTTCTTATGATTATTTAGCTTTTTTCTGCAATAGCGGAGCGGAAGCCAATGAAGCAGCTATTAAGCTAGCCCGCAAAGCTGCTGGCAAGCAAGGCATTATCACCTTTCAGCAATCCTTTCACGGTCGGACCTTTGGTGCTATGGCCGCAACAGGACAGGATAAGATCAAGAAAGGATTTGGTGATGGGGTGCCTTATTTCAGCTATGCGGTTTACAATGATCTGGCCAGCGTAGAAGACTTGGTCAATCAGGATACGGCAGCTATCATGCTGGAATTGATCCAAGGAGAATCGGGTGTTCGTCCAGCAGAAGCAGCTTTTGTCAAAGACTTGGCTGATTTTTGCCAACAAGAGGGGCTTTTGCTGATTGTCGATGAGGTCCAGACAGGTATGGGGCGCACTGGTCAGCTTTATTCCTTTGAGCACTATGGGATTATACCGGATATTGTGACCCTGGCTAAGGGTCTGGCCAATGGCCTGCCCGCTGGTGCTCTATTAGGAAAATCAAGCTTGGCTCCCGCTTTTGGGCCGGGCAGTCACGGCTCCACATTTGGTGGCAATAAATTAGCCATGGCAACTGCCTTGGAGACCTTGCATATCATGAAAGAGACGGGATTTATGGAAGAAGTCAGGTCTAAGAGTGCCATCTTACTGGAGCAGCTGCAGCTTGCTTTTAAGGATCATCCAAAGATTTCTGCTGTTCGCGGTCTGGGCATGATGATTGGTATTGAAACAAGTGCCGGTTTGTCAAGGCTTGTTGAAGCCGCTCGCCAGAAAGGCTTGATTATCCTGACAGCCGGAGAGAATGTTATCCGTCTCCTGCCGCCTTTGACTATCAGCAGGGAGGAAATCCAGCAGGGTATTGCTATTTTAAAAGAAGTATTTTCAGAAGTAGATGAATAAAGGAAAAGGATTCAGTTTGAGCTGGATTCTTTTTTGTCTATGATAAAGGCATTTTTGACAATGATTATTATTTTTTTGACAAAGATACTTGTCAAAAAGAAAAGAATCTGTTACAATGATTTTATCCAAGGGAGAATAATAAATAAGGAGTTTATGATGCAGCTTAGAAATCGACTCAAGGAGTTGAGGGCGCGTGACGGTCTCAACCAGACAGAACTGGCTAAGCTGGCCGGTGTTTCCAGGCAGACAATCAGCCTTATAGAGAGAGGCGAATATACCCCATCGATTGTGATTGCCTTTAAGATTGCCCATATTTTCAACGAAAACATTGAGAATGTCTTTCGGCTGGTGGAGGAAGCAGAATGAAGAACCAATTAAGATTCATTTCAACAGGAGCTAAAACAGTCCTTCAGCCTCAGCATTCTTGTATCATCTATTGTAAAAAAATAAAGGAGAAGAAGTCGTGAAAGAGCAAAAACGTATATCTAAACAGAAAAGAGTTTTATATAATGTCCTTATTTTGCTAGCTGGAGCTTTAATAGGTGGCTTGTCTGTTTTGTTTTCTGAAATAGGTCTGCTAAAAAACATCAGTTGGTCGACAATTTTTACTGTTCAACTGCTGCGCCAGTTAGGTCGGGCTAGTCTTATCATCCTCTATCCATTGGTCTTTTTCTTGATTTATCGGACTCGTAAATACAATGAAGCTTATGAAAAAGAAGCAGATGAGGATAAGAATTATGAATGGTACCGGCTAACCTTTAAAAATCTGGAATATGCGGGCATTGTCTTTAATATCAGCAGTGCTATCGTTCTTTTTACGATTTTAGTTGGAGTTGTTTTTATCGGGAATATCACTAATAATAAGAGTCCGCTTCAGTGGAGTCTTATAGATTATGCGATTGCCTTTCTTTATTTTATTTTGCAAGTTGTCTTTTTAAAGACGGTTCAGAAGGTGCGGCACTATAAGCTATCAGCCTTTCCGACTACTGAGGAAATAAAAGAATTTGCCCTCTCTTATGATGAGTCAGAGCTGCAAGCCAATTATGAACAGTGCTATCTCATTCTCTTCAATGTAAATCAGAGACTTCTGCCAGCCCTCTATGTCATTTTAGGGATACTGGGAGCCTTCACACCCCTCAATGTCGTTTCCGGTTTTGTCATCCTAGTGGTAATCCATATCTATATCAATCTTATGTATTATCCAATGGTAAGAAAATATTTCAAATAAGCTTATTTCCCGATGAAAGGCGGAAATTATGAAACTACTGAAAGAACTTGATTTTATCCTTAATAAAAAGGTCAATCTGGCTCTGAATATAACGGCTGTATTGCTGATCTTCCCTTTTCTAGCCCTCTTTACTTGGATTGCTATTCTAATGTATGGCAAGGGTAGCGAAGTTTTTCATTTTTTTGACTTACTCTACCTCCTTGTTCTAATGGTCATCCATGAGCTGATTCACGGCTTTTTCTTCAAGGTCTTGGGGGATGAAAATACCAAGGTCAAGTTTGGTTTTAAAAGCGGCATGGCCTATGCGACCAGTCCAGGCAGTCGTTACAGTCGGAAAAGGATGCTCGTCATCATCCTGGCACCTTTCTTTCTGATTAGCCTAGTCCTGACCTTGATCTATGCCTTGCATATTCTGACTGCGACCTCTTATATCGTTCTTGCTAGCTTCCATGCAGCCGGCTGTGCAGGAGATTTTTTCCTGGCTGTCGCTATTCTTCGGCATAAGGGTGATATCGCTGTTGAGGATACGGAAGTCGGTATTAATATTTATCAAAAGGAGAGTACAAAATGAACAACTTCAAATCAACTGCTTTAGGACTTGTAAAATGGATAGGCTTAATTGCTCTTAGCCTCCTTATAAATGTTGCTCCGATGCTATTCTTAAGGCTCGGGAAGAGTTTACCTGTTTATGCAGAAATCTTATTGGTAGCCTTGTATCTGATTTTAGTTTTCCTGATTTTTCGTATCTTATGGCGGCGATATCAGAAGCGTGTGTCTGAAGAAAAGAAGAAATTCAAACTGTCTGGCAAGGACATCGGTTTTGCTTTTCTATTCTTTTTCCTTGCGAGAGTGGCTGCTATTGTCGGTGTTTATCTTAATCTTATCCTGAGCGGCAATTCCCAGACTAGTAATGACAGTGCTATACAAGGGCTGGGGGGGATGATGTCTTCGCAGCATATCTTCTTTGCCTTGCTCTTTGTTGCAACGATTGCTTTTATCGCTCCTATCATGGAAGAATTAATTTTCCGCGGTTTTGGGACTGCCTTCTTTTTCAAAAATAATCAAAAAGTTTTGTCTGCCATTGTGACTTCTGTGGTCTTCACCCTGCCTCATATCACTCAATTGACAGAGTTCCCAATTTATTTTGCACTTGGACTGGTTCTTTATTTATCCTATGCTCGTCGGGGGAATATAAAAGATTCCATGTTGGTTCATATCCTGAACAATCTTCCTATGGCTATAATACTGCTACTAGCTATGTTTCAGTAAAGCAAACTATAAGGAGTCACTATGAAATTAAAAACTTTCTTTACTAATTTTGGCCTTTATATACTTGTCCACTTGGCCTATTTCTATATATTTTCCGCTATAGTTCTCTTCACCATAGGCTCTCTGACAGGAGGAACTTCTCAACTATTGATTTTGCCGATTTTTGTCATACTTGCCAGTCTCTATTCTTTTGCCATGTGGAAATGGTACCAGAAAGATTTGAAACTGGAAATCAAAAATACCAAGCTGACCAGTTCTATCTGGCTTCCTAGTGTCCTCTTGCTTGCTTTTATCATCTTCCAGCAGCTCGTTCCTATTGAATCTTCTGCCAATCAGAACACTGCTGTAGAGTTGATTCAGCAGCAGCCAGCCTTTGCATTCCTATACATGGTAATCTTTGCTCCTGTTCTCGAGGAGTTGCTGACACGAGGATTTTTGGCTAAGTTTCTCTTTCCTGACCAAAATAGCTTGGCGAAAATTCTGCTCTATTTAACTGTATCTGCCAGCTTTTTCTCTCTTCTGCACATGCCGGGCAATCTTGTCCAGTTTCTCGTTTACTTCATCTTAGGGGCAATCTTTGGCCTAGGCTATTTGGCTAAGAAGGATCTGCGCTACTCAATTGGCCTACATCTGGCCAATAACCTAATTGCCTTTGTTCTTATTGTCTTCTTTTAATAGAAAAACTAAATATAAGACAGCACTTCTAAAGTTAGGCAGAAAAGTCTAACGGCAGAAGTGTTTTTCTGTGGAATGGATTTTAAATACTAAACTGCTGTTCTGGTCTTTCGAAAGCCAGCAGATTCAAATTCTTGTGAAAGTGTTTTCCAGATGGTATAATGAGCTATCAAATGAAAAGAGGTTTCTTTATGTCTAAAGTCCTATTAATTGTCAACCCTAGCTCGGGAGGCGAAAAAGCCAAGTCCTATGAAGACTTGGCAAGAGAAAAGCTAGCAGAATGTTTCGATGAGGTAGTGGTCAAGCATACTGAAAAAGGCGGAGATGCAGCAGCTTTTGCTAAGCAAGCCGCAGAAGACCATTATGATAGCGTCTTTGTCATGGGTGGCGATGGAACAGTCAATGAAGGAATCAGCGGTCTAGCTGAACTAGACTATCGTCCGACCTTTGGTTTCTTTCCACTTGGTACGGTCAATGACTTGGCGCGTGCTCTCGGCATTCCCCTAGACGCTGAAGAAGCCATTCAGAATCTGGATATCAATAAAGTCAAGCCGCTTGATATCGGCAAGATTAATGACCAGTACTTTATGAATGTAGTTGCCATTGGAACTATTCCTGAATCGATCAACAATGTAGATTCTGAAGACAAGACCAAATGGGGCAAGTTTGCTTACTTTATCTCTGGCTTCAAGCAGTTGATGGATACTAGTTTTTACGAATTTCACTTGAAGATTGATGGAGAAGAGCGTACGATAAAGAGCAGCACACTCTTGATTGGCTCTACCAACTCAATCGGAGGTTTCGAGAGCATTCTTCCTGAAGCCACTGTCAATGACGGCTTGCTCCACCTTTTGTACCTTAAGGATAAAAATCTCTTAGACACCTTGGTTTCTGTGCCAGATTTGATTTCAGGCAATGGAGAAGAAAGTGATAATATCGAGTATCTGACCTTTAAGGAAATCACAGTTGAGTTGGCTGATGACAATGCAGAGCTCAGCGTCAACGTTGACGGAGATGAGGGCGACCAACTGCCTGTGACGATTCGTGTCTTGCCATCTCACTTGAATGTGTATTGCTAGTTTTTTGTGTTTAGGCTTAAAAAAGAATATGGTAGAAGGACTCCAAACTTTTAAGTTTGGGGTCCTTTAATATTTGTAATATGCTAATTTTTAGATTTACATACTTTTCTCAAGTGATGGCGGACGTCAGCGACCTCCTGCAGAGTTCCATGACTAGCTATTGAGCCTAAGGTCTCAATAGCTCCGCTCTACCTAACTGTTGCAACAGTTAGGTAGATTTCATCACTGAGAAAAGGAAGTAATCTTTTTAGAATTTTATTAGTAAAATCTTTCCAGTTATGCTATAATAAATCTAGAATAACATGATAACATAAACAAAAGTTTCCTGATTTATTTGGGAGGGGAATTGACGATGCAAGGAAAAGAATTTGGACAGCATTTGAAACAGCTTCGATTAAATAGGGGCTGGACCAAGGAGCAACTGTGTGGTGATGAGTCAAAGTTTTCTATACGGCAGTTAACCCGTTTGGAGTCAGGCATTTCTCAGCCGACTCTCTCTACTTTAGAATATCTTGCTTCTTGTCTAGAGGTCGATTTGGCAACCTTGACAGGAAGTAAAAAAGAAAATGCAGCTCTACCTGCTGATTACCAGAGATTGAAGTATAAGCTGATTCGCACGACCACTTATGGCAACACTGAAGTCTTGTCCGAATTGGAGCATATCATAGATGAAATTTTTGAAGTTTATTATGATGATTTGCCAGAAGCTGAGCAGAATGTAATGGATATCTTGCAATCAAAGATTTATACTTATACTTCTGAGAAATTCCATAAGTATGGAATGACTCTCTTTGCCCAGCATTTGGACGATTTGCAGAGTAAAAAGCATTATGACGTGAATGACTTACTCTACATCCAGCTCTATCAGATCTATGTGGGAGATGAAGAGGAGATTCGGTCAGCTAAGTTTGATAAGGAGTTATATACAAGAATCGCTCGGCGATTACTGCAATCAGTTGACTATATTCCAAATGAATATCTCTTTCTCATGCGAGATGCTCTACTGACAATCCCAGGTATTGAGTGCGAGCGAAAAGAGTTCATTTATACAAAAGATACACTCAACAAACTTAATATAATCATGGAATTGACAGAGGACTATCAAAAGAAACCGCTGATAAGAATGTTAGAGGGAGAATATGAGCTTTTCGTACACAAGGACGAGAAAAAGGCTCAACAATACTACGAAGAGGGACTGACGCTGGCGAAATTGTTAGGTCATACTTTTCTATCTAAAAAAATGTCTGAGGAGTGGAATAAAGAACTTCAGATCTATCATCAAGGCTAACAGGACATCTATGTCCTGTTTTGGCAAAATCTTTCGTGTTATAATTAGGCAAACCTAAAGGAGGTCCTTTTATGAAAAATGCAAAATTAATGTTTCTTGCGACTGCGCTCGCTTCTTCTATTGTCTTGCTTGGTGCTTGTAGCAAACAGCAGGACAAGAAGCTATCTCAAAGTAGTAGCTCTAGTCAAACAGTTCAAACTTCTAAATCAGATGTCAAATCTGAAGCGAAAGTTGTTCAATCAGCTAGCCAAGATGAAACCGATGTAGCGTCGGCATCTTCTGAAGCTCAGCCTAAAAATGAA
The DNA here is from genome assembly GCF_020729765.1 of Streptococcus sanguinis. Classification (GTDB taxonomy): domain Bacteria; phylum Bacillota; class Bacilli; order Lactobacillales; family Streptococcaceae; genus Streptococcus; species Streptococcus sanguinis_Q. The sequence goes on along the minus strand of NZ_JAJEPD010000023.1, from coordinate 131,453 downwards.
ACAAAGTCTGACACGAAAGACCCAGCCACTCCAGCAGCGGGTGTTGATGTCAATGCTTTGGCAGCAGGAGATTTTTCGAGTGTAGCCGGTACTTGGCAAAATGATTTGGGGGATGCGATAGTATTGAATAATCAAGGGGTTGTTTCTCATACTCTGAATGGAAAAGAATCCAGCGATTATACTTTACTAAAAGGTCAAGTAAGCGATGGTAGTTATGTAGCTACTCTTGCTTATACAGCTGGTAGCAGTAGCGCAACCTTTTTAGTAATTCCAGAAGGAGCGGTTTTGCCTGATACGGGAAACGAGAATCCTAAAGCACAGATTCGAGTTGGACAAGATGCTATCACTGCTTCACAGCATCCGTATTATCGAGTAGCTGATTAACTAATTTTATTTGATTATTATATGTTTGAAACTTAGAGGAGGTTCCCTTTATGAAAAATGCGAAATTTCTGCTTACTAGTACAACACTTGTTGCGTCCGTTTTCTTGCTTATTTCTTGTGGTAAACAGCAGGAGAAGCAAACATCTCAAAGTAGCAGCTCTAGCCAAACAGTTCAAACTTCTAAATCGGATGTCAAGTCTGAATCAAAAGCTATTCAATCAGCTAGCCAAGATGAAACTGATGTAGCGTCAGCATCTTCTGAAGCTCAGCCTAAAAATGAAACAAAGTCTGACACGAAAGATCCAGCCACTCCAGCAGCAGGTATTGATGTCAATGCTTTGGCTGCAGGAGATTTTTCTAGTGTGGCTGGCACTTGGCAAAATGATTTGGGAGATCAATTTGTTATTGATGGCAATGGTTCAACAGTGCTCAAACGAAGTTCAGGCGAAGTGATTGACAATAATACCTTTTACAATGGTAGAGTTGATAATAATAAATATGTCGTATCTTTTGGGTACTATAGCTCTGGTAGCAGTGATCCCTTGTTCTTTATTCCAGAAGGTGCTGCATTGCCCTTGACAGGTAATCCTGCTCCAAAAGAACAATTGCAACTAGGCAGCGATGCTATCACTGCTTCACAGCATCCGTATTATCGCGTATCTAATTAGTTACTGTATAGGTGGGGTTAGGGATGATGTTTCCAGCTCCACCTTTATTTGGATAAAAATATGAAGGGAGGAAGAAATGGCCACTTTAATGATGAAAAAAATAGCTGAGGACTTAAATAAGATTAGAGTATTGGATGAAAATGGAGCTTTGGTGGCTTACTATGCTCTTCTGCCGGCTGACTTTTCTGGTGGTGACAGCAAGCTTTATCTGGAAAATCCAACGAGTCAAAGGCGGATGTATAGAATTTATCAAAATATGAAGCCCTCTTTATTTCCTATTGTCCCTGCTCATGACTGTACCGTGATTTATCTAACATCTGAGGCTGGAGTTGAGATTACAGTCGCAGAACATCTGGAAGAATATATCTACGATAATCAATAGATTAATAGTCAATCAAAAACCCCTCTTTCCATATTTTGGAAAGAGGGATTTTTGTCTTATAAACCGTAATTATAGTCGTCATCCTGCATGGCTTCAACTTCGCCTAGTAGGTAGCCGTTACCTACTTGGGAGAAGAAGTCATGGTTGGAAGTACCAGTTGAGATACCGTTCATGACGATAGGATTGACATCGTCCGCTGAGTCTGGGAAGAGGGGATCCTGTCCCAGATTCATCAGAGCCTTGTTGGCATTGTAGCGCAGGAAGGTCTTGACCTCTTCGGTCCAGCCGACTGTGTCATAGAGGCTTTCAGTGTAGCCTTCTTCATTTTCATAGAGGGTGTAGAGCAGGTCGTACATCCATTCTTTGAGTTTTTCTTGCTCGTCTTCTGGTAGTTCGTTAAAGGCTAGCTGGAACTTGTAGCCGATATAGGTTCCATGGACAGACTCGTCACGGATAATCAGCTTGATAATTTCAGCAACGTTAGCCAGTTTGTTATTCCCCAGATAGTAGAGCGGAGTGAAGAAACCAGAGTAGAAGAGGAAGGTTTCCAAGAAAACGCTGGCTATTTTCTTTTCCAGAGCTGTACCGTTCAGGTAAATTTCGTTGATAATCTCAGCTTTCTTTTGCAGGTATGGATTGGTGTTGGTCCAGGCAAAGATTTCATCAATTTCTGACTTGGTGTTGAGCGTAGAAAAGATAGAAGAGTAGGACTTGGCGTGAACGGACTCCATAAATTGGATGTTGTTGAAGACAGCTTCTTCGTGGGCAGTGCGGACATCCTTGCGCAGGGCATCCACACCAGATTCAGACTGGAGTGTATCCAGCAGGGTCAGGCCACCGAAGACCTTGCCGACTAAATCCTTTTCCTTGTGGGACAGCTTTCTCCAGTCATCCAGGTCATTGGACAGGGGAATCCGCGTATCCAGCCAGAATTGCTCGGTCAGTTTTTCCCAGGTGGACTTATCGATGACATCTTCGATAGCGTTCCAGTTAATGGCTTTGTAGTAAGTTTGCATTCTTTCTCCTTTAGTAGATGGTACGACCTGATGTGGTATCAGCTATCCCTTCTTGGATACTGTCCCAATGCTTCACAATTTTACCTTCCTGTTCATGATGAGGAAGGTAAAATTGTGACATGGTCGAATTTCCTTTTCTTTTTCTAAAATCTCTTGTTAGATGACACAGCTTTCACATTGGTTGGCACCTACTTCGCCGCCATCATCAGTAAAGGTACGGACGTAGTAGATGGACTTGATTCCCTTGTTGAAGGCGTAGTTACGCAGGATAGAAAGGTCGCGGGTTGTCTGCTTGCTTTCTTTTTTCCATTCGTAGAGGCCTTTAGGGATATCGCTGCGCATAAAGAGAGTCAGGGAAAGACCTTGGTCCACGTGCTCAGTTGCCGCTGCATAGACATCGATAACCTTGCGCATGTCCATGTCATAAGCACTGGTGTAGTAAGGAATAGTCTCCGTTGATAGACCAGCAGCAGGATAGTAGATCTTACCGATTTTCTTTTCTTGACGTTCTTCGATCCGTTGAGTGATTGGGTGAATTGAAGCAGAAACATCATTGATATAGCTGATAGAGCCATTTGGTGCGACAGCTAGGCGGTTTTGGTGGTAGAGGCCATCAGCCTTGACCTTGTCGCGCAACTCTGCCCAATCCTCTGCAGATGGGATAAAGATGCCAGCGAAGAGTTCTTTGACACGGTCAGACTTAGGTACAAATTCACCCGTCAGGTACTTGTCAAAGTAAGTGCCGTTGGCATAGTCAGATTTTTCAAAGTTGTGGAAGGTCACGCCACGTTCGCGAGCGATATTGTTAGACTCAACCAAGGTCCAGTAGTTCATGAGCATGAAGTAGATGCTAGTGAACTCTACAGCTTCCGCAGATCCATAATCGATCAACTGCTGAGCTAAGTAGCTGTGCAGTCCCATAGCTCCCAGACCAAAGGTGTGCGCCAGACTGTTACCATTGTCAATAGATGGCACAGCTGTGATGTGCGAGCTGTCTGTGACAAAGGTCAAAGCGCGTGTCATAGTTCGGATGGATTTTCCGAAGTCAGGCGAAGTCATCATGTTGACAACGTTAGTAGAGCCTAAGTTACATGATACATCTGTTCCTAGGTGAAGATACTCTTGCGCATCATTCAAAAGGCTAGGTTCTTGTACTTGCAGGATTTCAGAGCAAAGATTACTCATGACGATTTTACCGTCGATTGGATTTGAACGGTTGGCCGTATCAATGTTTACGACATAAGGATAGCCGGATTCTTGTTGGAGTTTGGAAATTTCTGTTTCCAAATCACGGGCCTTGATCTTGGTCTTAGTGATATTTGGATTAGCGACCAACTCATCGTATTTTTCAGTGATGTCAAGGTAGGCAAATGGCACTCCATACTCGCGTTCAACAGAGTATGGGCTGAAGAGGTACATTTCTTCATTTTTGCGTGCTAATTCGTAGAACTTATCCGGAATGACAACGCCGAGTGAGAGGGTTTTAACCCGAACTTTTTCGTCGGCGTTTTCTTTCTTGGTAGAAAGGAAAGAGATGATATCTGGGTGGAAGACGTTGAGGTAAACAACCCCAGCTCCCTGACGTTGGCCCAGCTGGTTAGAGTAAGAGAAACTGTCCTCAAAGAGTTTCATAACAGGAACAACCCCAGATGCAGCTCCCTCATAGCCCTTGATAGGTGCTCCGGCTTCCCGCAGATTGCTGAGGGAAATACCGACCCCGCCTCCGATACGAGACAATTGCAGGGCAGAGTTGATGGAGCGACCGATTGAGTTCATATCATCTGTTACTTGGATGAGGAAGCAAGAAACCAATTCACCACGACGAGCCCGACCAGCGTTGAGGAAGCTTGGTGTAGCCGGTTGGTAGCGCTGGTGGATAATTTCATTGGCAATATCCTTGGCAATGGCTTCATCTCCGTTGGCAAAGTAGAGGGCGTTGAAGAGTACCCGATCTTCCATGCTTTCCAGATAGTATTCACCATCATTGGTCTTCAGGGCATACTGGTTGTAGAACTTATAAGCAGCCATGAAAGATTTAAACTTGAAATCTTGAGCATGGATAAAAGCAGTCAACTCCTCGATGTATTCAGGAGAATAAAGTTCAATAAATTCCTTTTCCAAATAGTTTTCTTCTATTAAATATTTAATTTTTTCTGTGATAGAAGAAAATTGCTTGGTGTTTGGCTCAACGTTTTCTTTAAAAAAAGCTTTTAAGGCTTCTTGATCTTTATGAAGCATAATCTGACCATTAACTGGACGGTTGATTTCGTTGTTGAGTCGGAAGTATGTCACATCCTCTAAATGTTTGAGTCCCATGTTTTTCCTTTTCTATATAAATAAGATAATTAGCTAGCGGAAAAATATCCGCCTTACAAAAGAAACGGCCCCTATGAGCATAGGAGCTGCAGTTTGCCCTGATAATCTGTCTTTTAGTTTATCTCCCAATCAAGGCGCGCTGCCCTCAAAATAAACTACATTAAGACAGTTTTTTCAATTTACCAGGTTGGAAACCAGAAAATGCCTCAGTTGCTGTCTGAATCACAGGAGCAGCATTGAAACCAAGATCTTTGACATGGTCAATGAATTCTGGCTGTTCATCCAAGTTGATTTCGCGGTATTCTACATGATTAGTATCTAAGAAGCGCTTGGTCATTTTGCACTGAACGCAGTTGTTTTTTGAGTAAATAGTTACCATTAAAAATTCCTCTAAACTTTCGTTTTTTCTTTTAAATAATACGAAACTAGTATATCTAAAAGAAAATAGAATGTCAATAGTTTTGAACTAAATATTGTGTGATATTTTGTTATAGGATAGATTACAATACAATATATAGTGTTTGTATAAGCGGTGAAAAGAAGTGAAAAATTGCAGAAAGGGAGCAAAATGCTGTTGCAGCAATGCTTAAACAAGTCTTAAAATGTTAGATAAATGACTGGAAGATTTTCCTCCCAAAAACCAAAATCCAATATCTTGTGTTACAGAATTTAGGGAATCACTAGGAGGAGTGGAGGGGGAGTTTATATTCTTATTTTATAACAATTAGTTTCTATAAAATAAGAAATTTATGATTAAAAACTTGGTGGAAGCCATTTTTGAATAAAGCTTTGGGAATGTGGGATTTAGCTCGAAAATTCTCTCTTCAATATAATAAGAAGAGTTTTCATTTCCTAAGAAATATTTTGTAAGCGGGCTATAAAATTCTTGAAAAAGATTTCAAAAGGTGATATAATATCAACTTGTAAGGGTTATCACAATAACTCAAAAAGAATTATTTAAAAGGAGAGTCTAACTATGGCTTCTAAAGATTTCCACATTGTAGCAGAAACAGGTATTCACGCACGTCCAGCAACTTTGTTGGTTCAAACTGCTAGCAAATTTGCTTCAGACATCACGCTTGAATACAAAGGTAAATCAGTAAACTTGAAATCTATCATGGGTGTTATGAGTCTCGGTGTTGGCCAAGGAGCTGATGTTAAGATCTCAGCTGAAGGTGCAGATGCAGACGATGCTATCGTTGCAATCTCTGAAACAATGGAAAAAGAAGGATTGGCTTAATATGACAGAAATGCTTAAAGGAATTGCAGCATCTGACGGTGTTGCCGTTGCTAAGGCATATCTATTAGTTCAACCGGATTTATCATTTGAGACTGTTTCAGTCGAAGATACGAATGCAGAAGAGGCTCGTTTGGATGCAGCTCTTGAAGCTTCACAGAACGAGCTTTCTGTTATCCGTGAGAAAGCAGTAGATAGCCTTGGTGAGGAAGCCGCTCAGGTGTTTGACGCTCACTTAATGGTACTTGCTGACCCTGAAATGGTTGGGCAAATCAAAGAAACAATCCGTGCGAAAAAGACCAATGCAGAAGCTGGTCTGAAAGAAGTAACGGACATGTTTATCACTCTTTTTGAAAACATGGACGACAATCCATATATGCAGGAACGTGCGGCAGATATCCGCGACGTGACAAAGCGTGTTCTTGCTAACCTTTTGGGCAAGAAATTGCCAAATCCAGCGTCTATCAATGAAGAATCAGTTGTCATTGCTCATGACTTGACTCCTTCTGATACAGCACAGCTGGATAAGAAATTTGTTAAAGCTTTTGTAACCAATATCGGCGGCCGTACAAGCCACTCTGCTATCATGGCACGTACGCTTGAAATCGCAGCAGTATTGGGAACTAATAACATTACTGAGCTTGTAAAAGATGGCGATGTGATTGCAGCTAACGGTATCACTGGTGAAGTGATTATCAACCCAACTGAAGAGCAAATCGCAGCATTTAAAGCAGCTGGTGAGGCTTATGCTAAGCAAAAAGCTGAATGGGAATTGCTTAAGGATGCTCAGACTGTGACTGCAGATGGCAAGCATTTCGAATTGGCAGCCAATATCGGTACGCCAAAAGACGTTGAAGGTGTCAATGCTAACGGTGCAGAAGCAGTTGGTCTTTACCGGACTGAGTTCCTTTATATGGATTCTCAAGACTTCCCGACAGAAGATGAGCAGTATGAAGCATACAAGGCTGTGCTTGAAGGCATGAATGGAAAACCAGTAGTTGTTCGTACAATGGACATTGGTGGAGATAAGGAGCTTCCTTACTTCGATATGCCACATGAAATGAACCCATTCCTTGGTTTCCGTGCTTTGCGTATCTCTATCTCTGAAACTGGCGATGCGATGTTCCGTACACAAATCCGCGCTCTCTTGCGTGCATCTGTACATGGACAATTGCGCATCATGTTCCCAATGGTAGCCCTTCTGACAGAATTCCGCAAAGCTAAAGCGGTTTATGACGAAGAAAAAGCTAAATTGCAGGCTGAAGGTGTTGCAGTAGCGGATAATATCCAAGTGGGTATCATGATTGAAATTCCAGCAGCAGCTATGTTGGCGGATCAATTTGCCAAGGAAGTAGACTTCTTCTCTATCGGTACCAACGACTTGATCCAGTACACTATGGCGGCTGACCGGATGAATGAGCAAGTCTCTTACCTCTATCAACCTTACAACCCATCTATCCTTCGCTTGATCAACAATGTTATCAAGGCAGCTCATGCTGAAGGCAAGTGGGCAGGTATGTGTGGAGAAATGGCCGGCGATCAAACTGCGGTGCCATTGCTCGTAGGTATGGGCTTGGATGAATTCTCTATGAGTGCGACTTCAGTTCTTCGGACTCGTAGCCTCATGAAGAAGCTGGATACGAAGAAGATGCAAGAACTGGCTCAGCGTGCACTGACTGAATGTGCAACGATGGAAGAAGTTCTTGAGCTTGAAAAAGAATATCTGGACTTCGATTAATCTGAAAAATTAAGATCAGGGAGATTTTCCTGGTCTTTTTTGTTTTCTTCAGGGGCATAGTGAAGTTTGTGCAGAAAGTTGAAATCAAAGAAAACAGAAAATAAGCAGATCTAATATGAACAAAATTTAATAATCTATCTTAATTGTGAAAAAATTCTTTAAATTTATAACTTTTGGTTGAAATTTTCAGAAAATTTGGTAAAATAATATTTAATAACATTTTGGAGGGGACAAGTGACACAATATAAAAACTATATAAATGGAGAGTGGAAAGTTTCTGAAAATAAAATCACCATCTCATCTCCTATCAACAATGAGATTTTAGGAACTGTTCCTGCCATGACTCAGGCAGAGGTAGACAATGCGATGGCGAGTGCTCGTGCAGCTTTGCCAGCTTGGAGAGCTCTTTCAGCAGTTGAACGTGCAGCTTATCTGCATAAGGTTGCGGATATTTTAGAGCGCGATCAGGAGAAGATTGGTGAAATCCTTGCAAAGGAAGTTGCCAAGGGTATCAAAGCGGCAGTAGGAGAGGTAGTCCGGACAGCAGACTTGATTCGCTATGCAGCTGAAGAAGGGATTCGTATTCACGGTCAGGTTATGGAAGGCGGTGGCTTTGAAGCTGCTAGCAAGAAAAAATTGGCTGTGGTCCGTCGTGAGCCTGTAGGAGTTGTATTGGCTATTGCGCCATTTAACTACCCAGTCAACCTGTCTGGTTCTAAGATTGCTCCTGCCCTTATCGGCGGAAATGTCGTGATGTTTAAGCCACCTACTCAAGGTTCAATCTCTGGTTTGCTCTTGGCCCAGGCTTTTGCTGAGGCTGGTCTGCCTGCTGGTGTTTTCAATACCATCACTGGCCGCGGTTCAGAAATCGGGGACTACATCATTGAGCATAAAGAAGTAAACTACATTAACTTTACGGGCTCCACTCCAATCGGTGAACGCATCGGTAAGTTGGCTGGTATGCGTCCAATTATGCTTGAATTGGGTGGTAAGGATGCTGCAGTTGTGCTAGAAGATGCTGACTTGGAGCATGCAGCTAAGCAGATTGTTGGTGGGGCATACAGTTATTCCGGTCAGCGCTGTACGGCTATTAAACGTGTCATTGTTATGGAGAGCGTAGCAGATAAATTAGCGGCGCTACTTCAGGCAGAGGTAGAGAAACTGACGGTTGGTGATCCCTTTGATAATGCGGATATCACACCAGTCATTGATCATGCATCAGCAGATTTCATCTGGGGCTTGATTGAAGATGCTCAAGAAAAAGGAGCGTCAGCCTTGACAGAAATCAAACGTGAAGCAAATCTCATCTGGCCTGCCTTGTTTGACCATGTGACACTGGATATGAAATTAGCTTGGGAAGAGCCATTTGGTCCTGTTCTTCCGATTATTCGTGTGACTTCCGTTGAAGAGGCTATTCAGATCTGTAACCAGTCAGAGTTTGGTCTTCAATCTTCAGTCTTTACAAATGATTTCCCTAAAGCATTTGAAATTGCTGAGAAACTGGAAGTGGGTACTGTACACATCAATAATAAGACCCAACGTGGTCCAGATAACTTCCCATTCCTTGGTGTTAAGGGATCTGGAGCAGGAGTGCAAGGGATTCGTTACAGTATCGAAGCGATGACACAAGTGAAATCCATCGTGTTTGATGTGAAATAATGAGAAAGGCGGCTTTGTGCGGCCTTTTTTCTTACCTTGATGAACTTGTAAATTGAACAAGATTATCGAATCATTTGAAAAGAATCAAGCATTTATATGTTTAATTGCTTATTATTTTAAAATGTAAATTTACATATTGGTCTATATCTTTATGAAAATTTTCATCTTTTTCTTGTTTTGGACAGCTCTATATTTAGCGAAAAAGGAATAAAAACATACTTAGAGGCACAAAATGCAGTGTTTTCTCTCTCATTTATTACTAATTTTAGCTAATGTTCGTTTTTAGTGATTTTCCGTAAGGATATTTGAAATTTACTTGAAAAAGAGATAAAAATAATGTAGAATAGTATTATAGAAAACGCTTACAAATAGAAAGGTGATCGCATGGATAAGAACGAAGCATTAAGAACCTTTACAACAGGTGAAAACTTTCATTTACAGCATTATCTAGGGGCGCATCAGGATGAAGTGGACGGCAAGTCTGGCTACTCTTTCCGCGTTTGGGCGCCTAATGCTCAGAGTGTCCATTTGATTGGAGATTTCACCAATTGGTATGAAGAGCAGATCCCTATGGTCCGAAATGAAGCGGGCGTTTGGGAAGTCTTCACAGAACTGCCTAAGGAAGGAGATATTTACAAGTACAATATCAAGCGCAGCAGTGGTCAGGAAATTTTGAAAATTGATCCGCTGGCTATCTATCTGGAAGAGCGTCCGGGCACGGGAGCAGTTATTCGCACTATTCCTGAGAAGAAGTGGAAAGACGGTCTTTGGCTGGCACGCCGGAAGCGTTGGGGCTTCTTCTCTCGGCCGGTCAATATCTATGAAGTGCATGCTGGCTCTTGGAAACGCAATGAAGACGGCAGTCCTTATAGCTTTGCCCAGTTAAAAGAAGACTTGATTCCGTATCTGGTGGAGATGAACTACACACATGTGGAATTCATGCCGCTTATGGCTCATCCGCTGGGGCTTAGCTGGGGCTATCAGCTTATGGGCTACTTCGCCTTTGAGCATACCTATGGCACACCTGAGGAATTTCAAGACTTCGTTGAAGAATGCCACTTAAATAATATCGGTGTCATTGTGGACTGGGTACCAGGTCATTTCACTATTAATGATGATGCTCTGGCCTACTATGATGGGACACCGACTTTCGAGTATCAGGATCACGATCGGGCTCATAACTATGGCTGGGGTGCTCTCAACTTTGATTTAGGTAAAAATCAAGTTCAGTCTTTCTTGATTTCCAGCATTAAATTCTGGATTGATTTTTACCATCTGGATGGGATTCGGGTTGATGCTGTCAGCAATATGCTCTATCTAGACTATGACAGCGGTCCATGGCAGCCAAATAAAGATGGCGGCAATCGCAACTATGAAGGTTATTACTTCCTGCAACGCCTCAATACGGTTATCAAATTAGCTCATCCTGATGTCATGATGATTGCAGAGGAAAGCTCCTCAGAGACCAAGATTACTGGTATGAGAGAGCTGGGTGGTCTTGGATTTGACTACAAGTGGAATATGGGCTGGATGAATGATATCCTTCGCTTCTACGAAGAAGATCCGATTTATCGTAAGTACGATTTTAATCTAGTGACCTTTAGCTTTATGTACGCTTTCTCTGAAAACTTCCTCCTGCCATTCTCGCACGACGAAGTGGTTCACGGTAAGAAGAGTCTCATGCACAAGATGTGGGGTGACCGTTACAATCAATTTGCAGGGCTCCGCAACTTGCTGACTTATCAAATCTGCCATCCGGGCAAGAAATTGCTCTTTATGGGTTCAGAATTTGGTCAGTTCCTAGAATGGAAGTCAGAAGAGCAACTAGAATGGTCGAATCTGGACGATCAGATGAACAAGAAGATGCAGGGCTTTACTGCTGCACTCAATGCCTTCTATAAAGACAATCGTCCGCTTTGGGAAATTGATCTGAGCTACGATGGCATCGAAATCATAGATGCGGATAATACCGATCAAAGTGTCCTCTCCTTCATTCGTAAAACGGAAAAAGGAGATATGTTAGTTTGTGTATTCAATATGGCGCCGGTAGAGCGGAAGAACTTTACCATTGGTGTTCCAGTGGAAGCCATTTATGAAGAAGTATGGAACACTGAATTAGAAGAATGGGGAGGTGTTTGGAAGGGACATAACGAAACAGTTCAGTCTCAAGAAGGACTTTGGAAAGATTATCCACAGACCTTGACCTTTACACTGCCAGCTCTTGGAGCCAGCATCTGGAAGATCAAGCGTCGGATTGCTCGTAAAAATGTTAAAAAAGATTCCACAAAGGAGTAATAGTCTATGAAGAATGAAATGCTAGCTTTGATTCTTGCCGGCGGGCAAGGAACTCGTCTTGGAAAGCTCACACAGAGTATCGCAAAACCTGCGGTACAGTTTGGCGGCCGCTATCGTATTATTGACTTCGCCTTGTCTAACTGTGCCAACTCCGGTATTCATAATGTCGGTGTCATTACTCAATACCAACCACTAGCTCTGAACAGTCATATCGGAAACGGTTCTAGCTGGGGGCTCGATGGTATTAACTCAGGCGTGTCCATTCTTCAGCCTTATTCTGCGAGCGAAGGAAATCGCTGGTTTGAAGGTACCAGCCATGCGATTTATCAAAATATTGACTATATCGACAGCATTAATCCTGAATATGTCCTGATTTTGTCTGGGGACCATATCTATAAGATGGATTATGATGATATGCTTCAATCTCACAAGGACAACAATGCCAGCCTGACAGTAGCCGTTCTGGATGTGCCTCTCAAAGAAGCCAGCCGTTTTGGTATCATGAATACAGATGCTAATAATCGGATTGTTGAATTTGAAGAAAAACCAGAACATCCTAAGTCAACCAAGGCTTCTATGGGGATTTATATCTTTGACTGGCAACGTCTGCGTAATATGCTGGTAGCTGCTGAAAAGAGTAATGTGGATATGTCTGACTTTGGTAAGAATGTTATCCCTAACTATCTTGAATCTGGTGAAAGCGTTTATGCTTATGATTTTGAAGGCTATTGGAAAGACGTTGGTACAGTAGAGTCTCTCTGGGAAGCCAACATGGAATACATCAGCCCAGAAAATGCTCTAGATAGCCGCAATCGTCGCTGGAAGATTTATTCTCGCAACTTGATTTCTCCGCCAAACTTCATCAGTGAAAATTCCCATGTAGAAGACTCGCTGGTCGTTGATGGATGTTTCGTTGACGGTACAGTAAAACACTCTATTCTTTCTACTGGTGCTCAAGTCAAAAAGGGCGCAGTCATTGAAGACTCTGTCATCATGAGTGGAGCTGTTATTGGCAAAGACGCTAAGATCAAGCGGGCCATTATCGGCGAAGGTGCTATCATCTCTGATGGTGTAGAGATTGATGGCACAGAGGAAGTATATGTTGTCGGATACAACGAGAAAGTGGGGGTACCAAAAGATGAAGATTGATAAATACTCAGCAATTTTAGGAAACACAGTCGGCTTCCATGATATGTCAACTCTGACAAATCATCGTCCAGTAGCCAGCTTGCCATTCGGTGGGAAATATCGCTTGATTGACTTCCCGCTTTCAAGCCTTGCCAATGCTGGTATTCGCAGTGTCTTTGGTATCTTCCAGCAGGACAATATCAGCTCTGTCTTTGACCATATTCGTTCTGGTCGTGAGTGGGGTCTGTCTACCTTGCTTAGCCACTATTACCTGGGAATCTACAATACTCGTGTAGAAAGCTCTACAGTCGGTGAGGAATACTATAAGCAGCTTTTGACCTACCTCAAACGTTCTGGTTCCAACCAAACTGTTGCACTTAACTGTGATATCTTGGTTAATATTGACCTCAATCAAGTTTTCCACTTGCATAATACAACAGAGCAGCCGATTACAGTTGTCTACAAGAAATTGCACAAGGAAAATATCTCAGATGTGAATGCTGTCCTAGATATTGGCGAAACGGACCATGTCAGAGGGCATAAACTCTTTGATGGCCGAGAAGATGCTGAGCTCTTCAATATGTCTACAGATATCTTTGTAGTGGATACTCCATGGCTGATTGAAAAGCTGGAAGAAGAAGCTAAGAAAGACCATCCGCAAAAGCTGCGCTATGTCCTGCGTGATTTAGCAACTCAGGAAGGGGCATTTGCTTACGAATATACAGGCTATCTGGCGAATATCTATTCTGTAGAGACCTACTACAGATCCAATATCGATATGCTTGAAAGTAAGAAATTCTACTCTCTCTTCAGTCCGAACCAAAAGATTTACACCAAGGTTAAGAATGAAGAGCCGACTTACTATGCTGAGTCTTCAAAAGTATCTCGCTCCCAGTTTGCGTCAGGAAGTATTGTGGAAGGTGAGGTCATCAATTCTGTGATTTCACGGAATACCAAGATTAAGACTGGAAGCAGTGTCAAACACAGTGTTCTCTTCCCTCGAGTGAAAGTTGGAGAAAATGCAACTGTCGAGTACGCGATTGTGGACAAGGGTGTTGAAATTGGCGAAGGAGTGGTGATTCGCGGAACAGCAGAAGACCCAATCGTAGTCAAGAAGGGCCAAAAAGTTACAGAGGACATAATTCGATGAAGATTTTATTTGCAGCAGCAGAAGGAGCCCCATTTTCTAAGACAGGTGGTTTGGGAGACGTTATCGGCGCTCTCCCCAAATCACTGGTCAAGGATGGCCATGAAGTTGGTGTCATTCTGCCATACTATGACATGACCCATGCCAAATTTGGCGACCAAGTGGAAGACCTTTTCTATTTTGAAGTCAGCGTTGGTTGGCGTCGTCAGTATGTTGGGGTCAAGCGACTGGTCTTGAACGGTGTGTCCTTCTATTTTATTGACAATCAGCATTATTTCTTCCGCGGCCATGTTTACGGGGATTTTGATGATGGTGAGCGCTTTGCATACTTCCAGTTAGCAGCAGTTGAGCTGATGGAGCGGATTGATTTCATTCCAGATGTTCTGCATGTTCACGATTATCATACAGCTATGATTCCTTTCTTGGTTAAGGAAAAATACCATTGGATTCAAGCATATCAGAATATCAAGACTGTCTTGACCATCCATAATCTGGAGTTCCAGGGTCAATTCCCTGACAGCATGCTTTGGGAACTGTTTGGAGTGGGCTATGAGCGCTATGCAGACGGAACCCTGCGTTGGAATGACTGTCTCAACTGGATGAAGGCTGGTATTCTCTATGCGGATCGAGTGACAACTGTATCACCAAGCTATGCAGGTGAAATCCGTACACCAGAATTTGGCTGTAATTTGGATCAAATCCTGCGGATGGAGTCTGGTAAGCTGGTCGGAATTGTCAACGGTATAGATACAGATATCTATAATCCAGAAACGGATCCGCTATTAGCCCATCACTTTGACAAATCTGACTTATCTGGTAAACTAGAAAACAAGCGGGCTTTGCAAGAACGGGTTGGTCTGCCTGTGCGTGACGATGTGCCGGTAGTTGGGATTGTTTCCCGTCTGACCCGTCAGAAAGGCTTTGACTTGGTAGTGGAAGAGCTGCATAATCTCCTCCAGGAAGATGTGCAGATTATCCTCTTGGGAACAGGCGATCCAGCTTTTGAGCAGGCTTTCGCTTGGTTTGGTCATGCCTATCCTAATAAGCTTTCAGCCAACATCCTCTTTGATGTGACCTTGGCTCAGGAGATTTACGCTGCCAGCGATATTTTCCTCATGCCAAGCCGTTTCGAACCTTGTGGCCTGTCACAAATGATGGCTATGCGCTACGGAACCCTGCCTTTGGTGCATGAAGTGGGCGGTCTGCGTGATACCGTCGAGCCTTACAATGCCTATACAGGACAGGGAACTGGCTTTAGCTTCAATAACTTTTCTGGCTACTGGCTGACTTGGACCTTCAAGGAAGCACTCAGGCTTTATGCCGATGACAAGAAAGCTTGGAAATCTCTGCAAGAGCAGGCGATGGAGAGAGACTTCTCTTGGGATACAGCCAGCAAGGCATACAGTGATTTATATCAATCACTCCTATAACATTTACTTTGGAATCAGTATAAGCAAATCCTCTCTTGCCCATTGGACAAGGGAGGATTTCCGTGAGAATTACATTTTTATATATTATCATACTGTGTTGGAGCTCTGTTTTTGCTTGTGGCTGAAGTGAGCTATTCCCATCTTGATTGAAAAAAGTATTTCTACGTTTAAATCTGCTTCCCGCTATTAAGAAAGGGAGATAACCATCCACTATGGAACTAACAAAAGAACGTTTTATTCGAGATTTTAAGGATATTCTACATGAAAGACAGCTGATTAAGGTTGCCGATGCGACTTCAGTGGAGCTTTTTCAGGCTTTGGCCAGCACTGTCCGCAAGTATATCACGCCCCTTTGGCTGGAGCGCCGCAATCAGTTGATTGAGCAGCAGCAAAAGACAGCTTATTACTTTTCTATTGAGTTTCTTCCAGGGCGCATGCTGGAAACCAATCTGCTCAACTTAGGTATCCTCGATATGGTTAAGGAAGGCTTTGCCGATTTGGGCGTTGACTTTGAAGATGTTAAGAATGCTGAGTATGACATGGCCTTGGGGAATGGCGGTCTGGGCCGCTTGGCGGCTGCCTTTATGGACTCGCTGGCAACCACTGGCTATCCAGGATTTGGAAATGGGATTCGCTATCGCTATGGCCTCTTTAAGCAACGCATCGTAGATGGCTATCAGGTAGAAATTCCTGATGCTTGGTTTGGCAGTCTGGGCAATGTCTGGGAAACCCGTAAGGACCATGATATTGTTGATGTTAAAATCTTCGGAAATGTTTCCCTCCACGCCAATGAAAAGGGCCGGATTGTGCCTCTTTATGAGAATTCCAAAACCTTGCGTGCGGTGCCTTACGATGTGCCGCAGATTGGCTTTGGCAATGACAATGTCAACAATCTCCGTCTTTGGGATGTTGAAATTCCAGAAGAGTATGAACTGGACTATCCGACTATTGAAGCTCGTCGCCGTGTGCAAGACATCACTGCCATTCTCTATCCAGACGATTCTAGCTACGAAGGAAAAGAGCTACGCTTGATTCAGGAATACTTTATGACCAGTGCAGGTCTGCAGACCATTATCAAATCCTACCTCAAGCAAGGTCGCCCGCTCAAGGATATTCATGAGAAGGTCTCTGTCCATATCAACGATACCCACCCAGCTGTCGCACCGGCTGAGTTTATGCGTCTCTTGGTGGATGAGTACGACCTGGAATGGGCAGACGCTTGGAATGCTACGGTTAAAACTATGAGCTATACCAATCATACCATCCTGTCTGAAGCCTTGGAAAAATGGGATGCAGAGCTCTTTAAGAATGTCCTGCCGCGGGTTTATCAGATTATCCTTGAAATTGACAACCGCTATGTAGCTGAAATGGCTGGGCGCGGCCTTGATCCGCAAGTCATCGAAAACACTCGGATCGTCAAGGACAATCAAATCCACATGGCTCACTTGGCTATCATCGGTGGTCATTCAATCAATGGTGTTGCCAAACTCCACACCGAACTGCTCAAAGAAGACACCTTGCGTGATTTCTACAGCATTTACCCAGAGAAGTTTAATAACAAAACCAACGGGATTATCCAGCGCCGCTGGCTGCAAATTGCGGACCAGCCTCTGTCAGCTGAGATTGATAAGCTGATTGGTAAGGGCTGGAGAAGTGATATCCATGAGCTGCGTAAGCTTTTGGAATTCAAGGATGATCCGCAAGTGCTGGGCGATTTTTATCGAGTGAAGCAAGAAGCTAAGGCTCGTCTGGCTGACTTCATCAAGGAATCAACAGGAGTGGAAGTTTCTACAGAAGCCATCTTTGATGTCCAGGTGAAACGCCTCCATGCCTACAAGCGTCAGCTTCTTAACCTGCTTCATATCATCAAGCTCTACTGGGACCTCAAGGACAATCCTGATAAGGATATGGTGCCACGCGTCTTTATCTTCGGTGCCAAGGCTGCTCCAGGCTACCACTTTGCCAAGTCGGTTATCAAGCTAATCAATGAAGTAGCCAATCTGGTCAACAAGGATGAAAGTCTGCAAGGTAAACTCAAGGTTGTTTTCCTAGAAAACTACAGGGTCAGCCTAGCTGAGTTAATCATTCCTGCAGCAGATGTATCAGAGCAGATTTCTCTGGCTTCCAAGGAGGCTTCTGGTACTTCCAACATGAAGTTCATGATGACAGGTGCCATTACTCTGGCTACATTGGACGGAGCCAATATCGAAATCAAGGACGAGGTCGGTGACGACAACATTGTTATTTTCGGGATGGACAAGGACCAAGTTTACGAGCACTATGCCCGCCATGATTATTACTCACGAGGTGTCTATGAAAGCAATCCAGATATTCGCCGAGTGGTCGATACCTTTGTCAACGGCACCATTCCAAATGTTCGTGAAGAAGGCTCTGAAATCTACGAAGCCCTCATCACCCACAATGACGAATACTTCCTCTTGGAAGACTTCCACTCCTATGTAGAAGCTCAAGAGAAGATTGATGCTCTCTATCGTGACAAAGAAAAATGGGCTCGCATGAGCTTGATTAATATCGCTACATCTGACAAGTTTACCTCAGACGATACCATTGAGCAATATGCCAAGGAAATCTGGAACTTGGAGAAATAATACTCCTGAGAAAACATAAACAATAAGAGATTGGGGCCTGGGTCTCAGTCTCTTTTGCTATCAAACTACCATCTTGTCTAGAAATATGCTATAGTAGAGAAAGTATGAGTGTCCAATTTTTAGAAAAGCAGGGTAAGCAAGCATGAAAGACTACACGATTTTTTATCAACAATTAACGACTCCCTTTCGCAGTCGCCCTCAGTGGCTGAAAGGGCTGGTTTACTTCAATCGGGGAATGACCCTCTTCATACCTATTGTTTATGGCCTCGTTCTAATCAGTGCCTTTCTGACGGAAGACTGGAAAGGGCTGCTTACTTTTTTCTTCTTACCAGCTATCGGATTTGGTCTGTTGTCAGCTATTCGTAAATGGCTGAATCAGCCACGACCTTACGAAAAATGGGCTATTCAACCCTTGTTGGCCAAGGATACATCAGGTAAATCCATGCCCAGCCGCCATGTCTTTTCGGCGACAGTGATTTCCATGTGCCTGCTCTACTTTTTCTGGCTGCCGGGGCTTATCTGCCTCTTGCTTTCAGCAGGACTGGCCGCAGTGCGCGTGATTGGCGGCGTACACTATCCAAAGGATGTGCTGGTCGGTTATCTTTGCGGCATTTGCTGGGGAGCTTTACTCTTTTTATTATAAAGGAATTGCTTTCAGCAGATAGTAGACAAAGTGCCTATGCTATATTATAATGAAAGCAGTAACAACCGTTTCGATACCAAGGGTTATTCCTTGCTGGATGTAAAAAATATTTAAGGAGTCTACTATGTCAGAACCATTATTTCTACAGTCTGTGATGCAGGAGAAGATTTGGGGTGGGACCAAACTGCGCGATGTCTTTGGCTATGAGATTCCCAGCGACCATGTAGGGGAGTACTGGGCTATCTCGGCTCATCCTAATGGTGTGTCAACCGTCAAGAACGGACGATTTGCCGGCCAGAAGTTAGATGTTCTCTATGCCGAGCACCGTGAGCTTTTTGGCAATCGTCCGGAACCTGTCTTTCCACTTTTGACCAAGATTTTAGATGCCAATGACTGGCTTAGTGTTCAGGTCCATCCTGATGATGCTTATGGACTAGAGCACGAAGGGGAGCTTGGTAAGACTGAATGCTGGTATGTCATTGCTGCAGACGAAGGAGCAGAAATTATCTATGGTCACAATGCCAAGAGCAAGGAAGAGTTGCGCCAGCAGATTGAGAGCAAGGACTGGGACCGTCTCCTGACCAAAATCCCAGTCAAGGCTGGCGATTTCTTCTATGTACCAAGCGGTACCATGCATGCCATTGGCTCAGGTATTCTGATTTTGGAAACTCAGCAGTCCAGTGACACAACCTACCGTGTCTATGACTTTGATCGTAAGGATGATGCTGGCAATCTTCGTGAACTGCATTTGGAGCAGTCGATTGACGTTCTGACTATCGGTGAGCCTGCCAATAGCCGTCCTGTTACCATTCAGGCAGATAGTTTGACTTCTACTCTTTTGGTGGCCAATGACTTCTTTGCTGTTTACAAGTGGGATATCGCTGGTTCAGTCAATTTTAAAAAGACAGCAGACTACAGCTTGGTCAGTGTCTTGGAAGGTGTCGGTGAGCTAGAAGTTGGTGGGGCAGTTTATCCTCTTGAAAAAGGGGAGCATTTCATCCTGCCAAGCGACGTCACTGAATGGACCTTGTCTGGGGATTTGCAGCTGATTGTCAGCCATCCATAATTATAGAAAAATCAAGAGCAAATAATCACTTTGCTCTTTTTTCTTTAAAAAATATATGAAATAAGTGAAATTTTAATCACTTTCTTCTTATTTATATAGCAGAATAGTTTGTATCTCAATAATAATTCAATTGTTTTGACAGGAAAATTTATAAATCAAAAGAATGAAACAAAAAACGCTTACAACGGTGGCAAAAGATTGACTATTTGATATTTTAGGAGTAAACTAAGGAAGTAAATTTTAAAATATAAAGGAGAAGTCATCATGAATTTAACATATTTAGGACTTTGTTTGGCCTGCTTGGGCGTATCAATTGCTGAAGGTATGATTATGAGTAATCTATTTAAGGCGGCAGCTCGTCAGCCAGAAATTATCGGTCAATTACGAAGCCTCCTAATCTTGGGAGTAGCCTTTGTTGAAGGTACTTTCTTTGTAACGCTGGCTATGTCCTTTGTTATCAAATAAGAAAGGATTCTCTTTAGAAAAGGGGGTGTCATCTGTTGGAAGAAAGTATTAATCCAACTATCAATATAGGTCCTGTGACCTTTGATTTGACCCTGCTGGCCATGACTCTGCTGACGGTGTTTGTAACTTTTGGACTTGTTTATTGGGCAAGTCGAAAGATGACGATTAAGCCGTCAAGAAAGCAGAATGCTTTGGAATATATCTATGACTTTGTCATAGATTTTACCAAGGGAAACGTTGGCGAGCATTATATGAAGAATTACTCGCTTTTTCTATTCTCCCTCTTTCTTTTCGTTGCTGTGGCAAATAACTTGGGGTTAATGGCTAAGGTTCAGACAACCAATGGTTTCAATCTCTGGACATCGCCGACAGCCAATCTCGCTTTTGACCTAGGCTTCTCTCTTTTAGTGACGGTATTCTGTCATGTAGAAGGAATCCGTCGTCAAGGTATAAAAGGATATCTGAAAGGTTTTGTGACTCCAGGTATCATGACACCCATGAATATCTTGGAAGAATTTACCAATTTTGCTTCGCTAGCCTTGCGGATTTATGGGAATATTTTTGCAGGTGAAGTATTGGCTGGTTTGCTCTTGACTTGGGCACATCAAGCAGCGTATTGGTATCCAATTGCCTTTATTATGAACATGGTTTGGACTGGTTTTTCCATCTTCATTTCCTGTATCCAAGCCTATGTTTTTACCATGCTAACATCTATGTATCTTGGTAAAAAGATTAATGGTGAGGTAGAATAAAAAGAAAGGATAGATAAAATGAATATAACCGTAGGTGAAATTATTGGCAACTTTATCTTCATTGCCGGCTCCTTTCTTCTTTTAGTATTTCTCATTAAGAAGTTTGCTTGGGGCAATATTATCGGGATTTTAGATCAGCGTGCTCAAAAGATTTCAGACGATATTGATGGTGCAGAAGCTGCCCGTAAGAAAGCTGAAGACTTGGCGCAAAAGCGTGAGGAAGCTCTGGCAGGCAGTCGGGTCGAAGCAGTTTCTATCGTTGAGACAGCTAAGGAGACAGCTGAGAAGAATAAGGCTGGAATCCTAGCTAATGCAGCAGAAGAAGCAGGGCGCTTGAAGGCTAAAGCCAATCAGGAAATTGCCCAAAACAAGGCAGAGGCTATGAGCAGCATCAAAGGAGAAGTGGCTGACTTGACAGTGGCTCTGGCTAGTAAGATTTTGAGCCAGGAACTGGATAAGGAAGCTCAGAGCGAGCTCATCGACCGCTATATCAAACAGTTAGGAGATGCCTGATGGATAAGAAGCAATATGCAATCATTGAGAAATATGCTTTGCCTTTTGTTCAGACGGTCTTTGAAAAAGGTCAGCAAGAAGATGTTTTTGAAAAACTGAGTCAGATTAAGGCTGTTTTTGCGGAGACCGGCCTTGCTGACTTTTTGTCACATATCGGCATCAGTGACCATGAGAAAGAGAAGAGTCTGAGACTCTTTCAAAACTCTGGTTCGCAATTGCTTGATAATCTGATTGAAATCGTCATTCTCAATCATCGTGAGGACCTCTTTTATGAGATTGTGCTGGAGAGCCAGCACCAGCTTGAAAAGATTAGCAATGAGTTTGAGGTGACGCTACGCTCTGTTCAGCCTTTGACAGCCAGTCAGAAGGAGAAGATTCGGCCGATTATTGAGCAGAAGATGGGCCTAAAAGTCCGTTCGCTCAAGGAAGAATTGGACAGCAGCTTGATTGGTGGCTTTGTCATCTCTGCCAATAACAAAACAATTGATGCAAGCATAAAACGTCAATTACAAGTCGTAAAAGAAAAATTGAAATAGAAAGTGGTGTGAATTTTGGCGATTAACGCACAAGAAATCAGCGCTTTAATTAAGCAACAAATTGAAAATTTCCAGCCAAATTTTGACGTCACAGAAACAGGGGTCGTCACTTATATTGGTGATGGAATTGCGCGTGCTCATGGTCTGGATAAGGCTATGAGCGGAGAGCTGTTAATCTTTGAAAATGGCTCTTATGGTATGGCGCAAAATCTAGAGTCGACCGATGTTGGGATTATCATCTTGGGAGACTTTACAGACATTCGTGAGGGAGATACCATTCGTCGGACTGGTAAAATCATGGAAGTTCCTGTGGGAGAGGCCTTGATTGGACGGGTTGTTGATCCGCTGGGTCGTCCTGTTGATGGACTTGGTGACATTGTCACGGACAAGACACGTCCGGTTGAAACACCGGCTCCTGGTGTTATGCAGCGTAAGTCAGTATCTGAGCCTTTGCAGACAGGTCTCAAGGCTATTGATGCCTTGGTTCCGATTGGCCGCGGCCAGCGGGAGCTGATTATCGGGGACCGTCAGACTGGGAAGACGACCATTGCCATTGATGCCATCCTGAACCAGAAAGGTCAGGATATGATTTGTATCTATGTGGCGATTGGTCAGAAAGAATCTACCGTTCGTACGCAGGTAGAAACGCTCCGTCAGTATGGTGCTTTGGACTATACCATTGTCGTGACAGCCTCTGCTTCACAGCCGTCGCCTTTGCTTTTCCTAGCGCCTTATGCTGGTGTAGCGATGGCAGAAGAGTTCATGTATAATGGCAAGCATGTTTTGATTGTCTATGATGACTTGTCTAAGCAGGCTGTAGCCTACCGTGAACTGTCCCTCTTGCTCCGTCGTCCGCCAGGCCGTGAGGCCTTTCCAGGAGATGTTTTCTATCTGCATAGCCGTCTCCTGGAACGTTCAGCCAAGGTTTCTGATGAGCTGGGCGGTGGTTCGATTACAGCTTTGCCATTTATTGAAACGCAGGCAGGAGATATTTCAGCTTATATCGCGACCAACGTGATTTCAATCACTGACGGACAAATTTTCCTCAGCGACAGCCTGTTCAATGCTGGGGTACGTCCAGCTATTGATGCAGGTTCTTCTGTATCACGGGTTGGGGGCTCTGCCCAAATCAAAGCTATGAAGAAAGTAGCTGGAACCCTGCGTATCGACCTGGCTTCTTATCGGGAGCTGGAGGCCTTTACTAAGTTTGGTAGTGATTTGGATGCAGCAACGCAGGCCAAACTCAATCGTGGACGCAGGACTGTAGAAGTCTTGAAACAGCCGATTCATGAGCCGCTGCCGGTTGAAAAGCAGGTCGTGATTCTCTATGCTTTGACCCATGGTTTCTTAGACAGTGTGCCAGTAGACGATATTCTGCGCTTTGAGTCAGAACTATTTGCCTACTTTGATGCACATCAAGAAAGCATTTATGAAACCATTCGGACAACGAAAGATCTTCCAAGCGAAGAAGTCTTGGATGCTGCCATTACTGAGTTTATTGACCAGTCTAGCTTCAAATAAGAATAGAGGTGTCAGATGGCAGTTTCATTAAATGATATTAAAAATAAAATTGCATCCACGAAAAACACCAGTCAAATCACCAATGCCATGCAGATGGTTTCTGCTGCTAAGTTGGGAAAGTCTGAGGAAGCAGCTAAGAACTTTCAGGTCTATGCCCAGAAAGTGCGTAAGTTAGTTACGGATATGCTGCATGGCCACGAGGCAGAAAATGCCCGTCATCACTCAATGTTAATCAGTCGGCCAGTCAAGAAATCAGCCTATATTGTCATTACTTCTGACCGCGGTCTGGTAGGCGGTTATAACGCAACCATTCTCAAGGCTTTGATGGAGCTGAAAGCTGAGTACCATCCGACTGGAGAGGACTTTGAAGTCATCTGTATCGGAAGCGTCGGTGCGGATTTCTTCCGAGCTCGGGGCATTCAGCCAGTTTATGAACTGCGTGGTCTAGCCGACCAGCCTAGCTTTGATGAGGTTCGTAAAATCATTAGCAAAACCATTGAGATGTATCAGAATGAACTCTTTGATGAGCTCTATGTCTGCTATAACCACCATGTCAACAGTCTGACCAGTCAGATGCGGGTGGAGCAGATGCTGCCAATTATTGACTTGGACCCCAATGAAGCTGATGAAGATTATACGCTGAATCTGGAACTGGAGTCCAGTCGGGATTCTATCTTGGACCAACTGCTGCCCCAGTTTGCAGAGAGCATGATTTACGGTGCTATTATTGATGCCAAGACGGCTGAGAATGCTGCCGGCATGACTGCTATGCAGACAGCGACAGACAATGCTAAAAAGGTCATCAGTGATTTGACTATTCAGTACAACCGCGCTCGGCAGGCTGCCATTACGCAGGAAATTACTGAAATCGTGGCGGGTGCAAGTGCCCTAGAATAAGGCCACAAATGAATTAGAAATTAAACGAGGGAAAAAACATGAGCTCAGGCAAAATTGCTCAGGTTATCGGGCCGGTCGTAGACGTTGCGTTTGCTGCCGGAGACAAACTACCTGAGATAAATAATGCACTTGTAGTCTATAAAAATGATGAGAAAAAATCAAAAATCGTCCTTGAAGTAGCTCTTGAGCTTGGTGACGGTGTGGTGCGGACCATTGCCATGGAGTCGACCGATGGTTTGACGCGTGGTTTAGAGGTCTTGGATACTGGTCGTCCTATTTCTGTGCCAGTCGGCAAGGAAACTCTGGGGCGGGTGTTCAATGTCCTTGGGGATACTATTGACTTGGATGCGCCATTTCCTGCTGATGCAGAGCGCCAGCCGATTCATAAGAAGGCACCGACCTTTGATGAACTATCAACTTCATCAGAAATCCTGGAAACAGGGATCAAGGTTATCGACCTCCTGGCACCTTATCTGAAAGGTGGGAAAGTTGGTCTCTTTGGCGGTGCCGGAGTAGGGAAAACAGTCCTGATTCAGGAATTGATCCACAACATTGCCCAAGAGCACGGTGGGATTTCTGTCTTTACAGGTGTTGGTGAACGGACGCGTGAAGGGAATGACCTCTACTGGGAAATGAAAGAGTCTGGCGTTATCGAAAAGACGGCTATGGTCTTTGGTCAGATGAATGAACCGCCAGGAGCTCGGATGCGGGTTGCTCTTACCGGACTGACTATCGCGGAATATTTCCGTGATGTGGAAGGTCAGGACGTGCTGCTCTTTATTGACAACATCTTCCGCTTTACGCAGGCTGGTTCGGAAGTATCTGCCCTTTTGGGCCGCATGCCGTCAGCCGTTGGTTACCAACCAACACTTGCGACAGAAATGGGACAGTTACAAGAACGGATTACCTCAACCAAGAAAGGTTCCGTTACTTCCATCCAGGCTATTTATGTACCAGCGGATGACTATACTGACCCAGCACCAGCGACAGCTTTTGCTCACTTGGACTCTACAACCAACCTAGAGCGGAAATTGGTTCAGCTTGGGATTTATCCAGCCGTGGATCCATTGGCTTCCAGCTCTCGTGCCCTTTCTCCTGAGATTGTCGGAGAAGAGCACTATGCAGTGGCAGCAGAGGTTAAGCGGGTTCTGCAACGTTATCATGAATTGCAGGATATCATTGCTATCCTTGGTATGGATGAGTTATCAGATGATGAGAAGACGCTGGTTGCACGTGCGCGTCGGATTCAGTTCTTCCTGTCACAGAACTTCAATGTGGCGGAGCAATTTACCGGCCAGCCAGGCTCTTATGTACCAGTAGCTGAAACGGTTCGTGGTTTCAAGGAAATCCTTGAAGGTAAGCACGATAAGCTGCCAGAAGACGCCTTCCGTGGTGTGGGATCCATCGAGGATGTATTGGCCAAGGCTGAGAAAATGGGATTCTAAGAGGTGAATGATGGCTCAAATGACAGTACAAATCGTGACACCGGATGGTCTTATTTATGATCACCATGCTGCATTTGTTTCCGTAAAGACCATTGATGGTGAGCTGGGGATTTTGCCCCGCCACATCAATACCATTGCTGTTTTAGAAGTAGATCAGGTCAAAGTACGCCGGGTTGATGATGACAAGCATATCGACTGGATTGCGGTCAACGGCGGAATCATTGAAATTGCAGACAATGTCATTACCATTGTGGCGGATTCAGCTGAGCGTGCGCGAGATATCGATATTAGTCGGGCTGAGCGAGCTAAGCTCCGAGCTGAGCAAGAAATCGAAGAAGCACATGATAAGCATTTGATTGACCAAGAACGCCGGGCTAAGATTGCCCTGCAGCGGGCAATCAACCGGATCAATGTCGGAACAAGATTATAAGAAGCTATTTTACATAGATTGATGGAAGTCATTGATCATCTGGTAAGATGCTTTCATGAATACAAAATGAATATGCAAAACTGAGGCAGATCTGTCTCAGTTTTCTTTTCCAAAAAAAGGACAGGACTGTTTAGTTCGTCTCTCACTCGGGTCTTGTGGTATAATAAAAGTTATGGTAGAAGTTATTTTTAAATTATGCAGTCATTTGCTCTTTATTTTCTTTGCCTTTCATCTGCTGTCAACAGTTGTTGAGTGGGAGAGATTTTTCAAGGTTAATGCCGATAATGCCATGAAGATTCGCTTTTTGATTCTCTTGTTCAGCATCGCCTTGGGCTATCTGGTTAGCCTTTTCTTCATTGGTATTTACGATATGAGCCGGGCGATTTTTAACGGTACTTTATAAGGTCATATTTTTGATTTTATGGTATGATAGTATGGATGATTTTAAAAATTTAGAGTAAGGAATCGGTATGGAAAAAATTATTATTCAAGGTGGAGATAATCGTTTAGTTGGAAAGGTCAAGATTGAAGGAGCAAAAAATGCGGTGCTGCCTCTCTTGGCAGCAACAGTCTTGGCTAGCGAGGGCCAGTCTGTTTTGAAAAATGTTCCGGTCTTGTCTGATGTCTTTACCATGAACAATGTGGTCCGCGGTTTAAACACTCAGGTGGATTTTAATCAGGAAGAAAATACAGTTGTTGTGGATGCCACCCAGCCCTTGTCTGAGGAGGCACCTTACAAATACGTCAGCAAAATGCGGGCGTCTATCGTTGTTTTGGGGCCAGTTCTGGCTCGTAATGGTCATGCTAAGGTTTCCATGCCTGGCGGCTGTACGATTGGCAGTCGGCCTATTGACTTGCACCTAAAAGGTCTTGAAGCCATGGGAGCTCAGATTACTCAAACAGCGGGTTACATCGAAGCTAAAGCCGATCGGCTCAAAGGTGCTCACATTTACATGGACTTTCCCAGTGTAGGAGCAACACAAAACATCATGATGGCTGCGACGCTGGCTCAAGGTACGACAGTGATTGAAAATGCTGCTCGGGAGCCTGAAATCGTTGACCTAGCTCTCTTTTTGAATGAAATGGGAGCCAAGGTCAGAGGAGCAGGTACTGAGACTCTGACTATTGTCGGAGTGGATCAGTTGCGAGGGGCCAAGCATAATGTGGTTCAAGACCGTATCGAAGCAGGGACTTTTATGGTTGCTGCAGCTATGACCAGCGGTGACTTGCTGATTGAGGATGCCATTTGGGAGCACAACCGTCCCCTGCTTTCCAAAATGCAGGAAATGGGAGTGGAAGTGACAGAGGAAGATGAAGGGATTCGGGTTCGTTCCGATGTTTCGAAGCTCAGACCAGTTTCGGTCAAGACCCTTCCTTATCCGGGCTTCCCTACCGACATGCAGGCTCAGTTTACGGCGCTCATGGCTATGGCCAAGGGCGAGTCTACGATGATTGAGACCGTCTTTGAGAACCGCTTCCAGCATCTGGAGGAAATGCGTCGGATGGGGCTGCACTCTGATATCATGCGTGACACAGCTCGCATCTGGGGCGGTGGCAGTCTTCAGGGAGCTGAAGTCATGTCAACTGACCTTCGGGCCAGTGCGACTTTGATTCTGATGGGCTTGATTGCCGAAGGCGAGACCAAGGTCAGCAAGCTGGTACACTTAGACCGAGGCTACTACAAATTCCATGAGAAATTGGCAGCCTTGGGAGCCAAAGTGAAGCGTGTAAAGGAAGAAGACGATGAGTGAAAATCTTAAATATTTAGGCCGGCAGATTGGCCTTGTTTTACTGGTTCTCTTGGTAGCCGTGATTCTCTTTTTCGTGGCTCTGATGATTGGCTATAATGTTATCGGAAATGGTAAGGGATCTATCTGGTCGCCAGAAACCTGGCAAGAATTAATCGGGAAGTTTACTGGAAACTAGCTCCTAGTCGAAAAGACTGGCTGAAATGATTCCAGTTTGCTAAGTTGAAAGAAAGAAGATGAAAAGAAAGACTAGTCAGAAAAGGAATTCTAAGAGCCTGCAAGGCTGGGCTGGGTTGACTCTGGCCTTGATTTTGGCTCTGGCTGGCTATTTCTGGGGACAGGATGGTCAGCAGCTGCTTCAAAGTCCAAATTCAGAAATCAGAGTTGGGCAAGTCCAAGATCAGGGCACCCCTAGTCAGGAACTGGCTGAGAGCGTTCTGACGGATGCTGTCCGAGCTCAGCTCAAAGGCAGCATTGAATGGAACGGAGCTGGTGCCTTTATCGTGAATGGAAATAAGACAGACTTGGATGCAGGGATTTCGAGTAAGCCCTACGCTGACAATAAGACCAAGCTTGTTCAAGGGAAAACCCTTCCGACGGTGGCGAATGCCTTTTTATCCAAGTCTACCCGCCAGTACAAAAAACGGGAAGAAACTGGAAATGCCAACACTTCATGGGTTCCAGCTGGCTGGCATCAACTCAAGAAGCTCCCTGGTGAGTACAATCATGCTGTGGACCGGGGACATCTTTTGGCCTATTCTCTGATTGGTGGTTTGAAGGGCTTTGATGCCTCTACCAGCAATCCTGCCAATATCGCTGTGCAGACGGCCTGGTCCAACCAAGCCAATGAAGCGGATTCGACAGGGCAGAATTACTACGAGACAAAGATCCGTAAGGCTTTGGATAAGAACAAGCGGGTGCGCTACCGGGTAACCTTGATTTATGCTACGGAGACGGATTTAGTGCCGGTTGGTTCTCATCTAGAGGCCAAGTCCAGCGATGGTAGTCTGGAATTCAATGTCTTTATCCCGAATGTGCAAAAAGGGATTCGCCTGGACTATAATAGTGGAAGGGTCAGTCTGGACAAGGGTTCTTGATTTTATACTCAAAAATGGATTTGCAAAGAGTATTCAATAGTATGAAAAGAAATGGTTGCAGATTTGTAGTCATTTTCTTTTATACTAATAGATGAGAAGAAGGCTAATTTTTCAGCCTTTTTTAAGAAAGCGGTGGTAAAATCAACGTTCTCTTACAATCTAGTAAAGGAGGTTGCAATGGGACTTATTTTTAAAAGTATCCGGTTCCTTATGCGTCTGATTGGGCGCGTGGTTTGGGGACTTGCCTGGTCCTTTGTCCTGAGCTTTATGGTTATTGTCGGAATTTTCTATTTTACCACTTCGACAGAATCGGGTACAGAGGGACTGACGCAGGCTGTTCAGACAGCTGTTGGCAGAGTGGATCAATTTTTAAATCACCAAGGCATTTCCACAGGGCTTCACAGCAGTGAGGAGACGCAGACGGATCAGCTGACAGATGAGCATGCAACAACAGAGGCTCGTTGGGATCAGCCAAGTGCCACGATTTATATCGATACAAATAATGAAACCTTCCGTTCAGCCTATAAGGAGGCCATTGATTCTTGGAATCAAACAGGTGCCTTCACCTTTCAAATCATCAATGACAAAGACAAGGCGGACATTGTTGCAACGGAGATGAACGATGGCAACATCAGTGCAGCTGGTGAAGCTGAGTCGCAGACCAATCTCCTAACCAAGCGGTTTACCCATGTCACGGTTCGCCTGAATAGTTACTACCTGCTGGACAGTCGCTATGCT
The DNA here is from genome assembly GCF_020729765.1 of Streptococcus sanguinis. Classification (GTDB taxonomy): domain Bacteria; phylum Bacillota; class Bacilli; order Lactobacillales; family Streptococcaceae; genus Streptococcus; species Streptococcus sanguinis_Q. The sequence goes on along the minus strand of NZ_JAJEPD010000023.1, from coordinate 101,593 downwards.
TATTCTCATGAGCGGATTGTCAATACAGCGGCGCACGAATTGGGCCATGCTATCGGATTAGACCATAATGAGGAGGAATCAGTGATGCAGTCAGCAGGCTCATTTTACAGTATCCAGCCGACAGATATCCAGGCTGTAAAAGACTTGTATCAATCGTAAGCCTATGTTAAAATCTATTTTTTACTTGATTCGACACTTTCCAGAGCAAGTTTTTCTCTTTGTTTTTAACTCGGGAATCTTTGTCTGGCTATGGAAAAGCGGCAATGAGATTGCCAACCAGATAGGAGTGACAGCGGCTTGGGAAAATCATGTTCCGGCGCCCATTCAGGTCTTCTTCGGCCAGAATATTGAAGCAGTTCAGGGATTTTTTCACAATTCCGCCTTTATGTGGCTAGTCGGGTCCATGATTATCCTTCTGGTTATTCGTCTGATTAAGGGAATGATTAAATTTGTTGTCTTTGCAGTTCTGATTCTGCTGGGAATTTATCTGATTTTGCAGAATCAATCTATTCTCAATAGTTTTATGTAAGGCGGTCTGGTATGACTGTCTTTTTTCTTTTGGGGGAGCTGAGTTCGCTTTCTCTTGAATTCTGATAGCTGTGCTTCTGGAAATTTGCTATAATGGTCTTATGATTATTTTACAAGCAAGCAAGATTGAGCGCTCTTTTGCAGGGGAGCTTCTTTTTGACAATATTAACCTGCAGGTGGATGAGGGTGACCGGATTGCCCTCGTCGGTAAAAATGGAGCTGGGAAGTCAACCCTTCTCAAGATTTTGGTGGGCGAGGAAGAGCCTACTTCTGGTCAGATCAATAAAAAACGAGACCTGTCTCTGTCCTATCTGGCTCAGGATAGCCGCTTTGAGTCGGAGAATACTATCTACGACGAGATGCTGCTGGTCTTTGATAGTCTGCGTCAGCAAGAGAAGCGCTTGCGGCAGATGGAGCTGCAAATGGGAGAATTGTCAGGGGAAGATCTGACTGCTCTCATGACCCAGTATGACGAGCTTTCAGAGGATTTTCGCCAGAAAGGTGGTTTTACCTACGAGGCCGATATTCGAGCTATTTTGAATGGCTTCAAGTTTGACCAGTCCATGTGGAAGATGAAGATTTCTGAACTGTCAGGCGGTCAGAATACCCGTCTGGCTCTGGCCAAGATGCTTTTGGAAAAGCCAGAACTGCTGGTACTGGACGAGCCGACCAACCACTTGGATATCGAGACCATTGCCTGGCTGGAGACTTACTTAATCAACTACAGCGGTGCCCTGATCATCGTCAGCCACGACCGCTATTTCCTAGACAAGGTTGCGACCATCACGCTGGACTTGACCAAGCATTCCTTGGATCGCTATGTGGGCAATTACTCTACTTTCGTGGTCCAAAAGGAGCAAAAGCTGGCCACTGAAGCCAAGAACTATGAAAAGCAACAGAAAGAAATCGCTGCGCTGGAGGACTTTGTCAATCGCAATCTGGTTCGGGCTTCCACAACCAAGCGGGCTCAGTCCCGTCGTAAGCAGCTGGAAAAGATGGAGCGTTTGGACAAGCCGGAGACCGGCAGCCGCTCGGCTAATATGACCTTCAAATCTGATAAAGTTTCGGGCAATGTTGTTCTGACCCTGGAAGATGCGGCTATTGGCTATGGCGAGGAAGTCCTATCGGAGCCAATTAACCTCGATATTCGCAAGTTTAATGCGGTAGCTATTGTCGGGCCAAATGGGATTGGAAAGACGACTCTGATTAAATCACTAATCGGGCAAGTGCCCTTCATCAGAGGCAAGGAGCAGCTGGGGTCTAATGTGGAAGTGGGCTACTATGACCAGACCCAGAGTAAACTGACTGCCAGCAATACGGTACTTGATGAGCTATGGAACGACTTCAAGCTAACGCCAGAGGTCGAAATTCGCAATCGCTTAGGCGCTTTCCTCTTCTCGGGAGACGATGTCAAGAAGTCTGTCGGCATGCTGTCGGGTGGAGAGCGGGCGCGACTGCTTCTAGCCAAGCTGTCTATGGAAAACAACAACTTCCTCATCCTAGACGAGCCGACCAACCATCTGGACATTGACAGCAAGGAAGTGCTGGAAAATGCCCTGATTGACTTTGACGGCACCTTGCTCTTTGTCAGCCATGACCGTTACTTTATCAATCGCGTAGCCACCCAGATCATCGAGCTTTCTGAAACAGGCTCTACCCTTTATCTAGGTGATTATGACTACTATCTGGAGAAAAAGGCAGAGCAGGAAGCCTTGCGTGAGGAGACGGAGCAGGTTGATTCTGATAAGCCATCATCTACCAATGACTATCAGCTTCAAAAGGAAAACCAGAAAGAACAGCGCCGGCTGGCCCGCCGCCTAGAGCAATTGGAAGCGCAAATCGAGGACTTGGACATTCAGATCAGTCAGCTTCAGGAAGCCATGCAGGCTACTAATGACGCCGCCGAACTCATGGAGAGCCAGCAGCAAATCGACCAGCTGACTGCCGCCCAAGAAGAAGCCATGCTAGAATGGGAAGAACTTGCGGAGAAGGTGTAGTATTTTTAGGGGCAGTCAGTCCGCCCGCTTTGAAAGGAGCTACTGATGACGACAGAAAACGATTGGTTTATGCGGCAGATCAAGGGAGCGGCCAATATGCTTGGTTCGGCTCTGCGCCTAACAATCCAGCATTTAGATCTGGGGCAGTTTGAAGATGAGCAAGGCCGGCAGCTTGATGGAGCTGATTATTTGCAAGAGCTGCTGGAAAGCGAGCATTTTGCAGAGGCTGCTGATTTCGTTCAGGCCCAGATGAAGCGCCTGCCTTTCCATCAATATGAGATACTGGCGGACCAGTTCTTGCTTTATCTGGCCAGTCTAGAAGCCCCAGCAAAAGACCGGAATGGCTTGGATGAAGCCTATTTACAGGATTTGGAAAAGCAACTGAAAGAATTTAAGTGGTAAACAAATGGAAGATTTAGGCAAAGTTTTTCGTGATTTTCGTTTAAATGGGCATTATTCTTTGAAGGAAGCGGCGGGTCAGGTTTGCTCTACCTCTCAGCTGTCTCGTTTTGAGCTGGGTGAGTCGGACATGACCTTCTCGAAATTTTTAGATCTCTTGGATAATATTCATGTGACTCTTGAAAATTTTATAGACAAGGCACGGAATTTCCAGCAGCATGAGCACGTGGCTATGATGGGTAAGATTATCCCTCTTTACTACTCAAATGACATCAAGGGATTTCAGGACTTGCAAGCGGAGCAGTTGGAAAAGGCCAAGGCCAGCAGTGCGCCTCTTTACTATGAACTGAATTGGATTTTGATGCAGGGCTTGATTTGTCAGCGAGACAGCCAGTTTCGTATGAGGCAAGAGGATTTAGATAAGGTGGCTGATTATCTTTTCCAAGTGGAAGACTGGACTATGTATGAGCTGATTCTCTTTGGCAATCTCTATAGTTTTTATGATGTGGACTATGTCTACCGTCTGGGCAAGGAAGTTATGGAGCGGGAGGACTACTACAAAGAAATCGGTCGCCATAAGAGACTAGTCTTGATTCTAGCGCTCAATTGCTACCAGCATTGTTTGGAAAGTCGTTCTTTTGATAAGGCTAGTTATTTTGAGTCATACGTGGAGAAAATCATTGGCAAGGGCATCAAACTCTATGAACGCAATGTATTCCTCTATCTCAAGGGTTTTGCGGCTTATCAGAAGGGACAGAAGAAGCAGGGAATCAAGCAAATGCAGGAAGCCATGCACATCTTTGAAGTTCTGGAACTACCTGAGCAAGTCGCCTATTATCAAGAGCATTTCGAAAAGTTTGTAAAAGTATAATTTCCCAAATATGGGAAAAATATAGAACCTCCCTCCATTCCTGATACAATAGTTTCAGAAATGGAAGGAGGTATTTTTATGAATCGACAGGCAGCGCAGCTGATTACACGGGCTGCTATTAATAAAATTGGGAATATGCTTTATGATTATGGGAATAGCATCTGGCTTGCTTCTTTGGGAGCTCTGGGACAGACGGTCTTGGGCATTTACCAGATATCGGAGCTAGTCACTTCTATCTTATTTAATCCTTTGGGTGGGGCCATTACGGACCGCTTTTCCAGACGTAAGGTGCTGATGGTAGCAGATTTGATTTGTGCCGGTCTTTGTCTATTGATTTCTTTTATTTCAAATGACCAGCTCATGATTGGAGCGCTGATTTTTGCTAATGTGGTTCAGGCTATAGCCTTTGCTTTTTCTCGGCCAGCTAATAAGTCTTATATTACCGAAATTGTGGACAAGGAAGACATTGTAACCTACAATTCTCATCTGGAATTGGCCTTGCAGGTTATCAGTGTCTCAGCTCCAGTTTTGTCTTTTATCGTGATGCAGTATGCAAATCTGCGCGTGACTCTTCAGCTGGATGCTCTTAGCTTCTTTCTGGCTTTTGCCTTGGTTTACTTTCTGCCTAATCATGAGCCAAGCAAGCAGAAGTCTCCCATCAATTTTGGAAATATCCTGAGAGATATCAAGGAAGGTTTAGTTTATATCCGTCAGCAAAAAGAAATCTTCTTTCTGCTTTTGGTAGCTTCTGCAGTCAACTTTTTCTTTGCGGCCTTTAATTATCTATTGCCTTTCACCAATCAGCTCTACGGTAAGACCGGCTCTTATGCAAGCATTCTGAGTTTGGGTGCTATAGGCTCAATCATCGGAGCCATTCTAGCCAGCAAGGTTAAGGCCACTATGGGAAATCTACTCCTAGCTCTGCTATTGACTGGTGTTGGAGTCGCAGTCATGGGCATCTCTGCCTTGCTACCGGTTCATCCATATTTCTCCTATTCTGGTAATCTTATCTGCGAGCTCTTTATGACTGTTTTCAATATTCATTTCTTCAGCCAGGTTCAGACCAAGGTGGACAAGCAGTATCTAGGCCGCGTTTTCTCAACAATCTACACGCTGGCAATTCTTTTCATGCCTCCTGCGACTTTTCTGATGACTGTTCTGCAGAGTGTCCATACCTTTTCCTTTCTCCTGATTGGTTTCGGAGTGATGGGATTGGCTTTGATTTCCTACCTTTATCAAAAGAAAATACAAAAAGACTAGGTTGGAGTGATTTCCAACCTAGTTTTCTGTATGGGAATTTTTAAGTGCTTCTTTGGTTTTCTTTAGCTCTTTTTTCAGCGAGAAGTTTTTTAGCATGCTGATGAGAAAGGTCGTGACAGAGCCTAGGAGCACTGAGACCAAAATCAATATGATTAAGGGAAGTTTGAAGCTAAATAGGATAAAGCTAACATTGACGCTCTGCATATTGGCCAAGGAAATACTGGCAACCAATAGAATGGTAATTAAAAGCAGGATATAGTGTAATTTTTCTTTCATAGTGATTCTCCTGTTTGTCTATTCAAACTCAGCCTTACTTTTGATATCTCCGTATTCTTCTGGGATTTCTTGGGCAAGGATATCTTCATAAGCAGCCAGTTTAATATCTGAGCCATACTTGTTTTTCAGAGCAGTGGTCACCAGACGGTAGGCCAAGTTCGCATTGCGGGACAAGATGGGACCATGGAAGTAGGAGCCAAAGACATTTTTATAATGAACACCTTCGCACCCATCCTCTTGGTTGTTGCCATTTCCATAGACGACTTTGCCCAGAGGTTTTTCATCGTCAGCGAGGAAAGTCCGTCCTTGGTGATTTTCAAAGCCGTAGTAGGTTTCATCGAATTCTTCGTTATGAATCTTGATGTCACCGATATAGCGATTATTGGTCTGGTTGAGGGTATAGTGACCCATGATGCCCAGACCTTCGATTCGTCGGCCAGAAGCTTCTATATAGTATTGGCCTAAGAGTTGGAAACCACCGCAGATAGCTAGCACAACGCCATTTTCATTGATAAAACTTTCCAAAGCTTCTTTTTTAGACGGCAAGTCACGAGCCACAATCGTTTGCTCATAGTCTTGACCTCCGCCAAAGAAGACGATGTCGTAGCTGTCCTTGTCAAAGTCATCTTCTAGAGAGACGATATCGACTTTAACCCTAGCGCCTAGTTTTTCAGCCACATACTTGAGCATGAGGACATTGCCGTTGTCGCCGTAGGTATTCATGAGATTGCCATAGAGGTGAGCAATCTTTATATCATAGCAATAGTCCTGATTTTCAGGAGAAGTGAGGGAACTGTATACCATTAGTTCATCTCCTTTCTGACCACTTGTCGTTCTGCCAGTAATTCGCGAAATTCCAGCATAGCGGTATAAGTTGCTAAGATATAGGCATGCTTGGTTTCTTGCTGCTCAATGGTCTTAAAGACTGCTTCCAAATCTTTGACTTCAGTAATCTGATCTGCTGGATAGCCCGTTACCCGAAGTCGACGTGCAATCTCTGAGTGGCGGACACCACCTGCAATGACATGAGGAATCTCCATCTCTAAAATCTTCTCAAAGTCAGCATCCCAAATCCAGCTGGTATCAATGCCGTCCGCATAGTTGGCGTTGAGTAGGACCGACAAGCTAAAGTCAAAGGGTGCAAGTCCAATCATATCCAGTGCTTGGGTCGCCCCAACCGGATTTTTAATCAAGACTAAGGTACATTCCTTGTCGCCGATTTTGAAGGTTTCCTGACGGCCAAAGACAGCTCGGCTCTTGTCAAAGCCAGCCTTGATAGTAGCCGGCTCAACGCCAAAGAACTGAGCTACTGATACTGCTGCTAGAGCGTTGTAGATATTGTAGAGACCGCCGATATTGATTTGATAGTCTTGACCATCAATGGTAAAGGCAGAGCGGTTATGCTCAAGCGTTTTGAGAGCGGTCAGGCTGTAGTCAAGCTTAGGACGTTTGAAGCCACAGTCCACACAGATATAAGCCCCCAGATTGGCATAGGTGTTGAGTTCGTATTTGAGGATATGCTCGCACTTGGGACAGAGGATGCCCTCAGTATTGTAGTGAGCGAGCTGAGCCTGACCTTTCTCGGTGTCAAATCCATAGTAGCGGACAGGATTCTTTAGGCTGACCGAGTTAAAGAGAGGGCTGTCGCCATTCATCAGTACAGTTGCTTCAGGCACTTTAGCTGCAGCATCCAGAATCATCTGGTAGGTCGTGTAGATCTCACCATAGCGGTCCATCTGGTCGCGGAAAATATTGGTAAAGACGAAGAGGCTGGGTTTGATATAATCACAAATCCGAGATAGGCTGGCTTCGTCTATTTCCAGCACAGCGATATTCTTGCCAGATTTGCCTTTTTTAGCTGTCAGGAAGGTTGTCGTAATCCCCGTAATCATATTGGCACCACTGGGATTGGTCACCACTTGTCCGAAGGCTTCCTTGAGAATGCCTACTGTCAGAGCTGTAGTCAGAGTTTTCCCATTGGTTCCGGTAATAACCACGACCTCATAGTTCTTCGCTAGGTTTTGTAAAATATTCTTATCAAATGTCAGGGCAACTTTCCCCGGCAGAGTAGAGCCGCGTCCCATTTTGCTGAGAACAAAGTGGGAGGACTTGCCTGCCAAGAGGCCCAAGGCTGTATTTATCTTCATAAGAAATATTTTATCATAAAAAAGTAAAGAAGGTTACAGAAAAATATTGACAAACGTGATATAATGGGTTGGTAAGTCTTTAAGCATTAAGACCCACTGTAAAATAAAAAGAGAGAAGTTAATTGAGTAAACTCTTATTACAAGGTAAAATCAGGCTGTTACTAGATTTAATAAGTTCGATTTGTTACTACAGCTGTTTGATTTTGTTTGTAGAGGAGTAGGAAGTCTAAGTATGAATTTTCAACAACTAACCAATCTCCAATATTGGGCCAGTTTGTTTTCGGACCCTTGGAGGATTGTAATTAATATTATTGACGTCGCTATCGTCGCATGGATTCTATATTATCTAATCAAGGCCATTGCTGGTACCAAGATTATGATTCTGGTCCGCGGGGTGCTCTTCTTTATCTTGGCACAGTTTTTTGCCAATATCATCGGCTTGACCACCATTTCTTGGCTGATTAATCAGGTCATCACCTACGGGGTCATTGCGGCCGTGGTGATTTTCTCACCTGAGATTCGTGCAGGATTGGAAAAGCTGGGTCGAGCAACAGATATTTTTTCTACAACGCCCATCAGTAACGAGGAAAAGATGGTTCAGGCCTTTGTCAATTCTGTTGCCTATATGAGTCCGCGGAAAATCGGGGCTTTGGTGGCCATTCAAGGAACCCGCACCTTGCAGGAGTACATTGCAACAGGGATTCCTTTGGATGCTGATGTATCCGGAGAGCTGCTAATCAACATTTTCATCCCCAATACGCCATTACATGATGGAGCTGTCATCATAAAAAATAATAAGATTGCGGCTTCCTGTGCCTACCTGCCTCTGACAGAAAGCAGTGGTATCTCTAAGGAGTTTGGAACTCGACACCGCGCAGCTATTGGCCTGTCTGAAGTATCCGATGCTTTTACTTTTGTCGTTTCAGAAGAAACAGGTGGTATTTCTACCACGCACAATGGAATTTTCAAGCATGATTTGACTTTGGATGAGTTTGAGATAGAGCTGAGAAAGGTCTTCTTATCAGAGCAGGACAAGCCAGCAGGTTTGAAAAAACGCTTCATGGGAGGATGGAAGAAATGAAAAAACGTAAAAAAATTCTTTATATCATCTCTTCGTTTTTCTTTGCCCTAGTGCTTTTTGTCTATGCAACCTCAAGCAGTTATCAAAACAATACTGGAGTTCGACAGGTCACATCTGAAACTTATACCAATACGGTTTCCAATGTGCCAATTGACATCAAATATGATAGCGAGAATTACTTTATCAGCGGCTTCACTTCTGAAGTTTCCGTCGCCCTGACAGGCTCCAACCGTGTCAATCTAGCCAGTGAAATGCAGGAAAGTACTCGGAAGTTTCGAGTTGTAGCTGATCTTTCCAAGGCTACAGAAGGCACAGTCGAAATCCCTCTGAAAGTGGAAAACCTGCCAAGTGGTCTGACTGCTACAGTCACTCCGCAGAAGATTTCTGTTAAGATTGGAAAAAAGGCTAGCAAGAAGGTTGAGGTCCGCTACCTCATCACAGACAGTCAGGTGGCTGAAAATGTGTCTATCAGTGGTGTGACCTTGGAAAATAAGGAAGCCACAGTAACTAGTGATGAGGAGACCTTATCTAAGATTGAGTCTGTCGTAGCTATTCTCCCGACCAATGTCATTATCACTGGCAACTACAGCGGGACAGTACCGCTGCAGGCGGTTGATGGACAGGGAAATGTCATGCCAAGCGTGGTGACACCATTTGAAACGACTATGCGTGTCAACACTAAAACAGCAGACAGCTCTGGCTCGTCCTCCTCTAACAGTAGCTCAAATACGAGCTCATCAAATAAAAACTAAATAAAATTTTGAAAATAAACTTGGATTAAAGCGGTCTGCCTTGCTTGCAGCCTAAATCTTTACATCCAGGTCTTATGAAAGGAAACTATTTATAATGGGTAAATACTTTGGAACTGATGGTGTTCGCGGAGAAGCAAATGTGGAATTAACGCCGGAATTGGCCTTTAAACTTGGCCGCTTTGGTGGTTATGTTCTGAGCCAGCACGAAAGTGAAGTTCCTCGGGTCTTTGTTGGCCGGGATACTCGAATTTCAGGAGAAATGCTGGAAAGCGCCTTGGTTGCAGGACTTTTGTCCGTTGGGATTCATGTCTATAAATTGGGTGTCATTGCAACGCCTGGTGTGGCTTATCTGGTCAAGTCAGAGAAAGCCAGCGCCGGAGTCATGATTTCTGCCAGCCACAATCCAGCATTGGATAATGGTATCAAATTCTTTGGTGGTGACGGCTATAAACTGGATGATGAGCGTGAGTTGGAAATCGAAGCTTTGCTGGACGCAGCGGAAGACACCTTGCCACGTCCAAGCGCCGAAGGTTTAGGTGACTTGGTGGACTATCCAGAAGGGCTGCGCAAGTACCAACAATACTTAGTTTCAACTGGCTTAGAACTAGAAGGAATGCATGTAGCCTTAGATACGGCCAACGGTGCGGCTTCTACCAGCGCCCGTCAGATTTTTGCAGACCTTGGAGCACAGTTGACCATTATCGGAGAAAATCCAGACGGCCTCAATATCAATCTGAATGTTGGTTCTACGCATCCTGAAGCTTTGCAGGAGGTTGTCCGTGAGTCTGGTGCAGCGATTGGTCTGGCCTTTGATGGAGATAGCGATCGCTTGATTGCTGTGGATGAAAATGGTGAGCTGGTAGATGGTGACAAGATTATGTACATCATCGGTAAGTACCTGTCTGAAAAAGGCGAGCTGGCGCAGAATACCATTGTTACGACCGTCATGTCTAACCTAGGCTTCCATAAGGCTTTGGAGCGGGAAGGCATCCAAAAGGCTGTGACAGCAGTTGGTGACCGCTATGTAGTAGAGGAAATGCGCAAGAATGGTTATAATCTAGGTGGCGAGCAGTCTGGACATGTTATCATCATGGACTACAATACAACAGGTGACGGTCAGCTTTCAGCTGTGCAATTGACCAAGGTCATGCAGGAAACAGGTAAGAAACTATCCGAATTGGCCGCTGAAGTAACCATCTATCCGCAGAAACTAGTCAATATCCGTGTGGAAAACAGCATGAAGGATAAGGCGATGGAAGTTCCAGCTATTAAGACGGTCATTGAGAAAATGGAAGCTGAAATGGCCGGCAATGGCCGGATTTTGGTTCGTCCGAGCGGAACAGAGCCTCTGCTGAGGGTCATGGCTGAAGCACCAACTGACGAAGAAGTAAATTATTATGTAGATACCATTGCTAATGTTGTTCGAGATGAAATTGGAATTGAGTAATAAAACGTAAAGAAACTGAGACACAACGTCTTGGTTTTTTTACATTGTTATGAATTTTTAAACACTACGAATAAAAATGTTGATAAATTGCAATACTCTTGGTATAATAAGCTACGAAAGGAGAAAAAGATGAAAAATAAAAATACAATTATTTTTAAAATTCTTATCTTATTAACAGCTATTGTTACAGGTTTAGGTTTTGCTGCTCGAACTCAGGCTTCTGAAGTAACTGAATACAGTCAGCAAACCAGCATTACTAAGGATGGTGAGCCATTAACAAGTGACTCAACTGTTAAGACTAATGAAACCTTGTCTGTAACAACCAACTTCACATTTCCAGTGGCTCAAAATATAGCTGAAGGGGATACCCTGACTTTTAAACTTCCGGAAGAATTAAGTCTGATTACTGCCTTAAACTTCGATGTCTATGATGTTGTTAATCATACGGGAGAGTTAGTCGGTACAGCTCAAACTGACCCGGCGACTCAGTCAGTTACAGTGACTTTCAGTAACTACTTTACAAACTATACCCAAAAGAAAGAGCTATCTTTGGGCTTTAACGTTCGCATCAATAACGAAAAAGTCAAAGAAACAGGTCCTGTTTCCTTCAAATTTGGCCAGACAGACTTTTCTTTCCAATACCAGAAAGAAGAAGGAACTGCTGGTGAGTATGAAATGAAATATGGCTACCAGGACAGCACTGATCCGAGTATTGTTAAATGGCGCATTATCCTGAATGCAAGACAGGACATGCTTCGCAACATGGTAATTTCAGACAACTTTGGTGATGGTCTGACACTGGTACCGGGTACTCTACGTGCAGTTCGTTATGCTCCTGTTGCAGGTGGTATTCGCAATGAAGCTCATATCCTGACTCTGCCAGTAGTTGATAACTTTACTAACAAGGCAGTTCTAACTCAAAACGCTAATGGCGATGCTAACGGTTTTACCATTAACTTTGGCGATAACTACAACTGGCCAATGTACATCGAGTACTCTACTCGTGTACCAGAAGGTACTAAAGTGGGGGATGTGGTTAACAACACCCTGTCTTGGACAGCAAAAGGCTTCCCAGAACGCACTATTACTAAGTCAGTACGCTTGGAAGAGGGCTCTGGTAAAGGAAGCGCTGTGCTAGCAAAAGATGTGAAGATTCAGGCACAGAAAAAACTTGTCAATAAAGTGTTAGAGAAGGGTCAATTTACCTTTGGTCTCTTTGATGAAAATGGTGCTTTGCTTCAAACAGCTACCAATGAAGCTGACGGTTCTATCAATTTTAAAGCCTTGAACTACAATGCAGCTGGTGACTACCGCTACAGCATTAAGGAAATTCCGGGCAATGATGCTAACTATGTCTATGATGACAAGGAAGCTCAGCTAACAGTTACTGTTAAAGATGTGAATGGTGAGTTTTTAGGCTCTGTTAAATATGATTTGGATCCAGTCTTTACAAATACCTATAGAGGTAATGATCCAGGCAAGGCAGTTCAGCCGCCAACTCCTGGCAATAACAACAATCCAAACAACAACCCAAATAATAATCCAAACAATAATCCAAATAATACCCCAGGCAATGGTAACAATACCCCTGGTAACAGTTCCGACAATCCAAAGGGTGGAACAGACAATCCAGGGAATGGAAATAACAATTCAAACAATGGTACCAACGATCCGGGTGCTGCAGGAGGCAACAAAAAAGTTCTGCCTAAGACTGGTCAAGAAACTACACTTTGGCTGTCAGTTGCAGGTTTGGCAATCTTAGTTGGCTTTGGAAGCTATGTTTTTCTTCAAAAAAAGACTAGATAAAATTCAAAGGTTTTAAGAGTTTTCTCTTAAAGCCTTTTTGCATACTTTTCCATTTGAAAAAACGGAGCAATCATGTTAGAATAGACCTAGTAATTTTTAAAGGATAGAGGTGTTATCGTGGCTTTTGGAGATAACGGACAACGCAAAAAAACAGGATTTGAAAAATTGACGATGCTGGTCGTGATTATCATGCTTATCGTGACAGTCGGAGCGATCTTTGCTTCTGCTCTCAGCGCAATCTTTTAATCCAAACGCTTCAGGGCGTTTTTTTAGACTAGAAAAAGAGAATAGAAAAAATGAGTATGTTTTTAGATACGGCCAAGATTCAAGTTAAGGCTGGCAATGGTGGCGATGGCATGGTGGCCTTTCGCCGTGAAAAATATGTTCCTAATGGCGGTCCTTGGGGCGGTGATGGCGGTCGTGGCGGCAATGTTGTTTTTGTCGTAGACGAGGGCCTGCGTACCCTGATGGATTTTCGCTACAATCGCCACTTCAAGGCTCAGTCTGGTGAAAAGGGCATGACCAAGGGCATGCATGGACGAGGGGCTGAGGACTTGATTGTTCGAGTGCCACAGGGGACGACGGTTCGTGATGCGGAGACGGGTAAGGTGCTGACGGACTTGGTAGAAAATGGCCAAGAATTTATCGTAGCGCGTGGTGGCCGAGGCGGTCGTGGAAATATTCGCTTTGCAACGCCTAAAAATCCTGCTCCGGAGATTTCTGAGAACGGAGAACCAGGTCAAGAACGGGAGCTTTTGTTGGAGCTCAAGGTCCTAGCAGACGTTGGTCTGGTCGGCTTCCCATCTGTCGGGAAATCCACTTTGCTTAGTGTTATTACAGCAGCCAAGCCTAAGATTGGTGCCTATCATTTCACGACAATCGTGCCCAATCTAGGCATGGTTCGCACTCATTCTGGAGAGTCCTTTGCGGTGGCAGATCTGCCGGGTTTGATTGAGGGGGCTAGCCAAGGGGTTGGACTGGGAACCCAGTTTCTCCGTCATATTGAGCGGACACGAGTCATCCTGCATGTCATCGATATGTCAGCTAGTGAGGGTCGTGATCCTTATGAGGACTATCTGGCTATCAATAAAGAGTTGGAATCCTACAATCTTCGTCTCATGGAGCGTCCGCAGATTATTGTTGCTAACAAGATGGACATGCCAGATAGTGCTGAAAATCTCAAGGTATTCAAAGAGAAATTATCAGCTAATTATGATGAGTTTGCAGAATTACCGCAAATCTTCCCGATTTCCAGTCTGACCAAGCAGGGACTTGCGACTCTCTTGGATGCGACCGCAGAGTTACTGGATAAGACACCAGAGTTCTTGCTTTATGATGAGTCTGAAATGGAAGAAGAAGCTTACTATGGCTTTGATGAAGAAGCGCCAGCCTTTGAAATTTCTCGTGATGACGATGCGACTTGGGTGCTGTCGGGCGATAAGCTAGAGAAGCTCTTTAATATGACCAACTTTGACCGTGATGAGGCAGTTATGAAATTTGCCCGTCAACTTCGTGGTATGGGAGTTGATGAAGCCCTTCGTGCTCGCGGAGCCAAGGATGGGGATCTGGTCCGCATCGGCAAGTTTGAGTTTGAATTCGTTGACTAAGGAGGCTTGCAATGGGTGATAAACCAATATCCTTCCGCGATGAAAATGGAAACTTTGTTTCTGCAGCCGACGTCTGGAATGCAGAAAAGCTAGAAGAGCTCTTTAACAAACTCAACCCCAAACGCAAGCTGCGTCTGGAAAGAGAAGCATTAGCGAAAGCAGAAGAGGAATAAGACTTCTGATTTTGAAACTATAAACGCTGGGAAAAATTTCTCAGCGTTTTTAAATCTTAAAAAATGGGTTCTGATAGGTAAGTCGATTTCCTTTTAGCTTCTAAGGACCTCATCAATGAAAAAATGGAAAAAGTCAAGGCTTATCAATCTGTCGTGGCCATTGATTGCTATTTTATGGTATAATGAAAAAAATAAGTAGGAGAAGTGATAATTATGGCAAAAACGATTCATACAGATAAAGCACCAGCAGCGATTGGACCTTATGTTCAAGGAAAAATTGTCGGCAATCTTTTGTTCGCGAGCGGGCAAATTCCCCTGTCTCCTGAAACTGGAGAAATCATTGGGACGACTATTGAAGAGCAGACCCAGCAGGTGCTGAAAAATGTTTCAGCCATTTTGGAAGCCGCTGGAACAGATTTTGACCATGTAGTCAAGGCTACTTGCTTCTTGAGTGATATCAATGATTTTGTGGCCTTTAATGAAGTTTACAAAACGGCCTTTACAGAAGCATTTCCAGCTCGTTCAGCAGTCGAAGTGGCTCGCCTGCCTAAGGATGTGAAGATTGAGATCGAGGTTATTGCCGAGATTCTCTAAAAAAGAGCGGGGGAAAACCACTCTTTGACAGATTCTATCTGATGAAAGGATTATTATGTCTGAGAAGAAAATTCAGCTTGTCATTGTGACTGGAATGAGCGGGGCGGGGAAAACCGTAGCCATCCAGTCCTTTGAAGACTTAGGTTATTTTACCATCGACAATATGCCGCCAACTCTGGTGCCGAAGTTCTTGCAGCTGGTCGAAGGGACTACTGACAATGATAAATTGGCTCTGGTTGTCGATATGCGCAGCCGTTCCTTCTTTTTGCAAATTCAGAACGTTTTGGATGAATTAGAGCAAAATGAGAACATTGATTTCAAGATTCTTTTCCTAGATGCGGCGGATAAGGAGTTGGTGGCTCGTTACAAGGAAACGCGTCGCAGCCATCCGTTGGCAGCTGATGGACGGATTTTAGATGGAATTAAACTGGAGCGTGAACTCTTAGCCCCTCTGAAGAATCTCAGCCAAAATGTTGTGGACACAACAGATTTGACACCAAGGGAGCTCAGAAAGACCATCTCTGAGCAATTTTCAAATCAGGCTGACATGCATAGTTTCCGCATTGAGGTCATGAGTTTTGGTTTCAAATACGGTCTGCCCTTGGATGCTGACTTGGTTTTTGATGTGCGCTTTCTGCCTAATCCCTACTATAAGCCTGAGCTACGCAATCAGACAGGCTTGGACAAGGATGTCTTTGACTATGTCATGAACCATGCCGAGTCAGAAGAATTTTACCAGCATCTGCTGGGCTTGATTGAGCCCATTTTGCCGGGCTATCAGAAGGAAGGAAAGTCTATCCTGACTATTGCTGTGGGCTGTACGGGTGGTCAGCACCGCAGTGTAGCCTTTGCTCAGCGCTTAGCAGATGATTTGGCTAAAAATTGGCCGGTCAATGCTAGTCACCGCGACAAAAACCGTCGGAAAGAAACGGTGAACCGCTCATGAGAAAGCCACGAATTACAGTCATTGGCGGTGGGACAGGAATTTCAGTTATTCTAGACAGCCTGCGTAAAAAGGACGTAGAAATTACAGCCATTGTTACAGTAGCAGATGATGGAGGCAGTTCTGGTGAGCTGCGGAAAAACATCCAGCAGCTGACTCCGCCAGGTGACCTTCGAAATGTTCTGGTAGCCATGTCTGACATGCCAAAATTCTATGAGAAGGTCTTCCAGTATCGCTTTGCGGAAGGAGATGGCGTTCTAGCGGGGCATCCCTTGGGCAATCTGATTATTGCCGGTATTTCCGAAATGCAGGGCTCAACCTATAATGCCATGCAGCTTCTGACCAAGTTTTTCCATACGACAGGAAAAATTTACCCTTCTAGCGACACCCCCCTAACTCTGCATGCTGTGTTTGCAGATGGGACGGAAGTTGTCGGTGAAAGCAATCTGACCAGCAAGAGCGGGATGATTGAGCGAGTCTATGTGACCAATACCTATGATGACAAGAAGCCTGCTGCCAGTAAAAAGGTGGTTGAAAGTATCCTAGAGAGCGATATGGTGGTTCTGGGGCCGGGTTCGCTATTTACCTCTATCTTGCCTAATCTCGTTATCGAGGAAATTGGCCAAGCTCTTCTAGACACCAAGGCAGAAGTGGCCTATGTCTGCAATATTATGACCCAGCGAGGCGAAACAGAGCATTTTTCAGACAGCGATCACGTCCAAGTCCTGCATCGTCATTTAGGCAGGAATTTTGTAGATACAGTCTTGGTCAATATTGAACCTGTCCCTCATGAGTACATGGACAGCAACCAGTTTGACGAATATCTGGTACAGGTAGAGCATGATTTTCAAGGGTTGCAAGAGCAGGTTCCGCGAGTCATTTCTTCGAATTTCCTGCGTTTGGAAAATGGCGGAGCTTTCCATGATGGTGAGTTGGTTGTTGACGAATTGATGCAGATTATACAGGTACGCAAATGAGCTTTACAGTAAAAGTAAAAGAAGAATTGCTGAGTCTGGCAAACAGAGATAAAAATGAGCTGTCAGCCATGATCAAGATGTCTGGCAGTCTGGGCTTGGCCAGCAGTGGTTTGACCCTGTCTGTCACAACAGAAAATGCCAAGATTGCCCGCCATCTCTATGAGTTACTGTCGGACCTTTATCAGGTCAAGTCAGAAATCCGCCACCATCAGAAGACTAATCTGCGCAAGAACCGTGTATACACAGTATTTCTGGATCAGAAAGTGGAAGAAATCCTATCTGACCTGCACTTGGCTGACTCCTTTTTTGGTATCGAGGCCGGGATTGATCAGACCATTTTGTCAGATGACGAAGCTAGCCGAGCCTACCTCCGGGGAGCCTTTCTCTCAAATGGCAGCATGCGAGAGCCAGACTCAGGCAAGTACCAGCTGGAAATCTTGTCCGTTTATCTGGATCATGCTGAAGATTTGGCTGCCTTGATGCGGCGTTTTCTGCTGGATGCCAAGACCATTGAGCGTAAGAAGGGGGCTGTCACTTATCTGCAGCGGGCTGAGGACATCATGGATTTTCTCATTGTCATCGGTGCTATGGAAGCCATGGCTGAGTTTGAGTCTCTTAAGCTCATGCGGGAAGCGCGCAATGACCTCAACCGTGCTAATAATGCGGAGACAGCGAACATCGCTCGCACGGTTACAGCCAGTATGAAAACCATCAACAATATTGCCAAAATCAGCGACAATATTGGTATCGAGAGTTTACCTGTAGACCTGCAGGAGGTAGCCCAGCTTCGTATCCAACATCCAGACTACTCCATCCAGCAGCTAGCTGATAGTCTGAGCCGGCCACTGACTAAGAGCGGCGTCAATCATCGCTTGAGAAAAATCAATAAAATCGCAGATGAATTATAAAAGCTGCTGAGCTTGAGCTCGGCAGCTGTTTTTTTATAGGCTTGTAGAATGTTTGGGTTGGACTTTTTGCTCAGGATAGATATGGTTAATGGCATTGTTGACAGCAGTAGGTGCCTCACCTAACCCAGTCGCAATCAAGTCAATCTTTCCCTCGTAGCTGCAGCAGTCACCAGCTGCATAGATACCTGGCACGGAAGTTTCTTGCTTGCTATTGACCAAAATTTTGTGACGGTTGAGCTCCAAGCCCCAATCTTTGAGATTGCCGACAGAGGATTTAAAACCGTAGTTGACAAAGAGGTGATCCAGAGGCAGAAGCTGACTTTCCTCTCCTTTAACTTGGCTGATTTCCAAGTGGGTTATCTTGCCATTTTCACCAACCAATCGACTCGGTACAAATGGTGTCTTAATCTCAACGCTAGAAGCCTTGAGTTCTTCCACACTATGCTCTAAAGCCCGGAAGTTGTCCCGACGATGAACCAGGCTAGTTTCTGCGATTTTTTCAAAAGCTAGTGCCCAGTCAACAGCCGAGTCGCCGCCGCCCAGAACAACAACCTTTTTGCCTGCGTACTGGCTGATGTTTGAAACGTGATAGTGAAGGTTGCTGTAGCTTTCAGCATCATCTAGCTCTAAAGCTCTCGGTTTGAAGGCGCCGCCTCCCATGGCGATGATGATGGTTTTGGTCTGATGCTGAGCTTGAGAAGTCGTGATGGTAAAGCCATCATCCGCTTTGACGATATCCAGCACTGTTTCATTGAGGCAAATCTCAGTCTGGAAAGTTTCCAGCTGCTCAATCAGACGCTGTGTCAACTCTTCGCCACTTAGATTGGTAAAGCCAGGGACATCCAGAATCTTCTTCTCTGGATAAAGAATGGCCGGCTGACCGCCCAGCTGAGGCAGGGAATCAATGATTTTAACCTTGGCTTGGCGCAGATGAGCGTAAAAAGCTGCGAATAGGCCAACTGGACCGCCACCGACAATCGTAATATCATACAGTTCAGACATAATCTTCCTCAATCTTTTTAAAATAAACTAGCATTATTGTACCACAAAAAGGGATTGAAATGTAAGTAAATGTTTTAAAGGCATCTTAAAAGCCCCATTAGGGGCTTAAAATTAGATAGCAAATAAATCATTGAGGTTTTCAGCCAGAGTTGGATGAGTGAAGATTTGTTTGCTCAAGTAGGTGTAAGGAATCTTATTATCCATGGCTACAGTCAGGATATTGATAATTTCCTGAGCTCCAGCTGAGAAGATAGTTGCTCCGACGATTTCCTTGGTTTCAGTGTTGACAACAGCCTTGAAGGCACCGCGTAAGTCAGCATTGACATGTCCACGAGGCATTGCTGCGACAGGAATCTCCTTCACTGCAATCGGCAGTCCTTGCTCTTGGGCTTCCTTTTCAGTCAATCCGATTTGAGCCAAAGGTGGTGTGATGAACATGCTGGTAGGGACGTTTTTACGGTCTTCCAGTGTGTAGCTGCCATCGCCAGCCAGATAGCTATAAAGGATACGGAAGTCATCCAGTGAAATATATGTGAACTGCAGACCGCCATTGACATCGCCCGCTGCAAATACACCAGGTACAGATGTTTCCAAGTGCTTGTTGACCTTGATAGCTCCGCGCTCTGTCAGCTCGATATCTGTATTTTCCAACTGCAATGGCTCAACATTGGGCTTACGGCCGGTAGCATAGAGCAGGGCGTCAAAACGAAACTCTCCATCCTCTGTCACAACGACAACTTCATCACCATCATTTTTGACCTGTGTGGTGCGTACATTTTGTAAGAGCTGGATTCCGTCTTCTTCCATGTATTGCTTAGCTAGAGCAGCGATAGAAGGCTCAACTCGAGGGAGAAAGACAGGAGCAGCATCCAGCACAGTCACCTGACTGCCCAATTTGTTGTAGAGTCCAGCGAATTCTAGTCCGATGTTACCGCCGCCCAGAACTCCTAAACGTTTAGGAAGTTCCTTCAGATTTTGGATGCCAGTTGAGTCATAGACATGCTCGGTCTCAGTCAGTCCTGGAATTGGCAGGACATTGGAAACAGCACCAGTATTGATGACAATAGTTTCAGCAGTCAGTTCCTCTTTCTCATCGCCAGCTGTGATTTCGATGACTTTATTGGAAAGGAAATGAGCTTCCGCATCGATGATGTCAACACCAGCACCACTGATTGCTGCATAGTTCTTCCCGTTGAGACGGCTGGTTACAGCATTCTTTTCAGCCATGACTTGGTCGAAATCCAGGCCTTTTTCAGCTGCGACAAGCAGGGTCTTGGTTGGGATGCAGGCTATATTGATACAGGTTCCCCCGTACATAGCCTTGCTTCGCTCAATCAAAGCAACTTTTTTTCCTTGAGCCGCCATTTTGGCTGCCAATGTTTTACCGGCCTTCCCAAAGCCGATGACAATTAAATCATAGGTTAACATAATTTACCTCCATTTTTCAAAAAAGATTGTATCATATCTAGTCAGAAATTGCTGATTTCTGCTACGCTTTTTTTCTTCAGTATTTTTAGTCTTGTTTTTATACAGAATGTCCATTTTTGAGCAAGATTTTCGCAGTTCCAGTCAGTCTGTGTTATACTGAGTTTCGTTATATATTTTAGGGGGTTAAAATGTCTATTATTACACTTATTTTGGCAAGCTTGGTTGCCTTGGAATTTTTCTATATCCTCTACCTGGAGACCATTGCAACGACTTCTGCAGCGACAGCTCGGGTTTTCGGTATGTCACAAGAGGAGTTGGAGCAGCAGTCAGTCAATACTCTTTTCAAAAATCAAGGAGTATACAACGGGCTGATAGCTGTTTTAGTGCTGATTGCGGCCTTTGTGCAGTCTAGTCCGGTTTGGCTGGGAATTTTTATGCTTTATATTATCTTGGTAGCAGCTTACGGTGCAGTGACCAGTGATCCCAAAATCCTGTTCAAACAGGGAGGGCTGGCTATGCTGACCCTGCTTAGTTTATTTTTCTAAATATAGTGAGGAAAATTGATTTCCCACTCTTTTTTTATATAATGATTGACTTTTGTGTTAGACAAGTGTAGAATGAAATTAGAAATAGCATTAATTTAGAAAGCGCGTGGGAACGATGAAAAGATCTATTAAACGTTTGCCAGACGGGGAATTTACTATTTTAAAGGTAATTTGGCAGCTGCCTACCCCGACGACCTCTGCCCGTATCATGGAAAAGCTGGGACCAGACAATCACTGGAAGCCCCAGACTTTGCTGACAGTCTTGGCTCGCTTAACAGAAAAGGGCTTTTTAGAAAGTGTCCGCAAGGGGCGTGAAAGGCAGTATACAGTCTTGATCTCAGAAGATGAGTATCTGGAAGTTGAGGCTTCGGATTTCTTGAAGCGTCACAGCGGCCGTTCTATGGGCGGGTTTGTCAAAACACTCTTTTCTTCTAACTCCTTTTCGGAAAATGAATTGGATGAGCTGCGTAGTTTGCTCAACCAAGGAAAGTAGGATGGAGGGATAAGCATGAAACAATTCCTTCTTTCTTTTCTGCTGACCAGTTTGTCAACTTCCATTTTGGTGCTTTTGCTTAGTCTGCTTTTTATGGCCTTTAAGACTAAGATTTCGGTCAGAGTGAAGTATTTTATTTGGTTTCTGATATTGCTGAGTTTTCTGTTTCCGTTCCGTCCCCAATTTGGCTCAGGCCTGATTCGGCTGAATACAGGATCGGTAGTTCAGACAGCAGTGACTGCCACCCAGACAGGTGGAACGCAGGGCGCCTCTCAAACTGTTGAAAAGGCTGCCCAGACAAATCTGTGGGAGGCTTTTCTAAACCTGCCTTGGTTTGAAATTCTCTTTACCATCTGGCTGATTGGCTTTGTCTTTAGCATAGGAAGATACGCCTATTCTTATATTCGCTTCAGAAAGATGCTGAAGCGCTGGGGCACGGAGTTTCAGGACGAAGAAGCGATGGCTCAGCTGCGGGCTGTTCAGCAGGAGATGGGAGTTAAGGGCCGGATTCGTCTGCTCCACTATCCTATGTCCCAAAGTCCTATGCTGCTAGGTTTCAGAG
The DNA here is from genome assembly GCF_020729765.1 of Streptococcus sanguinis. Lineage (GTDB taxonomy): Bacteria > Bacillota > Bacilli > Lactobacillales > Streptococcaceae > Streptococcus > Streptococcus sanguinis_Q. Next base: position 79,797 of record NZ_JAJEPD010000023.1, on the reverse strand, counting down.
ATATTTTAATCGTGCTGCCAGAGTTGGACTACACAGAAGAAGAGCTGCAGCTGATTTTCAAGCATGAGCTGACTCACTATAAGCACCGCGATGTTTTAGTTAATCTTTTGGGAATTTTTGCCAAGAGTCTGCACTGGTTTAACCCGGTTGTCCGCTTTGCCTGCCGGGAAACCCAGGAAGCAGGAGAAATGTACTGTGACTACGATGTTCTGAGCAGTAGAGATACAGAGTATCGGACTTTCTACGGTGAAACGATTTTGACCATGATAGACCGCAGTAAGAAGACCCCAATTGCTCTGACGACCTGCTTTTACTCTGACAAGTTTAATCTCAAGCGGCGGATTGTTGGTATTATGGATAACCGCCTGCCTAAGAGGTTTCTGTCTGCTGCTTTTGTAGTGGCCGTTCCTCTCCTTTTGCTTTTGACTAGCTCGGTCTTTGCTCTAGAAAGTCCAGCTGCTCAACAAAGCAGACCTGTTGAAGGGCAAAAACAGTCTCAAGGGCTCAGTCAACGTCAGGCTCTAGCGTCCGTCTTAAAAGAGCTGTCTCTTTCTGAAAAAGATATTAAAGATTTACAAATTTCGCGTGAAAAAGATACCTATAACATTCGCTTCTCACACGGTCAAACAGCTCATGAAACCATTGTCAATGCTAAGGATGGAAAACTAATCCAATCCAAGCAGCATACCATTGTCGAAAAGACGGTAACGGTTGAAAAAGAAGTCAGTCCATCCTCGTCTGCTGCATCAACTCCAGCTGATAACAGCTCTACTGCAGGTACAGGAAATACGGGAGCAGCGGGCTCTACAGGGGCTAGTACAGCGACAGTTCAAACTCCGTCTCAGAACAGTTCCTCTCATACGACAGACACCGATGATTCGGAAGATGATGATGACCATGATGACGATTAAATAAAGGATTCTGCCAGTTTAAGTTTCTTAAAAGCTTAGACTGGTAGAATTTTATTATCTTCTCAAAGGGAGATTTAGAAATCCTCCAAGAGCAGTTAGTCATCAGTTTATCTTTATTTTAGGACGATTTTGCTTACAGTTTGCACTTCGTTTCCTAATGCTAAAAAAGCTGAAAGATTATTTATCTTTTTTCTTGACATTCACAAACGACAATTGTAGAATATAYTTATAAACTACATTTGTAGAATGTTTTTGAAAAATACTGCTTGGAARGGAGAAGAAAGTAAAGCTTATCCAGACGCTTGTAGGATGCAGAGCGGAAGCTCTATTTCTTTTAAAAGCACAAACTACATTTGTAGAATCAAAGGAGAATTCAAATGAAACAAAAGCAAATCCAAACAAATTTCCAACGAATCGAAACGAAGTATATTCTTGACCGAGCAATGCTAGCTCGTCTTGAAGCTGACATGAGGCCTCACCTCACCGCAGATGATTATGCGACATCAACCATTTCCAATGTGTATTTTGATAATGATGAGTTCCAGATGATTCAGGATTCCATTGCTAGAAAAGGTGGTCGCGAAAAAATGCGGATGCGGACTTATGCTGAGCAGCCAAATGATGATAGTCAAGTTTTCTTAGAAATCAAGAAGAAACGTGATGAAGTAGGCTTCAAATACCGTTTGGTTTCGAATCCTCTCTCTGTGACCAACTATATTGTGAACGGTGTGGCAGACCATACTATTTCTGATGATCGGGTCAAGGCAGAAGTGGAGCAGTTACAGGAGCGCTATATAGACTTGAAGCCAAAAATGGTGATTAGCTATGATCGCTACTCTATGAGAGGCTTGGAAGATAAAAAAGTCCGTGTGACAGTTGATTCCAACATCCGCTACCGTGATTATGATGTAGACTTGGCTTTAGGCCGCTATGGACTGCCCTTGCTGGATGACGACAAGGTGATTATGGAAATCAAGGTTCCTGGTCAATATCCTCAGTGGTTGGCTGATATTCTGAATAAATACGGTCTTGAAGACCAGTCCTTCTCAAAATACGGCAATGCCTACCTGAAAACTAAAGAAAGGCTGACTCGAACAGTCAAGGCCTGAGGAGGTAGTCTATGCTCAATCAGTTATTTAACAGTATCTACTCCTCCACGGAAGTCAAGATAAATCCTTTAGCATTGATTTTTTCACTAGCAACTAGTGTGGTTTTAGGAATTATATTGGCCAAGGTCTATAAGCGCCAAACCATTTATACCAAGGAATTTGTCGTCACCCTCTCCCTTTTGCCAGCCATTATTTCCATTATCATCTTCTTGGTTAATGGAAATCTGGGTACCAGTGTCGCCGTAGCAGGGACTTTCAGCTTGATTCGCTTCCGGTCGGCCGCAGGTGGCTCCAAGGAGCTTCTAGCCATCTTTATGGCGACAGCTATCGGGATTACAACGGGGATGGGCTTTGTAGCATTGGGAATTGTCTTTACTCTAGCTATTTCAGGCATCTGGATGCTCTTTGAAAAGATGAGCTTTACTTCAGTCAGTCCGACCAGACGTTATGTCCAGGTTCAGGTTCCAGCTGATTTTGACTACGAAGTACTCTTTGATGCTATCTTTGAAACGACTTGTAAATCAGCCGAACTGACATCTCTCAAGTCGGCTGAAAAGAAGTCTATCAAGCTGGACTATGTTGTTGACTTGAATCCTGACATGAGCGACAGAGAGCTCATTCAGCAGTTCCTGTTCTATGATAAGGTACAGGATATTTCCCTTTCCAAAGCCGCTAAGAAGCGTAAAACCCTCTAAGCAAAAGAAGACCAGCTGCATCAGAGCAGTTGGTCTTCTTGTTTGTATCATAAAAAGGGGATACATCATACTTACAGAAAATACTTGACACTCTTTTCTATATGTGGTATGAYTATATAGATTTTGGACTTGAAGGGAGTGAAAAAAATGTCAAAAACAGTAGTACGCAAGAATGAATCACTTGATGATGCACTTCGTCGTTTCAAACGTGCGGTTACTAAAGCTGGTACTCTTCAAGAAACACGCAAACGTGAATTCTATGAAAAACCTTCTGTAAAACGCAAACGCAAATCAGAAGCAGCTCGTAAACGTAAAAAATTCTAATTGAACAAAAAAGCAGACTCCGGTCTGTTTTTTGTTTTCACTCTTTGGAGAGAAGGGGATGATTGTGAGCAATAGGCAAGAAAAAAACACTGATTTTCATCAGTGAATTCTCTTTATTTTTTCTCAGCCAACAAAGCTTTGATTTCTTGCAGGACTTCCAATTCAGTTGGTCCAGCTGGCGCTTCTTCAGCTTCTTCCTTCTTCTTAGCAAGGCTTTGTGCTTTTTCAGCAGACTTAACGATGAAGAAGAGAACAGTACCGATTACCAAGAAGTTAATTACAGCGCTCAAGAAGTTACCATAAGCGATCCCGTTCCATTTCAATTGAGAAATTTGCTCCAAGTTTGCAGCTTTCAAAATTGGGTTGAGGAAGAGGGGAGTGATTACGTCAGTAATCAATGAAGTGACGATTGCTCCAAAAGCGTTGGCGATGATCACACCGACTGCCAAATCAATCACGTTCCCACGCAGCAAGAATTCTTTAAGATCCTTTAACATTCTTTCTTTCCTTTCAAGAATTTATTAATGAGATTATATTATAGCTTATTTATATGACATCTACAAGATATTTGTTTGTCAAATATTTTACATTTGCATCATTTTAGTATAAAATATAGAATGATATTCTATGATAAATTGGAGGTATTGTCTCTTGATTGATAAAGAAATCATTTCTGAAATTAAAAACAGCGTCAATATCGTCGATGTCATAGGAGAAACGGTGGCCTTGACCAAGGCTGGGCGGAATTTCCTGGGACTCTGTCCCTTTCATGGCGAAAAGACGCCCTCTTTTAACGTTGTAGAGGACAAGCAGTTTTATCACTGTTTTGGCTGCGGCAAGTCGGGCGATGTCTTCAAATTCATTGAGGATTATCGAGGCGTTTCCTTTATGGATGCTGTGCAGATTGTAGCAGATCGGGCAGGGATTCCCTTGGCTGTAGAGACAGCGGGCAATGACCGACTGAGACAAAGCCATCCGCACCAGGCTCTCTACGATATCCATACCGAGGCAGCTAAGTTTTACCATGCGGTTCTGATGACGACCAAGATGGGAGAGGAAGCGCGGGCTTATCTCTACCAGCGGGGTCTGACAGATGATGTTCTTAAGCATTTTCAAATCGGGCTGGCTCCTAATGAGGGGAATTATCTTCATAAGAGTATGGCTGGCAAATTTGATGAGAATACCATCATGAACTCGGGACTCTTTAATCTGGCGGAGAATAATCTGGTCTATGATGCCTTTCAGAACCGGATTATGTTTCCCCTGACCAATGACAGTGGGCAGGTTGTGGCCTTTTCCGGGCGGATTTGGCAAGAGGCGGCTTCAGATGGTCATCAGGCCAAGTATAAAAATAGTCGCAGCACTGCTATTTTCAATAAAAGCTACGAGCTCTATCATCTGGATAAGGCCAAGCCGGTTATCAAGAAGAGCCATGAGGTCTATCTGATGGAAGGCTTTATGGATGTGATTGCGGCTTATCGGGCCGGGATTGAAAATGCTGTAGCTTCTATGGGAACAGCTCTGACACCTGAGCATGTCCAGCACCTGAGCAAGTATTGCAAGAAGATTATCCTGTCTTACGATGGAGATAGGGCTGGGCAGGCAGCGACTGCTAAGGCTTTAGATGAGCTGAGAGATATGACGGTGGAAATTGTTCGGATTCCAGATAATTTGGATCCGGATGAATTTCTAGCTAAAAATTCTGAAGAAGATTTGCAGCATTTGCTGAGCAAAACGCGAATAAGTAATGTGGAGTTTCTGCTGCATCATCTGAAACCAGATAATATTGAAAATCTACAGGCTCAGATTGAGTTTGTAGAGAAGATGGCGCCGATTATTGCGAAGACCAAGTCCATCACAGCTCAGAACTCCTATATTTACATGCTGGCTGAGTTGCTGCCGGACTTTGACTATCAGCAGGTGGAGCAGACGGTAAATAACAGTCGGCTGGCTGAGCGCTCTAGTCGCAGTCAGGAGGCGCCGATTCAGCAGTCTCAACCAGCCGTCATGCAGTTTTCGCCTTCGAACCGGCTGAGTCGGCTCATGAGGGCGGAAAATCATATCTTCCACCGCATGATACATCATCCTTTGATTTTGAACCAATACCGGCTGAGAGAAGACTTTGCCTTTGACTCGGAAGAATTGCAGATCTTGTATGAGATTTTACTGGCAAATGGCGAAGTGACACCGCAGGATTTGTCCCAGCTACCAGATCATGTCCAGCAGGCTTGGTACCGCGTCTTGGAAGAAGACTTGCCGGATGAGGTTTTGGAAGATGAGTTGAAAGAAGTGGAAGAAACCAGAGAGCGGGAGATTTTGCGCAAGCATAATCAGTTTATTAGTAAGAAGATTCGAGAAGCCTCTCACAGCGGAGATACGGATACAGCCCTGTCCGAGCTAGAGCGCTTGATTGAGCAAAAAAGAAGAATGGAGTAGGAATGGCTACAAAACAAAAAGAAGTAACAACATTAGACGTTCAAATTGCAGAATTTATCCGCAACCACAAGCAGACAGGGGTTGCGACAGATGATGAAATCAATGACCAGCTGATCATCCCTTTCACTTTGGACGCTGATGGAATTGAGGATTTGCTGCAGCGCATCCAGGATGCTGGCATCTCAATTACAGATAAGGAAGGAAATCCCAGCGCACGCGTCTTAAATAACGAAGAGGAAGAAGCAGAACTGACGGATGAAGAACTCCTAGGCAGCAATTCAGCCAAGGTCAATGACCCAGTCCGCATGTATCTGAAAGAAATCGGGGTTGTGCCCCTTCTCAGCAATGAAGAAGAGCAGGAGCTGGCTATCTTGGTAGAGCAGGGAGACTTGGAAGCCAAGCAGCGTCTGGCTGAGGCCAACCTTCGTCTGGTTGTTTCCATTGCCAAGCGCTACGTCGGCCGTGGCATGCAGTTCCTTGACTTGATTCAAGAAGGAAATATGGGGCTGATGAAAGCCGTTGATAAGTTTGACTACACCAAAGGATTTAAGTTTTCAACTTATGCGACTTGGTGGATCCGTCAAGCCATTACCCGTGCGATTGCTGACCAAGCTCGGACCATTCGGATTCCGGTCCACATGGTGGAAACCATTAACAAGCTAGTCCGTGAGCAACGCAATCTCTTGCAGGAATTGGGTCAAGACCCAACACCAGAGCAAATCGCTGAGCGCATGGATATGACGCCTGACAAAGTTCGTGAGATTCTCAAGATTGCTCAAGAGCCAGTTTCCTTGGAGACACCTATCGGTGAGGAAGATGACAGTCATCTGGGAGACTTTATTGAAGATGAAGTGATTGAAAACCCAGTCGACTATACAACTCGTGTCGTCCTTCGTGAGCAGCTGGATGAAGTATTGGATACGCTGACAGACCGCGAAGAAAACGTCTTGCGTCTGCGCTTTGGTCTGGACGATGGAAAAATGCGGACGCTGGAAGATGTCGGCAAGGTCTTCAATGTCACTCGCGAGCGGATCCGCCAGATTGAAGCTAAGGCCCTGCGTAAGCTCCGCCATCCAAGCCGCAGCAAACCACTCAGAGACTTTATCGAAGATTAAGGAATGAAAAGCAGCGAGGGGGAAAAATCTTTCAGCAGGAAGCATCAAGCCGGCAATCCTAGCTGAAAAGAAAAGCCTCCTCGAGCTAACTTGAAATTTCTACTATATCTATAAGGAGGATATTGCATGTCAGAAAAAAAATACAGCCCTGAAGAAGTTGAAAAGATTAAAACACGTATTTTGGAGAGCTTGGAGCAGGTCATCGACCCAGAGCTGGGGATTGATATTGTCAATCTAGGCTTGATTTATGAAATCCGTTTTGACGAGACCAATGGGGAAACGGAAATCGATATGACCCTGACAACCATGGGATGCCCTCTGGCGGATCTTCTGACTGACCAGATCTATGATGCCATGTCAGATGTTCCAGAGGTTACCAAGACGGATGTTAAGTTGGTTTGGTACCCAGCTTGGACAGTGGAAAAGATGAGCCGCTATGCTCGAATCGCTTTGGGGATTCGCTAAGAACTGATAGTAAGTGCTGGCCTGCTGTTTGCAGGCTTTTGCTTTTTTTAGCAGATTCTGTTATAATGTTCCTATTGTCTTGGGGTCGTTACGGATTCGACAGGCATTATGCGGTACATTTTGCAACCCATCTAGCGGATGTAAAACGCCAGTTAAATATAACTGCAAAAAATAACAATTCTTACGCTTTAGCTGCCTAAAAACCAGCCAGCGTGACCCGATTCGGATTGCTTGTGTCTGATGACAGGTCTTATTATAAGCAAGCTACGGTAAAATCTGGTCTAGGGGTTTTGCAAGAGATTGATAGACTCGCTTGACTTGGGCTTGAGCTATGTGTCAAAGTGAAGTTAAATCAATACATAGCCTATGGTTGTAGACAAATGTGTTAGCAGGTGTTTGGACGTGGGTTCGACTCCCACCGGCTCCATTATTTTAAAGTCTTTCTAAAACGCTGAGAAATCAGCGTTTTTTGCTTTTACGATCTTCAGGAAATCTTGATTTCTATCTGAAAAAGTAATACAATGATGTTAGTGATGACAAAGGAAATATTGGTATTTCTAGTTGGTCAATTTCATAAGTATTAAGGGAAGTTGGATATGAGTTTTTTTAAGAATCTGTTTGGTAAGAAGCGAGAGCAAGAGGAAGAGAAAGTAGAAAATATAGAAGAAGCAGAACTTGATGTGCCTACTGAGGATCCTTTTCCGAGTGAGTGGGGATCTTTCTCAACCTATATTGATGACAAGTTGGCTAGCATCCGTCTGAATCTAGCTCTTGCTGATGAGGCACCCTATCCTCTCTATGCCTATGCTATGAGGCTCAAGGTAACGCTCCTCCAGTACGATGGGGAGACAGGTTTTCCATCTAGTGATGAGTTTAAAGAGCTGAATGTGATTGAGGACCGGCTTTCTGAGGCTTTAGGGCAGGTCGGTGGCATTCATGTTGGTGTGATTACAACAGATGGAAATATTGAGTTTTACTACTATCTGCAAGACAAGAAAAGCCATCTGGAGCCAATTGCCGAAGTGATGCGCGACTTTCCAGACCGTCGCTATGACTCGGCAACCTTAGAAGACGAGGAATGGGATCAGTACTTTGACTTTCTCTATCCCAATGAATACGAGTATCAGACCATTATCAACCAGCGGGTCTGGTATCAGCTGGAGCAGGACGGCGATGACCATAGTCAGGAGCGCGAGATTGACCATTGGGCCTATTTTGCGTCTGAGGAAGACCGAGATGGTTTCCTAAAGGAAGTCGAAGAACTGGGCTATAGCCTCGTATCCGCTGAAAAGATAGAAAATGCTGACAAACCATATCAGCTGCATGTGATTCGTATGGATACGACAGAAATCTTTGATTTAAACCAAAATGTTTGGACTTTGGTTGAATTTGTGAAAAAATTTAACGGAAACTATGGCGGTTGGGGCTGTAATGTGGTATAATGGTTAAAGTTTTGAGAAAGCTGGGCTTTCTCTTTTGTGGAAGATTACTCAAGAGGCTTAAGAGGCTGTGTTGGAAACGCAGTAGGCGTGTAAAAGCGTGCGTGGGTTCGAATCCCATGTCTTCCGTCATAAGTTGCAAGAAACGCTGTTTGGCGTTTTTTCTATTTGTAAAAGAGGCATGAAAGTAAGGTGATTCTTTTTGAAAATGAGTTTTTTGGAAATGCTTGAAAACAATTTCAGCAAAAAAAATAAGTAATTTATTGTTCATTTTATATAATAGTGTGGTAAAATGGGATTAATGGATTTTTAAAAAGGATATAAATTAAAGGGAGAATTATGTTTTTTAAACGTCAAAAAGGTAAGTACCACGAAGTAGAGCGTGTGACTCGTTTTAAGCTGATTAAATCGGGTAAGCATTGGCTCCGTGCTGCGACATCACAGTTCGGCCTTTTTAGATCAATGAAGGGGGGAGGCCTTTCATCGATCGAGCTCAAGGTAACGGAAGAACAAGTTACCGATAAGAAGAGCGGCATAGACTTTTTGAGAGGCATTGTCGCCACGGGGGCTGTGCTGGGTGGAGCTGTTGTGACAAGCGCAACTGTCCATGCAGAAGAAGGTCAGGCTCTGGAAAAGGTCATTGATACGACAGACGTTTTAGCGACACGTGGTGAAACAGTTTTAGGAGAAGAAAGCAGTGCTACTGAAGCAGCAACTGCAACGGCAAGCTCACATACTGAGTCAGAGTCTGTATCAGATACATCCTCAGCCAGTGCCAGTGCTTCTGTCAGTGCATCTATCTCTGCCAGCATCTCAGCTTCAGAGTCAATGTCACAGTCTAGCTCTGCCTCTATCAGTGCCAGCACATCTCAAGCAGTCTCAGATTCCTTAAGTGTATCTGAGTCTCTTTCAGTGTCTTCAAGTACGTCTGATTCAGTGAGTGCATCTCAGCTAGCATCGACCTCAGCTAGCTCCAAGTCAGAATCCACTGTAAACAGTCAAAGCGCTTCATCTGAAACCAATAGGTCTTCGACTAATAATGGCTCAGCTAGTACCTCAAGTGAAACTGCCCGTGTTCGGAAACGTCGAGCTACAGATACAACCCCGCCTACCATTACAGTTCCAAGTGATATTATTGCATATCGTGGTGAGGAGTTTGAATTTTATTTTGAAATCACAGATGATAGCGGTCAAGTTAAAAATATAGAATTAAGTACTTTTGGTAAACCACTGGGTTTTGATTGGTTAAAATATTCAGAGGATAATTTCAATATACCTGGCAATGCCACTTCGGATAATCCCTTGAGAGTTAGAGCATATGGTACAGTTCCACTAACTGAACCGATTCCCGCTGATAAAAACAAGGCTCAGTTTACTCGGACTATTAGGGCTTGGGATGCTGCTGGTAATGTCTCTTCAAATTTTACTTTTGTAATTAAATATAGGGCGCAAACTGATAAATATGATCCTGCTGATCCGTCGGTAACTTATGTAAATAGTCTTTCCAACTTATCACCAACTGAGAAAAATGCTGTAGAAGCGGCAGTAAGAGCAGCCAATCCTGAGATTCCAGCAGCTGCGAGAATTACCGTTTCTGCAAACGGAACGGTTACCATTACTTATCCTGACAAATCTACAGATACTATTCCTGCGAATAGAGTAGTAAAAGATCTTGCATCAAGTCGTTCAGCTTTAACATCAGCTTCGACATCCGCATCGACCAGTGCTTCGGTGTCTGCTAGTACATCGGCGTCCACAAGTGCGTCAGTGTCAGCAAGTACATCAGCTTCAACTAGCGCGTCAGTATCAGCAAGTACGTCCGCTTCAACTAGCGCATCCGTATCTGCAAGTACGTCCGCGTCGACGAGTGAGTCAGTGTCAGCAAGTACATCAGCTTCAACGAGTGCGTCCGTAAGCGCAAGTACGTCCGCCTCAACGAGCGCGTCAGTAAGCGCAAGTACGTCGGCTTCAACCAGTGCGTCAGTAAGCGCAAGTACGTCGGCTTCAACCAGTGCGTCCGTAAGCGCAAGTACGTCCGCCTCCACGAGCGCGTCAGTAAGTGCCAGCACATCAGCATCAACGAGTGCATCCGTAAGTGCAAGTACGTCCGCATCGACCAGTGCATCTGTAAGTGCAAGTACGTCAGCATCAACGAGTGCCTCTGTATCAGCAAGTACGTCCGCGTCGACTAGTGCAAGCACCTCGGCGTCGACCAGTGCGTCAGTAAGTGCAAGTACGTCAGCATCAACGAGTGCCTCTGTCTCAGCAAGTACGTCCGCGTCCACCAGTGCATCGGTAAGTGCAAGTACGTCCGCGTCCACCAGTGCGTCGGTAAGTGCCAGCACGTCTGCGTCGACAAGCGCGTCAGTAAGTGCAAGTACCTCAGCCTCCACGAGCGCGTCAGTATCTGCAAGCACCTCCGCGTCAACGAGTGCTTCAGTGAGCGCAAGTACGTCAGCCTCCACAAGTGCTTCCGTAAGTGCAAGTACGTCTGCTTCAACTAGCGCATCCGTTTCAGCAAGTACCTCAGCGTCCGCAAGTGCAAGTACCTCAGCGTCGACAAGCGCATCCGTAAGTGCAAGCACGTCCGCTTCAACGAGCGCGTCAGTAAGTGCAAGTACGTCAGCCTCCACAAGTGCGTCCGTAAGTGCAAGTACGTCTGCTTCAACAAGCGCATCCGTGAGCGCAAGTACGTCAGCCTCCACAAGTGCATCTGTATCTGCAAGCACCTCGGCTTCAACGAGTGCGTCCGTAAGTGCAAGTACCTCAGCGTCGACAAGCGCATCCGTAAGTGCAAGCACGTCCGCTTCAACGAGCGCGTCAGTAAGTGCAAGTACGTCAGCCTCCACAAGTGCGTCCGTAAGTGCAAGTACGTCTGCTTCAACAAGCGCATCCGTGAGCGCAAGTACGTCAGCCTCCACAAGTGCTTCAGTGAGTGCAAGCACATCAGCCTCAACCAGTGCATCCGTATCTGCAAGCACGTCCGCGTCCACGAGCGCGTCCGTTTCAGCAAGTACGTCCGCGTCGACCAGTGCATCCGTATCTGCAAGCACGTCCGCTTCAACGAGTGCATCTGTGAGTGCAAGCACGTCCGCTTCAACGAGCGCGTCAATGAGTGCAAGTACATCGGCATCTACAAGTGCATCTGTATCCGCAAGTACGTCTGCTTCAACGAGTGCGTCAGTGAGTGCAAGTACGTCCGCGTCCACCAGTGCATCCGTAAGTGCAAGTACCTCAGCGTCGACGAGTGCATCAGTAAGTGCAAGTACGTCTGCTTCAACGAGTGCATCTGTATCCGCAAGTACGTCAGCCTCAACGAGTGCGTCAGTGAGTGCAAGTACCTCAGCATCGACCAGTGCGTCAGTGAGTGCGAGTACGTCAGCCTCAACGAGTGCATCAGTTTCAGCAAGTACGTCTGCCTCCACGAGCGCGTCCGTGAGCGCAAGCACGTCCGCGTCCACGAGCGCATCAGTATCTGCCAGCACGTCCGCGTCAACAAGCGCATCCGTAAGTGCAAGTACCTCAGCGTCAACGAGTGCATCAGTTTCAGCAAGTACGTCCGCGTCGACGAGCGCGTCAGTGAGCGCAAGTACGTCAGCTTCAACGAGTGCCTCAGTAAGTGCAAGTACCTCAGCCTCGACAAGTGCTTCAGTGAGCGCAAGCACATCGGCTTCAACGAGCGCGTCAGTCAGTGCAAGTACCTCAGCGTCCACGAGCGCATCTGTGAGTGCAAGTACGTCAGCCTCAACGAGCGCATCCGTTTCAGCAAGTACGTCTGCTTCAACGAGTGCGTCAGTGAGTGCAAGTACGTCCGCGTCCACCAGTGCATCCGTAAGTGCAAGTACGTCCGCGTCCACCAGTGCATCCGTAAGTGCAAGTACCTCAGCGTCGACGAGTGCATCAGTAAGTGCAAGTACGTCTGCTTCAACGAGTGCATCTGTATCCGCAAGTACGTCAGCCTCAACGAGTGCGTCAGTGAGTGCGAGTACGTCAGCCTCAACGAGTGCATCAGTTTCAGCAAGCACCTCAGCCTCAACGAGCGCGTCAGTAAGTGCAAGCACGTCCGCGTCCACCAGTGCATCCGTAAGTGCAAGTACGTCCGCGTCGACGAGTGCGTCAGTGAGTGCAAGCACGTCAGCATCGACGAGTGCGTCAGTAAGTGCAAGTACGTCCGCGTCGACGAGTGCGTCTGTGTCTGCGAGTGAATCTGCATCGACGAGCGCATCAGTGAGCGCAAGTACGTCCGCGTCGACGAGTGCGTCAGTGAGTGCAAGCACGTCAGCATCGACGAGTGCGTCTGTAAGCGCAAGTACCTCAGCGTCCACTAGCGCATCTGTGAGTGCAAGTACGTCAGCCTCAACGAGCGCATCAGTGAGTGCAAGTACGTCCGCGTCGACCAGTGCGTCAGTAAGCGCCAGCACGTCCGCGTCGACCAGTGCGTCCGTTTCAGCAAGTACGTCCGCTTCAACCAGTGCGTCCGTTTCAGCAAGTACGTCCGCATCGACGAGCGCATCAGTGAGTGCAAGCACGTCCGCGTCCACCAGTGCATCAGTATCAGCAAGCACATCTGCGTCCGCAAGCGCGTCAGTATCTGCAAGTACGTCTGCATCAACGAGTGCGTCAGTAAGTGCAAGTACGTCCGCGTCGACGAGTGCGTCTGTGTCTGCGAGTGAATCTGCATCGACGAGCGCATCAGTGAGCGCAAGTACGTCCGCGTCGACGAGTGCGTCAGTAAGTGCAAGTACGTCCGCGTCGACCAGTGCATCCGTATCTGCAAGCACGTCAGCCTCAACCAGTGCATCCGTATCTGCAAGCACGTCCGCGTCGACAAGTGCGTCCGTTTCAGCAAGTACGTCCGCGTCGACCAGTGCGTCAGTAAGCGCCAGCACGTCCGCTTCAACGAGTGCATCTGTGAGTGCAAGCACGTCCGCTTCAACTAGCGCGTCAGTAAGTGCAAGTACGTCCGCGTCGACCAGTGCATCCGTATCTGCAAGCACGTCAGCCTCAACCAGTGCATCCGTATCTGCAAGCACCTCAGCGTCAACCAGCGCCTCAGTAAGTGCAAGTACGTCCGCGTCGACCAGTGCATCCGTATCTGCAAGCACGTCCGCTTCAACGAGTGCATCTGTGAGTGCAAGCACCTCGGCGTCCACGAGCGCGTCGGTAAGTGCAAGTACGTCCGCTTCAACGAGTGCGTCCGTGAGTGCAAGCACCTCAGCGTCCACGAGCGCGTCAGTCAGCGCAAGTACGTCCGCATCAACTAGCTCATCTGCGAAAGCAAGTGAATCTGCATCTACTAGCGCCTCAGTAAGCGCAAGTACCTCAGCTTCAACAAGTGCCTCAGTAAGCGCAAGTACCTCGGCGTCTACTAGCGCGTCAGTTTCAGCCAGCACCTCCGCGTCCACGAGTGCATCTGTGAGTGCAAGCACCTCAGCGTCTACTAGCGCGTCAGTCAGCGCCAGCACGTCCGCGTCCACGAGCGCGTCTGTAAGCGCAAGTACCTCAGCATCGACGAGTGCGTCTGTAAGCGCAAGTACCTCAGCGTCCACTAGCGCATCTGTGAGTGCAAGTACGTCAGCCTCAACGAGCGCATCAGTGAGTGCAAGTACGTCCGCGTCGACAAGTGCGTCAGTAAGCGCCAGCACGTCCGCGTCCACGAGCGCGTCAGTAAGTGCAAGTACGTCCGCTTCAACGAGTGCGTCAGTGAGTGCAAGCACCTCCGCGTCCACGAGCGCGTCTGTATCTGCGAGTGCGTCAGCGTCGACGAGTGCGTCAGTGAGTGCAAGTACGTCCGCGTCCACAAGCGCAAGTACGTCCTCATCGACAAGTGCCTCTGTATCCGCAAGTACGTCAGCCTCAACGAGTGCGTCAGTTTCAGCAAGTACGTCAGCCTCAACGAGTGCGTCGGTAAGTGCAAGTGAGTCAGCTTCAACTAGCTCATCTGCGAAAGCGAGTGAGTCCGCATCGACGAGTGCATCAGTAAGCGCAAGCACGTCCGCATCGACAAGTGCGTCGGTATCCGCAAGTACGTCAGCCTCAACGAGTGCGTCAGTTTCAGCAAGTACCTCAGCGTCCACGAGCGCCTCCGTAAGCGCAAGTGAATCAGCTTCGACTAGCGCGTCAGTGAGTGCAAGCACATCCGCGTCCACGAGCGCCTCTGTATCTGCCAGCACGTCTGCGTCCACCAGCGCGTCCGTGAGTGCAAGTGAGTCAGCTTCAACTAGCTCATCTGCAAAAGCGAGTGAATCAGCTTCCACGAGTGCATCTGTATCTGCCAGCACGTCTGCGTCCACCAGCGCGTCAGTAAGTGCAAGTGAGTCCGCCTCAACGAGCACCTCTGTAAGCGCAAGCGAGTCTGCGTCGACGAGTGCCTCTGTATCTGTGAGTGAATCAGCATCGACGAGCGCATCCGTAAGTACAAGTACGTCTGCGTCTACCAGCGCGTCTGTATCTGCGAGTGAATCTGCATCGAGCAGTGCATCCGTAAGTGCCAGCATGTCCACCTCAACGAGTGCATCTGTATCTGCGAGCGAATCAGCTTCAACCAGCGCATCAGCGTCAGCAAGTGAATCCACTTCAGTACGGGCATCTGCTTTAGCGTTGGCAAGTATATCCGCTTCAGTAAGTGCTTCAGAATCCGCAAGTACTTCGGCTAGCCTGTCTGGTTCGGAAAGTGCTTCGATTAGCGATTCTCAGTCAATAAGTGAGTCTACCTCAGTAAGCACCAGCACCTCAGTCTTGCATAGTCAGCTGGATCTGGTTCATGAGAAGGAATTCTATTCACTCAGCCTTTCTACCAGCGAGTCACTGTCAGCAGCAGTCAGCCTTAGTGAGCTTGCCCGTGTCAGTCAGTCTGTATCGGAAAGCCTGTCTACGAGCCTGTCAGCTAGTCAGAGCACATCTGAAAGCCTGTCCGCTTCAGCAAGACAGTCTGAGCTGGATCTGATTTCCAGAGGCCGTCTGCCTCAGACAGGGGAAACGGAGAGCAAGGCTTCCATCCTGGCTCTGGGCTTAGGAGCGTTGGGCTTGGCCTTCAAGAGACGTAAAAAGAAAAGCGACTCTGAGGAGTAGCAGTAAATAGAGCCAATCAGTTTATCTTTTAGTCCGTCAAAAGTCCACTCTGTTAGTGAGCTGCGGAAGTAATGGATAGAGCAATTCGTAAAGAAATAGTTTGATTATTTCTGGAGCTTGGTTCCTAAAATCCTAGACTAGGAAATAGTAAAAGAAACCGAGAGGCAATAGAAACAGGAAGTTTTGACAACTTCCTGTTTTTTTGACAATTTAGTAGAAAAAAAGTGTTCTTTATTCTGCAGGAAAGTCCTTGAGAATATAGATTTTTTGGACAATATTTTATATAATATCAAGTATAGAGATGATGTTTTAGAGTTTATGAAATGAAAGAGTAAGGGAAAAAATGAAAACGATTGTTTTGGTTGGGGACCAGGCCTATCAAGAGCAAGTTTCGACTGCAATTAAGTCGATTTTATATTACAATAAAAATGTAAAAATCTATGTTTTCAATCAGGGATTGAGCGACGAATGGTTTCGTGATTTTAATGAGCTGGCTGAGCAGCTGGATAGTGAGTTGGTCAATATCAGCTTGGACCAAGTGACTATCAGTCCAGAGTGGCTGACTCAGGACCATATCAGTTCAGCAGCCTATGCTCGCTATTTCATTCCGCAGTTTGTAGCAGAGGAGCGGGTCCTTTATCTGGACAGTGATATGGTGGTCAATAGAGATTTGCAGCTTTTATTTGATATTCCTCTGGAGGGCAAGCTTGTGGCTGCGGTTGGAGATGCTGGTGGTTATGGATTTAACTCTGGAGTTCTGCTAATTGATAATCGAGCATGGAAAGAAAAGCAGCTGCAGGAGACCTTTATCGAGGAAACGGACCGCATCATGGGCTTGGTCCAGTCTGGCCAGATGGAGGATTTCAACGGCGATCAGACGGTTTTAAATCATGTGCTGGCTCAGGACTGGCTGCCCCTGGATAAGATTTACAATCTGCAGGTAGGCCATGACTTGGTGGCCTTTTACAGCGGCTGGAATGGTCATTTTGAGCTAGATCAGGAACCTTTGATTATCCACTATACGACCTTCCGCAAGCCATGGAACTCGGAAGTTAGCTATCGCTATCGTCAGCTTTGGTGGGACTTTCAGGCCTTGAGCTTGGCGGAGATTTCAGCCCATCATCGGGGAGAGTTTGAGATGCAAGACCGTTGGGAGAAGGCAGCTCTGAACTGCATGCTCCTGACAGATGTACAGGAGCTGGAGCAGATAGAGTTTTTAGCCCAGTCCCTGCCTAACGTTCATTTTTATATAGCCTGTTACACAGATATGGGAGATTATCTGCGTTCTTTGGATCGCTATGAAAATATTCATCTCTATCCCCAGGTTATTCATGCAGTACTGGATGAGCTCATTGATAAGTGTCAGGTCTATTTGGATATTCACCATGGGAACGAGCACTATGAACTGAGCCGTCGTTTCAAGGCACTTAGCAAGCCGGTTCTGGCTTTTGACAATACTAAGAAAAATGAAAAGGAAGAACTGGTCTATCCCCATGAGCACCCTCAGGAGATGGTGATAAAGCTGCGCAGTCTGATGAAAAAAGAGAAGCCGCAAGCCTTTCGAGCTGTGGTGTTGGCGGCTAATGCTGCCTATAGTGAGCAGGTCTTAACCACCATTAAGTCCATCGTTTGCCACAATCGCTTTATCAAGTTTTATGTCATCAATAGTGACTTTCCGACAGAGTGGTTTATCAGCATGCAAAAAAAACTGGCCAAGCTGGACTGCCAAATCGTCAATGCTCGGGTGGATGGCAGTCATATTAGTCAATATAAGACAAATATCCATTATTCAGTTTTTTTGAGATATTTTACGGCTACTTTTGTAGAGGAAGATCAAGCTCTTTATTTGGATTGCGATATTGTAGTAACACGTGATTTATCGGAAATTTTTGCAGTCGATTTAGGTTCCTATCCGCTTGGAGCGGTAAGAGATCTGGGTGGAGAAGTTTACTTTGGCGAACAGATTTTTAATTCAGGTGTTTTACTGATTAATGTGAACTACTGGAGAGAAAACGATATTGCGGGTCAATTGATTGAGATGACTGATAACTTACATGATAAAGTTACTCAGGATGATCAAAGCATTCTCAATATGCTCTTTGAAAACCGCTGGCTGGAGCTGCCTTTTGCTTATAACTGCATTACGCTACACACGACCTTTTCGGACTATGAACCTGAAAAAGGTCTCTATCCGCCTGTGATTCACTATCTGACCGAGCGCAAGCCTTGGAAAGAGTATACCCAGTCTATCTATCGTGAGGTCTGGTGGTTCTATCAGGGACTGGATTGGTCGGATATGCAGGAGCCTGTCGGAGCCCTGACTCAAAAGATGGTGGAAGGTGAAAGGGGCTCAAGTCTGTCCTGCCTAGTCTACACCTACTCTTGTGACCTGATGCATATCAACTATCTGATTCAATCCCTGCCTGCCTGTCATTTCTACATCGCTGCACCGGTAGTGGTAGCAGAGCCAATCACGCGTCTGCTCCAGTATCCTAATGTCAGCGTCAGTTCAGATATTGCGGGCATTCCGGCTCTCTTGGAGTCGCTGGAAACCAAGTCTCAGCTGTTGCTGGATATCAATGCTGGTGATGAGGTAGGGGACATTATTGCTCGCTTTAAGTCTGCCGGCAAGCCAGTCTTTGCCTTTGATAGTATAGTCCATGGCCAGCAGGGGCAGGAAGTCTTTCCAGCTGATAATCCTGAAGCCATGGTGCAGGCTATTGAGAAACTAGCCTTGGCCGAGCCTGAGGAGCGGCAGATTTCTGTACTCTCTATTGACCAATCGCTGGATTATCTCTTGGAGAAAGGTGCTTCAGTGGTTCGTTTTGGAGATGGGGAGATGGATTTGATTGCGGGCCGTAGTATCGTCTATCAAGACTTTGATCCAGAGCTGTCATCACGCTTGAGAGAGATTATGTCTATGGAAAGCAATGAGCGTTTGATGATTTGTCTGCCCGATGTCTTTACAGGGCTAGAGCGCTATTCCATCGATGCCCAGAATTTCTGGAGTCTAAATCATTTGCCACATTTTCTTGAGAAATATAAAAATATTTGCCGAGCACCTTGGTATGGATCGACCTTTATTTCCCGTCCTTATATTGACTTGGAAGATAAGACGCCGTCTGCGGGCTATTTTGCAAAGCTTAAGCAGCTTTGGCAGGACAAGGATCTCTTGATCGTAGAGGGCTTGACTTCCCGCTCTGGTGTGGGCAATGACCTCTTTGATGGGGCTAAATCCATCAAGCGGATTATCTGTCCTTCGCGCAATGCTTACAGCAAGCTGGAGGCGATTAAGCAGGCTGTTCGAGAGCATGCGGATAATCGTCTGATTTTGACCATGCTGGGTCCGACGGCCAAGGTCTTGGTCTATGATCTGGTTCAGGAAGGTTATCGAGCGCTGGATATTGGGCATATTGACTCAGAGTATGAATGGTTCCAGATGGGAGCTAGCCACAAGGTCAAGCTGTCGCACAAGCATACGGCTGAGCACAACTTTGATCAGGATATTGAGTTTAGAGACGACCAAGCTTATGACAGTCAGATTGTTGCCAATCTGGCTCAGGAATGAAGATTAGAAAAAGAATATGAAAGTTAATATTACCAATCTATACGGTATGTCTGGCCAGAGTACGGCTTTGATTGCCCAGAATGATGTGACCAAGCTAGCCAAGCAGCTGGGCTTCAATGAACTGAGTTTTTATTTTTACGATATTTACAGCGATAGCCAGTCGGAGCTCAGTCGTCGTCTGGACGGTATCATGGCTAGTGTGGGCTATGGCGATGTGGTTATCTATCAGTCGCCGACTTGGAATGGCCGGGAGTTTGACCAGGCCTTTATCAGCAAACTGAAGATTTTGCAGGCTAAGCTGATTACCTTTATCCATGATGTGCCGCCGCTGATGTTCCCGTCAAACTACTATCTGATGCCGGAGTATATCGATATGTACAATCAGTCAGATGTAGTCATCGTTCCTTCTGAGCAGATGCGGGACAAACTTCTGGCAGAGGGGCTGACTGTGGACAAGATTTTGGTCCAGCGCATGTGGGATCATCCCTATGATCTGCCCCTGCACCAGCCTCAGTTTGCACCTAAGCTGTATTTTGCCGGAAGTGTGGAGCGTTTTCCACATCTGATTAATTGGTCTTATGCAACGCCACTGGAGATTTTTTCGCCTGAGGAAGAATCAAATCCAGAGGCCAATGTCAGCTATCGCGGCTGGGTCAGCCGGCCAGAATTGCTCTTGGAGCTGTCCAAGGGCGGTCTGGGTCTGGTCTGGGGTGTTGAGGAAAATCCAGCAGACGAGCCGGAATACTACGGTCTCAATATCTCTCATAAGTCTGCCACTTATCTGGCAGCTGGGATTCCGGTCATCGTCCCTTCTTACCTGTCCAATGCAGAGCTGATCCGCGAGCGCGGTCTGGGCTTTGTTGTAGATAGTCTGGAAGAGGCCAGTCGGATTGTTGAAAATCTGACTGCAGAGGAATATCAGGCTATGGTCGAGCGGGTTAGAAAATTCTCTTTCCTGCTCAAGGAAGGTTATTTTAGCAAAAAAGTCTTAGTAGATGCGGTGATGGAAGTCTTATCTTAGAGCTTTTCCAGCCATCGTCATGAGGAGTCAGTGTGAAGTCATTTTTTAAATCGGTCATTATCAAGAAGTTTCTGTGGACCTTATTTTTCTTATTTATCTATGTCTTGGGAACCAAGCTGACCCTGCCTTTCGTCGATATGAGTAAGGCAGCTGCCATGGACGGAACCTCTACGACCTTGAACTATGCGACAGCCCTGATGGGGGGGAATCTGCGCAGTATGTCGCTCTTTTCTGTCGGCTTGTCTCCTTGGATGTCCTCTATGCTGATCTGGCAGATGTTTGCTGTGTCCAAGCGCCTAGGCTTGAGTAAGCTCCCTCTGGAAGTGCAGGAAAGGCGGCGGATGCTGCTGACCTTGGTCATTGCCTTGATTCAGTCAGTAGCGCTGGTCCTAAATCTGCCATTGCAAGAAGCAGGTGGGGTGGATATGACTACGATTATGGTCTTAGATACCTTGGTCTTGATGGCTGGGACTTACTTTCTCATCTGGCTGACGGATTTGAATGCTGCCATGGGACTTGGCGGCTCCATCATGATTGTCATGGCCAGCATGATTGCCTACATTCCGCAGGATATTTGGAACTCCATTCAGGAGCTGAAGATTTCTTCACTTTGGCTGGCCTTGATGCTGGTTTTCAGTCTAGTCTTTCTCTATCTGGCTGTTACAGTTGAACGGTCCAAGTACCGAATTCCAGTCAATAAGATCAATATCCATAACCGTTTCAAGAAATACTCTTATCTGGATATTCGTCTGAATCCTGCTGGTGGGATGCCGATTATGTACGCTATGACCTTGGTCAGCATTCCCCAGTATTTCCTTTTGATAATCCACTTTCTCCAGCCGGACAACCAGTTGATTGACCATTGGATAGAAGCACTGTCTATGGGAAGTCCAGCTTGGTTTATCCTCTATCTGCTGACTATTTTCATCCTGGCACTGGCCTTCGCCTTTATCAATATCAGTGGCGACCAGATTGCTGAGCGGATGCAGAAGAGTGGAGAGTATATTGAAAATGTTTATCCGGGAGGAGCAACCCGCCGGTATATCAATGGTTTGGTGACCTATTTTGCACTAGTGGGGGCTTTCTATCTTATCCTGATTTCTGGTCTGCCTATGATAGTGGTACTTCTGGACATTCGCTATCTGCGGCTCAGCATGATTCCGGGGATTTTTATGATTTTTATCGGGATGGTCTTTTCTATTAAGGACGAGGTAGATGCCTTGACGCTTAATGACCGTTATCGTTCATTGTTGTAGGAGAAACTATGTATTACTTTATTCCTTCATGGAGTGGCAGTGGGGATCGGGTTTGGCACCGGGATATTGTCCCTTGGTATCGCTCCATGCAACGACTGGAGTTTGATGACTCGATTCATCAGATTCGGATTTTTCAAAGTGAAAATCTGCCAGTCCAGCTGCTTTTGCCAGCCTATATGCCGCATGCCCGCTACCTCTTGCATCGGCAGGATATTTTTGAGACGGACTATTACTCGGTCTTTGATGAGATTCAGGGAATCCAGTCTAAAGAAATGCAAGTACTGCAAATCAAGGATCTGGACTGGGAGCCAGACTGCGAGTTTGTCTATACGCCCTTTCTAATAATGGTCCGCAGGCAGGGACAGCTCTATGCCCATGTCGAGTTTGGAGTAGAAGGCTTTATCAGCTTCATCAAGTTTTTCAAGGATGACCAGCTGGACAAGTTTTATATCTTTGATGACCGGGGCTTTGTTTCCAGTATCACCTATTATGAAGCAGGTCAGCCTCTGTATCAGGACTACCTGCAGCCGGATGGTGACTGGCGGATTCGTGAGCATCTCAAGCCTGACGACGGTCGGGTAGAGGTCAACCCTGCTTACTTACTGGACTTTGATAAGCTGGAGTATGAGAGGATGCCAGACTTAATCTTGGAGAAATTGGGCCATTATATCGAGCGCAATGCAGGAGCGGACAGCCGGTTCGTCCTGGCAGCGCATCCCTTATATACTCAAGCCATTTTGCGCTTATTGCCCAAGAATGTTCAAATCATTCTCAGCTTTTTCCACGAGCGAAATCATACAGTGGATTGGTCAGCTTTAGAAGCAGATTTGCAGCAGGCAGATTTAGTCTTGACTGATCGTATGGATTTCAAGAAGGCTATTCAGCGCTACCTGCCTAGGCAGGCTCAGAAGGTGCATTACCTGTCGCCTTTTGATACCCGTCTGCAGCTGGGCAAGAGCCAGCGTCGTCGTGAATCCAAGATTTTTTATCAGATTAATCTGGAAGAAGGGCTTAATGACTATGCTATCTTCAAGGTTCTCCACTATGTGGCCAAGCATCCGGATACAGAGCTGACTATCGGTGTTTACAATGCTTGGCAGGAAGGAATCCAAAAGGTGGAGACCAAGGTGCAGGAGGTTATTGATGAGTATCTGAATCAATATGAATTTGTCAAGAACTACCGGCGCAGTGAGCAGGCTGAGAATGCCCTGCTGGAAAATCAGGAGCAGGACCTCCGTTTCACCATTAAAAATATCACAGACGAGCTCAGCTTGATTCAGGAGCTGGATGATACGCGGTTAATCATCGACCTGAGTGAGCAGCCCAATCTCTATACGCAGATTGCTGGGATTTCTGCCGGGATTCCGCAGATCAATCTGGTGGGCTCGGAATATGTGACCCATCTGCAAAATGGCTATATCTTGGACTCTATCTCTGATGTTCCGACTGCTGCAGACTATTACTTGGAAGGTTTGAAAAATTGGAATCAGGCCCTGATTTATTCCATTGAAAAAATCCATCATAATACTGGTCTGGAGCTGATTGGCCGGTGGGAGCAGTGGCTCAAGGAGGCTGAGAATGCAAAATAAGCTGAAAATCTTACAGATTGGCTCAAGCGACTGGAGCAAGGAGCTTGCCATTCCAGACAATATGAACTGGTATTATTTCTTTCCTAACTCCAATCTAGCTATCAAAAAGGTCATGGAGATGGATAAGATTAGCAAGTTTGATGCGATTCTGGTGGACGATTTGCGTCGGATCCCAGATTTGTTTATGATTGAGTCCAAGATTATTCCTTATACAGTTTTCTATGATCAGGAACAGGAAACCCAGGAAGCGGATATTGAGTACTTCCTTAAGCGTCACTGTGCTCAGCCAACGGATATGAGCGATCGAGCTGACCTGCTCCGCAAGCTGTCTAAGGCTCTCTTTTCCGGCCAGTATGGCGATAAGATGACCCCGCTTGATATGGTGGTCAGTCCCGGATTTCGGGGCAAGATTTGCTACAATGGCTATGAAAATCTGGAGCTGGAAGGTGACTTTGGTCAGGACTTTCAGCCAATCCTGTCTTGGAAATACAATATTATTGCCAATAAGTTCAATCCAGTTGAACTCTGGCTTGAATATGAAAAGTCCGGCAGCTGTGAGCTGCGGCTGCGCCTCTATAATATCCAGGAAGGCTCGACTGCAGATATTGCTCGCGAGACTATTTTCACAGAAGAGGACATGCGGGAATCCATGGTTCTGGACAATGACTTTACTTCCTATCTGGGTGTCAGTCTGGAGGCTAGAGGCGAGGGGCGGATTCAGGTCGGGGCTCTGCATCAGCGCTTAACCCGCTATGAGTTTGGCAAGTATGTCCTGGGTGGAAAGATTCTCCGCGACAGCCACCGTCAGGAGATTAATTACTTCTTTTATCCGGGAGATTTGAAGCCGCCCTTGGCTGTTTATTTTTCTGGTTACCGTCGGGCGGAAGGCTTCGAGGGCTTTGGGATGATGCGGAGTTTGGGCTGTCCTTTTCTCTTGTTTTCAGATCCGCGCGTGGATGGCGGTATGTTTTATCTAGGCAGTCAGGAGCTAGAGAGCGGTATTCATAAGATTATCCAAGAGCATCTGGACTATCTGGGCTTTACCGAGCGGGATCTAATCCTGTCGGGGATGTCTATGGGGACCTACGGTGCGGTTTATTACGGATCAGAGTTTCGTCCGCGAGCTATTGTTTTGTCCAAGCCCTTGGGAAATCTAGGCACTATTGCCCAACGTGGTCGCTTACGCCTGCCCGAGGTCTTTCCGACGGCTCTAGATGTCCTTCACCGTCACACGGGTGGCAAAGATAAGGAGCATGTAGAGGAGCTGAATCGCCGCTACTGGCGTAAGTTTGAGAAGGCTGATTTCAGTCGGACGACCTTTGGTATCGCCTATATGAAAGAAGAGGACTATGATCCGACGGCCTATGAGGATTTGGTGGCAGCTCTTCATCTGACTGAGGCTAAGCTGATTAGCAGAGGAGTCCCAGGACGGCATAATGACGACTTAGCTGTGTCTGTGTCTTGGTTTATGAATTATTATCGAATGATATTGGAAAAGGAATTTGGGAGAAAGAAATGAAAATTCAAAAAAGAAAGGGCATATACTGGGGAGAGCTGAGAGGGGTTTCGGCAGCTGGTAAAATGACTGACTTTACCTATCTCTATGGCACTACCCTTATTATTCATTCCCCTTCACATGTATTTTTTGAAAATAAACTGATGGCCTCCGGCCAGACCATCCATGAATGGTCTTCCAAATGGAACTATCAGCGAGACCGTCAGGTACCTGCTCTCCCCTTGCTCAAAAAAGGTGCTCGCTATTGCCTGTCTAGAGATATGACCACCTATCCTGAAGCCAGCGTCTTTCTGAAGATCATCTTCTTTGACCGCTATGATAAAGAAATCAGCAATCAAGTGGAGCGTTCGGAGAGTATGATCTTTACCTACCCAAACGAAGCCTATAGCTATAAGATTCAGCTGCTGAGTGCAGGAGTTGAGTCTTTAGAGTTTCATTGCCTAAACATTGACCAAATCATAGAGGAGTCTGATGATTAAAAATCATTTTCAAATTCAGCGCTTAAAGAAAATCTTAGCCAAAGTCAAAAGCTTTGAGTCAGAAATGGCTGGCTTGTCAGATGCTGAGCTGCGGAAGAAAACTCAGGAATTTAAGGAGAGACTGACCGCAGGTGAGACTTTAGACGACTTACTGCCGGAGGCTTATGCTGTGGTGCGGGAAGCGGACAAGCGGGTGCTGAGCATGTTTCCCTACGATGTTCAGGTCATGGGAGCGATTGTTCTCCATGAAGGTAATGTCGCTGAGATGGCTACGGGAGAGGGCAAGACTCTGACGGCTACCATGCCGCTCTATCTTAATGCCTTGTCTGGTCAAGGGGCTATGCTAGTGACCACCAATACCTATCTGGCTCTGCGGGACGCTCAGGAAATGGGGCAGGTCTATCGTTTTCTGGGGCTGACTATTGAGGCAGCGGTGGTAGCAGATGAGACTAAAAATTTGACGCCCAAGCAGAAGCGGCTGATTTACCAGGCGGATATTGTCTATACGACCAATAGTGCCTTGGGCTTTGACTATTTGATTGAGAATCTCGCAGAGAATAAGGATAGCCAATATCTTAGTCCTTTCAACTATGTCATCATAGATGAGATTGACTCCATCCTCTTAGACAGCGCTCAGGTGCCTTTGGTTATCTCTGGTGCTCCTCGGGTTCAGTCAAACTTCTATAGTATCATGGATACCTTCATTACGACTTTGAAAGAAGACGAGGACTACCACTACGATGACGAGAAGAATGAAGTCTGGCTGACATCGAAAGGTATTTTAGCGGCAGAGTCTTTTCTTGACTTGGAGCATCTTTTTTCTAAGGAAAATCAAGAGTTGGTCCGCCATCTCAATCTAGCCTTGCGGGCCCACAAGCTCTACAAGAAGGACAAGGATTATGTTGTCCGCCAGGGTGACAAAGAAGCAGAAGTTGTACTTCTGGACCGCGCAACCGGCCGTCTGCTGGAAATGACCCGGCTTCAGGGAGGCCAGCACCAGGCCATTGAGGCCAAGGAGCATGTCAAGCTGACGGAGGAAACGCGGGCCATGGCTTCCATCACCTATCAGAATCTCTTCCGGCTCTTCCGGAAAATCTCTGGTATGACCGGGACCGGCAAGGTGGTGGAGAGCGAGTTTATGGAAACTTACTCCATGTCTGTCATCAAGATTCCGACCAACCAGCCAGTTATTCGACAGGATTTGCCAGACCAGCTTTACCAAACCCTGCCAGAAAAAGTCTTTGCTTCTCTGGACGAGGTCAAGCACTACCATGCTCAAGGCAATCCACTCTTGATTTTCACCGGATCAGTGGAGATGTCAGAGATTTACTCTTCCCTACTGCTGAGAGAAGGCATCGCCCACAATCTGCTCAATGCCAACAATGCGGCTCGTGAGGCGCAAATCATCGCTGAGTCTGGGCAGAAAGGTGCGGTGACGGTGGCTACATCTATGGCCGGCCGCGGTACGGATATAAAGTTGGGTCCAGGTGTCGCAGATTTAGGCGGTCTCGTGGTGATTGGTACTGAGCGGATGGAGAACCAGCGGATTGACCTACAGATTCGTGGCCGTTCAGGCCGCCAAGGCGATCCGGGAATTAGTAAGTTTTTCATCTCGCTAGAGGATGATCTGCTCAGGAAGTGGGGACCAGACTGGCTCAAGAAGTTCTACAAGGACTACTCTGCTGAAGAGGTTGAGCAGCATCCAGTCCAGCTGGGACAGCGCCGCTTTAGACGCTTAGTGGCCAAGGCTCAGAGAGCCAGCGAAAGCAGCGCCAAGATATCCCGTCGAATGACGCTGGAGTATGCCCAGTGTATGAAGATTCAGCGGGAGATTACCTATGCTGAGCGCAATCGCTTGATTCAAGCTGAGGAGCGGATTGACGAAGAAATCAGCCGTGTCCTCAGTCAGGTCATTCATCAGGCGGCCTATGAGCAGTCCTATGAGACGCGAGCTGACCTCTATCGCTTTATTTTAGACCATTTCAGCTATCATGCTGAGCGTATTCCTTATGATTTCGATATTTATTCGCCGGAGAAAATTGCAGAGCTCTTGCATGATATCGCCGAGCAGGAATTGCAGGCAAAGAAAGCCTATCTCAAGTCTGACAAGCTCTTTACCCATTTTCAGCGTGTGTCCGTTCTCAAGGCTATTGATGAGAACTGGGTCGAGCAGGTGGACTATCTGCAGCAGCTCAAGACAGCCTTGAGCGGTCAGCATTTCTCTATGAAAAATCCACTGGTAGAATATTATCAAGAGGCTTACGATGGCTTTGAATATATGAAGGAGCGCATGAAACAGCAGATTGTCAAGAATCTTTTGATGAGTGAATTGGCACTCAACCCTAAAGGAGAAGTCATTATGTACTTCCCGTAAGACGAGGAGAATATGACAGTATATAACATCAACTTAGGCATTGGCTGGGCCAGCAGCGGTGTAGAATACGCCCAAGCTTATCGGGCCCAGCTTCTGCGCAGGATCCAGCAGCCGGCTAAGTTTATCTTTATGGATATGATTTTAGCGGATAATATCCAGCATTTGACGGAAAATATTGGTTTTCTGGATGAGGAAGTTATCTGGCTTTATAATTACTTTACTGATATCAAGATTGCACCGACGACGATGACGCTAGATCAGGTGCTGGCTCAAGTCGCAGGTCAGCCGGAGCGCTCGGAGAGAGAGGGCAAGATTGCCCGCTATTTCTATCCGCAGGATGATCAGTTTATCACTTGCTATCTGCGGCAGGAAGACCAGGACTTTGTCGAGCATGTGGAGTATGTCTCGCGGGGGAGATTGATTCGCAAGGATTATTTCTCCTATGTCCGCTATGCCAGCGAGTACTTTGCACCCCATAATGACGCTGCAACCCTCTACCAGCGCCGCTTCTACAATGAAGACGGTAGTGTCGCTTATGATATGCTGATTGATGATGGTCAGGAAGTGCTCTATCGTTTTCCAGACCGGATTTTCTATTCCAAGGCTGAGCTGGTCCGTTATTTCCTCCAATGCCTGCAGCTGCAAGCAGATGATGTGGTCATCTTGGATCGGGAGACGGGGATTGGTCAGGTTGTCTTTGAGGAAAGCCAGAAGGCTAAGCTGGGAGTAGTGGTCCATGCCGAGCATTTCAGTGAAAATGCCAGCAGCGACGACTACATTCTCTGGAATAATTTTTATGACTACCAGTTTACTAATGCTGACAAGGTGGACTTTTTCATCGTGGCAACAGAGGCTCAGAAAACGATTCTAGAGCAGCAGTTCCAGCATTACTCGAACAAGCAGCCCAAAATTGTCACCATACCGGTGGGAAGTCTGGACCAGCTGACTTATCCCAAAGATCCTCGCAAGCCTTTCTCCATGATTACGGCTTCGCGTCTCGCTACGGAAAAGCATATCGATTGGCTAGTGGCAGCGACTGTCCAAGCACAAGCCCAGCTGCCTGAACTGACTCTTGATATTTACGGTAAGGGGGGCGAAGAGGAGAAGCTACGCCGCAGGATTGAGGAAGCAGGAGCTCAGGACTATATTCGGCTCAAAGGGCATGCAGATTTAAGCCAGATTTATGCAGGCTATGAGCTTTATCTGACGGCTTCAACCAGTGAAGGCTTTGGTCTAACGCTCATGGAAGCAGTTGGATCAGGTCTGCCCCTCATCGGCTTTGATGTCCGTTATGGCAATCAGACTTTTATCGATGATGGTAAAAATGGTTATCTGATACCGGTCAGTTCCAATCAGGTCGAGGACCAAATTATTGCTGCTTTTGTGGAGAAAATAGTAGCTCTCTTTAGCCAAGGACGCCAGCAGGAGATGAGCCAACACTCTTATCAAGTGGCCGAGAATTATTTGACCAGCCGGGTTGAAGCGGCTTGGTCCCAGCTTTTAAAGGAGGTCAGAGATGATTCAGCTCTTTGATTATTACAATCAGGAAACCCAGGATCTGCATGATTCCCTCCTTGCAGCTGGCTATGACTGTCCGACCATTGTCATTGAGGCCAATGGCTTTCTCCCGGACGATATGATTTCCCCCTATACTTATTTTTTAGGGGATGAAGAGGGAGTAGACCACCCGCTCTTTTTCAATCAAGTACCAGTGCCACCTTTCTGGGAAATCACAGGCGACCACCAGGCGGCGCGTGTCAGTGACATGGGAGAAGAAAGAGCACGGATTCACTATGCAAGTCAGGCCAAGGGCCGCTTGGTCAAGCAGGTGGACTGGCTGGATAAAAAAGGCCAGCTACGACTGAGTGAGCGCTATAATAAGCAAGGTCGCTGCTTTGCCAAAACAGCCTATAAATCAGGCCAGGAAGCTTTCAACACAACCTACTATAGCACAGACGGTCAGGAGCGCATCGTGGAAAATCATGCCACTGGTGACATCATCCTGA
Organism: Streptococcus sanguinis; assembly: GCF_020729765.1. Classification (GTDB taxonomy): domain Bacteria; phylum Bacillota; class Bacilli; order Lactobacillales; family Streptococcaceae; genus Streptococcus; species Streptococcus sanguinis_Q. Next base: position 50,423 of record NZ_JAJEPD010000023.1, on the reverse strand, counting down.
CTCTGGACCAAGAGCCCTTGCGGATTTTTAAAAGCCGAGTGGATTTTATCCGTTTCTTTTTAGAGCGGCTAGACTTGGATTTGGATCACATTCTCTTTAATTCGCTGGCTTATTCTTTCCTGGTTTCCCACAGCTTGACAGGTCGAGCTGGGCAAGATATTCTCTTTTGGCAGGAACCTCTGTATGACGAGCTTCCGGGCAATATGCAGCTGATTCTAGAAAATAGTCAGCTGCGGGCGCAGACCATTGTCATTCCAGATTTAGCAACTTATGAAAAGGCCAAGAGTCTGGCAGCGACTGACCAGCAGCAGAAGTTCCTGCATCTGGGCTATCATTATGACTTCAAGCGGGACAACTACCTACGAAAAGATGCCTTAATCCTGACCCATTCGGATCAGATTGAAGGCTTAGAGACCTTGGTTCAGTCCCTGCCGCAGCTGGTCTTTCGCATTGGAGCACTTACGGAAATGTCGCCTAAGCTCTTGTCTATGCTGTCCTATAAGAATGTCGTCCTTTATCAAAATGCCAGTCTCAAGCAGATCAAGCAGCTCTACTTGGAATCGGACATTTATCTGGACATCAATCACGGCGGCCAGGTCCTGCAGGCAGTGCGCAAGGCTTTTGAGAACAATCTCTTGATTCTAGGCTTTGAGCAGACCCTGCATGATAGGCACTACATTGCCCAACAGCATATTTTTGACAGCAGCCAGCCTGCTCAGCTAGCATCAACTCTGGAAGAAGCCTTATCTGGTGTTGAGCAGATGCGAGCAGCTTTGCAAGCTCAAGGTCGACATGCCAACGATGTACCAATCAGTCTTTATCAGGAGACTCTCCAAAGCTTGTTAGGAGGTCAGCATGGCTAAAAAAGATTTATTTCATAAGGATATTGAGGGACGGTTAGATGAGCTCAAGCATGGCAAGCCCAAGAAAGAAAAGGCCAGCTTGGGTGAAAACCTCAACAAAGCCTTTGTCATCGTCTTGGGCTTGATGATCTTGATTGGCCTGATTTTTACATTGATTGGAGCCTTGAGGAAATAAAATGCAAACAATATTGATTACACTTACCATTGTAGCAGCCTTTGTCTTGATTTTGCTGGTTAGTCTTCTTCCCAGAGAGAGCCAGCAATTTTACAGAGACATCAATACATCAATCGGCAAGTCAGGCTACTGGGAAACCCATCTCGCAAAGAAAATTCTCGTTCTTTTGGCAAGCCTTGCCTTGATTATGCTCATGATTTTCTTTATGATTCAATCCATCTAGCATCTGTTTAGGAAGTTACTCAGACGACTGCTAAATAAGAAAGACCCTCTATTGCAGACAATAGAGGGAATTTTTATAAGCAAATTTTGGATGTAAAGGTTTTAATTTCTGAAAGCACCTTGATATTTTTCTGAAAAGGAGTAAACTGGATATACAAGTGATGGAGGTTTGGTATGAAATTATATGTTCAGTTGATGATTATTTTTATGATTTCCCTCGTTGGAGAAGGAATTTCAAGTGTTTTCCACCTGCCTGTTCCGGGCAGTATCATAGGTCTGGTTTTGCTGTTTTTAGCTCTGCAGTTTAAGCTCCTGCGCCTGCGTCATATCAGCATGGTTGGCAATTTTCTTTTGGCAAATATGACCATTCTTTTTCTGCCTCCAGCAGTTGGTATCATGGATAAATTTCAGGTCATCGCGCCTTATCTACTGCCGATTATTTTGATTGTTTTAGGAGCAATTGTGCTTAATGTCTGCGTGATTGCAGTTGTGGTGCAGCTGATTAAGACTCGTTTCGAAGGAGATTATGAGGAAGGAGACGCCAGCAATGTCTGATTTATGGAGCAACCCTCTCTTTGGCCTTGCCTTGTCTATCTTGGCCTATCTGTTCGGCCTATTGATTTTTCGGAGATTTCCTCATCCCTTGACAACTCCTTTGCTGATTGCAGCAGTTTTGGTTATTGCTTTTTTGAAATTAACCGGTATTTCCTACAAGGATTACTATGTCGGCGGCTCCTATTTAAACAACCTAATTGTGCCATCTACGGTTGCTTTGGGGATTCCGCTTTACAAGACTTTTCATTTGATGAAGCACCATGCACGCAGTATTTTGATTGGGACCTTTGCGGCGGTTGTAGTCAATACCAGCTTCACTGCTTTACTGGCTAAGTTTTTCGGCATGGATTTCTTTCTGGCTGTTTCTCTTTTTCCGAAATCTGTCACAACGGCCATGGCTGTCGGTATCACAGACAAGCTGCAAGGTCTTGCTACAGTTACCTTAGTGGTGGTGGTTGCGACGGGCATTCTGACCAGTGTGTTAGGACCAACGCTTCTTAAGCTCTTAAAAATCACAGACCCGGTAGCTATTGGTCTTTCTTTAGGTGGAACCGGCCATGCGGTAGGAACGGGAACCGCCTTTAAATACGGCCAGGTCGCAGGAGCTATGGCAGGACTTGCGATTGGCGTGACCGGCCTCATGTACGTTCTGGTCAGCCCCATCGTGGCAGCGATTATTCTGAAGTAAAAATAAACAAGGTTGAAACGTTTTGTTTCAACCTTGTTTTGCTTATTGCAGATTTAGTTTGTTTTTTACAATGGTATGGATTGTAAAATAGAAACCAAAAATTTTGACCAGTTCAAAGACGACTCTGATAATAATGAAGCCATCTAGCATCTGTTCAAATTCCGAAGAGGAGTAACTGTAATCATATAAACTAAGTAGTCCATATGAATCAAAAGAACTAGGTAATAAGAGTGACAGGACTGCCAGAACAGTCCAAATCAAAAATCCAAAGAGCACAGCCATCATAATCCGATTCTTCTTGAAAAGCTGTCCGACTGAGATCGCTAGATAAAAGAAGAGAATACCAGAAAGGATTTGAAGGAGATTAAGGAAGCCGTATTTGACAATCCATAGCCATAAATCTGGTATTTCACCAATAAATTTAAAAATCTCATTGAATGAAAAACCTACAAGGGGAAGAGCAATGCCAAAGATGACTAAACCACTAATAAACATGGTCAGCATACACAAGAGGGTCCAAACAAATGCGGAAAGAAGCTTGGACAGAAGAATCTGATGCGGGGTGACCGGCAAGGTCCAAGTCAGGTAGCCTTCTCTCCCAAAGACATTTTTATAAAATCGACGGATAATAATGATGGTATTGGATAGAAAGACTGCGCAAGATGCAGAAAACAGCAAGAGAAATAGTAGATAGAAAGTGATAATAACACCACTAATAGACAATGGATGTTCACTATAGCGATTCATCGCCTCAGGTCTTAGGATGCTGCCAGCTATGATTCCCATAAAGACTGATAGAGTGAGAAGAATGGCAAAGGTGATACAATACCATTTGTAATTAGACTTAAAGTCGTATTTAAACAGTTTTCCAAACATATAATGAAGTCCTCCTAATAAAAGCGAAACTGGCTGCGGAAGAGATTATCAATGGATTGATTGTACTGCTGACGCAGCTGATTAGCATTTTCATGCAAAAAGATCTGACCTTGGTTAATCAGGATTACTTCATCCAAGATTGGCTCGATATCTGCGATCAAGTGGGTGGAAATGATGACAGAAGACTGCGGTGTGCGGTTTTGGATGATAGTCTGCAGGATATAGTCACGAGCAGCCGGATCGACACCACCGATAGGCTCGTCTAGGATATAGAGTTCCGCATGGCGGCTCATGACCAGAATGAGCTGCATTTTTTCCTTGTTTCCTTTTGAAAGGCTTCCGATGCGCGCTTGAGGATCGATATGAAGATCCTTTAGAAGCTGCATAGCTTTCGCGCTGTCAAAATTATCATAAAAATCTTGGAAATATTTTACAGCTTCGATTACTTTGGAGCTGTCGCTCAGATAAGTCGTATCTGGCAGATAGGAAACGATTCTTTTGGTATCAGGAGAAGGTTTGACGCCTTTGAGATAGATATGGCCAGAGGTGGGCTGCAAGAGACCATTGATAAGCTTGATAATAGTTGTCTTGCCGCTGCCATTAGGACCTAGAAGTCCGATAATTCTGCCAGGTTGGATGTTTAAGCTCACATCATACAGGGCGGGTGCGTCGCCATAATTTTTATGGACATGGTCAAGATAGACCAGAGGATACTGATTCATACATGTCTCCTTTATTTTCTTCAATTTACAATTATTATACCTTTTCCTTAGGAAAATGGCAAAGAAAGCCGGAAAGGGTGAATGGAATCTTTCTGTTCAGTCAAACTCCTATTTCCCTCATTCAGTGAATTGCGGTATAATAGTTATAAGAAGAAGCAAAGCGTGTTCAAGGAGAAAAATGTGGTGATACAACTTGATACCAAGACTGTTTACAGTTTTATGGATAGCTTGATCCCGATAAAGAAATATGTGCAAAAAGCCAAGGACTTAGGATACAGTCATCTGGGCATGATGGATGTGGACAATCTCTATGGAGCCTATCATTTCTTAGAGGAAGCCGAATCTGCGGGACTGCAGCCGCTTTTAGGCTTGGATCTGAGTCTGATCAAGGCAGAGAAGGAGCTTCATCTCCGCCTGCTGGCCTTGGACAGTCAAGGCTATCGCAATCTGATGAAAGTCTCGACTCTCAAGATGATGGGACAAAAAAACTGGGAGGATTTCCAGCATCTCTTTAAGGGATTGGCTGTGATTGTTCCTGCTTTTGACGGAGTAGCAGATCTGGATTTGGGGTTGGATTTTTATGTTGGTGTCTTTCCAGCAACGCCCAAGCAGGAGTTCGGTCGGCCAACCCTGCCCCTGCATACCGTCCGATATTTTGACACGGGGGATTTGGAAACCTTGCAGATGCTCCGGGCTATTCGAGAAAATGCCAGCCTGCGGGAGATTGGCAGCCTTCCCAATCATGAGTTTTTGCTGGGACCAGATGCTCTGGCAGGAGCTTTTAAGGAAACTTTCCCAGAGAGTTTGGCTAATCTTGAGAAGCTAGTCCGTCATGTTCACTATGATATCAATAGGGAGCTGAAACTGCCCCGCTTTAATCGGGAGCGACCAGCCGTGGAAGAGTTGCGGGAGCGCTCCGAAGCTGGCTTGAAAAAACGCGGTTTAACAGGTAAACTTTATCAGGAACGGCTGGATCAGGAGCTGGATGTCATTCATCAGATGGGCTTTGATGATTATTTCCTCATTGTCTGGGATTTGCTGCGCTTTGGTCGCAGTCAGGGTTATTATATGGGCATGGGCCGAGGATCTGCTGTTGGCAGTCTGGTGGCCTATGCTTTGGAGATTACTGGGATTGACCCAGTCAAGAATAACCTACTCTTTGAGCGCTTTCTAAATCTAGAGCGCTATACAATGCCCGATATTGATATCGATATTCCTGATGTTTACCGGCCAGAGTTTATCCGTTATGTTCGGGATCGCTATGGCAGCATGCATGCGGCTCAGATTGTAACCTACTCGACTTTCGGAGCCAAGCAGGCCATTCGCGATGTTTTCAAGCGCTTCGGTCTGCCAGAGTATGAGCTGACCAATATTACCAAGAAAATCCGCTTTGGCGATAGTCTGACCTCTGCTTATGAGAAAAACATGGCCTTTCGTCAGATTATCAACAGCAAGCTGGAATATCAAAAGGCCTTTGATATTGCTAAAAAAATCGAAGGTCATCCCCGTCAGACTTCTATCCACGCAGCCGGCGTTGTGATGAGCGACAATGACCTGACAGACCAGATACCGCTCAAATACGGTGAGGACATGTATATCACCCAATATGATGCCCACGGTGTGGAGAGCAATGGACTGCTCAAGATGGATTTTCTGGGCTTGCGCAATCTGACCTTTGTTCAGCGGATGAAAGAAGCAACCCTGAAAAAATATGAGGTAGATATTGAGATTGCAGAGATTGACTTGGAGGATGCAGGCACTCTGAAACTCTTTGCGGCTGGCCAGACCAAGGGAATTTTCCAGTTTGAGCAGCCTGGCGCTATCAGCCTGCTCAAGCGGGTTCAGCCTGTTTGCTTTGAGGAAGTAGTGGCCACGACTTCTCTCAATCGTCCTGGAGCCAGTGATTACATCGACAATTTTGTCAAGAGAAAGCATGGGCTGGAGCAGGTGGAGCTGATTGATGACAGTTTGGCTGATATTCTAGCTCCGACTTACGGTATCATGCTCTACCAAGAGCAGGTTATGCAGGTAGCCCAGCGTTTTGGTGGCTTTAGTCTGGGGAAAGCCGATATTTTACGAAGAGCAATGGGTAAGAAAAATGCTGCTGAAATGCATCGCATGCAGGAGGACTTTGTTGCAGGTGCTCTCAAGCTAGGGCATTCGGAATCCAAAGCCAAGGAAGTCTTTGCTATTATGGAGAAGTTTGCTGGTTATGGCTTCAACCGCAGCCACGCCTATGCCTACTCAGCTCTGGCCTTTCAGTTGGCTTTCTTCAAGGCTCACTATCCAGATGTTTTCTTTGATGTCATGCTCAATTATTCTAGCAGTGACTATATCACCGATGCCCTGAGTTTTGACTTTGAAACAGCACCCCTTAGCATCAATAATATTCCCTACCATGATAAGTTTCAGGATAAAAAGATTTTTTTGGGTCTGAAAAATATCAAAGGCCTGCCTAGGGATTTGGCCTACTGGATTATCGAAGAGAGACAAAATGCCGCCTTTACTGGGGTGGAAGACTTTATTCTGCGTCTGCCTCAGAATTACCATAAAATTCCTCTGCTGACTCCTCTGATTCAGCTGGGGCTCTTTGACAGTTTTGAGAAAAATCGCCAAAAAATTCTAGCCAACCTGCCTAATCTATTTGTATTTGCGGATGAGTTGGGCAGTCTCTTTGCGGATACGACTTATTCTTGGACAGAGGCTCAGGATTTCAGCGATGCCGAAAAGTTTGAGCTGGAACAGAGCATTATCGGTGTGGGGCTTAGCGATCACCCCTTGGTTAAATTGGCCAAAGAAGCGGATCAGCCCTTTAGCTGGATTAGTGAGCTGACAGAAAATAGCCGAGCTAGGATTCTGGCTGAAGTTCAGACTATCAAGACTATCCGGACCAAAAAGGGCGAGAATATGGCTTTCTTGCAGGTTTCAGATACGAAGAAAAAACTGGATGTCACCCTTTTTCCTGATACCTATCGTCAGTTGGCCGAACGTATTAAGGAGAAAGGGATTTACTACTTGACCGGCAAGGTGCAGGAACGGGATGGACGCTTACAGTTGGTCTTGTCAGATATCGAAGAAACCACTACAGAACGCTTCTGGATAAAGCTTGCGGGCCATGAACATGATCGGGAAATATCTCAGATTTTGCAGAAATACCCCGGTAATATTCCGGTTGTCCTGCGTTATGAAGATGAGAAGCGAACCATGTATGCACCGCATTTTCGAGTGGAGAAATCGGAGCAGCTGCAAGAGGAATTAAAGAATTATACTATGAAAACGATTTTTCGTTAAAAAATATGGAAAATAAGAGAATTTTCATGATGATTGTGGTATAATCTATAAGAATGTTAAAAAGAAAAAGGAGCAAAAAGCGAAATGAAACGTATTGCTGTTTTGACTAGTGGTGGTGATGCCCCTGGTATGAATGCTGCCATCCGTGCGGTTGTTCGTAAAGCAATTTCCGAAGGAATGGAAGTTTACGGTATTTATGATGGTTACGCTGGAATGGTAGCTGGCGAGATTTACCCACTTGATGCGACATCAGTTGGTGACATTATTTCTCGCGGTGGAACTTTCCTTCACTCTGCTCGTTATCCTGAGTTTGCCCAAGTTGAAGGGCAGCTGAAAGGGATTGAGCAACTTAAAAAACATGGAATTGAAGGTGTCGTTGTTATCGGTGGTGATGGATCTTACCACGGTGCGATGCGCTTGACAGAGCATGGCTTCCCAGCTGTTGGTGTTCCAGGAACCATTGATAATGATATCGTCGGAACAGACTTCACTATCGGTTTTGATACTGCTGTTACTACAGCTATGGATGCGATTGACAAGATTCGGGATACCTCATCCAGTCACCGCCGTACTTTCGTTATCGAAGTAATGGGCCGTAATGCTGGTGATATTGCTCTTTGGGCAGGTATTGCATCTGGTGCGGACGAAATCATCGTTCCTGAAGAAGGTTTCAAGATCGAAGAAGTTGTTGAAAGCATTAAGAATGGCTATGCCAAGGGTAAGAAACACAACATCATCGTCTTGGCTGAGGGTGTCATGTCAGCGGATGAATTTGCTGAAAAGCTGAAAGAAGCTGGAGATATGAGCGATTTGCGTGTGACAGAGCTCGGACATATCCAGCGTGGAGGCTCACCAACTGCGCGTGACCGTGTTCTTGCATCTCGTATGGGAGCACATGCTGTTAAACTGCTTAAAGAAGGTATCGGCGGAGTTGCTGTTGGAATCCGTAATGAGCAGATGGTTGAAAGCCCAATCCTCGGAACTGCTGAAGAAGGAGCACTCTTTAGCTTGACTGCTGAAGGCAAGATTGTTGTCAATAATCCGCACAAGGCTGATCTGGACTTGGCTGATTTGAACCGCAGCATCAATATTTAATTATTATTTGTTATTCAGGCCAAGAGGCCAAATAGAAGAAGGAGTTTCATACAATCATGAATAAACGTGTAAAAATCGTTGCAACATTAGGTCCTGCGGTAGAAATCCGCGGTGGTAAAAAATTCGGTGATGACGGATATTGGGGAGAAAAGCTGGATGTTGAAGCATCAGCTCAAAACATTGCTAAGCTGATTGAAGCTGGCGCAAACACATTCCGTTTCAACTTCTCACACGGTGACCATGCCGAGCAAGGAGAGCGCATGGCAACTGTTAAGCGTGCAGAAGAAATTGCCGGTCAAAAAGTTGGTTTCCTTCTTGATACAAAAGGACCAGAAATTCGTACAGAATTGTTCGAAGGCGATGCAAAAGAGTATTCATACAAAACTGGTGAAAAAATCCGTGTTGCTACTAAGCAAGGTATCAAATCTACTCGTGAAGTAATTGCTTTGAACGTTGCTGGTGGATTGGACATCTATGATGATGTTGAAGTTGGTCGTCAAGTATTGGTTGACGATGGTAAACTTGGTCTTCGTGTTGTCGCTAAAGACGATGCTACTCGTGAATTTGAAGTAGAAGTTGAAAATGACGGCATCATTGCTAAGCAAAAAGGTGTGAACATTCCTAACACTAAGATCCCTTTCCCAGCACTTGCTGAGCGTGACAATGACGATATCCGCTTTGGTCTTGAGCAAGGAATCAACTTCATCGCGATTTCATTTGTACGTACTGCAAAAGACGTCAACGAAGTTCGTGCAATCTGTGAAGAAACTGGTAATGGCCATGTTCAATTGTTCGCGAAAATCGAAAACCAACAAGGTATCGATAACTTGGACGAAATCATTGAAGCTGCTGATGGTATCATGATTGCTCGTGGTGACATGGGTATCGAAGTACCATTCGAAATGGTTCCAGTTTACCAAAAGATGATCATCACTAAGGTAAATGCAGCTGGTAAAGTGGTTATCACAGCAACTAACATGCTTGAAACCATGACTGAAAAACCACGTGCAACTCGTTCAGAAGTATCAGACGTATTTAACGCTGTTATCGACGGAACTGATGCAACTATGCTTTCAGGCGAGTCTGCAAATGGTAAATACCCACTTGAGTCAGTAACAACAATGGCGACTATCGATAAGAATGCTCAAACCCTTCTTAACGAATATGGCCGCTTGACAACTGATAACTTTGAGCGCAACTCTAAGACTGAAGTTATGGCTTCAGCAGTTAAAGATGCTACAAACTCAATGGATATCAAGTTGGTAGTTACCCTTACTAAGACTGGTCACACAGCTCGCTTGATTTCTAAATACCGTCCAAATGCTGATATCTTGGCTATCACTTTTGACGAATTGACTCAACGCGGTCTTATGCTGAACTGGGGTGTAATTCCAGTGACTACAAACACTCCATCTAACACAGATGATATGTTTGACATCGCTGAAAAGATTGCGGTTGAGCAAGGCTTGGTTGAATCTGGTGATGATATCGTTATCGTTGCTGGTGTGCCGCTTGGTGAAGCAGTTCGTACCAACACAATGCGTATCCGTACAGTACGTTAATCTAAGATAATAAAAAAGAACCGTTGATTGGAAAATCATCGGTTTTTTCTTGTCAAAGTGATGACCATTATCTTGCTTGAGAAGGAGGACACGCCAGTGTTTTGATTTTTGAAATAAGATTGTCCCTTTGTCTATTTTGTCGAAAAATGATATAATGGTATAAAAGAGATGGGGGAGACGAATGTTAAAGAGAGATTTATTAAGAAATATTATTATTTTTTCAGTACTGGCAGCTATCATTATAGGGCTGAGAGTTTTTATTTATACGCCTTATCGGGTGACTGAGCAAGACAGCAATGCTTACTTGGCAAAGAATGACTTGGTCTTGGCGACGAGAAAGCAAGACATCAAGCGTGGAGACTTTGTCCTCTATGAAGTGGATGGCAAAGACTATGTCGGCCGGGTCATTGCCCTGGAAAAGGATCAAGTGACCTATATGGACAATCTCCTTTATTTGAACGGCCAAGTCATGTCTGAAGAATACATCGAGAAAATGCGCGAAAAGTATCTGGCTTCAGCAGGAAGTTCGGGTTACTACACTCATGATTTCTCTATTATGGATTTAAAAGACTCAAAGTCTGATAAAATTACTAAAGATTCTTATCTGATTCTTAATGACCGACGTGAAAATACGAAGGACAGCCGAGAATTTGGACTCATCAAAGCCAGTCAAATCAAGGGAGTGGTGGAATTCCGACTCTCACCGCTTAATGAATTTGGTTTTATTAAGAATAAATAAATTGAAGTCTATTTTAAACCAAGGCTGGGTGAGTCTTGGTTTTTTTCTTTGAAAATCAACTTTAAAGTTACAAGTAAACATAAAGATACTTGTCCTGATGTGGTATACTAATATCAAAAGACCGCTAAAGGAGACTGCTCTTGAAGTCAAGAAAGAAGAAATTATTATTTTTTGCTATACTGACTCTAAGTTTTCTGTCTGCATGTAGCAGCATAGTAAATAGAGATGGTGAAAAAATATGGATGTCAGATACAGAAATGACTGAGCTTCATAAGAAAGAGAAAAAGATTGCACTTTATATCATTAATCATTATGAAGATGTTCAAAAAATTGAATTTGATGAATTTTCCAAGGGAAATTTATGGAGAGGTGATTCCGTTAGTCTCATTGTAAATGACACCAGTTATATCCCACATGTTTTTTTGGACTCAAAAGATGAAAACTATAATATAAATGATAGTTCTCACACTGATTTGACAGAATTGACTTTTCGTCTGAAAAAGAAAGAGAAGGTCACAAATTTTAAAGATACGGGTGAGGCGGATGTTATGTACTCTGGAGAAAATGCTTGGCTGACGACTGAGGAAAAAGTAAAGGTGCGCAACCAGGAAGAGGGGCTGGCTTTATTTTTACTGAATCACTATGAAAATGTTGAAAAAATTGAATTTACAAAGATTTCAAGAAAGCCTTTTGGACAGGCAAGATATGCTGCTTTACTTGTTAATGACAATATAAAGATTTATACCTACCTGAATGATAGCTATGACAACTATCATTTGTCTGACAATCCTGAAAGAGACGGCCTGAAAGCTAAAGAGAAACCAACAAATTTGCAAAGTCTAGATAGTATTACTGTTATCTATTATACAGGGAAATGAAGGATGTGTAGCAATGAAAAAGCCAGACTGACTTAATCATCAGACTGGTTTTTTCGTGTCTCTTGGTGAAAGATATTTTGCCATACTTCGTGGCGGCGCCAAAGGCTGGTATGGATAACACCGTCCATTTCATAGCGGATGAGCTTGGTTTTCTGGCTGACAGAAAGCAGTTCAAAGTTTTTGATAGGTGTTTTTGAGGCTCTTTCTGCCTGAAACTCAGCCTTGTTCAGTTGTCGGCCATCTTGGGAAATATAGAGAAATTCGGCGGACAGAAGCGTATCCAATTGGCTGCCTTGCTCCACGAGCTGCTCACGCATGAGTAGGTTTGGATAAAGATTTTCCAATCTCTCATCTTCGGGAATGGGAGCAGGTTCAATATGAATATCAATATCAAAAACTCCGAAGCGCTCCATAAGCATATTCTCAACTTGGTCCGCAATCTCATGGCTTTCAAAAACAGATAAATCTGGGTTCATTTCCAAGATAATATCTAGATAGATATTACTGCCATAGGTCCGGCCGCGCTGTGACTTGACCTGAGTGATTTTAGGAATTTCCAGGATAGCTTGCTTATAGTCTTGGAGCAGGCTTTCATCAAATCCGTCGGACAGGCTGAAGGAAGATTCCATAAAGATATCATAGGCCGTCTTGAGAATGAAGAAGGTAATGACAATGGCTGCCAGCTTATCAACTATTGGAAAGTTAAAGGCGCTGGCAATGATAGCAACTGAAGTGCCGATAGAAGTGACAGCGTCTGATAGGTTATCCTTGGCTGCGGCATCCAGAGCCTTGGAGTGGGCTTTTTTAGCTAGCGTTTTATTGTAAAAATAAACACCCAACATAATGATTGACGAGATAATCCCGACCACGGCACCAACAGGGTCAAGCTTGGTTTCTTGATTGGAGATGATTTTCTGAATGGTCTCAATCAGGACATCAAATCCAACGAAAAACATGATAAAAGATGTGATGAGACTGGCCAAATCTTCTATCTTCCAATGGCCGAAGCGATGGTCACGGTCGGCTGGTTTTCTAGCCATACGCAGGCCAATTAAAACGGCGATATTAGCCACAATATCAGAGACGTTGTTAAAGCCGTCGGCCGTCAGACTGGAGGACTGGAGGGTCGAGCCTGCGATAATCTTGACCGCGGAGAGAATCAGATAGGTAGCGATGGAAAGGATGGCTCCTCTCTCCGCTAGTTTCAGATTGTTACTAGGATTTTTCATGACAGCCTTTCTTTCTGAGTGGGGCAGCAGAATGGAAAAGAGACTTGTGAAAAAGTCATCTCTGGAAAGATATTCTAAGTCTCATATGGGCATATTATAGCAAAAATAGACCTGATTTTCAATTTCCGTCGGGCTTAGGGTGCCTTAGATGACTTTGCCTAAAATCTAATCTAAAATCAGAAATTCCTCTTCTTTCTGGTTTAGCTTCATCAGGATTTTTGTTATAATAGTAGCATTGACTTTGAAAGAGGAAGAAAAATGCATCCTTTATTAAACGGTATGAATGACCGTCAGGCTGAGGCGGTTCAAACAACAGAAGGGCCTTTGCTGATTATGGCGGGAGCTGGTTCGGGTAAGACCCGTGTCCTGACCCACCGCATCGCCTATTTGATTGATGAGAAGATGGTTAATCCTTGGAATATCCTTGCCATTACCTTTACCAATAAGGCGGCGCGGGAGATGAGAGAACGGGCTGAAAAACTTAAAACGGAAGCTCAAGTTTGCTTAATCGCTACCTTCCACTCCATGTGTGTGCGCATTCTGCGGCGAGAGGCAGACCATATTGGCTACAACCGTAACTTTACGATCGTTGATCCGGGTGAGCAGCGGACTCTGATGAAGCGAATTCTTAAAAATCTCAATCTGGACTCTAAAAAGTGGAATGAGCGTGCTATTCTAGGTACTATTTCCAATGCTAAGAACGACCTGATTGACGAGGTGGCCTATGCAAATCTAGCTGGTGATATGTACACGGAGATTGTGGCCAAGTGCTACACGGCCTATCAAAAGGAATTGCGCCAGTCTGAGGCTATGGACTTTGACGACTTGATTATGCTGACTTTGCGGCTTTTTGACCAAAATCCAGATGTCCTGACCTACTACCAGCAACGTTACCAGTATATCCATGTGGACGAGTATCAGGATACCAACCATGCCCAGTACCAGTTGGTCAAGCTCTTGGCTTCCCGCTTTAAGAATATCTGCGTGGTCGGAGATGCTGACCAGTCTATCTATGGCTGGCGGGGAGCCGATATGCAGAATATCCTGGACTTTGAAAAGGATTATCCAGAAACTAAGGTAGTTCTACTGGAGGAAAACTATCGCTCGACTAAGACCATTCTTCAGGCGGCTAATGAAGTCATCCGAAACAACCGCAACCGCCGTCCTAAAAATCTCTGGACTCAAAACGAAGACGGTGAGGAAATTGTTTACTATCGGGCTAATGACGAGCAGGACGAGGCCCTCTTCGTCGCTCGGACCATTGATCAGCTGAGCCGAGAAGGATATAGTCATAAGGATTTTGCAGTTCTTTATCGTACCAATGCCCAGTCACGGACGGTGGAGGAAGCCCTGCTCAAGTCCAATATTCCCTATACCATGGTCGGTGGAACCAAGTTCTACAGCCGCAAGGAAATCCGAGATGTTATTTCTTATCTCAATCTCATCGCCAATCCTAGCGACAATATCAGCTATGAACGCGTGGTCAATGAGCCTAAGCGTGGTGTCGGACCAGGAACGGTAGAGAAAATTCGGGATTTTGCGTCCAGTCAGGAAATCTCTTTGCTGGATGCATCGGCTAATATCCTGCTCTCGCCAGTCAAGGGTAAGGCGGCTCAGGCGGTCTATGATTTTGCCAATATGCTTCTGGATTTGCGGGAGTGCTTGAATGATTATACAGTGACGGAGCTGGTAGAGGCTGTGTTGGAAAAAACAGGTTATGCTGCAGCCTTGGCAGCCCAGGCAACAATAGAAAGCCAAGCACGGATTGAAAATATCGAAGAATTCCTGTCTGTAACTAAGAACTTTGATGAAAGTCCAGATAATCCAACTGATGAGTCTGGTCTTGATAAGCTCAGCAGATTTCTCAATGACTTAGCCTTGATTGCAGACACAGATGACGGAGATACGGAGAGTTCTGAAGTGACTTTGATGACCCTGCATGCGGCCAAGGGATTGGAATTTCCGGTCGTCTTTCTGGTTGGAATGGAGGAAAACGTCTTCCCTCTGAGCCGAGCATCTGAAGATGAGGATGAATTGGAAGAAGAGCGACGTCTAGCCTATGTCGGTATCACCCGAGCAGAGAAGATTCTCTATCTGACCAACGCCAATTCCCGTATGCTTTATGGTAAAACCAACTATAATCATCCTACTCGCTTCCTGAGAGAAATCAGCTCAGACTTGCTAGACTATCAGGGACTGGCTCGGCCGGCAAATAGCTCCTTTAAGGTCAGTTACACCAATAGCGATACTAGCAAATTCGGTCAGGGCATGAGTCTAGCCCAGGCTCTACAAGAGCGGAAGCGTCAGGCGGCTCCTAGTTCGATTTCTACAGGCAGTCTGCCTTTTGGAAAAAGCAGTCAGAGCCAGCCATCTAAGCCAGACGTTGCTTGGGCTATCGGAGATATTGCCCATCATAAGAAATGGGGCGATGGGACAGTTTTGGCAGTCTCTGGCAGTGGAAATAGTCAAGAGCTTAAGATCAATTTCCCAGAAGTCGGTCTGAAGAAAGTGCTGGCCAGCATAGCACCGATTGAGAAAAAATCATGATGAGGCAGTCGATTGAAGCCTGGATCTATCATCCAGAGGAACGAGAAATCTTGCTTTTGAAAGTTGAGGATAAGAAAGTTTCCTTTTGGCAGCCCATTACTGGTGGGATTGAGAGTGGTGAGAGTCCAGAAGAAGCCTGCCTTCGTGAAATAAAAGAGGAGACCGGCTTGCTCTTAGCTTGTTCAAGTCTGACATGTCTTGGAGATTTTATGGTAAAGATTGATGAAAATCTATCCATCCACAAAAATCTTTTTCTAGTTCTGACAGAACAGAAGGACATCCAGCTTTCAGATGAGCATGTGGGAGCTCAGTGGGTAGCTTTAGACAAAGTTTCGTCGCAGTTGTACTGGCCCAGCAATCAGGCGACTTTTGAGATTATAACTGAGAAGCTATAAGATATAGCTTCTCTTTATTTCTTTTGATAAGGAAATTCTATTAGTCAAGTGGGGCTTTTAGTGGTAGACTTATCACATAACTATAGTGAGGTGACCTTATGACACGTGAATTTAAATTTGAAACCCTGCAGCTTCATGCCGGACAGACAGTTGACCCGACAACTAAGTCTCGGGCTCTGCCTATTTACCAGACAACTTCCTATGTATTTGATGATACTCAGGAGGGAGAAGATCTTTTTGCTCTGCGCAAACCGGGCAATATCTACACTCGGATTACCAATCCGACCCTGTCTGCTTTTGAGGAGCGGATAGCGGCTTTGGAGGGTGGAGTCGGAGCTCTGGCAACAGCTTCTGGTATGGCGGCCCTTACCTATACCGTTCTAGCTTTGGCACATGCTGGCGACCATGTAGTGGCAGCCTCCACCATCTACGGCGGCACCTTTAATCTGCTTAAGGAAACCCTGCCTCGCTATGGAATTACCACGACCTTTGTCGATATTGAAAATCTGGCTGAAGTAGAAGCAGCCATTCAGGACAATACCAAGCTGGTTCTGATTGAAAGCCTGGGCAATCCTTTGATTAATATTCCTGACTTTGAAACTTTGGCAGAGCTGGTTCATGCTCACAAGATTCCGTTGATTTCCGACAATACCTTTGCTACGCCTTATCTGATCAATGTCTTTTCTCATGGAGTGGACATTGCGGTGCATTCTGCGACCAAGTTTATCGGCGGTCATGGAACCAGCATCGGTGGCGTAATTGTGGACAGCGGTCGTTTTGACTGGGAAGCTTCTGGCAAGTTTCCGCAGTTTGTGGACCCAGACCCGAGCTATCATGATATTAGTTATACGCGCGATGTCGGAGCAGCAGCCTTTGTCACTGCTGTCCGGACTCAGCTCTTGCGCGATACGGGTGCAGCCATGTCTCCCTTCAATGCCTTTCTCTTCTTGCAGGGATTGGAAACTCTCTCTTTGCGTGTAGAGCGCCATGTGTCCAATGCCGAGAAGATTGTAGATTTCCTAGCAGGGCATCCTAAGGTCGAGCAGGTCAATTATCCCAAGCTTGCTGACAGTCCTTATCATGCTTTGGCAGAAAAATATTTCCCTAAAGGCGTGGGCTCTATCTTCACCTTTAATGTCAATGGCGGAGAGAAAGAAGCTCGTAAGGTTATTGACAGCCTGGAGATTTTCTCTGACTTGGCCAATGTAGCCGATGCTAAGTCCTTGGTCGTCCATCCAGCTACGACAACTCACGGTCAGATGTCGCCAGAAGACCAGCTGGCAGCAGGCATTACACCAAATCAAATTCGTCTCTCTATCGGCTTGGAAAATGTGGATGACTTGATAGAGGATCTCAAGCTAGCCTTGGAATCTATCTAATTTTCAATGCCTCTAGACTGAGCAAATAAGAATAAAACTAGGTTGGAAATAAGCTGCACCCCAAAAGCTAGATTTTTTGTGTCTAACTTTTAGGGTGCAGTGCATTTCGCCTAGTTTTTTGTTATAATAGGATGAAATATATAAAAATAGTAGGAGATTAAAATGACAATTTCGGTGATTGTTCCGTGTTTCAATGAAGAAGAGTCTATTCCTCTGTTTCATGAAGCCATGGAAGCGGTCAAATATCAAATCCGTGACCAGTTTGAATATATTTTTGTCAATGACGGATCGACAGACCAAACCTTGGTTGTTTTGCGAGAGCTTAGCAGTCGCTGTCCAGATGTACACTATCTGTCCTTTTCTCGTAATTTCGGAAAAGAAGCAGCCCTATATGCTGGTTTGCAAGAGGCGAGTGGGGAATTTGTGACGGTTATGGATGTGGACTTGCAGGATCCGCCAGAGCTCCTGGTTGAGATGAAGGCTATGCTGGACTCGAATCCTGAGCTGGACTGTGTGGGTACCCGTCGCACTACTCGCGAGGGAGAGCCGCCTATCCGAAGCTTTTTTGCCAATTTGTTTTACAAGTTGATAAACAAGATTAGTCAGGTAGAGATGGTGGATGGTGCGCGTGACTTCCGACTGATGCGCAGCCAGATGGTAGAAGCTATTCTGGAAGTTTCAGAGTACAATCGCTTCTCCAAGGGAATTTTTGCCTGGGTTGGCTTTAATACCGAGTACTTGGAATACAAAAATGTCGAACGAGTAGCTGGCAAGACCTCTTGGAATTTCTGGTCTCTTTTCAACTATTCTTTGGAAGGCATCGTCAATTTCTCTGATGCGCCGCTCAACATCGCCTTTTTAGGAGGTATCCTGTCTTGGATTTTAGCCTTTATCCTGATGGCAGTGATTATTATTCGCACCTTGGTTTTTGGTGACCCGACATCGGGTTGGCCGTCCCTTATGACTGTCATTCTCCTTATCGGAGGCTTCCAGCTGCTGACCATCGGCATACTGGGTAAATACATTGGTAAAATCTTTATGGAAACCAAGCATCGGCCGATTTATGTGATTAAGGAGAAGAGTAAATGATTTTCCAGAAACGTTTTTCTGATTTTAAAAACTATCTTCTTTTAAATAAATCGTCTGCCCTAGTTATTTTTATTATTTATTCAGTAGTCAATATTAATATCGGTTTAGCTGAGTATCCCTATATTGATGATATTGGAAGACAATTACAAGGCTATTCAAAATTCTCTGAACATTATTCAAGATATTTAAGTGAGTATTCCGCTCGTTTAATACAAGGTGGGGATCATCTGACAGAACTAGGCTTGACTTCAAATATTCTGTCAGCTTGTTTTTTAACTTTAGCGAGTTTAATTTTATTATTTGTCTTATATCCCAATAAGAAAATTTCTTTTATAACAGCATCTGTTTCAACTATTATAGGGATTAATCCGTGGTTTTTAGAGCCATTAAGTTTTAGATTTGACAATCCTTTTATGACTTTAAGTATATTAGTTTCTATCATTCCATTTATTTTCTGGGATAATAAAAAAATATTTGGAGTTATGTCAGTTGTTGGTATATTCTTAATGTGCAATTCATACCAAGCTTCTTCTGGAGTGTACATTATTGTAACCATGACGCTAATATTTTTAGAATTATTGCAAGGAAGTTGTTTTAAAGAAAAAATTCCTAAAATTTTCATCTCAATGTTGTCATATGTAATTGGTTTGCTTTTATATCGTATACAAATTTTTATAAAGCCACCGATTTTTGCTGATCAAGCTGATATTCCAAAGGGATTAGAGATGATTAAAATAATTGGGGTGAATGCTACAGGATATTTGCACAACATATTTTTTCAAAGTTCAACTATCTGGGTTTTATTAACGATAATTGCTATATTTCTCTTAGCTATCAGTGTGATTCGCTTATCCAGTACTAAATTCCTTTTGAACTTTGTTTACATGCTGATTTGGCTAAGTTTAGGAAGTGTATTTAGTTATGGAACTTATTTGATTTTATCTAATCCTTATTATCTTATGAGACCAAGATATGAATATGGTTTCGGAATTTTTTTAGCGATTATCTTAATTGTTAGCTTAGAGTGCGTTGAAAAGAGTAAAATTCTACGTAGAGGGAAGTCTTTCGTCTCGGGATTATTAGTTTTTTATTTCTTATCTTTCTCTTTTACTTATGTGAGCAGTTTAAAACAACAAAATGAAATGTTCAAAGCGCAGAGCATATTGCTAGCCTCCTCTCTAAACAAGTACATTACGCCCGAAAAAACAGTTATTAATGTGAATCGCTTTCTTTCTGATTCGCCAGTATTTAGCAATACAGCTTCTGTTTATCCAATGTTAAAAAGTTTGATTATGCCAAATACAAATGTTTCTTGGGATATGACATTGAGATTTAATAGCATAACGAACTTAAACGTCGATTTCAAATTAATCGATATTGCTAATATAGATTTTAGTAGTGAAAATTACACATTACTTGAAGAAACAAAGTTATATAATATTTATCTTGAAAATAATGAATTATTTGTTATCATGAAGTAGAATCTTCCTAAGAGAGAAATAAAGAAAAGATTCATTTTAATATGATTATGCATTGTTAAAGTTTATACTGTCAATTTGAAATGATGCTAAGTTTTCTGATTATCACTTGCATAATGTTGCATCATTTATATATGGAGTGTAAAAAGTATGAGATTTTTTTCCTAAAAATGACTAGAGGTATGATTCGACCAAGCAGATTTTTTCTGCTTTTTTTGTTATAATAAACTCATTAAATGTTTATGATGTGAAAGGAAAGACAAATGATTTTAATTACAGGTGCGAATGGACAGCTGGGTACAGAGCTTCGCTATCTTTTGGATGAGCGCAATGAGGAGTATGTGGCTGTTGATGTGGCGGAAATGGATATTACCAATGCCCAAATGGTGGACAAGGTCTTTGCGGAAGTTAAGCCAAGCTTGGTTTATCACTGCGCAGCTTATACTGCAGTTGATGCGGCTGAGGACGAAGGAAAAGAGCTGGACTATGCCATCAATGTTACCGGTACCGAAAATGTGGCAAAAGCAGCAGAAGCACACGGAGCGACCTTGGTCTACATCTCAACAGACTATGTCTTTGACGGACAAAAGCCTGTCGGAGAGGAATGGGAAGTAGATGACCGGCCGGATCCACAGACAGAGTATGGCCGCACCAAGCGCATGGGTGAGGAGCTGGTTGAGAAATATTCCAGCCGTTTCTATATTATCCGTACTGCCTGGGTCTTTGGTAACTACGGTAAAAACTTTGTCTTTACCATGCAAAATCTTGCTAAGACGCACAAAACTCTGACTGTAGTCAATGACCAGCATGGCCGTCCGACTTGGACTCGTACGCTGGCTGAATTTATGACTCATCTGGCTGAGAATCAAAAGGAATTTGGTTATTACCATCTGTCTAATGATGCGGCAGAGGACACAACTTGGTATGACTTTGCAGTGGAAATTCTCAAAGATACAGATGTGGAAGTCCAGCCGGTTGATTCCAGCAAGTTCCCGGCCAAGGCTAAGCGGCCTTTCAACTCAACTATGAGCCTGACCAAGGCTAAGGCGACAGGCTTTGTCATTCCGACTTGGCAGGATGCCTTAAAAGAGTTTTACAAGCAAGAGAAGAAACAGTGATTTTCTTTGAAGTTAATAATAGCGACAGAACTTAGTCTCAAACTAGGTTCTGTTTTTTTCTAGCAGACTAAAGAAACGATTTTCAGGCGCGTGCTCTGGTGGAGAAAGAGCTGGCTTGAAGATGAGGGTGGGAAATGATAATGAGAAGAATTTTCCACAGATCTTATCCCCTTAAAATAAAGATGTTTCAATTTGATGAAATTCTGTGGATAACCTTTATTATTTCATTCAACTATGTTACAATGTTACTATAAATAAAATAGAAGAGGTGTGTGAATATGTCACGTAAACCATTTATTGCTGGTAACTGGAAAATGAACAAAAATCCTGAAGAAGCCAAGGTTTTTGTAGAAGCGGTTGCTGCTAAGCTACCTTCTTCAGATTTGGTAGAAGCTGGTATCGCTGTTCCAGCACTTGATTTGACAACTGTTTTGGCAGCAGCTAAAGGAAGCAATCTTAAGGTAGCAGCCCAAAACGCTTACTTTGAAGATGCAGGTGCCTTCACTGGTGAAAACAGCCCTAAAGTTCTTGCAGAAGTTGGAGTTGACTACATCGTTATCGGTCACTCAGAACGCCGCGATTATTTCCATGAAACAGACCAAGACATCAACAAAAAAGCGCATGCTATCTTCCGCAATGGTCTGGTGCCAATCATCTGCTGTGGTGAATCACTGGAAACTTACGAAGCTGGTAAAGCTGTAGATTTCGTTGGTGCTCAAGTATCAGCTGCTTTGAAAGACTTGACAGCTGAGCAAGTTGCATCATTGGTTATCGCTTATGAGCCAATCTGGGCTATCGGTACTGGTAAGTCAGCAACTCAAGACGACGCTCAAAAGATGTGTAAAGCAGTTCGTGACGTTGTAGCAGCTGACTTTGGTCAAGAAGTAGCGGACAAGGTCCGTGTTCAGTACGGTGGTTCTGTTAAACCTGAAAATGTTGCGTCTTACATGGCTTGTCCAGATGTTGACGGTGCTCTTGTTGGTGGTGCATCACTTGAAGCTGAAAGCTTCTTGGCATTGCTTGATTTTGTAAAATAAAAAATGTTGAAAAAAGACTTGTCCTCCCAAAGGTGACAAGTTTTTTAAAAGTTGGAGAGAAAAGTTGAAATCGAAAGAATTAGTTTATTTAGCGAGTACGGCTATTTTGCTGGCAGCGACTGCCAATGTTGCAAAAGCCGAGGAACATACTATCGCTGAGTCAGAAGTTTTAAAAACAGAAAGGTCTGTTAGTTCCCAGAATCAAACAGTGAATGCGACCGCATCACAAACGTCTAATCAGCCGACTGTAGCAGTATCATCTGCAGAACAGTCAGTTCAAGCTGTTAAGCAAGAGGAGGAAGCAACGAACGCTACAGGAACAGCTGTTGAGTCTGGAGGAGCAGCTCAATCAGTTCCTGTAGAAACTCAGGTAGCTTCTGCTAAGCCAGAAGGGCAAAGTCAGCCAGATGCAAATGCTTCTAATCAGAATGAAACTGCCGCTGATCAGTCAGCAAAAGCAAGTTCTTCTGTTGCAGATTCTGCTATTGCCTCAGAGCCCAAGGCTAGTCCTGCTGTAGCATCAGTACCAAAAGCTAGTAATGCTGGGAAAACTGTATTTTATAATGCTGGGTCAAAGGCTCAGGCAGCCCGCGGGAATTCCCAAGCAGAGATTAAAGGTACTTCCTTTGTAGATGTCAGCAGCCACAATGGCCATATCAGCGTAGACGACTATCGTAAATTAGCCCAGCAAGGGGTTGGCGGTGTCGTTGTCAAACTGACAGAAGGAACTCATTACACGAATCCATTTGCTGAGTCTCAAGTGAGAAATGCTCAGGGAGCTGGTTTACAAGTATCGACCTATGCCTTCTCGCACTATACTAACGATGAAGAAGCGAGAGCCGAAGCTCGTTATTACGCTGCCTTTGCTAATAGACTAGGTTTGCCTAAAAACACAGTCATGGTCAATGACATGGAAGATCCCAAAATGCAAAATGGGATTAACCAGCATACCCAGGCTTGGGCGGATGAGATGTGCAGACTGGGTTATTCCAACCTGATGTATTATACTAGTGCCAGCTGGCTGGATCAAAATAATCTTCGCAGCAAGGGACCTGTCAATACATCGCAATTTGGATATAGTAACTTCTGGGTGGCCCAGTATCCGTCTTCTAATTTAAATCTTGATGGAGCTAAATCTCTCAAATACAACAGTGGCGCTGGAGCATGGCAGTTTACAGCTCAGGCTCAGCTTTTAGCTGGCAAACATGTATTTGACCATAGCGTAGATTACACTGGGAGATTTACCCAGCAGTCTGCTTTTGCTAAGCAGCCTTTAAAGGGTAACATCAGTATTCAGAATAAGAATAATGTCAACGGTAGCTTTGATGTTGTGATTTCAAACGTTTCTGCTCCTTATGGAGTATCTGTCGTTAGTGTTCCAGTGTGGTCAGAAGCTAATGGTCAAGACGATATTATCTGGTACACAGCCACTCAGCAGGCCAATGGTACTTATAAAGTTTCTGTTGATTCTAGCAGACATAAGGATTCAGTTGGCAAGTACAATGTCCATCTCTACTATGTCCGCAACGACGGTCAATTAGTCGGTGTCGGCGGTACTACGACTAATGTATCTGTCATCAAGCCACAGGGCAAAATTAGCATTCAGAATCGCAACAGCGAAACTGGTGATTTCGATATTGTGGTTTCAGGTATCTCATCCCCAGGTGGTCTTAAGACTGTCTCTCTGCCAACTTGGTCAGAGGCCAACGGCCAAGATGATATCAAATGGTATACTGCTGAACGTCAGGCTGACGGCACTTATCGTAAGCGAGTACGCATAAGCGACCACAATAATGTGCAGGGCGAGTACAGCGTCCATCTCTATTATGTCCAAAATGACGGCCGCTTGGTTGGTGTAAGCGGCACTAAAACGACCGTTTCTCTTGGAAAACCTAAGGGCACCATCAGTATTCAAAATCGAAATAAAGAAACCGGCGATTTTGATATTGTAGTTTCAGGTATTTCATCTCCGGGCGGTCTGAAGGAAGTTTCCCTGCCAACTTGGTCTGAGGCCAACGGCCAAGATGATATCAAGTGGTACAACGCTGAGCGTCAAGCTGATGGCACCTATCGTAAGCGTGTCCGTCTGAGCGATCACAAAAATGTTGAGGGTGAGTACAACGTGCACCTTTACTATGTGCAGAATGACGGCCAGTTGGTCGGTGTAAGTGGCACTAAAACGACTATTTCTATAGAAAAACCAAAAGTTCAAGGCAAAATCAGTATTCAGAATCGCAACAGCGAAACTGGCGATTTTGATATTGTGGTTTCAGATATCGTATCGCCAGGCGGTCTGAAGGAAGTTTCCCTACCAACTTGGTCAGAGGCCAATGGCCAAGATGATATCAAGTGGTACAATGCAGAACGTCAGGCTGATGGTACTTATCGGAAACGAGTTCGCCTGAGCGATCATAACAATGTCCAAGGCGAATATAATGTGCATCTCTACTATGTGCGAAATGATGGTAAGTTAGTAGGAGCAGGCGGTATCAAGACCAACGTTTCTATCAGCAAGCCGCAGGGCAAAATCAGCATCCAGAATCGCAACAGCGAAACCGGCGATTTTGATATTGTAGTTTCAGATATCGTATCACCGGGCGGTCTTAAGACAGTTTACCTGCCAACTTGGTCAGAGGCTAATGGCCAAGATGATGTCCAATGGTACACAGCGGATCGCCAGGCTGATGGTACTTATCGTAAGCATGTATATGCGCGTGAACATAACAACGTTCAGGGCGAGTATAATGTACATCTCTACTATGTGCAAAATGATGGCAGGCTGGTAGGAGCAGGCGGCATCAAGACCAATGTTTCTCTAGGTAAGCCAAAGGGCAACATCAGTATCCAAAATAAGAATAATGTCAACGGCAGTTTTGATGTTGTGATTTCAAACGTTTCTGCCCCTTATGAAGTGTCTGCTGTCAGTGTTCCGGTTTGGTCTGAAGCTAACGGTCAAGACGATATTATCTGGTATACAGCTACTCAGCAGGCTAATGGTACCTATAAAGTTACTGTTGAATCTAGTAAACATAAAGACTCAGTTGGTAAGTATCATATCCATCTTTACTATGTCCGTAACGACGGGCAGTTAGTCGGTGTTGGTGGTACTACAACCAATGTGTCAGCAGTTAAACCACAGGGCAAAATCAGCATTCAGAATCGCAACAGCGAAACTGGCGATTTTGATATTGTGGTTTCAGATATTGTATCGCCAGGCGGTCTCAAGACTGTTTCCCTGCCAACCTGGTCAGAGGCCAACGGTCAGGATGATATCAAGTGGTACAACGCGGAACGTCAGCCGGATGGTACCTATCGTAAGCGAGTTCGTGCGAGCGACCATAACAACGTTCAGGGCGAATATAATGTACATCTCTACTATGTGCAAAATGATGGCAGGCTGGTAGGAGCAGGCGGCATCAAGACCAATGTTTCTATCAGTAAGCCGCAGGGTAAAATCAGTATTCAAAATAAGAATAATGATACTGGAGAGTTTGATATTGTAGTATCAGGTATTGTGGCACCAGAAGGTCTCAAGACAGTTTACCTGCCGACTTGGTCAGAAGCGAATGGCCAAGATGATGTCAAGTGGTACACAGCGGATCGTCAGGCTGATGGTACTTATCGTAAGCATGTATATGCGCGTGACCATAAGAATAATGCAGGCGAGTACAATGTTCACTTGTATTACTTAAATAATCAAAATCAGCTGCAGGGAGCTGGTGGAGAAAAGACCTCTATCTCTGTAAACCGTCCTCAGGCAGCTAGTCAGCGAGACCGTGTTCTTGCGGCGGCAGCTGCTATGGTAGGTGTCAGGGGAGGTAGTGCTGAGCATCAGCGCTTGGTCAACGATTATAACAGTGTCAGACCGCTGCCAGTTGGCTACGCTGTAAAAAACACAGATGACTGGTGCGACATTTTCACGACGGTTATTTTCCAAAGAGAAGGCTTGAGCGATCTTATCGGCCGTGAGTGCGGTGTAGAGCGCCATATTCATATTTTCCAAAGACTAGGTATCTGGAATGAAGATGGTAATTCGACTCCTAGCGCAGGTGATATCATCACCTTTAACTGGGACAAAGATACCCAGCAAAATGATGGCTGGGCTGATCATATCGGTATTGTCGAAAAAGTTGAAAATGGCATCATTCACACGATTGAAGGCAACAGCAATAACGTAGTTAAACGCAATACTTACCGCATCGGTCATGGAAATATCCGTGGTTTTGCGACACCTCGTTATAGATAAACATACAAAAAAACCAAGGGAAAACTTGGTTTTTTTAACGTCTTAGAATTTTCTTTATGAGCTGAAGCAGCTTAAACTTGAGAGGGTTAGGATAATAACGGAAAGTCCCCATTTTTCGGACGATGAAGCCGTTGAAGTTCTGCTTGAAGCGCAGAACACCGTCAGAACCGTCGAAAATTCCCATAATGCCGAGGAAATTATAAAATGGAATGCCTCTCTTGATGCTTTCGGTCATAACGTATTCCTGCAGCAGGGCTGGCGCGTAGAATTTGTTGAACTCAGGATAGGAGCCACTGAAAAGATAGGTTGTTTCCTGAGGAGTATAGATAAAGAGGCTGGCAGCCAGGACTTGGTCTTGGTCGCCGTACTTATCAATCAGTTCTTGTGCTTCTGCTTTACGGGTTTCAAAGCTATCAAACTGGCTGGAAAGCTCTCGCAGCTGATTTTGCTTCTTTTCAGATTGAGGATTGTTTTCCAAGTCCGCCTGCAGTTTCTGGATTTTCTGGCCCAGTTTCTCTTGGTCTTTTTGTAAGTTCTGAAGATAGTCCTTGAAGTTGAGACTGGCTGTCATAAAGTCCGCCTGATGTCCAAAGCTATCATAAAAATCTTGATAGTAGTCTAGTGGCTTGTCATCATATTCCCGCCGGTCAGAAGTAGAAGCTGTGATGTCTTTGAAAACGCTGAGTTGGTCACGTTCTAGCCTTTTTAGCTTGATGCCAAAGGTATTCGCCTTTTTGACGGTCGCCTTTCCATTTTTACTGAAGGATTTGAGTAGGTCTTTCTCCGTCAGACCAGCTAAGTTTTTGACATAATGCCAATCAGGCTCCCCGCCTGGATAGCCTGTCTGTAGGCCGTCAAAGTCAAAGCCCAAATCAGTCAGTTGCTGGATAAGCTCGCCTTTTTCATCAGAAGTTGGCTGGCCATTGCTGTCAAAGGCCTGATAAGTTTCATAGGGCTTGATGATGAGCTCTAGAGCACCTTCTTTTTTAGCATAGGATTGCAAAGCTTGATAGAAGGGAGTCAAGTATTGAGCATCAGTAGAGACAGGGCCGCAGTTGATTTCCATATGGAGGCCGCCAGTCATCGGCATACTGTAGAGGACAGCAGACACCACTACCTGTCCCTGTGGGTCAGTGTAGCCAACATACTGGGTACTGAAGCCACGCTTGCTCAGCAGCTCTGCCATTTCTACGGTCTGCATGAAAGAGCGTTGGGAGCTAGCTGAGGTATGCTGGATGAATTCTTCTTGGCTGAGAAGTTTAAAGGTCATAGGCTTCCTTTCTGTTAATGCTTGCTGCGCAGTTTCTTTCTGATAGTGTAGGCCAGATTGGAGAGGTGGTAAAGAGGATTGGTTGGCAGGTTGAACTCACCAGCGAATTCCTCAATAGTCGGATTGAACTTGGATTTAAAGCTGTAGAGACCGCCCTTGAGATCGTTTTCGATTCCGCCCATATTTTGCCAATCCGCTCCGCGCTCAAAAGCATGTTTGGCCGTTTCGTACCAAGTGATAATGGCTGGCTGGTAACGGCGGTACTCCTCGTCCATTCCGGCATAGATATTTTCAGAGGTTTTGCCGTATTCCAAGACCAGTGTGCCAGACAGGGGAACGACAGTAGCCCCTTGGCTGATTTTGTCCTGTAGGAAGTCAATCTCTTCCTGGAGGCGTTTCTGTTCTTGCTGGTTATTCTCAATCTTGCCAGGCTTGGTTTTCTCAGTAAATTTCTCTGCTTCCTTGAGTGTCTTAGTCAGCTGAGCCTGCAAGTCTTCCAATCGTGCCTTTAGATCAATACTGGACAAGGTGACATAGGAGTGCTCAGGATAAGTATCCAAGAGTTTTTGATAATAGTCTTTGCCACGCAGGTGGATGTTTTTTCTGTTTTCTGTCTTCTTCATCAGGGCTGAAAAGTCATCCAGTAATTCTGCTCCACCAAATTGGATTTGAATGCCTTTGTTACGGGCTGTACGAATGGCCTGCCGAGTACTCTTAGAAAGCAGCTCCTCGTTGAAATCTTCTTTATGGATATTGGCCTGCAAGCGAGGTTGGATGGTTTCATCTAGAGACTCAGTCCGTCCGACCCAGACAGCTCCTGCTTCCTGTAACTGTTGAATCAGCTCAATCGTTTCTGCTTTGTCTTGCAATTCACCGCCCATCTTGCTTTCTGCCAGAAAGAGGCTAGGGTCAAACTTGATAAAGAGCACTTTTTTCTCCTTGGCAAATTTCTTGAGCGAGGCCAAAACAAAGATCAGCAGCTCCTTGTCACTATAGTCCATGATGGGACCGCGCGGGATATAAAGCATGGTCATCCCCAAGGGCAGTGGTTTAATTAGGACACTGGCTGCCGCAACCAAGCGGTCGTCTTTATAGAAGCCCAAGCGCTCATTGGCCCAGTTATCCTTGATCTGAGCCCAGGCTGAACTCTGCAGGAGATTGGCCTGCGGATGAGCCGTGACAAAATCGTCGTGTTCCTGAGCTGAAATTCCAATTTTGTAACTAAACATTATTTTAAAACCCACTCTCTAATAGCGTGCGCTACGCCAGATTCGTCGTTCGATTTGGTGATATATTTGGCGATTTTCTTGAGTTCTTCCTTGCCGTTTTTCATGACAACAGGAGAGCCGACGGCTTCCAGCATGGCGCGGTCGTTTTCTTCATCACCGATAGCCATGGTCTGCTCCTTACTTAAGCCAAGTTTTTCAGCCAGATGAAGGATAGCAGCTCCTTTATTGACAGTTTTTTTGACAATTTCCAGATAGAAAGGAGCTGACTTAACCAGTGTATATTTTTCGGCTAATTCTGGTGGCAGCTTAGCAATGGCCGCATCCAGAATTTCTGGCTCATCAATATACATGCACTTAACGATTTCTTTATTGACCATTTCTTCAGGTGTGCGATAGAAGATAGGCATGCTGACCAGATTGGACTCGTAAACAGTGTACTTGCCGATGTTACGATTGGCTGTATAAATGCCGTCCTTGGTGATGGCATGCATGTGGACGCCTAATTTTCGCCCGAGCAGTTCGATATCCAGATAGTCCTCATAAGTCAATGTTTCTTTGATTAATTCTTCGCCAGTAACAGTATCCTGTACTAGTCCGCCGTTGAAGGTAACGACATAGTTGTCTGGCTGATTAAGCTCTAGCTCCTCGAGAAGCTTTTGAACGCCTGCAATAGGACGGCCGGTTGCAATGACGATCTTGACACCAGCAGCCTTGGCATCCTGAACAGCACTGAAGACTTCAGGAGTGATTTCTTTTTGGTTATTTAAAAGGGTGCCGTCAATGTCGACGGCAACTAATTTGATAGACATATTATTCTCCGTAAGTAAATTGATCGTTTTTGATATAGTGCATAAAGGTCTGGTTTTTTTCGCTGAAAAGTCCGGTTTCTGCCAGCATTTCCTTGGGGAAGTAGAAGCGATTATCACCCTGTCTGGTCCCGGCTAGCGAATGAACGATAGGAGACAGGCTGGACAGTTCTGCTAGGCTGCCATCTTTTTGCAGAATTTCAATCTGGGTCCGGGGTTTTTCAACGTCAGGCCGGTAGAAATCATAAGGCAAATCAAAATTACGATGGATAGCAGTATAGTAATCAGGGTCGAAACCAACCTGTCCAACTAGGTCTCGCATGATATCCAAATGCGCTTCGTTTTCCTGAGAGAAGACGATAGACTTAAAGACCTTGCGGTTGATAAAACGCTGAGCCAGGTCAGATAAAATCTTGTCTGGACTAGTCATCCAAACTTGGAAATAGGTATTCATAACACCATCATCCAAGGCCAGATAATCCTGCAGTGTCACTCTGTTTTCAAAGAATGGAATGAGATTGGGCGATGACAGCGCAAAGTAATCCTTCTGAGCCGGATAGAGAAACTTGGCTCGCTTGAGCAGATTTTGCAGCAGAACTTCCATAGCACGGCTAGCCGGGTGGAAATAAACCTGCATGTACATCTGGTAGCGACTGACTACGTAGTCTTCCACCGCATGCATGCCATTGCGCTTGAAGGCGATGCCGTTTTCTACTGGACAAATCACTCGTAAAATTCTGGTTAAGTCAAATTGCCCATAGGAAGCGCCAGTAAAGAAGGAATCGCGCAAGAGATAATCCATCCGGTCCACATCAATCTGGCTGGAAATCAGCTGGACCACCTGCTTATTGGGATAGGTATGGTTAATGACGCTAGCTACCTTTTCAGGGAAATCCGGCGAAACCTGCACCAGTACCTGATGAATCTCTGTTTCAGGACTGGTGATGATTTGCCGCGTAATGTCCTCGTGATTGGTATCAAAGAGGCGCTCAAAGGTGTGTGAATAAGCTCCGTGCCCCAAGTCATGCAGGAGAGCTGCTGTCATGGTCAGCAGGCTTTCATGGCTGTCCCAGTTGGCTTGGTATTTTTCATTGAAAATCTTGGTGATGCGCCGGGCAATCTCATAAGCTCCCAGACAATGCGAAAAACGGCTGTGCTCCCCGCCGTGGAAAGTATAGCCGGAAGTACCCAGCTGTTTGATGCGGCGCAGCCGTTGAAATTCTTTAGTATTGATTAAATCATAGATAACCTGATGGTCCACATGAACATAATTATGAACCGGGTCCCGAAATACTTTTTCAATCATGTTATCATTATACCACAAATCAGAGTAGGAAAAAAATCAAAGCTGCAACTGAAAGAAGAGCAATTTTGTCCTTTTTTTGGTAAAATAGGGAAAGAAAAAGAGAAACGAGATAAAGATGCAAATCAGAATAAAAAATCACATCCAGCTGGACGGGCATACCGAGCTAATCGATCAGGTCTACAATACGGACTGGACGCAAAAAGGAGACTATCATTATCTGCTATACAAAAATGAAGAAGGAGAGAAAGTGGTTCTGAAGTTTCACGATAAAGAGTTGGTTATGACGCGCTTTTCTAAGCCTAAGTCCATCATGCGTTTCATCAGTCAAGGGCAGGCGCTGGTTGGCATCCATACACCTGTGGGCTTGCAGCAGTTTGTGACCGATACTCCTTTCTACAAGGTTGATTTTACCAAGCAAATTCTGCAACTTCATTATCAGCTGAAAACTGTTGATGGAGAGCAGATTTTTGCCAGCTATGAAATGGAGATTAGCTGGGGTTAATTGCTATTCTCCAAGAAAACTCTTGAAAATCATAATGTTTCCCCTTGCAAAAGCTTGAAAATTTGGTATAATAGTTTTTACTCAAGGGAGTAGCTAACGGAATAACCGTTACAAGGTCGTCAATACGAAAGAAATTTCCGGCCTTGTATGAAATAGCGAGACTTGTTAATAAACAGGTCTCTTTTTTGTTTCTGACTTTTGGATATGGCTGGTGCGACTTGAGATGATGAGTCCTAGTGGTCAGAAAATTTCAGAAATAAAAGAGGCCAAGAGGAGGAATACATTGTCAAAAGAACAAAAGCGCCAAGCTTTTTACACCCAGAGTCCTGAGGAAATTTTCAAAACTTTGGACGCTTCAGAGCAAGGTTTGTCCAGTCAAGAAGCAGCCAAGCGTTTAGCTGATTATGGCCGCAATGAACTGGATGAAGGGGAGAAAAAATCTCTCTTAATGAAGTTTTTGGAGCAGTTCAAGGATTTGATGATTATCATCTTGTTGGTAGCAGCTGTCTTGTCTGTTGTCACATCAGGTGGTGAAGACATCGCAGATGCTTTAATCATCTTAGCTGTCGTAATCATCAATGCTATTTTCGGTGTCTATCAGGAGGGCAAGGCTGAAGAAGCGATTGCGGCTCTCAAGTCTATGTCTAGCCCGGCTGCGCGTGTCCTGCGTGATGGCCATGTCACAGAAGTAGATTCTAAGGAGTTGGTACCTGGTGATATCGTTAGATTGGAAGCCGGTGATGTTGTCCCAGCAGATATGCGGCTTTTGGAAGCTAATTCACTGAAAATAGAAGAAGCGGCTCTGACAGGTGAGTCTGTGCCGGTTGAGAAAGATTTGACTGTTGAGGTAGCTGCAGATGCTGGTATTGGCGACCGGGTCAATATGGCCTTCCAAAACTCAAATGTGACCTATGGTCGAGGGGTTGGATTGGTTGTCAATACAGGGATGTATACGGAAGTCGGTCACATCGCAGGTATGTTGCAGGATGCGGATGAAACTGACACACCTCTTAAGCAAAATCTTAATAGTCTGTCTAAGGTTCTGACCTATGCTATCTTAGTAATCGCTGCAGTGACCTTTGTAGTCGGTGTCTTCATTCAAGGTAAAAATCCACTGGATGAGCTAATGACCTCTGTAGCCTTGGCAGTTGCCGCTATTCCAGAAGGTCTGCCAGCTATCGTTACCATCGTGCTGGCTTTGGGAACTCAGGTTCTGGCTAAGCGGAATTCGATTGTCCGTAAGCTTCCTGCTGTTGAGACTTTGGGTTCAACTGAGATTATCGCTTCAGATAAGACTGGTACCCTGACCATGAATAAGATGACGGTCGAAAAAGTCTTTTACGACGGAGTCCTGAATGAAGCTGGACAAGATATTGAACTTGGACTGGAGCTGCCGCTCTTACGTTCGGTTGTTTTGGCCAATGATACCAAGATTGACCAAGAAGGGAAGCTGATTGGTGACCCAACGGAAACAGCCTTTATCCAGTATGCTTTGGACAAGGGCTACGATGTGAAGGCCTTTTTAGAGAAATATCCTCGTGTAGCTGAGCTGCCCTTTGATTCAGACCGTAAGCTCATGTCTACTGTCCATCCATTGCCAGATGGGAAATTCCTTGTGGCAGTCAAGGGAGCACCAGATCAACTCTTGAAACGCTGTGTTGCCCGTGATAAGGATGGAGATGTTGCAGCGATTGATGATGCTACTTCACAGCTGATTAAGTCTAACAACTCAGACATGGCTCACCAAGCTCTGCGCGTGCTGGCTGGTGCCTACAAGATTATTGATGCAGTTCCGACTGACCTGACATCTAAAAATCTAGAAAATGATTTAATCTTTACTGGTTTAATCGGTATGATTGACCCAGAACGTGCAGAAGCAGCAGAAGCTGTTCGCGTAGCCAAGGAAGCTGGTATTCGTCCGATTATGATTACCGGTGACCATCAGGATACAGCAGAAGCTATCGCCAATCGCTTGGGAATCATCGAAGAAGGAGATACTGAAGACCATGTCCTGACTGGTGCTGAACTCAATGAGCTTTCTGATGCAGAATTCGAAAAGGTTGTTGGCCAATACTCTGTCTATGCCCGAGTTTCGCCTGAGCATAAGGTACGGATTGTCAAAGCGTGGCAAAACCAAGGTAAGGTCGTAGCCATGACAGGTGATGGTGTCAATGACGCACCAGCTTTGAAGACAGCTGATATCGGTATCGGTATGGGTATTACAGGTACAGAAGTATCTAAGGGTGCCTCTGACATGATTCTGGCAGATGATAACTTTGCGACCATCATTGTAGCCGTGGAAGAAGGACGCAAGGTCTTCTCTAATATTCAAAAGACTATCCAGTATCTCCTTTCAGCTAATACAGCTGAGGTACTGACTATTTTCTTGGCAACCCTCTTTGGATGGGATGTGTTACAGCCAGTTCATCTGCTCTGGATCAACTTGGTAACGGATACCTTCCCTGCCATTGCTCTGGGGGTTGAGCCTGCTGAGCCAGGTGTCATGAGTCATAAGCCTCGTGGCCGTAAGTCTAGCTTCTTCTCAGGTGGAGTTATGAGCTCTATCATCTATCAGGGTGTCCTGCAAGGGGCTTTGGTTCTGGCAGTTTATGGTTATGCTATCTCTAATCCCGTCCATGTCGGTGATATCAAGACTATCCATGCGGATGCTCTGACAATGGCCTTTGCAACTCTTGGCCTCATCCAGCTCTTCCATGCTTATAATGTGAAATCTGTTTACCAATCTATCTTTACAGTTGGACCATTTAAGTCTAAGACCTTTAACTGGTCTATCCTGGTTTCTTTCATCCTATTGATTTCAACTATTGTAATTGATCCACTGGAAAAGATTTTCCATGTGACCAAGCTGGACTTGTCACAATGGACAGTTGTTCTGATTGGTAGCTTTGCCATGATTGTTATTGTTGAAATTGTTAAGTTCATCCAACGTAAATTAGGTATGGATAAGAATGCTATTTAACAGTAAAAAGTCATCTACGGATGGCTTTTTTGCGTACAAGGCGGTATAATCACATTTAAAGAAAGCAACTCGAAAGGACGGTGAAAGTATGTATCAAAACTTACGAAAGAAGTTGGAAGAAGCTTCTCCTTTATATTATGAGGAAGAAATCTTATGGTTACTGGATCATATTGGTCATCCAGAAGCGACAATCCGTGATGAGTTAGTCTTTTCGTCCTTAGCGAGGGGACTTCAGGCTGACCTGTTTTCAGCTGAACAGTTTCGTTTCTTGGCTCAAGAAGCAGTCAAAAGACAAGGACTTTTTTATATGAGTGATAAAAATGGTCAAGCTACCTTAACACGTTCCTTCACGGCTTTACTTTATGCAAATCTCTTAAACTGTGATGGCAATCCAAACTCTTCGTATTATCAGGCTTTATCAGTGCAAGGAAGAAAATACTTACTAAATAAGGGGCTAACCTACTTGTCAGGAGAAAGAGACACAAGGGGTTACTCCAGGAAATACGGTTGGGTTCATGCCTTCGCTCATGGAGCAGACTTATTGACAGAAGTGGCTTGTCATCCGGACTTTCCCTCCAGTAGGATGCCAGAGGTTTTAGAGGTCATTCATCAAGTTTTTAAAAGAGTTTCAGTCCGTTTCGGAAATGATGAGGATTGGCGCTTAGCCCAGGTGCTCTATCAAGCTGTCTTAAAGAAAAAACTGTCGCAGCATGAACTTAGACTGTGGCTTCAATCACAGAGTTTTCCATTGGAAAGTAACCAAGACTTCATTGCTTTTTCCAATTTTCGTTCCTGTTTATTAGAAGTCTATGTGCAGTTGGACAGCAAAAAACAGCTCTCAGATGAGCTGAGAGCTGCAATTCAACATTTCCATTACTGAACTTCAATCACTGTTAAAGCATCTCGCAGTTCAGCTGCCAGGTGTTTTTTCTTATAGTCTTGAAATTCGGCTAAATCTTTAACAGCATTATAACGCTTGTGCAGGCGGTACATCTGGGGAATCTTATACTGAGGAAAATCATTAAAAAAGTTCCGAGTCAGTTCCCATTCACGAATGTAGCCCAGAGGACGCATATGGTAGCGGACACCTTCGATGATACGGCTTTGGTGGCGGTGATGGAGATGGCCGAAAACCACCTCTTTCACCCTGTATTTGACAAAGAGTCGATGAAAAGCTTGGCTTCCTAGGAAGGCGTTGAAGCGCTGGAAGTAGGGATGGTCGTATAGAAAGTCTTGATGGGGGACAAAATGCAGAGCAACAATAATGGGACCATCTAAAGTCGCCAGCAGTTTTTCTAAGTCTTGCAGTGTCTGAGCTGTAATGCTAGGATCGTCGAGTTGACGCTCCAATCTGCGGTCAAACCAGAAATTAGTCTTGGTTCTCAGATGCTCTTCCTTGCTTTTTTCTGGAACAAAGCTATAGTCGTACCAGCCTGAAAAGCTGATGAGCTTGGTTTGGCCGAACTGCTGGACCTGAAAATCATAGTTTGAAATTTCTTGCTCAGAAAGTCCCAGCATATCGTGATTTCCTAGATTAAAAGAAAGGGGAATCTCTTGCTTCAAAGTTTCAATAAAGGGAAAACTGATCTTGGTCAGGTCGTTGGACAGGTCCCCAGCAATGTGTAGGTGGTCAATCCCTTCATTTTTTAAAAGCTGGAGAAGAGCTTGTTGCTCAAAATCCCCAAACTGATTGGAGTCCAGATGGAGGTCGCTCATAAATCCGATTCTTGTCATGGTTTTAGTCTAGCATATTTTTCAAAACTTGGAAATGCTTAAGCCCCCATGGAGAGTCTCCCTTTTATCTGAATACCTCATAAATTATCGTAACCATGTATTTCGTTTATCCATGAATGTAGGCTAGGAAGTCTTGAAATAGTTCTTCCAACCCCATGTCATTATATTACTTTTCTAACAATTAGGTGACAAGGAGTCGCTTGTCTTGCCTAGCTAGGGAAAATCCGATAAAATGTAAGCTGCTGAATGTGAGATTAGGCAAACTGTTTAATTTATGTTATAATTAAACGATATGTGAAAAGAGGTATTTATGGACATTTCAGAAATTCGTCAAAAGATTGACGCAAATCGTGAAAAATTAGCTTCTTTCAGGGGGTCTCTTTGACTTAGAAGGTCTGGAAGAAGAAATTGCCATCTTAGAAAATAAGATGACAGAACCTGACTTTTGGGATGACAATATTGCAGCCCAGAAGACTTCTCAAGAGCTAAATGAACTCAAGCAAACCTATGAAAATTTTCATCAAATGACTGAGCTTTTTGATGAATCGGAAATCTTGCTTGATTTTCTGGCTGAAGATGAGTCGGTTCAGGGTGAGTTGGAAGAAAAGCTGGCAGAACTTGAGAAAATGATGACCAGTTATGAAATGACCCTGCTCCTATCTGAGCCTTATGACAATAATAATGCTATCCTTGAAATTCACCCGGGATCTGGTGGTACAGAGGCCCAGGATTGGGGAGATATGCTGCTGCGTATGTATACACGCTTTGGCAATGCCAAGGGCTTCAAAGTAGAGGTCTTGGACTATCAAGCTGGTGATGAAGCAGGCATCAAGTCAGTGACTCTTTCATTTGAAGGGCCGCACGCTTATGGTCTGCTCAAGTCAGAAATGGGAGTCCACCGTTTGGTTCGAATTTCGCCATTTGACTCAGCCAAGCGTCGCCATACTTCTTTTACCTCAGTAGAGGTCATGCCAGAGCTGGATGACACCATTGAGGTGGAAATTCGCGATGACGATATTAAGATGGACACTTTCCGCTCGGGAGGAGCCGGCGGGCAGAACGTCAATAAAGTTTCGACTGGTGTGCGACTGACGCATATTCCGACAGGAATCGTGGTGCAGTCTACCGTTGACCGGACCCAGTATGGAAATCGTGATCGGGCGATGAAGATGCTGCAGGCTAAGCTTTATCAGCTAGAGCAAGAGAAACAAGCAGCCGAAGTCGATTCACTCAAGGGAGATAAGAAGGAGATTTCCTGGGGCAGCCAAATCCGCTCCTATGTCTTTACGCCTTATACTATGGTCAAAGACCATCGGACCAGTTACGAAGTAGCACAGGTGGACAAGGTGATGGATGGAGATTTGGATGGTTTCATCGACGCTTATTTGAAATGGCGTTTGAACTAGGAAATGCAAGAGATTAGAATTAGATTGAAAGGAAATTTCAATAGATGTCAATAATTGAAATGAAAGATGTTGTCAAGAAGTATGGCAACGGGACCACTGCCCTGCGTAGTGTGTCTATTAACGTAGAACCTGGGGAGTTTGCCTATATTGTAGGCCCTTCAGGAGCGGGGAAGTCAACCTTTATTCGTTTGCTTTACCGGGAGATAAAGCTGGATAAGGGAAGTCTGAAAGTAGCTGATTTTGACTTGGCTAAGATTAAGAAGCGAGATGTTCCAATGCTGCGCCGTCAGGTTGGAGTCGTCTTCCAGGACTATAAACTTCTTCCTAAAAAGACGGTGTATGAGAATATTGCCTACGCCATGGAAGTTATCGGTGAGCGCCGCCGCAATATTAAAAAGCGGGTTATGGAAGTGCTGGACCTAGTTGGTCTTAAGCACAAGGTCCGCTCATTCCCTAATGAGCTTTCCGGTGGTGAGCAGCAGCGGATTGCCATTGCGCGTGCTATTGCTAACAACCCTAAAGTCCTGATTGCGGATGAGCCGACAGGAAACTTGGACCCAGATAATTCTTGGGAGATTATGAACCTGCTGGAGCGGATTAACCTTCAGGGAACAACTGTCCTGATGGCAACCCACAACAGCCAGATTGTAAATACTCTGCGTCACCGCGTTATTGCTATTGAAAATGGCCGTGTGGTACGTGATGAAGCGGAAGGAGAATACGGATACGATGATTAGAAGATTTTTTCGTCATTTGATTGAGTCGCTTAAGAGTCTTACGCGGAATGGTTGGATGACTGTAGCGGCTGTCAGCTCGGTTATGATTACCTTGAGCTTAGTGGCTGTTTTTGCTTCAGTAATTTTAAATACAGCCAAGTTGGCAAATGATATTTCCAATAATGTCCGCGTCATGGTATACATGCGTAAGGATGTTTTCGATAATAGCGAAACGATTGTAAAAGAAGGTCAAACAGTTCAGAATGAAGACTATCACAAGGTCTATGATGCTCTGACTTCTATGAAAAATGTAGAGAAGGTTACTTTTTCTAGTAAGCAAGAGCAGTATAATAAGCTAACAGAGACCATGGGTAGTGAGTGGGATGTTTTTGATGAAGAAAATAATCMTCTTTACGATGCTTATATTGTTGAGACCAAGGCACCTAAGTATGTAGAATCTGTTACAAAAGATGCTCGTAAGATTGATGGTGTATCAGAGGTTCAAAATGGTGGTACCAATACCAAAAATCTCTTTGCGTTTTCTAATTTCATCCAAACATGGGGATTGATTGGGACAGCGCTTCTGATTTTCATTGCTATCCTTCTCATTTCCAATACTATTCGGATTACCATTATTTCCCGAAGTCGTGAGATTCAAATCATGCGCTTGGTTGGTGCCAAAAATAGCTATATCCGCGGTCCATTTCTGTTTGAAGGAGCATGGATTGGCTTGTTAGGAGCAACAGTTCCGTCACTTGTAGTGTATTTGACATATGGTATAGCCTACCAGACTATGAATAAGAGCTTGGTAGGTCAAGGACTTTCTATGATTGATCCAAAACTCTTTAGTCCGATTATGATAGCAGCACTCTTTGTGTTGGGAATTCTTATCGGATCATTGGGATCTATCATCTCTATGAGACGCTTCTTGAAGATTTAACAAATCATAAAAAAACAGAGTTTGAAGAATTTCAAACTCTATTTTTGTTATAGTTAATTGCTTTAATGGCTACTGAGCTAAAAATGGATTAAAGATTTTTTCATGTGAAATAGTGGTATCATGACCATGCCCAGGATAAACAGCGTAGTCTTTAGGTAATACCAGAAGTTTCTCGCGAATGGATGTCAGCAATTGCTCCATGTTTCCTGTCGGCAGATCCGTTCGTCCGATGCTTTCTCGAAAGAGGGCATCGCCCGTCAAAACAAGGCAGTCATTAGGAAAGACTAGAGAGACACCTCCGATGGAGTGGCCAGGTGTTGCAAGCACATAGAAGTGAAAGCCTCCAATATCATAGTCTGTTTCGTAGGAGAAAAACTCTTCTGCTGGTCGACAGATAATATCATCCAGATCAGCATGGCGCGCCAGACCAGATAGGTTATCTGTCGGTGTGTAGAGCCAGCTGCTTTCACTCTCAGCCACATAGACAGGTGGGGCAGCATAGTGCTCCCGGACCTTTTCTAAACTCATAATGTGGTCATAATGGGTGTGGGTTAGGAGAATAGCAATCACAGGCTTGGTGAGTTCCTCCAGCTTGCGCTCAATCTTTTTCCAGTCGCTGCCAGGATCGACGACTAGGAGGCCTTGATCGTTCTCTAAGATATAGGTATTTTCAAATGCAACAAGGTTGATAATTTTATGAATCTTCATTTGATTTCCTCGGAAAATGTATTCTGCTATTGAGTGTAACAGAAAAGAAAATTTTTTGCACAGAATTGCTTCATAGACTATGGCTGAAAATTTTCAGATGTCTCAGAATGGCTTTTATGATATAATCATAGCAGTATGACACAAAATGATTATAAGTATGCCGTTGTGGACTTGGAGGCTACAGGAACGGGCAGTAGTGCAAAGATTATCCAGATTGGCATTGTTCTGATTGAGAATGGAATCATTACCAAGACTTATGAAACAGATGTCAATCCTCATGAGGAACTGG
The DNA here is from genome assembly GCF_020729765.1 of Streptococcus sanguinis. Taxonomy (GTDB): domain Bacteria; phylum Bacillota; class Bacilli; order Lactobacillales; family Streptococcaceae; genus Streptococcus; species Streptococcus sanguinis_Q. Next base: position 10,353 of record NZ_JAJEPD010000023.1, on the reverse strand, counting down.
ATGAGCATATCAAAGAGCTGACAGGTTTGGATGATGAGCGGCTTGGCCGAGCACCGGAGTTTTCTCAGGTAGCAGCTGAGGTATATGAGTTGATTCAGGATGCGATTTTTGTCGCTCATAATGTCAAGTTTGACGCTAATCTACTAGCAGAGGCCCTTTTCTGGGAAGGGTTTGACTTGCTGACACCACGTGTGGACACGGTAGAGTTGGCTCAGGTCTTCTACCCGACCTTTGATAAATATTCCTTGGGCAATCTCTGTAATTTACTGGATATTTCTTTGGAAAACGCCCATACTGCTCTGGCAGATGCTCAAGCAACGGCTCAGCTATTTTTAAAAATACAAGACAAAATCAAGAGCCTGCCCAAGGCCTTGGTTGAGAAAATGCTAACTTTGGCTGACAGCATTATCTATGAGTCGCGCTTGGCTATCGAGGAAGTTTATCAGACGATGCCGGATCAGCAAGATAAGGAACTGCAATCCTGGCATGGTATTTTCCTGCGACGTTCCCAAAAGCTGACTTCGGAAAAGAAGCTGTCGCAGGATTTCCTCACCAATCTATACCTGCTGGGCTTAGAAGAGCGGTCTGAACAGCTCAAATTTGCTCGTTTTATGGAGGAAGCTCTGGACCAGCAGGAGCCTAGTTTTTTAGAGGCGCAGACAGGCTTGGGCAAGACTTTTGGCTACTTGCTGCCTATTCTATCTAGAGGTCAAGAAAAAGTACTAGTGACGGTTCCGACTAAGATCCTGCAGGACCAGCTGCTGCAAAAGGAAGGGCGATTGTTGGAGGAAGTATTTGGTATTTCCTTTCACAGTCTCAAGAGTCCGGAGAATTATCTCAAGCTGGACCATTTCTATCAGACACTGGACAGGGAATATGACAACCGTTTGGTTAATCGCTGCAAACTGCAACTCTTGGTTTGGCTGACAGAAACCAAAACGGGTGATTTGAATGAAATCGGACAGGCTCATCGCTTCTCAAGCTACTTTAATGAAATCCGTCATGATGGCAAGCTAAGCAAACATTCTCTTTTTTATGAGGAAGATTTTTGGCGGTTGGGACAGGTCAAGTCAGCTACTAGTCGAGTCGTGGTTACCAATCATGCATACCTGCTGACGCGTTTAGAGGATGACCAGTCTTTGCTGGACAATCGTATTCTGGTAGTTGATGAAGCTCAGAAGATGTTTTTCGCCTTGGAAAGCTTCTCTCAGTCCAGTATAAATCTAACTAAAACGCTGCAGCAGATAAATCATCTCCTTCAGGAAGAAGGGAAACTTCTGCAGCAACGGCTTTTGCAAAGCATTCAGTTTGAGCTGGCTGATGCCGCAGAGAAGCATCGCAAGAAAGCATCAGAGCTAAGTCCGGAAAAGATTTCCCGACTGCTTCAGGATGTGTCCGAGTTAAAGACAAGTTCATTGCCTGAGCTGCAGCACTTGTTCAGTGGCAAATACCAGTATTATTGGTTGGTTGATGAAGTTTTGGCAGATCATCGCTTGATGACTCTGCATGCTGGTCGTTCAGAATTGCTGCATTTTACTGACTTCCTTCCTGAAAATGCTAAGGTTATCTTGGTTTCGTCCACTCTGGAAATCAGCTCAAAGGTCAATCTGGCGCAGTTGCTAGGCTTTGAAAGTTATCACTTTTACAAGCTGAAAAGCAAGAAGAAGCCGCTGCAGAAGCTCTTTTTAGATGAAAGTTTTCCAGCAGTAGTGGATTTGTCAACTGAGGAATTTGCCCAAGAGATTGTTGCTTGTCTGCAAGAAGTGGCAAAACTTGGTCTGCCTATCGTCGTCCTCTTCACTTCTAAAGACTTGCTTTTGACTGTTTCGGTCTTGCTGGCTCTGCCGCATTTAGCCCAATATAAAAATGGCGATGCCGGCAATATCAAACGCCGTTTTGATAGAGGAGAGGCAGGTATCCTTTTGGGCTCTGGCAGCTTTTGGGAGGGGGCGGATTTTGCTGAGCAAAATCAGATTATTCAGCTGATTACTCGGATTCCATTTGACAATCCCAAGGATTTCTTTGTGCAGAAGATTAACAGCCGCCTGAAAGCAGAAGGTAAGAATGCCTTTTATGATTATCAACTGCCTCTTGCCATCTTACGGCTTAAGCAGGCTATTGGCCGGACTCGGCGCAATGAGCATCAGAAATCAGCTGTTATTCTTTTGGACAATCGCATTTCTAGTAAACGCTATGGAAAGCAGATTCAGCATCATCTATCACAATTGGCTTCTTTAGATATCCTACCAGAGGCAGCCATTATGCAGGAATTACAAGAATTTTTTGACTGAAACTATCTGAAATCAGCTGAGTTTTATTGGCTGATTTTTTAGTTCCATTCAGATTTTTGGGAAAGAATTTGTTATAATGAGAGGCATAAGAAAGAAGGAGTGCTCGTGAAAAAATATTTACCAGGAATTCTGTTATCCTTTGGCATAGCAGCTGTTTCTATCTTTTTAGGCGGTTTGCTTCCCTTGATAGGCTCTAGTGTTTTGGCTATTATCTTTGGGATTGTTTTGAACAACAGCATGAAGCTGCCGGCTGCTTTTCAGGAAGGACTCAGCTATTCAGGGAAGAAATTGCTGCAGTATTCCATCATCTTTTTGGGATTTTCCATGTCCATTGGTCAGGTTTCTGAGACAGGGATTTCTTCTCTTCGTATCAGTCTTATTACGATTCTGATAGCCTTTCTGGCGGCCTATCTGGCTGGCCGTTTCTTTAAGATGAATCGTGTCTTGACTATTTTAATTGGTTTTGGAACAGCCATCTGCGGTGGCTCTGCCATAGCGGCTGCTTCACCAATCTTGGAAGCTGATGAAGAGGAAATCGCTCTGTCTATCTCCACTATTTTCTTTTTCAATATTTTAGCAGTATTCATTTTCCCTTTTTTAGGGCATTTGCTGCAGATGTCGGATGCATTTTTCGGGACTTGGGCTGGAACAGCCATCAATGATACTTCGTCAGTAGTGGCGGCAGGTTATACATTTAGCCCGTCAGCTGGAGACTTGGCGACCATTGTCAAGCTTAGTCGGGCCCTGATGATTGTACCGGCTTGCTTAATCTTCGCAGCTTATCGCTATATCAAGTCTAAGAAGTCGTCGCAAAAGACAAACTTGAAACAGATTTTTCCTTGGTTTATAGCTTGGTTTGTCCTAGCTTCACTTATCAGCAGTCTGGGATTTCTTCCGGCTGCTGTTATCCCCTATACAAAATTCATTTCTCAGTGGCTGATGGCTATGGCCTTGGCAGCTATTGGCGCCAAGGTTTCCTTTAAGCAGTTTAAGCAAGCAGGAGCAGCGCCTTTGCTGACTGGTGCCTTTGCTTGGTTCTGCGTCGCTGTTTCTAGCTTGATTATCCAGTATTTTTTCTAAAAAGGAGGGACTATGCCCTATCAAAGACGGACGTTTGAGTCTCGGATTGATTATAGTTTAATTTTGCCCGTTTTGATGTTGCTTTCAATCGGAGTTGTGGCTATTTACATTGCTGTTAGTCATGATTATCCTGACAATGCCTGGCCCATGGTTGGTCAGCAGATTGCCTGGATTGCGGTGGGCTTCCTGCTCAGCTTTATCCTCATGTTTTTTAACACCAAGTTTCTCTGGAAAATTACGCCTTATCTCTATGTTTTTGGTCTTGGCCTCATGGTCTTGCCTCTGATTTTTTACAGTGAATCTCTTGTAGCCTCTACTGGTGCTAAAAACTGGATTGCTATTCGTGGGGTGACCCTCTTTCAGCCCTCGGAGTTCATGAAGATTTCATATATTCTCATGCTGTCGCGGCTGGTGGTTCATTTTCTCCAGCAGCACAAGCAGGATGAGCGAACCTTGGCTTTAGACTTTTTTCTAATTCTGAAGCTTGGGCTCTACACTTTGCCTGTTCTGGTTCTGTTAACCCTTCAGAGTGATTTGGGGACGGCTCTGGTTTTTGTTGCTATATACGGCGGCATTGTTCTACTGTCAGGTGTTTCTTGGAAGATTATCCTGCCGGTCTTTCTGACGGGAGTCCTGCTGTTGGGAGGATTTCTCTTTATCTTTATTTCCGATGGCGGTCGTGCCTTTCTGCATAATCTTGGCATGCCAACCTACCAAATCAATCGGATTTTGGCTTGGCTTCATCCTTTTGACTACGCTCAGACGACCACCTTCCAGCAAGCACAGGGACAAATCGCTGTCGGAAGCGGCGGTCTGACTGGTCAAGGCTTTAATGTTTCGAATCTCTTGGTGCCTGTTCGGGAAAGTGATATGATTTTCACCGTTATTGCAGAAGATTTTGGTTTCTTAGGTTCAACCTTGGTTATCATGCTCTATTTACTGCTGATTTATCGCATGCTCAAGATTACGATTAAATCCAACAACCAGTTTTATACCTATATCTCAACTGGCTTTATCATGATGCTGCTCTTCCATATCTTTGAAAATATTGGAGCGGTGACAGGGATTCTGCCTCTGACAGGGATTCCACTGCCCTTTATTTCACAGGGTGGCTCTTCCATCATCAGTAATCTTATCGGTGTTGGTCTCCTGCTATCTGTCTCCTATCAGAACAGCCTGACGGATGAAAAGAAGGAGCGAATTCCTGCAGTCCGAAAAAAAGTCGTACTGAAGAAATTAAAATAAAATAAACAGATAGCAAGTTTTTGACTCACAAATCAGATGCGATTTTGTGACTGGCTCATCTCAGAAAGGATATTTTCATGAAAAAAGCAGCTTTACTCTTAGCTCCCGGTTTTGAAGAAATCGAGGCCTTGACAGTTGTGGATGTCTTGCGCCGTGCAGGTCTTGTCTGTAATATGATTGGTTTTGATGAATCAGTGACTGGGTCTCATGCCATCACTGTTCAAGCGGATCAGGTCTGGAAGGGGCGGCTGGATGACTACGATATGGTCATCTTGCCAGGAGGGATGCCAGGATCGGCTAATCTCCGTGATGATGACCGCCTGATGCAGCTTTTGCAGGACTTTCAGCAGGCGGACAAATTCATCGCTGCCATCTGTGCTGCTCCCATTGCTCTTGACCGTGCAGGTATCTTGACTGGTAAGTATTTCACTTGCTATGATGGTGCGCAAGACAATATTAAAAATGGAACTTACCGTAAAGAAACAGTTCTTGTTGATGGGAAGCTGATTACTAGCCGTGGTCCATCGACTGCCTTGGCTTTCGCCTATGAGCTGGTTCGTCAGCTGGGAGGGGACGCCGAGCAGTTGGCTGATGCTATGCTTTATACAGATGTATTTGGAAAATAAAGAAGATGCTGGGATTCATAATGTTTCCCAGCTTTTTTGAAGTCTAATTTACCTTAGCGCTCCTCTATATGGAACGGGTTTAGGGATATTGGAAAGGACGAAACCATCATCCATTTTTAAATTTTAGATTCTTTAAGATATTTTGTTTAGAAAAAGGGTTGAAAAAAGTCGGAAAAGTGCTGGATTCGGGCAAATATTAGCCCCTTTTTCATGAAAATTATGGTATAATGAAAGGTATGAATTATCAAGATTACATCTGGGATTTAGGTGGAACACTCTTGGATAATTATGAAACTTCGACAGCAGCTTTTGTTCAAACCTTGAAAGAGTTTGGTATGCAAGCTGGTCACGACGAAGTTTATAAGGCCCTCAAGGTGTCTACGGACTATGCCGTCCAGCAGTTTGCTCCCCAAGAAAAAGACTTTTTAAAGTTTTATAAGGCCAATGAAGCAGAAGAGTTGACTCATCCTGTCTTATTTGACGGCGCGGCAGAGTTGCTTAGGCGGATTGTGGCCAAGGGCGGTCGGAATTTTCTGGTCTCCCACCGGGACAACCAAGTGCTGGAAATCTTGGAAAAGACTGCCATTTCATCAGCATTTACAGAAGTGGTGACATCGGCGAATGGCTTTCCAAGGAAACCCTCACCAGACTCCATGCTCTATCTAAAAGACAAGTATCAGATTGCCTCTGGCTTGGTCATTGGTGACCGTCCGCTGGATATTGAAGCAGGGCAGGCAGCTGGCTTTGACACCTATCTCTTTGATAATATGCAGCATCTTGAAGAATTTATAGATATTGATTAGAAAAGGAACACTATGACAGAAGAAAAGCAGCAAGATATACAGGCCCAGGAATATGATGCCAGTCAGATTCAGGTCTTAGAAGGCTTAGAAGCCGTTCGTATGCGTCCAGGGATGTATATCGGTTCGACCTCCAAGGAAGGTCTTCACCATTTAGTATGGGAAATTGTTGACAACTCGATTGATGAGGCGCTGGCTGGTTTTGCCAGCCACATTCAAGTCTTTATCGAAAAAGATAATTCCATAACAGTAGTGGATAACGGTCGGGGAATTCCCGTTGATATTCAGGAGAAAACAGGCCGTCCGGCCGTAGAAACCGTCTTTACCGTGCTCCATGCCGGAGGAAAATTCGGCGGTGGGGGATACAAGGTATCAGGAGGTCTGCACGGTGTGGGCTCTTCCGTTGTAAATGCCCTGTCCACTCAGCTGGATGTCCGCGTTTATAAGAATGGCCAGATTCATTACCAAGAATACCGTCGCGGTCATGTAGTCGCGGACCTAGAAATCATCGGTGAGACAGACCGTACTGGTACGACAGTTCACTTTACACCGGATCCAGAGATTTTCACTGAAACAGTAGAATTTGACTTTGAAAAGCTCAATAAGCGGGTGCAAGAATTGGCTTTCCTCAATCGTGGTCTCAGAATTTCCATCACTGATAAGCGAGATGGAATGGAGCAGGTCAAGGATTACCACTATGAAGGTGGGATTGCCAGCTATGTCCAATACATCAATGAAAACAAGGATGTAATCTTTGAAACGCCGATTTATACCGACGGCGAAATGGACGACATTACGGTTGAAGTGGCTATGCAGTATACGACTGGCTACCACGAAACAGTCATGAGCTTTGCTAATAATATCCATACCCACGAGGGTGGAACGCATGAGCAAGGTTTCCGGACTGCCCTGACTCGGGTTATCAATGACTATGCCAAGAAAAATAAGCTTCTCAAAGAAAACGAGGACAATCTGACTGGAGAAGATGTCCGTGAGGGACTGACAGCGGTCATCTCTGTCAAGCACCCTAACCCTCAGTTTGAAGGTCAGACCAAGACCAAGCTGGGCAATAGCGAAGTGGTCAAGATTACCAATCGCCTCTTTAGTGAAGCTTTCTCAGATTTCCTTTTGGAAAATCCTGCGGTGGCTCGAAAAATCGTTGAAAAAGGGATTTTGGCTTCTAAGGCCAGAATTGCTGCCAAGCGAGCTCGGGAAGTAACCCGCAAGAAGTCTGGCTTGGAAATCTCCAATCTGCCAGGAAAATTGGCTGACTGTTCGTCCAACGATCCACAGGAAACCGAACTCTTCATCGTGGAGGGGGATTCAGCGGGTGGTTCAGCTAAGTCCGGCCGTAACCGTGAATTTCAGGCCATTCTGCCAATTCGCGGTAAGATTCTCAATGTTGAAAAAGCCAGCATGGACAAGATATTGGCCAATGAAGAAATCCGCAGTCTCTTTACTGCTATGGGAACTGGTTTCGGTGCTGACTTTGATGTCAGCAAGGCTCGCTACCAAAAATTAGTCATCATGACTGATGCCGATGTAGATGGTGCTCACATTCGGACCCTGCTCTTAACCTTGATTTACCGCTATATGAAGCCGGTTCTGGAAGCTGGATTTGTCTACATCGCTCAGCCGCCAATTTATGGCGTCAAGGTCGGAAGTGAAGTCAAAGAATATATTCAGCCAGGTGCTAATCAGGAAGAAGAGCTTCAAGCTGCTTTGGCTCGCTACAGTGAAGGTCGCTCCAAGCCAACCATTCAACGCTATAAAGGTCTTGGAGAGATGGATGACCATCAGCTGTGGGAGACAACTATGAATCCTGAACATCGCTTGATGGCGCGAGTTTCAGTGGATGATGCAGCGGAAGCTGACAAGATTTTTGACATGCTGATGGGGGATCGCGTTGAACCTCGTCGTGAATTTATCGAAGAAAATGCTGTATACAGTACGCTCGACGTCTAAAAAAATCAGAAAAATCAACCATTATGGGCAAAAATATGATATAATCATTATGTTTGCTTTATAGTAACAATGTGAAGGAGTTCTATATGTCTATTGGACTAGTTATTCTCGTTGCTGTGGTAGCTCTGCTTTTGGTTGTCGGCTATGGTACTGCAGTTCTGATGAGAAAGAGAAATGAAGCTTTACTTCAAAATTTAGAGGAGAGAAAAGAAGCACTCTATAATCTCCCGGTAAATGATGAAGTTGAAGAAGTAAAAAATATGCATTTGATTGGGCAGAGTCAGGTAGCCTTCCGTGAATGGAATCAAAAATGGGTAGACCTGTCCTTAAATTCATTTGCTGATATCGAAAATAATCTATTTGAAGCAGAAGGTTACAATAATTCTTTCCGTTTCATAAAAGCCAAGCATGCCATCGGCAATATTGAGAGTCAGATTGATTTGATTGAAGAAGATATCAAGATGATTCGTGCTGCCTTGGAAGATCTTAAAGAGCAAGAGTCTAAAAACAGCGGTCGTGTGCTCCATGCCTTGGATTTGTTTGAAAAACTGCAAACCCAGGTCGCAGAGAATGCAGATTCGTATGGGCAAGCCCTTGCTGAGATTGAGAAGCAACTGGAAAATATCCAGTCAGAGTTTTCTCAGTTTGTGACCCTTAATTCTTCAGGTGACCCGGTTGAGGCGGCTGAAATCTTGGATAAAGCTGAGGATCATATCCTTGCTCTGACACATATCGTTGAGAAAGTTCCTGCCATTGTCGAAGAGTTGACTGTTAAACTGCCAGATCAGTTGGAAGACTTAGAATCTGGTCATCGTAAGCTCTTGGAATCTGGTTATCACTTTATCGAAACAGATATAGAGTCTCGTTTCCAGCAGCTTCATGCAAGTCTCAAACGCAACGAAGCCAATATTTCAGCCCTAGAGCTGGATAATGCTGAGTATGAAAATGAGCAGGCGCAAGAAGAGATTAACGCTCTTTATGAAATTTTTACGCGGGAAATTGAAGCCCACAAAGTAGTGGAGAAGCTGATTAAAAATTTACCAAGCTATTTGGCTCATACAAAGGAAAACAACCAGCAACTCCAAAAAGAGATAGAACGTTTATCTCAAACCTTCCTTATCTCTGATACGGAAACTTCTCATGTCAAGGAGTTGCAGGCTGAACTTTCTGCCCAGGAAGATGTGGTTCTTAGCGCGGTAGAAGATTCTTCTGAAACCAAGCAAGCTTATTCAGTGGTTCAGGAAGAGTTGGAAGATATCCAAGAGCGTTTGAAAGAAATCGAAGATGAGCAGATTTCTCTTGGTGAAGCACTTGCAGAGATTGAAAAAGATGATGCTAATGCTCGCCAAAAAGTCAATATCTATGCCAACAAATTGCATACCATTAAGAGATATATGGAAAAACGCAATTTGCCAGGTATTCCAGACTCTTTCTTAGAAATTTTCTTCTCAACCAGCAACAATATTGAAGAGTTGGTGAAGGAATTGGAAGCTACACGAGTCAATATCGAATCAGTTAACCGTTGGCTGGAAATTCTAGGGAATGATATGGAGCAATTGGAAGAAGAAACCTATCGTATCGTCCAAGATGCTACCTTGACTGAGCAGTTGCTGCAGTATTCAAACCGCTATCGTTCCTTTGATGATAACGTACAAGCAGCTTTCAACAAGTCCTTGTATGTCTTTGAACATGACTACGACTACGCTCAATCCTTGGAAATCATTTCAAAAGCTTTGGATCTTGTCGAGCCAGGCGTGACAGAGCGTTTTGTGACATCCTACGAAARAACACGCGAGAATATTCGTTTTTAAAAGAAGTTCCTTCGGGAACTTTTTTTCATTCTCAGCAAAAAGGCTCTTATGTTATAATAGAGGGATAAATGAAAGCGGAAAGTCTATAAAAGAAATGAAAAAGATTAAAAAATATATTACTTTCATTATTCTTGGAGGTGTAGCCGTTTTATCAATAACATTGATAAATGGCTGGCGTTTGGATGATTACACTATCCCCAAAAATAGAACAAAAGAACAGTACGAATTTGAGAAAACATTTGATCCTATGTTTAAATTTTTGGAAGAAGAAAAAAAGGATTTTACTGGATTAAAAGGTTACATAAGTCGTGTTTATATAGAACATGGAGACGAAGTCAAAAAATATTCAGTGGATTTAGATATTACTCAAGCTGATATTAAGGGTGATTACACAATAACAATCGGTGATAAAGAAGAGACTGTTCCCGTTACTTATTCTAACGGCAAACTAAATTACAGCTCAGAGATAAGTCCTTTATTTGATGAAGAGATTCTTAACTTAGTTGTTCAAAGAAATCATTTTGAATCCTTAGAT
>NZ_JAJEPD010000022.1:0-1812 GCF_020729765.1 Streptococcus sanguinis | reverse complement strand
ACAAATACTAGATTTAATGAGAGAGAAAGGAGAGGATAATTTTTCTGATTTTCTCCGTAAAAGCTTACTATTGTCTGATGGACAAAAACAGATGGAAAAATGGTTCAATCTTTGGAAAAAACAAAAGTTGGAACAAATTAGCCGTGATGTTCATGAAATATTAATAATTGCTAAAATAAATCATCAGGTTACTCAAGAACATGTTTCTATTTTGTTAACTTGTATTCAGGAATTAATTAAAGAGGTAGAAAAAACAAGTCCTCTTAGTGAAGATTTTCGTAACAAATAGAAACATGTTCTTGAGTAACCTGATGATTTATTTTAGCAATTATTAATATTTCATGAACATCACGGCTAATTTGTTCCAACTTTTGTTTTTTCCAAAGATTGAACCATTTTTCCATCTGTTTTTGTCCATCAGACAATAGTAAGCTTTTACGGAGAAAATCAGAAAAATTATCCTCTCCTTTCTCTCTCATTAAATCTAGTATTTGTTTTTCTTCCGTTTCTGTTAAGCGAAATTGTTTCCGAATACAACGTATATCTCTTTTCATATGGCTTTTCCTCCTTTATTGATACCTGTACTTACAATGTAAGCTTACAGACACTGTCAGTACATTTTTCAAAATAGCTTCAACATTTTTGTAAGGCTTTGCGAGCTCAGATATTGTGTCCACAATATCCCAAAAATCATATCGCCAGCCTATCAAAACCTTCTAGTTTTGAAAGCTAAMAATATGATAACTTGGTGGCTCCGCCCCCAAACCCCCAGTGAAAAATCAAGACTTGATTTTCTTAGGAATGATTTAAGAATAACAAGGTTAATTTGGAAAAGTTATCACATCATCAAAAATAAGGTAAGAAAAAAGAGAGCTAATGCTCTCTAAGAAAATTATTACTCTTTTAATTAACTCACCACASTTTATAAAGAACCTTTTAATTCACGGACATTCTTATAGTCAATGTCAACTTTTGGATATGAATTTGCAAACTTATATCCCATAAATAGAGCATTATGGTCACTATACGTTGATAAAATAATTTGATATCTATCTATAATCCCGTGACGCAAAATCTCAATAAAGGACAATACATTCATTGCATCCATATCCTGAATAGGATCATCTATCATCAGGAAATTTAAATTATCAGATAACTTAAACATAGTATTCAGAGATAAAGTAAATGCAAGCGACACAACAGCTAACTGCCCCGTACTTAGCTGATTCATTACATCATGATCATTTTTAGTGTCGGATTTAAATCTAATAATTGCTACCGTTTCATTATCACTACTCGTTGTTTTCTTGTACGTTAAGAAAATCCCCATACCTTGTTGATAATTTTGCAACATTTTTGCTGAGTATATGAAGAATGGGATGCGTAGTTGTTTAACAATGCCTATTTTGAACTTTTTCACCTCTTCTTTATATATAGTATGAATTTCTTTTAACCGTTCTGCAGTTTTTTCCAATATTTTTATTCGACGTGATAAGTCTTGGAACTGTTGATTTTGAACTAGTTTATACTGCTTATCTATATAGAGTTTCTTCTCCTCTAGATCTCCAATACGAATATCCTCTAATACTTCCACTTTACTTTGAAAATATGTAGGAAATATATTCTCAGCATCTGCTATCAAATTCTCATTAATGGCATACTTTTCGTCAATTGCTAAGTGGATAGCCTRTTTTAATTCATGCAATCGACTATTAATCATCGCCATATTTATCTTCGAATATGAACTTGATTCTAATTGGTATGTTTCAAACTGCAATTCAGGAAATTCTTCTCTTAAGTCGCCCAGTTGTC
>NZ_JAJEPD010000021.1:0-26946 GCF_020729765.1 Streptococcus sanguinis | reverse complement strand
GCTGCTCTTTTTTAGCTGACGCCGATTTACCTCCTGTAAATTTAGCCTTGTGCTGTTGTCTCAATGACTCTAAATCTCTTTTTTTCATCCATCCTCCTATTGTATTTTTTTAACTCTATGCTTTTAGCACCTTGAACAAAATTAGCTTCTACATCAAGCACTAAGTGTTTGTTTCTCCTGCTCCATCCTCTATTCAGTCATCATCTTAGCAGCAATAGTTTGCCAAATCGAAATTCTCAATTAACTCGTCAAGATTTTTCTGGTATAGAGAAAGGRAAATCCTACCAAGAAGTTGTCGGTCAATTGGGATTGCCAGATAGTCTTTCTATCTATACAAATTACATATCTTCTAGCAAAGTGTCTATTAGTTATCAGTTATCTGATGGCCAAATAGTTCATCTTTCTTTTGGAGTCTCTGATTCTCAAGGTTATATATTAGAAAAAAATCCTGGTTTAGAGGATGGAGCAGGAGAAACAAACACTTAGTGCTTGATGTAGAAGCTAATTTTGTTCAAGGTGCTAAAAGCATAGAGTTAAAAAAATACAATAGGAGGATGGATGAAAAAAAGAGATTTAGAGTCATTGAGACAACAGCACAAGGCTAAATTTACAGGAGGTAAATCGGCGTCAGCTAAAAAAGAGCAGCGACAACCTCAAATAAGTCCTGATATTGATAAAACGAAAGAAGAATCACAACAGTTACCAACAGGAGAGAAGAAACTCGAAACAAAAACTGATTGGAAGCAAGGGGAGTTTGTAGAGAAGAGGAGAAAAAATTTAAAGTGGGTCTGGACAAGCGGGTCAATTCTTTTAGTGATATTGGTGCTTGCTTCTATTTTTTGGTATGTTTCTTCAAATAGGAGAAGCCAGGAACGCAATACTTATCAATCTAGTTGGTCCTCTAGTGAGGAAAGTGAGAGTTACTCTTTTTCGGAAACCTCGTCTCGCTCATGGGAGGTTCCTGAGGACGAAGACTCTCAAGAGGCCACAGCTTATGTTGATAAGAAAGCAGCAAGATTCGCTTGGACATTTGATGATATCTTATCACTTCAAGTCTATTCATCTGAACAGCAAGGAAGTGGACAAGACGCCCCAACTGCCGAGGAGATTATCGAACGGTTTGGGAAGGCAACATCAGGAGGAGAGAGTAACAACGGTAGCGATGATACACTTTATCTTTTTTATAGTGAATCGAGTGGACAACAAACAACTAGTCTTTTGTTCAAAAAAATTGACGGCAAGTACCGACTGAGCACAATTCGTGGTAACCAACTGAGCAGCTCGCTTTACTCAAGTGGCTCAGAAACGCTGACTGAAGCAGATTTCCAGGACTTGAAAGCAGACGAATTTGGACAAGGTGCCCACATTCAAGATGTGGTGTCGCGTTTTGGTTTGCCACAAGTTATCAACAAGTCTGTAGACTATAAAGACAGAACGATTGTCTATCTCAAATATAAGCTGACGAATAAAAGCTATCTTTACTTAGACTTTGCCTTATCAAAGACAGGAGATTATCGACTGACTCGGAAGTATGTTTATTGATAAGAAGATTCTTATTCTATGGTTTAGAATTATTTGTTTGGGGATGATAGTTGGTTCATAAAGGAGAGAAGGATGCCAAGAAAAGACTGGGAGAGTCTGCGCCAGAAGCGTCAAACTAAATTTCAACAGGGTCAGAAGAGAGCAGGAAAAGTTCAAGGAGAACAGAAACTAGCTATTACTGAAGCAGAGTACCAAGAATTTGCGAAGAATAGGGTGGAAAACAAGAGCTCTACTCAGGTCGAGAGAGACGGGAAAGGAATTCTTGGACGTAAGCTTGTTAATAAACAAGTGTTGTGGTCATCAGTAGGTTTCTTGTCCATCTTCTTGCTTTTATCAGTTCCTTATTTGGTAAAACAGCTTGAATACTTCTTATCCCCTCAGAGAGTATTGGATGAATATGTGGATGAGGGGAACGATCATTTTGACTGGACTTATGAGGATATTAGCCAGCTTCAACTACAGAAAAAAAGTGATGTTGATGAGCGAAGCGGGTCTGGACTAAGCCCCAAGGATATTGTGAAGAAATTTGGTAAAGCGCAGTCAGGTAATCTAGCTCCTTTCCTGAATCAGACTGCTGGGCGCATGAGTCTTTTCTATTCTCGAGAAGAACCGCGGCAGCGTTTGTCTTTCTACTTTGAAAAAATAAATAATGAATATCAATTGTCAGGTATTTATTCTTATAATCTTGCTAGTTCGCAGCATGCTCAAAGCCGAACAGATCTAAAAGAGGAAGATTTTGAACATCTTGTCCTTGGTAAAGAGTTTCAAAACGAAGATGGAACTAGCTATCAGGAAATTTTAGAAAAATTTGGTTTATCAAAATACATAGAAATTGATTCCGGTGGCGAGAGTGGTCAAAAGCTGAATGTTTTATATAAGTTGGAGGATGGGAAATATGTAAGTCTCTGGTTCACCGTTTCTCAGGCCGGTGACTATCTTCTTTACGAAAAACATATCACCTGATGTTAGATACCTTGAGAGCGAAAAGTATCGGTAGGCAATAATCGGAGACGCTTATGAGTATTCATTATTGGGGAAAACTGAAGCTATTCTCTATTGCGCGACCAAGGTTCATTTTAATTGAATGGATAGTATTTGTCAGATTTTGAAAAAGTAGGCAGATGGTATTCTTTGTTTTGAAAAAATAATTGCTAGAAAAAAGGAATTTGGTTTATTTAAGGAGAAGAGCATGGGAAGAGGGCGGAAAGTTCAACGGGAGTGGTCAAAGAAGCCAGGATTCAACAAGCAAGCAACTAGTGTGTTCTCTGATAGCAGTCCTCAGGGGGAAGTTTTTGAGGCTACAGCTAAAGAAAAACAGCAAAAAAAGTTGGCAGGTAGTCGAAAACCTAAACTTATATCAAGTTTAGGTCAGTCTCGATACGCCTCTTTGTTAGTAGTTTCTACAGGTCTAGTGCTAATTACTTGTTTTGCAATACTTGTATCATATATGTGGCCAAGGTCCAAGCAAGTACGAAACCAGTCATCAGTGCAGTCTACTAGTACAGTTCAGAATGAATCAGAAGATAACATAAAGAAGCTGACTGAAGATTATTCTGACCTTATAGAAGAGAATCGACAAATAGACTTCCAAATAGAAGATATACTACAGATGGTAAAAACGATGAAAGAACCTAATGTGCTTCCACAGGATGTTGTCGAGAAGTATGGAAAAGCTAGTTCCGGTAGCATCGATAATAGCGTGAAAGGCAGCCAATTAGTTGAACTGACATATAAATTAATAGGAGAGAAAGGAGATATTACCTTAAGGTTTAGGGATGTTGAGGGTAGAACAGAGCTCTCATTAGTATACGTTAGACTATTCCGTAATGCTTGGGGGCCAGTTACGAAATCGGTCGATGATTACCGAACTCTTATCCCTCAAGATAAGCAAGAAGGAGTGGAAGTAAAACAGGCCATAGCAGAACTGGGGATGCCTAAAACTATTTATGCTTCTAAATCAGTTAAGGGGCAAGTTGATTCAATTAGTCTAAGTTACTCAACCACAGACAATATGACTGTTTCTTTGTATTTTGACGAAGTGAATGGGCTTTACCGTCTAAAAAGTTTGCTGACTAGCACTGTCTGAGAAGATAGACCAGAAACGCCAGAATCTTCTTTAAAAATCAAGAGGCTGGTGAAAATAGAACTAAAAAAATCCTGATGAGAGTATCAGAAAGGCATTGGGGAAGTAAAAGTCTAAGGAATAGATGGAACCAATYGCAATGGGCCTTATCACAATCGGGTATCTAGGGAGTCCCTAAAACATTGGAGCTTCCAAATACTTATTATAAAGTAGGAATCAAGGAGTATTAATCTGAGTCTATGTTAGATAGAACCTACTGTCATTTGGACTGTGCGGAGGATAAAGATAGGAAACTTCATTTAAAAAATATTCAATCCTCTGAATAGGGAATAATATCGTTCTAAGAAAGTTCAAACTAAACTTCTGAATTGTGTTATAATAGATAAATATTGGATGGCTAGGAGAGAGTGTATCTTTCTCTAAATGAAGAAATAGAAAGAACAAAGAGGTAAAGCTATGTCTGCTACTAAAATGAACGCTCAAGAAATTATCAAATTTATCGCTGATGCCAAGAAAAAAACTCCGGTCAAGGTGACCTTTGATGGAGAATTGCACGGATCCATCCCTTGGTCTGTTGTGAAGTTAGGCAATGTTCTTTTTGGAGACTGGGAAGAAATTAAGCCGCTCCTAGCGAACTTAGAGGAAAATAAGACCTATGTCGTAGAGCAGGATGCCCGCAACTCAGCGGTGCCGCTTTTGGACAAGCGCGACATCAATGCCCGCATTGAGCCGGGCGCTATTATCCGTGACCAAGTCGAAATTGGTGATAATGCTGTCATCATGATGGGGGCAGTCATCAATATCGGTGCGGAGATTGGTGCGGGAACCATGATTGATATGGGCGCTATTCTGGGAGGCCGAGCGATTGTCGGAAAAAACAGTCATGTCGGTGCTGGTGCTGTTCTGGCGGGAGTCATTGAGCCGGCTAGTGCTGAGCCAGTTCGGGTTGGAGACAATGTGCTGATTGGTGCCAATGCGGTTGTAATCGAAGGTGTACAAATTGGCAGTGGTTCCGTTGTTGCGGCTGGTGCGATTGTGACCCAGGATGTTCCGGAAAACGTAGTGGTTGCTGGCGTTCCGGCACGAGTTATCAAGACCATTGACGAGAAGACCCAGCAGAAGACAGCTCTGGAAGACGCTCTGCGTACTCTTTAAAAATAGCATAAAATGAATTGATTGGGTGTGCCCCAACGATCTGACTAGTCTGACAAGATTTTAAAGGAAAGAAAAATGCTTGATTATCTGAAAATTCGCCGTGATTTACACCAGATACCAGAAATCGGTCTGGAAGAATACAAGACTCATGCCTACCTGATGCAGGTCATTGATGGCCTGACAGCTGGTCTAGACTTTGTGGAAATCCGAACTTGGCGGACTGGTATTTTGGTCTTTATCAAGGGAAGTTCCCCAGATAAGACGATTGGCTGGCGGACAGATATTGATGGTTTGCCGATTGTGGAGGATACAGGACTGGACTTTGCCAGTACTCATGAAGGTCGCATGCATGCCTGCGGACACGATATGCACATGACGGTCGCTCTAGGCCTGCTGGAGCAAGCTGTGAGCGCTCAGCCTACCCACAATCTGCTCTTTCTCTTTCAGCCTGCAGAGGAAAATGAAGCAGGTGGAATGCTCATGTACGAAGACGGTGCTTTTGGTGACTGGCTGCCAGATGAGTTTTACGGTCTCCATGTGCGGCCAGACCTCAAGGTCGGCGATATTGCCACTAATAGAGGAACGCTCTTTGCTGGCACCTGTGAAGTCAAGCTGACTTTTAAGGGTAAGGGGGGCCATGCGGCCTTTCCTCATGAAGCCAATGATGCTTTGGTGGCAGCTAGCTACTTTATCACCCAGGTGCAGACCATTGTCAGCCGCAATGTCGATCCTATCGAGGGAGCGGTGGTAACCTTTGGTTCGCTCCATTCTGGCACGACCAACAATGTCATCGCAGAAACGGCCTTTCTGCATGGTACCATTCGGACTCTGACTCAGGAGATGAACCTCTTGACCCAGAAGCGCTTACGGGAAATCGCAGAGGGCTTAGCCCAAAGTTTCGGTCTGGAATTGGACTTGGAGCTTAAACAAGGTGGCTACCTGCCTGTGGAAAATCATCCTGGCTTAGCAGACGAATTGATGGACTTTTTCCAGAAGGAAGAAGGAGTGGAGCTGATTGATATTGCGCCGGCTATGACAGGCGAGGATTTCGGTTATTTGCTCAGCAAGGTCAAGGGCGTCATGTTCTGGCTGGGAGTGGATAGTCCCTATGCCCTCCATCATCCCAAGATGACACCGGACGAGGCAGCACTGCCCTTTGCTATTGAAAAGATTGGGAAATTCCTAGATTATAAAATCAACGAAAGATAAGAAAAAGGTGGACGAGCTGCATGAAAAAAGAGCTGAGACAAACTGTACTGAACCAGATGAAGAAACTGACAGGAAAAGAAAAAGAGCAGGCAGATAACTGGCTGACCCAGCACTTGCTCAGTTCGGCAGCTTATCAAAAAGCTCAGGTTATTGCTACCTATCTTTCTATGCCGCATGAAGTCTCAACTGCAGCCTTTATCAAGCAGGCTCAGTTAGATGGCAAGCGGGTTTTAGTGCCCAAAACTTATGGCCGGGGCCGGATGATATTTGTGGATTATGATGAAAGCCACCTGCAAAAAAGCTCTTTTGGTCTTATGGAGCCGATAAGTGAAGAGGCTGTGGACAAGACAGAAATTGATCTGATTCATGTGCCGGGTGTGGTTTTCAATTCTCAAGGCTTTCGGATTGGTTACGGCGGTGGCTACTATGACCGTTATCTGGCTGATTTTGTAGGAGCATCCATCAGCAGCATCTATAGTTTTCAACAGTCTGATTTTGAACCCGATTATCACGATATAGCAGTAAAGGAAGTGTTGACTTATGAACTACATCTACGATAAAAAATATCCTGTAACCAGTATTTTGCTAATTCTGACAACGCTTGTCTTTGTGGGGATGCTTATTTTACGTGGCTTTTCTTATGCTGAAGCACAAACGGTCTTTGAATTTGGAGCAGTGTATTCTCCAACTATTATCATGAATCCCATTCAGATATGGCGCCTCTTTTCTGCTATCTTTGTGCATATTGGCCTGGAGCACTTTGTGGTAAATGTCATTACTCTTTATTTTATTGGACGGCAGGCAGAAGACATTTTTGGTTCGCGAAATTTCTTTCTGCTCTATATGATGTCTGGCCTGATGGGAAATATCTTTGTCTTCTTTTTCAGTCCAGATGCTCTATCAGCAGGAGCTTCAACCGCCTTGTTTGGACTTTTTGCCTCTATCGTGACCCTGCAATATGTCGTTCGCGACAGCTACATTCAGCAGCTGGGGCAGTCTTATATGACCTTGATTGTGGTCAATATCATCTTTAGTTTCATGCCTAGTATCAGCTTGGCGGGGCATTTGGGAGGTTTGATTGGTGGCATACTCTGTGCGGTCATTCTCCCTATCAAAGGCTCAAGCAATGCTTTTAAACCAGTTCAGCGCTGGCTAGTCTTGTTTGGCTATCTAGCCTTGGCTGCCCTTCTGATTTTTCTAGGCTTTCATCATTCCTTGATTTAAAAAGTGTGTATAAATAACTAACGATATATAAAAAAAGAGGTTGAAAACCTCTTTTTTATAGCTGAAATTTTATTTTTAAGGCTAGTTGTTTGGATTAATTATTTTTTACTTTGTTTTTTCTCTAATGTATTACCCAAGTCAATGATATACTGCTTCAAGGAGTCTTTGACCTGCGGATGCTTGAGGGCGTAGTCGATTGAAGTTTTCATAAAGCCGAACTTGTCACCGACATCATAGCGATCTCCCTTAAATTCGCGAGCGAACACGCGTTGCGTCTTGTTAAGAGTATCAATCGCATCGGTCAGCTGAATCTCATTTCCAGCACCTGGCGCTTGCTTTTCTAAGATTTCAAAAATTTCTGGTGTCAGCAGGTAGCGGCCGATAATAGCCAAATCACTCGGTGCATCTTCAGGTTTTGGCTTTTCGACGAAAGTTTCCACGCTGTAGAGACCTTTGACACCTTCACCTTGAGGGGCAATCACACCATAAGAGGAAACTTCATCATGAGGGACCTGCATGACAGCTATGGTAGAAGCATGAGTAGCTTCGTAGTCATCAATCAATTGCTTGGTCAGCGGCACAGCCTTATCATTGGTGATGTCCATAAGGTCATCGCCAAGCATGACAACGAAAGGCTCGTTTCCTACGAAAGCCTTGGCCTGAAGGACAGCATCTCCCAGTCCGCGCGGATGGCTTTGACGGATGAAGTGCAGACCGATACCAGTGGTTTCATCAACTAATTTGAGCAAATCGTCTTTACCCTTTTCTTTGAGATTGTATTCTAATTCAAAGTTTGAGTCAAAGTGGTCTTCGATGGAGCGTTTTGACTTACCTGTGACAACTAGAATATCTTCAATTCCAGATTTGAGAGCTTCCTCAACGATGAACTGGATAGTTGGCTTGTCAACAATCGGCAACATTTCCTTGGCTAGAGCTTTAGTGGCTGGCAGGAAGCGGGTTCCGAGGCCAGCTGCAGGGATGACGGCTTTCTTAACTTTTGACATAATTATTTCCTTTCTATTAGAACGAAGTCCATTCGTTCTCAGCCTTGAATTCATTGTTCATGATTTCATAAATGGCATCTTTGATATTACAATTTTGATAAATAACCTTATAAATAGCCTGGGTAATCGGCATATAAACATCCAGCTCTTGAGCCAGTTCATAGGCTGCCTTGGTGGTAGAAATCCCTTCAATAACCATGCCCATATTGGCTTCAATATCAGCTAATTTCTCGCCGCGTCCTAGAGCATTGCCGGCCCGCCAGTTGCGGGAGTGGACAGAGGTTCCTGTGACAATCAGGTCACCGACACCAGATAGGCCGCTGTAAGTCAGAGGATTGGCTCCTAACTTGACACCTAGACGCGTGATTTCGGCCAGACCGCGTGTGATAATAGCTGCCTTGGCGTTATCACCATAGCCTAGTCCATGGAGAGCACCAGCTCCAACTGCGATGATGTTTTTCAGAGCGCCTGCAGTCTCTACTCCGATGACATCGGTATTGGTGTAGAGGCGGAAGTAGTGATTGCTGAAGAGCTCCTGCACATACTTAGCTGTTTCCAGATCCTTAGAAGCAGCGGTGATCAGGGTAATATCGCGTACAATGGTTTCCTCAGCATGGCTGGGACCTGAGACAACGACAATCTCGCTACGTAGCTCTGCAGGGATTTCTTCTTCTAGGATAGTTGAAATCCGTTCGTGAGTATTGGGCTCCAGTCCCTTGGAGGCGTGCATGATTTTCACCTTGTGGTCTAGGGCTTGAGCCACTTGTTTGGCTACCAGACGGGTTACCTTGGTCGGCACGACAAAAAGCACGGCATCTGCATCTTTTAAAGCTTCTTCTAGGTCATGATAGGCCTTGATCTTTTCATCCAGTACAATATCTTTGAAATAGCGTTTATTGGTGTGTTCGTCGTTGATTTCGTTGATTTGTTCAGCGATATTTCCCCAAATACGAACCTCATGTCCGTTGTCATTTAACACTTGTGATAAGGCTGTTCCCCAAGAACCAGGACCAATCACAGCAACTCGTTGTTTATCCATATCTTCTCCTTATGATGAAATTCCGAGTCTGAATTTAAATCGGTTTTAGAGTCTATATCTCATTTTACCATATAATATAAGAAATTTCTTGCTTGACATTGTTTTTATCTGTGATATAGTAAGGAAACTAAGTCAAATATGAAAAAAGTAGGAGGAAGCATGTTTTTTAAAAGTCTATTAAGGTATAAATGGTATGCCCTGAGTTCGCTTTTGATGACCTCGCTGATGATTGCCAGCTCTCTTTTACTGCCCTGGTTTTTAAAGCACATCTTAGATGCTTTGCAGGAGCAAAATAGCCAGACCATCTACAGTATGGGCGGTTGGCTGATTGGCATCGGTTTTGTCGGACTGGTGGCAGGAGGGATTAATGTGACCTTGGCGGCTTATATTGCCCAAGCTGTCTCATCAGATCTCCGCGAGGAGACTTTCCGCAAGATTCAGACCTTTTCTTATGCCAATATCGAGGAATTCAACGCTGGTAATCTAGTCGTGCGGATGACGAATGACATCAATCAGATTCAAAATGTAACTATGATGCTCTTTCAAATTCTTCTTCGACTGCCCATTCTTTTTATCGGATCAGTTATCTTGGCCATTGTGACCATGCCCTCTCTCTGGTGGATTATCTTCTTGCTGATTGTGCTCATAGCTGGTCTAACGGCTGTCATGATGGGGATGATGGGGCCTCGTTTTAAGAAATTCCAGACTCTTTTGGATAAGATTAATGCCATTGCTAAGGAAAATCTTCGTGGTGTGCGAGTGGTCAAGTCCTTCGTTCGGGAGGAAGACCAGTTTCATAAGTTCAGTCAGGTGTCTGATGAGCTTTTGTCAGAGAATCTCTATATCGGCTATGCTTTTTCAATCATTGAGCCGATGATGATGTTGGTCGGCTACAGTTCTGTTTACTTGGCTATCTGGACTCTATCTGGCATGATTCAGGCGGAGCCAGGACTGGTCAGCTCTATCGCTTCTTTTATCGGTTATCTGAGCCAGATTATTTTCACCATCATTATGGTTGGTTTTTTGGGAAATGGCGTGACGAGGGGAATCATTTCTATCCGTCGGATCAAGGAAGTATTGGCGACGGAGCCAGCTATGACTTTCCCAGACTCACCAGATGAAGAACTAGAAGGCAGCCTCAGCTTTGAGCATGTGACTTTTTCCTATCCCAATGATGACGAGCCAATGCTAAAGGATATCAGCTTTGAGGTAGAGCCTGGGCAAATGATTGGCGTTGTCGGTGCGACAGGCGCTGGCAAGTCCACCTTGGCCCAGCTGATTCCCCGTCTTTTTGACCCGCAGGAAGGTTCGGTCAAGATTGGCGGTCGAGATCTGCGAGAGCTTAGTCAGGGAACTCTTCGTAAAAATGTTTCTATCGTGCTGCAGCGGGCGATTCTATTTAGCGGGACCATTGCGGATAATCTCCGTCAGGGCAAGCTCAACGCTTCATTGCCTGAAATGGAGCGAGCGGCTCGTATTGCCCAAGCCAGTGAATTTATCAGCCGTATGGAAGAGAGTTTTGATAGTGCAGTGGAGGAGCGTGGCAGCAACTTCTCCGGCGGTCAGAAGCAGCGGATGTCCATTGCCAGAGGTGTTGTCAACAATCCCAATATTTTGATTTTAGATGATTCGACCTCAGCCTTGGATGCCAAGTCAGAAAAGCTGGTTCAAGAAGCCTTGAACAAAGAGCTGCAAGGAACGACGACGATTATCATCGCTCAAAAGATTAGCTCCGTCGTTCATGCAGATAAGATTCTGGTCCTGGATCAAGGGCGGCTGATTGGCCAAGGGACGCATGCGGAATTGGTCGCCACTAACGATGTCTACCGTGAAATCTATGAAACTCAGAAAGGAAAGGAGGACTAAGATGCGGACGATTGCATTTTTCTGGCAATATTTTAAGCGTTACAAATTATCCTTTACCGTTGTCCTTTTGATGATGATAACAGCGACTGTTTTTCAGGTCCTTTTTCCGGTTTATGTCGGTCAGGCTGTTCAGCATTTGGTTGAGTTGGGACGTGCTTTTGCAGAGAAGGGTGAGACTGATCAGATTCTGTCAACTTTTGGCAGCGTCATGGGCAGTGTATTGGTGTCCTTTGTCTGCCTGTCTGTTTCCAGCTTGATTTACATGGTTTTGATGACCCGAGTTATTGCCCATTCGACCAATGAGATGCGCAAGGGCCTGTTTGGCAAGCTGTCCAAGATGACAGTTGCTTTCTTTGACCGCCATCAGGATGGAGACATTCTGTCGCGCTTTACCAGCGACTTGGACAATATCCTGCAGGCTCTAAACGAGAGTATGATCCAGGTTATGAGCAATGCCTTACTCTATCTGGGCCTCGTGATTATCATGTTTGTTCAAAATGCTAGATTGGCCTGGATAACGGTAGCTAGCACGCCGGTTGCTTTTCTTCTTTTAGTGGTCATTGTTAGGCTGGCTCGGAAATACACCAATCTTCAGCAAAAAGAAGTCGGTCGCCTCAATGCTTATATGGATGAGACCATTTCCGGTCAGAAAGCCGTTATCGTTCAGGGGATGCAGGAGGAGGTCATCAAAGGTTTTATTGAGCAGAATGATCGAGTGCGCTCAGCAACCTTTAAAGGCCGGACATTTTCGGGGCTTCTTTTCCCTATCATGAACGGGATGAATTTGATTAATACAGCCATTGTGATTTTTGTTGGTTCGGCTGTCTTACTGAGCGACCCTAATGTCGAAACGGCTGTTGCAGTTGGCCTGATTACCACGTTTACTCAGTTTTCCCAGCAGTATTATCAGCCCATCATCCAGATTGCAGCCAGCTGGGGCAGTCTGCAGTTGGCCTTTACAGGGGCTGACCGGATTCAGGAGATGTTTGATGCGCCTGAGGAAGTCCGACCAGAGAATGCACCTGCTTTCATAGAGCTTACAGACTCCGTGGAGATCAAGCATGTGGACTTCTCTTATGTAGAAGGCAAGCCTATTCTCAAAGACGTATCTATTTTAGCCCCTAAGGGCAAGATGACGGCTGTTGTTGGACCGACTGGTTCAGGTAAGACGACCATTATGAACCTGCTCAATCGTTTTTATGATGTGGATAGTGGCAGCATTGAGTTTGACGGTCGCGACATTCGGGACTATGAGCTGGATAGCTTACGGAGCCATGTGGGCATTGTCTTGCAGGATTCGGTGCTCTTTAGTGGTACGATTCGGGACAATATCCGCTTCGGTGTGCCGGATGCCAGTCAGGAGATGGTAGAAACGGCTGCGCGTGCGACTCATATCCATGACTATATCGAAAGTCTGCCAGACAAATACGATACCCTGGTAGATGATGATCAGAATATTTTCTCAACTGGGCAGAAACAGCTGATTTCCATTGCTAGAACCCTGCTGACTGATCCGCAAGTCTTGATTTTGGATGAAGCGACTTCTAATGTCGATACAGTAACAGAAAGCAAGATCCAGCAGGCTATGGAAGCCGTTGTGGCTGGCCGGACTAGCTTTGTCATTGCTCACCGCCTCAAGACAATCCTCAATGCCGACCAGATTATCGTCCTCAAAGACGGAGAGGTTATCGAACAGGGCGATCATCACCATCTCCTCAAACTCGGCGGTTTCTATTCAGAACTCTATCACAACCAGTTTGTCTTTGAGTAGATGGTTGGTTTTGCAGCTGGATAATCAGCCGGGCTTTAAAATATTAAATAGAAAATTTTAAAAAACCAGCAGGTTTCTGTTCCTGCTGGTTTTTTAATTAACATCAAAGTAGTGATTATTTCACATGTTTAGCCAGATCTTCTTGGGCCTTTTTATTGGATTCCTCTTTTTCTTTTTTCCACTTTTCTTGGGCCTTTTGATAGTCTTTAGTTGTGACAATCTCATCACTGATTTCCACGTATTTATGATAGTTGGCGTCTTTTGTACCTGTCTGAGCATAAGAGTTAGTAAATGGCACAATCCGAGAAATGAACGGTGCTGCTCCTCTGCTGCTCATAGTTGGCACAACGAGGGCACTATCTGTCAGCCATGCTTGAGCTGCAGCATATTTTTCATAACGCTTGTCAACATTTTGTGTTTCGTTTCCGGCCTCTTCAATCAGTTTGCTGTACTCATCCAGTCCTACAGCTTTAGCAGCAGCATTGTCTTTGTCTTCAAATCCAAGGTAGGTTCTGGTCTGAGTGCTGTTACCTGGGACTAAAATGTCTAGGTAAGTAGATGGATCTTGGTAGTCTGGCTCCCAGCCAACGAGACCGTTGATATCCCAGTCTTCCTGGCTAGCAGCTTCAGCATTGAAGGTGATGTTTAGTGCTTCGTCCTCAGCCAGCATCTGTAGATCTACAGAGACATTGTCCTTTCCTAAAGCCTCTTCTAATGACTGTTTCAGAGATTGCATACGGTTGACGAAGTTAGTAGAATTCTGAGTGACAGGAACATCTAGGTGAATTGGGAATTGTACGCCTTCATTTGCAAGAGCCTGCTTGGCTTTGGCAAATTCCGCCTTGGCTTTGTCAGTATTGTGGAGACCGTCTTGACCGTCATCTAGCTTGATACCTTTCCACTCGTCACCATAGGAAGCCAGTGATTCTTCGACAAGAGTGCCAAATTCCTTGCCATTGGCTTGTACGAAGGTTGGCGGAACAAAGAGATTACGGACAGCTGGCTTGGCTGCATCTTCTCCGTTGACCTGAGCTGAATAGCTTTCGCGGTTAAGGGCAAAGGCTAGAGCTTGGCGGAAGTCTTTGTTCAGCAGAGCTTTTTTGGTAGCTTCTTTTTGTTCATCGCTGGTTTTAGAAGTATGGTTATAACTTTGACGGTCAATGTTAAAGCTGATTAGACCAACCCCCGCTCCTGCTTCTGTCATGAAGATATTATCTTTGTATTTCTCAGCGATTGAGGAATAACTGGAAGTTGCTGGGTAGAGTCTTGCCAAACTGTAGCCGCCATCTCCGAAGGTCCGCGCTAATGAATCTTGGTCAGAACCATCGTAGTAAGACAGTTTGACACCATCAATCTTGACCTTGTCCTTATCCCAGTAGTTAGGGTTCTTCTCAAATTCGACAGAGGATTTAGAAGTAATGGATTTCATGATAAATGGACCGTTATACAGAATGGAGTCGGCTTTGGTTGCCTGACCGAATTCCTTGCCTTGCTTTTCTAGGAAGGCCTCGTTGACCGGCATCATAACACCTGATGTTGTTTTAGAGTTCCAGTAGGTTTCAGGCTTGTTGAGTGTATATTGAACCGTATGATCGTCCAGTGCCTTGACTCCAACAGCTGAAAAGTCTTTGTTGGTACCGGCTGCATATTCACTCAGTCCCTTGATAGAATCTTGGATAAGAGGGAGGGCGTCTGATTTGATATCGGCAGCATGTTTGATACCTGTTACAAAGTCCTGAGCCGTGACATCTGCGTATTCTTCGCCATCAGCGGTATACCACTTGGCATCTTTGCGCAGCTTATAGGTATAGACGAGACCATCTGGAGAGACTGTCCAATCTTCTGCGATAGACGGAGCTAAGTTTCCATATTTATCATTTTCCAGCAGGCCATCTACACCATTTGTAGTCAGCTCGTGGGTAGATACCTTTGCGGACTGGATGTAGTCCAAAGTCGTTGGATCAGACGTAAAGACATAGCTGTAGATTTTTTTGCTGGATTGGGAACTTCCGCCTCCAGAGCAAGCTGTAAGTAAGCCGACAGAGAGCAGAGTGAGACCTGCGGCAAGAAGAATATTTGATTTTCTCATAGGGACCTCCAAGTCATGAGTTTTTACACTGCTTATTATAACAAATTTCTGTCAAAAGTAAATAATTTTCTGATAATTCTGAAATGTTTTTCTAAATTTTAAAAAGAGATTTATAGTGTTGCATATTCTGATAAAAAATTTTTATAACCAGCTTTAAAAAAATCTATTGGACGGCTTCGCAGAGGAGTGGTAAGATATACTATATCAAAATAAGGGGGAATCACGGTATGTGCAGAACAATTGTTGGAATTTCAGCCAATCTTTGTCCAGTAGATGAAGCTGGAAAAAATATTCACACCTCTGTTTCACGCAAGTTTGTGGACGGCGTACGAATGGTTGGTGGCCTGCCGATGGTGATTCCCGTTGGAGATAAAAGTTTAGTTCAGGATTATGTAGAAACGATTGACAAGTTGATTTTGTCAGGCGGGCAAAATGTTCACCCGCAGTTTTATGGGGAAGAAAAGACCATTGACAGCGATGATTACAATATTGTCCGCGATGAGTTTGAGTTGGCACTCTTGAAAGAAGCTCTGCGCCAAAACAAGCCTGTCATGGCTATCTGCCGCGGTCTGCAGTTGGTAAATGTTGCTTTTGGCGGCACTCTCAATCAACATATCGAAAATCACTGGCAGGGCTTGCCATTTGGTACTTCGCACTCCATTCGCACGGAGAAAGACAGCGTTGTAGAGCGTTTGTTTGGTAAGGCTAGCCAGATTAATTCGGTTCATCGACAAAGCATCAAGGACTTGGCACCTAATTTCCGCGCGACAGCTTTTGATCCAAGAGACAATACCATCGAAGCGATTGAATCGGTTGACAATCATCGTATCATAGGCCTTCAATGGCATCCGGAGTTTTTAATAAACGAAGAAAAGGGCAATTTGGAGCTGTTTCAGTACCTTTTGCAAGAGCTGTAAAAAATAATTTCATTTTCTTAAGTTACTTTTAGGAAAATTTAAGATAAGTGTTCTATACTAAGACCATAAACAAAGACCTCCTAACTTTGTTTAGAAATCCTAAAACTTTTCTTTTTCATAATAATCTCCCTATAAGAACCGCCCAATTGGCGGTTTTTTTGCTTGTTCTTTGCGAATTTAGTATAATAGGGACAGCAAAAATAGAAAAGAGAAATGCATGAAAATTCGCGGAATATTCTTCTAGTTATTCTTACAGCCCTTTTTAAGCTATTAACCCTTGATTGTATAAGGTTTTAGAAGAAATTATATATCATACAAGGTATTTGATGTTCTCTCTTAGTCCACAAAAAGGTGAACAAAAAAAGCCCTAAAAAAAGGGCGTGAAAATTATGAGTTCAGCAGGCAAGAAACTAGCACGGTCAAACGTGCTTTTTTAATTGCTTGATGTCATTATACCATATTTTGCTTTTTGAATGTAACGTATCTCACCAGAGCATAATACTTTAATTTTTAAAAAGAAATGTTGTATGTTAAAATAAGATAAGGAACTGGTTTGGCACCCTATGGCCTCTTTGAGGTCGGCGCCTAAGTCAGTTCCTTTTTGTAGTTCGAGATAGAGCAACAAGGATATAAAAATCATGTCTTATACACCAATAAAGCGCCCTCCCGATAGCTTTTAGCAAAATCAAGCAAGATTTCAGTTTTAAGGCACTTATACTCTATTTTATCAACGCAAAGCACTTTGTATAAATCGCAAAGCTTTTTGGTCTCTTTTGGCTTTTTTGTAAACAAATTAGCGAATATCTCACGCTTTACCTCGTCCAGATTATCTCTGTAAGCTTCAATCTCTGTAACCAACTCCACAGCCTTATCCTTGAATGCTCCATGCTCGTTTTTTCGTTCCGCTAGTGTATGCAGCGATTTGTAACTTTTTAGAAAATAGTAAGCTCTTCGTGTGCTCTCTATTTCATCTAAAACCATATAGCTTAATCCTTTCCCTTTTAAGTAAAAATATTGTATACTAAAATTAAACAAAGGAAGTAATCTTGTTCCCCTTGTCCACTGTGTGGTCGGAATGATGGTTTCTTCCTTTTTTGTACTCCTGATCACAATATAAGCACCCTGACAACTGCAACGTGCTTATAATATAATTTTAACTTCCTTAATTTCGTACTCGAAGAGTTTCGTCCATCGTATTCCTGACTTAACTGACAGCGCATCATATTCTTCATCAAAGATATCTTTATCCTCATAAAGACAGATACCTTCAAATTTTTGATTATCAATATCAATAATTCTGACAACTTTGTTATTGAATTTCTTGAGTTCCATCAGTCTCCCCCTTTCTCAGTATGTCAGTAAAATGAACATCAGTTAGCCTATATTTAAATGAATTGATTGTCTCATTGCTTATTTTCAGGGGTGATTTTGTTTAACCAAGCATTAGACTAGTATTCTTCAGAAAAAGGCCTTGTCAATCAATCGCTCATATTTCTCAATGGCATTATACTCAAAATCTTGAAATTTCGCCACAGATATAGGAGTGTTTTTGATATCTAAATCAGATATAGAATTATTTTCTTAGGTTAACTGCCCCAAAGTTCAAACAAGCAGAATTTCCTCTCTTTTCCCTTTCTTTTCAAGCAAAAATGTTGTATACTCTAAGTAATGAGGATTGGTTTCGTGCCCCTTGTCCGTTTTCACGGTCGGCACTATAGTCAATTCTCTTTTTTTATGCTCTGATAAGGCTCCTTGCTTTCTTTCAGGCCGATTAACTTTCTTTCTTCAGCTGCAGCCTTTTTCTCCGAACTCCATTTTTTAGAATAGACAATCTGCCTGCGCCCACTTCCTGAAGGTAGTCAACAGGACACCTGGAATTACTGTGCCTCTTATATACTTCAATTAGGAGTCTGGATAATTATAAGCTCCTGCTATACCCTTAAATCAAGATTCTACTGTCTAGCTGATTTACAAGGCCGTCTAACTTATATCAATTTAAAATCGAACTATGAACAGAGGTCTTGTTTTTAGATTCATCATTCAGAATATTTTAGATAAACTATGAGTACACGATTGCTTTGTCATAATCACCGCCTAAAAAGCCCTCTAACAACCTCTTAGCTATATTGCAATACCCAATGCCATCTGATAAATTAGAAGCTGTTAAAGAGCCACTCAGAGCCTCAGAGAGAGTCCGACCGTCATTCTTCCTGAAGAGGTAGAGGCCTTTCTGGCGCTGAGTTATCAAAAAAATATAGGGGCAATATCTTTAACCTTTACCCTGACCTGACTCTTGAGCATTCGCAGGCTTATCAGAGCCCTTTATGCCTGTCAAGTCTCGGATGATATCAGCATCAAGATAGCCAGGTATTGCTTGATTGAGCTTGATAGCTCCATCACCAATCATGGTCAAGGTGTTAGCGTCTGCCTCAAAGAGAGGTTCCCATTTCGCGACCGTATTCACAAACTGACTGCGCAAGTATTTCCATTCATCACGCAAGCAAGCTGCTACATACGCCACATTCAGCAAACCAGACCCAAGAGAGCGCTGTGCCTTGCGTCCAGCAAGTCGCAGATTCTCATGGCTTGCCCTGATAGCTTCTGCAGAGGATGGATTGTCTGATACAAAGCCAAGGTCATCGAGTGTCAATCCCATTTCACCAGCAAAACCGGCCGCTGCTAGTCGAAGCTGTTCGGTAAATGGTGACATGTCCGATGTAGTGAACTGACCAACTGTAGGCTTCTCCCCGTCGTCATCCTTGGTGAACTGCAGCATGCTGGAGACAGTTGCTTTCCAAGTATCCATTGGCTCAGCGTCTTGACTCAATCCCAAGACATACTTTTGAGGGAATGAGTAGAACTCAGCTGTCACATCGGCTCGCTCAAGTGTCCGTTTAGCATACCTCTGATATGACATACAAGCCCTTGTTATCCTTGACCGTCCAAAAGGACGCACAGCATCTGGTCTATGAATAATCGGAACTAATAAAGGAGTACCTGCAGGATTTGGAATCATGAAATCTTTTCCTTGTTTCAACAAATACCAGGTTTCTGTCGGTGTGAAATAAGCCTCTAAAACGGGCACCCCATACTCATCCCTTTTTAATACTGCATATCCTTCGGTTAGTAAGCCAGTGATAGGATCTATCACACCAGTAGCGTTGCTGGCCTCGATTACTTGTAGTCTAGGTGTATCATCTTCACCTTTAGAGATATAGACGAAAGCACAAGAGCCAATTAAGGCTGATAAGATGACCGAGTCAAAAAAGACATCAGGATTATTTGCCTGAAAAATCTCATTAACCTGAAAATCATCGTTTTCAAACTCTCGGAACACCAAACGATCCGCAAGGCTATCAACACCCTTAGCAGCCCATCCAAGAACAGCTCTATACTGTTCACGAATATTAGCTGGTATCGTGATGCTAATCATTCTCTCACGATATTGCATCGCGTACTGCTTATATCTCATGTCAACCCTATCCCTGACATTTGCCAGCTTATTTCTTAGATAAGGTATTCCTTTTAAATCCATTTTGTTTTCATATCCTTTCATTTCGCGCGAGAAAATTTGTACAGTGACGGCGTGAAGCTCTCAAGCTCCAAGGGGGAGGGGGATACCCCCCATACCAGATTTTAAAAAGAAAATTTTAAAAATAATTATTTTAGTTCTTTTATCATTTTTCTCATTGCATCATCCAGCGCCTTTTCATCATCTGTCTTTACACCGTGAGCTTTTTTAGAAGCTTCTAGCTGTTGTTTGGCTTCAAGTTCTGCTGCTTGATAGCCTGCAGCTTCTCGCTCCTCTTTCATCTTGTTCAGTGATTTCATCCAGAGTTCTTGTGTTGAATCATATTGAGCTTGGGACTTTCGTCTTATCGCTTCTAAGCCTTCCTCTGCTTTCTTGCGTCGCTCTTCTTGTTCCTGGGTTGCTCCCTCAACCAACTTGTCATACCAAGAATAAGAATTGTTCTGTTCTGTTTCTGTCATATTATGGTCTCCTTATTTCCTAAGTTCTTCAAATTGAACGAAATCAAGTACATCTTTTATCCCTGCAATGGATCTACCACGATAGCTATCAAGAGGCAGGGAGGGGATAGATGGAGTGTTCATAACGTCATAGGTCAGGAGTCTTGTAAGTTCATCAAACTGATTATAAATTTCTCCTGATTTTGCTGATAGCTCTCGTAATGAATCGTACAGCGGTTTAGCCTTTTCAATCAGCTTCTCGCTCTCTTCTCTTGCTGCGGAATGAATCCTATCCTGATATTCTCTGCATTCTTCGGATGTAATCCTCTGAGTAGACTCCAATTCCTTGAGTTTATCATTCAGAAGCTTCTGAGTCTGCTCTAAGTTCCACAGTTCCCCTACTTTTTCAGACAAGATTTTATAGTCAGTTTTGCTTTCTGCCTCTTTCTTCTCTGCTTCCTTTTCCTTTATGTCTTTAGATAGCGACTCTATTTGTTGGCGCAATCTATCGCATTCTTGGTTTTTGTTTGTAACAATCGCTGTCAATTCAGCTTTGATTTGATTTAGTGTTTCAGTCATTTCTTTGTCTCCTTTGCTTTGCTAGTAATTTACTTCATTAGTTCTATTCTTCAATCATTTTATAGTTTTGTCTCATTTCTTATCCTAGGTTTTTCTAACATTATCACCTCCTTTTTCTCCTGCTTGAATTTAACATATCTTACATTCTGTTAGATTCAACTAGCCTCGCTTAACCTTAGTCTTATCAAGGCATTGACCTGTTTTTCTTAAAATGAATTTACAAATTCTCAATATGTTAAATACAATAGATTTTTATTGCTAAAATTCAATGTATTTCCAACCGTGCCATGCTAGTTTATGAAAATCCTAGACCATGAGCTGCTTACTGTATTTCTAATTCCTCTGAGCTAGAAACTTGCTAATATATGATGTAGTTTTAAGTTTTTTCTAATTGATGATGGTTTTTCTTGAATTGATGCCGGTTTTGATGCCGGTTTTCATTTTTGAAAATCCAGTATTACCAAGGGTTGATGACGGTTGATGACGGTGATACGGTTTTTTTTAATTTCTTTTTTATTTTCTTTTTTTATTCCTTTCTTTTTTATTTTTTCTATTTTTCTTAAAAATATCCGTCATCAATCATCAAAAGGGTCATCAATATATGATAATAAAGGATTTTTGCTTTTCACCTATCCGACATCTTGCCGGCATCATCCGTCATCCAATTCCCTGTTTTTCAAATAACCCTTTTCTTGCCCTCTCTTTTCTATTCCCTTGCCTTGCATTCTATCTGTGCTGTAATTTTTAGCTGCATAGTGAGGGAGGTCTTCCTTAGGTGAAAATCCTCTTGGCAACATTTGACCAGCTGGAATGTTGGCTATACCAGGTTTAAAACCATCTGGAAGATTGTTTTTAATCTCTCTATGCAGAGCATTGGGAGTCAGATCATTTTCTATCTGATAATACTCCTTAAAGCTCAGCCAAATGTGCCAGACAAAGGAGTTAGGGAGAAAGGAAGATACTAAGTTTTTCTTAAAGAAATTGCGAGTAAAGGATACCACCTCATTCACCTCTTCTTGAAAGTCGTAAACTGCTTTTTGAGACGCTTGAGGATTTAACTTTAAATCTGTCTTAGTGTTTAAAGCTAGGCAAAGTAAATACTCTAGCACCTCTCTGCGGCAGATATAGTCATCTTTGATGGCTGGGTTTACCTTTCCAGCAAAACCGCCTTTAAATGGCAAAATCCGGAATCGTCGACCAATAGCATCAGAATCACCGTTTATGATAGGCAGACCATTGGATGACTGGATGATGGTCATTTTTAAATTGACAGAGTAGGGTGTTTTCCCTTTTTCTTCAATTTTGATAGGATCTCCAGTGGTTAAACTAAAGAATGTCGATACATCTTTGATTTTCACTCGAACTTGGACATCATCACCTATTACAACGGTCTTGCCTACCAGTACAGAGGTCTCAAACCGGCTTTTATTCACCTCGTTTATTTTTAGGTTTGCCACATTTTGAGCGCCTACAAGATTTTTTATCAGCTCTTGAAAGGTTCCTTTACCAGTTCCCCCTTTGCCTAGTAGCCAAAAAACATTTTTCAAGCTCTCGCCTGTAACGCTGGCTTTGATGATTTGCAGTGCCATCCTATACAGTTCATCGTCTCCTCCGAACAGATTTTTCAGCCATTCGGTTACTTTCCAGCCTTTTATATTAGGTTCTTTTGCATCTGCAATATAATTACAGTCAATCTTCCTAATTACAAGCTTTTGGGGGCTAAATGGCTCTGTTTCGCCGGTTTTAGCATTGTAAAGCAGATTTCCCAATGCAGTATAACGATTATCAGCTTTTCTGCTGATAGCTGCTCTGGATAGCTTATAGATAACATCAAGGGCTTTGCGTTCCGTCAGCTCTGGATTGACAACGAAAATCAAATCTTTTATAAATTCCTCGTTTGTCTCGTAGAAGCCCCTATCAGGATTGTAATAATACAACGGTTCCCGTTGCCCCTCCATGTCATTCTTTAATCTGACAAAGTGTAGCCGTTGGCGTAGAAATTCAGCAATTTGTAATGCGCTCCGAGGCATTTTCCTTGCGGCGGCTTTCCTAGCCTTTTCCTCGGCTGTCTCTTCTGCAGTTTCTGGAGCTGTTGCTAAGGCTTTCTGATAAGTCTGTTCGTACAGACTTTGGAGATCATCTTTTAAAAGCTTCCTAACACCCTTGAAAGTCTTAAAATAACAGTCTTCTTGTAATTCTTGGGGCTGCCCTCGTTCCTGGTTGTCCAGTTCTGTTGACTTATCCTGCTTTACCCCTCTGTCATCCTCGATGATCGACTGTATGATTTCTTTTTCTGTCAAGTTACACCCCTTTCTAAATTGCTTAATTCTTTAATAAAATATCTGGCAAGGGCTGGGCGCTTCACAATAGCGGAGAATAGCCCTGCTATATCCTCACAACTATAGCCATTGATATATAGTAAGCGGACGAATAAGGCTGTTTCTTGCTTGGTGTAAAGGCCTAGCGTCAAAGTTTCTAATATCCAGCCAGTCAGTTTTATCCCAGTTCCCTGGCGGTTTTCCTTGATTCTGACTTTTTCAAGGTCTTTTAAGACGGTTATTAGATCTGGCTTAGCCAGAGATATTGGCATATCTCTTACTAATTTCCAGCCGGCTAGTTTCAGATCCTTGCTTTCTAGCTTTCTAAATTTGATGCCTTTATAAGTGAATTCTGAAATATAAACATCCAGTGGCTCAAAATAGAGGAACTTGTAGTAATTCCCTTTTTTATAGACAGCAGTGGGGTTTTCTTTCAAGAAGCTAAACAGTTTCATTGTCTGAGGAGTAAAAGTTAATTCCATAATTGTATTCATGCTCTTCCTCCGTTATCATCTACTCCCAGGAAAATCAAAATATCTTTTATTTTGTAAAATACCTTGCGAGTATCTTCGAGCGGCGGCTGGTAGCGTTTCAAACCTTCCGATTCCCAACGTTTCAAAGTGTTGGCCTTAATTCCTAATTCCTCTCGGACCTCTGCAGCAGACATTAAACCCAGATGTTTAGCCTTTGGACGTGCATAGGATTCCAAGAAGCCAGCAACCAGAGATAGAGCCTCTGTTTTTAATTCCTTTTCAGTTTCTGCGCTGAATAGTGCCATATCAAGGCCACCTCCTCTGATTTGCCATGACCTTGCCGGCAATTTTCCCTAGAGTTTTATTCATAAGCAATATTTTTTTATCTTGCTGCTCCAATAGGTCCAATGTTTGACACAATATCTTGGCCATAAGTTGCTGGTCTTCTCTTGTTGGCTCATTCTTGCAAGTTTCAATAGCTTTAAGGCTTTCTTTTATTGCTTTGATATCTTTAGACTTAATCAATGTTCGTGCCTCACTTTTTTCTTTTTAGATTTTCAATTTCCTTGGTCATGCTACGAATGGTTTTCTGTTGTTCTTCCAAAATCCCAATTATTCTGCCTATATGGTTACTTATTCCAATAGCGAACTCACAAACCATGCTATTGAATGATCCATCATTCTGAAAGGTTGCTAGATTCGCTTCCTGGTCTTTTAATTCCTGCATATACTCCGAGAAATTGACAATATTATCGCTTAATTCAAATTTATCGCCCATTTTTGAAAGCCTCCAGCTCCTCAGCATCGTCGCATTCCAAAAGCTGACTAGCTATATCATCAAGCTCGGCTATAATCGTTTCAAATACCTCATAGGAAGAGCTTAGATAGTTAGTTGCTAGGTGTGTAAAGGTGAATAAATCTCGGTCTTTTGCAAGAGACACCCCAGCTTGAGCCACTTGATCCATTTTAATTGTCTTTAGGATATTAGACAGTCGGCAGCCTAAGCTCTGCAGCTCTTCGACAGTAAGTTGTACAGTTTTAGTTTGTTCTGTTTTTTCAGTCATTTTCTTGTTCCTCGCTTCCTTAGTGCTTATTTTCCGAGTTGTCGGATAAGGGTTTGCTTTTCTTCTTCGTTTACTGTATCTGCTACAAAAAGCACATCTAGCTCTTTAACGTAAAAAGCATTACGATTTAGTTTGTTGTGGTCAAAGATTGAAATTTCCATATTCTTCCCTCTCCTAGATATTTCTAATCGCTAGTGCTTATCATTTGGAAGTCCTGGAAGCTGTCGCAAATTCGATTAAATACGTCAATTAGGTCATTGTCCTCGACATATACAGCAGTAAGCTGTCCGTTGTTTTTGTATGTCAGTTCAATCACTGGCTGGGCATAGTTTCCAATCATGTAGCCCATTAGAGCATGGCCGCCTGCTTGTGCAGTATCATGATTTAAAAAGTCGTAAGTGAAAGTCCGTTTTGTTGCTTTATCTGAAAATGTTTGTAGTTTCATGTTTTTTCTCCTTTAGTTGTACTTGCGTCCTGCAAGTTGGATATATGCTCCGTATTCGGGGGTTAGTTTGTTGGCGGTGCTTTCTTCCGTCTGAGAGCTTTCGGCCACTCTAAGGTCCTCTAGTGAGCTCTGAGAGCTGTTTAGATGCCATAGCTTCCAGATTAGGAATAGCAGTAGTGAGACAAAGATGATTGCTTGTCCTGGCGTCATGTCAATTTCTTGAATCATTTGTTTTATCCTCATTCAAAAATTTCTGCGAGTTCTTTATAGATATGATCAGGAATTTCATTCAGCGCTTGCTGCTGCAGCTGGATAGCTTTGAGGCGGTTGGTGTCACTAGCGGTTTTCTTTTCGATAATCTCGCGAGTAGCCATCACCTGCTTGTAATAATCTTCTAACTTTAGCTTACGGCCGCCTGATGTCTGTTCTTCTTCCTGCTTCTTGTTTCTCAAAAGCTCAAAGCTGACGATTTCCTTGTTCTTCATGGTGAAAGCTATAGCCTTACGAGCTTTCCAGTTGTTCAAGCGAACTTTTATCTGTCTGTCGGTCCAGTCTGGCAGGCGCTTTCT
The DNA here is from genome assembly GCF_020729765.1 of Streptococcus sanguinis. Lineage (GTDB taxonomy): Bacteria > Bacillota > Bacilli > Lactobacillales > Streptococcaceae > Streptococcus > Streptococcus sanguinis_Q. The sequence goes on along the minus strand of NZ_JAJEPD010000021.1, from coordinate 1,630 downwards.
AAGAATGTCCATAGTAATCTGACCTTCGTCTTGCCAAAGCTGGGCTAGGTCTCCTTGTGTAAATGGTGTTTTAGTCATGTTGATTATCCTTATCTATTTCCCTTAGTCTTTATCGGCAGTTTATAGAGTCGCCTCTCTGAGCGGTTGCATTTGATATCCCTTTTTGGTATAATCTAAGTATAAAATGTATTCTTAAAACCCTTACGGCTTGCCTGCTAGTAAGTGTTTGAATATCTTAGTGTGAAAGGCTTGTCAGTTGGTTCCTGCATTAAGCCTTTTTTTGTTGCTTCTAGACTTATTCAGCCTAATTGTATTAGTGATGTAAGCTCCCTTCTAATAATCTTCTGCTAGCCATTCCATGGCTTTTTGGTAAACGCTTGGCTTGACATCGCCCCCGTCTCGGATTTTCCGATAGGTTACTTGCGTCACGCCAATCTCTTCGCCTGCTTGCTTGGAAGTCAGTTTCTTGTCAGCTTGCTTTCGGCGAATAGCCTTTGCTTGAGTTGAGGTAATAAGCAATAGATTTGACTCTCCTTTCCACACGCCACTTCTGGCGTTTTATGATTCAATAATACACCATATTATGACGTGTGTCAATAGATAAATATCATTTTTTTGAAAAAACTTGCCATATTGTGGTGCGTGATGATATAATTTATACGAGGTAATAAGATGAACAAACTGAAAGAATTACGAAAATCCAAAAATTTAACGCAGCAAGAATTGGCAACTGAAACTAAAATTCCATATCGAACTATTCAACGCTGGGAAAATGGAGAAAGCAATATTAAACCGGAGAAGGCCTTTCAACTTGCAGATTTCTTTGAAGTGTCAGTTGGTTATTTGTTAGGGTATAGCGAACAATCAGAAACTCCTTTTGAGAATAGCATACCTACACCTAGAGAGTTTTCCTCTTGGAAAGAATTCGATTAWATGCAACTGGTAAAAACTGATCTAGATTTTTGGACCTATGAAGAATTAAGAAAAAAACTTGATCCACTTTTAGTTGAATTAATAATAAATTATTCTTTTTGCGATGATGAACGGCGGGATTTACTTAGAGAAATTGCCAAAAAATTTGCCGAAGGTGATGCGGTTTCCTTGCTACATAGCGAAAAATAGTTCAGCTCAAACAAAGTTCTTAGTCAAGTAACATCGTTGACAAAAGGTAAACAATATCATAGAATGGAGGTACTTAAGAAATAGCTATCAGGAAAACCTACGGGCCCTGAGTGCGGAAGGCATCTCCAAGGAGGTGTCTTTTTTGGTTTGACCATTCTTTAAATATCTTGTCTAAAAAGAGAGTAAATACTGTAATATAGTTGATAGCGATATTACTCAAATATTCTCCAAAAGCCCTAAAAAAGCTTCTCTGATTTTTAAAGACTCATGAAAGGAAATAAATGACTAAAAGAAAAGAACTTTGTTTGAGCTGAACTATTTTTCGCTATGTAGCAAGGAAACCGCATCACCTTCGGCAAATTTTTTGGCAATTTCTCTAAGTAAATCCCGCCGTTCATCATCGCAAAAAGAATAATTTATTATTAATTCAACTAAAAGTGGATCAAGTTTTTTTCTTAATTCTTCATAGGTCCAAAAATCTAGATCAGTTTTTACCAGTTGCATATAA
>NZ_JAJEPD010000002.1:0-6235 GCF_020729765.1 Streptococcus sanguinis | reverse complement strand
GAAAAGAGAGTCGTAAAGAAAGAAAAACCAATCAAAAATTTCTTTATGGTCAGGAATCGAAAGCAAAATCCAATTTTTTCTTTCAAGGGAAGAGTTTAGAAGAATTAAAAGCTAAGAAAGAAGTCAAGGCCGCAAAAGATAATCTAAAATCTACTAAACAAGCCTATAAGTCCAAAAAAGTCAGTAGGAAAGCCAAAACTTTTCTTTATGTCCTTGGACGTGAAGGTGGAGAGTTAGCTTCAGAAAATGAAGATTTAGAAGGCTATCGTACACTTCAAGAGACCATTAGAAAAGGGAAACGCTACAGTCGACTTTCTTATAATCTTGGAAAAGCTAGTGTCAAAACAGGACAAGCAACAGGTCGTTTTACCAAGAAAAGACTGACCAACACAAAAGAGCGATACCATCATTTTAAGGATGGAAAAGGATGGAAACTAGCGAAAGATAATCCAAGTTCCTTTAAAAATCGGTATCGAAAATTAAAGAAACAAGGTCTTTCAAGTGTCCGAAATATCTATCAAAAACTAAAAGCAGCCTTTTCCTTCTTTACATTTACGGCTGGGAATCCTGCAACCTGGATAGTTGGAGGATTAGTCTTTCTTCTCTTACTTATGATGAGCTTCTTTTTAGGATTTTCATCTGCTAGTTTKATTCAACAAGATGAATTTGAATTAACAAAAGCTTATACCCATCTAACTTGGGAAGATGCAGAACATACTCGCACAAATGACAAAGGAATTACTTATTACACAAAAGTTGATGATGTGATKGGCTATATGAACTTTAAATTCCATGACTATGAGTTACACAAACCAGTTCACTTATTTAGTTCAGAAACTTACAAGGATTATCTGTCTACTTTGTGGCATGATTTAAACGATGGGGATGATTTGAAATCCATGCAAGACCTCTATGAAACTCCTAAGTATAAACTCTCGAAAGACGATCAAGAGGAAATGAAGGAACTAAAAGAAGAGGGTGTATATGCTTCCATGCAGGAATTGGACAATCCATTTGAGGGGAAAAGCAACGAAGATAGTCTAACCATGACTTATCGTTATGGATACTATGATTTAGATGGGAAACCTACTCTTCAGGAGTACATTCTACTAGAAGCAAAGGCTCACCAAACGATTGTCGCACCAATGGATGGAGTTGTATCTCTAGATGGTGACAATATTATTCTCACTAACGGAAAAGGAGAGAATGAGAGTCGATTGACCTTGTATTCTATTCATAATGGCCGTGCGATTGAGGGGACAAGAGTCTTAACGGGTGATATTATTGGTGAAACACCAGACGATACAGGTTTGAAAGTTTCCTATCAAAAGTATAAGAACAAGAAAGAAAAATTGGTGTATGTCAATCCGCAATTTTATTTTCCAAAAGTCATTCAACTTCAGACAACTATCTTACCTGCCATTGGTCAGTTTGGTGGGGATGAGTTTGAACGAGCAAAACATATTTATGAGTTTTTGAAATCTCAAGGGGCAAGTCCCCAAGCCATTGCGGCTATTTTAGGAAATTGGTCGGTAGAATCTTCTATTAATCCAAAACGAGCTGAAGGGGATTATTTATCTCCTCCTGTTGGCGCTACCGATTCCTCATGGGATGATGAAACCTGGTTAGCAATTGGAGGTCCAGCCATTTATAGTGGTGCTTATCCTAATATCCTTCATAGAGGTTTGGGGTTAGGTCAATGGACGGATACTGCAGATGGTTCAACACGGCATACAGCTTTATTGAATTATGCACATATCAAAAATAAGAAGTGGTATGATTTAGATCTCCAACTTGATTTTATGCTTCATGGGGATAGTCCTTACTATCAAAGTTGGTTAAAGGATTTCTTTGGAAATACGGGCAGTGCAGCCAATTTAGCCCAACTCTTCCTTACCTATTGGGAGGGAAATTCTGGTGACAAACTACTGGAAAGACAAACCAGAGCAACAGAATGGTATTACCAAATTGAAAAAGGCTTTAGCCAAACAAACGGAGGACAGGCAAAGAGTGATCCACAATCCCTCGAAGGTGTTCGTGGGGACTTGTATGATCATTCTGTTCCTGGTGGTGGAGATGGTATGGCCTATGCCTATGGACAATGTACATGGGGTGTTGCGGCTCGTATGAATCAGTTAGGCTTAAAATTAAAAGGAAGTAATGGTGAGAAGATTTCAATCATTAATACCATGGGAAATGGTCAAGACTGGGTTGCGACAGCTTCAAGTCTTGGTGGGGAAACTGGCTCTACACCAAGAGCAGGTGCCATTGTTTCTTTTGTAGGAGGTACACATGGCACACCAGCTATCTACGGTCATGTGGCTTTTGTCGAGAAAGTCTATGATGATGGTTCTTTCCTTGTGTCTGAAACTAACTATGGTGGCAACCCTAACTATACCTTTAGAAAAATCTCGCAAGCAGATAGTGCCATCAGTTTTGCTTATACGGTGAAATAAAAGAATCATGTCATCAGTTTAGGTGACATGATTCTTATTTTTTATAGAGTGACATATTTAATGCCATAGGTTGATAACTTACTTGATGATCGTCTTTAATCAATTGACTGTAAGCAACAAATCCGAACTGTTCATAAAATTGAATGACTTTAGGATGATTGATACTATCTAAAAATACCATCTGAGTTCCTACAATTGCTCGAAATTCTTCAATTTTTTGAATTACAATTTCAAATAACTCTTGTCCTGATAGTTTATTTAGCTTTGTGTTTTTGCCGAATTGACCGATAAGTAACACAGGGAGATAATCAATATTTTTGGGACTTTTTCCTTTTAGGACGAGTTTCTTTTTTAAGGATTCCTTTAAATCAGAAATATCAACAACTTTGAGAGATAAACTAAAGAATCCTATGATGTTATTTGTTTCAGTTTCTTCAACGATAAAATTACGAGAACGATGTTGTTTTTCAAAATTGGGAGCTTTATCAGATAGATAAGTCAACATCTCTTCATTATCTTTGAAATTAACATTTTCTAAAATGATAGTTTTAAATAGCTCCTGAACTTGTTTCTCAGTTTTATCAGGAGCCAGCACTTGAATATTTTCAAGATATTGCTTAAGTGGTGTTACTTGAATTGTCATCTTACAGATACTTTAAAATGAGTTTATTTTTCGTTGGAGCGGTAGCGTCTTGTGATTTAATAGATTTCAAGACTGCTTGTAGCTTTTTAGATGGTTCATGATTAAGAATTTTTAGAGCATCTTCGTTTGTTAGTTTTATATCACGTGTTAAACTGATTGTAGCCATTTGTTCTACCTCCTGTTTCTACTTAAATTCATTATAGCTTATTTTGAACAAAAGTTCAATCTAAAGATAGTGTATGTTTTCTATAGTGTATAAATCCAAAATAAGTTTTTCTCTTGCGTTTGTAGCTCATATTCGTTAGAATAATGGTGTAGATGAGTGGTCGGCTCATGGTCAATCTGATAGTAATCTTGGACATAAGGGCCAAGCGGTGGCGGACACCAGAACAAAATCCGATAGCAATCTTGGACGTAATGGCCAAGCGGTGGCAGACACCAGAATAAACCGACTGACTAGGTGGCTTACAGATTCTGTAAGTCATCTTTTTACTTTGATAATAATGTTTTATCATTTTAAGGAGAACGCAGTTTTGGCTCGTTCTCTTTTTTGTTGTGATACTTCTTTCAAGGAATATTTGGTAGGATTGGAGTGAAAAAAGATTAACTAGGAAAGAAGGAAGTATATGGAAGTCATTTATCAACGTGATTCGGATCAAGATGGATTAACTGATGCTCAAGAATTGGCGCTAGGAACCAATCCTCTTAGCGCAGATTCTGATGGTGATGGACGTTCAGATTTAGTGGAAATAGAAGAAGGAACCAATCCCTTAGAAAAGGATTTACAAGACATAGACCAAACAAGTATCACTGAACCGTCCTCAGTATTAATGGAAATGAAACAAAAGATTTCAGATATGATGGAGAGTCACTACAAGGAATTTATACAGGCTCTGATTAGTATTGAAACAGGGATTGAAAACCAACAAGACCTAGAAGACTTATATACTTACTACATGAGAACGGATGCCGTTTCTCTTTTATCTAGTGATTTAGAAATCAGTCCTCAAGAGGTTGAAATGGAGATAGAGTTGTAGGGGAATCATGTGATTCTCCTATTTTCGTATAGATGAAAGGAGCGAGTATGGAAGTAATACAATTATTGGCTATGTTTCGTGGAACAATTCCAAAAGATAGAGAGAAAATGGACTTATTTCTTCGTTATCAAGCGCAACATTTTGATGAGAAATGGCAGGATTTGGTAGAGAGTTTTTTGACTAAAGAGGGCAAAATAGAAGAGATACCTCATGTCTATTCGTTTCATCAAGATATTGTTTCTTTCCTAGAGGCCAGTTCTGAAAATAATGACCAAGATTTAGAAAGTTACACAAGAAAATTTGGACAAGCAGGTCTAAGTAAATTATCTCAATTAAGTAATTTTGAGAAAAACTTGGTGCTAGAAGTCGCAACCTATAACCTTTCCACTCGATTTTATATCCAATCTGAAAAAGAGAAGCTAACACCATTAAGTGAGCTTGTATTTCATCAGAATCAGGATGTCAATTTAGTCAATGTCTATCGGGTTGCGAATAATCTATCTGACCGTATTAGTAGAGATATAGAGGAATTTCTTCTAATGGTTGATTCCAAAGAACTAAAAAAAGAACTTCTTGAGATTCATTTTGAAGAAAAAGAGGGAGATGTTCTAGCCTATTTGGGTTCAGAATTGATGGCTACTTTAGATACCGTTACGGATCTTGTCCATCATGAAGAAAACTACACACAACTCCCACTGACACAAAAGCTGAAGATTATTACTCATTTTGATGAAGTGAAAGCTATAAGAGAAAAGTCTAATCAAGTAGAGGAATCTTTATCTCCTTCAAGTGATATTGAACAGGAAACGGAAGAAACGAACCCTTTTTCTAATGTCGATAAAATTGTAGAAGAAGCTTTGAGGGAATATCCAATTGGTTCACAAGTAAGTTATAAAGGACAAGTATTTCAGTTGGTTTCGATTGAAAATGCTCAGTTAAATGGCTTAGTTCGCCTAGAGCTATTCAATGATTCCAACCAGTTATTTGAAGAGAATCCTATCTTATACTTGAACAGTTTAGAAGAGATTGAACGAGTATTGTCTCATGTAGAACTTGAAAAAGAAGATTCAGAGATTGAGATGGATTCATCAAGTGAAAGTCAGGAAATAGATTTGTTTTCCTATCTGGAAGAAGAAARGGAAAAGTTTAATGAAACAGAATCAACACCACTTATTTCAAGTTTAGAAGAGTTGGATATTCCTGTTCAAGATTTTGTTTTTCCAGATGATTTAGAGAACTTTTATCCTAAGACAAATCGAGAAAAAATTGAAACGAATATCGCCGCAATTGAACTTGTTAAAAGATTAGAAAAAGAGGGACGACAAGCGAATCCAGAAGAACAAGAGCTACTAGCCAAGTATGTCGGCTGGGGTGGTCTTGCCAATGAATTTTTCGATGAACTCAATCCAAAGTATGAAGCAGAACGTTTAACTCTTAAGAGTTTAGTAAGTAAATCAGAATACTCCGCCATGAAACAAAGTTCTCTCACAGCCTATTATACAGACCCAATGATTATTCGCCAGATTTGGCAAAAATTACTGGATGATGGTTTTGAGGGAGGGAGGATATTAGATCCTTCTATGGGGACTGGGAACTTCTATGCGGCTATGCCTAGAAGGATACGAGAGAAATCAGAACTCTATGGGGTTGAATTAGACAGCGTGACAGGCGCAATCGCAAAACAACTCCACCCCAATACCCATATTGAAGTGCGAGGATTTGAAGAAGTTTCCTATCAAAATAATAGTTTTGATTTAGTCTTAACGAATGTCCCATTTGGAAATTTTCGCATTGCAGATAAAAACTATGATAAACCTTATATGATTCATGATTACTTTGTCAAACACTCACTTGATTTAGTAAGAGATGGAGGACAAGTTTCGATTATCTCTTCTATTGGCACAATGGATAAACGGACAGATAATGTCTTACAAGAGATTAAATCCAACACTCATTTTTTAGGGGGAGTTCGGTTGCCAGATACGGCTTTTAAAAGCATTGCAGGTACTCGTGTAACCACAGATCTCCTCTTCTTTCAAAAGGATCAAGCAAAGAATCTTAATGAAGAGGAACTTGTTTTTAGTGGTTCTATTCCCTTT
>NZ_JAJEPD010000020.1:0-628 GCF_020729765.1 Streptococcus sanguinis | reverse complement strand
TTTTCTAGCCTAACGGCTTCAAATAGTCTATCAGGAGATGTAAAGTCAGCTATTGATGGCAAAATAAATAATTATCAACTTCCTCAGTTCCCCTTGTCCAGCCATCAAACGTTTCCATATTCGCCTTTGTTTCAGTTAATATTGTCTTAGCTTCTGATAATGGCGTTGTAATTAAACTGGCATCTGGATTAGTCAGACTGATAATATCAGCAATAGAACTATATATAGTTGAAGTCTGCTGATTCACTGTGCTAATATTGGTCTCCAAATCTGAAAAACCATCTAACAGTCCTTGTAGATAATCCGTATCAATTATCGCATCTGACGCATTCTCTGATACTGTTGATTGGAACTGTTCAATAGTCTTATCATACTGAGCTGACAGAACGTTTAGAGCATTACTAAAGTTGGTTAAGAGAGGAAGTTGATAATTATTTATTTTGCCATCAATAGCTGACTTTACATCTCCTGATAGACTATTTGAAGCCGTTAGGCTAGAAAAAGAGTTCTTTGATGTATCAATCTGATTATTGAGATTTGTAACGGAATTGGTCAGCGCAGATTTCTGGTTGTTAACCTCCGTCATATCTATTTTCATACTCGTTCTCCTTTATTCATGATATATTTC
>NZ_JAJEPD010000019.1:0-791 GCF_020729765.1 Streptococcus sanguinis | reverse complement strand
TTCTGAAAAATTTTTGAATGATCGCAATTTGTCTCAGGATTCCAAAGGAATTGATAATGTTATAGATTTATTGGTGCCAATGTTCCAAAGAGCTGTAAACTGGGGAAATCCTGGCACAATGCTAAATATTGTACCACCAGTTAATGTGGTGTCTGTTGCTGCTTCTTCCTATGCTTCGTTATTCAATCCTAATCTAGGGCAGGATGAAACGTCAGGGTATTTAATAAGTGCTGAACTACTTACAGCAAAGTATCTCTCACAATTAGTTGATTGGGATTGGAAACAATCTAGTGGCATTTTTACGTTTGGCGGGAAAGGGACAAATTTATATGCACTAAAATTAGGATTAAATAAAGCATTTGGTGAGGGTATTCAATCAGAAGGTATATCTTCATTTGAAAATAATAAAGCTATAGTTATTTCGACGGATAAGGGGCATCCTTGTCATAAAGAAGTTTGTGATTGGTTAGGACTTGGAACAAATAGTTTTAAAAAGATAGCAACAACTTCTGAGGGAACGATTAATCTTGAAGAGTTAGAAAAAACTCTCAGAGAAGCGATTGAGCATGATGCTAAAATTGCTTGCATCTATGTTAATGGTGGGACATCTAATGAAATAATAGTAGATCCAATAGACAAAGTAGTTGAATTAAGAGATAAACTAGTTGCAGAATACAAATTATCCTATAACCCTCATATACATGTCGATGCTGTTATTGGATGGGCCTGGCTTTTCTTTAAGGAATATGACTTTGGTGCTAATCCTTTAGGCATGTCAGAAATTGAATTAC
>NZ_JAJEPD010000018.1:0-4794 GCF_020729765.1 Streptococcus sanguinis | reverse complement strand
AAACCATTCGCTGCACTCTGATGAATCTCTTATTCTAGGATAAGTCCTCGAGCGATTAGTATTAGTCCGCTCCATGTGTCACCACACTTCCACTCCTAACCTATCAACCTGATCTTCTCTCAGGGCTCTTACTAACTTGCGTTATGGGAAATCTCATCTTGAGGTGGGTTTCACACTTAGATGCTTTCAGCGTTTATCCCTTCCCTACATAGCTACCCAGCGATGCTCTTGGCAGAACAACTGGTACACCAGCGGTAAGTCCACTCTGGTCCTCTCGTACTAGGAGCAGATCCTCTCAAATTTCCTACGCCCGCGACGGATAGGGACCGAACTGTCTCACGACGTTCTGAACCCAGCTCGCGTGCCGCTTTAATGGGCGAACAGCCCAACCCTTGGGACCGACTACAGCCCCAGGATGCGACGAGCCGACATCGAGGTGCCAAACCTCCCCGTCGATGTGAACTCTTGGGGGAGATAAGCCTGTTATCCCCAGGGTAGCTTTTATCCGTTGAGCGATGGCCCTTCCATGCGGAACCACCGGATCACTAAGCCCGACTTTCGTCCCTGCTCGAGTTGTAGCTCTCGCAGTCAAGCTCCCTTATACCTTTACACTCTGCGACTGATTTCCAACCAGTCTGAGGGAACCTTTGGGCGCCTCCGTTACCTTTTAGGAGGCGACCGCCCCAGTCAAACTGCCCGTCAGACACTGTCTCCGTAGATGATAAACCTACCGGGTTAGAGTGGCCATAACACAAGGGTAGTATCCCAACAACGCCTCCATCGAAACTGGCGTCCCGATTTCATAGGCTCCTACCTATCCTGTACATGTGGCACAGACACTCAATATCAAACTGCAGTAAAGCTCCATGGGGTCTTTCCGTCCTGTCGCGGGTAACCTGCATCTTCACAGGTACTAAAATTTCACCGAGTCTCTCGTTGAGACAGTGCCCAAATCATTACGCCTTTCGTGCGGGTCGGAACTTACCCGACAAGGAATTTCGCTACCTTAGGACCGTTATAGTTACGGCCGCCGTTTACTGGGGCTTCAATTCATACCTTCGCGTTWCCGCTAAGCACTCCTCTTAACCTTCCAGCACCGGGCAGGCGTCACCCCCTATACATCATCTTACGATTTAGCAGAGAGCTGTGTTTTTGATAAACAGTTGCTTGGGCCTATTCACTGCGGCTGACTTAAGTCAGCACCCCTTCTCCCGAAGTTACGGGGTCATTTTGCCGAGTTCCTTAACGAGAGTTCTCTCGCTCACCTGAGGCTACTCGCCTCGACTACCTGTGTCGGTTTGCGGTACGGGTAGAGTATGATACAACGCTAGAAGCTTTTCTTGGCAGTGTGACATCACTCACTCGCTACTAAACTTCGCTCCCCATCACAGCTCAACGTTAGAGGTATAAGCATTTGACTCATACCACGCCTCACTGCTTAGACGTACATCCAATCGTACGCACGAGTTAGCCTACTGCGTCCCTCCATCACTTCATACTCTAGTACAGGAATCTCAACCTGTTGGCCATCGGATACACCTTTCGGTCTCTCCTTAGGTCCCGACTAACCCAGGGCGGACGAGCCTTCCCCTGGAAACCTTAGTCTTACGGTGGACAGGATTCTCACCTGTCTTGCGCTACTCATACCGGCATTCTCACTTCTATGCGTTCCAGCGCTCCTCACGGTACACCTTCTCCACACATAGAACGCTCTCCTACCATACCTATAAAAGGTATCCACAGCTTCGGTAAATTGTTTTAGCCCCGGTACATTTTCGGCGCAGGGTCACTCGACTAGTGAGCTATTACGCACTCTTTGAATGAATAGCTGCTTCTAAGCTAACATCCTAGTTGTCTGTGCAACCCCACATCCTTTTCCACTTAACAATTATTTTGGGACCTTAGCTGGTGGTCTGGGCTGTTTCCCTTTCGACTACGGATCTTAGCACTCGCAGTCTGACTGCCGACCATAATTCATTGGCATTCGGAGTTTATCTGAGATTGGTAATCCGGGATGGACCCCTCACCCAAACAGTGCTCTACCTCCAAGAATCTTCATGTCGACGCTAGCCCTAAAGCTATTTCGGAGAGAACCAGCTATCTCCAAGTTCGTTTGGAATTTCTCCGCTACCCACAAGTCATCCAAGCACTTTTCAACGTGCCCTGGTTCGGTCCTCCAGTGCGTTTTACCGCACCTTCAACCTGCTCATGGGTAGGTCACATGGTTTCGGGTCTACATCATGATACTAAAACGCCCTATTCAGACTCGGTTTCCCTACGGCTCCGTCTCTTCAACTTAACCTCGCATCATAACGTAACTCGCCGGTTCATTCTACAAAAGGCACGCTCTCACCCATGAACGGGCTCGAACTTGTTGTAGGCACACGGTTTCAGGTTCTATTTCACTCCCCTCCCGGGGTGCTTTTCACCTTTCCCTCACGGTACTGGTTCACTATCGGTCACTAGGGAGTATTTAGGGTTGGGAGATGGTCCTCCCAGATTCCGACGGGATTTCACGTGTCCCGCCGTACTCAGGATACTGCTAGGTACAGAATCTATTTAAAATACGAGGCTCTTACTCTCTTTGGCTGACTTTCCCAAGTCATTCTTCTATAAATTCTGAGTCCACATTGCAGTCCTACAACCCCGAAGAGTAAACTCTTCGGTTTGCCCTCCTGCCTCTTCGCTCGCCGCTACTAAGGCAATCGCTTTTGCTTTCTCTTCCTGCAGCTACTTAGATGTTTCAGTTCACTGCGTCTTCCTCCTCATTTCCTTAACAGAAATGGGTAACAGGCATCAACCTGTTGGGTTCCCCCATTCGGACAYCCCCGGATCAAGTGCTTACTTACAGCTCCCCGAGGCATTTCGTCGTTTGTCACGTCCTTCWTCGGCTCCTAGTGCCAAGGCATCCACCGTGCGCCCTTACTAACTTAACCTTATTTTTGACCTTTCAGTCTTAAACTCATTAATTTTCACAGCGTTTTCGGTTTATTTTCTTGTTACTATTTGATATCGGTATTCAATTTTCAATGGACAAGTTCTTTATCTAGTCAAACTAGATAATGGAGCCTAGCGGGATCGAACCGCTGACCTCCTGCGTGCAAAGCAGGCGCTCTCCCAGCTGAGCTAAGGCCCCACATAGCCCTCTCAAAACTAAACAAGACTCAAGTGCATTCCGTRTGTCCTTACGGACTCCTTAGAAAGGAGGTGATCCAGCCGCACCTTCCGATACGGCTACCTTGTTACGACTTCACCCCAATCATCTATCCCACCTTAGGCGGCTGGCTCCTTACGGTTACCTCACCGACTTCGGGTGTTACAAACTCTCGTGGTGTGACGGGCGGTGTGTACAAGGCCCGGGAACGTATTCACCGCGGCGTGCTGATCCGCGATTACTAGCGATTCCGACTTCATGTAGGCGAGTTGCAGCCTACAATCCGAACTGAGACTGGCTTTCAGAGATTAGCTTGCCGTCACCGGCTTGCGACTCGTTGTACCAGCCATTGTAGCACGTGTGTAGCCCAGGTCATAAGGGGCATGATGATTTGACGTCATCCCCACCTTCCTCCGGTTTATTACCGGCAGTCTCGCTAGAGTGCCCAACTSAATGATGGCAACTAACAATAGGGGTTGCGCTCGTTGCGGGACTTAACCCAACATCTCACGACACGAGCTGACGACAACCATGCACCACCTGTCACCTCTGTCCCGAAGGAAAACTCTATCTCTAGAGCGGTCAGAGGGATGTCAAGACCTGGTAAGGTTCTTCGCGTTGCTTCGAATTAAACCACATGCTCCACCGCTTGTGCGGGCCCCCGTCAATTCCTTTGAGTTTCAACCTTGCGGTCGTACTCCCCAGGCGGAGTGCTTAATGCGTTAGCTGCGGCACTAAGCCCCGGAAAGGGCCTAACACCTAGCACTCATCGTTTACGGCGTGGACTACCAGGGTATCTAATCCTGTTTGCTCCCCACGCTTTCGAGCCTCAGCGTCAGTTACAGACCAGAGAGCCGCTTTCGCCACCGGTGTTCCTCCATATATCTACGCATTTCACCGCTACACATGGAATTCCACTCTCCCCTTCTGCACTCAAGTTAAACAGTTTCCAAAGCATACTATGGTTAAGCCACAGCCTTTAACTTCAGACTTATCTAACCGCCTGCGCTCGCTTTACGCCCAATAAATCCGGACAACGCTCGGGACCTACGTATTACCGCGGCTGCTGGCACGTAGTTAGCCGTCCCTTTCTGGTAAGATACCGTCACAGTGTGAACTTTCCACTCTCACACCCGTTCTTCTCTTACAACAGAGCTTTACGATCCGAAAACCTTCTTCACTCACGCGGCGTTGCTCGGTCAGGGTTCCCCCCATTGCCGAAGATTCCCTACTGCTGCCTCCCGTAGGAGTCTGGGCCGTGTCTCAGTCCCAGTGTGGCCGATCACCCTCTCAGGTCGGCTATGTATCGTCGCCTTGGTGAGCCGTTACCTCACCAACTAGCTAATACAACGCAGGTCCATCTGGTAGTGATGCAATTGCATCTTTCAATTAATTATCATGCGACAATTAATATCATGCGGTATTAGCTATCGTTTCCAATAGTTATCCCCCGCTACCAGGCAGGTTACCTACGCGTTACTCACCCGTTCGCAACTCATCCAAGAAGAGCAAGCTCCTCTCTTCAGCGTTCTACTTGCATGTATTAGGCACGCCGCCAGCGTTCGTCCTGAGCCAGGATCAAACTCTCATTAAAAAGTTTGAGTTCGCACTCATTACTGTCCACTGACAGATTTATTTTC
>NZ_JAJEPD010000017.1:0-133279 GCF_020729765.1 Streptococcus sanguinis | reverse complement strand
GATATTTCCCTTTCCAAAGCCGCTAAGAAGCGTAAAACCCTCTAAGCAAAAGAAGACCAGCTGCATCAGAGCAGTTGGTCTTCTTGTTTGTATCATAAAAAGGGGATACATCATACTTACAGAAAATACTTGACACTCTTTTCTATATGTGGTATGATTATATAGATTTTGGACTTGAAGGGAGTGAAAAAAACAGAAAAATGAGTTATAATAAACAAAACCAATGTGTAGAGAGGCTAAAGTATGGGAAAAAATCAGAGACAGGACGAAATAGTTAAGCTGGTGGATCGAGCTGGGACAGTGACGGTTGCTGAGATTGTAGAGAGTATGAAGGTCTCAGATATGACGGTTCGGCGGGATTTGATCGAGCTGGAAAGTAAAGGGCTGCTGACTCGTGTTCACGGTGGGGCTAAAAGTAATCAGCACCTCAAGTACAGAGAAATCCCTCATGAAGAGAAACTTTATCAGAATATCGAGGCCAAGCGGACTGTTGCCAAAAAGGCTGTGGAGCTGATTGAAGATGGCGATACTATTTTTCTTGGGCCGGGGACTTCTGTGGAAGTGCTGGCAGAGGAAATCACCAATCAGCATCTGCGCGTGATTACAAATTGTCTGCCGATTTTTCACGACCTTTTAAAAAAGAAGTCGGATACCTTCAAAGTCTTTCTCCTTGGTGGGGAGATGCGGGAAGCGACTCAAGCCTTTGTCGGCGAGATGACCAATGCCATCATGGATAAGATGTACTTTACTAAGATGTTTTTCAGTGGCAATGGTATCAAAAACGGGCAGATTATGACCTCTTCTTTTGAAGAGGCCTATACTCAGAAGCTAGCTTTGGAGCGCTCGACAGAGACATATCTACTGATTGATTCTTCTAAGATTGGCAAGGAAGATTTTACCTCTATCTGTCCTTTGTCGGAGATTACAGCTGTTATCACAGACCAGATGTCTGAAAATGCTCAAGAAGAACTGGAAGTTTATACCAAGATTATTTCTTAGTTTATTTTAAATGGATGAAAAAATTATCAGAAAGCTCTTTTTAGGGCTTTTTTGTTTATTTTAATCATCTTCAAAAATATTTTGATTAAAACAAACAAAAACCTGTTGACAAATAACTTTTAAAGGAGTATAGTATGCTTATAGGAAACAGAAAGTGTTTTTTATAAACAATATTCTGTGCAAAAAAATCAAACAAAGGAGAATGCTCATGGCAATTATTATTGGAGCAGATGCTGCTGGAAGCAAGCTGAAAGATGTGGTCAAGGATTTTCTCGTCGGAGAAAACTTTGAAGTGGTGGATGTGACGAAAGAAGGTCAAGATTTTGTTGATGTGACCCTTGCAGTTGCGGCTGAGGTGAATAAACAAGAGGAGAATCTTGGTATTGTCATTGACGCTTATGGAGCTGGTCCATTCATGGTAGCGACCAAAATCAAAGGCATGGTTGCGGCAGAAGTCTCAGATGAACGCTCTGCCTACATGACTCGTGGTCATAACAACTCTCGCATGATTACAATGGGAGCTGAAATCGTTGGTGAAGGGCTGGCTAAGAACATTGCCAAAGGCTTTGTCAATGGTAAATACGACGGCGGCCGCCACCAAATCCGGGTCGACATGCTCAACAAAATGTGCTAAAAAAAGGAGAAATCAAATGAAAATTGCAATTGGATGTGACCATATCGTTACCAATGAAAAAATGGCAGTCTCAGATTTTCTAAAATCAAAAGGCTATGAAGTTCTTGATTTTGGTACTTATGACCATACACGTACTCACTACCCAATCTTTGGTAAAAAAGTAGGGGAGGCAGTCGTTAGTGGACAAGCTAATCTTGGTGTTTGTATCTGTGGTACAGGTGTCGGTATCAACAACGCTGTAAATAAAGTTCCTGGTGTTCGTTCAGCTTTGGTACGTGATATGACTTCAGCTCTCTATGCTAAGGAAGAACTCAACGCGAATGTTATTGGTTTTGGTGGAAAAATTACTGGTGAGCTCCTCATGTGTGATATCATTGAAGCTTTCATCCATGCGGAGTACAAGCCAACTGAAGAAAATAAAAAATTGATCGCAAAAATTGAGCACGTTGAGACTCACAATGCTCATCAGGCAGATGATAATTTCTTTACAGAATTTCTTGAAAAATGGGATCGTGGAGAGTACCACGACTAGTGAGGTAGCCAGATGATTCTTACAGTGACCATGAATCCTTCTATCGATATTTCCTATCCTTTAGAAGAATTGAAAATTGATACTGTTAATCGTGTTTCGGAAGTCAGTAAAACAGCAGGCGGCAAGGGCCTTAACGTAACCAGGGTCTTGGCGGAAATTGGAGACAATGTCGCTGCGACGGGGCTGATTGGTGGGACTAATGGTGAATTTCTCTTGCGGAATCTTCATCAAGCTGTACGGCCATTATTTTATAATATTTCGGGACATACGAGGAATTGCATTGCTATCTTACACGAAGGCAAGCAAACAGAAATCCTGGAAGCTGGTCCGACTATTACAGCGGATGAGGCAAATGGTTTTTTACATCATTTTAAATCATTAATGGAATCAGCTGAGGTAGTTAGTATCTCGGGAAGTCTACCAAATGGTTTACCTGTTAAATATTATATTCAATTGGTTGAAATTGCTAATCAAGCTGGCAATAAGGTGGTGCTGGATTGCTCTGGGGCAGCTCTGGAAGCTGTGCTTAAATCAGATGTCAAACCAACTGCCATCAAGCCTAATAATGAGGAACTTTCTCAGTTGTTGGGTCGCGAGGTTTCCAAAGATTTGGATGAATTAAAAGCTGTCCTTTCAGAACCGCTATTTGAAGGAATCGAGTGGATCATCGTATCACTCGGTGCAGATGGCGCTTTTGCCAAACACTGGGACACTTTCTATAAAGTAGATATCCCTAAAATCCAAGTGGTTAATCCAGTTGGATCCGGCGACTCAACTGTTGCAGGGATTTCTTCGGCTCTGAGTCTTCGCTTAGATGATGCTTCCTTATTGAAGAAAGCAAATGTTCTGGGCATGCTCAATGCCCAAGAAAAAATGACTGGTCATGTCAATGTTTACAATTATGATAATTTATATAATCAAATTACAGTAAAAGAGGTATAAAGAATGGTATTAACAGAACAAAAACGCAAGTACATGGAAAAACTTTCTGATGAGAATGGCATCATTTCTGCCTTGGCATTTGACCAACGCGGTGCTTTGAAACGCCTCATGGCTCAACACCAGGAAGCAGAACCAACAGTAGCTCAAATGGAAGAACTGAAAGTTTTGGTTGCAGAAGAACTGACTCCTTACGCTTCGTCTATGCTGCTGGATCCTGAGTATGGCCTGCCTGCTACTAAAGCTCTGGACAAAAATGCTGGCCTGTTATTGGCCTATGAAAAGACAGGCTACGATACTTCTAGCACCAAGCGCTTGCCTGACTGTCTGGATGTTTGGTCTGCAAAACGCATCAAAGAACAAGGTGCGGATGCAGTGAAATTCCTCCTTTACTATGATGTAGACAGCTCTGAAGAACTCAACCAGCAAAAGCAGGCTTATATCGAGCGTGTAGGTTCAGAGTGTGTGGCAGAAGATATTCCTTTCTTCCTTGAAATCTTGGCTTACGATGAAAAGATTGCGGATGCTTCCAGCGCTGAGTACGCTAAAGTGAAACCTCACAAGGTTATCGGAGCTATGAAGGTCTTCTCAGATCCACGTTTCAACATTGATGTCTTGAAAGTGGAAGTTCCAGTCAACGTTAAATACGTTGAAGGCTTTGGCGATGGTGAAGTGGTGCATACTAAAGAACAAGCTGCAGCCTTCTTCAAGGAACAGGATGAGGCAACGAACCTGCCATACATCTACTTGAGTGCGGGTGTATCAGCGAAACTCTTCCAAGAAACACTTGTGTTCGCTCATGAGTCAGGTGCTAACTTCAACGGCGTTCTTTGTGGACGTGCGACTTGGGCTGGCAGTGTCAAAGACTATATTGAGCAAGGCGAAGAAGCAGCTCGCAAGTGGCTTCGTACAACAGGATTTGAAAATATTGATGAGCTCAACAAGGTTCTTCAAAAAACAGCTACCTCTTGGAAAGAAAGAGTCTAAAATTTGTTAAAAAATAAATAAAGTAAGGGTTTACATTCTGCGACTGATATGCTATAATGAAATCAGAAATTGAATAGGGTGAGCGTTACTAAGTTGGATTAGGCGTGACCGCAAATAAATTGAGGGAAGATCTAGCCTCGGTTTGTTTGTGGTCTTTTTGTTTTGCCAGAACCCTAGAAAATGAAGAGGAGGAGATATGTATCGAATCATACATCCTATGAACAACAATGTTGCTCTAGCCAAACATGAAAATRGTGAAGAGGTTGTTCTGATTGGCAGTGGYATAGCCTTTAATAAAAAGAAGGGTGATATCGTTCTTGAAAGTAAGATTGAGAAAATCTTTCGCCTAAGAACGGAAGAGTCTAAAGAAAACTTTGTGGCCTTGCTCAAAGATGTTCCACTAGACTTTATCACAGTAACCTATGATGTGATTGACACCCTTTCTAAGAAGTATGATTACCCTGTCCAGGACTATATCTATGTCACACTTACGGATCACATCTACTGTTCTTATCAGGCTGTGCAGCAGGGGCGGTACAAGGAGAGTGACCTGCCAGATGCTTCGGACAAATACCCGGTCCCTTATCAGATTGCTCAGGAAGCAGTAGCGATATACCGTGAGCGGTTGTTGGATCATTTCCCGAGCGACGAGGTCAATCGCATTGCCTATCACTTTATCAATGCTGAAGGGGAGACCAATCCCGAGGGGCAAAGTCACTTGGGCAAGCGAAAAGATATTCTGGCTGCAGTTGAAGCAGAGCTGAAGAAAAATGGCATTAAAAGAAGTGCAGAAAACAGCAACTTTTATGACCGTTTTATGATTCACCTGAACTACTTTTTAGACTATCTGGACAGAAGCCGTGATGACAATGTTTCCCTGCTGGAAATGGAAAGTCAGATTCAAATGACCTACCCTCAAGCCTATCAGGTCGGAAGTGATATTTACCAAATCATTGCCCAGAAGACGGGAATTGATCTTTACCGCAGCGAACGGGTCTACCTGGTGCTGCATATTCAACGTCTTTTATAAATAGAAAACAATAATAACATTTTACATAAGAATAAAAGGAGGAACTCTCATGAATAGAGAAGAAGTAACATTGCTCGGTTTTGAAATTGTGGCCTACGCTGGTGACGCTCGATCCAAGCTCCTGGAAGCTTTGAAAGCCGCAGAGGCTGGGGATTTTGCCAAGGCAGATGCCTTGGTAGAAGAAGCAAATGGCTGCATCGCTGAAGCACACCATGCTCAGACCAGTCTTTTGACAAAAGAAGCGGCTGGTGAGGACTTGGCTTACAGTGTGACCATGATGCACGGTCAAGATCACTTAATGACTACTATTTTGCTAAAAGACATGATGCACCATTTGATTGAATTATATAAAAGAGGAGTAAAATAATGAACAAACTCATCGGACTTATTGAGAAAGGGAAGCCTTTCTTTGAGAAGATTTCTCGGAATATCTATCTCCGTGCCATTCGGGATGGCTTTATCGCTGGTATGCCAGTCATCCTCTTCTCATCTATCTTTATCTTGATTGCCTATGTGCCAAATGCTTGGGGCTTCCACTGGTCTAAGGATATTGAAACTTTCCTAATGACTCCTTATAGCTATTCAATGGGGATTCTGGCTTTCTTTGTGGGTGGGACCACTGCAAAGGCTTTGACAGACTCTGTCAACCGCGACCTGCCTGCGACAAACCAGATTAACTTCTTGTCTACTATGCTGGCTTCTATGGTCGGCTTCCTCCTCATGGCAGCTGAGCCTGCCAAGGAAGGCGGCTTCCTAACTGCCTTCATGGGAACGAAAGGCCTTTTGACAGCATTCATCGCAGCCTTTGTTACAGTTAATGTCTATAAGGTTTGTGTAAAAAATAATGTCACCATTCGCATGCCAGAAGAAGTTCCACCAAATATTTCCCAAGTATTTAAAGACTTGATTCCATTTACTGTATCAGTTGTTCTGCTCTACGGTTTGGAACTGCTTGTTAAAGCAAGTCTGGGAGTAACCGTTGCAGAATCCATCGGAACGCTTCTTGCTCCACTCTTCTCAGCAGCAGATGGCTATCTGGGAATCACTCTTATCTTTGGTGCTTACGCTTTCTTCTGGTTCGTGGGAATTCACGGTCCGTCTATCGTTGAGCCTGCCATTGCTGCCATTACTTATGCCAATATCGATGCCAACTTGGCTCTAGTTCAAGCTGGTCAGCATGCGGATAAGGTCATCACTTCTGGTACTCAAATGTTCATCGTTACCATGGGTGGTACTGGTGCGACCTTGATTGTTCCATTCCTCTTCATGTGGATCTGTAAGTCCGAGCGTAACCGTGCAATTGGTCGGGCATCTGTTGTTCCAACTTTCTTCGGTGTCAATGAGCCAATTCTCTTTGGTGCTCCAATCGTACTGAATCCGATTTTCTTCATTCCATTTATCTTTGCACCTATCGTAAACGTATGGATTTTCAAATTCTTTGTTGATACTTTGAACATGAACTCCTTCTCAGCCAACCTTCCTTGGGTGACACCTGGACCTCTGGGAATTGTGCTGGGTACCAACTTCCAGCTTCTGTCCTTTGTTCTTGCAGCCCTTCTTGTTGTAGTGGATGTGATTATTTACTATCCATTTGTCAAGGTTTATGACGAACAAATACTAGAAGAAGAACGTTCCGGCAAAGCTAACGATGCTCTCAAAGAAAAAGTAGTAGCTAACTTTAACACTGCTAAAGCAGATGCTATCCTTGAAAAAGCAGGTGTGGATGAAGAAGCTCCAGCGCAAAACAATATTAGCGAAGAAACCAATGTTCTGGTGCTCTGTGCAGGTGGTGGTACTAGCGGATTGCTGGCCAACGCTTTGAATAAAGCAGCAGCTGAATACAATGTTCCTGTCAAAGCAGCAGCTGGTGGCTACGGTGCTCACCGTGAAATGCTGCCTGAGTTTGACCTGGTTATCCTTGCTCCTCAAGTTGCCTCCAACTTTGAAGACATGAAGGCGGAAACTGATAAATTGGGTATCAAACTGGCTAAGACAGAAGGTGCCCAATACATCAAACTAACCCGTGATGGTAAAGGAGCACTTGCCTTTGTTCAGGAGCAATTCAACAACTAATTTGTTAGTTCATTTGAGGTGAAGCAAAGTTCAATTCCCCTGTTATTCACCTATTTACTTACTTGTTTCACCTCAAAGGCTATTGAAAGGAAAATAAGATGACAAAAAGCTTACCTAAAGATTTTATTTTCGGTGGTGCAACAGCAGCCTATCAAGCTGAGGGAGCAACCCACACAGATGGAAAAGGACCTGTTGCCTGGGATAAGTACCTAGAGGATAACTACTGGTACACGGCAGAACCTGCCAGTGACTTTTACCATAAATACCCAGTGGATCTGAAATTGGCTGAGGAGTATGGCGTCAATGGTATTCGGATCTCCATTGCTTGGTCACGGATTTTTCCGACAGGCTATGGCGAGGTCAATCCAAAAGGTGTGGAATTTTACCATAATCTTTTCGCAGAATGTCACAAGCGTCATGTAGAACCTTTTGTGACCCTTCACCACTTTGATACACCAGAGGCTCTTCATTCAAATGGCGATTTCCTCAATCGGGAAAATATTGAGCACTTTGTAGACTATGCGGCTTTCTGTTTTGAAGAATTTCCAGAAGTTCGCTATTGGACGACTTTCAATGAAATTGGTCCTATTGGTGATGGTCAGTACTTAGTCGGAAAATTCCCGCCGGGTATCCAGTATGACTTGGCCAAGGTTTTCCAATCCCATCACAATATGATGGTCTCACATGCCCGTGCTGTTAAGCTCTATAAGGACAAGGGTTACAAGGGTGAAATCGGTGTCGTTCATGCACTTCCGACAAAATATCCTTATGATCTAGAAAATCCAGCAGATGTCAGAGCAGCAGAGTTGGAAGATATTATCCATAACAAGTTTATCCTAGATGCGACTTATCTGGGGCACTATTCAGATGTAACTCTGGCAGGAGTAAATCATATCCTTAAGATCAATGGTGGTCAGCTGGATCTACGAGATGAAGACTTTGCGGCTTTAGAAGCAGCTAAAGATCTTAATGACTTCCTTGGCATCAACTACTATATGAGTGACTGGATGCGCGACTTTGACGGTGAA
Organism: Streptococcus sanguinis; assembly: GCF_020729765.1. Taxonomy (GTDB): domain Bacteria; phylum Bacillota; class Bacilli; order Lactobacillales; family Streptococcaceae; genus Streptococcus; species Streptococcus sanguinis_Q. The sequence continues at coordinate 125,057 of NZ_JAJEPD010000017.1, read as the reverse complement.
ACAGAAATTATCCATAACGGTAAAGGCGAAAAGGGAAGCTCCAAGTACCAGATTAAGGGTGTAGGGCGCAGAGAATCTCCAACTCATATTCCGAAAACTGATTGGGATTGGATTATCTATCCGCAAGGCCTCTATGATCAGATCATGCGGATTAAGAAGGATTATCCCAACTACAAGAAGATTTATATCACAGAAAATGGTCTGGGTTATAAGGATGAATTTGTGGACAATACGGTTTACGACGATGCTCGTATTGACTACGTCAAGCAGCATTTGGAAGTTTTATCTGATGCGATTGCGGATGGGGCTAATGTCAAGGGCTACTTTATCTGGTCTCTGATGGATGTCTTTTCTTGGTCTAACGGTTATGAAAAACGCTACGGCTTATTCTACGTAGATTTCGAAACGCAGGAACGCTATCCAAAGAAATCCGCTCACTGGTATAAGAAACTAGCCGAAACACAAATGATTGAATAGAAAAGCAAAACAAAACTCCCATCCTTAGCTAAATAAAATCGGCTAGGACGGGAGTTTTTTTATTCTTCATCATCTGTAAATTCTAAGATGTCTCCGGGCTGGCAATCAAGAGCCTGACAGATGGCATTGAGGGTGCTAAAGCGGATAGCCTTAGCCTTGCCCGTTTTGAGAATGGAAAGGTTGGCGTTTGTGATACCAATGATATCAGCCAGTTCACCCAGTTTCATCTTTTTCTTGGCCAGCTGGACATCAAGATTAACGATAATCATGATAGCAGCCTCCTAGATGGTAAATTCATTCTCTTCAGCTATATCAATCCCCTTTTCCAGAATTTTCATCATCAGCCAAATAATCAGAGCGCCCAAGAGAGGTGTAAAGCTCATACTGGCGTTAAAAGAGAAGGGGAGGGCGATGGGATTGCCTGATGCAGCAACCTTAAAGGAAAGAAAGGTCAGAGCCAGAAATACTTTCCATGCCTTATCAGCTAGTTGCGTGTTTGATGAATCAAAAATCTTTCCACCAATCAAATTTTTGATGAAATTACGAGCAAGATAGATGAGATAAATAGTCAAAGAAGCTGTGAGAAGATTTATAACAAAAGCTAGAATACTCCACAAATTTGAAAAATCAACTGAGGGCAGAAATTGAACATTGAGCTTTATTCCAAACCTGTCGGAAAGACCGGTGTAAGAAATCACACTTAGGATAGTAAGAAACACCAGAATAGCAGCATAACCCACTATGATAAGATTCAGTAGAGTAACGATATCTTTGAGCAAAGAGTTATTTTTTAATTCAATCTTTTTCATGATGCTTACCTCTATCGAAAATCAGCCGGCAGTAGATTTTCTTTTCCTTTTATTTTTATTATAATCCTTTTTTTATTGTATTTCAAGAAAAATATATCGAAAAACGATAAAAACAAAAATAAATTTCCTTCTATCATAAAAGTAATTCCTTATTTTTTATGCTATACTGTTTTCAAATTAATTCAAGGAGGAAAAAATGGGAATTTTTGATTTCTTTAAAAAACAGTCGGAAAATCAGGAAGTTGAGGAAGTTGTCTATGAAGAGTACGAAGAAGTAGTAGAGCATGTCGATCCGGTAGAAGATTATGTGGAAGCTCCGGGATGGGAAGCCATCTCAACAGAATTTGCTCGGATATATAATAATCAAGAGCCGGTAGACCATATTGAGGCCATTGTAAAATGGCGTTTTGGCGGGCCGGATCCGCTGGATGGTGTAGATGTCTATGATGCAGGTGACTCTTGGCATTTGGTTAGTTATGGCTTATCTGAGCTGTATGAAAAGCTCAGTGAAGATCCAAACTATAGTGGCTATGGTTTTGAATTTACCATGCGACTGAAAAAAGGAAACTACCAAGCTAATGATGAGTTTATCAATATCGTCACGATTTTTCAGGAGTTGGCGCGCCGGACCTTTGAGACTGGAGAGGTTTATCAGCCTTTTGAGTACATTTATACTGGACAGCTTCTTGGCTTTGACCGTGAACAGGAGTCTGCTTTAACAGGTTTTATCACGGTTCCGGATGTAGAAGCCCAGCCTTTGGAGACAGTCCATGGCTGGGTAGATTTTATTGAGTTGGTTGGTGTGACAGATGCAGAATTACAGCAAATCCTCAATGAAGAAGAGACTGCCCAAGACCTCTACGCTCGCTTGGGCAGCGACCTAACAGACTATGGTCGGCAGTCGCTTGTTGGATGACGAGTTTTCATCAACTTTTGACAGCTCATTAGTTTTATTCTATAATGAAATTACTTATTATTTAAGGAGATAAAAATGAAAAAGATTTTTTCAGCCAGCGTGGCTCTTTTAGCAGCAGTTACCTTAGCAGCATGTTCAAATAATCATTCATCCGTTACTTCTAAATCTTCAGAAAGCAAGGCTGCTTCTAGCTCAGTTAAAAAGTCTTCAAAATCAAGCAGTAAAGAAAGTAACTCAAGCAGCTCAAGCACTTCGTCAAGTGCCAATTTAGAAACACCTGACTTTGTTTTGGTTACAGACGAAGAAATCGCTAACGCAACAACAATTGGTGATTTGAAAACCGTCTASAATAAGCTTGCGGATAATTACATCAAATATAGTGGAGAAATTAAAGAAAAACTCTCCGAGTCTGAAAGAGCAGATTTTGACAAAGAAGCGGAAGAAGGTTTGAAAGCTTTTGAGGAATCAAAACAGACTCTTAGTGATCAATTATCTCAGTATGGTTCAGATGATTTAGAAGTTCCAGCAGAAGTACGGGATCCGTTCCTGCAGAACTTAAAAGAGAAACGTGATAAACTGGTAAGTGTTTTGAAAATGTCTTATATTTTTGTTTCAAACATGCCTAAAAAACAGTAACATCAGCTATTGAAATTGTTCCTGATTCCTTGGAGAAGATTTTTCCGAATTAGGTAGACTTCCGAAGCTGTATCATGGTTCATTTCAATTTATTACTAGACAATAAAACATCAGGGGCAACCTTATCGTTGCTCCTGATGTTTTATACTCTTTATTTAAATTTAAAGCCTTCATAGACCAGCTCTGCTTTAGGATTGGTCTTTTTAAATTCGTTGGCTAGCTTCTCCATCATCTTGACAGGTCCGCACATGAAGACGGTGGTTTGGTTGTCCAGAGGATAATTCTTGAAGTCCAAATAGCCGGAGACCTTGCTATCTACCAAATGAAGGTCAAACTGCGGATTCTTGGCTGCGTAGTCTTTGAGTAGGTCTAGGTAAACAGCGTTTTCTGCTCCGGTATAAGCATAGTAGAAGCTGACTGGACGATTCAGATTAGGATTTTCTCGGATATAGGAGATGAAGGGCGTAATGCCAATCCCACCAGCAATCCAGATTTGTTTTTCCTGTCCTTGGTCAAGAATCATGTGACCATAAGCTCGGTCAATGGTGACCTTGGTTCCTTCTTGAATGTTGTTATAAAGTTTCTTAGTGTGGTCACCAGAGTTCTTGATGGTAAAGTAGATGATATTGTCATGACCGCCAGAGATAGAGAAAGGATGTGGCGCTTTTTCAAATCCCTCTTGGAAAATCTTGACAAAGGCAAACTGCCCATACTGGTAGTCTAGCTTTTGACTAAGCTGGATCTTCAACTCCACGGTATCGTGGTTCAGGCGTTTGACCTGAATGATTTTTCCCAGATGGCTAAAGGCCAAACTTTGATAGAGGAAGATGATATAAAAGCCAGAAGCTAAACCGATGATAGCGTAGAATCCGACTACGAAGCCTAGCAAGGTCGGTGTCAGGAGTCGACCGCCCATCAGCATATAGGCGTGGAAGAGACCAAAGATATAGGCCAGATAGACAAAGCGGTGAATCCAGCGCCAAGCCTCATACTTGATGTGCTTGCCAAGATAGGCCACCAGAACAATACTGACAAAGAGATAGATGCCGACATTTCCAAGCTGGGCTGCTAGATGAGAGCCCCAGAGACTGCCACCCATGGCAACATTGTGGAGAGCAAGCAGGACGACGGAAAAGATAGCTGTAAACTTATGATAGGCGTACATCTTTTCGATGCCATGGAACCATTTTTCCAATAGGGAGTTCCGAGTCGCAAGTAAAAAAGTTAGCGAGAGGGTAGTCAAGGCTAGACCAGGTACGATAAAGTTGGTCATCCCAGCTGAAGCCCAAGCATAGATAGTCAGGATTATGCTGACGGCGATAAGGGGGATTCCTTTGATAGATTTCATGATGGTATCCTTTCTGTTTTTATCACTACTTAGTTGTAAATGTTTTTGTTACATTTTAACAAAGAAAAAACAAGCTGTCAAGATAAGAGCCTGTTTTGTTTTTGGTATGGATAGGTCAATTCTTCCGTTAGCCAAGCTATAGAAGAGATTTGTGATTTTACTCGTGAACTTCTGTAGCAGTCTCTTCCACTTTATCAGTCTCAGACTGGCCGAAAGGTAGCTGCTTGCTCCAGCGTGATAGGTTTTCTCGGATATCTTTGCCAATTTCAGAAAGATTAGGTATGCTAATGTCATCTTTCCAGCTTTGGACACGCATATTCAGTAGAAGCTTGGACAAGCGCAGCAGCATGTCACGTTCTTGGTCTGATAGAGATTGAGCATTTTTCAGGATATCGAGAACTTTGTTAAAGTTTTCAACATTGGACAGTTCGTCGACAGACTGGATACCAGCATCCAAAATCAGTCCGAAAAAGAGGTCGAAAAAGTCTTTAAGTTCTTCATCTGAAACGGTACTTACCCAATTTTTAAACGTTTTGTCAATCTGCAGGCTCTCTGCATCTAGTGTATCCAGCAATAGGAAAGAGTCTCCCTTGGTTTTCCACGAAAAGGTATCGTGCTGGGCAAAGCCGCCGATGGCACTGCTTTTAACAATCCTAGCTTCCTTAGGTGTTTCCAGCATCATGCCGACGATGGAGTTCTGAGGCAGGTAGCGTTTCATCCTTTCAACCATGGCCTGATAGCCATTACTTTCGGTGACAGAGTGATTGAGACCGGGAGAGTCATAGCTGTAGATGGCTTCAATACGGTCTTGAAGCGACGTTTCCATCTGACTGGCTGCATAGGAAGCCAGGTTTCCTCCTTTGGAATGGCCGGTTAGGATAAAGTTACCGGGCAGATTTTCTAAGGCTTTCTGCAGGTAGCGGGCGGCCATTTTCTGAGCAGGGATTTGAGCCATATAGGTCATGTGGAAGTCTTCCTTCCAGCCGACAATGGAGTCGTCTGTGCCGCGAAAGACCAGGACATAGGTATCGGGCTTGATTTTGAAAATCAAGGCAGCGAATTGCTTCTGGATATCTTGGTCAACGTCATTGACATAGCCCATCAGTTTTAGATTTTTAAAGCGGGTAGAGGCTGCGGCCAAATCTAGCAGTTTCAGACGATTTTTGCTGACCATCATGGAGAGGTCGCGCGGTACTTGATTGGCCAAATCCAGCAGCCGGCAGTCGCAGTAAGGGGACATGTCTTCATGCACTAGTTGGTCAAAAGGCAAGTAGGTTAGCTCTGTCAGGATTAGAAGATCCAGTTCATTGAAAGGTTTATCATAAATGCTGTCATGCTGAACTTCTTCAAGGTAAGTAAAAATATTGCTCATGTTATATCTCCAATTTCTACTAGTTAGTATAGCATATTTTTCAGATAGAATTTCTCTTTTCCAGAAAAATCCTACCTTAGACTGAGGATGATAAACAAGCAATCGCATTTTTTGGTATAATGTTACTAGCAAGCAATCGGGAGGGAAAGATGCACAAGATTTTACTAGTAGAAGATGATCCAGTCATTCGTCAGATGATTAAGAAAATGCTGGAACAGTGGGGCTTTCAGGTAGTGGCAGTCGAGGACTTTATGGATGTACTGACTGTCTTTGTCCGAGAGGAGCCGCATTTGGTACTGATGGATATCGGCCTGCCCTTGTTTAACGGCTATCATTGGTGTCAGGAAATCCGCAAGATTTCAACGGTGCCTATCATGTTTCTGTCTTCCCGCGATCAGTCCATGGACATTGTCATGGCTATCAATATGGGGGCAGACGACTATGTGACCAAACCTTTTGACAACAATGTCTTTCTGGCTAAGGTTCAGGGCTTGTTGCGCCGTTCCTATGAGTTTGGAAACGATCAGAGTCTCTTGGAGCACCAAGGCGTCATTCTCAATCTTAAGTCGACAGATCTGGTCTTTGATGGGAAAGTGGTGACCTTGACCAAGAATGAATTTCAGATTTTGCGGGTCCTCTTCGAACATTCGGATGGTATCGTGGCGCGTGATGATCTGATGAAGGAACTCTGGAATAGTGATTTTTTCATCGATGATAATACCCTATCGGTCAATGTGGCTCGCCTGCGTAAGAAGCTTGAAGAGCACGGACTGAAAAACTTCATCGAAACCAAAAAAGGAATAGGATACGGTCTCATCAATGGACACACAGGATAATTTTTTCTTTCTTAAGTCTTACCTTTATTCACGGCGATTTTTTCTAGCTCTTTTGATTCTGCTGCTAGGCTTTATTCTGCTATTTGCCTTTGTCTTTGATGCTTACCGCAGTCTGCTGGAATATGTCGCGCTCTTGCTGGCTTTTCTGTCTTTCTTGTTTATCGGAGCAGATGCTTGGACGGCCTATAAGTCTTATCGCAGCCAGAAGCTGCAGGCTTCTGCTCAGGCTCAGACTCCTCTAGAAAAGCTTTTGCAGGAAAGGGTGGAGGAGCTGGAGTACGAACAGAAAAATCAGCTCTTGGTTGAGCAGGAAAAATACAATGATTTGCTGGACTACTATACTCTTTGGGTTCATCAAGTCAAGACTCCTATTGCTGCCAGTTCACTCTTGATTGGAGATTTGAAGGATAAGGAAGCCAAGTCTCAGCTAGAGCAGGAGCTCTTTAAGATTGAGTCCTACGTTCATCTGGTGCTCCAGTACCTCCGTCTGGAAAGCTTCCATGACGATCTAGTGCTGAAGCAGGAAAATCTGGCTGATTTGGTCAGGGAAGTAGTCAAGAAATACGCTCTTTTCTTTATTCAGCAAGGACTCAGCCTCAATCTTCATGACCTAAACCACACGATTGTCACTGATAAAAAGTGGTTTCTAGTGATTTTGGAGCAGGTCCTGTCCAATAGTCTTAAATACACAAAAGAAGGCAGCATAGAGATTTATTTTCATGAGGATAGACTCTACATCAAAGACACGGGTCTGGGGATTCAAAATGCTGATTTGCTGCGGGTTTTTGAGCGCGGTTTCTCAGGTTACAACGGTCGTTTGACCCAGCAGTCATCAGGTTTAGGTCTTTATCTGTCCAAGAAAATTGCTGACCAGCTGGGACACAAGATTGCGATAGACTCTCAAGTGGGTCAGGGAACGACGGTTTCCATCGCCTTTCCTGAGAAGAAATTGATCTTTGAATAGGAGGAAGAAAGTTGCTAGTAGTGGTTTATGATAGTCTGACTGGTTTGGGTAAGAAGTTTGCTAAAAGTCTGGAAATGCCTAGCCAGTCAGTCTGGAAAAAGCTAGAGGAGCCCTGTATTTTAGTCAGCAGAAATAGCGGAGCAGGGCAGATTCCGTGGTCGACCAAGCGCTTCATCAGAAAGTACAGACATCTAATAAAAGGCTTTGTCATCAATGGCAATCAGAAGCGTTATCCGCGGACCTTTTGCGGGGCAACGGATAAAATAGTGGAGCAGTATGGTCTCCGCCATATTTGTAACATAGAGGGCTCTGGAACGGAAGCAGACCGACAAGCGGTCAAAGGCTTTCTAGAACAGTTGCAGACAGATGAAAGCTTTCATAAAAACCACTAGGTTTTGTCCTAGTTTTACGAATGCTCCTGCATGATTTTTTAAAGTGACAAAATTGTAAGAATAAAACTAGCAAATGAAAGGTTAGGTTATGGTACCGATCTTTCTTTTTTATTATCATAGAGGCAAGAAATAAGAAGGAGACAGAAAAATGAAATCAAAAGGTTTGAATGCTTTTCAGTTGAAGCTCTTCATGGCGTTTCTTATGGCTTTTGACCATATCAGCCAGATACCAGGGCTAGTGCCGGACGGCTGGGATGGCGTTTTGCATGCCCTAACCCGCTCTGTCGGAGCAGCATTTGCCTTCATGGCAGTGGAAGGTTTTCTCCATACTCGCAACCGCCTAGCTTACAATATGCGGCTCTTCTTTTGGGCAGCCCTGATGCAGACAGGAAACTGTATCCTGACGCTTCTCTTTCAGGAGAAGGGCATCTACCTCACTCACAATATCTTCCTGACCTTGGCCTGCGGGGTTCTCATGCTGAGTCTTTTCTTTGGCTTTTCTGACAATGGCGGAGCTGCTAAGAATAGGAAGCGTGGCTTGCGGCTGACTGCTGGAGTATTGGTCTTGCTGGCTGGGCTTCTCTTTAGCGAAGGCGGCATGGCTCTGCTTCCTTTCATGCTCTTGACCTACCTTTTTAGAAATCAAGTCTTTTTCAGAAACTTGTCCTATGTAGTTTGGGCGGGAGTTCTCTTTGCCATGAGTATTCAAATTTATCCAACCTTACAGGACACTCTGTCTATGCTGCTCTATAATTCAGACTGGCTCTTTATCAGTGTTCTTCCTCTCTTGCACTTCTATAATGGTGAGCGAGGATCCAGCAGCAAGTGGAGCAAATATTTCTTCTATATTTTTTATCCAGCTCACCTTTGGCTAATTGCCTTGATCGCCTTTTGGGTAAAATAAAGCCCATCTTATCTTACAAAAGTGTAAGATTGCACTTTAAAATGTAAGCTTAGGTTATGGCTGGACGGCTGTTATTGATATAAAATAGACTTATCAATTAGGAAGCAGTTTATAAAAACTGCTAAAAGCAGGGATCTGATAATTACCTGCTAAACAGAAAGGAAGCAAGATGACATTATTAGACGTACAGCACGTGAAAAAGATTTATAAAACTCGCTTTCAGGGTAGTCAAGTAGAGGCCTTGAAGGACATTCACTTTACGGTAGAAAAAGGTGAATATGTCGCCATCATGGGGGAGTCGGGCTCCGGGAAATCCACCCTGCTCAACATCCTAGCCATGCTGGACAAGCCGACTGAGGGGCGCGTCTTTCTCAACGGAACTGACACGGCAACCATCAAAAACAGCCAGGCTTCCAGCTTCCGCCGGGAGAAATTAGGCTTTGTCTTTCAGAATTTCAATCTGTTGGACACCCTGTCGGTCAAGGATAATATTCTCCTGCCTCTGGTCCTCTCTCGCCGTCCCATTACCGAGATGATGCAAAAGCTGGTTACGACCTGCAATGAGCTGGGGATTAACAAGCTTCAAGAGAAGTTTCCTTATGAGATTTCCGGTGGCCAGAAGCAACGGGTAGCAGTGGCTCGAGCCATTATCACAGATCCTGAGATTCTGCTGGCGGACGAGCCGACGGGAGCCTTGGATTCCAAATCTTCGGCAGCCCTATTAGATGTCTTTGATGATATTAATGCCCGCGGTCAAACCATTCTCATGGTGACCCACTCGACAGCAGCGGCTAGTCGCGCCAAGCGGGTGCTCTTTATCAAGGATGGGATTCTCTACAATCAAATCTTCCGTGGGGACAAGACCGAGCGGCAGATGTTCCAAGAGATTTCCGATACTCTGACAGTTATGGCAAGTGAGGTGGGCAATTATGTTCAAACTAACGAGTAAACTGGCTTTGTCCAATCTAGTTAAAAATCGCAGTTTGTATTATCCATTTGCTTTGGCGACGGTACTGGCAACAGCGATTTTGTATAGTTTTGTCTCACTAGCTCATAGCCCCAATATGGAGAGCTCTTATGGCGGTTCAGCAGCTCGCATGACCTTGCAGTTTGGCATCCATGTCATTCAGATTGCCGTTCTTATCCTCATTACCTATGCTAATAGCTTCGTCATGAAAAACCGCTCCCGAGAGTTGGGAGTCTATAGTCTGTTGGGCATGGAGAAAAAGCATCTGCTAGTCATGACCTTCTTTGAGCTCTGTGTCTTTTATCTAGCTACAGTTGGTCTGGGTATCTTATCTGGCCTAGCTTTAGACAAGATGCTCTACGCAGTCCTTTTGAAATTGATGGGAATGCCGGCAGTTCTTGCCTCGACCTTCCAATGGCAGAATGTCTGGATGACTCTAGTCAGTCTGGGTGTCGCTTTTGCAGTGATTTTGTTGCTCAACTCTACGCGTCTTCTACGCTATAGCTCTCTTAACCTAATGAAAGAAAAGAAAGCTGGCGAGAAGAAGGGACGCTTCCTTTTTCTGCAAACCTTGCTTGGTCTCCTGCTCATGGGTGTGGCTTATTATATGGCTTTGACCGTTACCAAACCTGTCGCTGCTATCGGCAATTTCTTTATAGCCGTGATCATGGTTATCCTAGCAACCTATCTGCTTTTTAATGCAGGTTCAATTACACTATTGAAATTTCTCAAAAAGCGCAAAGGTTACTACTATAAAACGCAGAATTTCATTTCTGTTTCCAATCTCATCTCGCGGATGCGTAAAAATGCAGCAGGATTGGCAACTATCTCCATTCTATCTACCATGCTCTTAGTGACTCTGGTCGGTACAATTAATATCTATGTTGGGGGTCAGGATTATATTACAACCTTGCATCCAAAAGATTATAATGTCAGCATCGTCTTGCCGAAATCGACTGATCAGAAGGAGGCTCTGTTGGACAAGGTTCAGCAAGTAGCTCAGGACTCAGGTCTGAAGAAGCCAAGCTATACTACCTATCTCTACCAATCAGCCTTCATTACGAAACTAGCTGGTAATGATGTGACAGTTCCAATGCAAAGAGAGCTGGAGTCGGATACAAGTATCTTGACTAAGTCTGCTGGCACGATTACGGTCATCAATCGTCAGGATTATGAAAAAATGACAGGGGAAAAGATAGATTTGGCAGACAATGAAACTCTTGTCTATGGAAAAAATATTTCCTTAAATAAGGACAAGCCTCTCCGAGTGAATGGTAAGGACTGGAAGATTAAGCAGCTTTTATCGTCGAATTTCACTCATGGGGAAATCCCTAATCCAAATGATGTGGCCATGGAGCAGGGTCTCTATATGGTGGTCAATGATAGCAAAGAGGTTAATCTCGATGTGGATCATTACTACTACATTGGAGTTGCTTCAGAGACTAAGGGCAGTAAAAAGTTTGTCGAGCAAGTCCAACTGGGGTTGAGGGACACTTTGGATCAGGAACAAGCTCAAGATGGTAGCTTCGCAATGGCTAGTGACCGTTATAGTGCAGAAAAGAGCTATCAGGAACTTACTGGAACCTTGCTCTTCATCGGTGTCTTCCTCTCCGTTATCTTCCTTCTAGGAGCTGTTCTAGTGATTTACTACAAGCAAATCTCTGAAGGTTATGAAGACCGAGATGGCTTTATCATCTTGCAAAAGGTTGGTTTAGATGAAAAGCAGACTAGAAGTACCATTCGCAAGCAGATTTTGACTGTTTTCTTCCTACCTCTCATCTTTGCTTTTCTACATGTAGCAGCGGTCTTTCACATGTTGCGCTTGATAGTTGCCCTACTGGGTGTGACCAATCTTCCTCTCTTAATCCAGACAACACTAGTAACTTGCGGAGTCTTCCTCCTGACCTATATTCTGGTCTTTCTGCTGACTTCACGAAGCTACCGCAAGATTGTCGCACGATGAGAAATTTCCCTGACCTCTGGTCGGGGATTTTTGATGTCTGTATTTTTACCTCTCATCTCCCTCATTTTACCGCTTGTCCAAAAAGCTGAGATTTTTCAGAAAAGACTTGCTATCATAGTCTCAGAAGTAAAGAAAAGGAGAAAAGATCATGTTAGTAGAAACGAAAAGTCTTAGCAAGGTTTATGGCGATAAGGTGGCAGTTAATGATCTGAATATTCAGATTGAGAGAGGCAGTTTTACAGCTATTCTAGGCCCTAATGGTGCAGGAAAATCGACAACTATTCAGATGCTGATAGGTCTCTTGAAGCCAACGTCTGGGCAGATTTGCTATGCTGAAAAGCTTAGACTGGGTATGGTTTTCCAAAACAGTGTCTTGGACGCTCGGCTGACAGTTTTGGAAAATCTGACCATCAGAGCCAAGCAGTATAAGGAGATGCCGACAGGTAGAATCGAGCGCTTGGTCTCTCAGCTAGGTTTATCAGCCTTTGCCAAGCAGCCTTATGGGACACTTTCTGGCGGCCAAAAGCGTCGGGTGGACATTGCTCGAGCCCTGCTCAACAGTCCCGACCTGCTTTTTCTAGATGAGCCTACGACAGGCCTGGACATTCAGACTCGGGAGAGTATCTGGAGCCTACTCAAACAAATTCAGAAAGAAGAGCAGATGACCATTGTCTTGACAACCCACTATCTCAATGAAGCTGATGATGCGGATAAGATCTATATCGTAGATCATGGTCAGGTCATTGCCCAAGGCTCCGCAGACCAGATTAAGGGAAACTATGCCCGTAATGTCTTACGGATTTTGAGTCAAGACTCAGTAGGTTTAGAGAAAAGTTTGCCCAGAGGCTGCGCTTGGGAGCAAGTCAAGGAAGGGGAATTTATCCTCCACCCTAAAACGACTCAAGAAGCTCTGACCTTATTGGCTCAGGCTGGTCCCTATATTGAACAATTTGAATTCCAACTCGGAACCATGGACGATGCTTTTATGGCACTGACAGGAAGAGAGGTACGCTAATATGCTCGCTTTGATTAAACGCAATTTTTTACTTTATTTTCGCAACCGCAGTGGGGTAATTTTGTCCCTCTTCGGAGCCATTATTCCCTTTGTGCTTTATATCGTTTTTTTGAAAAGTAATTCTGGAGGCTATTCCAGCCAGCTGATGGACTTGTGGTTGATTGGTGGCGTGTTGGCAGTTACAGCATTAACAACCACATTGGCAGCTTTCTCTCGGCAGGTCGAAGACCGGGAGCGGAAGGTGACAGATGACCTCTTTATCACAGACTTGGGACCATGGGGCTTGCAGCTTAGTTATCTTATCAGCTCTGTTATTATCGGATTTTTGATGCAGGTCATTATGTTTGCCTTTATGCTCAGCTATTTTATGCAGGCGGATAAAATTTCCTTTGAATGGGGAAATCTTTCTTACCTGGTTCTTCTGATGCTCTTAAATAGCCTCTTGGCCACACTGATAAATGCTCTGATTGTTCAACGCTTCAAATCAGTGGATAGTCTGGGGAAATTAGCGACAGTAGTCGGAGCGACCTCTGGTTTTCTAGTGGGAACCTATATCCCTATTGGAAACTTGCCGAACATGGCACAAAACCTGATGAAGCTTACCCCTTCTAACTACATGGCATCTCTTTTCAGACAGCTTCTCATGAAGGAAAGTCTAGCAGATACTTTTGCCAATAACAGCCAGTCACGAGCAGCTTTTGAAAAAACAATGGGAATTCGCATTGAATGGCAGGAGCTCTTGACAAGGACAGAAACTTTCTATATAGTTGGAATAGTTTTAGTTGCAATAGCGCTTATTTGGATAGTGCAAAATCTGATTGTCATCCGCCGGCTGAAACTACAATAGAATGTGAATAGGGAGCTTCCTCTTGCAAGCAAAATTTGAAACAGATCCGACCATTTCTTCCAAGGATCCGCTGGTTGTGGTCAAGGCAGACCAGTTAGCGGCAGAAGCCAAGTCCATCTTAGATTATTTAGAGCAGTACAAGGCTGGGCCAAGTGGTGTCCTGCCTATCAAGTCGGACGATAAGCTTATCTTGCTGAAGACTGAAGATATTATCCTAGCAGACATCAACCAGACAACTTTGATGATTTACAGCAGAGAAGGCATTTACCAGACGACAGAGACCTTGACTCGCTTTCAGCAGCGGATTAGCAGCTCGAACTTTATCCAGGTTTCCCGGCATGCTGTCATCAATATTGACCATCTGGAGTCTTTGTCTGACAGTTTTTCTGGCAATATGACGGCCAAGCTGACCAATCAAATCAAGACCGAAGTCAGCCGTCGTTATGTCAAACTCTTGATGGAATATCTGGGAATCTAGGAGGTAAGTGATGAGTATAAAAAAATGTCTACACGCTATATTAATGGGCATCCAGACAGGGAGTGCAGTCTATCTGATTGCCCTTGCTTTCTCTATTCAAAAACATCCGCCCACAACTAGTAATATCATCAGTGTCATGGTGATGAGCGGTTTGATTGGGATTGTCAGTTCAATTTTAAAAACTCTTGAAGACCGATTCTCTTTTTTAGTCTCGATGTTACTGCGCTTTGCTGCGGTCGCAGTCCTAGTATGCTGTTTCATGGTCTATAATAACTGGGGATTTTTAATTGCCAGCTGGCATTTTTGGCTAGATTTTATTCTGATTTATCTCTTTGTATGGCTCTTTCTTTACTTGGATACAAATCTTAAGACTAAGAAGATTAACAGTGCCTTGGCCAAGCGCAGAAGGGAAAAAGAAGGCAAGTAATCTACCGAAAAACGTTCTGGCAAGCATATCATAAAAAAATGGAGCTGGGATTGTATCCTGCTCCTGTTTTTATATAAAAAACTCAAGCTGGAAAATCTAGCTTGAGTTTTATGTGCTATTACACTCCCAATCTGATATGAGGGAAGTGGTTGTAGAGATAGTCAAAGGTTGACTGGAGTTTGGTATCTGTTGTTTTACCAATGTTCTTAATAGGCATTTGGTATTTCTTTTGATTGTTTCGAACAGCAACTAAGGTTGAGTTTCTGTTTGAAGCAACGAAGCCGCGATGCATGGTGAGAATATGGTGGTAAAGATGGACGACCTGTTTGAGATCAATTGCTTTGAAACCTCGATAGTAGGTAATGAGATGGTCTTTATAAACAACAATTTTCAGCACATCATCGTGGAAAGACGCTTGCTCAAGCAGGATATTGAGATTGTCCTTGGCCTCTGGATAGGCTACATAGATTTCTTCGTAGGCAGCAATATTTTTCTTGCGGCCGATAATTCCCATAGTGACAAAGAAAACACAGAGTCCAATCAAAAACAGAATGTAGAACATGAATGCAAGATTGTCAGATTCAAATTCAGTGATAGAGATATAGGAGCTGCTTGACATTACTGTGATGACTTCGGGATTGTCTGCTAGGAGACCGCGAACGAGGCTGCCATAATTAGAGATATATCCCTGATTTTTTTTAGGGGAGTTAGCATTAACGTAGGAGCCAACGATTCGGACAGGATTTTTTTCCAGCTCGCCCTTTTTCTCTTTTTCCAAGAGCTGGGCAATCTGCTTGTCTCCTTTTTTAGCCTGCAGACCAACATATCCGTCTTGGTAGGCAACCAGCCAAACTTGAGTATTATCTTCTACTTCAATCAGGGCCTCTGGGAAAATATATGATACTTCAGCATAGACTGCTGAATCTGCTCCAGGCTCGCTATTTCGGTCATAGGCAGTCTTGGTGTTGACTTTTTGGTATTGGATAAAGCCCATCACTGCAGCAACAACTAGAAAAATAAGAGAAATTACCAGTAGGGCGATGGTACCCTGGTTTCGTCTTTCCTTGAGCATAGCTCAACCTCCAAAATATAATCTAAAAAATAATTTGATTAGCAAACTATCTTTTTTGTATAGTATAACATAAATGCTTGACAAGTGGCAATATTGTGTTAAAATATGAATGAACATAAAAATAAATTCATTCACAAAAGAGGCATGGAAATGGATAAAAAAAATGAGCTCCTGGCTGCGGCTAGAGAAGTCTTTGCAGAAAAAGGCTATAAGGCAGCTGGAATTTCTGATATTGCTAAGAGAAGTCAGATGGCTGTCGGATCCTTTTACAAGTATTATGAGTCTAAGGAAGCTATCTTCTTGGAGGTTTATGTAGCTGAAAATAGCCGTATACGTGAGGAAACCATGCGGCGCGTAGACTGGCAGGGCGAGCCCGAGGCAATCGTTGAACAGCTTTTTGCAGTTACTTTTGAGTTGATTTCGCCCAATAAAATTCTAACTGAGTGGAACAAGCCGGGTATCTCTCAGATTCTGCACGATTACTATAATCAAGATTCCGGCCGAGCGTCCAATGCCTTTCATCAGTTTCTGATTCAGACCTTCAGTCAGCGCTTGCAGGAAGAGGGCTTTTCGAAGGATAAAATAGCTGAGATTATGAAGGTTTATGACTTGATTTACTACATAGACATGCATGTCACAGAGCAGGAATTTTCAGGCTACTTCAATAGCATTGAGACTTTAGTGAAATATTTTGTTAAGGGAATTTTTTCCAAATAGAGGAAATTCCTTTTCTTAGAAGCAGATATGAATGAATTTCAAAAAATATTCATTCATAAACAAAGGAGGTGATGTCTTATGTAGTGCGAATAGGAATTGGAAGGTATTCAAGAAATGTGATTGGATAAGTATAAAGTGAATTATTTTTTAGAAGGTTTTGAATGAATGTTAGAAAATGTTCATTCAAAAACGGAAAGTGAGGAAAAGAATGAATAAGCAAGGAGGATTTGCCATGAGCGGATTGGCTATTTTGGGTATCTGTCTGGTGCTGATTGGTCTTTTGACCATTGGTTACGGCGGTGCGACAGTTGGTTTTAGTTTAAGTGTGGATTTTCAGTCATTTTTATTCGGAGGTCTCATCGTTGTCCTGATCGGAGCAGCTTTGATTCCGGGCTTGCCGGCAGTTGTTAAGCTGACGGCACTGGCTTTGACAACTTTGTCATTGCTGATGTACATTCACATGATGCCAGATTTGGAGTTCATGCTTATGCTCATCTCAGATGTCGTGGTTTTAGGCTTTGCAGCTTGGGTTGCTATCCTTTTTTTAAGAAAGTAGGTGATGAAGATGATTGTAGTTTATGATTCAAATACTGGTATTGGAAAACGATTTGCAGAATCACTGGGCTATCCGACCCAGAGCATCAAGGAGAAACTGGAAGTGCCCTGTATTCTCATTACTCGAAATGCTGGTGCTGGGAAAATTCCATGGTCTACCAAACGCTTTATCAAGAAACATCCTGGGCTGATTAAAGGTTTTGTTAACAATGGTGACTCTGTTAAACACGGCCGGACCTTCTGCGGGGCGACTGCCTTGATTATTGAAAAATATGGGCTCCAGCATATCTGCGATATTGACCAAGGCGGAACTCCAGAAGATGTTAAGACTGTGCAGGCATTTTTGGCGAAGTGCTAGTCTCATCAAGTTTTGCATAAATGGAGGACTCGTATGTCTAGGTTCAAGAACATTGGGAGCTTGTTTCTGGCTCTGACTTCTGTCTTTATCCTAACGGCCTGTGGACATACGCAGAAAGAGCCTGACACCTCAGATAAGACGGAAAGAAATTCTTCCAAACAAGAAGAAACAGATCAGAATCAGGTAGACGCAACTTCCAGTGCGTCACATAAAGATTGACCTTTTTGTCAAAATAGAAGAGCTTAATTTTTTCAATGATTTTTAGGTCATCTTTTGGCCCGTTTTCGTATCAATAGGAGAGAGAAGGCTTAGCTTCTTCTTTCTCCTTTTTATGATAAAACCCTCTGAGCATTCCTATAGTTTTTTAATAGTCAATATGGTACAATGAATTAGTATTGTCTTTCCAGTGTTTGTCAAAAAGGCAGAAAAACATGAAAAGAGCGTGTTCGACTGGCTTGCCAATACGCTGTGCTTTTAAACAAATTTTACTTGTGAGAAAGGAAGATTGCATGAATAAAAAACTGAGAGTATGGTTTCAGCTCATCATTCTCTGTCTAGGCGTGTTCCTGCCTTTCCTAGCTGGAACCCTTAAGGCTCAGGCGGCGGAACTCAATGATGTCATCACTGAGATGCACCTCACCACTAACTCTGGTGAGCAGCTGACCAATGGTGTAGATATCTGGCAGACCTTCCGAGTCTATGCTAAGTTTGCCCTGCCGGACAACCAAGCCCATGCGGGTGATACAACGGTGATTCATTTGCCGAATGAATTTACCTTTGGGAATTCCTCAGCTATTGAGCTCAAGGATGAAAACGGAGCCCTGGTGGCTAATGGAGTCCTGGATAGCAATGCCAAGACCATCACGCTGACATACACAGACTATGTGGAGCAGAAGTCCAGTGTCAGAGGCGAGTTTTTCTTCTATTCGCGGATTGACCACGAGGTCGTCACAGAGGAAAGGGATATTCCAGCTACTTTCACGGTAGGCAATAATAGGATTCCTGCCGGCAGCATTCACTATAATGGCCCTCCGAAAAAGTATGAGTCTCTGCTAGAAAAGAGTGCTTTTCAATGGGATGCCGATGCTAAGAATGAAATCCGCTACAATGTAGCCATTAACCGTAACATGGGCAACTACAAAAATGTCTCTGTGACGGACAAGCTGGGTGATACAAACGCTAAGATTGTTCAAGATTCTGTGCGAGTGTATAAGGTTTCTTGGCGCTGGAATAATGGTGATTGGGCGCGTGATTCGACTGAAGATGTAACAGCAGACTTCCAGTCTAAGATGACCTTTGGCGCTGAAGGTGATAGCTTGACAATCAACTTCGGAGATGTAGAAGGTTTCGGCTATCTAGTTGAGTACAAGACGCTGGCCGACTACGATTTGGCTGATGGAGAGGTTGTAGGAAATAAGGCTACCATGAACTACAACAATACCGAGACTGTGTCTGTCACCAACGAGTACTCTTATCAGATTGCTGGAGGAAAGTCTGAAGGCTATAACTTCAAGGTTAAGGTTCACAAGACAGATGAGTCTAATGCCTCTCTGAGCGGTGCAGTCTTTGAAGTGGTGCGGAAAGCGACCAATAAGGTTGTTGGCACAATCACGACAGATGCGGACGGGAATGCGGAAGTTGGTAATCTTCTGCGCGACACTTATATCCTACGTGAAACGACTGCTCCAGCTGGTTACGATCGCCTGACAGAGGATATTACTATCAGTCCGACAGATTTTGGTAAGACTTTGAACGTAGGCAGTCCGGCATCTGGAGATTCTGGAGATAGCAGATTGGTTGCAGTCAATGTGGTCAATAAGCAAATTCAAACTCCAACGGATAAACAGGTAACGTTCAGTAAGGTCAATCTAGCTGGTGAGGAAATTGCCGGTGCTCAGATTCAAATTTTCAAGGGGCGGGAAAGCAAGGGCAGTCCTGTCGCATCTTGGACTTCAGAAGCTGACAAATCTAAAGAAATTAACCTAGAGCCAGGTGTTTACACCTTCCATGAGGAAGCGGCTCCGACAGGTTATCTGGCTGTGACTGATATTGTCTTCCAAGTCAATGAAGATGGCACTGTAACAGTTCTAGACGCCAATAGCAATGCTGTAGAATATACAGATGGTAAGTTGTTCATTACTGACCAAGTGGCACCAGCTGAACCTGGTACGCCTGATAAAGCAGTTCAAGGCGGTATTAAACCAAATCAATCATCTGATTCTGATAAAGCAGCAGACGGTCAAGTAAAATCTAAAAAAGTTCTTCCTGCGACTGGCTCTGCTGAAAGCCTTGGACTAGTTCTTGCTGGTCTGGTGGTTCTGACTCTTTTAGGACTTTACCGTAAGACTCGACTGAGCAAATAAATAAAGAGAAGATAGAGCAGAATGCTTTATCTTCTTTTGTTTGCACATTTTTTGTCTAGTTTTTTTGCAGCTTACTTAGCAATTTCTTCCAGTTACTCATGCAGGGCAGCCACTTACGGAAAACCTCTTGTTTTTGGCTCAGAATCTTCTATAATAAATGGCAAATAGAAAAAGGAGACAGAAGATATGACAGATACAAAAATACAAGAGAAGTTGAAGCCAGGTTTGAAGTTAGAGGATCTTCAAAAAGACGGAGACATCTATCTGGCGCTAAATCCGGACTATGTCTCAGGGGACAATGCCAAATACATGACCATGTACAATCGCTTGGCTCGCTGGTATGATTTTGGTGAGAAATGGATGGGGCCACTTCTTCATGGCAAGGCTATTGACAAGCTGAGAAAGGACCAGATGGCAGAAATAGAATGGAAGGATCATCTATCCGTCCTTTATGTCTCTATCGGGACTGGTCAAGACCTGCGCTACCTCCCTAAGAATATTGATCTGAAAAGCCTAGACTTTGTCGGGGCAGATATTTCCATAGGCATGCTGAAAAAATGCCAGAAATCCTGCGCCAAGAAGACCAATCTGCAGCTCTTTCATGCTTGTGCGGAGGACCTACCCTTTGCGGATAATAGCTTTGACATCGTCTATCATATCGGCGGGATTAATTTCTTTAGCGATAAGGCTAAGGCTATGCAGGAAATGCTGCGGGTGGCTAAGCCAGGGACTAAGATTATGATTTCAGACGAGACAGCAGACTATGTGGACCAGCAATATAAGAAGAACCACTTCAGCAAGGACTATTTTAAGGACGCTACGGTTGATTTGGGAGAAATTGAGGCCGCTATACCGGCAGGGGTCAAGGAGAAGGAGTTGAAACTCCTCTGGGATGAGAAATTTTATGTCCTGACGTTTAGGAAATAAATCAGAAGAACCGGACTTTGTTTTCGGTTTTTCTATGTTATTGAGGACATTGATTGTCAGACGCAATTGGCCCTAGCAATAGTGGTCTGATTTGCAAATGAACCATACAAATCGTCCACCTTTTCTAAATGACAAAAAGGTAAACAAATGTTAAAAAAATTTCCTTTTGTGTATAGCCATTTTTCTTATAGTATGATAAAATGTAGATGTAATGTATCTATAAATGTTCGCTTTTAAAAAGTGGGCACTGACAAGATGGGGAAGCTCAGTTAGTATACAATTACATTGTACATTTAAAACTGAATATTGTGAGAAAGGAAAATTGCATGAACAAAAGGATTAGAGCATTGCTCCACCTTATTATTCTTTTTTTAGGAGTAATTCTGCCATCTTTGGCTCCACTGACTCAGGTGCAAGCAGCTGAGATTGGTAATGCTATCACGGAGATGAGTATAAAGAATTCTTCTGGTGGAGAATTAACGCAGGGGGTTGATATTTGGGAAACTTTTCGAGTTTACGCAAAGTTTGTCTTGCCGGATAATCAAGTACATCAAGGGGACACGACAACAATCACCTTGCCTTCTGAGTATGCTTTTGGGAACTCTTCAGCTATTGAACTTAAGGACAGCTCGGATAATGTAGTTGCAAATGGATTTTTGGATTCAACCAACAAGACCATTACTTTGACCTATACAAATTATGTTGAGCAAAAGTCTGGTGTCCAAGGAGAATTCTTCTTCTATGCACGAGTTGACCATGATGTTGTGAGACAAGAAGGTGACTTGAATGGTGGATTTACCGTAGGAGGTCGGATGTTGTATCCGGGAATCGTCCATTATAATGGACCGCCCAAAAGATATGACTCAAAAATTGAGAAGAGCTCTTATCAGGCAGCAGAAGACGGTAAGAATGAAGTTCATTACAATATTGCGATTAACCGCAATATGGAACATTATACCGATGTAACGATAACTGACAAGATTACCTCGCCTAATTTTAAAATCATGAGAGACTCAATTCGAGTCTATAAAATTGCTTGGCGCTGGAATAATGGAGATTGGGTGCGGGATTCAACAGAAGACGTGACAGCTAATTTCCAATCAAAAATTACGGAAAATGCCGCTGGTGATGGATTCACGATTGATCTTGGCGACATGGATGGTTTCGGGTATTTGCTGGACTATAAGACAAAAGCAGATTACGATCTTGTTGATGGTGAGCGTGTTTCCAATAGTGCTACCATGACCTATAACGGTGGTCAAACAACGACATCAGCTGAAAATCGCTCTTATCAGATTGCCGGCGGTGTTGGAGAAGGCTATGTTTTCACTATTAAGCTTCATAAGGTTAATGAAAATGGTGAGAACCTGCAAGGTGCAGAATTTGAAGTTGTTCGTGATCGAAGCGGAGCAGTTGTCGGAAAATTAACCACAGATTCTAACGGGAATGCCAACTTGGGTGACTTGTTGCGCGATGATTATACCATCCGTGAAGTTACTCCTCCTACAGGATATGATAAATTAACTGAGGAAATTAAGATTGGTTCCCAGGATTTTGGAACAGACAAATCTGTATCGCGCGAGATCGTCAATAAGAAGACGGTAACCGAGCAGGATGTAACTTTCAAAAAAGTAGATCCAAATGGGAAAGAAATTCCTGGTGCGCAACTGAAAATCTATAAAGGTGATCATGTTGTTCAGGAAGAAGCTCCCGTTGCAGACTGGACTTCTGAGGCTGACACTTCTAAAGTAATAAAATTGTCTCCAGGAACCTATACACTGACTGAAGCTAACGCTCCTGCTGGTTATCAATATGTAGAAGATATCACATTTACAGTAGGTGCTAATGGTACTGTTGCTCTTGTGAAAAAAGGAGCAGAAGATACCGTTCAAGCAGCAGGTTCAATTCTGACGATTACTGACAAGGAGGACAATAGTCCTAAAGCCATTACCTTCAGTAAAGTCAATCTGGGCGGTACTGAGATTGCTGGTGCTCAAATTAAGATTTTCAAAGGCAACAAAGCGCAGGGTCAAGCAGTAGAAAGCTGGACATCCGAAGCCAATCAGTCTAAAGCAATCAATTTGGAGCCTGGTATTTACACCTTCCATGAGGAAGCCGCGCCAACTGGCTACCTGAAAGTAACTGACATCACTTTCCAAGTCAAACATGACGGAACAGTGGAAGTGACCAATGTCGGAGAGAAAGACTCCAAAGGTGAAAACAACAAGGTTGTGACTGATGGAGCAACTTTGAAGGTAACAGACAAGGATGACGACTCAGAACGTGATGTGACTATCAAGAAAGTAGATCCAAACGGGAAGGAAATCCCAGGGGCGAAATTGAAACTCTACAAAGGCAGTCGGATTCGTCCTGAAGCTAAACCTCTTGCAGAGTGGACATCCGAAGCCAACGCATCTAAGGTAGTAAAATTAGCTCCAGGAACTTATTCTCTGAAAGAGAGCCTTGCTCCTGCTGGATTTGTAGCTGTAGAAGATATTAAATTCACAGTTCATTCTGATGGCACCATTACAGTTGATGCTAAAGGAGCAACAGATTCTGTTGAAGCAAATGGCTTGGTTCTTACTGTAACCGATAAAGAGGACAATAGTCTTAAAGCCATTACTTTCAGTAAGGTCAACCTCGGTGGTACTGAGATTGCTGGTGCTGAAATCAAGATCTACAAGGGCGATAAAGCCGAAGGGAACGCAGTAGAAAGCTGGACTTCCGAGGCTAATCAGTCTAAGGACATCAACTTGGCACCAGGTACTTATACCTTCCATGAGGAAGCCGCACCAACCGGCTATCTCAAAGTAACGGACATCACCTTCCAAGTCAAACATGACGGAACAGTGGAAGTGACCAATGTTGGTGAGAAGGACGCTAAGGGTGAATCTAACACCGTTGCGACCAATGGAGCAACACTGACTGTAACCGATAAGGACGATGATCTTCCACGTAAGGTAACCTTCAGTAAGGTCAACCTCGGCGGTACTGAGATTGCTGGTGCTGAGATCAAAATTTACAAGGGCGATAAAGCTGAAGGAAACGCAGTCGAAAGCTGGACATCTGAAGCTGGTAAGTCAAAGGACATCAACTTGGCACCTGGTACTTACACTTTCCATGAAGAAGCAGCTCCAACCGGTTACCTCAAAGTAACCGACATCACATTCCAAGTCAAACATGACGGTACAGTGGAAGTGACAAACGTTGGCGAGAAAGACGCTAAGGGTGAAGCGAACACCGTTGCGACTAATGGTTCAACTGTTACAGTAACCGATAAGGACGACGATCTTCCACGTAAGTTGACCTTCAGTAAGGTCAACTTAGGCGGTACTGAAATCGCCGGTGCTGAAATCAAGATTTACAAGGGCGATAAAGCTGAAGGTACAGCCGTAGAAAGCTGGACATCTGAAGCTAATCAGTCTAAGGATATCAACTTGACTCCAGGCACCTACACCTTCCATGAGGAAGCAGCTCCAACAGGTTACCTGAAAGTTACTGACATCACCTTCCAAGTCAAAACAGACGGCACGGTGGAAGTGACAAACGTTGGAGAAAAAGACTCTAAGGGTGAAGAGAACAAGGTCGTAACTAACAGCTCAACTGTTATAGTAACCGATAAGGACGATGATCTTCCACGTAAGGTGACCTTTAGTAAGGTTAACCTCGGCGGTACTGAAATTGCAGGAGCTCAAATCAAGATCTACAAGGGCGACAAAGCAGAAGGCCAAGCAGTCGAAAGCTGGACATCTGAAGCTGGTAAGTCTAAGGACATCAACTTGTCACCAGGTACTTATACCTTCCATGAGGAAGCAGCACCGACCGGCTACTTGAAAGTAACCGACATCACCTTCCAAGTCAAGCATGATGGCACAGTGGAAGTGACCAACGTTGGTGAAAAAGACTCTAAAGGTGAAGACAACAAGGTCGTAACTGATGGTTCTAAAGTAACTGTCACTGATAAAGATGATGACCAACCACGTAAGATTACCTTCAGTAAGGTTAGCCTTGGTGGTACAGAAATCGCTGGAGCTCAAATCAAGATCTACAAGGGCGAGAAAGCAGAGGGCACAGCCGTTGAAAGCTGGACATCTGAAGCTGGTAAGTCTAAAGACCTCAACTTGGCACCAGGTACTTACACTTTCCATGAGGAAGCAGCACCGACCGGCTACCTCAAAGTGACAGACATTACTTTCCAAGTCAAACATAACGGCACAGTGGAAGTAACCAATGTCGGAGAGAAAGACTCTAAAGGTGAAGACAACAAGGTCGTAACCAACGGCTCAACTGTTACGGTGACTGACAAAGATGATGATCTCCCACGTAAGGTGACCTTCAGTAAGGTAAGCCTTGGTGGAACAGAAATCGCCGGTGCTCAAATCAAGATCTACAAGGGCGATAAGGCAGAAGGCAATCCAGTAGAAAGCTGGACATCTGAAGCTGGTAAGTCTAAGGATATCAACTTGACTCCGGGCACTTATACTTTCCATGAGGAAGCAGCACCGACCGGCTACCTCAAAGTGACCGACATCACATTCCAAGTCAAGCATGACGGTACAGTGGAAGTGACTAGCGTAGGAGAAAAAGACTCTAAGGGTGAAGAGAACAAGGTCGTAACCAACGGCTCAACTGTTACAGTAACCGATAAGGACGACGATCTTCCACGTAAGATTACCTTCAGTAAGGTCAACCTCGGCGGAACTGAAATCGCAGGTGCTCAAATCAAGATTTACAAGGGCAACAAAGCTGAAGGCACAGCTGTCGAAAGCTGGACATCTGAAGCTGGTAAGTCTAAGGATATCAACTTGACTCCAGGCACTTACACCTTCCATGAGGAAGTCGCACCAACCGGTTACCTTAAAGTAACAGATATCACTTTCCAAGTTAACCATGACGGCACAGTGGAAGTGACCTATGTTGGCGAGAAGGACGCTAAGGGTGAAGAGAACAAGGTCGTAACCAACGGTTCAACTGTTACAGTAACCGATAAGGATGATGACCTTCCACGTAAGATTAGCTTCAGTAAGGTAAGCCTTGGTGGAACAGAAATCGCCGGTGCACAGATTAAGATCTACAAGGGCGATAAGGCAGAAGGTACAGTCGTAGAAAGCTGGACATCTGAAGCTAACAAGTCTAAGGACATCAACTTGACTCCAGGCACCTACACCTTCCATGAAGAAGCAGCTCCAACAGGCTACCTCAAAGTAACCGACATCACATTCCAAGTCAACCATGATGGCACAGTGGAAGTGACTAGCGTAGGAGAAAAAGACGCTAAGGGTGAAGAGAACAAGGTCGTAACCAACGGCTCAACTGTTACGGTGACTGACAAAGATGATGATCTGCCACGTAAGGTGACCTTCAGTAAGGTCAACCTAGGCGGTACTGAAATTGCCGGTGCTGAGATCAAGATTTACAAGGGCGAGAAAGCTGAAGGAAACGCAGTCGAAAGCTGGACATCCGAAGCTGGTAAGTCTAAAGAATTGAACTTGACTCCAGGTACTTATACTTTCCATGAGGAAGCAGCCCCAACCGGTTACCTCAAAGTAACCGACATCACTTTCCAAGTCAAACAAGACGGCACAGTGGAAGTGACAAACGTTGGCGAGAAAGACTCCAAGGGTGAAGACAACAAGGTTGTAACCGATGGTTCCAAAGTGACTGTAACCGATAAAGACGATGATCTTCCACGTAAGGTGACCTTTAGTAAGGTCAACCTTGGCGGTACTGAAATTGCCGGTGCAGAGATTCAAATTTTCCAAGGCAAAGAGGCAACTGGCAATCCTGTAGCGAAATGGACTTCAGAAGCAAATACATCGCATGAGCTTGGATTAGCTCCTGGAGTATATACCTTCCATGAAGCTGCAGCCCCAACCGGTTATCTAGCTGTTACCGACATCGTGTTCCAAGTGAATCTCGATGGCACAGTAACAGTCGTAAATGCCAATGGAAATACAGTAGAATACAAGGGTGGAAAGTTAGTCGTAACTGACCAAACGAAACCGACTGGCCCAGACAAGGATCCGTCTAAAAAAACAGATGAACCAGATCCGAAAAAATCAAATCAAGATAAACCAATAGAAAAAGACCAAGATAAACCTGGAGATAAGGGGAAGACGAAGAAAATTCTGCCTTTCACAGGTACAGAAATCAGCTTTACGCTACTTGCTTTCGGTTTGATTCTGATAGTTGGTTGTGGGGTTTATTTCGGGATCCGTTTCAAAAAATAAAACAGAAAACAAGTGTCAATGAACATTGACGCTTGTTTTTTTATGCAACTGACCATCGTTTTCTTACCGGATACCTGATGGTTAATACCACTTACTGAAAAGCCCTTGTTTTTGCCTCTGAATCTTCTATAATAGTTGTCAAAGAAGAAAGGATATTTTTACTATGTCTAAACAAATTATAGACCCGATTCAATTGCGCCACGGTGCCAAATTAACCAACCGTTTGGTGCTGTCCCCTATGTATACTTTTAGTGGCTTAGAAGGAGGATTTGTGTCTGATGATACTTTGCGATACTACGGAGCACGCTCTCAGGCAGCAAGTCTTTTGATTACTGAATTTCATTATGTTAGTTCATCAGGAGGGCCTTGTTACCAGACTGGCTATCCAGTTCAATTAGGTATTTACTCTGATGACCACATCGAAGGGGAGAGAAAATTAGCTACTGCCCTTCAAAAAGATGGCAATAAAGCGATTTTGCAGCTTCATCATGGTGGGATAGCAGCTTCCGGCCGTGCTTTGAAGGGTGAGGAAGTATTGGCTCCCAGTGCCTTAGATTTTTCTTTCCTGCCATATCCGGTGAGAGAATTGACCGATGAAGAAATCCTTGAAATTATCAAGGATTTTGGTCGGGCAGTCAAACGTGCAGTTCAAGCTGGTTTTTCAGGAGTGGAAATCCATGGTGCCAACCACTATCTGCTGCAGCAATTCTTTTCTAGCACATCCAATGTTCGTCAGGACAGATGGGGCGGAACTTTGGAAAAACGTATGGCCTTTCCTTTGGCGGTAGTCGAGGAAGTGAAGCGTGCTGCGGCCATGTATGCGCCAGAAGATTTTATTATTGGCTATCGGATTAGCCCAGATGAAATCCATGAAGATCAAGTAGGCTATACTTATGAAGAAGCCAAACTTTTGGTCAAGGAGATAGTCAAGCACGAACTAGACTACATCCATTTGTCGCTTTTGGGCGGCTATGCTTCAAAACCTGCAGGATCAGACAAGAGCTATGCAGATCATTTTAAGGAAGTGATGGATGAGCAAACCAAACTGATTACAATCGGTGGTGTCTTTAGTCAGGAAGATGCAGAAGCTGCTATTGAGGATACGGCTGCGGATTTGGTTGCAATCGGCCGTGGTACCTTGATTGACCCGCTGTTTGGCTATAAAATACAGACGGGACAAGGAGCAGAAATTGTCCATGAGATTAGCCCTGAGCAGTTGAAAAATTCTCAATTGACACCGGGCTTGCTTGAAGTGTTCAGCCGTAAGGACTCTGGTGGGCTGCCTCCTCTCCCTGGTCATGACAGTATTACCCACCTTCATACTGGTAAATATGGGGATGAAGGGCAGTAAGAATAGCCTATTCAAGATAGTATTGACAGAAGCCTGAACCTCCTCTGGAAAGAAAACTACTATATCTTTAAATTGAGGAAATATATTATGAAAACCGGAAACAAATTCCGGTTTTTTATTCTTGACGAAAGAAGCCGATAGGTATCGTTGAATTTTGGCCTATTGACGCAGTTTAAGGGCAATCGAAAACTATTTTTTTAAGTGACAAAAATGTAAGTTTAAAGGCTAAAATGAAAGGTTATCTTATGGCAGCTAGCCTGGGAATTCGGTATCCTATAAGTGTAAAGAAAAAGAAGATAATTATCTTCCAAACTAAAAATCAGATTTCAAGAAGGAGGCCCGCTATGAAAATCAATCTTTTTAACCATCGCCAAAGTAAACCTAAAGCTCAAAAGATTTCCAAGGAAGAAATCGAGAAGACTCGCCTAGGCTGTGCTTCCAGTCAATATTATTTCTGGCTGCAGTACAGTCACTGAGAGATTCCAGTATTCAAGGATAAGAGAAAGGTCAGTTGACTTTTCTCTTTATCCGACTTGGAGCACAAGATGACAAAAATGTAAGATTGGCAGGCAAAATGAAAGATTAGGTTATGGAAACTTGTCTGTCTTTCCGGTATGATAGTAGTATCAAGTTAAATAAAGAAGAGGTTCGAGTATGACATTATTAGACGTACAGCACGTGAAAAAGATTTATAAAACCCGCTTTCAGGGCAGCCAAGTAGAGGCACTGAAAGACATTCACTTTACAGTAGAAAAAGGCGAATATGTCGCCATCATGGGGGAGTCAGGTTCTGGGAAATCCACCCTACTCAACATCCTAGCCATGCTAGACAAGCCAACAGAGGGCCGCGTCTTTCTCAATGGAACTGACACAGCAACCATCAAAAACAGCCAAGCTTCCAGCTTCCGCCGAGAGAAATTAGGCTTTGTCTTTCAGGATTTCAACCTGCTGGATACCCTGTCGGTCAAGGATAATATTCTCCTGCCGCTGGTCCTCTCTCGCCGTCCCATTACCGAGATGATGCAAAAGCTGGTCACGACCTGCAACGAACTGGGGATTAACAAGCTGCAAGAGAAGTTTCCTTATGAGATTTCCGGTGGCCAGAAGCAACGGGTTGCAGTAGCTCGGGCCATCATCACAGACCCTGAGATTCTGCTGGCGGACGAGCCGACGGGAGCCTTGGATTCCAAGTCTTCAGCGGCGTTGCTGGATGTCTTTGACGACATTAATGCCCGCGGTCAAACCATTCTCATGGTGACTCACTCAACGGCGGCGGCTAGCCGCGCCAAGCGGGTGCTCTTTATCAAGGATGGGATTCTTTATAACCAAATCTTTCGCGGTGACAAGACCGAGCGGCAGATGTTTCAAGAGATTTCCGATACTCTGACAGTTATGGCAAGTGAGGTGAAGAACTAGTGTTTCGATTAGCAGCAAAATTGGCGGTATCCAATCTGATTAAGAACCGCCGTCTCTATTATCCTTTTGCACTGGCTACCTGTGTGGCTGTAGCCATTTCTTATATTTTCAACTCCTTGGCTTTTAATCCCAATCTATCCAAAATGACAGGTGCCAGCTCTGTTATCCTCGTTTTGGTCCTAGGGGTTGTTATTGTAAACATCACAGCTGGAATTATTGTCTTTTATGCCAATCAATTTGTTATGAAGAATCGCTCCAAGGAGCTAGGGCTTTATGGTATGCTAGGTCTTAATAAGAGTCATCTCTTTGTTATGACCTTTATTGAGCTACTAATCTTCGGGCTAGTGGCTGTAAGCTTGGGGCTGACTATAGGTCTTCTCTTTGACCAGTTGATTTATGCCTTTCTGCTCAAGCTCATGGGTACCAAGGTGGTTCTAGTTTCGACATTTCAACCTTTTGTATTGGTATTGATTATCATTTTCTATGCTTTTGTATTTTTCTGTTTGCTAATTAAAAACGGCTTTTACTTAAGAAAGTTTGATGCTCTGCAATTAGTCAAAGAAAAAAATAGCGGGSAGAAAAAGAGTCGCTTTTTACTCTTSCAAACTATTATTGGTATGTCTTCTCTCGCTTTTGGCTATTATCTTGCTTTAGGTGTATCTAATCCGATGGCAGCCATTATCATTTTCTTCGTAGCTGTACTTTTTGTTATTCTAGGGACTTATCTACTTTTCAATGCAGGAACGACTGTTTTCTTACAATTTTTGAAAAAGAAGAAGACATTTTATTATCAGCCTGATAACATGATTTCGGTATCTAATCTAATTTTTCGAATGAAGAAAAATGCAATCGGTTTAGCGACGATTTCTATTTTGTCGACAATGGTTTTGGTTACCTTATCTGGTGGAGCTAACATTTATGCTGGCGGTGATTATATGCAGAATGCCATGTTCCCGCATGATTTCAGTATCCAAGGAAAAGAAATAACAGGTGAGGTGCTGGACCAAGCTTTGACAGAGTTTGTTCAAGAGCAGCAGCTACAGATTAGTAAAAAAGTTATTTACCAGTATTATACGATAGGAGTTAGCGGTCGAACTGGTAATCAGCTAGATATTTATTCTAAGGGACAGAAATCATTCACTCCAAATCTTTATATTTTGGCCATTTCTGAGAGTGATTATCAAGGAATGACGGGTCAAAGTCTTCAGCTTAAAGATAATGAAATAGCCATATTTGAGCAAGGACTGGAACTAGATAGCAAAAAAGATTTACAGCTAGSTGATAAAAATTTAAAAATCAAGAAAAAATTAAAAGAAGATTTCGTTTTCGGTAATATACCCGATCCGATGAATATGATAGTGCCTGAAAAAATCTATATGGTAGCTAAAAATCCGAGTCAAATCTTTTCTTCATTGATGAACGATTACGCTGTCAATGTTAACTATTATGGAGGATTAAATCTCAAGCTTCCAAAAGAAGAACAGAGAAAACTCAAAGAAGCATACCAAGAAAAGCTAAGTAGTTTTAATACCACCTTACCTGAAAATCAAGGTATTTATGGTTCGGTGACAGCCTTTGATAAGCAAGAAATAAAAGGAATGCTAGGCGGCATGTTCTTTATTGGAATTTTCCTATCAATCGTTTTTATGCTTGGAACTGTTCTTATCATCTACTACAAGCAGATTTCYGAAGGCTATGAAGATCGAGAAGGCTTTGTTATTTTACAAAAGGTTGGATTGGATGAAAAACAAATTAAGCAAACAATTCGTAGGCAAATTCTGATAGTCTTCTTCCTACCCATAATCTTTGCCTTTCTTCATTTGGCATTTGCCTATCACATGTTGAGCTTGATTTTATCTGCTTTAGGGGTGCTGAATGCCACACTCATGTTAGTGATGACTCTCGGTGTTTGTGCTTTGTTTATTGCAGTATATGTTGGTGTTTTTCTCATTACATCTCGCAGCTATCGTAAAATTGTGGCCATGTGATAGCAGAGACAGGCATCATATACCTTTCATCTATTTTAAAGACTTAGGCTGAGATTTCTCTCAGCCTTTCTTTTCGGTAAATTTCTGAGAAGGATTCCTAAAAGGGAGGAAATATGATAAAATAGGGCGTTAATGCAATTAGGAGAGTAAAAATAGATGAATATTTTTAGAAAAAAAGATGCCAGCAAGGATAGAACGGGCATGCGCCGTCATTTGAAAATTCCTGATCTGATTTTGCTTGGTATTGGTGCCATGGTAGGAACTGGGATTTTTACCATCACAGGGACTGGAGCGGCCAAATATGCTGGGCCTGCTCTGACAGTTTCGATTGTCATTTCAGCTCTTTGTGTGAGTATTTCAGCTCTTTTTTACGCTGAGTTTGCTTCACGGATCCCGGCCAATGGCGGAGCCTATAGTTATATTTATGCGGTTCTGGGAGAATTTCCTGCTTGGCTGGCTGGCTGGCTGACCATCATGGAGTTCATGACCGCTATTTCAGGTGTTGCCTCTGGCTGGGGCTCTTATCTGAAGGGCTTGCTTAGCGGCTTTGGTATCCAGCTGCCGGCAGCTCTGAATGGCACCTTCAATCCAAAAGCAGGTACTTATGTGGACTTGCTGCCCATTCTGGTCTTGGTCTTTGTTACAGGGGTTGTCCTTTTGAACTCAAAGGCAGCCCTGCGCTTCAACTCAGCCTTGGTGGTCTTGAAATTCTCAGCCTTGGCACTCTTTATCATTGCAGGTTTTTTCTTCATCAAACCAGAAAATTGGTCTAACTTTTCACCTTTTGGCTTCGGAGAAATTTATGGCGGTAAGGTCGGCATCATGGCCGGGGCTTCACTCATGTTCTTTGCCTTTCTAGGCTTTGAGTCCATTTCCATGGCGGTTGATGAAATCAAGGAGCCTCAAAAGAACGTTCCGCGTGGAATCGTCTTATCTTTGAGCATTGTGACCATTCTCTATATTTTGGTGACCTTGGTCTTGACTGGAGTTGTCCACTATAGCAAGCTGGATGTCTCAGATGCGGTAGCCTTTGCTTTGCGCAGCGTCGGACTTGGCTGGGCGGCTAACTATATCTCTGTCGTCGCTATTTTGACTCTGATTACGGTCTGTATCTCCATGACCTATGCTCTGTCGCGGATGATTTACAGTATTGCGCGTGATGGTCTCTTGCCCCGCTCTTTCAAGAAATTGACAGAGACCAGTCGGGTTCCAAAGAATGCAACGATTCTGGTAGGGATTGCCTCAGCTGTCTGTGCCGGTATCTTCCCCTTGGCTAGCATCGCTTCTTTCCTCAATATCTGTACCTTGGCCTATCTGATTTTATTGGCACTGGCTGTCTTGAAATTGCGGAAAGATCAAGGAATGCCCAAAGCGGGAGAATTTAAAACGCCTCTAGTACCTCTGACACCGATTTTGTCCATTATCATCTGCCTGTCCTTCATGACCCAGTATACCAAGGAAACCTGGCAAGCCTTTGGAATTGCCCTAGCGCTGGGAATTCTCATCTATGCCTTCTATGGCTATAGAAACTCAGAAATCGCTGTAAAAGAGAAGTAGGGATAGAGTATTGCTATTAAGCAGAAAGTAGAAGTAGAAAAGTATGAAAAAACTTAATCTAACCCAAAAGAAAAAAATCTGGCTCTTTGCCCTTGCTTTTATCGCTTTGATCTTACTAGCGATTGTGATCAATGTCCAGCTGAACCAGCCCGAAGATATGCATGCTGATTATGTCGGGCTTTGGAAGTCAAGGTGGCATGAGGAAAATAAAGACTGGCTCTATCCACTGAAAAATATCTGTCTCCTTATTCTGGCAGTTCTAGTGGGGTCTGGTTTGATGATTGCATGTTCCAAGAGTGAGAGATGGAAATAAGCTTTTGTAGATGTAAATGAAATAATCTTACAAAAATGTAAGGTAGAGACATGGAAAACGTGTCTCTATTTTGCTATAATCAGCTCAGAAATCCTCACAAGAAAGGTTGTGCGATTATGAAAAAAGTCCTTTTAGGTTGCTTGGGGACAGTACTGGTTTTGCTTGCTCTTTTAATAGGTTTTCTGGCCTACTTTGGTCCAGACTACGGCATTTTTCTTTTTCCACCTAGTCCGCAGGACTACGCTCGCTCGGTTGTGAAAAAGCTTGATTTCGGTCTTTATACGGACAAAGATTGGGAAAATGAGAAAAAGAAAGCCTTGGAGAAGCTTGAATCAGCCAAGACTTATCAAGATACCTATCCCGTCTTGGAAGAATTAACCAAAGAGGCTGGCGGAAAGCATTCTTATTTTTTAAGTCCACAGGATAATCCCGAAAATAGTCCGGAAAGCAAAAATCAGCCCGAAGTGCAGAATCGGGAGGGGATTCTCTATTTAAAAGTTCCTGCTTTCACTGGTGACGCACAGGCAGCGAAGGCTTATGCCAACAAGCTATCAGCAGCTCTTAAAAAGGGTGACTATCAGGCGGTTGTAGTGGATTTGATAGATAATACCGGCGGGAATATGTATCCGATGATTGCGGGCCTGTCCTCTCTTTTGCCTGATGAAGATCTCTTCCAATTCGTTGAAAAAAATGGAAGCAAGAGCGCGGTTTCTCGATCAGATATTCTGAAGCAGCTTGGTCTGGAGCAGACTGATGAGAAAGCAAAGAAAGTGCCAGTAGCCGTCCTTACCAATGAACGTACAGGAAGCTCAGGAGAAATGACTGTTTTAGCTTTTAAGGGACTGGAAAACGTTAAAATATTTGGTCAGCCAACGGCAAGCTATACTACGGGAAATAATTATTATCAACTGTATGATGGAGCGGTTTTGCTCTTGACTACCTCGAGTATCCTAGATCGCACGGGCAAGCTTTATGAGAATGAGGCAATTCAGCCCGAAGTCCTAACAGACCAGCCTTTAGAAGAGGCGGAGTCTTGGTTGAAGGGACAGATAGGAGAATAGTTCATTGAAAGCAGTCAAAGAGACTGCTTTTCTGCTATAATAAAGAGAAGAACGAGGTGACAAATGATTCGTAAAGTAAAACTAAGAGATGCTGCAGCCATTCAGCGGCTCAATGCTGAGTGTCTGGGCTATGACTTCGATAGGGAAGCGACGGAGGCTCAACTGAAGAGGCTGCTAGAGAATGACCAACATTTGATTTTGGTAGCTGAAGAAGACGGTCAGGTCATAGGTTACGCTCATGCGGCTAGCTACGACTGTCTCTATTTCCCGTCCTTGCTCAATCTCTTGGCTTTGGCCGTCGCTCAGGATTTTCAAGGGCAGGGACATGGCAGAGCGCTGATGCAAGCTTTGCGTGAAGAGGGAAAAGCAGCAGGCTACACAGGAATTCGGATTAATTCAGGCATTTCCCGCTCATCAGCCCATGAATTTTACCACAGCCTTGGTTGCAGCGAAAAAGCAGACCAAAAACGATTTTATTGGGGATTTTAGAGAAAGGAGGAGTAGATGATGATTGAACCACTAACCCAGCATCATGCTTTGGAAATTGCTAAGGACTGGCATTATGAGGTACCTTATGACTTTTATGACATGAAAAATGACTTGGAGGATTATGAAGAAATGGTCTCCCCAGAAGCGCGTGGGGACCGTTATTATCAAGTCCTGAGAGAAGGGAAACTCTATGGATTTTTCTGCTTGGAGCAGAGAGGAGAGCGAACTTTGGAGCTTGGTTTGGGGATGAAGCCGGAGCACTGCGGAAAAGGTCAGGGCGCTGTATTTTTGCAGGAAATTCTGGACTTTATTATGGAAAATTTTGCGCCCCGAGTCATAAGTCTATCCGTGGCTGATTTCAATCACCGAGCCCAACAGCTTTATCTCAACATGGGCTTTGAAGTGGTGAGGCGCATCCCGCAGGAAAGCAATGGCGATATTCATCTCTTTGTGGAGATGGAGAAAAACACCTAATTTTAGACTTT
Source organism: Streptococcus sanguinis (assembly GCF_020729765.1). Taxonomy (GTDB): domain Bacteria; phylum Bacillota; class Bacilli; order Lactobacillales; family Streptococcaceae; genus Streptococcus; species Streptococcus sanguinis_Q. The sequence continues at coordinate 89,824 of NZ_JAJEPD010000017.1, read as the reverse complement.
ATTGCAAAGCAGCAGATAAAATTGTTGACAGTCAAGCAAAAGTCGTCCAATATATTTATGACTACTGGCGGCTAGTAGGGAATTTGTCAAAGATTACCAATAAACAAAAGGAGAAAACCATGACATTTGAAGAAATTTTACCAGGCCTTAAGGCCAAGAAAAAATATGTGCGTATAGGTTGGGGTGGGGCAGAGAACTACGTCCAGCTCTTTGACACGATTGAGCAGAATGGGGTGGCTCTCGAGGTGACACCTTATTTCCTCATCAATGTTTCTGGTGAGGGGGAGGGCTTCTCCATGTGGAGTCCGACTCCTTGTGATGTCCTCGCGACAGATTGGGTGGAAGTAGATGACTAAGACGGTGCTGGTGACGGGAGCTAGCTCTGGCATCGGCCGAGCTCAGGCTCTGACCTTTTTGGAAAATGGCTATCGGGTTTACGGGGTGGACAAGGATGAAAACCCTGGCTTTCTCAATGAGCTTCGTTTTGTCAAGATGGATTTGACAGGTGATTTGATACCACTCTTCACTAGCTTTCCTGAGGTGGACATTCTCTGTAATACAGCAGGTATTTTGGACGATTATCGTCCCCTGCACGAGACCAGCGATGAGGACTGGGAACAGATTTTTGCGCTCAATCTGACCGCTACCATGAAAATCACTCGCTTTTACCTGCAGAAAATGCTGGAGAAAAAGTCTGGTATCATCATTAATATGTGCTCGATTGCTAGCTTTCTGGCTGGCGGCGGCGGTGCTGCCTATACAGCTTCTAAGCATGCTCTGGCTGGCCTGACCAAGCAGATAGCCTTGGATTATGCGGATAAAAATATCCAAGTGTTTGGTCTGGCGCCGGGTGCTGTCAAGACAGCTATGAATGCCGCAGATTTTGAGCCAGGCGGACTGGCAGACTGGGTTGCTGAGGAAACGCCGATCAAGCGCTGGCTGGATCCTCAGGAAGTGGCAGACATCAGCCTCTTTCTAGCCAGTGGTAAGGCAGCTGCTATGCAGGGCGAGATTATCAAAATCGACGGCGGCTGGAGTTTGAAGTAAGGAAATAAAATGTTTAAATGGGAAAAACACAAAAAGATTTATCTGGTTTGTCTAGCTCTGCTATTTCTTATCTGGTTAAACAATACAAGCCTCTTTTCTAATAAAGATGGGAAGGAATATAAAATCTTAGCCCATCGAGGGCTTGCGCAGACCTTTGATGAGTCTAAAGCGGACTGGGACAGCAATACGGCAGCCATGATTGACCCTCCTACACATCCCTATCTTGAGAACACCATTTCTTCAATGCAGGCGGCTTTTGACCTAGGAGCGGATGCAGTGGAGTTTGATGTAAAATTGTCCAAAGACAAGCAACTGGCAGTCTTTCATGATGCAACTCTGGAATTCAAAACTGGCATTAAGGGAGAAATTCAGGACTACACGATGGCTGAACTCAAAAAGATGGATATCGGTTACGGTTATACGGCTGATGGCGGAAAAACCTATCCTTTTAGAGGAAAAGGAGTCGGTCAGATGCCGACAATAGATGAGGTTTTTGAGTCTTTTCCCGACAAGGAGTTTGTGATTGAGGTCAAAGACGGGAAATTAGAAACCTATAAGGTCTTGTGGCAAAAACTAAAAACTCTCTCGCCCAAAAGGTTAGACCAACTCAGTGTTTGCGGGGCAAGCGAGGAAGGAGTTCAGTGGTTGCGCAGTCAAAGCAGCAGTCTCAAGCTCTTGTCCAAAAAGCGCATGCTTAATGCTCTTATCCAATATGAACTATTGGGCTTTACTGGCTATATCCCTGAGGAAATGAAAAATGCAGAGCTGCGCATTCCCTTGAAATATGCCAAATTCTTATGGGGGTGGCCAAATAAATTTATGGAAAGAATGGAAGCAGTCAATACAAGGGTTGAGCTAACGGCTGGAGGCAGCGACTTATCAGAAGGTTTCGATCATATCCATAGTCTAAAAGATATCACAGAGGGCTTTGACGGCTATATCTGGACGAATAAAATCAATGAACTGCATCTGAAAGAAGACAAAGAATGAAGGTAAAGAATACTTTTTTCCAATCCTGGACTAAAAATATGGTAATTTACGGTTTGGATGCTGGCCTAGGGCAGTTCTTCATGAATACGCCTGAGACATCCTGCCTTTACCAACTAGGGAATTTCCTCTTTCCGGCTGGTCAGATGGATCCGGATTTTTGGCAGGAATTTAGCGAAAAATATAGTTTAGCTGACAAGGTCATTATCTCCGAGGAGTCCAGCTGGCAGGAGTTTCTGGATAGTCAGAGTGAGCTGGGCCAGTTTACTCGTTATGCTTTTGTGGACAAGGTTGCCTTTGACACAGAGGCTTTGGAGAAATGGCAGAGCAGGCTACCTGCAAACTACTACCTTTGTCCGATTGATACGGAGAGTTATGAGCGTTTGGCTGAGGAAGCCTGGTCTCAGGATTTGCAGGGTGATTTTTCCGATTTTGACCATTTTCAAGCGGCGGGTGGCTTTGGCTTTTTACTCTATTCAGGAGAGGAAATCATCGCTGCTGTATCAACAGGATTGGTCTATCATGGAGCTCTTGAGATTGAAATTGCTACCAAGCCAGCCTACCAAAGACAGGGCTTAGCCAAAATCTTGGGTGCCCAGATGATTTTAGAAGCTCAAAAACGCTCACTCTTTCCTCTCTGGGATGCGCACAATGAAGCTTCCAAGAAGGTCGCAGAAAGCTTGGGCTATCAGTGCCTAGGAGCTTATCCGGCTTATGAATGGAAAGGGACTTTTTACCAATGAAGAAAAACCAAACCCATTTCTTAAAAGACATCATTGAAGCTGTAAGATCAGAAGAGCTAGGGGATAATTTCTGTTTATACGGTAAGGGTGATAGAGAGCTAAATCTTCAAGACAGCTACTTGCTTGCTGATTATCCTCAAGTGGTGGATAATAGGGATGTTTACCCTAGTCAGGTAAGAGTGCAAGAACTGGAGCTGATTTATTACGGTGAAGATTTTGCGGATGTTCTCTTGTCTGTCATGGAGCAGAAAGCAGAAGCGACTGATGAAGAGTGTATACAGGCTCTGCTTTACTATTATGAGCATGATGACTTTATGGATTTTGATAAAGATACAGTTTTGTAGGAAGATTTTTTATTAACAATAATTTTCATTTTAGAAAGACAGGAGAAATGATGACCCAAAAAGAAATGTGGCTGGCATACAAGAAAATCAATCCAGAGATTGGCGATGAGATTGACGCCTGGGCCTTTGGTGCCTTGGCAGATGAGCTTGCCGACTTAGTGCTTCGTGGTGAAAAGACAGTGACGGCTTCGGCCTATGAGCTCTATAAGCTTGAAAATGAGCCCTTGCCGCAGGCAGGAAGCTTTGATGTCATTTTAGACAGTCAGGATAGGGCAGTCTGTATCATTGAAATCACCAAAGTCTCTGTGCTACCTTTTAATGAGGTTTCAGCCGAACACGCCTTTAAGGAAGGAGAGGGAGATAAATCCTTGGCCTACTGGCAACAAGTCCATGAGGCATTTTTCACAGAGTGTCTGGCAGAAGCTGGTTTGGAATTTTCCCAAGAAACGGGTGTCGTCCTAGAAGAATTTCGCAAGGTCTATCCGCTGGAACAAGCTTAAGTCTATTTTTGAATAGGCTTTTTGTTTATTCTTGATAAATCGAAACAAAAGTGTTACTATTAGGTATATAAAGAAATCGTGATTTGGAGGAGAAATGGACAAATTAATTTTAGGCTTACTCATGATAAAGCATTTTACAGTTTATGAAATTCGTCAGGTGATGCGGCAAAATTTCAGCTCTATGTGCAGCGACAGTCTAGGAAGTATCCAAGCAGCCTTAAAAAAACTGTCCCAGCAAGGAGCAGTGACTTATTCGGAGTACGTAGAAAAAGGAAAAATGAAAAAGGAATATGCCATTACCGCTTCGGGACGAATCTTGTTTTTGGAGTGGCTTAAAACGCCTATTGACATGAGCAAGAACAAGAACATGGACTTGGGGAAATTCCTCTTTATGGGTTATCTGCCCAAGAAAGAGCAGCTTCAGATGCTGGATTTGACCATTGAGGGACTGGAAATTGAAGTCCAAGAGTTTGAAGCTGTCAAAGCCGCGATTCGTTTTACGGAGGAGCAGGAAAAGGTAAAAGCCTATCTAGAGCAGAACAGCCATCTGGCTACAGAGCTGATAGAGACCAGTCAGGCGGCTGATTTAACTGAAAGTATTTCCCAAATTGGCTATTTTGAAATGAAGACGCTCGAATTTGGGCTGGATTCGGCCCGCTTTCAGTTGGACTGGTTTACCAAGCTTCGCCAGCAGTTGGCTGAAAATGAGAAAGAGGGCTGAGATACTAAGTATTCGAAAAGCAGTGGATACTTGCCTTGTAGATACATTTGGCAATGACTTTGAGAGTTTGAAAAACCAATTAGCTTTTCTTCCGCTATAGGATATATCGAGTATGTATTTGTAGATGCGGCTTATCGGCACCAAGGGATTGCCGGTTAGCTTCTGAAAAAGGATTTAAAGAATTTGTCTGGATGGAGCGAGTGGCCAATAAAGAAGAAAATCTTAATGGGAAGACAGAAATTGATTAAAGCCTGTAATCTATATAAATCCATAAGGCTAAATAAACTAATTTTTCTACCAGTCTTCAAAGACCGTTTCTGAAAAAGATTGAAAATAGGTCCAAAAAAGCTTATAATAAAAGCTATAAAACGACAGAAAGCTTCTAGGAGGATTGATTTTGAAGAAGGTTCATTTTTTTATCATTTACGGCTGTGTCTGCTTTGTACTGATTGGCGGAACCTTTCTCTATACTTACTTTAAGCCTGGAGGAATCGCAGAAGCTCTTGAATCCCGCTTTAAGCTATCGGCTGTAGTGGATGCATCTTTGAAAAAATTCGATCATGATAGTTTCTACATGGATCGGCTGTCTGAGTCGACCTATCTAGAAGGCTACAAAAAAAGAAAAGCCAAGACGGTTAAACAGCTGACTGTCTCAGATTCACCTTATTTAGCTAAGCTTTACGAAACCTATGATGATCAAGAACTGACCCATTATTTCAGCGAAGATCGGATGTACTTGGAAGAAAAGGATGGATTTGAGACCATTGATGACACTGAGTCACGGAAACATATTGATGGCTATTCGGGCATGTCCTCCTTTAAGGCTTTGCTGCAGGTCATGGTAGATAATGAGTCAGAACTGACTAAGAAAAAAGTGGACGGGGGCTATGAGTTTTCGGTGACAGCAGAAGGTGATTTGGCCTATGACCTTATCGATGCCTTCTACTATGCTTATAATGATGAGCATTATGATACGACCATTGATATTGAGAAGTGTCAGGTTGCCTTTGTGGTTGACCCTAAGACTCGGACCATTCGCTCTATTGATATGACCATGGATTTGGATGAAGATACAGCCTTAGATGGAGAATTGATTTACTTCAAGCAGAGGGCAGTCTTCAAGGACTATGGCAAGGCGAAAGTCCATCTTCCAAAGAAAATCAAAGAAAAAGAAGCAAAATCAGCTGTTTAAAGGCTGATTTTTTTGTGCAAAAGTTTTTTCGTTGCAGATTTTTAAGGGGATGGCTTGATTTTAAATTTTTAAAAATTACCTTTTAGTGATATAATAAAGGTGATATCCTACAGAAAAGAGATAATTGATGACAAATTACGCGATTATTTTGGCTGCGGGTAAGGGTACTCGCATGAAGTCAGATTTACCAAAAGTGCTGCATAAGGTTGCAGGAATTTCCATGTTGGAACATGTATTCCGCAGTGTCAATGCCATTAATCCAGAGAAGACCGTGACAGTTGTTGGGCACAAGGCAGAGCTAGTCGAGCAAGTCTTAGCAGGTCAGACAGACTTTGTCCGTCAGACGGAGCAGTTGGGAACGGGTCATGCCGTTATGATGGCAGAGCCTGTTTTGGAAAATCTGACTGGTCAGACGCTGGTCATTGCTGGCGACACTCCCCTGATTACAGGAGAAAGCCTGAAAAATCTGATTGACTTCCATATCAACCACAAGAATGTTGCGACTATCCTGACAGCAGAAGCAGATAATCCTTTCGGCTATGGCCGTATCGTTCGCAACCAGCACGACGAAGTTTTGAAAATTGTTGAGCAGAAAGATGCTTCTGATTTTGAACAGCAAATCAAGGAAATCAATACAGGAACTTACGTCTTTGACAATGCTCGTCTCTTTGAAGCCCTCAAAAATATCAATACCAATAATGCACAAGGCGAATACTATATCACAGATGTGATTAGTATTTTCCGCGAAAATGGTGAAAAAGTCGGCGCTTATACGCTGAAAGACTTTGATGAGAGTCTGGGGGTTAATGACCGTGTGGCTCTTGCTACAGCTGAGAGTGTAATGCGCTGTCGGATTAACCAGCAGCATATGGTCAATGGTGTCAGCTTTGTCAATCCTCATGCGACCTATATTGATGTGGATGTAGAAATTGCGCCAGAGGTTCAAGTTGAAGCAAATGTGACCCTGAAAGGTCAGACCAAGATTGGGGCAGAGACTATCCTGACCAATGGTACTTATATTGTGGACTCTGTCATTGGAGAACGGACTGTCATTACCAACTCCATGATTGAGGAGTCAAGTGTTGCGGATGGAGTGACGGTCGGACCTTACGCTCATATTCGTCCAGGTTCTAGTCTGGCCAAGGATGTCCATGTCGGCAACTTTGTAGAAGTTAAAGGATCGTCAATTGGCGAAAATACCAAGGCTGGTCATTTGACCTACATTGGAAACTCTGAAGTTGGTGCTAATGTCAACTTTGGTGCGGGTACGATTACAGTTAATTATGATGGTCAGAAGAAGTACAAGACTATCATTGGTGACAATGTCTTTGTCGGTTCCAACTCGACTATTATTGCCCCAGTTGAGCTGGGTGATAATTCACTGGTCGGTGCGGGTTCTACCATCACGAAGGACGTGCCAGCAGATGCCATTGCTCTGGGACGTGGCCGTCAGATTAACAAGGAAGATTATGCTAAGCGTCTTCCTCATCACCCTCAAAATAAGTAGGTTTAGTCATGGAATTTGAAGAAAAAACCGTCCAACGGACGGAAATTTATCAGGGACCGATTTTTAAAGTGGTTCAGGATCAGGTAGAGTTGCCAGAGGGCAAGGGGCAAGCCCAACGGGATTTGATTTTTCATAATGGGGCGGTGGCTGTAATTGCTATCACCCCAGAAAATAAGATGATTTTAGTCAAGCAGTACCGCAAGGCAATTGAAGCGACTTCTTATGAGATTCCAGCTGGTAAGCTTGAGCTAGGAGAGAATGCAGATCCCCAAGCGGCTGCCCTCCGAGAATTAGAAGAAGAGACCGGCTACACTGGACAGCTGGAGTTGGTCTATGATTTCTACTCTGCTATCGGTTTTTGCAATGAAAAAATCAAGCTCTACAGCGCAAGCTATTTGACAAAGGTCGAAAACCCTCGCCCCCAAGACGAGGATGAAACATTGGAACTTTTTGAAGTCAGTCTGGAGGAGGCGCATCAGTTGCTGCAAAACGGTGACATCTGCGATGCCAAGACCATCATGGCCCTTCAGTACTGGCAACAAAAAAATCTGAATAAATAGGAACGTAGATCAATGGGAAAAGCTTTATTAACAGATGAAATCATTGAGCGGGCCAACCGCGGTGAGGATATTTCGGGGCCGCCTCTCATGGATGACGAGGAAACCAAGATTCTTTCAACTGGCAGAAGCTCCTTTAGCTCGCAGCAGTCTAGCCGACAGGATACTCAGTTTGGTTATCAAAGCCCTCAAAACCGCTTTGGTTATGAAGAAGCTCGGTCTCAACAGAATCAGAGTCGTTTTGGCTATCAGACTGCTCCAAACCAAGAGGAGTTTACGGATGAGACTCTGCACATTGAGGTAGATCCGACCGTGACCAAGAGCCGTCGGATTGAAAACCAAAAGCGGAGCCTCTTTCAAGCCAAACTCAATAAGATTCTCCTTTGGGTAGTTATCCTGCTGATTGGTTTGATTGCTGCTATTATTTGGTGGCCTTAAAAACCTGCTCTATTGCACTTAAAAGGAAGCCTAGCCTGTCTAAGCTTCTTTTTCATCAGATGATTTGAGGTATTATATGAAAATTGGAATTATCGCAGCCATGCCTGAGGAGTTGAAGATTCTGCTGGAGCATTTAGAAAACCCGCAGAAGCACCTGCGTTTGGGTCATGTCTATCATACGGGCTCCATCGGCTACCATGAAGTGGTGTTGGTCGAAAGCGGGATTGGCAAGGTCATGTCCGCTATGAGTGTGGCTGTTTTGGTCAATGATTTTAAGGTCACAGCCGTGATTAATACGGGCTCAGCTGGAGCAGTGGCAGAAGGTCTGGCTATCGGCGATGTGGTGGTCGCAGATCGTCTGGTCTACCATGATGTGGACGTAACAGCCTTTGGCTATGACTACGGTCAGATGGCACGACAGCCACTCTATTTTGAAGCGAGTCGCTATCTGGTTGCTGAAATGAAGAAAATTTTAGACAAGACTCATCAGAAGGCCAGAGTAGGGTTGATTGCGACAGGTGACAGCTTTGTTGCAGGTCAAGACAAGATTGACCGCATCAAGGAGCATTTCCCAGATGTCCTTGCTGTCGAGATGGAAGGGGCAGCTATTGCTCAAGCTACACATTCGATTGGCCTGCCCTTTATGGTTATTCGCGCCATGAGCGACACAGCTAGCCATGATGCTAATGTTACTTTTGATGAATTCATTCTTGAAGCTGGTAAACGCTCTGCAGAAACCCTGATTCAATTTCTGAAAGAGTTGGTTTAAAGGGAGAGATAGTATGTACAAAGAGTCTTATTTTGATGGTGGTCTCTTTTCTTACATCGGTCATGTGATTTTAGCTACCTTGATTACAGTATTTACGCTGGGAATTTGTGCGCCTTGGGGCATGTGTATTCTGTATAATTGGAAGATAAAACATACAGTTATTGACGGGCACCGTCTTTACTTTGACGGTACTGCTATGCAGCTTTTTGGGAATTGGATCAAGTGGTGGCTATTGACCATTGTTACCTGTGGTATTTATGGCTTTTGGCTGAAAATCAAGCTGACCCAGTGGATTACCAAGCATACGCATCATGCGAATTGAGAATAAGCAAGCGAGACTTAAGTGGCTCGCTTTTCCTTTTATTCTATCTTGCCAAAAAATCCCTTTTGATGGTATAATCAAGGAACTGCAATCAATGATAGAGGAGAAAAAATGAGTATCTTAGAAGTGAAAAATCTCAGCCACGGTTTCGGAGACCGGGCTATTTTTGAGGATGTATCCTTCCGTCTGCTTAAGGGGGAGCATATCGGCCTAGTCGGTGCCAATGGTGAGGGAAAGTCAACCTTTATGAGTATTGTGACGGGTAAAATGCTGCCGGATGAAGGCAAGGTCGAGTGGTCCAAGTATGTGACAGCTGGCTATCTGGACCAGCATGCTGTTTTGGAGCAAGGCCAATCTGTCCGTGAAGTTTTGCGCACAGCCTTTGACGAGCTTTTCAAGACGGAGGCCCGTATCAATGAAATCTATATGAGCATGGCTGAGGAAGGGGCCGATGTTGATGCTCTGATGGAAGAAGTGGGCGAACTGCAGGACCGCTTGGAGAGCCGAGATTTCTATACCCTAGATGCCAAGATTGACGAGGTCGCACGGGCTCTAGGTGTCATGGACTACGGTATGGAGAGTGATGTGACGGAGCTATCTGGTGGGCAGCGGACTAAGGTGCTCTTGGCTAAGCTGCTTCTGCAAAAGCCAGATATCCTGCTTTTGGACGAGCCAACCAACTATCTGGATGCGGAGCATATTGACTGGCTCAAGCGTTATCTACAGAACTATGAAAATGCCTTTGTTCTGATCTCGCATGATATTCCTTTCCTGAATGATGTGATTAATATCGTCTACCATGTGGAAAATCAGCACTTGACCCGCTATTCTGGCGACTACTATCAGTTCCAGGAAGTCTATGAGATGAAAAAATCTCAGCTGGAAGCAGCCTATGAGCGCCAGCAGAAGGAAATTGCGGACCTCAAGGATTTTGTAGCCCGCAACAAAGCCCGCGTGGCGACCCGTAATATGGCTATGTCTCGCCAGAAAAAGTTGGATAAGATGGATATTATTGAGCTGCAGAGTGAGAAGCCTAAGCCTTCCTTTGACTTTAAGCCTGCCCGAACACCTGGCCGCTTTATCTTCCAAGCCAAGGATTTACAGATTGGTTACGACCGACCGCTAACCCAGCCTCTTAATCTGACCTTTGAGCGCAATCAGAAGGTAGCTATCATCGGGGCAAATGGGATTGGAAAAACAACCCTGCTCAAGAGTTTGTTGGGGATTATCCCGCCTATTGCAGGTCAGGTCGAGCGTGGGGACTATCTGGAGCTGGGTTATTTCGAGCAGGAAGTCGAGGGCGGCAATCGTCAGACACCGCTGGAAGCAGTCTGGAACGCCTTTCCGGCTCTTAACCAAGCAGAAGTCCGAGCGGCTCTGGCCAGATGTGGCCTGACTTCCAAGCACATCGAGAGCCAGATCCAGGTCCTTTCAGGTGGGGAGCAGGCCAAGGTTCGTCTTTGCCTCCTCATGAACCGAGAAAATAATGTTCTAGTGCTGGACGAGCCGACCAACCACCTGGATGTAGATGCCAAGGAGGAGCTTAAGCGAGCTCTGAAAGAATACAAGGGCAGCATTCTCATGGTCTGCCACGAGCCTGATTTCTATGAAGGCTGGATGGACCAGATTTGGGATTTTAACCAGTTGACTTGATAAAATTTAATAAAAGAAAAGAGACGGTTCATTGAGAATCGTCTCTTTCTGTTGCTAATAATTCAAAAACTGCTCGATTTCCTGCTTCTCAATCTGTTTACCATGCTGACAGACAGGGCAGGTGAGGTAATGTTTTCTACCGTAAGGAAAGGTTGGAATCCAATAGAGTGTAAACTTTCGGCCGGTTTCAATAATTTCCCAAGGTGCTACATTGTGGCAGTTGGCACACTCGATACTGCTTTGGGTCTGTCCTACGTTTTTCTGATAACCTTTATATCCCCAGATAATCATATTGATTTCCCTCCTTTATTGGTTGGGCAGCAAGCTTATTTGCTGAAGTCATAGTCCTTGATAATCTCGATTTTTTCAATTTTGATATCTTTTTTAGGCTTGTCATTATCGTCTGTTTCTGCGGCAGCGATTTTGTCGACCACATCCATACCTTCCAGCACTTGGCCAAATACGGTATAAGCTCCGCCATCTAAAGTAGGATTTCCACCGTTTTTATAGGCTTCGATGATTTTAGCTGGGAAGGAATCCGTAGACATTTGGCTAGTCAAATCTTTCTTGCTTTGGTTAATGAAGAACTGACTGCCATTGGTGTCAGGGCCTGCATTAGCCATGGAGAGGGCGCCTCGGATATTATAGAGATATGGAGAATACTCATTTTTAAAGCCGTTTCCAGAGTCTTTAGACTTGTCTTTGCCCTTCCAGATAGACTCGCCTCCAGTTCCGTTGCCTTTAGGATCTCCGGTCTGAATCATAAATTCATTGATAACGCGGTGGAATAAAACGCCATCATAGTAGCCTTCCTTAGCATGGGTCAGGAAGTTTTCAACGGCTAGTGGGGCTTGTTTTGGAAAGAGCTTGATGCGGATATCGCCTTCAGTCGTTATCAACTTGACTTCCGCTTCATCTTCAGCAACTTCTGTAGATAGCTGCGGAAAATTGGCATTTTCGTTGGTCATGGCATCCTTGAATTGCTCACGGAGTTTGCTGGTTTCCTCTGGGTCAGAGCTAGAGCTCACTAGCGAAGAACTGCTGGATGAGTTGGAGGAGCTAGTAGTCTCCTCTTTCTTACCTTTACCAGAGCAGCCAGCCAAGACAAGTCCTGATAAGAGGCTGATAAGAAGAATTTTTTTCATATAAAACCTTTCTCACATTAGATTGTAAACTACTGATATTTTACTACAATTAGGCTAGTTTTTCAAACCCTCCTGTGTCAGACAATCCTGGAGCAGATTTTTAAGTCCTGCTGGTCGTAAGTTCAGGTCGCGAATTGCTTCTATGTTTAGCCATTCAGGTTGATAGATATTCTGGGCATGACTGCGAAGGGCTTCCTCGCCCTGAATCATTGGGGCCGATGTATAGCTGACAGTGGCACGAAAATAGATTTCTAAGCGTTGGCCATTTCTGAAAGTAAAGGTTGGCTGCAGTTGCTTTTCAGACAAGCTCCAACCTAGCTCTTCCTGAATTTCTCGCTGAGCTGCTTGGACTGCAGTCTCACCTGACTCGGCTCCGCCGCCCGGTATCACAAAATACTCTTCTCCATTTTTCCAGCGGTGGATGAGCAGTATTTGCTTGGTTTGGGGATTGAAAAGAATGACTCCGGCTCGCATTATCTTCCTCCTGATATGTTTTTACTGTTAATTAATTAGAATTTACTTATATTCTAACACAAGAACAAGAGTTTTGCTGGGACTTGTTAAAAGTAAGGTAGAGTGAACAAATTCATCTTGATGTAATTAAATTTTATCTGAAGAGAGGGTTCAATAGCAGGCGAACTTGTGCATTGAGAGATGTTATGGTAAAATAAACAGTGTAAAAATAATAAGGAGTGTTTTCCATGGAGAAAAGACTGACAAGAGATGTCAACAACAAAAAAATCGCTGGTGTATGTGCTGGTATCGCAAACTACTTTGATTTAGATCCAACCTTGGTTCGTGTTATTTGGATTCTTTTGGTCTGTGTGGCAGGTACAGGTGTCTTGGCTTACTTGATTGCCTGGGCGGTTATGCCAGAGGCATAATAAGAAATTACGTGATAGTGAAATGAGAACTGGCTAGTCCAGTTCTTTTTGCGTGGATAAATAAGTTTTTTTTGCTTCTGATTTAGATAAAAGATTTCTCATCTAAGGCTCAAATATGGTATAATAAGGGTTATGGCAACTAAGAAAAACACGAAAAAAGGCCGGACAACTCGCCGGCCGACAAAAGCAGAATTAGAAAGACAAAAAGCAATAAAGAGAATGATTGCCACCTTTGTGCTGGCTCTTATTCTTTTGTTTGCAGCAATTAAGCTGGGCGCCTTTGGGGTTACTATTTATAATATGATTCGCCTCTTGGTGGGAAGCTTGGCCTATCTGGCTATTCTGGCCAGCTTTGGCTATCTCTTTTTTTTCAAGTGGCTGCACAAGCACGAGGGGACGGTTTCAGGTTTTATCAGCCTCTTTTTGGGACTGGAGTTAATCTTCCAAGCTTATTTCGTCAGTGTGTTGAAGCTAGAAGGGGCTGCTGTCTTATCCACAACTCTAGGCAGGGTCTTGACTGATCTGACAGCCTTTAAGGTCAGCTCCTTCGCGGGTGGCGGCCTGCTGGGTTCTCTCTTATACGCACCTATCTCTTTCCTTTTTTCAAATATCGGTTCTTATTTCTTCGGCCTGCTGCTCATTCTTTTGGGCGGTCTGCTTATGAGCCCTTGGTCTATCTATGATATTTCAGAAAAGGCTATGGCAGCCTTTCAAAATTGGAGAGAGAAGCAGGAAGAAAAGCGACAGCTCCGTTTCCTTGAGCAAGAAGAAAAAGCTGCACAGGCAGCTATGCAAGCTATTGAAGTAGAGCAAGAAGAAGCTGAAGTCGATCCTGAGACAGGAGAGATTTTAGAAGACGAGGACTTGTCAGATACAGCTGTGGATTTTGACGAGGAAGACTATGAGGAACTAGGAGAGTATGACCCTCATGAGCCTCTGGACTTTGGTCGCGAAGAAGAGATGGAGGAGGCAGACGCGGATGTGGACGTAGAAGTGGACTTCACCGCCAAGGAAAGTCTGGACTACAAGCTGCCGACCATCAACCTCTTTGCGCCTGACAAGCCTAAAAACCAGTCTAAAGAAAAGCGCATTGTCCGAGACAATATTAAGATTTTGGAAGAGACCTTTGCTAGTTTTGGCATCAAGGCTGCTGTTGAGCGGGCTGAAATCGGACCTTCCGTCACTAAGTACGAGGTCAAGCCAGCTGTCGGTGTTCGGGTCAATCGGATTTCCAATCTGGCTGATGACTTGGCTCTTGCCCTAGCTGCTAAGGATGTGCGGATTGAAGCGCCGATTCCTGGAAAATCCTTGGTCGGGATTGAAGTGCCCAATTCTGAAGTTGCGACCGTGACTTTCCGAGAACTTTGGGAACAGTCGAAGACGGATGCCAGCAAGCTCCTAGAAATCCCACTCGGTAAAGCTGTCAACGGCTCTGTCCGCTCCTTTGACTTGGCTAAGATGCCCCATCTCTTGGTAGCGGGCTCTACTGGCTCTGGTAAATCTGTGGCTGTTAACGGTATTATTGCCAGCATTCTCATGAAGGCCAGACCGGATGAAGTCAAGTTTATGATGGTGGATCCTAAGATGGTGGAGCTGTCTGTTTATAATGACATTCCCCACTTGCTTATCCCTGTCGTAACCAATCCTCGCAAGGCCAGCCGTGCCCTCCAGAAGGTTGTAGACGAGATGGAAAACCGCTATGAACTCTTTTCTAAGGTCGGTGCCCGTAACATTGCCGGCTACAATGCTAAAGTAGCCGAGTACAATGCTCAGTCAGAATACAAGCAGGTTCCCCTGCCTTTAATCGTCGTCATCGTGGACGAGCTGGCTGACCTTATGATGGTGGCCAGCAAGGAAGTGGAAGACGCCATTATCCGTCTGGGACAAAAAGCGCGTGCGGCTGGGATTCACATGATTCTGGCTACCCAGCGACCATCTGTAGATGTTATCTCCGGTCTGATTAAGGCCAATGTACCCTCTCGGATTGCCTTTGCTGTGTCAAGCGGGACAGACAGTCGGACCATTCTGGATGAAAATGGAGCAGAAAAACTATTGGGTCGTGGGGATATGCTCTTTAAGCCTATTGATGAAAACCACCCGGTTCGTTTGCAGGGCTCCTTTATCTCGGATGAAGATGTGGAACGAATCGTAGCCTTTGTCAAGAACCAAGCTGAAGCTGATTATGACGATAGCTTTGATCCTGGTGAAGTATCTGAAAGTGATTTGGATACTGGCGGGGGCGACGATGAAGGCGATCCTCTCTTTGAAGAAGCCAAGGCTTTGGTTATCGAGACTCAGAAAGCCAGCGCTTCTATGATTCAGCGGCGACTCTCGGTCGGCTTTAATCGGGCCACTCGTCTTATGGAAGAACTCGAAGCGGCTGGCGTTATCGGTCCAGCCGAAGGAACCAAGCCGAGAAAAGTTTTGCAGACAAATTAATTCTAATTTCACTAGTCTGCTAGCAAGATAATCATTTGATAAAAACAAATCTGCCAGCAGTCAGCAGGCAGATTTTCTCTACTTACACATTGCCAAGGAAAGGAAAAGAAGTTATGAAATTAGATAGCATTCACCATATTGCGATTATTGGCCATGATTATGCCAAGACCAGGGAGTTTTATGTGGACAAACTAGGCTTTGAGCAGCTGGATGAGCACTACCGGCCGGACAAGCAGGATATCCTCTTTAATGTCCGCAAGGGAAATCTGACTCTGGAAATTTTTATTAAGGAAGAAGCTCCCAAGCGGCCAGCCTTTCCTTCTCCAGAACATACTGGTTTGCGGCATCTGGCCTTCCGAGTGACAAATGTCGAAGAAATGCTAGTGGAATTTGACCGTTTGGAGATTCCCCATACCGAGCTGCGCTATGACGACTTCGACGGCCGTAAGATGGCTTTCTTCTTTGATCCGGATGGCCTGCCTCTGGAGATTCACGAATAAGACTAGGAGCATCGTAAGATTCTTCTTTCACAGCAAAAGAAGGACTTGTAAATCTCACATATGAAAAACCCATCGGCTATCTGATAACCGATGGGTTTTGTTTTACATTATTACAAAAAGAGACCGATGACCATGGCTAGGTACATGAAGAAGGTCAGAAGAAATCCAGCCCGCCAGAAGAACTTGAAAAACTTGGGATAGTAGAAGCTCCTTTTTTTCTTGAGAAAATAGATGGTGATCGCGATAGAGAGAACTGAGAGAGCCAGGGTCAGCTGGGGCAGCAAGCTATGATAGTAGGCCTTGTCTGAAATAATATAAAATTCTACAACAAAAAGCGGAAAAGCCAAATCCGCAAAGTTTAAACCGTATTTTCTTAATTGAAAAACTCGCACTGTAATAGTGGTTAAAATCAAAGTTAAAAAGATAAATAAAATCGAAGCAATCTTTAATAGTGTCATAAGATTATTTTACCACAAAAAATTCAAAAAAGAAGATAAAATTCCTTGCATTTAACAAAGTTTAGTGTATAATAGAAAGGTATGCGAAAAGCATACTTGTGGGAGGTAAAAATCTTTATTTACCGCCAAAACCACAAAGGAGGATTTAAAAATGGCTAAAAAAGTCGAAAAACTTGTAAAATTGCAAATCCCTGCTGGTAAAGCTACTCCAGCTCCACCAGTTGGTCCTGCGCTTGGTCAAGCCGGTATCAACATCATGGGATTCACTAAGGAGTTCAACGCTCGTACAGCTGATCAAGCTGGTATGATTATTCCAGTTGTTATCTCAGTATACGAAGACAAATCATTCACTTTCGTGACTAAGACTCCACCAGCTGCTGTTCTTTTGAAGAAAGCTGCAGGTGTTGAAAAAGGTTCTGGTGAGCCAAACAAAACGAAAGTTGCAACAGTTACTCGTGCGCAAGTACAAGAAATTGCTGAAACTAAGATGCCAGATTTGAACGCTGCAAACATCGAGTCTGCAATGCGTATGATTGAAGGTACTGCTCGTTCTATGGGATTCACTGTTGTTGACTAATCAATAACGTTCATCCCATTTGCCCGCACTACACTTGATCAGATTGACGAGTGACGTGGGAGATGAAAATCGATTGAACCACTTACAAGGAGAAAGATAAAATGGCTAAAAAAAGCAAACAACTTCGTGCTGCTCTTGAAAAAATCGACAGCACAAAAGCATACAGCGTAGAAGAAGCTGTAGCACTTGCAAAAGAAACTAACTTTGCAAAATTCGATGCAACTGTAGAAGTTGCTTACAACTTGAACATTGACGTTAAAAAAGCTGACCAACAAATCCGTGGCGCAATGGTATTGCCAAACGGAACTGGTAAAACTTCACGCGTTCTTGTTTTCGCACGTGGAGCAAAAGCTGAAGAAGCAAAAGCTGCTGGTGCAGACTTCGTTGGTGAAGATGACCTCGTTGCAAAAATCAACGACGGTTGGTTGGACTTTGACGTAGTAATCGCTACACCAGATATGATGGCACTTGTAGGTCGCCTTGGACGTGTCCTTGGACCTCGTAACTTGATGCCAAACCCTAAGACTGGTACTGTAACAATGGACGTTGCAAAAGCAGTTGAAGAGTCTAAAGGTGGTAAGATTACTTACCGTGCAGACCGTGCAGGTAACGTACAAGCTATCATTGGTAAAGTTTCATTTGAAGCTGACAAGTTGGTTGAAAACTTCAAAGCTTTCAACGACACAATCCAAAAAGCGAAACCAGCTACTGCTAAAGGTACTTACGTAACTAACCTAACTATCACTACTACACAAGGTGTTGGTATCAAGGTTGACGTAAACTCACTTTAAGAATTAAATTGAACTGCCTTCGGGTAGTTCTTTTTTTGAAATAAAAATGCTGATAACGATTACAAACTCATAGAAACATGTTATAATAATATCGAATCAATTTATTTTATAATAAAAGGAGACGGTGTCATGAAAAAAGATCAGAACCAGCTAACCTGGCTGATGGTATCTCTGATTGCTTTTAATATGGTCTGGGGTCTTGGAAATGTAGTTAATAACTACTCCCAGCAGGGTATTTCGGTAATTGTTTCTTGGATTCTTATCCTTGCTATTTACTTTATTCCCTATGCTCTCATCGTGGGGCAGCTAGGCTCGACTTTTAAGGAGAGCGGAGGCGGTGTCAGTGACTGGGTGGAAAAGACCTCTACCAAGCGGCTGGCTTATTTTGCGGCCTGGACTTACTGGGTGGTGCATATTCCCTATCTGGCTCAGAAGCCGCAGGGAGTTTTGATTCCGCTGGGCTGGGCTCTTCAGGGAAATGGCGACTTTTTGAGCAGTCTTGATATTCATTGGATTGTTATTCTTAGCTTACTGATTTTTGGTGCCTTTCTATACTTGTCAACCAAGGGACTGTCAACGCTTAAGGTGATTGGGGGCTTGGCAGGAAGCGCTATGCTGATTATGTCTTTCCTCTTCGTCCTCTTAGCGGTCGGGGCTCCTTTTATCAAACCTGATATGCAGTTTGCGACGGCCAATATGGATAAGCTCAGCACTTACATTCCCAATTTTGATTTTTCTTATTTCACGACTATCTCCCTCTTGGTCTTTGCGGTCGGCGGGGCTGAGAAAATCTCGCCTTACGTTAACCAAACACGCAATCCAGCCAAGGAATTTCCAAAGGGGATGATTGTCATGGCTGTCATGGTTGGTGCATCTGCTATCCTAGGCTCTATTGCTATGGGCATGCTTTTTGATGGCAGCAATATTCCTGAGGATCTGATGCGAAACGGTGCTTACCAAGCCTTCCAAATGCTGGGTAACTACTGGGGGGTAGGCAATGTGCTAGTAGTCATCTATGCCCTGACCAACATGGTTGGACAGATTGCTGCACTGGCTTTCTCTATTGACGCGCCTCTGCAAATCATGCTCAATAATGCCGATGAAGAGTTTGTCCCAAGTTGGCTGCGCAAGCGGACATCAAAAGGAGTCCTCATTAACGGTTACATCCTGACTGGGATTTTGGTTAGCTTACTAATTATTCTGCCTATCTTTGGAATCAAAGAAATTGACGGCCTGGTCAAATGGATGACCAACCTCAACTCCATCGTTATGCCCATGCGTTATCTCTGGGTGTTCCTGGCCTATATGTTATTAAACAAAGCTTGGAAAAAGTACAAAGATGCTGAGTACAAGTTTACCAAAAATCCAAAAGTTGGCTTTGCTATCGGAGCTTGGTGCTTCCTCTTTACAGCCTTTGCCTGTATTTTAGGGATGGTTCCGAAAGTAGACTTTGCCAAAGATCCAGCTGGCTGGCAATTCTCTCTCTTGACAAATATCCTGACACCAATCGTCTTGATCAGTCTGGGTGTCATCCTGCCACTCTTAGCTAAGCGGGAAAAGAAACAGTCGCTCAAGCAGTGAGTCGATTTTGAAAAAGATGATTGAAATATTCATTCCCAGTCCTATCTGATGATGGGGCTGGTTTTTCTGTGAAATAAGCTAGACTGCTCTGCTATTTTGCAAAAAGGAAAAAAGAAAAATTTCAGTGATTTAACTATATAAAAATCACAAAATGTGGTAAAATAGTACAGATAAAATAAGGAGTAAAAAAATGGTAGAACCTAAGTATAAGCGTATTTTGATTAAGTTGTCGGGTGAAGCTCTTGCCGGTGAAAAAGGCGTTGGTATTGATATTCAAACTGTTCAGAAGATGGCGGAAGAAATCAAAGAAGTTCATGATTTGGGAGTTCAAATTGCTCTGGTTATCGGAGGTGGAAACCTTTGGCGGGGTGAGCCGGCAGCAGAAGCGGGCATGGACCGTGTGCAGGCCGACTATACTGGTATGTTGGGCACTGTCATGAATGCGCTGGTAATGGCGGATTCGCTGCAGCAAGTAGGTGTAGATACGCGCGTGCAGACAGCGATTGCTATGCAGCAGGTTGCTGAACCTTACATCCGTGGTCGTGCCCTTCGTCATCTGGAAAAAGGCCGTATCGTCATTTTCGGTGCAGGTATTGGTTCTCCTTATTTTTCAACCGATACAACTGCTGCCTTGCGCTCAGCAGAGATTGAAGCGGATGCGATTCTCATGGCTAAAAATGGCGTGGACGGTGTCTATAATGCCGATCCTAAGAAAGACAAGACCGCCGTTAAGTTTGATGAGCTGACCCACCGGGATGTCATCAGTAAGGGACTGCGGATTATGGACTCAACGGCTTCGACCTTGTCTATGGACAATGATATTGACTTGGTTGTCTTTAACATGAATGAGCCGGGCAATATCAAACGCGTTGTTATCGGTGAGCAAATCGGAACAACAGTATCAAATAATTTATAAGAACGGAGATTAGAAACTCATGGCAAATGCAATTGTAGAAAAAGCAAAAGAAAGAATGACCCACTCGCACCAAAGTCTGGCTCGTGAATTTGGCAGCATCCGTGCAGGCCGCGCCAATGCCAGCCTTTTGGACCGCATCCATGTTGAGTACTATGGAGTAGAAACTCCGCTCAACCAAATCGCTTCGATTACGATTCCGGAAGCGCGTGTTCTTTTGGTAACACCTTTTGACAAGTCTTCTATCAAGGATATTGAGCGTGCGCTTAATGCTTCTGACCTCGGAATTATGCCAGCTAGCGATGGCTCTGTGATTCGTCTGGTCATTCCAGCTCTGACAGAGGAAACCCGTCGTGACTTAGCTAAAGAAGTGAAAAAGGTCGGTGAAAATGCTAAAGTTGCTATCCGTAACATCCGCCGCGATGCTATGGACGAAGCTAAGAAGCAGGAAAAAGCTAAAGAAATCACTGAAGACGAATTGAAAGCCTTGGAAAAGGATATTCAAAAAGTAACGGACGATGCTGTCAAACATATCGATGAGATGACAGCAAACAAAGAAAAAGAACTTTTAGAAGTTTAACATTTTTATCAGAATCAAAACTCAGTTGGCTTTGGCTGACTGAGTTGTTTTAACATCAAAAATCCTTGCCTAGTTTGAAGAAGCAAGGTAGAAAATAGGTCTATATGAATACAAATCTTGCCAGCTTCATCGTGGGTATCATCACGGATGAAAATGATCGCTTTTATTTTGTTCAAAAGGATGGTCAGGTTTACGCTCTTTCTAAGGAAGAGGGGGCGCATGAGCTGGGGCAGTCTGTCAAAGGCTTTGCCTACAGCGATATGAAGCAGAAGCTTCGTTTGACAACTCTCGAAGTTACAGCGACCCAAGACCAGTTTGGCTGGGGAACAGTAACGGAGGTCCGCAAGGATCTAGGCGTCTTTGTCGATACAGATCTGCCGGACAAGCAAATTGTCGTGTCACTAGACATCTTGCCAGAAATCAAGGAACTCTGGCCTAAGAAAGGCGACCGCCTTTATATCTGTCTGGTTGTGGACAAGAAAGACCGCATCTGGGGCCAACTGGCTAATCAAGAGGATTTCCAGCGTCTGGCTCGTCCTGCTTACAATAACATGCAAAATCAAAACTGGCCAGCCATCGTTTATCGGCTTAAGCTTTCTGGTACCTTTGTTTACCTGCCGGAGAATAATATGCTTGGCTTCATTCATCCGAGTGAGCGTTATGCAGAGCCACGTCTAGGGCAAGTCTTGGACGCACGGGTAATTGGCTTCCGTGAAGTAGACCGCACCCTTAACCTCTCCCTCAAGCCTCGCTCCTTTGAAATGCTGGAAAATGATGCTCAGATGATTCTGACTTATCTGGAGAGCAATGGCGGCTTCATGACCTTGAACGACAAGTCTTCACCAGACGACATCAAGGCTACCTTTGGCATTTCCAAAGGCCAGTTTAAAAAAGCTCTGGGTGGGCTGATGAAAGCTGGTAAAATCAAGCAGGACCCGACTGGAACGGAGTTGGTGTGAGGATAAAGAATCACGTATCTAGAGCTGTTGCTTATAGAAATACGATTTTAAAGAAATGAAAGGAACCCATGAGAAAATCTTTTTACAGCTGGCTGATGACAGAACGCAATCCTAAGAGCAAGGAGTCCAAGGCTATTTTGGCGGATTTGGCTTTTCAGGATACTGCCTTTCCCAAGCATACGGATGATTTTGACGAGGTCAGTCGTTTTCTGGAGGAGCACGCAAATTTTTCCTTTAACTTGGGCGAGTTCGATGCTATTTGGGAAGAGTATCAGGCACATTGAGTGGATAGTGGCTAGGGATAGTCATTTTCTGCTTGCTTTGATATAATAAAGATAATTCATTCAAAAAAATAAAATAGAGAGGTTCTTTGTTTGCAGGAACATTCAGTAGAATTGAAACTGGGCCATCCAGATGATGCCTTTCATCTTTTTGGTTCTAATGAACGCCATCTGCGCCTGATGGAGCAGGAATTGAAGGTAACTATTCATGCCCGAACCGAGATTGTGCAGATTTTGGGTACGGAGGCTGCCTGTGAGGAGACTCGACAGGTCATTCAGGCTCTGTTGGTCTTGGTCAATCGTGGCATGACCATCGGCACACCCGATGTTGTGACAGCCATTACCATGGTCAAAAATGATGAAATTGATAAGTTTGTAGCTCTTTACGAAGAAGAGATTATCAAGGATAGCTATGGCAAGCCAATTCGGGTCAAGACACTTGGTCAAAAAATCTATGTGGACAGCGTTAAAAATCATGATATCGTCTTTGGTATTGGGCCAGCTGGAACAGGGAAGACCTTTCTGGCGGTGACCTTGGCCGTGACAGCTCTCAAGCGTGGACAGGTCAAACGAATCATTCTGACACGGCCAGCGGTAGAAGCTGGTGAGAGTTTGGGCTTTCTGCCTGGTGACCTTAAGGAAAAGGTGGATCCTTATCTGCGTCCAGTCTATGATGCTTTGTATCAGATTTTAGGTAAGGATCAGACGACGCGCCTTATGGAGCGAGAAATCATTGAAATTGCACCTTTAGCTTATATGCGGGGGCGGACGCTGGATGATGCTTTTGTGATTCTGGACGAGGCACAGAATACTACCATCATGCAGATGAAGATGTTTCTGACACGCCTCGGTTTCCAGTCCAAGATGATTGTCAATGGAGACATCAGCCAGATTGACCTACCTCGCAATGTTAAGTCCGGCCTCATTGAC
This sequence comes from Streptococcus sanguinis, assembly GCF_020729765.1. Classification (GTDB taxonomy): domain Bacteria; phylum Bacillota; class Bacilli; order Lactobacillales; family Streptococcaceae; genus Streptococcus; species Streptococcus sanguinis_Q. The sequence continues at coordinate 67,006 of NZ_JAJEPD010000017.1, read as the reverse complement.
GCTCAGGAGAAATTGAAGAATATCTCCCAGATTGATTTTGTTCATTTCTCAGCTAAGGATGTCGTTCGTCATCCAGTGGTGGCGGAGATTATCCGAGCTTATGAACCAACTCCTGTTAGAGAGGCTGCAACTGAGCCAGAAGAAATGGAATCTGAGGACTAGATATCAGTTTACATCAGCCTTGATATAGAATTTTTAAGATTTATAAAATGATTAAAAGTGATTATCAGGAAAGATAGAATTTTAAAAAGAGGTAGAAGATGGATTGGTATGATTATATGATTAATGCTTCTAGGCAATCAAGGTTTAATGCCAGTCATTGGTTTCGTTACCTTAGAAAGGTTATTTTTGAAGACAGTTCTTATTTAACTGACAAAGATGTGGAACGTTTGTTGGCTTCAAAAGAGTTGACAGATTTTCAAAAGGTTAGTCTGAAATATGCTCTASAAGAACACACTCCCACGCATGAGTATGTGGTTTCTTTAAACAAACCTGCTAAGTTAACAAATGTTCAAGAGCTGATGGAGAGATATAAGCATGGATAAAATGAAACCAGTTTTTGAAGCCTTAAATCAAGWATTGGCCCAAGCCAATCTTACTTTAACTATTATCTGTGTTGGGGGCTATGTCTTGGAACATCATGGCTTGCGAGCAACGCAAGATGTAGATGCTTTTTACCAAGAAAACCAAAAAATCAATGAGATTATTGCGAGAGTAGGACAACGATTTAACCTCAATACTCATGAAGAACTTTGGCTCAATAATAATGTAGCGAGCATGAACAAGCAACCTGCGGTTGAGTTATGTGAGACCTTATATACTTTTAGTCATTTAACGGTTTTAATGGTTCCGATTGAATATGTTTTAGGGATGAAAATGATTAGCATTAGAGAGCAGGATTTGAAAGACATCGGAGCTATTATCAAATACAAAGATTTTCATTCCCCATTCAATACCTTTGAGGACCTGAGAAAGTTGGGCTTTGATACGATTGATTTTTCTGTTCTTTTAGAAGGTTTTAGTCATGCCTATGGTATGGAATGGCTTGAGGAATTCTTCAAAGAAAATCAAGAAAAACTAAAAAGATATTATTAAAGAAGAATTTGATTTTTACCTTATATCCATACGAAAAGAGCAGATTTATTTCTGCTCTTTTTGTGCGATTAATTTTAAAGTTGAAATAATCAACTAAACAAGTTCGTCAATAGATGTGTAGTCCTTGTTGAGGCCTTCTGCAACTGGTTGGCTGGTGATGTGACCTTGGTAGGTTGTGACACCTTGGCGCAGTCCTTGGTCATCTGCAATGGCTTGTTTGAAGCCTTTTCCTGCCAAGGCTTCAATATAAGGAAGGGTGACATTGGTCAGGGCAATGGTAGAAGTGCGGGCTACGGCACCAGGGATATTCGCAACTGCATAGTGGAGGACACCATGTTTTTCGTAGACAGGTTCGGTGTGGGTCGTCACGCGGTCGGCTGTTTCAATGACACCGCCCTGGTCAACAGCTACGTCTACAATGACAGAGCCAGGACGCATTTGCTTAACCATATCGTCTGTCACCAGTTTTGGAGCCTTCGCACCAGGGATGAGTACTGCGCCAATCACGACATCTGCTTCTCGAACGCTAGCTTCGATATTGAACGGATTAGACATAAGGGTCTGGATTTGATGACCGAAGACATCTTCTAGGACAGCCAGGCGCTTAGCGCTGATATCCAAAATAGTCACTTGAGCACCTAGTCCTAGAGCGATACGAGCGGCATGGGTCCCTACGACTCCGCCACCGATAATGGTAACTTTTCCTTTCGGAACACCCGGAACACCGCCAAGAAGTACGCCAGATCCACCTTCGCGCTTAGTCAGGAAGTGGGCTCCGATTTGGACAGCCATCCGTCCAGCTACCTCACTCATAGGTACCAAGAGTGGCAGTTGTCCATCTTGATCGCGAACGGTTTCGTAGGCCAGACCAGTTGTCTTGGCACTTGTCATAGCATCTGCTAGTTCAGGAGCGGCAGCCATGTGTAGGTAGGTAAAGAGCAAGAGGTCATCACGGAGGAAGCCATATTCAGCTGCCAGAGGTTCTTTGACCTTGACCACTAGCTCAGCTGCCCACGCTTCTGTAGCAGTAGGGACGATTTTTGCACCTTGCTTTTGGTAGTCTGCATCTGTAAAACCAGATCCCAGCCCCGCATTTGTCTCAATCAGAACTTCATGGCCTTTACCAACGAGGCTATGAACACCAGCTGGTGTTAGAGCGACACGATTTTCATTGTTTTTGATTTCTTTTGGAATACCGATTAACATAAAAAATATGCTCCTTTTTTAAGATGCTTTTATTGTATATGAAAACGCTTCAAAAATCAAGAAAAAATCAGAGTGGTTTGCTTTCATTAGTGAATTGTGCTATTCTGCTAAGAAAAAATAGGAGGCTCTGATGGAAAATATCTATGTCAATCTGGCTCGTCATACCAGACTGGAAACTGAGCGGTTGATTCTGCGTCCGGTGACCTTGGAGGATGCCCCGGCAATGTTTGAGTATGCTTCAGATGAGGAAAATACTCGCTATACTTTTGAGACAAACAAAAGCCTGGAAGAAACACGCAATAATATCGCTCTCTTTTATCTGGCCAATCCTCTGGGGCGCTGGGGAATAGAAGTGAAAGAAAGTGGCAAATTCATCGGGACTATTGACCTGCATAAGATCAGGCTGGACTTGAAAACGGCGGCTATCGGATACGTAATCAATAAAAAATACTGGAATCTGGGATATACGACAGAGGCCAATCGCGCAGTAATCAAGCTAGCTTTTGAGGAAATCAGAATGAACAAACTTGTAGCGCTGCATGATGTGGATAATCCAGCATCTGGCCGAGTTATGGTCAAGTCGGGTATGAAATATTCCCACGAAGAGCCTTACGCATCACTAGACAAGCATGAGAAAGGTCGCATTGTGACACGGGTTCATTACTATCTGACTAGGGAAGATTATTTTGCAAAAAAATGAGAAAGGATATTGACAAGCACCTATCTACATGATATATTAGATAGGTACGCTGATTTAGCTCAGTTGGCAGAGCGCATCCATGGTAAGGATGAGGTCGCCGGTTCGATCCCGGCAATTAGCATCTTGTAATACAAGGTTGGGTTTTCCCAGCCTTTTCTTTTTGTCAGTTATAGCAAATAGTGAAAGGCAAAGTTTCGGGAAGGAACATAATAAAAATAGCTGCTTTTGTCTTTGCGGTGAGTGGTTGATAAATCTGCTCTGCTATTTTCCAAAACCCTGCCCTCGGCTCCCTAAAGTGAGTCAAAATATGATATAATAAGGTAATACTAGCAAAGCGGGTAAGATATGTATATCGAAATGGTAGATGAAACGGGTCAGGTTTCGGAAGAGATTCTTAAACAGACCCAGGAAATTTTGGAGTTTGCGGCCCAGAAAACGGGCAAGGAAAATAAGGAAATGGCTGTGACTTTTGTCAGCAATGAGCGCAGTCATGAACTCAACTTGGAATATAGAGATACGGATCGGCCGACGGATGTGATCAGCTTGGAGTATAAGTCTGAGCTGGACATCGCTGTTGACGAGGAGGATTTGCTGGACCATCCTGAGCTAGCTGAGATGTTGGAGGATTTTGACGCCTATATCGGTGAGCTGTTCATTTCAGTGGACAAGGCGCGTGAACAGGCTGAAGAATATGGCCACAGCTTTGAGCGAGAGATGGGCTTTTTGGCAGTGCATGGTTTTCTGCATATCAACGGCTATGATCACTATACGCCGGAAGAAGAAGCAGAAATGTTTGGTTTACAGGAAGAAATTTTAACTGCTTATGGACTCACAAGGAAATAACAAACGCAAATGGAAAAATCGAGATGTCGTCTCGAGTCTGGAATTTGCTTTAACTGGTATTTTTACAGCCTTTAAAGAGGAGCGCAATCTGCGCAAACATGTCCTTTCGGCTCTGGCAGTGATAGTTGCGGGACTGATTTTTGACTTGTCCGCGATAGAATGGCTCTTTCTCTTTTTGAGCATTTTTCTGGTCATTGCCTTTGAGATTGTCAATTCTGCCATTGAAAATGTCGTGGATCTGGCCAGCGATTACCACTTTTCTATGCGGGCAAAGAATGCCAAGGATATGGCAGCGGGAGCTGTTCTGGTCGTGTCTGGCTTTGCTGTTGTGACGGGACTGATTATTTTTGTTCCCAAGATTTGGGATTGGATTTTTTAAAGATTTGAAAATCGGGGGAGACTGCCGATTTTCTGCTGTTTTAATGGAAATAATAGAGGTAAAATAATGACTTTTAAATCAGGTTTTGTAGCTATTTTGGGACGCCCCAATGTTGGGAAATCAACCTTTTTGAATCATGTCATGGGGCAAAAAATTGCCATCATGAGCGATAAGGCTCAGACCACACGCAATAAGATTATGGGGATTTACACGACGGATAAAGAGCAGATTGTCTTTATCGACACACCGGGAATCCATAAGCCTAAGACGGCTCTAGGGGACTTCATGGTGGAAGTAGCTTACAGCACCCTGCGTGAGGTGGATACTGTTCTCTTCATGGTGCCAGCTGATGAGCCGCGTGGCAAGGGTGATGATATGATTATCGAACGTCTGAAAGCGGCTAAGGTGCCAGTTATTTTGGTGGTTAATAAGATTGATAAAGTCCATCCGGATCAGCTTTTAGCGCAAATTGATGATTTCCGTCAGCAGATGGACTTCAAAGAAATCGTGCCGATTTCAGCCCTGCAGGGTAATAACGTTTCCCGTCTGGTTGATATCCTCAGTGAGAATCTGGAGGAGGGCTTCCAGTATTTCCCAGAAGACCAGATTACTGACCATCCGGAGCGCTTTCTGGTGTCAGAAATGATTCGGGAGAAAGTCTTGATGTTGACACGGGAGGAAATTCCCCACTCAGTCGCAGTGGTTGTTGACAGCATGAAGCGAGACGAGGAGACGGACAAGGTCCATATCCGATCGACCATCATGGTGGAGCGTGACAGCCAAAAAGGCATTATCATCGGTAAGGGCGGATCCATGCTGAAGAAAATTGGATCCATGGCTCGGCGCGATATTGAGCTCATGCTGGGGGACAAGGTCTTCCTAGAAACTTGGGTCAAAGTCAAGAAAAACTGGCGGGACAAGAAGCTGGACTTGGCGGACTTTGGCTATAATAAGAAGGAGTATTGAGGTTTTCTAAGCAAGCTTGGAAAAATTATGTTTGAAATAGCAGTGAAAGAGAGCATAACATTTTGTTATCTCTTTTTACTACAAACGAGCTGTAAGATAGAAAATTGTTGGTATTACGTTATTAAATAGTTGCTATCCTTCCGTTAATCTGCAAACATTGTTCCGTTATTCCTCATATTGTTCCGGACTATGGTATAATAGAGGGAGAAAGTGAGGAGTGCTCATGTATATGACAGTGAGGCAGGCAGCTGATCTCTGGGGGATTTCTGATCGTCGAGTTCGGTCTCTGTGCAGTCAGGGAAAGATTCCGGGTGCTGTCCAAGAAGGGCGTTTGTGGAGGATTCCCTCTGATGCCAGAAAGCCAGCAGATGGCCGTTATAAGAAAGCAGATAGTCTCTTGCCTTCGATTGATGAAAAGATGATGCAGTTATCAAAACTTCGCCCTTTGACGGATGGAGAGCTGGAGCGGCTGAATGAAGAGTTCACAGTCGAATATACTTATAACTCAAATGCTATTGAGGGCAATACTCTGACCTTGCGAGAGACAGATTTGGTCCTGCGTGGATTGACCATTGACCAAAAGCCTTTAAAAGATCATATGGAGGCAATCGGTCATCAAGAAGCTTTTCAATATGTTCAAAGGCTTGTTGAGGAGAACCAGCCTTTGTCGGAACAGATGATAAAGGATATTCATTATCTAGTATTAGCGGATAAAAAAAATGACCGAGGCATTTATCGGAGAGTCCCAGTGCGCATCATGGGAGCAGCCAATGAACCGGCTCAGCCGTATATGATTGCTCCATTGATGGAAAAACTCCTAGTGGACTATGCTGTAAGTCAGGAAAATATGGTGACCAAACTAGCTCAGTTTCATATTTCCTTTGAGAGTATCCATCCGTTTATTGACGGCAATGGCCGAACAGGTAGGCTCTTGGTGAATTTTGAGTTGATGAAGGCGGGCTATCCACCGATTGATATAAAATTTACGGATAGATTATCCTATTACCAAGCATTTGATGACTTTCATTCAAAAGGAAGTTTATCGGCAATGGAGGATTTATTTGCCAAATATATCAATGAAAGATTGGATATGTACTTGGAGATTTTATCTCTTGATGACGAAGGATAAGGAGATCAGATTTATAGTTGATATAAATCTTTCCAATCCTGCTTTCTTTGTCTCAGGTGGGAAAAAATCCGAAACTATTCATGGCTGGCACCGCATGTTGGCGCAGAAAAATGCTAGGTCTGAATGGGTCTATTATCCTGGCAAAGGGCATGCTTGGCTTTTTAGTGATGTGGATACGCATATTCAGCTACTAGGCTACTTCTTTCAAAACGCTGCCTTTCCAGAGAAATTGAAAGGATTTTGATATGGACTATATTTCCTATATTCGCTCTAAGGTGGGGCATGATAAGGTTATTCTGAATTTTGCTGGTGGAATTGTAGCAGACGAGGACGGTCGTGTGCTTCTGCAGTTGCGAGGTGATAAGAAAACATGGGCGATTCCTGGTGGAGCTATGGAGCTCGGGGAGACTTCTTTGCAAGCAGCCCTGCGTGAGTTTTACGAAGAGACAGGCATTGCTGTTGAAGCCAAGCGCTTGCTGAATGTTTACACTAATTTTGATGAAGCCTATCCTAATGGTGATAAAGTGCAGACGGTTGTCTTTCTGTATGAACTGCAGGCACTGGAGAATGTTGATATTTCCAATTTTCATAACGAGGAAACACTGCGTTTAGGCTTTTTTTCTAAAGAAGAAATAGCAGAGCTGGAAAATGTATCGGATAAACACCGCCTGATGCTGGATGAGTATTTTTCGGACAGCTTTGCTATGGGGCTTTGATATTAGGAAAAATAAGAAAGGAGCTTTATGCCTGAATTACCTGAAGTGGAAACGGTTCGGCGCGGTTTGGAGCGTCTGGTTGTTGGCAAGACGATTGGGCAGGTGCAGGTCCGCTATGCCAAGATGATTGGAACGGGAGTGGATAGCTTTGTCCATGACTTGCCAGGTCAGACCATTGAAAGGATTGGCCGTCGGGGCAAGTATTTGCTCTTTTATCTGACAGGCGGAGTGCTGGTTTCCCATCTGCGAATGGAAGGTAAGTATCTTTTTTATGCTGATGCGGTGCCTGAGCGCAAGCATGCCCATGTCTTTTTCGAGATGACAGATGGAGGGACGCTTGTTTATGAGGATGTCCGCAAGTTTGGAACCATGGAGCTCTTGAGAAAGGATCAGCTGGAGGCTTATTTTGCTGCCAGAAAGCTTGGTCCTGAGCCGACAGAGGCGGACTTTCTTTTATCGCATTTTGTAGCAGCTTTGAATCGTTCCAAGAAGCCCATCAAACCCTATTTGCTAGAGCAGACCTTAGTCGTTGGGCTAGGTAATATCTATGTAGATGAGGCTCTTTGGCGGGCGCGGATTCATCCGGCAAGGCCAGCAGCTAGTCTAAAACCTACTGAAGTGAAGCGGTTGCGTGAGCAGATTATAGAAGTTTTGCAGCTTGGGATTGAAAAGAGAGGATCGACCATTCGGACCTACCGCAATGCTTTGGGTGAGGATGGCACTATGCAGGATTTTCTGCAGGTCTATGGAAAGACTGGCCAACCCTGCGCTAGATGCGGCAGCCCGATTGAGAAAATTAAGCTGGGCGGACGCGGTACACATCTCTGTCCTCATTGCCAGAAAGCGAGGTAGCTGTCATGGCAAGAATTATCGGTATCACTGGCGGCATTGCCTCGGGTAAGTCAACTGTGACAGAGGTTTTAAGGCAGCAGGGATATCAGGTTATCGATGCGGATCAGGTGGTTCATAAGCTACAGGAGCCGGGGGAACGGCTTTATCAAGCTCTTTTATCTACTTTTGGCTCATCTATCTTACAGGAAGATGGGCGCTTGGATCGGCCTAAGCTGGGAGCTATGATTTTTGGGAATCCCGAACTTTTGGAGCAATCCAGTCAAATACAAAATCAGATTATCCGCGAGGAACTGGCTGGCCGGCGAGATTTGCTGGCAGAGACGGAAGACATCTTTTTTATGGATCTTCCCTTGTTGTTTGAGTTACAATATGAAGATTGGTTTGACCAAATCTGGCTGGTGGACGTGACAGAGGAAACTCAGCTCAGTCGTCTTATGACTCGAAATGCTCTCAGTCAGGTAGAGGCAGAAAAGCGAATAGCAGCTCAGCTATCTTTACAAGAAAAACGAAAGAGGGCGGATGTGCTGATTGATAATAATGGCTCGCTAGAGGCTACTCGACAGCAGATTCGCGATGCTTTGCAGAAATTAGAAAGAAGATGATTTATCACGACACAAGTAAATTGGAAACATAACCTGAAAGTCGCTTGGTTTGGGAACTTCCTGACAGGTGCCAGCATTTCTCTGGTGACGCCTTTTATGCCACTTTTCGTGGAGCAGCTGGGTGCCAGCGGTCATGAGGTGGAGTATTACGCTGGGCTAGGGATTTCTCTCTCTGCAATCTCAGCGGCGCTGCTCTCTCCTGTTTGGGGAAGTCTGGCCGACCGATATGGCCGCAAGCCTATGATGATACGTGCAGCTACTGCCATGGTTTTCACGATGGGCGGTATTGCCTTTGTGCCCAATATTTTCTGGCTTTTACTCCTACGCTTTCTAAACGGTGTTTTTGCTGGTTATGTTCCCAACAGCACAGCTCTGATTGCCAGTCAGGCTCCCAAGGAAAAAACGGGTTATGCTCTGGGAACTCTCTCGACCGGTGTTGTTGCGGGTAATCTTACGGGGCCATTTATTGGTGGTCTGATTGCGGAGATGTTCGGCATTCGCAATGTCTTTCTCCTGATTGGCGGCTTCTTTCTAGTGGCAGCCCTGATGACTTTCTATTTGATTTGGGAGGATTTTGTGCCAGTGACCCGACAAGAAGAGGTAGGCTTTAGGGAATTGCTGCGTCAACTCAGGTATCCTAAGATGCTGATGAATCTCTTTCTGACCAGCTTTGTTATCCAGTTTGCAGCTCAATCTATTAGCCCTATTCTTGCCCTCTATGTCAGAGAACTGGGTCAAAAGGACAATCTGATTTTTGTTTCGGGTCTCATCGTTTCTAGCATGGGACTTTCCAGTATGATGAGCTCCAGTATTCTGGGGCGGTTAGGAGACCGTATCGGCAATCACCGGCTTCTGGTGCTGGCTCAGTTCTATTCAATCCTGATTTATCTGCTCTGTGCCAATGCTGGTTCCCCTATGCAGCTGGGCTTTTATCGCTTTTTATTTGGCCTAGGAACAGGGGCGCTGATACCAGGTGTCAATGCTCTGCTAAGTAAGATAACACCCAAGTTTGGAATCTCTAGAATTTTCAGTTATAATCAGATTTTCTTTTATCTGGGTGGAGTGGTCGGCCCTATGTCTGGATCGGTCATTGCGGCAGCCTATGGCTATCATTCAGTCTTTTATGCAACAGCAGGGCTGGTTGCCGTTAGTATGCTGGCCAATCTCTTTAGTTTTCGAAATTTATTTAAAAAGAAGGATATCTAGTGCGCGTTAAAATAAATTTAAAATGTTCCAGCTGCGGCAGTCAGAACTATCTGACCAGCAAAAATACTAAAACGCATCCGGAAAAAATTGAGGTCTTAAAGTATTGTCCCAAGGAAAGAAAAGTTACTTTACATCTTGAATCCAAGTAAATTTTATGATAAAATAGATAGGATTTTAAGGAGTTTTTATTTATGTACAACCTATTATTAACCATTTTAGTCATTTTATCAGCTATTATTGTCATTGCAATTTTCATGCAACCAACTAAAAATCAGTCCAGCAACGTATTTGATGCCAGTGCCAACGACTTGTTTGAACGTCCTAAGGCACGCGGTTTTGAAGCTGTGATGCAGCGTATGACAGGAATCATGATTTTCTTCTGGCTACTGATTGCATTGGTATTAGCAGTATTATCTAGTAAATAAAATGGGCTCTGACTTCGTCTTGGCCTATTTTTTAAGTTTTAAAGGATTTAGCAAGGATGAAGAACTCATCAAGAGAAGAGGAATATGAAATCAGAAATCATTGAATATTTAAAAGACAGGCAGCAGGCCAGCGTAGATGAGCTGGCGGCTGCTTTGGGGAAAGAATCTTCCAAGGCCTTTAGTAGCTTGGTTAAGACCATCTCCCAGATGGAAAGAAAGCATCAGATTCGCTTTGATGACAAGGGGCGGATTGAGCTTTATGAGAAGAAAAAGCAGGAGCGTCTGACGCTCAAGGGTGTTTTTCATGCCCACAAGAATGGATTTGGCTTTGTTACCTTGAATGAGCAAGAGGATGACCTCTTTGTCGGCCGTAATGATGTCAATCATGCCATTGATGGTGATACGGTGGAAGTAGTCATTACCAAGGTGGCAGACCGTATCAAGGGAACATCAGCTGAGGCTAAGATTATCGATATTTTGGAGCACAGCCTGACGTCAGCGGTTGGTCAGCTGGTTCTGGATGAGGAAAAGCCCAAGTATGCGGGTTATATCCGCTCGAAAAATCAGAAAATAAGCCAGCCTATTTATGTCAAAAAACCAGCTATGGTTCTGGATGGTACAGAGGTGCTCAAGGTCGCTATTGACAAATATCCGACCAAGAAACACGATTTCTTTGTGGCTAGTCTGGTCGATGTGGTCGGTCATGTCAACGATCCAGGCATTGATGTACTGGAAGTGCTGGAGTCGATGGATATTGTCTCTGAGTTTCCAGAAAAGGTCTTGGAAGAGGCCGAGCGAGTTCCAGAGGCACCGACAGAGAGTGATTTGGCAGGGCGTTTGGACCTGCGTGAAGAGATAACCTTCACCATCGATGGAGCGGATGCCAAAGACTTGGACGATGCTGTCCATATCAAGCGCCTGAAAAATGGCAACTTTGAGCTAGGCGTCCATATCGCAGATGTGTCCTACTATGTCAAAGAAGGCTCTGAGCTGGACAAGGAAGCCCTCAATCGAGCGACCTCTGTTTATGTGACCGATCGCGTGGTACCTATGCTGCCAGAGCGCTTGTCAAACGGAATCTGCTCTCTCAATCCCAATGTGGACCGGCTGACCCAGTCGGCTATCATGGAGATAGATGCCAAGGGGTGCGTGGTCAAGCATACCATCACCCAAACTGTCATCAAGACGACCTTCCGCATGACCTACAGCGATGTCAACGACATCATTGCTGGAAATCAGGAAAAAGCTGAGCAGTTCAAGGCCATTGTGCCCAGTATTGACAGCATGGTCCAGCTGCATGAGATTCTGGAAAGCATGCGCTTTAAACGCGGTGCACTTAACTTTGACACCAATGAAGCCAAAATCATGGTCAACAAAGAAGGTCGGCCGGTGGATATTGTCCTGCGTCAGCGGGGAATTGCTGAGCGCATGATTGAGTCCTTTATGCTGGTGGCGAATGAGACGGTGGCTGAGCATTTTGCTAAGCTAAATCTGCCCTTCATCTATCGGATCCACGAGGAGCCTAAGGCGGAGAAGGTGCAGAAGTTTATCGACTACGCCTCTAGCTTTGGGATTCGGATATACGGGACGGCTAGCTCTATGAGTCAGCAGGCTCTGCAGGATATTATGGAGGCGGTCAAAGACCAGCCTTATGAGGAAGTCCTGTCCATGATGCTTCTGCGCTCCATGCAGCAGGCTCGCTATTCTGAGCACAATCACGGCCACTATGGTCTGGCAGCGGAGTTTTATACGCATTTCACCAGTCCGATTCGCCGCTATCCAGACCTTCTGGTTCACCGGATGGTACGGGATTATGGCAAGTCTAAGGAAATAGCTGAGCATTTTGAGCAAGTGATTCCAGAGATTGCCAGTCAGTCTTCCAGCCGGGAGCGTCGGGCTATCGAGGCCGAGCGTGAAGTCGAAGCCATGAAGAAGGCTGAGTACATGGAAGAATTTGTTGGGGAAGAGTTTGACGGTGTGGTCTCAAGCGTGGTTAAGTTTGGACTCTTCGTCGAACTGCCCAATACGGTTGAAGGCTTGATTCATGTCACCAACCTGCCAGAGTTTTACAGCTACAATGAGCGGACGATGAACCTGCAAGGAGAAAAGTCTGGCGTGGTCTTCAAGGTCGGTCAGCAGATTCGCATCAAGCTGGTTCGAGCGGATAAGGCTACGGGCGAGATTGACTTTGAATACCTGCCTAGTGAATTTGACCTGGTAGAAAAGACTGGTAAGAGTGGCAGAGGCAAGTCAGGCAGAAAGAGACGCCGTAAGGATGACAAGCGCAGCCATTCTTCCAAAGAAAAAGGCAACAGAGATAAGAAATCCAAGAAAGGCAAGAGCCAGAAGGCATTTTACAAGGAACTAGTCAAGAAAGGAGCCAAGCATGGCAAAGGGAGAAGGAAAGGTCGTCGCGCAAAATAAAAAGGCCAGACACGACTACACCATCGTAGACACCATCGAGGCTGGCATGGTGCTGACCGGGACGGAAATCAAGAGTGTCCGTGCCGCTCGTATCAATCTAAAAGATGGCTTTGCTCAGATTAAGAACGGTGAGGCCTGGCTCAGCAATGTCCATATCGCGCCTTATGAAGAGGGTAATATCTGGAACCAAGAGCCTGAGCGCCGCAGAAAGCTGCTGCTGCATAAGAAGCAGATCCAAAAGCTGGAGCAGGAGACCAAGGGAACTGGTATGACGCTGGTGCCGCTCAAGGTCTATCTCAAGGACGGCTATGCCAAGCTGCTTCTGGGCTTAGCCAAAGGGAAGCACGACTATGACAAGCGCGAGTCCATCAAACGCCGCGAGCAAAACCGCGACATAGCAAGACAGATGAAGAACTTTAATACAAGATGAAAGACTGGGCGACCGGTCTTTTTTAGTATTTAACTTTGACTTTTAATTTATGCTATAATGGAAAGGATGAGGTTTGAGGATGAGTACTTTTAGTGAATAATTGATGAAAAAAGTGGATTGACTCCGAGGACCATCAAAATAAATGGTTAAATGAATTAAAGAGTGGTGGTAAGCAAATGAAACTCAATAAAAAATTTTTCATATTTCTTGGAGGACTTCTTCTGACTTTAGTAGTTTTCTTTACTTTTTTTCTAGGTGGGAAGAAGAAAGAATATGCTAAGAGTGAATATTGTGTTGAAGGAATACAGCTATTTAATAAAGATAAATATGTTTTGGTTGACAGTAAAGAAAATGATTCTTTTCGCTATAGTCAAAATTATATAACGGATTTTAAATACAACAGTTTGGATGAATATGACAGTGTAAGTTCATCTAAAGTAAATAAAGAGGAATATTTCAAAATCAAGATTTATGATTTACACGATTCCACCAAAATAACTAGCAAAGAAGTCGATATCTATAGTTTGTTAGGACGAGAGAATACATATAGGCTCAAGCAGATTCAGGAGCAGTTCTCAAAGGATGGAAAAGAGTATTTATCTTTTAGCATGTATTCGAACGAAGGCGGTAAGATAGAAAAAACTATATACGTAATTCTGTCGTTGGATACGGGAAAAATCGAAAAGAAGATGTCAGAAAATGAGTTCAATGAATTTTTAAGTAAAGAGGATATCACAATTTTTCCTGTGGAGGCTTCTTCGCCTATGGCTACCAATTGGAAAAAAGGAGGTATAGAGAGTCAGATTAGTTCTTCAACATCAAATTATCACTTAGGATATGGACCAGGTTACTTAGTAGCTTCTTATGATAAAGGTAATTTAGAACTTTCAGGTACTAATTTTGCAAAACTTTATCCTGAAATTGCGAAAAAAATGAGAGACATGAATAAAATCTATTTCCGTCCAGACCAATACAATGAGGAGGAGTGGTTTAATGATTTAATTCATTGGTTTGCGCCCGAAGGTCAGGATGTAATGGAACTTTATGCCACAGATGAACAACTGGAGAGAAAACACAGATTCGATCTTTTAATGATTTCAAGAATTGGGTTGAAACCCATCCACAAAAAGAAAAATAGAAACGATAAGAAGAAAGGTAAAAAATGATAAGAAAATTATTGTTAAGTCTTCTTGCTGTAGCAGTCTTGGGACTTGCTATATTTGCTTGGCAGTGTCATTTAAAACAAGAACAGGTTCGAAAAGCTGAGGAAGAAAAAGAAACTTATGAATCCTTAAATTATTATACAGGAACTTTTACAATTGATGACTATTCTTTTCTTGAAAATGGTACAGGAGTAGCTGTTCATTGGAAATCAGAAAATCCAGAGGAAGATGCTTTAGTTCGGAAGTATATTACTTCACTGAAAGCCTTAGAAGGTCCAGTGAAAGTGACACGTGGTGCGCGTAATGCCAACTATATTGTTCGAGAGAACATAAAACTTCCATCAAGACCGAATTATCTTGATAAAAAAAATGAAGATAACTATTATACCTTATCCATTTACCACATTAAGAATCAACAGCTAGAGGGCTATAAAGAAGATTTGTATAAATTAGTTTCAGACTATAATTCTAAATATTTACCTAGAGGAATACTGGAAACATTAACTGTCATTGATGGGAATAATTATTTGTCTATTCTTGCCTCTGAGTCTGGGGAACATGAGAAGTTTCAAACTCTTTGGTACAATCTTGATACTCGAAAAATTGAATGGGAAGATAACAAGAAAGCACAATACCAAAGTCCCACCTTTAATTTTAAACTAAATAGGCAACAATTTGATGAAAAGTTGGGGAATTTTAGATTTCCTATTATATATCCTTTAGGCGAAGCTGTGGATACAAGTTGGATTCGAAATATCTTAATGGCGCAAACAGACCCAAAGGCAGCGGCATTATTGGAAAAAACGAACTCTCAACTTTATATACTTGATAAGAGCGTTAAAGACTATCTAGAGTTTTATAGTCTGTTAGTTCCTTCGAATACAGACTTATATGAAGGTGTGATTCCAGCAAGTATCAGTAAAGATGGATTGGAACATCCTTTTAACTCTAAAGAGGAATTCAACCAGTTTTATGATGAGAGTAAGGATAAGGAATTAATGAAACAAAAACAGAATAAATCAATTTTACAAGAAAGGGTATACTGATGAGTCGTAAAGAGATAGATGCTGAAAAGTAAAAGAAAGTAGACTTCCTATGTGAGAAAGAACTGGCTGATTGACCAGTTCTTTCTTTTTGCAGGGAAGGCCGTTCAATTTGCCACTTGTCAAGTCTGTGCTTTTCGAGTATGATAAAGACAGTTAGATTATTCGGAGCTTGGCTTTTAGAGAAAGGATTTTTTATGACAGAAGAATTGCTAGCCTATAAACGTATGCCGCTGTGGACTGCTGAGACCATGCCAGAAGCGGTAAAGAGAAAGCACAATACCAAAGAGGGAACTTGGGGTAAAATCACTGTTCTCAAGGGACATCTTAAGTTTGTCGAGATGTCAGAGGAGGGTGAGGAGCTGGCTGAGCACATCTTTGAGGCTGGTCAGGACAATCCTTTTGCTCAACCTCAAGCTTGGCATCGGGTTGAAGCCTTAACAGATGATTTGGAGTGGTATTTGGAGTTTTACTGTCGGCCTGAGGATTATTTTCCTAAGAAATACGGCAGTAATCCAGTGCATTCAGAGGTTTTGGAAGCTATGCAAACAGTCCGACCAGGACGGGCATTAGATCTAGGCTGTGGTCAAGGTCGCAATGCTCTCTTTCTAGCCAAGCAGGGCTTTGAAGTGACAGCTGTAGATCAGAATGAGCTAGCACTGGAGATCTTACGTAGCATTGTGGAGCAGGAGGATTTGAATCTTCCAGTGGGTAGCTACGACATCAACTCAGCTAGTCTGACTCAGACTTATGATTTGATCGTTTCCACCGTTGTCCTTATGTTCCTGCAGGCGGAGCGGATTCCGGATATTATCCGAAATATGCAAGAGCACACAGCGCTTGGTGGCTACAATCTCATCGTCTGTGCTATGGATACAGAAGACTTCCCATGCTCTGTTCCTTTTCCTTTTACTTTTAAGGAAGGTGAGCTTGCCGAGTATTATAAAGACTGGGAGCTGGTTAAGTACAATGAAAATCCTGGTCACCTCCACCGACGTGATGAAAACGGCAATCAAATTCAGCTGCGATTTGCGACTATGCTGGCTAAAAAGGTTCAGTAGAAGACAGTAGGACAGAAGTTGATTTTTGAAAATTTAGCTTGGCTCACTTATTTTGAGGCTCTGGTTTAAAAGGTCTGGGAGACAATTTAAATTGTCTCAGATTCAATATTTTTTGAATATAATAAAGCTAGACTGAGATATTTTTGTCTCAGTCTTTTTTTATTTTAGTAAAAAACTTTAGAAATATTTTAGAATTTCTTGAGAAATATCTGAAGTTTGGACGCTATACTAGAAAGTGCAAGGAGGAGAGAAAAGAGCTGGAAGCAACAGGACAGCTGATGGAAACTTTAGTTTTTCTTTAAGTGTGAGTCTAGACCAGATCACTTTTAAAAGAAGACTGAATGACCTTATTTTCTCCTCTTGCGGCAAATTTTTCCAGACCCTCAGTTTTCTGTTGACGAGGAAAAAAGAATATGTTAAAGTAAATGAGTAAAATAAAAAAGTCAATTATATTTTACTTAATATACAAGGAGGAACTCATGAAGAAAAGAACCAAAATCATTCTAACTTCTACGTTGACTGTGACCGGCCTAATCTTGGCTGCTGGTGGCTACTGGGCTTATAAGACCTTTGTCCCTCAGGAGACACCAATCGATAAGAATGCCACAGTGAGGACCAATTACTATCAGGCCATCAATAAAAAATGGCTGGAAAAGGCAGAAATCCCTAGCGACCAGCCGTCTAACGGTGTGTTTTATGAACTGAACGAGCAGGTCAAGGATAAGATGAAGGCGGATGTCAAAAATCTAGTCTCTGGTAAAGAAGAGTCAACGATTGAAGGCATGCCTGAGTTTATCAAATACTACCAGCAAGCGACGGACTTCAAGCAGCGGGAAAAGGATGGCTTAGATCCTCTCAAGTCCTATCTCAAGGAAATTGAAGACTTGTCCGACCTGAAGGACCTAGCTGGCAAGGCTGTTGACTGGGAAAAACGCGGTTTGGCTCTGCCGTTTACCTTTGAAATTAGTTCTAACCTAGAAAATACCAATCAGAAACAAGTGAATCTGTCCAGTCCAAGTCTTATGCTGCCGGATAAGAGCTATTATGAAGATGAAGGTGCTAAGAAAAGGATGATGGATCCGCTGGAAAAAGCATTCAAAGAAGCCTTGAAAAAGCTGGGCTACAGTGAAAAAGAGAGCGAAAAGATCGTCAAAGAAGCCTTAGAATTTGATGGAGAACTGGCCAAGTATGCCCAAAGTAATGAAGAAACTTCGGAAATTAAAAATCTTCACCATCCTAAGACGGCAGAAGACATCAATGCCTACTCTGATACCTTTAAGTTTCACGCTATTATCAATGACTATCTAGGTCAGGAAGCTGGTGATGTCAATGTTCCTAATCCTAAGTATTATGAAAATTTTGCCAAGGTAGTCAACGACAAGAACTTTGGCAAGCTCAAATCTTGGATGCTTGTGAAGCAAGCCGCATCAGCATCTAGTTTTCTAACCGATGACTATCGGCTGATTTTTGCAGAGTACCAAAAATCTTTGCAAGGTACTAAGGAAGCAACTTCAAAAGAAGATGCAGCATACAATCTGACAACAGGAACTTTTTCAGATGTCTTCAGTCTTTACTATGGACGCAAATATTTCGGTGAGGAAGCCAAGCAAGAAGTGACCCAAATGGTCAAGGATATCAAGGAAGTCTATCGGGAACGTATGTTGAAAAACGAATGGCTGTCAGAAGAAACCAAGCAGAAAGCAGTCAAGAAGCTGGATACCATGAAACTCTATATCGGCTATCCTGAAAAAGTTCGCGAAGCGACTAAGGCTTTGAAAGTAGATGATAAAAAATCCTTCTTTGAGAATGCAATTTCTTTGAGTCAAGCAAAACATCAATATGATGTTGAGCACTTCTCTGAGCCAGTAGACAAGGACGAGTGGGTGATGCCTTCCTATGATATCAACGCTTACTACTCACAGGAAAATAACAGTATCAACTTCCCAGCCGCAATCCTGCAGAATCCATTCTTTGATGTTAAGCAAGAGATGGAAAAGAACTACGGCGGTATCGGTATGGTTATCGGTCACGAGATTACTCACGCCTTCGACTCAAACGGTGCAAACTTTGATGAAGAGGGTAATTTGAACAATTGGTGGACAGAAGCAGATAAGAAAGCTTTTGACAAGAAAATTGAAGCTGTTACCAAGCAGTGGGATGGTATTGAAATCTACGGCGGTAAGGTCAACGGCAAGCTTACAGTAACAGAAAATGTAGCCGATGCCGGTGGACTTTCAGCCACTCTCGAAGTTGTGAAAAAGAAATATCCAGATGCAGACTTGAAGAATTACTTTGAAAACTATGCCAATATCTGGAGAAGCAAGGCCAGTCTGCAATTTAACCAACTTCTTCTGAAGGTAGATGTCCATGCTCCGTCCGAACTGCGGGTCAACCAGCAACTCAAAAATGTAGAGGCCTTCTATGAAACCTATCCAGAAATCAAAGAAGGTGATGCCATGTATCTGGCTCCAGATAAGCGGGTCAGCGTATGGTAAGATTGCTTGTCTAGAGAAGATGGTAAAATAATCTAAGCTATGAAGCACAACCAGTTTGGTAATAGGAGAGAAGTTCGTTCTTTTTCTTCTATCCATTCTTTCCTGCGATACTTGCGCGGCTACGGGTTGTGCCTCCGCAGCCACGTGTCTTTAAAGTCAGATTTTATCTGGCTTTTTTCTATTTTGAAATGAATTATTTATCTAGTAAATCTTACACGCCAAAAAATGAAATCGCTTGCAAATCCTGGAGTAAAAGGCTATACTGAATATAGTATTTAATTTTGTAATTTTTTACAAAAAAACAAAGGAGATATTTTTATGAAAAAAATATTGTTTCGTTCCTTGTTAGCTCTCTCGACCATTTTTCTCTTTCCTTTCCAAGTGGTTGAAGCCTGCACAGGATTTATCGTCGGGAAAGACCTGACAGCAGATGGCACGACGCTTTACGGTCGGACAGAGGACTTGGAGCCCAATCACAATAAGGTCTTTCTGGTTCATCCGAGAAAGACCAATGCGAGTGGTGCCAAGCTGGTCGATGAAACCAACGGCTTTGAATGGACCCTGCCGGCAGAAAGCTACAAGTATACTTCGGTATCAGATGTGACCCCATCCCAAGGTATTTTTGACGAGGTTGGCTTCAATGAGTACGGTGTTTCGATTTCTGCGACAGTTTCTGCCAAGGCCAATGATGCCATTCAAAAGGTGGACCCTTATGTAGAAAATGGCTTGGCTGAGTCTATCCTGACAACCGTCGTTCTGCCCCATGTTCAGACTGCCCGTCAGGGTGTGGAGCTGATGGCTCAGATTGTCAGAGAGCAGGGAGCAGCAGAGGGGAATATTATCACCATTGCTGACAAGACTGGTGTCTGGTATATGGAAATCCTATCCGGCCACCAATATGTTGCTATTAAATTCCCAGATGACAAGTATGCTGTCTTTCCTAATACTTTCTTCTTAGGCAGTGTTGATTTTGACGATACAGAAAATGTCATTGCCTCAAAAGGTGTTCAGGATGTAGCTAAGCAGGCTAACTCTTATAAAGAAATTGACGGGAAATTCCATATTTCTCAGTCCTACAATCCACCGATGGCAGAGGCAGATCGTTCACGTGCCTGGGCGGGTATCACCAGTCTAGATCCAAATGCGGCCGTGTCTTATAACGACTCTTACTTTGATCTCATGCACTCCACAGACAGAAAGATCAGTGTAGCAGATGTCATGGCTATGCAGCGCAATCGCTTTGAGGGCACTCAGTTCAAACCGCTGGACCAAATGGAGCTAGATGGTAAGGGGCTGCCACAACGCGGTACGACAGATCCTGTTTACAAATATCCGCTAGGCAATCCAAATGTCATGGAAGCTCATATCTTCCAGCTCAAAGACGGCGTTCCAGCCAATATGGGCGGTGGCACTATGTGGCTAGCAGTAGGCAGTCCGCGCTTCTCACCTTACCTGCCTTATAATGGTAATATCACAGATACTTACGATGCTTATAAGGTCAACACAACTAGCTACAGTCCAGACTCTTGGTACTGGGTAGCATCTCATATCTATGATATGGCGGCCAAGCATCAGGACCTCTTTGGCACTTCTGTCCAAGACAAGTGGAAGGCCTTGGAAGCCCGCTTTATTGAGGAGCAAGATGCTCTGGATGCAGCCAATGCAACTCTGCCAGACTCTTCAGCAAAAGTTACGGAAGAAACACAGGCTCGAGCAGCGCAAGTCTTTAAGGAAATGAAAGAGCTAGAAGCTGAAATGGAAGCTAAAATCAAGGAAGCATCAAAAACCACTCCTTCTAGCTCCAGCAAAGATTCTAGCAGCTCTTCGTCATCTCAAAGTTCGTCAAGTTCTTCCTCTTCAGTAACTTATAGCAGTTCTGATACACGGACGGAAGTCAATGTAGAAGATGACAGCTTGGTGGATGTTGCAACTGGCATTCGCTTGAAAAATGCTGACTTGGTCAAGGCCGGTCTTCAGCTGTCTGTGAAAAAACTGGAAAGCAAGATTCAGCCGACAGATACCTATGACATTCGCTTGACCGATCCGAATGGTCAGCCGGTACATCAGGTCAGTCCAACCCTTGTGACGATTCCAGTTCGCAAGGATCTGCCAGTAGATGCCGTCTATGCTCTGGATGAAAATGGCAAGCAGGTTGAGAAATTTGATGTAACGGTTAATCAAAATCAGACTATCAGCTTCACGACCAATCATTTCTCTGTTTACCAAGTGCAGTATCGAAATGAGCAGTCCGTCAAGGCCAAGAAAAAAGACCTGCCATCAACAGGTGAGCAAGTCACCATCATGGGCCTTGCAGGCTTGATTATCCTAGCAGGAGTCTTCTTCCTTTTGAAGAAAACAAAGAAAAACTAATGGAATATAAAAAGAAGGCCGAGCATTCAGTTCGGCCTTTCTTAGTGGAAAAACGACTTTTGTCTAGGTTATCCTTCAAGCTAGAGCCCTTATCTCAAATAATCATAGTTATAAGTAGTCAAAATTATGTCAGTGAGTTCTTCAGGTTCTTCTTGAGCTCCGCCGGCTATCCAAAGAGAAATAATCCCCTCAACACTGGATAGGAAGATTTCCAAGGCGTATTTCTGAGGGATATGAAAGTTCTCTTCTAAAAAACGCTGGGTAGCAGCCTTTTGCTTATCACTCAGAATGATAGTGGTTATGTACTCCCGAATAGCCTCCCGAAAGTCAATATAATGGCTCTTGGTCAGGGCATTGATAAGACGTTCATTAGCGCGCAGTATATGAAATTTTGCTATCATTAACTTTTTGGGATATTCGTTCTCCGCTTCAAACATGCTATAACTAGAAAGTTGGGAAATAATTTCTTTTTTGAGACTATCAACCATCTGATATTTATCTTGGTAGTGGAGGTAGAAGGTGCCGCGGTTAATCCCAGCCCGTTTGCAGAGTTTGCTGATGGAGATAGTATCAAATCTTTCCTCTGATAGTAGCTGAATCAAGGCTTCTTTGATGTCTTCCTTGGTACTAGTTTTTCGTTTCTGGACCATTTTTTCTTCCTTTTTGCTTAAATCAACACTTTGTTGATTTTTGATTATTGCTTTTTGTCTAAGCTCATTATATAATATCTGTGATTTAGAATCAACACCTTGTTGATTTAATGAAAAGAGCTTTGAAAAGGAGAGAAACGATATGGCTTACATTGAAATGAAACATAGCTTTAAACGTTATCAGGTAGGTGATACAGAAATTGTTGCCAATCATGATATTTCTTTTGAAATTGAAAAGGGGGAACTGGTCATTATCCTAGGTGCTTCTGGTGCTGGTAAGTCTACGGTGCTCAATATCCTCGGCGGTATGGATACCAATGATGAGGGAGATATCCTGATAGACGGCCAGAATATTGCTGACTACAATTCCCACCAGCTGACGGACTATCGTCGCAATGATGTGGGCTTTGTCTTTCAGTTTTACAATTTGGTGCCCAACCTGACGGCTAAGGAAAATGTCGAATTGGCTTCAGAGATTGTCAAGGATGCTCAAGATCCAGTGGCCGTTCTAACTGCGGTTGGTATGGAAAATCGCCTCAATAATTTTCCTGCGCAGTTATCAGGCGGGGAGCAGCAGAGGGTGTCTATCGCTCGGGCGGTGGCAAAAAATCCCAAAATTTTGCTCTGTGACGAACCGACAGGAGCTCTGGACTACAATACCGGCAAGCAAGTGCTGCAAATTTTACAGGATATGTCCCGCAATCAAGGGGCGACGGTGATTATCGTGACCCACAATGCTGCCTTGGCTCCCATTGCTGACCGGGTTATTCGCATGCATGACGCGAGAGTCAAGAGTGTTACAGTCAATGAAGAGCCTCAGGATATAAGTACATTGGAGTATTGATATGAAGAGAAAGATTTATTGGAAAGATATTCTGCGCTCCTTCACTAGCTCTAAAGGACGTTTCCTATCTATTTTAATCCTCATGATGCTGGGTTCTCTAGCTCTCGTGGGGCTCAAGGTCGCTCCTCCCAATATGCGCAGAACAGCAACAGATTATTTGAAAGAGCAGCGAACTATGGACTTGGCTGTTATGGCGGACTATGGTTTGGATAAAGCGGATCAGAAAGAGCTGGAAGCTATCAAGGGAGCTGATGTCGAGTTTGGCTATCTGACAGATGTCACCGTAGACGAGGAGGCTCTCCGAGTATTCTCAGATACCAAGGATATTTCAAACTTTCAAGTGACCTCCGGTCGTCTTCCTAAGAAAGAGCAAGAAATTGCCCTGGCTAGCTTTTGGTCTAAAAAATATAAAATTGGTCAGGAGATTGATCTGACTGAAAAAGCAGGCAGTCGGTCAGTTCTGAAAAACAAGACCTATAAGATTGTGGGTTTTGTCAACTCGGCAGAACTCTGGTCTGATAGAAATCTGGGCAATGCGACTAGTGGCAGCGGGGCTTTATCAGCCTATGCTGTAGTAAGCCCCAAGGCCTTTGATACAGATGTTTACAGTATTGTCCGCCTGCGCTATCATGATTTAAAAAAGCTGGCTCCCTTCTCTGAAAGCTATCAGGAGCGTTTGGAGCAGCACCAGACTGCTTTGGACAAGAGCCTGGAAGATAACGGAGTGGCTCGCTTTAAGCGATTAGAGGCAGATGCCAAAAGCACCATTCAGAAGGGCCAAGATAAGATTGCTCAGGCTGAGAGCGAGCTGACCCAAGGTAAAAAACAATTAGAGCAGGCTCAGAATCAGCTGGACCAGCAAAAAACTCAGCTAGAAGCAGCCCAAGCCGCTTCTATCCTCCCTCCTGCACAGCTCAGCCAGAGCCAGCAGCAGATTCAGGAAGCTGAGTCTCAACTCAATCAGAAAAAATCTGAGCTGGCACAGGCAGAGAAAGACTTATCAGCTAGCAAGGACAAGATAGCTGACGCTAAGACAGACCTGAATCGTTTGAAAGAGCCGACCTATCATAGCTATGACCGCAAGTCTCTGCCAGGTGGGAATGGCTATCATATGTATAAAAACTCCATGAATAGTATTGCGTCGATTGGTAATATCTTCCCGGTGGTGCTCTATCTGGTGGCAGCTATGGTGACCTTCACTACCATGACGCGCTTTGTCGATGAGGAGCGAACAAATGCAGGCGTCTTCAAGGCTCTAGGCTATCATAGCCGAGATATCATTCGCAAGTTTGCCCTTTACGGTTTGGTGGCGGGGAGTCTAGGTACCCTCGTAGGGATTCTGCTGGGACATTATTTCTTGTCGGGAGTGATTTCTTCTATTATTACTAGAGGAATGGTACTTTCTGCCCCGCATGCATATTTTTATATTTCCTATAGTTTACTGGCCCTTGGGCTTTCCCTTCTTTCCAGCGTTCTCCCTGCCTATTTGGTGGCAAGACGGGAGCTGACGGAAGAAGCAGCTCACTTGCTTTTGCCCAAGCCACCAGTCAAGGGCTCCAAGATTTTCTTGGAAAGACTTCCCCTTATCTGGCGACGTCTTAGCTTTACTCAGAAGGTCACAGCTCGCAATATCTTTCGCTATAAGCAGCGGATGTTCATGACTATCTTTGGTGTGGCGGGTTCTGTTGCACTGCTCTTTGCCGGGCTAGGACTCCAATCTTCTATTGGTGGTATTCCCAAACGTCAGTTTGAAGAGATTCTGCGATACGACTTGATTGTCGCTGTCAATCCTGGGGAGAATCAAGCGGAACAAGACAAGCTGAAAAAGATGTTGGCAGATGACTCGATTGCTGACTATCAGGAAATCTATAGTGAAACCCTAACAGAGAAATACAAAGGAAAAAAAGAGACAGAATCAGTCACTTTAATGGTTACGGACAAGGAAAATTTTGAAACTTTTATTTCTATGGAAAGTCCTGACAACCAGCAAAAGCTGAGTCTCAAAGACGGTGTAGTTGTTTCGGATAAATTGGCCCGCATAGCTGGAGTTAGACCTGGTAGCAGTATAGAGCTGGGTGGCAAGTCTGTCAAGCTTGCAGCAGTCAATGAGAATCATTTTGGCCATTTTGCCTTTATGAAAGCAACTGATTATCAGAAGATTTACGGCAAAAAGCCTGAGAAAAACGCTTATTTAGTGCGACTCAAGGACTCTTCCAGTAAAAAAATTGTGGATAAGGCCAATGAATTTATGAGCCTCAAGGCTGTCAAGAGTGTATCCCAAAATGCAAGCATGGTGAAGCAATTCAATGTTCTAGCTGATTCTCTTAATAATACAATGCTGGTTTTGGTCCTGATTTCCATTCTTTTAGCTGTCGTCATTCTCTACAACCTGACCAATATCAATGTGGCCGAGCGGATTCGCGAGCTGTCCACTATCAAGGTTTTGGGCTTCCATAATAAGGAAGTGACCCTCTATATCTATCGAGAGACCATTATTCTTTCAGTGATTGGGATGGCAGTTGGGCTTCTAGGCGGTTTCTTCCTGCATCGTTTTTTGATTGAGAAGGTTGCGCCTAGCATTATCAGCTTAACCCCTCAAGTAAGTCTCTCAGTCTATCTGTTTCCTCTAACAGCGGTGACTCTTATTCTGACCTTGCTTGGCTTCTTTGTCAATTACCGCCTCAGACGGGTGGATATGCTGGAAGCACTCAAGTCTGTTGATTGATAAAAATACTTCAAAACTTTCACTCACTTGATGAGTGGAAGTTTTTTTGAACTTTGATATAATATTCCTTGTAAAGAAAGAGAAAGACACACGATGACACGAAAAATTGCCTTATTATCCGATGTGCATGGAAATAGCACAGCCTTAGAAGCAGTGCTGGCGGATGCGGAAAGCCAGCAAGTGAGGGACTACTGGTTTTTGGGAGACTTGCTCCTGCCAGGAACAGGTCGCAGAAATATCTTGAATAGGATGGAGCAGCTACCCATCAGCCTCCAGGTCAGGGGAAATTGGGAAGACAGCCTCTGGCATGCCCTGCATCAAAAGCTGGATTTGGATCGTCCCAGCCACCTCTACCTGACCCGGCTCTGCCATTTTGTTCTAGAGGAAATCCGTCCAGAAGAGATTGACCGCATGCAGGAACTTCCTCTGCAAATCTTGACAGAAGTAGAGGGATTGAAGATTGCGGTCAGCCACCATCTGCCAGATAAGAATTGGGGGCGGGAGCTGATTCATATTGGTGAGCAGAGCGATTTCGATCGACTTTTTGAGGGGAATGACTGCGCTATCGCTGTTTATGGGCATATTCACCAGCAGTTTCTCCGTTACGGGACTCAGGGGCAGCTGATTATCAATCCCGGCTCTATTGGTCAGCCATTCTTTCTAGATTCAGCTTTGCGTCAGGACTTGCGAGCCCAGTATGCCATTTTAGAGATAGATGAGACGGGTCTAGCAGATGTCGACCTTCGGCGCGTGGCCTATGATGTGGAGCAGGAGCTACGATTGGCTCGGGAGCTCCACTTACCTTACTATGAGATTTATCAGGAGAGCTTGGTCAATGGTATCCACCATACTCACAATCACGACCTGCTGCGGGAAATCAGTGAGCGGGAAGGCTATGCGGATGAGATTGCAGCTTTCTTAAAGTCCAGTCGTAACTCTTGAAGTTACACCATTTTTGAGATATAATAGTGGGAGAAAATGATGAGGGAGGAGAAAAAAATGCAGATTTCTAGCCGTTTTACCATTGCCACCCATATGCTGATTGTTCTGGCTTTGGAGGGAAAAAAACAAAAACTGACAAGTGATATCCTTGCCGGCAGCGTTGGCGTCAATCCAGTTATTATTCGCAAGACCCTGTCTCAGCTCAAGAATGCAGGAATGATTACCGTTGCTCGTGGGACTGGAGGAGCAGAGATTGCCAAAGATTTGAAAGACATTAGCCTGTTGGATGTCTATAGTGCGGTTGAATGTCTGGGCAAGAGCGGCCAGCTCTTTAGCTTTCATGACAAGCCCAATCCAGACTGTCCTATCGGCAAGAACATTCACAATGTCTTAGATGACCGCTTGGCAGCTATTCAGGCAGCCATGGAGGCTGAGTTGGCTCAGACCAGCCTCGACGAGGTCGTCGTAGCAACCGAAAAAGAAATTAAAGAACAATCTGTTTCCTAGGAAGCAGGTTGTTTTTTGGTGAATAATATTCCGAGATGTAATTATTGACATTACATTAGGATGTGCTATACTAATAGATGTAATATAAATAATTACAATATAAAAATGAGACTTCGAAGCAAATGGAGGTATGGAAATCCATATCAAGGAACCTATCTCCGTTTTGGGAAAATAAAAAAAGATTTGGCAGGAGCACTGCTGAAATTTAAAATTTAAGAGAGGAGAAAAACATGACTTTTAAATATCAAAGCAAGATTTATCTAGGAGAGGTGGCACTTTATGTAGCAGACCTAGCAAAACAAAAGGATTTTTATCAGCGTATTTTAGGCTTGGACCTTTTGGAAGAGCAGGACGGACAGGTGGCTTTGGGCAGGGACGGACAAGTTCTGGTGAGACTTTTAGCGACCAGTGACCGGCAGCCCGTTAAGTCGGTTTACGGTCTTTATCATCTGGCACTCTTACTTCCAAGTCGTCAAGCTTTGGCGGATATCCTTAAGCATTTATCAGAAAATAAAGTTCCTATGGTTGGAGGAGCGGATCACGGTTATAGTGAAGCCATTTATCTGGAGGACCCAGAAGGCAACGGCATTGAACTTTATCGGGACAAGCCTCAGGCTGATTGGGATATTCGGGAAGATGGCCGCATTATCGGAGTGACGGAAGCGCTCGCGGCTCAAGAAATCTATGAACTCGGTCAGGAAGTCCAGCCGTTTAGTATTGCTGAAGGCACTCGTATGGGCCATGTCCACCTGTCTGTGAAAAATAGCAGAGCAGCCAGTCATTTTTACCAAAAGCTTCTAGGCTTAGAGGATAAATTTTCTGTACCTTCTGCTAGCTGGCTGGCATCAGGTAACTACCATCATCATTTAGCCGTTAATGAATGGGGAGGTTCTCACTTGAATCATCGCCAACCTAAGCAACTGGGACTAGCCTATTTTGAAGCGCAAGTAGAAGGGAAAGAAGACCTAGTAGCTATTTATGAAAATGCTCAGGACTTGCAAGCGCCAGTCCGATGGATTAGCTCCCAAGAGCTAGAAGTCACAGACCCAGATGGGATTGTGGCTAAAGTTAAGACTAGAGTGGTATAATAAGGCATATCAAGAAGTTAAAAGAAAGAAAAAATATGTACAAGACTTATTATGCATCACCGATTGGCCAGATTTTCATCTTGACAGACGCAAATGCCTTGTTGGGGCTTTGGCTGGAGAATCAGAAATATTTTGGGGCAGGCTATGATTTGGAGCAAGCGCAACAGGAAGAGACAGAAGTCAGCCGACGCGTCTCTGCTTGGTTGGATGCTTATTTTAAGGGAGAAAATCCTGCGACAGATGAAATTCCATTGGCACCTCAAGTAACTGAGTTCAGAAGCAAGGTTCTGACCGTACTACAGAAGGTTCCCTATGGGCAAACGGCTACCTATTCAGACATTTTGCGGGAGTTGCAGGCTGAGTATGGAAAGATTGGCTCGGCTAGAGCAGTCGGTGGCGCTATCGGTCATAATCCGATTTCCCTTCTGATTCCCTGTCACCGGATTGTCGGAAGCGACGGCAAATTGACAGGCTATGCCGGCGGTCTTGATAAAAAAGCTTTCCTGTTGAAACTAGAGGCGGGGGAGAAGACTGAATAAATCTTTCCACTCAAGACTTTTACCATTTTACTGGTGAGAGTCTTTTGCTTGCATTAATAAACTAAAAACCCCTTTGTCAGTCGCTGTGAGTGACAAAGGGGTTTTTCATTAGTTGATATGCCATTGTGTGGCCAGCCAGTCGGCAAAGTCGGCATAGCGCTCTTTGAGGGCTTCATGATGCCCGTAAGGGTCAAATATGGAGTAAGTAGTAAGGATTTCTTTCTGAATCAAGCGATGAATTTCTTCAGCATATAAAGGAGCTTTGGAAAGTCGGTTTGAGTGATTCGCGCCTTCTGTCTTTCCATTCTGCAAATAAACCAGACAGTCCTTGTTTTTCAAGTCCTGTGTCCGGCAATAGTCGGTAAAACCTGGGTACCAAAAGGAACCACAGATAGAAAAAATACAAGGAATCTTGCAGCCACTATAGAGACTGTAAACAGCCGCTAGTCCACCGAGAGAGTAGCCACCATAGGCAATTCTCTTGTCATCCAGTAGGTAGTGCTGTCTGATTTCTGTTAATATACCTTTGAATAGTTTCTGATGGTAGCTATCCGCTCTGCCACCAAAATCGGGATTGCCAGGCTTTAGAGCATTGGCTTTCCAGGGTGTATAATCGTCCAGCCTGTTGTTTGATATCAGTCCGATTAAGATTACCGATGGAGAAAGCTTGCTTAGGTAGTTTATCTGTCCATCGTTTAGCAAGACAGCAGGATAAGGTCGTGATTTGTCATAATCTTGGGGCAGGGCAATATTGACAGTGATACCTTCCCAGACAAAGGTCTTATTTATTGACAAAGTCATTGATTTTCTCGAGTGAGTCGATTACAGCAGGACCATAATCCATGAACTCATCATAGGAGATGGTCATGATCTTCTGATTTTTGACCGCTGGTACATCTTCCAGAACTGGATTGGCTTTCATTAGATCAACTGCTTGTTCATCCATGGCCTTGTTGCGGTCGCTGGTTACGTAGATGATGACTTCTGGATCCATAGAGACCAGATTTTCCAAGGTCAAGTCAGAGGTTCCAGTCGCTACATTGGTATAGCCGAGCTGGTTAAGCAGGCTCTCCTGCAGGGCAGATTTATAGGCACCGAAAGTCTCGTCGTTGTAGGCACACATGATGAGCGCTTTTTTCTTTTCGCCTTGGCTAGCCTTATTGGCTTTCTTGACAGTGTCAATTCTTGCCTGCAGCTGGTCAGCATACTGGTTGGCCTTGTCTTGAACGTTAAAGATGGTTCCTATATTCTTGACATCTTCAACGATATTGCCTAGGTCTTGCTTGGTATTGGACAGAGAAGCCTTCTGTGTATAGACAGGGATTTTATTTTCATTCCAGGCACTGACTGTCCCCAGAGACTTCTCGGAAAACATCATGTTTCGGCCAAGAAGAGCGTCTGGCTCATAGGATAGCACAGTTTCCTGTGATACGGTTTTCTTGTCGCCGACTTGCGGAATGGTGGCAATATCAGCCTTGTATTTATCTGTGACATCGTTGTCTGGATTGAGCATACCGGCGATCTTGTCTTTCAATCCTAGTTCAATCAGGATTTCGGTCGTCGAAAGGTTGTTGGTAATGACCTTTTCCGGTGCCTTTTCAAAGACCTGATCAATCTCCTTGCCTTCGGCATCGTAAGTTTTGATTGTCACTGGGTATTTTGTCTCTGCTGTGCTCTTTTTCGCGCTTTCTGTTTTGGAGGAAGATTGTGAAGTTGAGCTTTCTTTCGTACTCTCCTTAGATGAAGAATTGCAGGCTGCCATTGTCAGTGCAGCAGTTGCGACGAGTAAGATACTGAGTGTTTTTTTCATATTGCCTTCCTTTCTTGGGTTTGGAGCTTGTATAGATAAAGCTGAGAGCAGGCTCTTATAGATACTGAATCATGGCCTGTCGATCCTTGGTCCAGATCACTTTGCTCTGAATGCCGTAAACGGCTTGCAGTGAATCATGAGTGATGGCCTCCTTTGGAGCGCCTTGGTATGCAATCTCACCTCCCTTCATGAGGTACAAATAGTCTGAATACCGACAAGCCAGTTGGATATCGTGTAAAACAGCCAAAACATTGATGTTCAGGTCTTTGACGATACGAAGCATATCCAGCTGGTATTTGATGTCCAGATGATTGGTCGGCTCGTCTAGGAGCAGTAGGCTTGGCTGTTGAGCCAAAGCGCGTGCCAGCAGGACTCTTTGCTTCTCACCGCCAGACAGGGATAGATAGGTTCGGTCCCCCTTATCTAGCATGTCCACCTGCTTCAAGGCATGACGGACGAGGGCATAGTCTTTTTCGCTCTCTTTTTGAAAAATGGACAAATGCGGCGTCCTGCCCAGCATGACGATTTCTTGGACGGTGCAGTCAAACTGGAGATGGTTAAACTGAGTTACAACGGCTATTTTCTGGGCAGCTTTTTTTATGCTGACCTGTTCAAGCGGCCTTCCGTCTAGATAAATGTTCCCGCTGTCAGGTTTGATCTGACGGTAGATTGTTTTGAGCAGACTAGTTTTGCCGCTTCCGTTGGGCCCTAAAATGGTGTGAAACTGATTTCCCTCGACCTTGAGTGAAATCCCTTTTAAAATCTCTTTTTGGCCAATAGAATAGTGGATATTTTGGCAAGTTAGATCCATATCAGCTGCTGACCTCCTTTCGGCTTTTGGCTACAATGTAGATAAAGAAGGGTGCACCGACCAAAGCAGTGAAGATTCCAATCGGCAGTTCGGCATTTTTAACCAAAATTCGAGCTAAAACATCTGCCCAGACAAGAAAGAGAGAGCCGAACAGGGTAGCGATAGGAAAGAGCCTTTTGTAGTTGGTACCGACTAATCTTCGAGCAATGTGCGGAGTGATTAGTCCGACGAAGCCGATAATACCGCAGCAGGCAACTAGCACCGCAGTCATGACTGCGACAACTGTTATATAGAGGAACCAGTAAAAACGTAGAGGGACTCCCAGTGTCAAAGCTGCTTCATCCCCCATCATCATAGTATTGAAAATACGATACTGGGAACAGAAAAACAAAAAGGAGAGACCAACAACAAGAGCCGGCAAGGCAAGGTCTGACCAAGAAGTTCCAGCCAGTGAGCCCATAGTCCAGAACTTGATGGTCATAAGGCTGTCAGCATTGGCACCGACGGAAATGATAAAGTTGGAAAAGGCAATAAAGAGAGCATTTACAACTGTTCCTGATAATATCAGACTGCTTGTCGTCATCTTTCTCTGCATGGATGCGATAAAAAGGACCACAGCTGATGCCAGAATGGCTCCTATAAAGGCGCCAGCGCCAGTAATGGATTTGAGCCCTAAGATAATGCTCAGTGTGGCTCCAAAGGTTGAACCTGCTGAAATTCCTAGGATATAAGGTTCTGCGATGGGATTATTGACAGTAGATTGCATGACGCTGCCACAGACAGACAGGCCAGCACCAGCTAGGATTCCCAAAAGCACTCTTGGAACCCGCATGTTCCAAACAATCGCGATTGTGGACGGAGATAGTTTGCCTGTGCCAAGGGGAAAACCGAGCTTGCTGAAAATAATCTGGTAAGTGTCTTGTATATCAATAGTGACCGATCCCAAGGAGACAGCTAAAAAGAGAGAACAAGCCAGAAAAATGATGAGAAGCAAGAGCAGGCAGATATAGCGAGAAAATCCGTGATTTTCTGACTTTTTAAAGAGCATCCAGACCTCCTTAACAGCAAAGATTAGAATTTTTAGACAATTTTTTCATAAAAAATTATAACATTTTTAAATCAGAAGGGCAAGATGGGATAAAAACCTGTGTTATGACAAGGTTTAATTACGCTTTATCTTTTCAGTGATGAAAACATCTTGTTGGTGTAAGAACTGGTTAGTGAAGATCAATTGAGTTTTTCGGAAAGTCTCTGACAGACGACTTCATTGGAGAAAAGTGGGTGAACCTAAATGATTTATTATAATTACTAGGAAACAAGAAAAAACGACAGAAACTTTTCTATCGTTTTTTGAAATTATAAATGCTTAAGGACTAAGACAGCTATAACAATGTCCAACAATAATAGCTCAAAGAACCAGAAGGTCTTTGCTAAGTCCAATAATCATTCAAAATATAATATAGGCTTATAAAATTCTATTCAAAATACAGCAAGTCCTTGCTAGTTTCGGTGAAGAGTTCAAAACCATTCTTAGTGACATGGCCGCAGTCTTCGATGCGGACACCGACCTTGCCAGGGATGTAAATACCAGGCTCAACAGAGAAGCACATGCCTTCTTCGATGACCATGTCGTTGCCCTCCATGATAGATGGGAATTCGTGAACATCCATACCGATACCGTGGCCAAGGCGGTGGTTGAAATACTCACCATAGCCAGCTTTTTCGATAACTTGCCGAGCGGCGCGATCTACTTCATGAGCTGTGACGCCTGGCTTGATAAAGTCAAGAGCAGCTTGCTGGGCTTCTAAGGTCAGATGGTAGATATCTTTTTTGAACTGATCCGGCTGGCCAACAGCAACAGTCCGCGTCATATCACTAGCATAGCCATTGACCATGCAGCCAAGGTCAAAGAGGAGGAGGGCGTTATTTTCGACCTTATTTGCTCCGGGAATGCCGTGCGGATTAGCTGCATTATTTCCCGTCAGTACCATGGTTTCAAAGCTCATCTCATAGCCTTCGCGCTTGATGGCAAAGTCAATCTGAGCGATGATATCCGTTTCGGTATTTTCCAGTGAAATATTGTCAAAACCAATATTAACAGCCTTGTCAGCATATTGGCCAGCTACTAGCATTTTCTGGATTTCATCGGCAGACTTAATCAGGCGCAAGCGGTTGACGTAAGGAGTCAGGTTGGCAAATTCTGCAGATTCAAAGACAGTTTTCAATCCATGATATTTGGTCAAAATCAAGTTGTCAAACTCAAGAGCGACAGTCTTGAAGGAGTGATCCGGCAGGGCTGCTTTAATCTTCTGCCAAGGATTTTCCGAGTCTATATAGCCAAGGACTGAAAAGGGAACAGCTCCTGAAGCGCGCTCAACCTCTAGAGCAGGAACGAAGAGCAGGGGCTCATGGTCAGGATAGACAAACAAAAACATCTGCCGCTCATGCGGATCGCTGTAGAAACCAGTCAGATAATTGATAGTGACTGGATCAGACAGAACAGCGGCATCTAGCTTCTCATTCTCGAGATAGTGGGTGATTTGTTGGATTTTTGTCATGGTCACAACCTTCTTTCTATGCCTCTATTTTGGCAAAAAATGTCAAAAAAAGCAAGACTTTTCAAAACTTATCAAAATACTTGAAAGTGTTTACAAGAAGTGATAAAATGGTGAATGTAGGAAAGTGAAAACGATATTTTCAATAGAAGAAAGGAAACTATATGAACACAGACGACACAGTAACGATTTATGATGTCGCCCGTGAAGCGGGAGTTTCGATGGCGACAGTCAGTCGAGTAGTGAATGGAAACAAGAACGTCAAAGAAAACACACGTAAAAAAGTTTTAGAGGTCATTGATCGTCTTGACTATCGCCCAAATGCAGTGGCACGTGGACTAGCCAGCAAGAAGACTACAACCGTCGGCGTTGTCATTCCTAATATTACCAACAGCTATTTCTCAACTCTGGCAAAAGGGATTGATGATATTGCTGAAATGTATAAATACAACATTGTCTTGGCTAACAGTGATGAGGATGATGATAAGGAAGTCTCCGTTGTCAATACTCTATTTTCTAAACAGGTGGATGGCATTATTTTCATGGGCTATCATCTGACAGAGAAAATTCGCTCAGAGTTTTCACGTTCGCGTACACCGGTCGTTTTGGCGGGTACTGTCGATGTGGAGCATCAACTTCCGAGCGTCAATATTGACTACAAGCAAGCAACGGTTGATGCTGTAGAATTACTGGCTAAACGCAATAAGAAAATTGCCTTTGTCAGCGGACCACTTGTAGATGATATCAACGGGAAAATCCGTCTATCAGGCTATAAAGATGGCTTGAAGAACAAGAAGCTTTCTTACAGCGAAGGCTTGGTTTTTGAGTCTAAATATTCTTATGATGATGGCTACCACTTGGCGGAGCGTGTCATTGCTTCCAAAGCAACTGCAGCTTTTGTCACAGGAGATGAATTGGCAGCAGGCCTCTTAAATGGTCTGTCTGATCAAGGCATCAAGGTTCCAGAAGATTTTGAAATCATTACCAGTGATGATTCGCAAGTAGCTCGTTTCACTCGTCCTAACCTTTCCACAATCGGTCAGCCCCTCTATGACATCGGCGCTATCAGTATGCGCATGCTGACTAAGATTATGCATAAGGAAGAATTGGAAGAACGCGAAGTTCTCCTAGCTCACAGCATTAGCGAGCGTAAATCAACTCGGAAATAAGCGGTGTTCTGCAAGACTGATTAGGAATTTCTCTGAACTTGAAAAGCGAGTGAAGAGACTAAGTCAATGACTGCTTTAAGAGAGTTTTATGATTATGAAGCGAGGCTGAGGTACTATACCTCAGCTTTTTTGTGTTTCCGTTCAGTTAGAGAAGTTTTCTAAGCCTTATCAGGCTTTGGATGGATTTTTTACCTCATTTGCCCTTGTGGTTTTCCTTTTTATTTTATTTTAGGTATAATAGGAAGTATGAAAGTATTACTGTATCTTGAAGGAAAGTCCGTTTTGGAGAAATCAGGAATCGGCCGAGCCCTCCAGCATCAGATGCATGCCTTGGATTTGGCTGGGATTCCTTATACGACGGACGTTTTAGGAGATTATGATGTGGTCCACATCAATACCTATGGTCCCCGTAGCTTGCTTCTTCTGCATGCTGCCAAGAGGGGCAATAAAAAAGTGATTATGCATGGGCATTCGACCAAGGAGGACTTTGAAAATTCCTTTATTGGTTCCAATCTCTTTGCTCCGCTTTTTGGTAAATATCTGACTCACATGTATAAAAAGGCGGATTTCATTATCACGCCATCGGAGTATTCCAAGCAGCTGATCCAGTCTTATGGGGTCACTACACCCATGGTGGCTGTGTCAAACGGCATTGACCTGCCTAAGTATAAGAAAGATGCTCGCAAGGAAGAAGTATTTAAAAAGTACTTCAAGATTGAAGAGGGGCAGAAGGTGGTT
The DNA here is from genome assembly GCF_020729765.1 of Streptococcus sanguinis. Classification (GTDB taxonomy): domain Bacteria; phylum Bacillota; class Bacilli; order Lactobacillales; family Streptococcaceae; genus Streptococcus; species Streptococcus sanguinis_Q. The sequence goes on along the minus strand of NZ_JAJEPD010000017.1, from coordinate 31,523 downwards.
GTCTGTGCTGGCCTTTATTTCCGCCGCAAGGGGATTGAGGATTTTGTAGAGGTTGCCCGCAGGATGCCAGATGTACGCTTTATCTGGCTGGGCTCTATCAATCTCTGGCTGATTCCGCGCAAGATTCGCCGGCTGGTTCTCTTTGACCATCCTGATAATGTCGAATTCCCTGGTTATTTTAAGGGAGCGGTATTTCAGGGAGCCATGTCTGGAGCAGATGCTTTCTTTTTCCCGTCCTATGAGGAAACAGAAGGAATTGTTGTCCTGGAAGCCTTGGCCAGTGAGCAGAATGTTGTGCTGCGTGATATCCCGGTCTATCATGGCTGGGTAGATGAGCATTCAGCCGAGCTCTGCCATAACGTAGACGAGTTTGTCCAGTCTCTGAGAAATATCTTGGATAAAAAGGTGGACAAGCGCGAAGCAGGCTATCAGGTGGCTAAAAGTCGCTCTATTGACGATGTTGCAGATCAGTTAGTTAAGGCTTATCAAACAGTTTTGGAGATGTAAGATGCGTATTGGTCTTTTTACAGATACCTATTTTCCTCAGGTCTCTGGGGTTGCTACCAGTATTCGGACTTTGAAGACGGAGCTGGAAAAATTAGGTCACACGGTATTTATTTTTACAACGACGGACAAGGATGTCAATCGTTATGAGGATTGGCAAATTATTCGGATTCCCAGCGTACCTTTCTTTGCCTTTAAGGATCGAAGAGTGGCTTATCGAGGATTTTCTCATGCGCTAGAAATTGCCCGTCAGTACCAGCTGGACATTATCCATACCCAGACTGAGTTTTCACTAGGGCTGCTGGGGATTTGGATTGCTAAAGAGCTTCGGATTCCGGTAGTACATACCTACCATACCCAATATGAAGATTATGTGCACTATATTGCTAAGGGGATGGTCATCCGTCCTAGCATGGTCAAATATATCGTCCGTGGCTTCATGAGTGACTTGGATGGGGTTATCTGCCCTAGCGAGATTGTTTATGACCTCTTGGTTAATTATAAAATCGAAGCAGAAAAACGGGTGATTCCGACAGGGATTGAGCTGGCGAAGTTTGAGCGGCCGGAAATTTCGCGTGAGGATATCAAGAAGCTCCGTTTCAAGCTAGGACTGGCTGAAGATGAGATTATGCTGCTCAGTCTGTCCCGTATTTCTTATGAAAAGAATATCCAAGCTATCGTTGAGGCGATGCCTACTGTCCTTGAAGAAAATGACAAAGTCAAGCTAGTCATTGTCGGCGATGGCCCCTATGCGGAAGACTTGAAAGAACTGGTTGCCAAGCTTCAGATTGAAGAAGCTGTCATCTTTACAGGGATGATTGCTCCTAGTGATACGGCCCTTTACTATAAAGCTGCGGATTTCTTTATCTCTGCCTCAACCAGTGAGACCCAAGGTCTGACTTATCTGGAAAGCTTAGCCAGCGGCACACCGATTATTGCCCATGGAAATCCTTATCTGGATAATGTTATCAGTGATAAGATTTTTGGGACCCTTTATTACCAAGAGCGTGATTTATCAGGCGCTATTTTAGAGGCAATTATTGCGACGCCTGACATGGATGAGCAGAAGTTAGCAGACAAGCTCTACGAGATTTCAGCGGAGAATTTTGGCCGCAGAGTCTATGAGTTTTATTTGGATTTAACCATTTCCAAGGACTTCCATAACGAGCTTAGCCCAGAGGAAAGTGCTGCCAAGCGTCTGGCCAAGACAGTGGCTTATCTGCCTGGAAAAGTCATTTCTCTACCAATCAATGGCTCCGTTCGTATCCTCAAAGCTTCAAGTAAGCAAGTGAAAAAAATCAGGAATATTACTAAATTATTAGAATAGAAACATGCCTTGCATCATTGCGGCAATAGCTATTTATGCAAGGTTTTGTTTAGAAATAGAGGAGAGCTCTTATGAAAAAATATCTCAAACAGCTGCCTTTGTTGCTTTTGTTTTATGGCATTGTCATCGGTTCGGACTTGATTTGGAATCAAATTTGGCAGTATTTTATAGAAAATACAGAAAGTATAGAAAGGGATTTGAGCTGGCTTTCTAATCTTAATTCATTTTATTATATGTTGCTACTTCCTTTAATTGGCGCAGTAATTGTTTATATAAATACTCGGATGCAAGGTTTTTCACTGCCCTTTCTTCTTTTGATTCCGGGGGTCAATTATTATTACCTATTCAAAAACTTTTTTGACGGCCTTTTTTTCTCGGGAGATAGGCTTTATAATCCAATCACTTCCACGCTTTATAATGCTAGGGATATTCATGTCTTGTTATTCCTTTCTTTGGGAGGAATTCTCTTGGCGGAGGATCACCGTAAAAAACGTCAAGCAGCCACTTTGAGTCAAGAGGCTCTAAATCGTTTTTCTGGTTTTGATGGTCAATAGCCCTTGCAAATTTCTCCAATCGTGCTATAATGTTTTCTAGAGACAAATCACCTGCAGGAAATCTTTTAGAGAGCGCGTGGAGCTGGAAATCGCGTAGAGGATGCAGTTGGGACTACTCTATCAGCTTTTATGCAAACATAAAACGGTGGCTACGTTAGAGCCGATTCGAGGTGTGAGTCTTTTGACTTGCATAAATGAAGGTGGAACCACGTTGCGACGTCCTTTTGAGGATGTCGTTTTTCTTTTGTCAGAAGGAGGGAGAATGGTGCTTTATATGATTGGCGGATCGCCTTGTAGTGGGAAGTCAACAATTGCTTCACTTCTTGCTAGACAGTATCAGCTGCTTCATATCAAACTGGATGATTTGGTAGACGAGATGATGAGTCAAGCAAGTGCAGACTCACAGCCGATTTGCCTTCTTAGACAGGACAGAAATCCGGAACAAATCTGGATGAGAAATCCAGAAGAGATGGCAGATGAAGAATGGCGCTTTTATGAAGAGATTTTTCCTTATGTAAAATCTTACTTGATAAAAAATCAAGATAGACCTCTCTTGGTGGAGGGGGCAGGACTTTTGCCTCACTTGGTAAAGGAGCTTGAATGCCCAGTGCCCTCTTATCTATGCTTGACTCCGACAGCTGATTTTCAGAAAAAGCATTATAGACAGAGAGAATGGGTTCCTTATGTCTTAGAGGGAACAACCAATCCTGAGCAAGCCTTTGAAAACTGGATGCAGCGAGACATTCTTTTTGCTCAAATGGTTCGTAAGGAAGCGATGAAATTAGGTTATTCTAGTCTCATGACAGATGGTCGTCAATCAGAAAAGCAGACTGCGGAAGAGATTGCTCGAATCTTTAAATTGTCCAATATAAATAGAATAGATATTAAAGGAGAAAACACATGATTAAGATTACTTTCCCAGATGGCGCTGTTCGTGAATTCGAGTCTGGCGTTACAACTTTTGAAATTGCTCAATCTATCAGCAATTCCCTGGCTAAAAAAGCTTTGGCTGGTAAATTCAATGGCAAACTGATTGATACAACTCGTGCCATCACTGAAGATGGTGCCATTGAAATCGTGACACCTGACCACGAAGATGCTTTAGATATCTTGCGTCACTCTGCAGCCCACTTGTTTGCACAAGCAGCTCGCCGTCTTTTCCCAGATATTCACTTGGGCGTTGGTCCTGCCATTCAGGATGGTTTCTACTACGATACGGACAATGAAGCAGGGCAAATTTCAAATGAAGACCTGCCTCGTATCGAAGAAGAAATGAAGAAAATCGTCAAAGAAAACTTCCCGTCCATCCGTGAGGAAGTGACCAAGGATGAGGCGCGTGAAATTTTCAAAAACGATCCTTACAAGTTGGAATTGATTGAAGAGCACTCAGAAGATGAGGGCGGTTTGACCATCTACCGTCAGGGTGAATATGTGGATCTCTGCCGTGGGCCTCACGTTCCATCTACAGGTCGAATCCAAATCTTCCATCTCTTGAACGTGGCTGGTGCATACTGGCGCGGGAACAGCGACAATGCTATGATGCAGCGGGTCTATGGTACTGCTTGGTTTGACAAGAAAGACCTGAAGAAATATCTGCAAATGCGGGAAGAGGCTAAAGAACGCGACCACCGTAAGTTAGGTAAAGAGCTGGATCTCTTCATGATTTCACAAGAAGTGGGTCAAGGCTTGCCATTCTGGCTGCCAAATGGTGCGACGGTCCGTCGCGAGTTGGAGCGCTACATCGTTGATAAAGAGTTGGCTTCAGGCTACCAACACGTCTACACTCCGCCTTTGGCTTCGGTGGAACTCTATAAGACTTCTGGCCACTGGGAGCACTACCAAGAGGATATGTTCCCAACCATGGATATGGGTGATGGGGAAGAGTTTGTTTTGCGTCCGATGAACTGCCCTCACCACATCCAAGTCTATAAACACCATGTTCACTCTTACCGTGAGCTGCCAATCCGTATCGCTGAGATTGGTATGATGCACCGTTACGAAAAATCTGGTGCCCTGACTGGTCTTCAACGTGTACGCGAAATGTCCTTGAATGACGGTCACCTCTTTGTTACTCCTGAACAAATCCAAGAAGAATTCCAGCGTGCGCTGCAGTTGATTATCGACGTTTACGCTGATTTTAACTTGACAGAATATCGTTTCCGCCTGTCTCTTCGTGACCCTCAGGATACGCATAAGTATTTTGATAACGATGAGATGTGGGAAAATGCCCAAACCATGCTGCGAGCAGCCTTGGACGAAATGGGTGTGGCCTACTTTGAGGCAGAAGGAGAAGCAGCCTTCTACGGCCCTAAACTTGATATCCAGGTTAAAACAGCCCTAGGAAATGAAGAAACCCTGTCAACTATCCAGCTGGACTTCCTCTTGCCAGAGCGTTTTGACCTCAAGTATGTCGGAGCTGACGGTGAAGAGCATCGCCCAGTTATGATTCACCGTGGGGTTATCTCAACCATGGAGCGCTTCACGGCCATCTTGATTGAAAATTACAAGGGTGCCTTCCCGACCTGGCTGGCTCCGCATCAAGTGACTTTGATTCCTGTTTCTAACGAAGCCCATATTGACTATGCTTGGCAAGTGGCTAAAAAGCTGCGTGACAAGGGTGTACGTGCTGATGTGGATGAGCGTAATGAAAAGATGCAGTACAAGATTCGTGCCTCACAAACTAGCAAGATTCCTTATCAACTCATCGTTGGTGACAAGGAAGTCGAAGACGGTACTGTTAATGTCCGCCGCTACGGTCAAAAAGAAACACATACAATACCAGTAGACGAATTTGTAGAGCAAATCCTAGCAGACATTGCCAGCAAATCCCGCCTTGAAAAGTAGAACTCATTAGATAGCGATTAAACCCGAGCAATTGGCTCGGGTTTCGTTTATAGATTATTTAGGAAGATTCCTGATTTCTGCTTGATACCATTCAATTTTATTATCTAATTTTTTAAGTGACATTTGCCAATTTTTAATTTGTTCTTGAACAAAGCTGCGGTGCTTCTGCAGCATTTCTAAGCGTTCTTTCAGGCTGCCATCACCTTGGCAGCGTAAGTCAGCATATCTCTGAATATCTTTCAAATGCATACCCGTATCTTTTAAACGCTGGATAAACTGAACCCAGGCAAGATTGTTCTCATCATAGAAACGCTGACCGCTTTGATCTCTATCAACTTTAATCAATCCTCGTTTCTCATAATATCGGAGCGTATGCGTTGATAAATTAACTTTTTGGGCAAATAGACCGATTTTCATAAAAAACCTCCTTTGAATTCTTGACTTAGAGTATGGTCTAAGATTTATAATGACATTGTAATCGTTTAAGGAGGTAAATGCAAATGAAAAATAAGCGATTTGAACGTGGATTGGAAAGACTCAATCAGATTGATGGTGAGGGCGGTGAGAAGGTCATTTCCTCTCTGAAAGAAATAGCTCCCGATCTAGGAGACTATATTGTAGAATTTGCTTTTGGCGATATCTATAGTCGGGAGGGACTGAATCTACAGGAGAGAGAAATCGTCACTCTTGCTAGCCTTTTGACACAGGGAGGTTGTGAAGCACAGCTGGAAGTACATATTCAAGCGGCTTTAAATGTTGGCTTAACCCCCGAAAAGATTATAGAATGCTTTTTGCAATGCATCCCTTACGTCGGATTTCCTAGGGTACTAAATGCTGTTTTTCTAGCTGACAAACTATTTAAAAAAGAGTAATAAAAAGGCCGCTGATTACATCAGTGGTCTTTCTAGTTTTAATTCAAGTATTTATCCACATAATCATCAAAATCAGGATACTCATTTCGGTTCATGGCATAGAGCATTTCCCCATAGAGAGGGTCGCTAGACGGGTCATCAGGTTCTAGAAGAGTAGCTATTTTCATATCATCATCTGGGAAAAGGATGGTGTAGTGATAGGTGTCGCTGACAGTGATACTGTAATATTTAGTGTTATCTTGGTAGCCTGACTTATCTATCTTATAGTGAAATTCTTTATCGCCTAGCTTGCCTGTCTTGTCATTGAAGACAATGTCAATGTTCTCTCCATTTGCTTTCTGAGCCTTCCATTTTCCCTGGAAGCTAGTGTGCTGACCGCAGGCGCTGAGAAAGATTGCTGTTAAGAAAGTGATGAAAAGCCATGTTAGTTTTTTCATATCGTTCTCCTTGTCTATCCTTTGATATTATTCTACCACAAATATTAAAAATAAAAAAGCTGAGTTGGTAAACTCAACTTTTAGAAAGCAGTTCTGTATTTGAGCTATCTATTCTGCAGCTTGAGCCCAGCGTTGGGATAGCTTGCGCGAGAAGCTGGAAATGGCGAAGTTAATCAGGAAATAGATGGCTGCTACTAATAGGTAGAGCGCGAAGACTTGTTCAGCTTCAAAATAGCGTCCCATCAGAATTTGAGCAGAACCAAAGAGCTCTTGGAGCGCAATAACAGAATAGAGAAGGCTGGTATCCTTAATCACTGTGACAAACTGAGAAATGATGGCTGGCAGCATTTTCCGAATAGCCTGAGGTAGGATGATATAACGCAAAATCTGAAACTGGGTAAATCCTTGAGATAAGCCAGCTTCAGTCTGACCTGGGTCAATGGCATTGAGGCCGCCTCGGATAATTTCTGCCAAAGCAGCAGAAGTAAAGACAGTGAAGCTGATGATACCGGCTGGCGTTGACTTAATCTGAAAGACTAAAAAGATGGTGAAAATCCAGAGCAGATTGGGTACATTACGGACAAATTCAATGTAAATGCTGGCAATCAGCTTGAGCAGTTTATTTTTTCCATTTCGCATGACTGCTAGAATAGTTCCAAAAATCGTGGATAGGACAATGGAAATGAAAGAAATTTGCAGCGTCAGCCAGAGCCCCTTAAGGATAAAGAGGAGGTTGTTTGCGGTTAAGACTTTTAAAATATTTTCCATAGAGACCTCCTTAGATGCTGTAAGCTTGTTTATTAGCTTCCTCTACCTTACGTCCCCAGCTAGCGATTGGGAAGCAAAGGAGGAAGTAGAGCAAAGCTGCTCCAGCAAAGGCTGGGATGTAGTTGGAATTCAGAGCAGACCAGGACTTGGTCACGAACATCAGATCCATACCAGAGATAATAGCGACGGTAGAAGTGTTTTTTATCAGATTGACAACCTGATTGATTAACGGTGGCAGGATAATCCGAAAAGCTTGAGGTAGGATGATGTATCGCATGGTTTCTACATAGGTAAAGCCCTGAGATAGTGCAGCTTCAGTCTGTCCACGAGGAATGGACTGGATACCTGAGCGAATAACTTCAGCGATATAAGCACCGTGGTACAGTCCTACACAGAGCACCGCAGTCCAATAGATTGAGGGCATGATGGTGTAATTGCTGACTAGCGGAAGACCGTAAAAGACAATTACAAATTGAACTAAGAGTGGTGTATTCTGGTAAAACTCAACAAAAACACGAGCTAGACCACGTAGAACTTTATGCTTACCTGTGCTGATAGCTCCAAAGAAAATCCCTAGTAAAAGAGCCAAGGTCAGGGCACCGATAGAAATAGCTAAGGTAAAGAGGAATCCTTGGAAAAACTTGCCAAAGTCCGCAAAGTAGGCCTGCCAAGAAGAAATACTAAAACTCATGGGGTCTCCTTTCTAATCATCCGTTGAAGTAGATGGTTTTAAATCATATTTGTCATAAATTTTCTGTAGACTGCCGTCTTCCTTCCATTTAGAGATTAGGCCATCTACATAGTCATTCAATTGAGTATTGGATTTTTTTGTTACCACACCATAATCGGCTTTTTTGAAGCTGTAATCCAGAATGTTTGACTTGGAACTTACATAGCCGGTCAGGATGGACTTATCAACAGAAATGGCATCAATACGGTGAGCCCGCAAGGAAACAGCAAGTTCAGGATAGGAGCCTAACTCCACATATTTGAAGTTGAGCTTTTTCTCTTGGGCGATTTCTTCTAGCAAGGTCTGAGTGATAGAGCCTTGAACGACGCCAATAGTCTTGTTATTCAAGTCCTTAACGTCTGTAATTTTGCTAGATTTATTAACTAGAAAACCAGAAGCATCTGTGTAGTAAGGGGTTGTGAAATTATAGATTTCCTTACGCTCATCTGTGATGGTAAAGGTCGCAATGACCATGTCAACTTGTCCGTTGTCCAGAAGTGGTCCGCGTGTTTGTGCGGTAACTGGGACGTAGTTGATTTTGACGCCTAGTTCCTTAGCGATTTTCTTTGCAATATCGATTTCTAAGCCGCTGTAAGTATTGCTATCAGGATTGAGGTAACCAAAGTTAGGTACATCCTGCTTGACACCGACATTGAGGACTCCGCGTTTCTGGATAGCCTTGACCTGTTGGCTGGTACTGGAATCGGCCTGTGCAGGAGCGGCGTGAATCAAGCCTAGAGTCAGAAGGAGTAAGAGTAGGCTGATGAGTATTTTTTGTAATTTCATAGTTCTTCTCCTTTCTAAGAAAGCACGTTATCACTCTCATGGTTGATAATTTTACTGAGAAACTGCTTAGCGCGAGGTTCAGTAGGATTGTCAAAGAAAGCATCAACATCAGTAGTATCCACTAGCACCTCACCGTCTGCCATGAAGATAATGCGGTCAGCTACCTCACGGGCAAAGCCCATTTCGTGTGTGACCACAATCATGTTCATGCCGTCTTTGGCTAATTTTTGCATAACAGCCAGAACATCCCCGATTGTTTCAGGGTCTAGGGCAGAAGTTGGTTCATCAAAGAGCAAGAGCTCAGGATGCATGGCTAAACCGCGGGCAATGGCAATCCTTTGCTTTTGTCCACCGGACAGCATGCCTGGGTAAGAGTCTTTCTTGTCCCACATGTTGACAAATTCTAGATATTTTTGAGCGATTTTTTTAGCTTCTTGTTTATCCATTCCTAGAACTTTAATAGGCGCCAAGGTAACATTTTCTAACACCGTTTTGTGGGGGTAAAGATTAAAGTGTTGAAAGACCATTCCGACTTCTTTGCGTAAGTTGACCAGATCTTTGGCAGCAGCGTTCACGATCTCGTGGCCGTTGACAATCAAACTTCCCTGATCAATGCCTTCTAAAGCGTTGATTGTACGGATAAGAGTAGATTTTCCTGAGCCAGATGGTCCCAGCAGTACAACTACTTGCCCTTTTTCAAAACTGAGATTGATATTGCGCAGAGCATGGTAATCTCCGTAATACTTTTCGACATTTTTAAATTCAACTAAAGCCATATCTTTCTCCTTTGTGTTAGATAATATGACATAGATTTTACCATAGAATAAATAAACTGTCAAATTGAATAAAAATGACTATTTTTATTCAGAGAGAAATTTTTTTGATGAGAATCGTCCATTTTCTACAAATGTGGAATAAAAATGGCTTGAATTAGTGTTTTTTAAGAAAACTTTGGTATAATAAGACTATATAAATAAATAAAATTGGATTGGGAGTCTAGCTAGGCAAACTAGATTGCCTTTTGCACGTTTTGATGCAGGACGACTTAGCTGACTATGTCACAACTTTTCTATCATGGAGTTGATTCAATCCCAATCTTATGTTAAGGTGAACATATGAAGAAAATATTAGTTGTAGATGATGAGAAACCAATCTCAGATATTATTAAGTTTAATATGGCCAAGGAAGGCTATGAGGTTTTGACTGCTTTTGATGGTAAGGAAGCCTTGGAAATGTTTGAGGCAGAACAGCCAGACATCTTGATTCTGGACTTGATGTTGCCAGAAGTGGACGGACTGGAAGTGGCTAGGACTATTCGCAAGACCAGCAATGTTCCGATTATTGTATTGTCTGCTAAAGACAGTGAGTTTGACAAGGTTATCGGCCTTGAAATTGGTGCTGATGACTATGTGACCAAGCCTTTCTCAAATCGTGAGCTGCAGGCGCGTGTCAAGGCACTTCTTCGTCGGGCAGACCTTGTTGTGGAAAACCAATTAGAAGAAAGTGGCCCAAACGAGTTGACCATTGGGGAACTGCAGATTTTGCCAGATGCTTTTGTTGCTAAGAAGCATGGCAAGGAGCTGGAGCTGACCCACCGTGAGTTTGAGTTGCTTCACCATTTGGCGACACATATCGGACAAGTGATGACACGTGAGCACTTGCTGGAAACAGTATGGGGCTATGACTATTTTGGCGATGTCCGTACAGTCGATGTGACCATTCGTCGCCTACGTGAAAAGATTGAAGATACGCCAAGCCGGCCTGAGTACATCTTGACTCGCCGCGGAGTTGGCTATTATATGAGAAATAATGATTGAAGCAATTAAACAATTTGTGATTTCTGCGGATTTTGTCTTTGCAATCATTATTATCGGCTTCATTGTAGTTGTGGCCTTGCTTTTATTGGAAAATCGCCGGGATAACCAAAAGCTTGTACAGCTTAATCAAAAGGTTAAAGATTTGATTGCAGGTGACTATTCTGAAGTGCTGGACATGCAGGGAAGTCCGGAAATCACAGATATGACCAACAGTATCAATGACCTCTCAGAGGTCATTCGACTGACACATGAAAACCTTGAGCAAGAAACAAAACGCCTTTCCAGTATCCTGTCCTATATGACAGATGGCGTGCTTGCGACCAACCGTCGGGGGCAGATTATCACTATCAACGATATGGCAACCAAGCAGTTGGGAGTTAAGAGAGATGAGGTCCAAAATATGAGTATTTTGGATCTGCTTTCGATTTCAGACGAGTATGATTTGAGGGATCTGATTACCAATGTTCCTGAGCTGACGATAGATTCTCAGGATGAAAATGGTGAGTATTTGAGCTTGCGGGTTCGCTTTGCCTTGGTAAGGCGGGAGTCGGGCTTCATTTCTGGTTTGGTAGCTGTCTTGCATGATACGACAGAGCAGGACAAGGAAGAGCGGGAGCGTCGACTCTTTGTCTCCAACGTCAGCCATGAGTTGCGGACTCCGCTGACCAGTGTTAAGTCCTATCTGGAAGCCCTGGATGAGGGAGCTTTGTCTGAGCCAGTAGCACCGGACTTTGTCAAGGTATCGCTCAATGAAACCAACCGCATGATGCGGATGGTGACGGACTTGCTCAGCTTGTCACGCATTGACAATGAGACCAGTCATCTAGAAGTGGAGCTGACGAATTTCACGGCTTTTATTACCTTTATCCTCAATCGCTTTGACAAGATAAAAAACCAAGACGAGACTAAGAAATATGAGATTATCCGTGATTATCCGATAACACCGATCTGGGTGGAGATTGATACAGATAAGCTGACCCAGGTCATTGATAATATCATGAACAATGCCATCAAGTATTCACCAGATGGTGGAACCATTACTGTTTCCATCAAGACAACTGATGAGCAGTTGATTCTCTCGATTGCGGATGAAGGTCTGGGGATTCCCAAGCAGGACCTGCCTAAGATTTTTGACCGCTTTTATCGAGTGGACAAGGCACGTAGCCGTGCACAGGGTGGAACGGGTCTAGGGCTAGCTATTGCCAAGGAAATTGTCAAGCAGCATCAGGGCTTTATCTGGGCTAAGAGTGAGTATGGTGTGGGCTCGACCTTTACCATTGTCTTGCCTTATGAGAATGATGGTGTCCGGGATGACGACTGGGATAATGAAGATGATATATAGAAAGTAAACATGACTAAAGGATTTCAATACAGTATTCTGGCGTCAGGATCAAGCGGTAATTGTTTCTATCTGGAAACAGACCAAAAGCGGATTCTGGTTGACGCTGGCTTATCAGGCAAGAAAATTACGAGCTTGCTGGGCGAAATTGACCGCAAGCCTGAGGATTTGGATGCTATTTTAGTGACCCATGAGCACAAGGATCACATTCATGGTGTTGGTGTATTGGCTCGCAAGTATCATCTGGATATTTATGCTAATGAGGCCACTTGGAAGGCTATGGAAAAGGACCTGGGCAAGCTGAATGCTAGTCAAAAGCATATCTTTGAATTGGGCAAGACCAAGACCTTTGGAGACTTGGATGTGGAGAGCTTTGGTGTCAGTCATGACGCAGCCTGTCCACAATTTTACCGCTTCATGAAGGATGACAAAAGCTTTGTCATGCTGACGGATACGGGCTATGTCAGTGACCGGATGGCTGGGATTATCGAAAATGCTGACGGGTACTTGATTGAGAGCAACCATGATATTGAAATTCTTCGCAGCGGTGCCTATCCTTGGAGTCTCAAGCAGCGGATTCTGTCTGATATGGGCCATCTGTCCAATGAAGACGGAGCGGAGACCATGATTCGGACTCTGGGCAATCGCACCAAGCGAATCTATCTGGGACATCTCAGTAAGGAAAATAATATCAAGGAATTGGCTCATATGACCATGGTCAATCAACTGGCTCAAGCCGATATGGCAGTCGGCCACGATTTCCAGGTCTATGATACCTCGCCTGATACCGCGACACCTTTGACGAATATTTAAAAATCGAACTAAAAAATTTGGTTTTCTTGCTCTAGTGCGGTATCCATTATATATTTAAAAAGCAAGGGTTTTTATTTTGCAAAGGAGCTTGTATGCGTCCAATTTACTTTGTGGTAGGTCTCTTATCTTTAGGGTTAGGAGTTTTAGGGATTTTTCTGCCTCTCCTGCCGACGACACCATTTCTTCTCTTGTCCATTGCCTGCTTTTCGCGCAGTTCCAAGCGTTTTGAGAATTGGCTCTATCATACCAAGATGTACCAAATCTATGTGGCAGATTTTCGAGAGACGGGAACGATTGCCAAGGAGCGTAAGAAAAAGATTATCGTTTCCATCTATATCTTGATGGGGATTTCCATTTTTCTAGCGCCTATTATTTGGGTTAAGATTGGACTGTTGGGTCTGACCGTTTTTATCACCTATTATTTGTTTAAAGTAATTCCGGATAAGGAATAGAAATCACTGTCAGCAGGTGCGTTTGCGCCTGTTTTTTGTTATAATAGAGACTGTATATCTTTGGAAAGGAAAAGGTATCATGCTGCTTATCTGACTGAAGTCAGCATGATGTAAAATAGTAATGGAAAATTTGAAAAAAGCATTGCTGGAGCAGTTTGACTTGGTCTTCTCTGATGAGACCTTGTTGGAAACGGCTTTTACCCATACGAGCTATGCCAATGAGCACCGCCTCTTAAAAATTTCACACAATGAACGCTTGGAATTTTTAGGAGACGCTGTTCTGCAACTGATTATTTCGGAGTATCTTTATACCAAGTATCCTAAGAGGCCAGAGGGAGACCTGTCTAAGCTGCGTTCCATGATTGTTCGGGAGGAGAGCTTGGCAGGCTTTGCCCGAGATTGTCAGTTTGATCAGTTTATCAAGCTGGGACGTGGAGAGGAGAAGTCTGGCGGCCGTAATCGTGATACGATTTTAGGTGATTTGTTCGAGGCCTTTTTAGGCGCCTTGCTCTTAGATAAGGGTGTGGAAGCAGTCAAAAGCTTTCTCTATCAAGTCATGATTCCCAAGGTGGAAGCGGGAGATTTTGAGCGGGTGACGGACTATAAGACCAAGCTGCAAGAGTTGTTGCAGATTAATGGTGATGTGGAAATTACCTATCAGGTCGTCTCCGAGACAGGGCCAGCTCATGCTAAAAATTTCGAGGTGGCCGTTCTCATCAATGGTCGCAAGTCCGGTCAAGGCCAGGGGCGTTCTAAAAAGCTGGCCGAGCAGGAAGCTGCTAAAAACGCATTTGAAAAGGAAAGTTCTTCATGTTTTTAAAGGAAATTGAAATTCAGGGCTTCAAGTCATTTGCTGACAAGACTAAAGTTGTCTTTGATCAGGGAGTGACAGCGGTTGTTGGGCCAAATGGTTCCGGCAAGTCCAATATTACGGAGAGCCTGCGCTGGGCCTTGGGAGAGTCCAGTGTGAAAAGTCTGCGGGGCGGCAAGATGCCCGATGTGATTTTTGCGGGAACAGAAACCCGCAAGCCACTAAATTACGCATCAGTGGTAGTGGTTCTGGATAACAGTGACCAATTTATCAAGGATGCTGCCAATGAGATTCGGGTGGAGCGTCACATTTACCGCAGCGGTGACAGTGAGTATAAGATTGACGGTAAAAAAGTCCGTCTGCGCGATGTCCATGATCTCTTCATGGATACTGGGCTGGGACGAGATTCCTTCTCCATCATTTCCCAAGGGAAAGTTGAAGAAATCTTTAACAGCAAGCCCGAGGAACGCCGGGCAATCTTTGAAGAGGCGGCTGGAGTGCTTAAGTATAAGACACGTCGCAAAGAAACGGAAAGCAAGCTTAGTCAAACTCAGGATAATCTGGACCGTCTGGAAGACATTATCTACGAGCTGGAGAGCCAGGTCAAGCCCTTGGAGAAGCAGGCTGAAACTGCTAAGCGCTTCTTGAGTCTGGATGGCCAGCGCCGAGAGCTTTACTTGGATGTTTTGGTCGCTCAGTTGACAGCTAATAAGGAAAGACTGACCCAGGCTGAAGAAGATTTAACGAATATCCAGCAGGAGCTAGCAGCCTACTATAGCAAGCGCGATGAGCTGGAAGTTGAAAATCAAACCTTGAAGGCCAAGCGTCATGAGCTCAATCAAACTTTGTCTGATAATCAGGCTAGTTTGCTGGAATTGACCCGCTTAATCAGTGATTTGGAGCGTCAGATTGATCTTTCTAAGTTGGAGTCCAGCCAGGCAGCGACCAGCCGTCGGGAAAATGAAGAACGCTTGGCCGCTCTGTCAGAAAAACTGGCTCAGATAGAAAGCAACATAGAAGACAAGCAGGCTGAATTGAGCCAAATAGCTGCCCAACTGAGTGACAATGAGGAGTCTATCGCTGCTTTGGAAGCAGAATTAGCAGACTTTTCAGATGATCCAGACCAGCTGATTGAACATCTGCGTGAGCAGTATGTCAAGCTCATGCAGGAAGAGGCAAATCTTTCTAATGACTTGACTTCTCTGGAGAGCCAGATGGCTAGCGAGCTTAAACTAGCTGAGAGCAAGAAGGCAGACTATGCTAAGCTGCAGGTTGATTTGGAGGCTAGTCAGACTCAGGAGCAGGCTGGTTTGGAAGAGTTGGAAATTGCTCGCCAAGCCCTCAAGGGCCTACTGGCTGACTACCAGAGTCAGATCCAGTTGGTAGAGAAGCTAGAGGCTGACTATAAGCATCAGCAGACTAAGATGTTTGAGCTTTTGGACGACCTCAAAAACAAGCAGGCACGTTCTAATAGTTTGGAAGCCATTCTCAAAAATCACAGCAATTTCTATGCTGGGGTTAAGAGTGTGCTGCAGGAGGCAGGCCGTCTAGGTGGCATTGTTGGAGCTGTTAGCGAAAAGCTTAGCTTTGATCCCCACTATCAGACAGCGCTGGAAATTGCCTTGGGAGCCAGCAGTCAGAATATCATCGTAGAAGATGAGGCGGCTGCGACTCGGGCTATCGAATTTCTGAAGAAAAATCGGGCTGGCCGGGCAACCTTCCTGCCTTTAACAACCATCAAGCCGCGTCAGCTGCCTGACCATAACCGTGCTACGATTGAAAAAAGTGCTGGTTTTCTGGGACTGGCTTCTTCTCTGGTCAGCTATGATTCATCGTTAGACAGCATTTTTCAAAATCTGCTGGGAACGACCGCTATTTTTGATACAGTGGAGCATGCCCGAGCGGCAGCTCGTCAAGTACGCTATCAGGTTCGCATGGTGACTCTGGATGGAACAGAGCTTCGGACTGGAGGTTCTTATGCTGGTGGTGCCAACCGCAATAACAATACTATCTTTATCAAGCCGGAGCTAGATGCTTTGCTTGAGGAGATAAAGCAGAAAAATGTCAGCTTGAAAGAGCAGGAAGAAGCAGTGCAAATTCTGCAAAACCAGCTAAGTCAGGCTAAGCAGGTATTGGAACAAATCAAGACAGATGGTGAGCAGGCTCGTTTAGCTGAGCAAAAGGCTAATCTAGCCTATGAACAGTTAGCCAAGCGCGTAGAAGAACTCACAAGCCTGAAAAATCTACAGGAACAGGAGTTGGCTGGTCAGTCTGCTTTGGATATTTCGGAAGAGAAAGAGCGACTGCAGACCCGCTTGACTGAGATTGAGCAAGAAAAAACGGACATCACTGCGGAAATAGAGCAGGTTAAGTCAAACAAAGATGCAGTTCAGGCTCGTTTTGACAAGCTTTCCTCTCGTTTAGCTGAACTCAAGCTCCAGCGTACAGAGCTGACCTCCAACCAACGCTTTGAAAAGAATGACTTGGAACGTCTGTCCGAGGAAAAAGCCAGCCTTGAAAAAGAGCAGGCGACCTTGGAGCTTTTGATGGAGCAAAAGGAGCAGTCCAGCCTGCAAAAGGTGGATATTACGATTCTGGAAGAGCAATTAGAGACCGCCAAGCAAGAAAAGACTGAGCTGGATCAAAGGCTGATTCGCCTGAAATTTGAGCTTGAAGATTTAGAAGGTCAGTCTGACGATATTGCCAGTCGTTTGGAGCAAGCCCGTCATCAAAATGAAGAATTGATTCGTCGGCAGGCTAAAGCAGAGGCAGAAAAGGATAAGCTCATGGATGTCATGCGCCGTCTGGCAAGCAATCTGACAGATGACTATCAGATGAGCTTCGAAGAAGCAAGCAGCCAGGCTCGTCCGTTAGAAAGTTTACCAGCTGCTGAAAGCCAGGTGAAGGATTTGGAAAAAGCCATTCGAGCTTTAGGTCCGGTCAATCTGGAAGCAGTCGAGCAGTTTGAAGAAGTCAGCAACCGTTTGAACTTCCTCAATGAGCAACGAGACGACGTCCTATCAGCTAAAAATCTGCTATTAGAGACGATTGAAGAGATGAATGACGAAGTTAAGGAACGCTTTAAATCAACCTTTGAAGCCATTCGTGAAAGCTTCAAGGTGACTTTCCGTCAGATGTTTGGCGGTGGTTCTGCAGACCTGATATTGACGGAGGGAGACTTGCTGACGGCTGGTGTAGAAATCTCTGTTCAGCCACCTGGCAAGAAAATCCAGTCGCTCAATCTGATGAGCGGTGGTGAGAAGGCCTTGTCAGCTTTGGCTCTGCTCTTCTCTATCATCCGCGTTAAGACCATTCCTTTTGTCATCTTGGACGAGGTGGAAGCAGCGCTGGACGAGGCGAATGTTAAACGCTTTGGGGATTATCTCAATCGATTTGACAAGGATAGTCAGTTCATCGTGGTCACTCACCGTAAGGGAACCATGTCAGCAGCAGACTCTATTTACGGAGTTACCATGCAGGAGTCTGGCGTTTCCAAGATTGTCTCAGTCAAGTTAAAAGATTTAGAAAGTATGTAAAATGAGTATAAAATTAGTAGCAACGGATATGGACGGTACCTTTTTGGACAGTAAAGGTCAGTTTGATATGGACCGCCTCAAGCAAGTTTTGGCTCGCTTCAAAGAAAAAGGTATCTACTTTGCTGTAGCCAGCGGACGGGGTCTCTTGTCGCTGGAAAAGCTGTTTAAGGAAGTGCGCAATGAGATTATTTTTATTGCTGAAAACGGCAGTTTAGTTGAATTTCACGGCGAGGATCTCTATGAAGCAACCATGCCACGGGACTTTTACCTTAAGGTTTTTGACAAGCTGCAGGAATCTCCCTATGTCAATGTCAATGAGCTGCTTCTAACGGGCAAACGTGCTTGCTATGTATTGGAGACTGTGGATCCGACCTATCTTTCTTTCAGTGCTCATTATAATGAAAATATTCAAAAAGTAGCTAGCCTGGCTGATATCGACGATGAAATTTTCAAGTTTACGACCAATTTTGCTGAGAACCAAGTCGCAGCTGGTGAGGCTTGGGTCAATGAAAATATCGACGGAGTTAAGGCTATGACGACTGGCTTCAAGTCCATTGACATCGTTTTGGACCATGTCGATAAGGGGGTTGCCATTGTCGAGCTGGCCAAGAAGCTAGACATAGATCTTTCTCAGGTTATGGTCTTTGGTGATAATCTCAATGATTTGCACATGATGCAGGTGGCTGGCTATCCGATTGCGACTGAAAATGCTCGTCCTGAGATTTTAGAAGTCGCCAAGGAAGTCATCGGTCACCATGATGCTCAGTCGGTTATCACTTACATGGAGGGATTATAATGGCAGATATAAAACTGATTGCTCTGGACTTGGATGGAACTCTTCTGACTTCAGACAAGAAGATTTCTGACCGCAATTTAGTAGCTCTAAAAGCAGCTCAGGATAAGGGTGTTAAGGTAGTTTTGACTACTGGTCGTCCCCTTAAGGCCATGGACTTTTTCCTGCATGAG
Source organism: Streptococcus sanguinis (assembly GCF_020729765.1). GTDB lineage: Bacteria > Bacillota > Bacilli > Lactobacillales > Streptococcaceae > Streptococcus > Streptococcus sanguinis_Q. The sequence continues at coordinate 12,967 of NZ_JAJEPD010000017.1, read as the reverse complement.
CTGGGAACTGACGGTCGCGAGGATGAGTACACCATTACTTTTAATGGTGGTCTTGTTCAGCGCAACACTGGAGAAATCCTTGATAAAACGGTCTTTTCTTTTGATGATGTAGCCCGGATTTACGAGGAGACAGACAAGCTCCATATCCCTCTTGATGCTATCTGCGAAGGGCTGGTCTACCAGATTCAGTCCGATCAAGACTCGCTTTATGCTCAGTTCAATCCAGCTCTGACCTTTGAGTCTATTGATTTTAGTGATTTGTCCAGCCAGCAGACTTACAATAAATGTGTCACTGCTTATGCTCAAGAACCATTGGATGCGGCTATTGAGCAAATTTCACCGGAATTATTTGAGCGCTATGAGATTTTCAAATCAAGAGAAATGCTGCTGGAGTGGTCCCCTAAAAATGTCCATAAGGCTAATGGTCTGGAGAAACTGATTGCCCATTTAGGCATTGAGAGAAGTCAGGTCATGGCCTGTGGTGATGAAGCCAACGATCTTTCTATGATTGAGTGGGCTGGTTTGGGAGTGGCCATGCAGAATGCAGTAGCCATCGTCAAAGAAGCAGCCAATGTGGTGACACCTATGACCAATGATGAGGATGCAGTGGCTTGGGCTATTGAAGAATATGTACTAAAGGAGGATTAGCCGATGGGATTATTTGATCGCCTTTTCGGCCGAAAAAAACAAGAACCGCCGATTGAAGAAGTTGTCAAGGAAGCATTGGAAAACATTGACGAGCTTGAAGAAGAAACAGCGCCTGCTCCAGAAGCAGGAGAAAATCTTGAAGCGGAAGCTGTTCAGTCTTATCAAGGTGAGCAGCAACTTGATGACCAAATTTCGGATACAATAGATAGTTTGGCTGATGTTGAAGAGCCAGCATCTCAAGCCATCCAAGAAGAAAGCAAGGAGCCAGAGCATGAAAGAGAAATTATTGCAGAAAATCAAGAAGTGGCTCAAGGAGCAAGTCAGACTGAAGAAACTCTAGAAGAGCATCATGCTGAGAGCAGTGACGAAACGGTAGAAGAACTTGTTGAACAAACGGATCTTTCGGATGAAGCATCATCTCATACCAAGCATGAAGCATCTTCTTATGACGAGGTGGCAACTGATTCAAATAATGAGTTCGAGCTAGAAACAGAAGCTGAGTCACTAACAGAATCAGAACAGGTCGATCAAGCAGCTGATGTTGCTGAAGAATCAGAAGTAGCAGCTACAGAAGAGCCTGCTGATCTTCCTCAAGAGGAATCCACTCAGGAAAAATATGACCGCAGCCTAAAGAAGACTCGGACAGGATTTGGAGCACGGCTCAATGCTTTCTTTGCTAATTTCCGCTCAGTAGATGAAGAGTTCTTCGAAGACTTGGAAGAGCTGCTCATCACTAGTGATGTAGGAGTGCAGGTGGCTTCCAGTCTGACTGAGGAACTACGCTATGAAGCCCGTCTGGAAAATGCTAAAAAACCAGCTGCTCTGCGCCAGCTGATTATTGAAAAATTGGTGGACATTTATGAGAAAGATGGCCGCTTTAATGAAAAAATCAATTTCCAAAACGGTTTGACTGTCATGCTCTTTGTTGGGGTCAACGGAGTCGGCAAGACCACCTCTATCGGTAAACTAGCCTATAAGTACAAACAACAAGGCAAGAAAGTCATGTTGGTAGCAGCAGATACATTCCGAGCTGGAGCAGTAGCTCAGCTGGCTGAATGGGGTCGGCGCGTAGATGTTCCTGTAGTGACGGGACCTGAGAAGAGCGACCCTGCCAGCGTGGTTTATGACGGAATGGAGCGTGCTCAGGCAGAGCAGGTTGATGTTCTTATGATTGATACGGCTGGTCGCCTGCAAAATAAGGACAACCTCATGGCGGAGCTGGAGAAAATTGGCCGTATTATTAAGCGGGTGGATCCAGAAGCGCCACATGAAACTTTCCTAGCTCTCGATGCTTCAACCGGTCAGAATGCTCTGGTTCAGGCTAAGGAATTTTCTAAAATTACTCCAGTCACAGGAATTGTACTGACGAAGATTGATGGAACAGCTCGAGGTGGGGTTGTGCTAGCCATTCGTCAGGAATTGGATATTCCAGTGAAGCTGATTGGTTTTGGAGAAAAGATTGATGATATCGGTGAGTTTAACTCAGAGAATTTTATGAAAGGCCTGCTTGAAGGCTTGGTATAAAACAAAAAACCAGTACTCGTACTGGTTTTTTATGAACAATTTTTAAATCTTACTTGTTTGGAGACCACTGCCAGTCAGCTCCAAATTCTCTAAGGAGTTCAAAGGAAGCATCTGGACCCATAGAACCGACAGGATACTCATGAAGAGGCACTTCGTTGCTACGCCAGAGCTCTTCAATCTGATCGATCAGCTCCCAGCTGGAGCGGACTTCATCCCAGTGGCTGAAGTTGGTTGAGTCATTGTTAAGGACGTCAAAGATTAATTTTTCGTAAGGATCAGGGGAAGCACCACTAGCTGTTGCGTCTGTTCGATAGTCCAGAGAGAGAGGAGCCAAGCTGAAGCGCTCGCCGACCTCTTTGCCATTCATGCTGAGAGAGAAGCCCTCAGTCGGCTGGATATGAATGGTCAGAACATTTGGGGCTAATTCCTCACCAAAGATAGACTCCATCTGCTTGAAGACAATATTGACAAGAGTGCCTTTTTCAGTGAGGCGTTTACCAGTTCGGAAGAAAAATGGAACATCACAGAAACGTTCGCTATTTACGAAGAAAGCTCCTGAAGCAAAGGTTTCAGTCATGGAGTCAGGGTTGACATTAGGTTCACTCCGGTAGGAGATGTATTTCTTACCTTTGACCGTGCCTGACTTATACTGACCGCGTATAAAGAAGCGTTTCAAGTCTTCTTTATCGGGCTGCACCAAGCGTTCAAAAACCTTTACTTTCTCTGCCCGAATGTCCTCTTTGCTGAAGCTTTTTGGCTTGTCCATAGCTAAGAGTGATAGGAGTTGCAAGGTATGATTCTGCACCATATCCCGTAGAGCGCCGGACTGGTCATAGTAACCGCCGCGTTCTTCGACACCTAGCTTTTCGGCAAAGGTAATCTGGACATTGTCAATGTAGTCACGATTCCAGATATTTTCAAAGAGAAGATTGGCAAAGCGGATAGCAAAGATGCTCTGAATCATTTCCTTGCCTAGGTAATGGTCAATACGGAAAATCTGCTCTTCATCAAAGGCTGCTAAGAGTTCTTCGTTAAGTTGGCTGGCAGTTGCCAAGTCTGTCCCGAAAGGTTTTTCAACAATCAGACGTTCAAATCCTTTTCCATCTACGATGTTTTCAGACTTGAGGTGTTTGGCAATGGTGCCGAAAAATTGCGGAGCCATGGACAGGAAGAAGAGTTTATTGTGCTCGGCTTGGTACTGCTCATTGAGTCGATTTTGAAGCTTGCGCAGCTCAATGTAGTGCTCGGTATCCTGCACATCATGACTTTGATAGTAGAAGTGGCTGGCAAACTCTTGGGCTTGCTCTGGACTGTCAGCTAAATCAGCGATTGCTTCGACAACGACAGACTCAAAATACTCCTTGCTCCAAGGCCGGCGGGCTGTTCCAATAACTGCAAAATGCTTGGAAAGATTGCCAGACTTATAGAGCCTGAAGAGGGATGGATAGAGTTTTCTTTTGGCCAAGTCACCGCTGGCTCCGAAAATTGTTACAATAACTTTTAAAGACATCCTGATACCTATTTTCTAAATGATGTCTCTATTTTATCACAATTTTTCTAAAGATTGTATTCAGAAATTCGGTTTCTGAAAAGGGAGATAAATAGGAAGAAATAGACCGCTGCTTGAAAAATATTCAAATACAAAAAATGAGGCTTAGGCACAATTGTGCCAGCCTCGTTTTCTTTATTCAAATACCCGATAAACGTAAGGGTTGTCCGGTTTTTCTACCTTATCAAAGCTTTCAACTTCTAGAGTTGGAAGGCTTTGCCCCAGACTTTTATGGTAGTGCATGCTAATTTTTCCCTTGGCATGAATCCAGGTATTATTCTCGAAATGCTGAGTATTTCCAGTCGTCAAGAGACCATAGACACCTGAGTCGGCGATACAATGGATAATACCGAAGCGAAAGAGAAATTGGCTCTTCTGGTCGCTGGGGTCATTGTAGACAAATCCAGTGAACTCCAGCGTTTTGCCTACAAACTCGTCGGGATAATCATAGATGACCTCCATGATTTCCATGTAGTTCTCAGTTGTGACCTGAATGGTATCTTGCTTGACATATTTCTTGGCGGCTGCCCGCATTTCTTTTTCGTAAGCTCCTTTGGTAAAGTAGGTGCTAGTGTCAGGCTTCAGGTATTGACTGGTAGTGCCTTCGTCCTGCTGAATAGCAGTTGAAGTTCCCTCAGCTAGTGGAAAATGAAATCCTTTGGCCGAAACTGTTGTCGAATCCAAGGTAACAGTTGGAAAGAAAATTCCCACAAAAAGCGGAATGACAAGGAGCATCACGCTGCCTAACTTGGCCCAGCGAGTATTTAAATGACTGTGGACCTCCATCTTCTTCATCCAGATGATGAGCTGCACAACTGCCAAGATAAAAGATAGAATCATAGACAAGTAGGCCAGATAGGAGTAGTGGAGATTGATATATTGGTTGAGCTTGCCTGTCAGCTGCAGGTACATGGTGATCTCAAAGTAGCCAACTAAGATTAGAAATCGAATCATAGCACCACCCCCACAAGCCAAGAGTAAAGAAAGACAACGACAGTAACCAGGCTGATAAATTGCCAGATAAAGCGTGTCTTAAAGTAGTTTTTCATCATCAGCAGATTCTTGACATCTAGCATAGGCCCAATGACCAAGAAAGCTAAGACTGGCGATAAGCCGAAGCTAGCAATCAAAGAGCTTCCGATGAAAGCATCAGCTTCGCTGCAAAGTGAGAGCAGGAAGGACAGCAGCATGAGCAGGAGAATAGCAACAGCTGGTGTTGAGCTGATGGAGGTCAAGATTCTGGTTGGCACATAGACCTGGACTAGGCTGGCAAAGAGACAGCCAAAGACCAGATAGCGACCTGTATCGAAAAATTCGTCAATGGCCTGAACAAAGACCTGAAAAAGCTTTTGTCCCTTGCTGAGATGTGAAAAGTCATGTTCATGGACTGCTTTGCGATTTTCTTTTTGAATATTGCTATCCGCAAAGAAGCCCAGAAAAATCCCTAAAAGAATAGCCACGACCATAGAACCTAAAGCACGAAGCAGAGCCATTCGGAGGGAATTTCCAAAGGCTGAGTAGGTCGCAAAGAGCACGATGGGGTTGATGACTGGAGCCGTTACCAGAAAGGGCACAGCTGTGTAACTGGGAACTTTCTTTTCTAGAAACCGATTGATAATAGGGACGATTCCGCACTCGCAAGATGGGAAGACAAAACCAACCAAGCTTCCAAAGAAAATCCGAGCCCATTTGTTCTTGGGCAGGAAACGATAAACCTTGTCTGGCGTGACATACACCTCGATAAAGCCAGAAATGATACTTCCAATCAAGACAAAAGGCAGAGCCTCAATGATAATGGAGAGAAAGATGGCACCGGCTTGCAGGACACTGGCCGGTAGCTGAGAGAAGAAGCTCATTCTTTCTTATCCTTCTCGTTTTTAGATTTTTTCTTGTCTTCCTCAGGGAACTCTACCTTTTCCATCTTGGGCAGGGTCGCAAATTCCTCGAACATTTTGTCCAAATCGTCTGATCTAGTAAATTTAACAGCCATAAAGGCACCTCATTTCTAAAATAATAATTCTATTATACTACCAATCATCAAAAAATGAAATTTTGAAACATAAGAGACTCTTTGTCGCTGATTTAGCCTAAATTTTTTTGTACAAATAGTACTAAATAGTTCTAAAAAGGCCTATCTTTCAAAGTACTTGTGATATAATAGGATTGTTATGGAAAATATAAATATTGAAAGAATTGCCCAGAAATTGGGCCTTAAAGAAAGCCAAGTATCACAAGTCCTAGAACTGACCGCTGAGGGAAATACAATTCCTTTTATTGCTCGTTACCGTAAGGAAATGACAGGAAATCTGGATGAGGTAGAGATTAAGGCAATTATTGACTTAGATAAGAGCATGACTGCTTTGGCAGAGCGTAAAGCGACGGTCTTAGCTAAGATTGAGGAGCAGGGCAAACTAACGGATGCGCTACGATCTGAGATTGAGGCTGCTGAAAAGCTGGCTGATGTGGAAGAACTTTATCTTCCTTATAAGGAGAAACGCCGTACCAAGGCTACTATTGCCCGTGAAGCAGGTCTCTTTCCTTTGGCCCGCCTCATCCTACAGGATGCGGCTAACTTGCAAGAAGAAGCTGAGAAACTGACTAGTGAAGCCTTTCCGACAGCAGAAGCTGCTCTTGCTGGAGCAGTGGATATTCTGACTGAGGCGATTTCCGAAGATACCAAGCTGCGGGCTTGGACCTACCATGAGATGCAGACCAATTCTTCTATCGTATCCAGTCTCAAAGACGGTGATTTGGATGAAAAGCAGGTCTTCCAGATTTATTATGATTTTTCCGAAAAAGTAGCGACCATGCAGGGCTACCGAACACTGGCCCTTAACCGTGGTGAGAAGCTAGGTATTCTCAAGGTTGGTTTTGAGCACAATCTTGAGAAAATCCTACGCTTCTTTGAAGTACGTTTCAAGGTGAAAAATGCCTATATTATCGAAGCTGTTCAGCAAGCAGTCAAAAAGAAAATCATTCCAGCTATGGAGCGCCGTATTCGGACCGAGCTGACTGAGGCTGCTGAGGATGGAGCAATTCAGCTCTTCTCAGATAACCTCCGCCATCTTCTCCTAATTGCTCCTCTCAAAGGTCGCGTAGTACTGGGCTTTGACCCAGCCTTTCGAACAGGGGCTAAGCTAGCTGTTGTTGATGCGACAGGTAAGATGCTGACAACTCATGTCATCTATCCAGTAGCGCCAGCAAAGCCAGCTCAGATTGAAGCTTCTAAAAAGGAGTTGTCAGAGCTGATTGAGCAGTTTGGCGTGGAAATCATTGCCATTGGAAATGGAACGGCCAGCCGAGAAAGCGAAGCCTTTGTAGCGGAAATTTTGAAATCCCATCCAAATGTCAGCTATGTTATCGTCAATGAGAGCGGAGCATCTGTCTACTCTGCTAGTGAACTGGCTCGCCATGAGTTTCCAGAGTTGACTGTTGAAAAGCGCTCAGCTATTTCCATTGCCCGCCGATTGCAGGATCCTTTGGCTGAGCTGGTTAAGATTGATCCTAAGTCTATCGGGGTTGGCCAGTACCAGCATGATGTCAGCCAGAAAAAACTGTCTGAAAGTCTGGACTTTGTCGTTGATACAGTGGTCAACCAAGTCGGGGTCAATATCAACACCGCCAGTCCTGCCCTGCTGGCCCATGTAGCTGGTCTTAATAAAACTATCTCAGAAAATATTGTCAAATACCGAGAAACAGAAGGTTTGATTCGGTCTCGCGAGGCTATCAAGAAAGTGCCACGTCTGGGCGCAAAAGCTTTTGAACAGGCGGCCGGCTTCCTGCGTATTCCTGAAAGTGATAACCTGCTAGACAATACAGGCGTTCACCCAGAGTCTTATAAGGCTGTGGAGGAGCTATTTAAGCGTCTGGAAATTAGCAGTTTGGATGAAGCTGCCCAAGCTAAGTTAAAAGCTGTTCAGACTGCTAGTTTGGCTGCAGAGCTAGGCTTGGGAGAAGAAACCCTCAAAGATATTATTGCGGATTTGCTCAAGCCTGGCCGAGATTTGCGTGATTCCTTTGACGCGCCAGTTCTGCGGCAGGATGTCTTGGATATCAAGGACCTGCGCATCGGTCAAAAGCTGGAAGGAGTCGTCCGGAATGTTGTCGATTTTGGAGCCTTTGTAGATATCGGTATCCACGAAGACGGTCTTATTCATATCTCCAAGCTGAGTACAGACTATATCAAGCATCCTAGTCAGGTCCTATCTGTTGGTGACTTGGTCACTGTCTGGGTGGATAAACTGGATGTGGAGCGGGAGAAGGTCAACCTCTCTCTGATAGCACCAAATGAATCTAACTAACTATGTCAAGCGGGTTTCGCTTGAGGATTTTGGCTGGGAATTCCGCCACCAAGCTTATTGGAATAAGCGTCTCCGTACTACAGGGGGGACGCTTCTTTCCAAAAGATGGCCATCTGGATTTTAACCCAAAAATCTATGAAACTTTTGGGCTGGGAACCTTTCGAAAAATTGTCCGCCATGAGCTGGCTCACTATCACCTCTATTATCAGGGCAAAGGTTACCGCCATGGGGATCAAGATTTTAAAGAACTGCTCAAGAAAGTTGATGGTCTGCGCTACGCTCCATCCTTGTCCGACTCGCAATCTTTTCTCATCTATGAATGCCTGAGCTGCGGAGCACTTATCCGTCGCAGACGTAGAGTCAATCTTCAAAAATACCGTTGCGGACGCTGTATGGGCATGCTCTGTTTGTCAGAGAAAGCTTGATAGATTAGCAAGAGAGTTCCTTGAAGAACTCTCTTTTTTAAAAGAATGAATTTTCTAAAGCATAATCAGCCTTTGGCCCGATTGTTTTTTCATGAAATATGGTAGAATAAAGTAAATATGATCATTGAGGTCTCTATCATGAACGTGAAATTCTATAAGTTGAAAAAGAATCGACTGATTTCCGGTGTCTTGTCCGGTCTGTGTGATAAATTTGATTTTGATCTGAGCCTAGTGCGCTTCCTCTTTATTATCTTTACTGTGGTCAATTTCGGCTTGGGAATTCTCATCTATATCCTGCTAGCTATGGTTATGCCCTATAAAGAAGACATAGAAGAAGAAATGTATGGAACCGGCCCGCGCAAACGAAAAGAAGCAGAAACTATCGAAGACGATAAAGACGGCTGGTTTTGGTAATTCTTAATAAAATAGAAAATTTCGGGATGCACTCCCGATTTTTTACTTGAAGTAGGGAATGTTTTAGTAAGACATTTCTATGCCGTGATTTATTTTCTGCTTGCTTCTTTTAGAAAAAATCTAAAAGAAGCAGTCTAGAAAACCAGGTAAGTCGACACTTAAAAACTTCACCAAAATATTGGCAATTTATCTAAGGAGGAAATATGAAAGAAGTTTGGAATTCCTATGACTTAAATCGAAATCAACTCCCTCATCTCCTGGTTCGAGGAGAAAAAATTCCTGAAGGACAGTTTCATCTCTGTGTTAATGTCTTGGTTCGCCGTCAGGATGGTGATATTCTCTTTATGCGGCGATCAGCCAATAAAAGCCTTTATCCTGGCTATTATGAGTTCGGAGCAGGTGGCAGTGTGCTGGCTGGAGAGGATAGTCAGACTGCTGCACTACGTGAATTAAAAGAAGAAACAGGCCTGGTTCCTGACAGCATCAGACTTTTGGAGCAGGTGTGCTCTGTCAATGATCAGTGCCATTTCGACTACTATGAGGTGGTTGTGTCTGGCGATAAGAGTCAAGTCCGCTATCAGGAAGGCGAAACAGATGCTCATGTCTGGTTGCCTCTGAAAGAGGTCCCAGATTTTGTAGAAAACCATCCTTGTTTTAATAACCAAAAGAAGATTCTTAACAGCCTGCTTGACTAAGACCATGGCTGTTTTTCTATTTTTACTAAAAAGTTGATTTAAATCAAAATATTTTTTCGCTCTAAAATCAATCTTAAAGATTCTTTTGAGGTAAAAATTTGCTATAATAGAAGCAGACAAATTTGAAGGGAGAAGACAATGTCAGTAAAGGTCAAAGACCTCTTAAAAATGTCTCGTCTGTCTCAGGAGTACGGAGATAAAGTTTTACTGGAGAAAGAAATTAAAACTTCAGATATTTCTCGGCCTGGACTTGAAATGACTGGATATTTTGATTTTTATACACCCGAGCGGATACAGCTGATTGGGATGAAAGAGTGGTCTTATCTGATGAAGATGAGCTCTCATAATCGCCATCAAGTACTGCTGAAAATGTTCCAGCCTGAGACGCCGGTGGTTATCATTGCTCGAAATTTAGAGATTCCTAAAGAAATGATTGATGCGGCTGATGAGAAGCAGGTTGCTATTCTTAGAAGCAAAGCCTCTACTAGCCGCTTGTCTGGAGAAATTTCCAGTTATCTTGATTCTCGTCTGGCTGAGAGGACCAGTGTTCATGGGGTTCTGATGGATATCTATGGCATGGGAGTTCTCATCCAAGGGGACAGTGGAATTGGTAAAAGTGAGACAGGACTTGAATTGGTTAAGCGTGGCCATCGTTTGGTTGCGGATGACCGAGTGGATATCTATGCCAAGGATGAAGTGACCCTTTGGGGAGAGCCAGCTGAAATTCTGCGCCACCTATTGGAAATTCGTGGTGTTGGTATCATCGATGTCATGAGCTTATACGGAGCCAGTGCTGTCAAAGATTCTTCTCAAGTTCAGATAGCTGTTTATTTGGAGAATTACGACACTCAAAAAACTTTTGACCGTCTAGGTAATGATACAGAGGAGCTGGAGGTTGCAGGTGTCAGAATTCCACGTATTCGGATTCCTGTAAAGACTGGTCGCAATATCTCAGTCGTGATTGAGGCTGCAGCGATGAACTATCGAGCTAAGCAAATGGGCTATGATGCTACTAAGATCTTTGAAGAGCGCCTCACCGATTTAATTAGCCGGAATGAGGTGAAACATGATTGATCCAGTAGCTATCCAACTAGGGCCTATCAGTATTCGCTGGTATGCCATCTGTATTGTCACAGGCTTAGTTTTAGCCGTTTATCTTGCCATGAAAGAGGCTCCGCGTCGGAAGATTATTCCTGATGATATTTTGGATTTTATCCTAGTGGCTTTTCCCGTAGCTATCGTTGGTGCCCGGCTTTATTACGTGGCCTTCGAGTGGGATTATTACGGTAAGAACCTGATAAAAATCATTGATTTTTGGAATGGTGGAATAGCAGGTATTGCGATTTACGGTGGGCTGATAGCTGGTGCTATCGTTCTCTATTTCTTCTGTCGGAGAAGGCTGATTCACCCAGTCGATTTTCTAGATATCGCAGCACCAAGTGTGATGATTGCCCAGAGTATTGGTCGCTGGGGAAATTTTGCCAACCATGAGGCCTATGGTGCGGCAGTTAAGAGTTTGAACTATCTGCCTAGCTTTATTCGGGAAAATATGTATATCGAAGGCAGCTACAGACAGCCAACCTTCCTCTATGAATCTGTATGGAACCTAATTGGCTTTATCTTGATTATTGTTCTCCGCCGTCGGCCTAAGTTGCTGAGACAGGGAGAAATCGCCGCCTTCTATCTGATTTGGTATGGATTTGGTCGGATGATTATTGAGGGGATGCGGACGGACAGTCTCATGTTTGCTGGTCTGCGTGTTTCCCAATGGCTGTCGCTGATTCTTATTTTTGTCGGAATCGGCATCATCATTTACCAAAGAAAAATGAAAGCCCCTTATTATCAAGAATAAGAAATACATAGAGCTGCTGACTCTTATAAGAGATGTCAGCGATGAAAGGAGAGAAATATGATAATTGAAATTGCTTATGCTTTACTGGCGGTTGCCCTTATTATCTTTGTGATTTATTTGACGATTACTGTCAAAAATCTGGGCGAGAAAGCTGGTAAGATGCTAGATGAAACAGAAAATACCATCAAAGTCTTGACTTCTGATGTCAACGTGACCCTTCACCAAACCAATGATTTGCTGGCCAAGGTCAATGTCTTAACTGATGACATCAATCAAAAGGTTGCAACTATTGATCCTTTGTTTACAGCTGTAGCAGACCTGTCTGAGTCTGTTTCAGATTTAAACGTTCAGGCGCGCACGCTGAGTAAAAAAGCTGTGTCTGTTGGCAAGGGATCTGTCAAGACAACAGCTGGTTTATCTGCTTTGCGTTTTGCTTCAAAATTGTTTAAAAAATAAGAAAGAAGGTCTATTATGGGAAAATTTTCATCACTGTTGTTGGGCGCCGTTACAGGTGCAGCTGCTGCCTATTTTCTGACCAGTAAGAAAGGAAAGGAAACGACAGATAAGGTTCGGGACTTTGTTAAGGAATACCAAGAAAATCCTGATGATATCCACGAAGCTGTCGTTCAATCTGCTAAAGACTTTTCAAATCAAGCTGTCAGCGCAATTCAACAAACCAAGGAAAAAGTTGAGAAAGGCGAGATTACAACTGAAACAGTCATCGAATCTGTCAAAGAAACGACAAAATCAGTCGTGGACTACTCGCAAGATAAGTTTAACGAAATCAAAGAAAAATTTGATAAAGAAGAAAGYARCTTTGCWGAGGAAGARCCKGTRATCTTCCAAGAGGAAGAAGAGGAACCTTCAGAAGAAATCATCATTGACTTCGGAGCAGAAGCGACAGAAGGTCAAGAAGAAAAGACTGCTGAAACTGATAATCAAGAAGAAAAATAAAACAAAGAAGCCTAGCAATTTTGCTAGGCTTCTTTGTTTGCTAGAATGAAAAAAACGAGGACATAAGGCGTCTTCGTTTTTTCTTATATTTTAAAATCGTAGAATCACAAGGTTGGTTTATTTGCTAGTTTGGCGTTTCTTTGCGAACAGGCGATAAGATTGAATGCTAATCAAGCTAGAAACAATGGCCAAAGTGAAGGACATAAATGTATTCATTTTTAAACTCAAAAATACAAAGCTAAACAAAACTGTCAAGACACAGAAAACAGCAATATTTAAGAAGAAAAAGAGTTCACTTAATCTTGGTGATGTTTCTGCTTCAGGTAGGTATTCTTGATAGAGTGGTGTTTGTTCAGATTCAATTTCTTGATAGTAGTAGTCAGTTGGGTCATCATATTGTTGGTATTTTCTTACGTGCATAAATTCGATCGACATTTGCCTCTAGAAGTTCCTCAACTTGTTCTATACTTTCAGCTGTTGCTGTAATAATTATCTTTTTCATAAAACCATTATAGCAAAAAAATATAAAGGAGTGGTTTTTCATTCGAATTTATTCGTTTTGTAATCCTTTTGTAATATTTAAAACTGCAAAAAAATGGTAGAAT
>NZ_JAJEPD010000016.1:0-1169 GCF_020729765.1 Streptococcus sanguinis | reverse complement strand
AGATACTAGAATGAAAGATAGGTATATTGTACTTCGCTATCTCGCTTTTGAGTTTTATTTCGAGTATTTAAAGTATGGTTATGAGTTTTCGGATATAGATACAACTTGTTTCAGTTCTTCTTTTTGAGGTATTCTAGACAAAAAATACATCTGAGTTTCAAAAATATTCATATTAATTGGTCTACTAGATTTATTATTTTTATTAATAAAAGCATCCTTACCTAAATAGAAAATTGCATTCTCAAGACCAACCTGAACTTTAGCACTATATAAATCAAAAGTTTTTTCATCTAATTGATTAAAATAGCTCATCGCATTCCCTAAAAGTGTATCTATATCCGAAAACTCATAACCATACTTTAAATACTCGAAATAAAACTCAAAAGCGAGATAGCGAAGTACAATATACCTATCTTTCATTCTAGTATCTTTAACGAAATAGTCTGATGTAGATTGTCTAAATATTGCTGATTTTACTATATCTTTAAGGAAGTTTGTAATCTGTCCATTATATAATGCGTTTCTTATTTCTTGTTTGTTCAATTGTGTTCCTGCACGATTAACTCGATCAAATATATGGAACTTAATTGAATCATCAGTTGGAGGAACTATAACATAAGACTGTATCTGATAATCCTCTATCCTCGATTGTAAGAGTGGGTCTAAATCTTTAAATAATTTATCATTATGCTGTGATAAAATAGATAGGCCAGTTAATGGAAAACGATTATCCATAAATTCAAAAAATGCAGTTAACCTCTGACGCCCATCTACAACAATCAACTCACCATTACTACCTTCGTTAAAATAGAAAATTGGAATTGGCAATCCCATCAATATACTTTCTATCAATTCTGATTTCTGACCAGGTCTCCAGACATCTAAACGCTGAAAATCACTATCTAGATTAATCAATCTTTTATTAAATTTTCTATTTAATTCAAAAACAGAATACGTATTTTTGTCAATACTTATACTTTTTGGAGTAAAAATTTGACTGCTGTCTTTTGAAAATCCATTTGTAATAGACAAATCTTCTTCAATTTGATCTTTGGGATTCCAATCTTTTAAGACAGGAACATCTAGTATATTAGAAAAATTCTCTTCCCCTAATATATCTTTTATATACTGCTCTTTTCCTATAAATGTATTATTGATTGCAGCAAATA
>NZ_JAJEPD010000015.1:0-13690 GCF_020729765.1 Streptococcus sanguinis | reverse complement strand
CGACAGGAACACCTGTTTCCAATTCTATTAGTGAGTTGTATACTATGATGAACTATATTCAACCAGATATCTTAAAACGCTATCAAGTTGATTATTTTGACTCTTGGGTAGGTGCTTTTGGAGAAATTCAAAACTCTATGGAATTAGCTCCTACAGGGGATAAGTACCAACCTAAGAAACGATTTAAAAAATTTGTCAATCTACCTGAGTTGATGAAAATCTATAAAGAAACAGCCGACATTCAAACACAAGATATGTTAGATTTACCTGTTCCAGAAGCTCGTATTATCCCTATTGAGAGYGAGTTAACTAAAAACCAGAAACTCTATTTAGAAGAATTAGTTATGAGATCAGATGCGGTTAAATGTGGAACAGTTGATCCAAGCCAGGATAACATGTTAAAAATTACGGGTGAGGCACGAAAATTAGCTATTGATATGCGTTTATTGGACTCTAGTTATAGTCTAGCAGACAATCATAAACTGCTTCAGGTAGTAGATAATGTTGAGAGAATTTATCGAGAAGGAATGGAAAATAAGGCTACTCAGATGATTTTTTCAGATATTGGAACACCTAAGAAAAAGGACAATGGCTTTGATGTTTATTCTGAGATTAAGGCTTTATTAGTTGATAGAGGAGTCCCTAGTAAGGAAATTGCCTTTGTACATGATGCCAATAGTGATGAAAAGAAGAATAGCTTGTCTCGAAAGGTCAATGCAGGAGAGGTGCGGATTCTTCTTGCCTCAACTGAAAAAGGAGGAACAGGTTTAAATGTTCAGAGCAAGATGAAAGCAGTTCATCATCTGGATGTACCGTGGAGACCAAGTGATGTAGGACGGATTTTGCGGACATTCAAAATAAAAAAGAATGTGGAGGTAACAGACAATGGCAAAATCATTATTTGAGGAACTGGGCGGCAAATACGAAAGGCAAGGGGATTATTTGATACCGTGCTTAACTGTACCCGCCGAAGAAGAACAGGCAATAGGCATCTGGGGGCAACGGCATTTAGATTATCTAAAACAGTACCGTAAAGTTACATACACCAATCTTCTTACAAGCGGCAGGCTAAACGCCTACCTTGCCGACATCAACAGACAGGCACAGGAACGCTTTGAAAGGCTCATAGAGGGTATGAAACAGGCACAGGGCATAACGGAACAGCTAAAGGCAGAAAACGCCTTAGAATGGACAGGATGCCTCAATAACATAAGGGCTTGTGCGAGGGAGATTGTGGAAAAGGAAATTATTTTTGCATAAACAGATGATTAGTGGCAGGGGGAAATCCTGCCGCTTTTTCTGCTTTAGTTTGTCAGCTTGACAAATAAAGGGTTAAGGAATATAATTAGATTCAGTATTATACAAGGAGTTAATAAATATGCGGCAAGGTATTCTTAAATAAACTGTCAATTTGATAGTGGGAACAAAAAGTAGCAGTCCCGTTTCACTTTTAATATGGGGCTTAGTTTTTTGTACCCAGTTTAAGAATACTTTTATCATGTAATTTTATATGCCCGAAAACATATAAGTGTTTTGGGGCTATTGGAGTTATTTACCCAGTGATAGGAGTATTTATCACTGGGTATTTTTATGCCCTTTTTTGGGTGTTGATAGGAGGAAAATCACATGAAAATAATTAACTTAGGCATTCTGGCTCACGTTGACGCAGGAAAGACAACATTAACGGAAAGTTTATTGTATACCAGTGGTGCAATTGCAGAACTAGGGAGCGTAGATGAAGGCACAACAAGGACAGATACAATGAATTTGGAGCGTCAAAGGGGAATCACTATCCAGACAGCAGTGACATCTTTTCAGTGGGAGGATGTAAAAGTCAACATTATAGATACGCCAGGCCATATGGATTTTTTGGCGGAAGTATACCGTTCTTTATCCGTATTAGACGGAGCAGTATTATTAGTTTCTGCAAAGGATGGCATACAGGCACAGACCCGTATACTGTTTCATGCACTACAGATAATGAAGATTCCGACAATTTTTTTCATCAATAAAATTGACCAAGAGGGGATTGATTTGCCAATGGTATATCGGGAAATGAAAGCAAAGCTTTCTTCGGAAATTATAGTGAAGCAAAAGGTTGGGCAGCATCCCCATATAAATGTAACGGACAATGACGATATGGAACAGTGGGATGCGGTAATTATGGGAAACGATGAACTATTAGAGAAATATATGTCAGGGAAACCGTTTAAAATGTCAGAACTGGAACAGGAAGAAAACAGGAGATTCCAAAACGGAACGTTATTTCCCGTTTATCACGGAAGCGCTAAAAACAATCTGGGGATTCGGCAGCTTATAGAAGTAATTGCCAGTAAATTTTATTCATCAACGCCTGAAGGTCAATCTGAACTATGCGGGCAGGTTTTTAAGATTGAATATTCAGAGAAAAGGMGGCGTTTTGTTTATGTGCGTATATATAGCGGAACATTGCATTTGAGGGATGTTATTAGAATATCTGAAAAAGAGAAAATAAAAATCACAGAGATGTGTGTTCCGACAAACGGTGAATTATATTCATCCGATACAGCCTGCTCTGGTGATATTGTAATTTTACCAAATGATGTTTTGCAGCTAAACAGTATTTTGGGGAACGAAATACTGTTGCCGCAGAGAAAATTTATTGAAAATCCTCTCCCTATGCTCCAAACAACGATTGCAGTAAAGAAATCTGAACAGCGGGAAATATTGCTTGGGGCACTTACAGAAATTTCAGATGGCGACCCTCTTTTAAAATATTATGTGGATACTACAACGCATGAGATTATACTTTCTTTTTTGGGGAATGTGCAGATGGAAGTCATTTGTGCCATCCTTGAGGAAAAATATCATGTGGAGGCAGAAATAAAAGAGCCTACTGTTATATATATGGAAAGACCGCTTAGAAAAGCAGAATATACCATCCACATAGAAGTCCCGCCAAATCCTTTCTGGGCTTCTGTCGGGTTGTCCATAGAGCCGCTCCCTATTGGAAGCGGAGTGCAGTATGAAAGCAGAGTTTCACTTGGATATTTAAATCAATCGTTCCAAAATGCGGTTATGGAGGGGGTTCTTTATGGCTGCGAGCAGGGGCTGTATGGATGGAAAGTGACAGACTGTAAAATCTGTTTTGAATATGGATTGTATTATAGTCCTGTAAGTACCCCCGCAGACTTTCGGCTGCTTTCCCCTATCGTATTGGAGCAGGCTTTAAAAAAAGCAGGGACAGAACTATTAGAGCCATATCTCCACTTTGAAATTTATGCACCGCAGGAATATCTCTCACGGGCGTATCATGATGCTCCAAGGTATTGTGCAGATATTGTAAGTACTCAGATAAAGAATGACGAGGTCATTCTGAAAGGAGAAATCCCTGCTAGATGTATTCAAGAATACAGGAACGATTTAACTTATTTCACAAATGGGCAGGGAGTCTGCTTGACAGAGTTAAAAGGATACCAGCCAGCTATTGGTAAATTTATTTGCCAACCCCGCCGCCCGAATAGCCGTATAGATAAGGTTCGGCATATGTTCCACAAGTTAGCTTAACAGCTTGCAAAAGTCATATAAAATGAGATTTGAAAGGATTAGAGACTAATTATGATGAAATGCGAATGGATATTGTGTCCTGTTTGTGGGAGCAAAACCCGTAATAAAATTAGGAAGGACACTGTTTTGGAGAATTATCCCCTTTATTGTCCAAAATGCAGACAAGAAAGATTGATTAAAGTTGACAACTTGAAGATAACTGTCATCAAAGAGCCAGACGCTTAAGACGCAGAGCCGATGAAATTGTGGAACAATTCACGAATCATCGGCTCTTTTTGTTTCGTATTTGAAAGAACAAACTCACCAAATAAAAAAAACGATATTCGGGTGGGTTATTTTGTTATACCCTAAATTACCCTCTGAATTTGTTTTTAAATTTGGAGGGATTTTTTTATGTCCTTTTTTCGGGCAGTTATCTATCTGCTCATACGAAGCAAAATTTATCAATACATAGCATATCAGAGAACGGCAGGAAACCAGTTAAAAAAATTTCTGCCAGTGCAACGGTACTTCTCACCTTGAAAGTAGAAGTACAATCTCCATACAATAGAATTACTATTTCCTATAACCGTAAAGGTCACAGAGCCTTTGCGGTTTTTCTTTTGTCGATTTTTGTTGGAAAGTGCCGTAGGGCTGTTTCTGATATGCGGTGTCGTTCTCCGCCTCTCCATCTGGATTTTTTACATTTCAAAAATTCAGATGGGAGGTATTTATGGTGAAATATGCACCAAGAAAGGTATATATCAGAGAAAGTGGCGGCTATGTGGAATTATCCTACACGGAGTTCTGCCGTTGCAGGGAATCCGACCAGACCTATATGGACAAGCTGTTTATCCCCATTCAAGGCTGTCTGCTTGAAGTCGTGAGGGAGCAATACACAGACTTCTACCGTGACAAGGAACGGTGGCGTTATCTGCAAAAATTAGATACAAAGAATAGACTGCTATCTCTCGACGGATTTACGGACAGCGAGGGGAATCCTCTGGACTTTATCACTGATGAAGCGGTGGACATTGCAGAAACCGTTGTCAATGCGGTCATGGTGGACAGGCTGAAAGCCGCCCTGCCTTTGCTGTCGGATAGTGAACAGGAGCTGATACAGGCAATCTTTTTTGACGGACTTTCCGAGCGTGAAGTCGGGGCGAGGTTGGGCATAACCCAGAGCGTTGTAAACAAACGCAAAGCCAGAATCCTAATAAAACTAAGAAAGATAATAGAAAATTAAAATTTAAGGCGTTCAGCCCCCTTGTTTTTTCCTTTGGGAAGATGAGGGGGCTTTTCTCTGCCCTCTCAATCAATTCTGATTGGAGGAAGTAAGAATGGCATACAACCACGGACGGGAGGACAGGAAATGGCGTATCTGGAAAGAAGCGGAGGAAAAGCTGCTGCGTGAGTGCGGCGTTGATGAAGCGACCATTGAGCAGATACGCATGGCGGACAGGGCAGACTTCAATTCCAACAGGCGGTTTTACCGATGGACGAATGACGTTGCGGAATATCTTGAGGACATGGCAGGCAGGGAGCGGCAGGCGGAAGTGGGTACGGTTGCGGAGTTACTGGAAGAGATTGAGAGCGAAAATCTCTATCAAGTATTAGTCACGGTGGACGGGCGTACCTTGAAAATCGTCCTGCTGAAAATGCAGGGGTATTCCACAAAGGAGATTGCCCCGCTTGTGCATTTGACGACTGGTGCCATCTATGCGAGGTTAGACCATCTGCGGAAGAAGCTGCGGAAAATTTTATAGCTTCTAAAACAGCCTGCCATCCTGCGGGCTACTGGGTGAGGGATGGAAATCCCCTCACTCATTTTTTGCAGGAGGACAACAGGATGGCATACAGGGTTAAGGCATACACGCTTCGGGAGGAATCCACGGAAAGCGGCACAAGGTATTTTATCAGCTTTAAGGACGGGCAGGGCAAATCCCACGAGTTGGAAGTGTCGGAACAGTTCTTTATGGAGTTTCGGCAGATGGAGCGCAGGAACAGGAATCTTTTCTAATGGGACGAGCGGCACAGGGAGTTTAACGAGGTATGGGACGAAACCCTTTACAGACGGGCGTTGCGTGTGCCTAAGAGCCTTGATGAACGCATGGTTGAGGAAGAACGGAATGAAACGCTCTATAAGGCGGTTGGGAGCCTTCCAGAGATACAAAGGCGGCGTTTCCTGCTCTACTACGAGTATGAGTTCAATTTTTACCAAATCGCCGCTATGGAGCATTGCACCGCTTCGGCAATACAGAAATCTGTTGCGATTGCAAAGGAGAAAGTAAAGGCGGAAATTGAAGAAATATCTCCAACCGTGACCGACACCGCCCGAAAAAGAAATCTGTTTTTTATTTGTGTGGGATTGGCGGCATTACATACTCTCACTTTTTTCCGTGGGAGTAAATCTATTTTTAAGGAGGTCAACGCCTATGTGCAACGAAAACAAAGACACCGCCCGAAAGGAGGAAAGCCATGCAGAAGTTACAGACAGTCAACGCCGAAACGCTCCTTTATGAACCGCTTGAGAAACCATCCTTTGTGGTGGACAGCCTTATCCCGACAGGCTTATCGCTGTTCTGCGGCTCACAGAAGATAGGCAAAAGCTGGCTCATGCTGAAGCTATGCTTATGCGTGTCGCAGGGAATCCCTTTATGGGATATGCCGACAATGGAGGGCGATGTGCTTTACCTCTGCCTTGAGGACACGTTCTGCCGCATACAGGACAGGTTATTTCGTTTGACGGACGAAGCAAGCGGGCGGCTCCACTTTGCCGTGGCAAGCTGCAAGCTGTCAGACGGTCTTATCGTGCAGCTTGAAGATTATCTGAAAGATTACCCAGACAGCAGGCTCATTGTCATTGATACCTTGCAGAAAGTCCGTACAGCTTCAAAAGACAATGCCTATGCAAGCGACTATGGGGACATCTCCCTCATCAAAGACTTTGCCGACAGGCACTCTCTGGCGGTCATTGTCGTACACCACATCCGAAAGCAGAATGACAGCGACGTGTTCAACAAGGTGTCTGGGATGACAGGATTAACGGGGAGTGCGGACGCTACCTTTGTTCTGGAAAAGGAGAAACGTGCGTCTGACACCGCCAAGCTGTATGTGACGGGCAGGGACACGCCTTATCAGGAATACACGCTGCGTTTCCGTGATTGCCGTTGGGAGCTTGTGGAGCGGAAAACGCAGGAGCAGCTTGCGAAAGAAACGATACCAGATGTCCTTTTTCGGTTGGTGGATTTTATGAGGGATAAGGAAGAATGGATAGGCACGGCAACGGAACTGTTAGCCGCTATGGGGGAAACGGAAACCATACCCACGGTGATTACGAAATGGCTGAATGAATAACGCACCACATTTTTAAGCGAGAACCGTATCTGCTACCAGTACAGCCGCAGGAAAGACGGCAGGCGGATTGCCCTTGCAAGGAGGGCGGGTGACAGCGGTGATGGTGGTGACAGCGATATTAGGATACCCCCCTGTTACTGTCATTGACGCTTAAAGCCATGTAAAGCTGGCGGCTCTGCCCTGCGGGTGACAGCAGTGACGGTGGTGACAGTGATTTTAGGATACCCTGCCGCTGTCATCCCTACGGGAGAACACCCCGTAAACGCAAAATGCAGGCGTGAGATTTACTCGCCCTTTTCGGTCGTGTAAAACCACCCCTGCGGTCAGAAAAATCATTCCGATTTTTCCGACTGCGTTTACAGGGTGTAACACACTACACTTTGCCCTGCAAAGTCGTGTGCCAGACGTTCCCTCTGGACTCCCTTAAGGCAGGGCTGTGCCCTGCTATCCTACGCCTTACGGCTTCGGATAAAAGAATGGCGGCATGACGGTGACGGCTCTTGCGAGGGGGGTATCCCAAAAACACCGTCATCATCGACATGACCGTCATGCAGGGGGTGAGGGTGACAGTTGCGGCAGTCGGCAGGGGGTATCCCAAAACTGCTGTCACCACCGTCACCGCTGTCACCCCAAAGGACGGTCACCCGCCGAAAGAAAGGAGGAATCCGCCTATGCCTTATGCAATCCTGCGTTTCCAGAAACGAAAAGCGGGCGGCGTTGCGGCTTGTGAACGCCACAACGAGCGGAAGAAAGAAGCCTACAAAAGCAACCCAGATATAGATATGGAACGCTCTAAAAACAATTACCATCTCATAGCACCACCAAAGTACACCTACAAGAAAGAGATTAACCGCATGGTAGCCGAAGCGGGGTGCAGGACAAGGAAAGACAGCGTGATGATGGTGGAAACGCTCATCACAGCTTCACCAGAATTTATGAACCAGTTACCGCCCGAAGAACAAAAAGCGTATTTCCAGACGGCTCTTGACTTCATTTCGGAGCGTGTTGGAAAGCAGAATATCCTCTCCGCTGTCGTCCATATGGACGAGAGAACGCCCCATATGCACCTCTGCTTTGTGCCGATTACGCCAGACAATAAGCTGTCAGCGAAAGCTATCTTAGGCAACCAGAAATCATTATCCGAGTGGCAGACCGCCTACCATGAGCGGATGTCCTCACGGTGGAATCAGCTTGAACGGGGGCAGTCCTCAATGGAAACCAAGCGGAAACACGTCCCCACATGGCTCTATAAATTAGGCGGCAGGCTTGATAAACAGTATGAAGAAATCGTGTCTGCCCTATCCGACATCAACGCCTTTAACGCAGGGAAGAAAAGGGATAAAGCGTTAGATTTACTCTCTGCATGGCTGCCAGACGTGGAGAAATTCTCTAAGGAAATCGGGAAACAGCAGGCGTATATCGACAGTTTGAAAGAGAGAATTGGGCAGGAATCAGACTATGCGGGGCGTATGCGTGATGAAAAGTACGAGCAGGAACTAAAGGTGCAGAAAGCGAATCAGAAGATATTTGAATTGCAGAGAACCAACGAGCAGATGGGGCGGCTGCTGTCAAAAATACCGCCCGAAGTGTTGGAAGAATTGCAGAAAAATCATAGAAGCAGAGCGAAAGAAAGGTAGATATGTGAATGAAGAAACAGGATTTTAAGGTGTTAAAGACCAAAGACTTGTACCCGTTCCCCGACAATCCGTTTCATGTGGCAGAAGATGAAACACTGTCAGAGTTAGCGGAAAGCATCAAGGAATTTGGCATTGTCACGCCGATAATCACACGCCCGAAAGAGGACGGGGACGGTTATGAAGTGATTGCAGGACAGCGGCGTGTCCGTGCTTCTGAACTTGCAGGGATAAATACCGTGCCTGCGTTTGTCCTGCCCTTAGACCGTGACCGAGCCATCATCACCCTTGTAGACAGCAATTTGCAGCGTGAGAATATCCTGCCATCGGAGCGGGCGTTTGCTTACAAGATGAAATCCGAAGCCATGAAGCGGCAGGGTTTCCGCACAGACTTAACCTCGTCACAAGTTGTGACGAAGTTGCGGACGGACGACAAGGTGGCACAGGGCTTCGGCGTGGGCAGGATGACCGTGCAGCGTTTTATCCGCCTGACGGAACTGATACCGCCGATTTTGCAGATGGTGGACGAGGGGAAAATCGCCCTCACGCCTGCGGTGGAACTGTCCTTCTTGAAGAAAGACGAGCAGGAAAACCTCTTTGCCACGATGGAGAGCGAAGAAGCAACGCCCTCACTCTCACAGGCACAGCGGATGAAACAGTTAAGCCAGAGCGGGCGGCTTGACATGGATACGATATTTGCGATTATGACGGAGGAAAAGGGCAACCAGAAAGAAACCTTGAAAATCAACACAAGCAAGCTGAAAAAATACTTTCCGAAGAACACAACGCCGAAGCAGATGGAGGAAACCATCATCAAACTTTTGGAGCGTGAGTTGCAGAGGAAACGCAACCGTGACAGCCGCTAATCTTCTTTTTTCGGGAAGTAAATACAGAGAGTTGAGGTATGGAGAATGAGAGAAATCCAGTATGAAATCGTAAAGGAAATCGCAGTATTGTCTACGGGCGACAGTGGCTACACAAAGGAAATCAATCTCATTTCATGGAATGGGAAAGAGCCGAAGTATGACATCCGCAGCTTTTCCCCGAACCGTGAAAAGTGCGGCAAGGGAATCACGCTGAACGCTGATGAAGCGGCGGCACTCCTTAAAGCATTACAGAAAGAATTAAACAGCGAGGATTAATGGTATCTGATTGGCAGGGCGGGGACATTTCCAAACTCTTCCCTGCCCTGTCTGGAAAGGAAGATTTAAGTATGGGCGAGGATAAGAAAGCAGATAAAAAGAGAAAGCGTATCGTGCCAAAAGCACCAGTGCAGATGATAATCAGCCGTGAATATGTCGGCACACAGACCGTTACAGAAGCGTTTGTCCCGATTATCTCCGAGGATATTCGGAAGAAGATTGCCGAGGGCGACACCTTCGACAATGAGGGGCTGTCCGCTTAGAATGTACGCAATGGGACATGAAAACAGATAGGACAGATACGGAGGTTTTACAGTATGGCAGGAATCAAAGAAGAAAAGAAAATCTATTTAGTCGGCATTTATTGCCGCTTATCTAAAGACGATGGTACGGATAACGAGAGTGCGAGCATTGCGACACAGAAATCCATCCTCACGGATTATGTGAAAAAGCAGGGATGGCACATAGCAAAAACGTATGTGGACGATGGTTATTCTGGTACAAATTTCCAAAGACCAAGTTTCCAGAATATGATAAAAGACATTGAAAGCGGTCTGATAAACTGCGTGATTACGAAAGATTTATCCCGTCTGGGGAGAAACTATCTTGATTGTGGGTTATATCTGGAAGTTTTCTTCCCAGAGCATAACGTGAGGTATATAGCGGTCAATGACGGCGTAGATACCTTGAATAAATCTGCTATGGACATCACGCCTTTCCGCAACATTTTAAACGAAATGTATGCCGCTGACATATCTGTTAAGATAAAATCGGCATATCGGGCGAGGTTTCAACAGGGGAAATTCATGGGAACTACCGCCCCTTATGGCTATATCAAAGACCCTGCCGACCACAACCATCTGCTGATAGATGATAAAGTGGCACATGTTGTAAAAGAGATATTCGACCTTGCATTAAAAGGGAATGGAGTTGCCAAAATTTGCAGACATCTTAATAAACAGCATATCCTACGCCCTGCCGCTTATGCGGCGGAGCGTGGCGAAACAGGCTTTGAACGTCATTTTGAGGGGAACGAGGACAAACGCTATATTTGGAGTGGGAACAGCGTGAGGAGCATTTTAAGAAGCCCGATATATGCGGGAAATCTTGTAGGCTACAAACGGATTGCCGCCAATATGAAAAGCAAGAAACGCCCCTCTAAGCTGCCCGAAGAATGGGAAGTGATACCCAATACCCATGAGGGAATAGTCACGCAGGAGGAATTTGATATTGTCCAACAGCTTATTACAAGTCGTAGGCTTCCACAGAACAAGG
This sequence comes from Streptococcus sanguinis, assembly GCF_020729765.1. GTDB lineage: Bacteria > Bacillota > Bacilli > Lactobacillales > Streptococcaceae > Streptococcus > Streptococcus sanguinis_Q. The sequence continues at coordinate 2,757 of NZ_JAJEPD010000015.1, read as the reverse complement.
GAGGATTTGTAAATATTTTTGCAGGCGTTATCAAGTGTGTGGACTGCGGATGTGCTCTGCGGGCAATGAACGTACACAGGAGGAAACGCCCAGAGATTATCGACTGTGTACAGTATTCATGTAATAATTATGCAAGAAACGGAAGAAGCGAGTGTAGTGCCCACAATATAGAAGCAAGGGATTTATTCAATGCCGTTCTTGCCGACATCAACTGTTTTGCGGATATGGCAGTGAATGATGAAAAGGCGGTCAGGGCCATAGAAAAGCGGCTCACGGAAACAGACCAGAGCAGGGCGAAAGCATTAGAGAAAGAACGTAAGAAGCTGAACAAACGCCTTGCGGAACTGGACAGGCTGTTTTCCTCTCTCTACGAGGATAAGGTCATGGAGCGTATTACCGAGCGGAATTTTGAGATGATGTCGGGGAAATACCAGAAAGAGCAGCTTGAAATTGAAGCAAGGCTGAAAGAGGTGACGGAAACTCTTAATGAAAGCTACGAGAAATCACGGGGAATCCGTGACTTCCTCGCCCTTATCCGAAATTATCAAGGCTTAAAAGAACTGGATGCAACAGTTATAAACGCACTCATAGACAAGATACTTGTTTCGGAGCGTGAGAAGATGGCAGACGGAACAGTGAAGCAGGAAATCAAGATTTACTATAAATTCATCGGCTTTGTCGATGAATTACATATCATACCTACAAAACGGTGGGCAGCAATGCCCGCTAAAAATTGTACGGTGTGCGGCGTTGAATATGTCCCGGGCTCTGGTGCATCAAGGTATTGTCCTGCTTGTGCCAAGAAGATACGGAGGGAGAAATCAAACGAGAGCAAACGCAGGAGCAGAGAACAGAAAAGGATAGCATGTATGAACTGTCCGCAAAAAATGACCGACTGACATTCAGCAACGCAATGGACGGATTATCCGACAGGGAGATGAAAACAAGGAAGTGGATATTTACCACTACATTACCAAAGGTTCGTTTGATAATTATCTATGGGCAACTCAGGAGAACAAACTCCGTTATATTAAGCAGATTATGACTTCTAAGGAGCCGATTCGTGCTGCAGAAGACATTGATGAGCAGACCATGACAGCTTCTGATTTTAAGGCACTAGCAACAGGTAATCCTTATCTCAAATATAAGATGGAACTAGAGAATGATCTAACTCTATTAGAAAATCAAAGACGCGCCTTTCAACGCAGCAAGGATCACTATCGTCACACAATCTCCTACTGTGAAGAAAATATGCCCATTCTTGAGAAACGATTAATCAAGTATGATGGAGATATTCAACAGTCTGAAATGTCGAAAGACCAGGCATTTTCTATGATGATAGGTAAGCAAGCTTTTGATCAACGAGCTGAAGCGGGGGAATCTCTACACCGTCTTATCCGTCATAATCAAGCTGACAGCAAAGAATTCCGTACCCTAGCTAGTTATCGAGGATTTGACATTAAAATGCTTAGTCTTCCAACAAATCAACCTCTTCCTGAAACTTTCTCTGTTAAGATTGTAGGAGAAAATCAGTATTCTGTCAGTTTAGACTTGTATTCTCCTTTGGGGACAATTCAAAGACTCCAACATACGATAGACCACATTAAAGATGACCAAGTGAAAACTCAGAACTTATTGGATGAATTAAAGGATAAATGGACTACTGCTAAGGTAGAAATTGAGAAAAATTTTCCAAAGGAAGAGGATTATCAAACTAAAAAGGGCGAATACGATGTACTCGCGCCATTGATTGAAACAGAAACGGATTTAGATATTATTGATCAGGCCTTACGACAATTCCACGAAAAAGGAAAAGAAAAGCAAGAACAACTTTCTTTTGAATTAGATTAAAAAATATATATAAATAGCGGACAAGAAAAGAAAAGCGCGGTAGAATAAAGATAGAAAGAAACGAGGTAACGATTATGATGGAAGATACCTATTATCAATTAGAAGAGGCTTTGGTACAGGGATTTCAAACACCTGAAGAATACCAATCCTACAAGGAGTTAAAGGAACATTATGAGGAAGTGACAGGCGATTACAGCTTTTCTATACGAGAACTTACTAGTCAATTGGAAATCGCTCTTCAGAATCATCGAGGTGTGGACTTTGAAGAACATGAAAAAGAGGAGTATTTGGACTTAGTTCAAAAATTAGAAGAGTTTGATTCCTCTCTTGCCACCCATTATCGTCAATTGATTGACTAGAAAGGAGAAAGTTATGAATGATTTACTCCTTATCCCAGTAATTTTTTTAGCAGTTGGAGGAATTCTTATTCTTTTATGGAGACTCTTTCTTATTGCCAGTGGACGCACTGAATAGTTTACACTAAATATAAAAAAATTATAAAATAATTATTTTTTAAAATAAATGGAGTTAATGAAGCGCCAACTAAATCCTAGAACCAACATCAGATTGATGAAAAGGTACACAGCCGTAAAACTAGTTAAACCATGTTGTCTGATATCATCAAAATATAAAGTAGGTTCAGTAAAGAACAAATAAATTCCATAAACCTCCACGAAAATAATGAGAATAAAATATGGAAACAACATGAACATTAGATTTGCAACACCATCAGACGCTGCGACCTTGCTTGCTATTTACGCGCCTTATGTAGAGAATACAGCCATCACTTTTGAGTATGAAGTTCCAACTATCGAAGATTTCACAAATAGGATTGCGAAAACATTGGAAAAATATCCTTACCTGGTGGCGGAAGAAGACGGTGTAGTCGTAGGTTATGCTTATGCT
>NZ_JAJEPD010000014.1:0-11256 GCF_020729765.1 Streptococcus sanguinis | reverse complement strand
AAACTTTCACAATATTTTCCCTCAATTTGTTTCAGATATAAAAAAAGGGATTGAACATTATCTAGAGACTTTGGATATCCATAACACACCAATGAAAATCAACCATCTATCCTATACTTTTATTACTCACAGCAAACATTTAGTGCTGAATCTTTTACAAAATCAGCCTAAATTAAAGGTTTTAATCATGAGTAATTTTGATCAGTATCATGCAAAATCAGTAGCAGAGACACTTTCTTATTATTGCAGCAACAATTTTGAACTTGAAGTTTGGAATAAATTAGAACTATCAATTGATTCTTTAAAAGAATCACCTTACGATATCATCATTTCTAATTTTATTATTCCACCCATTGAGAACAAGAGACTTATCTATTCCAATAATATTAATACGGTCGCACTCATCTCCTTACTTAACGCAATGATGTTTATTCGATTAGATGAGTGATTTAGACTATTTTGATAACAAAAAAACCGCAATCTAGCGGTTTTTATTAATCTGTGAGAGTCTTTTGAACATTAATTGTCTAACTTTTTGGGAACAGTACATTATTTAGTACATATTCTTTCTCTTGTTTTTACAAAACTCTGAGCAAACCTATTCAAACAAGCCGTAGTAATCTGCGATGGTCATCTTGGCTTTCTCGTCTTTGTTTAAGTCCTGAATAATCTGCCCGTCTTTCATGACGATTAGTCGGTTGCCATATTTGAGGGCATCCTCCATGTGATGAGTAATCATAAGAGCTGTGAGGCGGTCACGACTGACAAACTCATTGGTCAGCTCCATCAAGGCTACACTGGTCTTAGGATCCAGTGCTGCAGTATGCTCATCCAGAAGCAAAAGCTCTGGTCGCTTGAGCGTTGCCATGAGCAGGCTCAAAGCCTGTCTTTGCCCGCCAGAGAGAAATTCAATCGGTGTATCCAGATGCTTGTCCAGACCATTGCCGATTTTCTCAATCGTCGCCTGAAATTCTTCCCTATAACTGTTGAGCCCACGGGGCACCAAGCCACGCTTTTCGCCTCGGAATTTGGCAATGAGAAGATTTTCCGCCACTGTCATCCGCGGAGCCGTTCCCATCTTAGGATCCTGAAAGACACGGGACAGGTACTTGGCTCGCTTTTCTGGTGAAAAATGAGTGACATTTTCCCCCAAGATATGAATGCTGCCGCTGGTCAGAGGGAGAGTTCCGGCAATGACATTGAACAGGGTTGACTTTCCTGCACCGTTTCCGCCTAAAATCGTAATAAAATCATGCTCATGAATGTCTAAAGAAACATCATTTAGGATGATTTTTTCTTCATCAAAGCCGCTCTTTACAAGCTTGGTTGCATTTCTTAATTCTACAATCGCTGTCATTTGCTTAACTTGGCTCCTTTAAAGAATTTATTTTTCAGGGTTGGAATCATGAGACAGACGGCCAGAATTACCGCACTGTAGAGACGGAGATAGTTGGTATTGAAGCCGAGAGCGATGACGCCCCAGATCAAGAACTGATAGGCAATCGCACCAACCACAATGGTAATCAGCCGCTCTGCCAAGGTCAGACTCTGGAAGAGCACCTCGCCAATGATAAGACTGGCCAGACCGACTACAATCACTCCAATCCCACGGGAAACATCTGCATAGCCTTCCTGCTGGGCAATCAGCGCTCCAGCTAGAGCAATCAAGCCATTTGACAGAATCAGTCCCATCAACTCCATACGGCCAGTATTGATTCCAAAACTGCGAGCCATGTCTGGATTATCTCCAGTCGCGATATAGGCCTGCCCTAGCTTGGTATCCAAGAAAAAGAGCAGAGCTGCAATCACTAGACTGACAAAAATCAAACCAGTCAAGAGGTCATTGACTTCTCCTGAAAAGGGCAGAACATCCTGAATTTTACTGCTGCCTAAAAGCCCCAGATTGGCACGACCCATCAGCATCAACATGATAGAGTGGCAGGAGGTCATGACCAAAATCCCAGAAAGCAGAGTCGGAATTTTCCCTTTGGTATAAAGCATACCTGTCACGGCACCCGCAGCACAGCCCGCTAAAACGGCTGCTGTTGTTGCCAGAAAAGGATTGACTCCTTTAGTAATCAAGGTAACAGCCACCGCCCCGCCCAAGGGGAAGGAGCCTTCTGTCGTCATATCAGGAAAGCCCAGAATCCGGAAGGTCATAAAAATACCTAGACCTAGGACGGCCCAAACCAATCCCTGAGAAATAATGGAAAGAATCATAACATTGTCCTAACTAATTAAAATCGTTTCTCTATTTTAACATAAAAAAGGAGCCAATTTCAATGCTGATGCGCAGACAAAGAAATTGACTTCCCAACTATTCCTCAACAACTGTCATCCGGCCAGTATCTACATCGTAAACCGCTCCTGAGATTTCTACATCAGCTGGGATCAGTGGTGACTGCCGCAGCAAGGCCATATCCTCGCGCACACTTTCCTCTACATCTGTAAAGGGCAAAAAGTCCTGATCACTGACATCGACACCTAGTTCTTTATGAAGATAGGCCGTGAAATCCTCATTCTTGAAGGTCTGTGCCCCACAGTCTGTATGATGCAAAACCACGATTTCCCGCGTTCCTAGCTGCTGCTGGGAGATGACTAGCGAGCGAATCATGTCCTCTGTTACCCGACCGCCGGCATTGCGCAAGATATGAGCATCTCCTAGTGCTAGACCCAGAGCCTGAGCCACGTGAAGCCTAGAGTCCATGCAGGTCACGATAGCTACCTTGGTCTTGGGATTGATGGGCAGATGTGCTGTCCCATGCAAATCAACATAAGCTTTATTGGCCTTCATAAAGTTTTCAAAATATGACATTTTGACTCCTGACTAATTATATTATTTGATCTTCAAACGAATTAACCTTATCATACTAGGTTTTGGCTTTAGAACTTCCCTAACTTCAAAAAAGAGAGAACCTATATGAACTGCTCTCTGTGCTAGTTTTTATCACCCACTACAGTTGACAAAGAGCCATGTGTTACAACTTCTTAAAGTAGCGAGCAACGGGCCATTGTTCAAAACCAAAGTTCTCATAGGTTTTACGAGCCGGTGCATGACCTAGATCACCGCCCGTCTCAACCATGACCATTTCCATTCCTTTTTGTTTAATCTGATCACAAGCATAGGTCATGAGCGCTTTTCCGATACCTTGACGCTGATATCTTGGAGCAACAGCTAGGATATAAATCTCACCCATCTTATCCTCAGGGTGCAAGCGAATGTGAATCCATCCGACTAATTCTTCCTCCAGAAAAGCTAACCAGGAAAACTGACTCTCTTCATCTAAGACTGCTGTTAGATCATTGATTTGCCTTGTTTCCCACCCTTGAGGATAAAAATTGTCATAAACAAACTTAGGAACTCCTTTTTCCATTTTTGGAAAAACTGGAGACCAAGCTTGAATTGATAATTCTAAAACAGCCTCTTTATGCAATTTCTGATAAGGTTTTATAGTAATTGTCACTTTATTCTCCTAACGTTTCTTTAATCCGCCAAAAATGCCACGAACGAGTTCGCGTCCGATGGTGCTAACAGCTAGATCATAAAGGCGGCCGTTGCCTTTTCAAGGCTTGATTAGCCTTCATAAAGTTTTCAAAATAAGACATTCTTTCCCCTTGCTGGTACTTTGATATCCAAATAATTTTATATTATCTTACCATCTTTTCTGCTATTTGTCAGTTCTCGACTTTGTTATAAAAAAATAGGACAGATAAATCCAGCATCTAGCCTGATCTTCTGTCCTAGTTTTATTTGTTATGAGCTTCTTGGAATAAACTTGCTGAGTGAGCCTGCAAAGGTTTGAAGATTGAGACTTTGCACATAGACTTCACCAGTACCTTGGAAGGTGTTGACCACTCCTTCTCCCGTTCCGATAGACTGCCAGAAGCCATTTTCCAGATGGATATTATAATTCAAAGACTGGCTCCAAGCTACTACATGGGCATTGTCAATCGTCACTTCTTGGTTATGAAGCTCAATTTTCTTAATAGATCCAAAGGCATTAGCCAAAAGAGTGCCCTGACCTTGAGTTGTCATGACGAAGAAACCGCCTTGACCGCCAAAGAGGGCTTTCCCAACAGACTGGCGCTCCATGGTATAGTATGCCGTACCATCAAGAGCTAGAAAGGCGCCGTCATTCAGCCGATATTGTTTTTCGCCTAGCTGAAGGGGAATGACTTGACCAGGAGAATCTGGCGCTAAAGCAAGGTAGCCATTATCAGACTGGGCAACAGCCTGAGTAATAAAGGTACTTTCACCAGAAACCATTGACCGCCCTACAGCCTTGACAAAACGTCCCAAGCCAGAACCGCTGGCATTGAGCTGGGTATTCAGAGTCACGTTAGGCGTGTGGTAGACCATGCTGCCACGCTGGATAAAGACGGTTTCTCCCTGATTGAGCGACAACTCAACCAAAGGAAACTGCATATTACTGTCCATAGAAAATCGCATTGAATCTGCCTCCTTCTTATTATGACTTGATTATAACATTTTCCTACATTTTGAACAAAGGAAAACTGAAGCATCAAAAAAGAAGAGACTGCCTGAGTCTCTCCTAGAAATTTTCAAGAATTGTCAATATTCAGGTGTGGGCGAAGAACATTTGCAAAGGTTTCAATATTGAGACTTTGGATGTAAATTTCGCCAGTTCCATAGAAGGTATTAACCACTCCTTCACCAGTTCCCATGGACTGCCAGAAACCATTTTCTAAATGAATATCATATTCCAACTCTCGACTCCATGCTACTACGTGGGCATTGTCAATCGTTATCCTATCATTATGCAGCTCGACCTTTTGAATCGAGCCAAAGGAATTTACCAAGAGTGTCCCCTGACCTTGGGTACTCATCACATAAAAGCCTCCTTGGCCACCAAAGAGAGCTCGACCCACCGACTGCCTCTCCAAAGTATAAGAGGCAGAACCATCCATAGCCAGAAAAGCTCCATCATTAAGGCGGTATTGCTTTTCGCCTAGTTCCAGAGCAACAATCTGACCAGGTACATTAGGCGCTAAGGCTAGACGACCGTTATTTGATTGAGCAGTTGCTTCAGTGATAAACACTCCTTCGCCAGAAGCCATAGAACGGCCCACAGCTTGGATTGCCATGCCAAAGATTGATTGAGACTCTGCATTCACTTTAGCATTCAAGACAACGTTGGGGGTGTGATATATCATGCTCCCAGTCTGAATACGAACAGACTCTGATGCATCTAAGGCAATCTCCGCCAAGGGAAATTGAGCATTGTTGGTAATAGAAACATTCATACGATGATCTACCATGGTTGATTATCCTCCTAAAAAATCTGGAAAAACAACTTATAGGAAATTCCAGATAAATCCTATTCTTTCTAGCAATATTATAGCACGCACAACAACTTTTCGCAATACTACTTTAATCAAGAAAATACTTTCTTTAAGACTTCCCCAATCGTCGTCACACCGATGGCTTGGATATTGTCTGGAACTTTGAGACCGTTCAGAGAGTTTTTAGGAGCGTAGACTTTGGTGAAGCCCAGCTTTGCTGCTTCGTTGATGCGCTGCTCGATGCGATTAACCCGACGGATTTCACCAGTCAGGCCAATTTCACCGATAAAGCACTCTTGAGGATTTGTAGGCAGATCCTTGTAGCTGGAAGCAATGGCTACAGCTACCGCCAAATCAATCGCTGGCTCATCTAGTTTGACACCTCCAGCAGACTTGAGGTAGGCATCTTGATTTTGCAGGAGGAGTCCTGCCCTCTTTTCCAGAACTGCCATGATGAGGCTGGCTCGGTTAAAGTCCAGACCAGTCGTGGTCCTCTTAGCATTGCCAAACATGGTCGGTGTCACCAAGGCCTGCACCTCCGCCAGAATCGGCCGCGTTCCTTCCATAGTCACGACGATAGAAGAGCCTGTCGCGCCGTCCAGACGTTCTTCCAGAAAGACTTCACTGGGGTTGATAACCTCAACTAGCCCACCAGATTGCATTTCAAAAATGCCAATCTCATTGGTTGAGCCAAAGCGATTCTTGACCGCCCGTAAAATACGGAAAGTGTGCTGACGTTCGCCCTCAAAATAAAGCACTGTGTCCACCATGTGCTCTAGCGTTCGGGGGCCAGCTAAGGTTCCTTCCTTGGTCATGTGACCAACGATAAAGGTCGCGATATTATTGGTCTTGGCCAGCTGCATGAGCTCAGCTGTCACCTCTCGAACTTGAGAAACAGAGCCTTGAACACTGGAAATTTCCGGCGACATCACCGTCTGTATAGAGTCGATAATCAGAAAATCTGGCTTGATTTTCTCAATCTCCGTGCGGATATTTTGCATATTGGTCTCGGCGTAGAGATAAAATTCACTGTCAATATCACCGAGACGCTCCGCCCGAAGCTTAATCTGCTCAGCTGATTCCTCCCCACTGACATATAGGACGGTGCCCTGGTGGGAAAGCTGGGTGGATACTTGCAGAAGCAGGGTGGATTTCCCGATACCAGGATCCCCGCCAATCAGAACCAGACTACCAGGCACGACACCACCACCCAGTACACGATTGAACTCATCCATTTCCGTCTTGGTCCGATTGACATCAATCGAAGTGACCTCAGCCAGCTTCATGGGCCGGGTCTTTTCGCCCGTCAAGGAAACACGGGCATGCTTGACCTCAGCAGCCTCTACTTCCTCAACGAAAGAAGACCAAGAGCCACAGTTAGGACAGCGGCCTAGGTACTTGGGCGAATGATATTCACAATTTTGACAGACAAAGGTCGTTTTTTTCTTAGCGATGGTGATTCTCCTTATTTTCTAATAATCCAAACAAAAGTAGATAAGACCTGACACACCTGCTCTATATTAGTAAAGCCAGCCTCTTCTAGCAGGCCTGCAACTTCTTGAGGCGAGAGGGAATTCATCAAACCAGCTTGATTCTCATAAGTACGCTGAACTTGTTGCTGATTGGCTCCTAGCTCTGAAGCAAGTGTTTTCCAATAGCCCAGTTGCTGGTTGGAAAAAAAGCTAAGAATCAGAAGGCCACCTTCACTTAAAGAGTCATAAATTTTTCGAAGAAATAAGCTGGGATTTTCAACAAACTGCAACACTAGCAAGCAAGAACAAATCTGATAAGCAGAAGGCAGCACTGCTTCTTCAAATCGATTATTAAGATACTCCGCTTAAGGCAGATGAACCTGACTTTTAAGCTCTTGTAGCATCGCCTCACTTGGCTCCACAACCGTCAACCCTGCCTTAGGAAATAAGGATGCCAAACCATTTAACTCATCCGTCTGGCTTGCCAAAGCTAACACCTTATCGACTTTTAAACTGGGTGCTAACCTAAGCAATACTCCTCGGAAAATCACATCTAGCATCACATCATAGCCTGGAATTTTCTGACGAATTTCTGTTGCATAGTCCTTGTTCTTAAATTCTTTCATATTTTCTTCTATCTCAAAATCCTTTTATTAAGATTCTTTTTACAACGAAACATTAAAACTTCAATTCACATTCAACAAACTGACAAAAATCAATCTGCTGATCAACTACAAACTGGCGGATGAGCATGCGGTGGGCTACAAGAGCTACCGTCTCGTATTCTCTGTATTTGTTTATGGTGCGCAAAAAACGGACTTTCATCTGCTCAGCCGTCTCATACCGGACAGGACTTCCTGCAGGAAGAGAACCATTATTTTCCAAAAATAACTTCCGAGCCTGCTCAAACTTATCTATCCCACTCTCATATACCTGCCATTCATGCAGAAAAGGCTCCACAAAAAGCGGCAGTTGGCGGTCTCGAATCAAATAGGAGGCCGTCTCCAAAGCCCGCGTCACAGAAGAAGAGATCAGAATTTCCGCCTGTTCCAGCAAAGGATTAGCAGCTGCCTCTGTCGCCATCTGACGACCAGCAGCCGACAAGGGAGCCAAATCTAGTCCAAAGCCAGTGTAACCAGCCTCTTCCAAAAGTGAATAATCTGGCTCTCCATGGCGGATAAAAATAATTTTCATGCTAATGTCCTCATAAAGCTATCCAATCTTGATTCCGCAATCTTGCCATTGCTTCAGTGTTTTAGAGAATTTCTTCTGGTTAGCAACTCCGACAGCGGACAAATCGATGGAAACCTGATAATTCTCCTTGACGGCTGCCAAAACGGAAGCCTTGACACAGCCATTGCCATCGACCCCAATAAACTCTATGCTTTTAGCACCGTTTCCCTCTAAAAAATCTTTTAAATCCGGATTAGTAAAGCAAGAAGCCCGACGCTTCTCAAAGATGCGAAAAGATACAACCTGCAAACCAGTCGCAAATTTCTTCTTCCTATCTTTTCTCTCCCAGAAAAAACGGTTGAGAATATAGATAACACGATTGCTGGGATAGCTGGCAATTTTGTCATTTACAGCCACAGTCAGTGCTTCATTATCATATGCTTTTCCTGCAGCAACATAATCTGACTGCATATCTACAACTAATAAATAGTCTGCCATTTTCTTACTCTATTTCCCTGTCGACCCAAATCCACCAGTCCGCACGCCTTCTGCCTCATCTCCATCCGCAATTAAGAAAGGTGCGAAGACAGCCTGAACTACACGTTCGCCAACTTCAAGAACGACTTCCTGATCCGTGATGTTTTTCATCTGAGCAAAGATATGCCCTTCGTTTGCAGGATTGCCATAGTAGTCTCCATCAATGACCCCTACGGAGTTAATCAAGACCAAGCCTTTTTTACGGGGATTGGACGAGCGGTCGTAAAGATAAAGTACCTCTCCGGGCTGCATATAAGCCTTGACACCAGTCGGAACCAGCTTAATCTCCCCTGGCGCAATAGGGGTACGCTCTGCCACTTTCAAATCGTAGCCAGCTGCGTGAGCCGTCTCTCTCTTAGGCAGCAAATCTTCATTTGTAAAGCTGGAAACCAGCTCGAATCCGCGAATTTTCGTCATATTTTCTCTTATTATCCTTTCAAACGTTGATTTAATAAGGTTTATAACCCTTATAGATAAGTTGTTTTATAAAATTGTTCACCTTTTTGTGGACTTATAGACTATTTATAGCTTTTTCATAATATGAAACAGCTTCTTTTTCTTTGTTCTTGGAGAGGTGACTATACACATCTAAGGTCATGGATATATTAGAATGTCCTAACCTATATTGCAACTCCTTGTAGCTGATACCAGCATTTAGCAATAAACTAGCGTGAGTATGGCGGAAAGCGTGACAAGTGAAACGTGGGATGCCTAATGTCTCGCAACGCTTATCTATAATCTGTTGGAGAGAATGCCTTGGCAGATACTCTCTAACTGTAGTGGCAAAGACAACAGACGGAGCTTGCGCCCCAACTTCTAAAAACTTTAGCCGCTGACGATTCTGGTATTGCCTCAGCATGAGCGTAGTTTTAGAATCTATGCTTATTTTTCTAGTACCTGCTTTTGTCTTTGTCTCTCCTATCATCCGAATTTCTTGGCTATAGGTTTTATTGATCGTGATAGTCTTTTCCTTTAGGTCGATATCCGACCACTCCAGAGCTGTCAACTCTCCGATGCGGCAGCCTGTGGCCAGTAGCAACTTAAAGACCACAAAGCGGTAATAATGCTTGTAACTCTTTGTAGATAGCTTTTCAGCATAATCGATAAACACCTTTAAGTTATCTGGCTCTATGAACTTAACCGCTTCTCTGCCTTTCTTTTGCTTCTTAGGTAGAATCACATCACGCCCAGGGTTAGATGCCAGCAGCTGTAATGTCACACCATGCTGCAGTATTCTCCTATTAATTGAGTTAATCTCCTTGAAATTTACAAGCTTATGGGCCAGATTGTTTATAAACTCCTGAATGCTGCTAGGCGTTATTTTGTCTATCTTCATGCTCCCAAACTCAGGGATAAGATGATGATTAACTTGCCTCCTGGTCACAGCAAATGTTTGCGGTCTAACTGTCAGCCTGTGACTTTCTAGCCATAGGGCAGCAAGCTCTTTGTAGGTCTTGACCTGTACCGTCTTTTTGACTGTCGAACCATTAGATTTAAAATCAAACTGCGCTTGCTGGGCTTTGCTCTTGACCTCTTTCCTTGTCCGTCCAGTGATACTTGTCTTTACTTTTTTACCAGTAACCTTGTCAACTCCTAGATAGACGCTAGCTCGGTAAACGATAGTACCGTTTTTCTTTTTGACTTCAGTAATTTTCATTAGTTCCCCTTTCTTTTCATCAGCAGGCAAGCCGTAAGGGTTTTAAGAAAGGGTTAAATGGATCCAGGGCGTTGTAGAATGCCCTAGAGCTCGTTTTGATAGGTTGGTAGGTGAAAATCTATCTGGAAAAGAAAGAAAGGGCTTAAATCAGCTTATATAGGCTTTGAAAAAAGCGTACCATCTCGCAAGATGATACGCTCATTTCGTTTTAACCCTTATTTGTATAGATATACAAACCTAGAGCAGTGTAACCTTGGTAGGTTTCTTTTACAATTGTTCATATCATATCACGTTTTAGACTGTTTTACAAGAATTTTGCAAAGGATTTGATAAATTTTTTTCAGATCCTCGTTTTCTTCGTAGTATTTCATATATCTCTTTGAACGCTTAGCGAGTTCTATAGCCTCTAGTCGTCTATGTCGCTTTAATTTATCGCCGCAATACTCTCGATGAAGGATAATAAGAGAAAAAATGTCATGTAATTTTCTATATCTTAAATCTGATCTATCCAATCCAAATGATTCACCAAGCGAGAGGATAACAGCTGATGGTTGTTTAAGCTTCTGATTAAGCATATCAACAAGTAAAACATTACTATGAGCGCAAGCGTTCCTAATATGACGAGCATATGAACTGAATTGCTTAGCCTTTTTTAATCGTTTGTTGCTAGGGTATTTCTTGCAATACATTTCGATAAAATAACATATGTTCCCAAAATCCATTACCTCAACAAGTACCCAAATAGGTATATCTTGATGATGCTTCAAATAAATATTTTTCAGATAAGCATTTTTAGATAAGGCGTTTATAGTGTTGTTATAACCTTGAGGATTATATACAGCATAATCTTTCACAATATCATAGCCATCGATACGAGGATTTTTTGTCACAATGTCCATAATAGCTGTTTTTATACTGTGTTCAATATCAAGGCATATTCCAAGAAGTAAATATCTCAATCTCATATCAATCACAGCARTATCAGCAAGCACATCTGCGTCCGCAAGCGCGTCAGTATCTGCAAGTACGTCTGCATCAACGAGTGCGTCAGTAAGTGCAAGTACGTCCGCGTCGACGAGTGCGTCTGTGTCTGCGAGTGAATCTGCATCGACG
>NZ_JAJEPD010000013.1:0-3864 GCF_020729765.1 Streptococcus sanguinis | reverse complement strand
CTAAATTTCAAAAATCACTTTAAATCAATATTTTTCGTCATAACTGACGAGTAGTGAATGTCTGCTTGACTTCTGTCTGTAAAAATCAACCAAATGACTACATTTTATGAGAAATAAATTTAGAAGTTAATATATACAAAATCTCTTTTATCAATTTTAGAAAATGAATACTTTGATAACCTGTTCAAATTTTATAAAGAAATTCAATTATTATTGAGAGATTTAAATTCATTAAAACTAATAATTTCAAATGGAAATTCCACAAAGTTTGATTTTATTAGTTTATTTGTAATGAAATATGATTTTAATGAGTATCTCTCTTCTAATCCGATATTTCTACAAATTACATCTAGATTCTCTTCAAAATACTCTACTCGCCGTTTGAACTTTAGTCCTTTGGCCTTTCCCCCAAAAAAGTATTCTTTTTGATCACCCATACTATCTTTCATAGTCTGACTTAAACGCATATATTTAACTTCAAATAATAATATTTCTTTCAGCTTATTGTCTATCACAATTAGGTCGTAATCTCCTAAATTTCTAGGATGATTTCCTTTAATATCTAATTTATATAATTCTTGATCAATATGAGTAACGTACCTATTATCTTTAAATAAGCCCTTAAGATTTTGGACTATCTGTTGTTCGTAAAATTTTTTCCAACTATTTATTGTATTTAGCGTATTTTGCATACCAATATCATATGGTAAAATGAAGTTCATCATTCCCTCTGTCCAATCTTTTGCCAACCTATCAAGAATAATAGGTGAAAAAATAATGCTATTATGATTAACAATAATAGGTTTAGCAGAAAATTTATTATCTCTTTTCTTTTTGTCCCATATTGGAATTACTCCATTAGTAGTAATTTTCTTCTTTTCTATAACTAAGAATTTCAAAACACCATAAAAGATTTCAATTGAATAGTCCGAATTCTCTTCAAAATATTTAGCCAAATCTTCTATTTTACCTGTTACAACATTTCCTTTTACAGTCAGTAATTTTTGATTTTTTAATTTTAAAATATGACTATTACTTGAAAATATGGAGAGGAAACAAATAAAAGAATCAAAATCAACTTTCGTATCTTGAAAGAACGATTTCTTAACCAGATCAATTATATTATTGTCAATTTCCTTATCTCTACTTGCGTATTCACCATATTTATACTTGATGTCTATCATTTCATCAACAAATTGTAAGTACTTTTCCGTTTCTGAAATATCTACAACATAATTATCTTCAATCTCTAACTGAAACCAATTGCTAGCACCATACGAATAGGCATCAGAAAGAAGTTGAAAATCTAATATGTATTTCCCATAAGCAATCAATTCATCAACAATATCATCACTTGGAATTAATGCGTCATCATCCCTTTCTGTTACTAAATTCTCTTCAATAAGATATTCTAATATTGGTTTATAAACGCGGGCCTCTTCACGTAAATCAATCGTTTGTTCTCGAAATTTATTTAATTTAACAGTTTGAAGATTTCCGTTATCTGAAAATGTAGTTAATCTTCTGCGGTGGATATCAATATTAAAAATAATTAAAGATAATATATTTTGTAGTTTAAGTATCAAGTCATACTGATTATACAATGACATCATAGAAACTAAGTCTTCGCGTATTTTATTTCTAAAACATCTTACGATAGCAACTATGTCTGAATCACAATATATACCTGGCTCTAATCCAAGTTCTTTAATGGTGTTAGCAATACTTTTCCTAACTCTTTTAAAAGAATAGTTTTTAGGAGCTGAGAATTCTAAATGAGGCTGAATAAAATATTCAACCCGAACTTCAAATAAGCTTGAAGTTCGTTTCTCATTGTCTGTTTCTTTAATTTTTTCAAATAACAAAACTCTATCCTTAAAAAGGAAACCGTCTAGTAAATTTATTAGAATTGTATTTTCAAATTCCAATGTTGATTTGGAAAGATTATCAGCAAATATTTTATTCCATCTAGGAGCTAATAAAGTTATCTGATATTTGGAATTTTTAACAAAAACTATTTTATTAAAATAGTTCGTTTCTTGTATCGGACATCTAGAATTAGCATTTCTATCAAGCACAGACTTAGATACTAAATTAATCTCCATAGTTTCTTTTTCATAGTTTGATAAAATTGCTTCTTTATTATGACATAAAGCATTTAAAACAATTTCGTTAAAAGATTTTATTTGTTCGTAATCATAGATATTTATATCTTCTAAAATAAAATGTAACTCCCGATATATAATTTTTTTATGATTCTCTGAAAATATATCAATTGATCCAAGATGAGCTTTTGAAATAAGTGACAAATCAGTTTGTTCCCTATCAACTATTTTCCAACCATGAATATTATAAAACTCTCCCCCTATTTCAAATGGATAGTTTAATACAATTTTATCAAACGTTTCCATATTATAATGAACACTTTCATAGGGTAAGAAAGCCATATTTACATTCAAAGCACCATCATTAATCATCTGATTTGATGATTGCCACATTCGAAATAAAGCATCTCCATTGGAGAAAGACATAATTCTATCTTGATTATTGTTATAAGCTATAAAAAAATCAACGATTTCTTTTATTGAATTCGCATTGTTAATTATTCCTATAATACTACTTGCATTTAATACATATTCATCATCATCTCCAAATAGGAATGTTTTAGTGATATTTGGAGATATACTCTTGGTGTCAACTCCAACAAAAATAATATTGCTCTGGGACTTAAACTGAAATCCTCTAACTTCTCCATCTTGACAAAGACCTGCTATCTGGTAAGTATTATCAATAATTCCTTTTTTTAAGTGATCTGAAATTTTATTTTGGCTTGGCTCTAAAACAATTAATTTATCTTCATTTAAAAATGCCAATGTATTTTTTAAATCAATCTTTTCTTTAGCCTCTTTGTTAATTAACCTCAGATTATAAAATGAATTTCCTTCTCGTTCAAAGAATTTTGTAAAATTACAATTTAGTCTGCTCCAGAAGCTTAACCAAATAGATTCTTCAAACTTTGATTCCTCTATTTCGCTTTCTATTCTCTCCATAAAACAATCTTTCATAACTGGTAAAAATATGGGAAAGTTATTAACAGGAGTAAATAATGGATATAACTCAGCATTATTACTTTTGAATGTTTTGAAATACTGGGCAAGTTCGTTATCATAAAAAAGCTCATGATTTTGATATATAAAATTGAAATAACTCTCAGGTGGACATTCAAAGTTTTCTTGAGTAAACTCACTTTTAAATGGTTCTAAGGATGAAATAATTAAATCTTCATATTCAAGTATCTCATACCATATTTCTTTGAATTGCTTAAAATCATGCACTAAAGATTCTATTAYAAATGAAGTTTCATAAGTATCTTCATTGCCATTTCCTATAAATATTTTATGAAATCTATCATTTGAATAGAACCTTACATTTCCAGTATCAATAGGGAAATCTTCTTTTGGGTATTCAGGTATATAATACTCAATTGCTTTTTTATAAAAGTCTACAAATTTGCTGTATGAGTCTATTTTAGTAGTCCCTAAAATCTTACTTTCATTATTAATAAAATCTCTATTCAATTTATCTACTATTCCTAAAAATCTCCTATTTGGAAACCATGAAGTAATAGAGTAGATAACTTTAGATAAAGATTCAATGTCATATTCTAATAAAAAAGAGTTATTCATATTTTTTCCTCATAGGCTATCAATTTTATCTCCCAAATGTAATCAGAATGTTGAAAGAAATCTAGCTTTCTAAACATCTATCTGCGAATAAATTAAATTCCTTAGAATTATACAACTTCTTAAATTAGCCGTCAATTTATTTCCAGTTAAAAACCTTATCTAATTTCTTAATACATTA
>NZ_JAJEPD010000012.1:0-46003 GCF_020729765.1 Streptococcus sanguinis | reverse complement strand
AAAACATTATTGTCATCCCTAAGTGAAATTATGGAAAAATTATTGAGGGAAATTAATGTTTAAACAGCTAAAAGTAAAATCGTTTAAAAGTGTTACAGATGTTGAAATAAAACTAAAAAAATTGAATCTTTTTTTAGGAACGAATTCATCTGGAAAATCCTCCGTTCTCCAATCTATTCTAGTACTTTCTCAGGCAGATAAATTGAATTATAAGAATGATGAAATGACTACAAATACTGTTCTGAATGGTGATTTTATTAGGCTTGGTAATTACAATGAAATAAAAAGTAAGAAGGCGACAGATGATATACAAATTTCACTTAGGGATGACAATAATGTTTTTAAATTAAGTATTTCACGTGATATTGTTTATTATGATGTAAATGAACATTTTTTTAACAWAGTAAAGTATATATCAGCAGATAGAATTGGTGCAAAAGATGTTTACCCAGAATCCTTTTCAGAAGAACAGTATTTTCAATCAAATGGTCAATATTTATTTTCGTTTCTTCAGAAAAATAAAAAATTATCTTTGAATGAAGATTTTGTTATGAATCAAGATGGTTCGAATACTTTGTTAGTAGAATTGAATTATTGGTTAAATAAAATTCTTGATACTAAATTGAAAATAGAAGAAATTGAACAAACTGATCTTGTGAAAGTTACATATGATGTAAGAGGGAATATAATATCCAATCGTCCTAAAAATTTAGGGACTGGAACTAGTTTTATAATTTCAATATTAATATTGTGTTTAGGTAGTCAAGAAGGAGATGTTTTATTGATTGAAAATCCAGAGTTACATTTACATCCTAAGGCACAATCTGCATTAACAGATTTTTTAATACATATAGCGGAACACAATCGCCAACTTTTTATTGAAACGCATAGTGATCATGTTTTTAATGCAATTAGAGTAGCAATATCAAGAGATCAATCTGATGACAAGAAAAATTCACAAGAATTATTCGGCATTAATTTTGTTGAACTGGACGAAGAATTTAAAACACTAAATCATGAAATTGAAGTAAAAGGAAAAGGAGATGTTATCAATCCGCAAGATGGATTATTTGATCAATTCGATAATGATTTATTGAGGATGCTGGGGTTATAGTTATGGAGCTGATTATAAATGACTCTTCGTTGAATCAACAATATAGAAATGTTTATGAATTTAAACAATATCTAGATAATATCTTTATTCCTCTCTATACTACATTAACTCGAGAGAAAAATGTTTTATTTTCAAAGTCTGATTTATATTCCTCTAAGATTACTAGTCAAGACACTTTTCATGATTTTTTAACTGGGAAAGTAGGTAAAGGGTTAACGTCTAGACAAAAATTACTATCTTTGATTCATCATTCGCATTACTGGGATCTTGATTCAAAAATTAATAATACCATCTCCTACCAATGGAAAGAAAATAAAGCATTTGATGTAAAGGCATTATACGAAGCCTCTGAACGGGATAAATTACTTATTTCTTTTTACTCAGATAGTTTTGATGTTTTTAAAAAGTTATCTATGACTGTTGTAAAAAGTCATCAAGAAGAAATTATAGTACATAATTTCATAGATTTACCATCTTACGAAGTTTTTTCAAAAAAAGAAAGTGAAAAGAAAATTACAATTGATCATACGAAACAGTATCATGCTGTGGTTTATAAAAATGAGCAAAATCATCCTCCGCATTTTCATATTTTATATCAGGGGGAAAAGCGGGGGGCATACCAACTCCCCGGGTTAGAAGAAAGAGATATTTCTTTTCCAAAAAAAGATAAAAAGAAAATTGATGGTTGGATAAAAGGAAATTTTCAACAGTTAATTGACTGTTGGAACACAGTACATCCAGATAGATTGATTAACAAAATACCTATTAACTCTGAATATTCCTTGGTTTTCTCAATCCAAGATGATCAAAATAATATTCAAATAGAATATTGTGGTAGTTCTTTGGGTACATATTGGTTTGATACAAAAGAACTTAAAGATATACATTTTCCTACAAGTGATATACAGATGATTAAACGGTTTATTGAAGATAAAGAGACGGAGTTAATTGATTTATGGAATAAATTACATATAAAAAAATGAAAGCAGGTAACTACATGACAAATTCTGTAAGTTCGGACCACTCTGAGAAGTACAACATTGCAGCTTTCTTCTCAGGTGTTGGGGGAATTGAGTTGGGATTTGAACAGACCAATGAGTTCAGAGTGGTGTATGCCAATGAATTTGATAAGTATGCGCGTCAGACTTATCAGTTAAACCATCCAGATACCTATTTGGATGGTCGTGACATTCACGACGTTCAGCCAGAGGATATTCCAGCTGAGCGCGTGGATGTGATTATGGGAGGTTTCCCATGTCAGGCCTTTAGTATTGCGGGTTATCGCAAGGGCTTTGATGATGATCGTGGCGATCTTTTCTTCGAATTGCTTCGCATGATTGAGTGGCGTAAACCACGTGCTATTTTCATCGAAAACGTCAAAAATATGGTCGGTCATGACCATGGCAATACCTTCAAGGTTATTCGTGAAGCCTTGACCGAGAACAACTACTTCATCAAGTGGAAGGTCCTCAACGGGAAAGACTATGGAAATATTCCACAAAACCGTGAACGGATTTATATTGTTGGTTTTGATACCAAGGAAGCTTATGACTTGTTTGAATTCCCAGAGGAAATCAAGCTGACTACGACTCTTCAGGATGTGATTAACTTTGGTGACCAGTTAGACGAGGTCTACTACTACCGTGAAGGCAAGCAAAATTTCTATGACCAGTTGAAGTTTGAAGTTACCAGCCAGGATACGGTCTACCAGTGGCGCCGTCAGTATGTCCGTGAAAATAAAAACGGAGTTGTTCCTACCCTGACAGCAAACATGGGAACAGGTGGACACAACGTTCCATTGATTTTGACGGATAGTGGTGAGATTCGTAAACTGACACCGAAAGAAACCTTTAATGTTCAAGGCTATCCTAAATCCTTTAAAATTCCAGAAGGAGTTTCTAATGGTCAGCTATACAAACAAGCTGGAAACAGTGTAGTTGTGCCCGTGATTAAGCGCATTGCGGAGAATGTTGCCAAGGCTTTAAACGAAAGTCAACGACAATCTCAGCTTGAACGCTCAGGGAAATTCGCCATTATCTATACCAAGATGAATGGTCAATTTGAAGGGCAATCCTATGTCAAGGATTTTGTAGATAACTATGACCAGGCTCTTGAAAAAATCAAGTCTTATGATGATGGTCTAGCCCTTCTGTCAGATGAAGAGTATTTGAGATTGGTTAAAAAACAAGGGAATCTTGAGTTTTACAGTATCAATTAACGAATATACTAGAAGATTAGTGAAAATCTAATCTTCTTTTGATATACTGAAAATAGAAAAGAGGGTGCTTATGTGGGAACATCTAAAGTCTGAACAAAAAGAAAAATACAAAACCTTAATTACCAACTTCGCTAGCTTGAGTGAAGCTTTCTCTCAAAAGGCAGAATCCGAAGACGAGGGACAAACAGAGAATTATGTAGCTCCAATTGTTAATTCCAAATTTCAGGAGACTGTTTTCCAGAAGTCCTTTAATGCCATAGGGGAAGATATCGSCAATACTTCCTTTGATGTCTCTGTCGTTGTAGATGAAAATCATAAGTACCTAGTGGGTATCAAATCTTTTGGAATTAAGTCAGGGGACCAAAAAATCGCTCAGTTTAAGAAAGACTCTCAAACCTGGACGGACTTGTTGGGTGATATCAAGTTTCATGCAGATATTTCAGCTGATAAAGAAACAGCGGACAAGGAAAACTACCAACGCTATGAAGAGTTGGCACGAAAGATTGCTACTCTGAGAAATCAGAGAATCGAATCCTCCAAGGCACAGATCAAGGGGTTTAACTCAGATTCAGTCAATGTCGAATCAGTTTATCATGTCCTGATGCCGACATCAAAGGGAGAGAATCCTAAGATTTTTGTCGGTGAGACGACTTATTTACCAGTTGATATTGATAATCTGGTCATTAAAGGCTCAACCACGAAAAATACTCCAACCAATTTCCGTTTTACGGATGGGCAACACCACTACAAGTACACAGCAGCTGACAGCCAGCTCCACATGACATTTAACAACAAAGACATTGTGGTAGATACTTGGGACGTCCATTATATCGAAGATCCTATTTCTTTGTTTGAGAATCTTCATTTACTGACAGCTGAAAAGGGACAATCTGATATCCTAGAAACGGTGTCTTGGGTTATCACAGACAAACATGGAAATGTGGAAGAAAACTCTGGTTTTAATGCCTTTAACGGTGGTTCAAAATTAGCCAGAGACGACCGTGAGCCACGGATTTTAAAAATTCAAGATAAATTTAAGGACAGTCTATCTCTAGAAGAACTAGATTTTGTGACCTACTCTTTAGAAGAAATTCTCTTGAAGAAATGGACCAGCAAGAAAGAAAAAGCTCAGATGAAGGCTATTCGTGAGCGCTTGATTAACTTTGTCCACGAGACTGGCAACGAAAAACTCATTAAAGAAATTGAACAGTTAGTTTATCGTCCAGTTAGCGAAGTTTACATTCCGCTACCTGACTCCAAGAACTTCCATGATGAAAGACCAAATTTCTTTGGTCCTGGATTTGGGACTTTTGAACCTGGCACTAAAAAACTAGCTCTGCCCAAAGAAGAAAGAACTTTTAAACTACGATTCTTATCTTCTGGTGATATCATCAATGCCTACATAAACCAAGAAGCTGGTAAGGCGATTCAATCAACTGATAAGCAAGAAATTCTTGGAAAGTGGATTTTGCGTGGTGTTTTCCAGTTGAAAGAACGAGAAGTCTTGACAGGTCAACGACTCAATGAACTTGAAATCAACGGTATTCGCTTAACTAAGTTTAAAAATGGTGAAATCGGTATTGAATTCATCTGGATTGATACCGAAACCCCACCTAGTGATGCCATCGGCTGGGTAAGTAAATAGAATAATAATGATAGTTGTTGAAGATACTGTTTTTCTATCCCTCCCCCCTTTCATAAGTCTCCGACTTAATACTTTCTTTTAAGCCTTAAAAATGATAAAATAAGACAAACAAACTATAGGAGAACATAATGACTAAAGCAAATTTTGGTGTTGTTGGTATGGCTGTTATGGGCCGTAACCTTGCCCTAAATATCGAATCTCGTGGCTATACAGTTGCCATCTATAATCGCTCAGCAAATAAGACAGAGGACGTCATTGCCTCTCATCCTGAGAAAAATTTTGTGCCTAGCTATGATGTGGAGTCTTTTGTGAACTCTATCGAAAACCCACGTCGGATTATGCTGATGGTTCAAGCTGGTCCTGGTACAGATGCGACTATTCAAGCGCTTCTCCCTCACTTGGATAAGGGTGATATCCTGATTGACGGTGGGAATACTTTCTACAAAGATACTATTCGCCGTAATGAAGAGTTGGCCAACTCTGGTATCAACTTCATCGGTACAGGTGTTTCCGGTGGCGAAAAGGGCGCATTGGAAGGTCCGTCTATCATGCCAGGTGGTCAAAAAGAAGCTTATGAGTTGGTAGCCGATGTCTTGGAAGAAATCTCTGCTAAAGCTCCTGAAGACGGCGAACCATGTGTGACTTATATCGGTCCTGATGGCGCCGGTCACTATGTAAAAATGGTCCATAACGGAATCGAATATGGAGATATGCAGCTTATCGCTGAGAGTTATGACCTGATGCAGCACTTGCTAGGCCTTTCAGCTAGTGAAATGGCAGACATCTTCACAGAGTGGAACAAAGGCGAGCTGGACAGCTATCTGATTGAGATTACAGCGGATATCTTGACCCGTAAGGACGATGAAGGTCAAGCTGGCCCAATCGTTGACTATATTCTGGATGCGGCTGGCAATAAGGGAACTGGTAAGTGGACCAGTCAATCTTCTTTGGATCTAGGTGTGCCGCTGCCATTGATTACAGAGTCAGTCTTTGCGCGTTACATTTCTACCTACAAAGATGAGCGTGTGGCTGCTAGCAAGGTATTGCCAAAACCAGCTGCTTTCACCTTTGAGGGAGATAAGGCAGAGTTGATTGAAAAGATCCGCCAGGCTCTTTACTTCTCAAAAATCATGTCTTATGCTCAAGGTTTTGCTCAATTGCGTGTAGCTTCTAAGGAAAATAATTGGAATCTGCCGTTCGGTGAGATTGCTTCTATCTGGCGTGCTGGCTGTATCATCCGTGCCCGCTTCCTTCAGAAAATTACAGACGCTTACGGCCGTGATGCTGACCTTGCAAACCTACTCTTAGATGAATACTTCATGGATATTACGGCTAAGTATCAGCAGGCAGTACGTGATGTTGTCAGCTTAGCTGTGCAAGCGGGAGTACCAGTGCCAACCTTCTCCAGTGCCATTGCTTACTTTGATAGCTACCGTGCGGAAAATCTGCCAGCTAATCTGATTCAGGCACAGCGTGATTACTTTGGTGCTCATACATATAACCGTAAAGACAAAGAAGGTACCTACCACTATTCTTGGTACGACGAAAAATAGGATAGGCCTATGGCAAAGCGAATTTTACTAGTAGAAAATGAAAAAAATCTTGCCCGATTTGTGAGTTTGGAACTGCAAAAGGAAAGCTTTCTTGTAGATTTAGCTGAGACTGGTCAAGAGGGGCTAGCTCTGGCTAAAGATGCCGATTATGACTTGCTTCTGCTCAACTATAATCTTCAGGATATGACTGCCAGCGACTTTGCTCAGCAGCTGAGTTTGATTAAGCCAGCGTCCGTCATTATCGTCCTGGCTAGTCGCGAAGAGATTGCAGAGCAGCAGGAAGCAATCCAGCATTTTGCCGTTTCATACGTAGTCAAGCCTTTCATTATCAGTGACTTAGTGGAGCGTGTCTCTGTCATTTTCCGCGGGCGTGACTTTATCGACCAGCACTGCAGCCTCTTGAAAATTCCGACCTCTTATAGGAATCTGCGAGTGGATATTAAAAATCACACGGTTTACCGTGGCGAGGAAGTTATCGCACTGACGCGGCGGGAGTACGATCTGTTGGTGACCCTTATGGGCAGCAATAAGGTCATGAGCCGTGAGCAGCTGCTGGAGCGTGTCTGGAAGTACGAGAGTGCAACGGAGACCAACGTTGTAGATGTTTATATTCGTTATCTGCGCAGTAAAATTGATGTGGAAGGGCAGCCAAGCTATATCAGAACCGTTCGCGGTGTTGGTTATGCCATGCAAGAATAAAAATTCAAAACTCTGTTCTCCTTAGGGAGACGGAGTTTTTTGCGCTTGTTACAGTATTGATAGGAGAAATAATGCGGACTTTCTGATTATTCTATGCAATCGTTTTCGTTAAAATATAGCAAAAATATGTCTCGTAAAAAGGGATTTTAGCCTTTGGAATGCAAAAAAAGAGAAAATATTTTTATAAAAGCCTTTACAAAATAAAAAATCGTGCTATAATAGAAGTATCGACATGCAAACGATTTCACAAAAACGGACTTGTTTGCAAAAAATATAAGGAGGTCTGAATGATGAAAGATTCATTCAAGAACATTTTTAGCTTTGAATTTTGGCAAAAATTCGGTAAAGCTTTGATGGTGGTCGTTGCTGTTATGCCGGCAGCAGGACTGATGATTAGTATCGGTAAATCGATCCCGATGATTAATCCAAATCTAGGTGTTTTAGTCACTATCGGCGGTGTCTTAGAGCAGATTGGTTGGGGGGTTATCGGTAACCTGCATATCCTCTTTGCTTTGGCTATTGGTGGAAGCTGGGCAAAAGAACGCGCAGGCGGTGCCTTCGCAGCAGGTCTGTCCTTTATCCTGATTAACCGTATCACTGGTGTTATGTTTGGTGTTACCAGCGATATGCTCTCAGATAAGGCTGCTGTAGTTAAAACAATGTTTGGCGCATCTATTAAGGTTTCTGATTATTTCATCAGCGTTCTGGAGTCACCAGCTCTGAACATGGGTGTCTTTGTCGGAATTATCGCTGGTTTTGTTGGAGCGACAGCTTATAACAAATACTATAATTTCCGTAAATTGCCAGATGCTTTGTCATTCTTCAATGGTAAGCGTTTTGTACCTTTCGTTGTTATCTTGCGCTCAGTAATCGTGGCAATTGTTTTGTCATTCGTATGGCCAGTTGTTCAATCAGGTATCAACAGCTTTGGTATTTGGATTGCTAACTCACAAGATACTGCACCAGTTTTAGCACCATTCATCTATGGTACTTTGGAACGTCTCTTGCTTCCATTTGGTTTGCACCACATGTTGACCATTCCGATGAACTACACAGAATTAGGTGGTGTTTATCACGTTATTACTGGTTCTGGTGCGGGAACAACTGTAGCTGGTCAAGATCCACTATGGTTGGCTTGGGTAACTGACTTGGTTGGTACGAAATCAGCTGATCCTTCTACTTACCAACACTTGCTTGATACAGTTCATCCAGCTCGATTCAAGGTTGGTCAGATGATTGGTTCATTCGGTATCCTTATGGGGGTAGCGGCGGCTATCTATCACAATGTAGATGCTGACAAGAAGCACAAATACAAAGGTATGATGATTGCGACTGCTTTGGCAACCTTCTTGACAGGGGTTACTGAGCCAATCGAGTACATGTTCATGTTCGTTGCAACACCGCTGTATATCATTTATGCATTTGTACAAGGTGCTGCGTTTGCAATGGCTGACATCGTTAACCTTCGTGTGCACTCATTCGGTTCTATCGAATTCTTGACCCGTACTCCTATGGCCATCAATGCTGGCTTAGGAATGGATATCATCAACTTCATCTGGGTAACTATCCTCTTTGGTGTTGTGATGTACCTCATTTCTAACTTCATGATCAAGAAGTTCAACTACGCAACTCCAGGACGTAATGGTAACTATGAAACAGCAGACGGTTCAGATGAAGCTTCTTCATCAGAGTCAACTGGTGGTAAAGTTGCTGAAGCATCTCAAGCAGTAAATGTTATCAACCTTCTGGGTGGTCGCGCTAATATCGTAGATGTAGATGCATGTATGACTCGTCTGCGTGTGACTGTCAAAGATGCTGAAAAAGTTGGAACAGAAGAACAGTGGAAAGCTGAAGGCGCTATGGGCTTGGTTATGAAAGGCCAAGGCGTTCAGGCTATCTACGGACCAAAAGCCGACGTTCTCAAATCTGATATTCAAGACTTGTTGGATTCTGGTGAAGTGATTCCTGAAACACTTCCTAGCCAAAAAGCAGAATCAGCAGCTGCCGAAGTTACTTACAAAGGTGTGACTGAGGAGGTTGAAACTGTTGCGGACGGTCAAGTCATTGACTTGGCAAACGTTAAAGATCCAGTCTTCTCACAAAAAATGATGGGCGACGGATTTGCAGTTGAGCCTGAAAACGGTAAGATTTATTCACCAGTTGCTGGTACTGTAACTAGCGTCTTCCCTAGCAAGCATGCTATCGGTCTTGTGACAGATAACGGCTTAGAAGTCTTGGTACATATTGGTTTGGAAACTGTCAGCCTTGAAGGTAAACCTTTCGAAGTTCATATTTCTGAAGGTCAAAAGGTTGTAGCTGGAGATCTTCTAGTCACAGCTGACTTGGAAGCAATCAAGGAAGCAGGACGTGAAACTTCAACAATCGTAGTCTTCACAAATGCAGCAGCTATCAAGTCTGTGACAGTAGAAAAACTTGGTCAAGCATCTGCTAAGACAGTTGTTGCTAAGGTTGAATTGTAATATAGAAAAGAGAAATCATGGCAAAATTCCTGACATTAAATACTCATAGTTGGATGGAAGAAGAGCAAGAAACCAAGCTTAATCAGCTTGCGGAACGCATTCTTCAAGAAAAATATGATGTCATTTGCCTGCAGGAAGTCAATCAATTAACGGAGTCTGAACAGGTTGTTCAGGCTCCTTTCTATCAGGCGGTTGAGGGTGCAATTGAGATCCATCAAGACCATTTTGCTCTATGTCTGGTAGAAAAGTTGGCTGAGGCAGGACTGGACTATCATTGGTCCTGGGCCTATAATCATATTGGGTTTGATATTTATAACGAAGGAGTGGCAATCCTATCTAGAAATCCTATGGCTCCTAGAGAAGTTCTGGTATCAGAGGCTAATGATCCTACGGATTACCATACCCGCAAGGTCTTGCTAGCCGAGACTGAGGTAGAAGGTCAATTGCTGACAATCGCCTCCTGCCATCTGTCTTGGTGGGACAAAGGCTTTCAGGGGGAATGGGCTAAGCTTGAAGCAGAGCTTCTCAAGGTTAAAACTCCTCTGGTCCTCATGGGCGATTTCAACAATCCGGTCGGCCAGCAAGGCTACCAGACCATCTTAGCCAGTCCGCTGAAGCTGCAGGATAGTCATATTGCTGCAAAAGAAATTGTTGGAGAGGCAACTGTAGAAGGGACTATCGCAGGCTGGGATGATAATAAGCATGCTCTGAAGATTGATTATGTTTTCACTAGTCAAGGGATGAACATTGAGCGCTCCGCTGTCGTTTTTGACGGTAAAGAAACCCCTGTTGTCAGTGACCACTTTGGTTTAGAAGTGCAAGTGGCATTATAATAGTAAAAAGATGAGGCAAGACTGAGAATGCAACAGATTTGTCTCGCTTTTTATTTTTGATAAACACATTTTTAGAGCAAAATGGTGAAATATTACCCTCCAAACGGCTGTCTTTTGTTATTCTTGAAAACGTGTTATAATGAAGTATTAGGATTCTAGGAGGAAATGGTATGCGTTGTCCGAAATGTGGTGGGAATAAATCAAGTGTAGTAGATAGTAGACAGGCAGAAGATGGAAATACAATCCGCCGCCGTCGTGAGTGTGAGGAATGTCAACACCGCTTTACGACCTACGAGCGTGTTGAAGAGAGAACCCTAGTTGTTGTCAAGAAGGACGGGACACGCGAGCAATTTTCTCGGGATAAGATTTTTAACGGTATTATTCGCTCCGCTCAAAAGCGGCCAGTATCTAGTGACGAAATAGAAGAGATTGTCAACCGAATCGAGCAAAAGGTCCGCAGTCAGAGCGATAATGAAATCAATAGTGAATATATTGGATCCTTAGTCATGGATGAACTGGCCGAGCTGGATGAAATCACCTACGTTCGTTTCGCCAGTGTTTACCGGAGTTTCAAGGATGTGGGAGAGCTAGAAAGCCTGCTCAAGCAGATTACTAAGGGGTCCAAGAAGAAAAAGGACAAATAAATGAAACCGAACCATCAGTTTTCTTTCTTGCGCAATAATGCAGTCAGCCCAGATATTGCTATTTTGACCAAGCTCTATCTGCCGATTTTGGGGAGAGAAGCAGTAGCACTTTATCTTTATCTGCTGTCTTTTGGGGATAATGGGCAAAAGCAGCACCTCTTCAGTCAGATTCTTAATCATTTAGATTTTGGACTTAATATTTTAGAAGAAAGTTTTGAGCGTTTAGCGGCGATTAAGCTAGTAGATCTTTATCAAACAGATGACCACTATCTGGTTCAACTCCACCCGACCTTAACGGCGGAGGAATTTTTCAGCCATAATGTGTACAGCCGGCTCTTGGAAAAGAAAATCGGAGAAGCTGCTGCAGAAGCCCTGCGACCAGAAAATCCTAGCGGAGAGAAATTGGTCAAGCCTTTTATGCAGGTGTTTGGTATGGAAGCTGAGCAAGCAAGGGCAGTGCGAAAGGCCAATGATTTTGACTTGGAGTATTTCAAGCAACGGATGGCTCAGGACAATCTTCGCTTTGCCAATGAAAAGGAAGATGTGCTAGAATTGTTTGCAATTGCTGAGCAGAAGAAGTGGACTTGGTATGAGACCTACGTTTTGGCTAGAGAAACTGCTGTTTCTCAGGTTATTTCGACCAAGCGGATGAAGCAAAAGCTAGCTCAGAAGCCAGCAGAAGGTCAGTTTTCTAAGCAAGAGCAGTCTATTATCCAAGAAGCGAAGCGAACATCGCCAATGGTCTTTCTGGCAGAAATTAAAAAAACCCGTCAGGCTGCTATTACGAGAACGGAGAGAAAG
This sequence comes from Streptococcus sanguinis, assembly GCF_020729765.1. Classification (GTDB taxonomy): domain Bacteria; phylum Bacillota; class Bacilli; order Lactobacillales; family Streptococcaceae; genus Streptococcus; species Streptococcus sanguinis_Q. The sequence continues at coordinate 34,016 of NZ_JAJEPD010000012.1, read as the reverse complement.
CTTTTGCTAGATTTAGCTGAATTAGGCCTTTTGGACGAGGTTATCAACGTAATCTTGCTCTTGACCTTTAATAAGGTGGATTCAGCCAATCTCAATGAAAAGTATGCCCTCAAGGTAGCCAATGATTTTTCTTATCAAAAGGTGACGACAGCTGAGGAAGCTGTCTTGAAAATCCGTGAGCGCAACCAGCAGCCCCAGAACCGTCCAGCTAAATCTGGACAAGGCTCTACCAAGTCTAACGTACCTGACTGGAGTCAGCCAGATTATAAAAATGAAACGAGTGCAGAGAAGCAGGCCGAGCTAGAAGAGCAGAAACGTCGGCTCTTAGCCAAACTTGAAGGAGGAGGCGAATAAATGGAGAAAGTAGGACAGAATATGCCTCATATGAATAGGGTGCGGCAGTTTGACTATCAGGAGCTGGTCAAGCAAATCATGGCAGACCCGGATGTGGCAGCCTTTATCCAGCAGGAAAAGCTGACCCAAGCTGAGATTCAGCGCAGTGTCTCCAAGTTTAACCAGTATATTACGGAACGCAACCGTTTCTTGCTGGGGGACGAGACCTATATTGCTAAAGGCTATAAGCCAATCTTGGTGAAAAATGAAGGCTATGCGGATGTTGCCTATGAAGAGACGCCTGAGTTGATTGAGCAGGAGAGACAGGAGGCTATTAGAAGCCGTCTCAATCTTATCAGTCTACCAGTCAGTCTCAAGGAAGCAAGCCTGGCACAGGTGGATCTGGATGATGTTGGCCGCTACAAAGCTTTTGAACTGTTGACCAACTTTGTTGCTGAGTTTCCTCATTATCAGAAGGCTGTTTATCTCTACGGTGATTTTGGGGTAGGGAAGAGCTACATGATGGCTGCTCTGGCGCATGATTTGTCAGAAAAACGCAGTGTTTCAACGACTTTGCTACATTACCCAAGCTTTGTTTTGGATGTGAAGAATGCGATCAGTTCCGGCTTGGTCAAGGAGAAGATTGACCAGGTCAAGACAGCTCAAGTACTGATTTTGGACGATATCGGTGCAGAGCAGTCTAGTCCCTGGATGCGAGATGAGATTTTGCAGGTCATTCTCCAGCACCGCATGCAGGAAAATCTGCCAACCTTCTTTACTTCTAACTTTAGTTTTGCGGATTTGGAGCGTCACTTTGCCAGCTCTAAGAATGGCGATGAGACTTGGCAGGCCAAGCGGGTTATGGAACGAATTAAGTTTTTGGCTCAGGAGGTGCGCCTAGAAGGAGAGAACCGCCGATGAATGAAACAATTAACTTGATGAAAGCTCATACGTCTGTCCGCCGCTTTACGGAGGAGCAGATTTCGGATAAGGAATTACGTGCTATCATTGATGCTGGGCGGGCTGCGTCCAGCTGGAAGAATTTTCAGTCTTATTCTATCATTGTGGTGCGAAGCAAAGAGAAAAAAGAAGCCCTCTTTGACCTAGTGCCTCAAGAAGCCATTCGACAGTCTTCGGCCTTCTTGCTTTTTGTTGGCGACCTCAATCGTGCTCAAAAGGGCGTTCACATGCATACGGAAGACTTTTATCCTGAGGGACCGGAGAATCTCCTGATTAGCTCGGTAGATGCAGCTCTAGCGGGGCAAAATACCCTGTTAGCAGCTGAAAGTTTAGGCTATGGCGGGGTAATCATTGGACTGGTTCGTTATGCTGCTAGTCAAATAGCGGAGCTTTTCAAACTGCCGGACTACACTTATCCTGTCTTTGGGATTGCTCTGGGAACTCCCAACCAGAACCATGCAGTCAAGCCACGTCTGCCTTATGAAGCAGTGGTCTTTGAGGAAGAATATCGTGAACAGGATTGTGCAACTATTCAAGCCTATGACTGCGTACAGACTGAATATGCTGGCGAGCGAGCTAAGGAAACCTGGAGTCAGCGCCTAGCTGCCCAATTTGGTCAGGAGCCAAATCAGGCTATTGACCAACTGTTCAAAGAAAAGAAATTAGAAAAATAGGGTGGAGTTTGGCTCTGTCCTAAAGAATGAAAGAGGAAAAACATGGCCTTACCAACTATTGCCATTGTCGGCCGTCCTAATGTCGGCAAATCAACGCTCTTCAATCGGATTGCCGGTGAGCGGATTTCCATTGTGGAAGATGTTGAAGGGGTGACCCGCGACCGAATTTATGCAACCGCAAACTGGCTCAACCGTAAGTTTAGTATTATTGATACGGGCGGAATTGACGATGTTGACGCACCTTTTATGGAGCAAATCAAACACCAAGCTGAGATCGCCATGGACGAAGCAGATGTTATCGTTTTTGTTGTGTCTGGCAAGGAAGGTATTACAGATGCGGACGAGTATGTGGCTCGCATGCTCTATAAGACTCATAAGCCGATTATTTTAGCGGTCAATAAGGTTGACAATCCCGAAATGCGCAATGAAATTTTTGATTTCTATGCGCTGGGATTGGGTGATCCATTCCCAGTTTCCTCAGTTCACGGGATTGGTACAGGGGATGTTCTGGACGCTATTGTTGAAAACCTGCCAAATGAAGAAGTCGTCGAAAATCCTGATATGATTAAGTTTAGCTTGATTGGCCGGCCTAATGTCGGCAAGTCAAGCTTGATAAATGCTATCTTGGGTGAGGAACGGGTCATTGCCAGTCCTGTGGCTGGTACTACGCGCGACGCTATTGATACGGTCTTTACAGACAGTGAAGGTCAGGAATTTACCATGATTGACACGGCTGGTATGCGCAAGTCAGGCAAGGTCTATGAAAATACGGAAAAATACTCTGTCATGCGGGCCATGCGGGCCATTGACCGCTCAGATGTCGTTTTGATGGTGCTTAATGCTGAAGAAGGAATTCGTGAGTACGACAAGCGAATCGCTGGCTTTGCCCATGAAGCAGGAAAAGGGATTGTCATCGTTGTCAATAAGTGGGATACACTGGAAAAAGACAACCATACCATGAAAGACTGGGAAGAAGATATTCGTGACCAGTTCCAGTATCTGTCTTATGCACCGATTATCTTTGTCTCTGCCCTGACCAAGCAGCGTCTCCATAAGCTGCCGGACATGATTAAGCAGATTAGTCAAAGCCAAAACACGCGTATTCCGTCAGCAGTGCTTAATGACGTTATCATGGATGCTATCGCGATTAATCCGACACCGACTGACAAGGGCAAGCGCCTCAAGATTTTCTATGCGACTCAAGTAGCGACCAAACCGCCAACCTTTGTCATCTTTGTCAACGAAGAAGAGCTTATGCACTTCTCTTACCTGCGTTTCTTGGAAAATCAAATCCGCAAGGCCTTTGTCTTTGAAGGAACTCCGATTCACTTGATTGCAAGGAAGCGGAAGTAGGGATTGTAAAGTATTGATTTTAAATTATATTTATAGTTGAGAATAAAAGTAAGCATAAATGCTTACTTTTATTTTTTATATCGAAAGTATGGTATAATGGTGAGATAAATATAAGGTGGTAATTATGGCAAAATTAATTCCTGGTAAGATTCGGACAGAAGGAATAAACTTAGCCGAAGCTGGAAAAATTGAAATTATAGAAGCCAAGGATTCTTTTTTATACACTCGGATTGATGAACAAAATTTACGGTATAGTTTAAATGATGATGCTATTTTTTGTTCCTGCGATTTTTTTAAAAAGAAAAAATACTGTGCTCATTTAGCTGGTTTAGAATATTTTCTAAAAAATGATATAGATGGTAAGACTTTTTTGGAAAATATGGAGAAAAAAGAAACTTCACAGCAGGAAACACAAAAATTAGTATCTTTCGGAAGTTTATTTCTAGATAAAATCTTTTCTGAAAAATCTAAAGAGGATATTCGATATGAATTATCTGCTTTTGGTCAAGAAGATGATTACCTTGGACATATTCTTTGGACTCTGAGAATTTCGCGTTTGCCAGATGAACGTTCTTATGTCATTCGAGATATTTTATCTTTTTTGAGGACCATGGTAAAAAAAGGATATTATCAAATTGGAAAAAGCTATTATGAATCAATTAGCTTTGAAGAATTTGATGAGGCTAGTCAGGAACTCCTCATTTTTTTACAGGGGTTAGTAAAGGATTGCCAAGGAAAAGAATCCAATTTAATTTTTCCAAATACAGGACGTAATTTATTTTTTCCTGCAAGTCTATTTGAAGAAGGCGTCAATCTATTAATGAATCTCACTTCATTCCAGTTGGAATGTGGCTTCTATAGTTATAGAGAAGTTATGTTTCAGGATTTTCATGAGGATGCTGGGATTTATCAGTTTAAGGTTGAAGAAAATGCCGATTACTTTGAATTAACGGTTTCAGAAAAGAACTATAAAATGTTATATGATGGTCAGTATATTTTATCTGGCAATACCCTTTACCAATTAAATCATAAACAAATCATTTTAATAAAAGCATTAAGAGATTTACCTATAGCCCAAGACGGGGAAAAGCATTTGCAGTTTGATGGGGCTGATAAAGCTAAACTAGCAAGCAGTTTGTCCATGTTTAGTGAAGTAGGTCGAGTTGTAGCACCGAAATCACTAATGATACACGAATTTACGCCTCACTTTAGTTTTGACATAGCGGAAAATCGGGAAATCGTTTTAACACTCCTTTTTGAATTTGAGGATAGAAAGATAAGGAGTAGAGAAGAACTAGAAAAATTACCTTATGCTAGTGATTTTAATCATGAGCAAGACATTTTTAAAACGATGCTATCTAATGGTTTTTCTGACAATTTTGTCAGTCGACGGTTACCTCTGAAATCGGAGGAGATTTATCATTTCTTTTCTGAAGTTATTCCGTCATTTAGAAAATTGGGTAAGGTTTGGTTATCTGATCAATTGCAGGAGATAGGAGCTTCTACAAAGCCAGATGTTTCAGTTCAACTTAATGGTGGTCTCTTAGATGTTGGTTTCGATTTTGCTGGCATTGCGCAGTCAGAGATTGACGCAGTTCTTGATTCGCTCTTTAAGGAGCAGGACTTCTTTATCAGTAAGTCTGGGCAAGTCTTGATTTTCGATGAAGAGACCAAGGAGATGAGTCGGACTTTGCAGCAGCTGCGGAGTAAGCGGACTAAAAATGGCTTCATTCAGACCAGCAGTCTGGCAGCTTATCAACTGGCAGAGTTTTTTAAGGGCAAGGATAGGGTACAGTTTTCGAAAGATGTGCAGCAGCTGGCCTTTGACCTGACTCACCCTGAGGAATTCCCTCTTCCCCAGCTGCAAGTCAAGGCTGACCTTCGGGATTACCAAGAGACGGGTGTCAAGTGGCTATCCATGCTTGATAAGTATGGCTTCGGTGGCATCTTGGCTGACGATATGGGGCTAGGAAAGACCCTGCAGACGATTTCTTTTCTGAGTTCGCGTATAGATGATTCTAAGAAAGTCTTAATCTTGGCGCCATCCAGCCTGATTTACAACTGGAGCGATGAGTTTGCTAAATTTGCTCCGCATTTGGATGTGGCTGTGGTGTATGGTCTAAAAAATGTTCGTGATGAGCTGATTGCGGAGAAGCATCAGATTACGATTACCAGCTATGCTTCTTTCAGGCAGGATGTGGAAGAATACAAGGATAACCACTTCCAGTATCTGATTTTGGATGAGGCTCAGGTGATGAAGAATGACCAGACCAAGATTGCCCAGTATTTGCGGGATTTTGAAGTGGAGCATACCTATGCCCTTTCTGGGACGCCGATTGAGAATAATCTGGGAGAACTTTGGTCTATTTTCCAGATTGTCATGCCAGGACTTTTGCCAAGCAAAAAGGAATTTTTAAAACTGCCGGCTGAGAAAGTCGCTCGCTATATCAAACCATTTGTCATGCGGCGCAAGAAAGAAGATGTGCTGCAGGAACTGCCTGATTTGATTGAAGTTGCCTATCGCAATGAATTGGCAGATAGCCAGAAGACTATTTATCTGGCTCTGCTCAAACAAATGCAGGACAGAATTATCCATGCGACAGAAGATGAAATCAACCGCAGCAAGATAGAGATTCTGTCAGGTCTTATGCGCCTCCGTCAGATCTGTGATACTCCGAAGCTGTTTATGGAAGATTACGAGGGCGAGAGCGGTAAGCTGGAAAGTTTGCGGGAATTACTTGAACAGATACAAGATGGTAATCGTCGTGTCCTCATATTTTCACAATTTCGTGGTATGCTGGATATTATCGAGAGTGAGCTAGACAAGCTAGGCATGGAGTCCTTTAAGATAACAGGCTCTACTCCGGCCAAGGAGCGTCAGGACATGACAACTGCCTTCAATGACGGCCAACGTTCAGCCTTTCTGATCTCCCTTAAGGCTGGTGGTGTCGGTCTCAATCTGACTGGTGCTGACACAGTTATCTTGGTCGACCTCTGGTGGAATCCAGCGGTTGAAGCCCAGGCCATAGGCCGTGCCCACCGTATCGGTCAGGAGCGCAATGTCGAAGTCTATCGGATGATTACACGAGGCACGATTGAAGAGAAGATACAGGAGTTGCAGGAGAGCAAGCGCAATCTGGTTTCGACTATTCTGGACGGAGCAGAAGCCAAATCCAGTCTCTCTGTGGAGGAAATTCGAGAAATTCTAGGAATTTCGGCAGAATAGCTTGAAAAATAGCCTGAATAGTTTATAATAATGAAGGGTTGAAAGGAAAAAGATATGACTGATAAACAATTTCCTCTGGTGTCAGATGATGAAATCATGCTGACGGAAATGCCGCATATGAATCTTTATGATGAACTGGATCTCATTAGCAATATTACCGGAGACTATACTGACCGTAATTATTTGGAATGGATGCCGATTGTGGACTCCAGCAGGCATGCTCCCATCGCTGCCAGTCAGGCTATCAGAAGACCGCTGCAAAAGCAGTCTGCTTTCAAGGATTTTAAAAAGCCGATTGACAAGAAAGACCCAGCCATTCGTTATGCTGAGCAGGCACGCGAGGAAGCTCGGGCAGATTTGAAAAAGAAGCGTTCAGCGTCTTATCTGACCAGCGACCTTCCGACTAAGGTCCGCAACAGAAAGCTTCCGACAGCTTCTAATGCGGAAAGACCGAAGCCAACAGCCCCTTTTCAAAAGAATACATCGGGCGAATTTACGAAGTTTGGCAACAGGCTTCAGCAGGATAACTATATTTTGGCAGATATTCAGCCTGAGTATAGCCCTCAGCCGCAGGAGCCGGAAGAAAAGCCTAAGAAGAACAATTATGATTTTTTAAAAACCAGTCAGATCTATAATCAGGATAGGGCTAAGGAGGAGCAGTTGAAGCATTCCAAGGCTCAAGAGCTGAACTTGACAGGCTTGGACAGCGAATAAAGCTGGCTTGCTCGAGTCTTTTCTGCCTGCAGTTTTCTGATGTATAAAGGAAATTGCTAGTTGATTATGTAAATGTAAAATCTATCTGCATATAACATCCGTCATCGGTTGAAGAAGACCGATGCTAGAAGCTGAGACTTACTGGTTGGTCCGGCTTCTTTGGTGTTTTGGTGGTGCCTAAAAGCTTGTAAAGAAAGAAAATCCCTGCGGGCTGATGAAGATCTGCGGAGATTTTCCTCTTTGGACTTGCTTTTATGGCCTTGTATCTTAAGGAGTAATCATGACGAAAACCTATCATTTTATCGGGATTAAGGGCTCTGGTATGAGCGCTTTGGCTTTGATGCTGCATCAGATGGGCCATAAGGTTCAGGGCAGTGACGTTGATAAATATTATTTCACTCAGCGCGGTCTGGAGCAGGCTGGCATTTCCATTCTGCCTTTTGATGAAAAGAATATCCAACCAGACTTCGAAATCATTGCCGGCAATGCCTTTCGTCCAGATAACAATGTAGAAATTGCCTATGCAGACGCAAACGGCATCAGCTATAAACGCTACCATGAGTTTTTAGGTAGCTTCATGCGTGACTTTGTCAGCCTGGGAGTGGCTGGTGCCCACGGGAAGACCTCTACAACAGGTATTCTTTCCCACGTTCTGTCCAATATCACGGATACCAGCTATCTGATTGGGGATGGTACAGGCCGCGGTTCTGCCAATGCCAAGTACTTTGTCTTTGAGTCGGACGAGTACGAGCGTCATTTCATGCCTTATCATCCAGAATATTCGATTATTACCAATATCGACTTTGACCATCCGGATTATTTCACGAGCCTGGAAGATGTCTTTAATGCTTTCAATGACTATGCCAAGCAGATTACCAAAGGACTCTTCATTTATGGAGAAGATGAACAGCTGCGCCGAATTACGTCCAAGGCTCCGATTTACTACTATGGCTTCAAGGAAGAGGGCAATGACTTTGTTGCTCACGACCTCTTGCGTTCTACCAGCGGTTCAGGCTTTAAAGTTTCTTTCCGCGGGCAAGAACTGGGTGAGTTCCAGATTCCAAGCTTTGGCCGCCACAACATTATGAATGCGACAGCAGTAATCGGTCTCTTGTATACTGCAGGTCTTGATTTGAATCTAGTTCGGGAGCACCTCAAGACCTTTGGTGGAGTTAAGCGCCGCTTTACTGAAAAGATTGTTAACGAAACAGTTATTATTGATGACTTTGCTCACCATCCGACGGAAATTATTGCGACTCTGGATGCAGCTCGTCAGAAGTATCCAAGCAAGGAAATCGTGGCAATTTTCCAACCGCATACCTTCACTCGGACCATTGCTCTCTTGGACGAATTTGCGGAAGCCCTCAATCAGGCTGACTCAGTTTATTTAGCTCAGATTTACGGATCTGCGCGTGAGGTGGACAATGGCGATGTCAAGGTAGAAGATCTGGCTGAAAAGATTGTGAAGCGGGCCAAGGTTATTGACGTGGATAATGTTTCTCCGCTTCTTGACCACGATAATGCCGTTTATGTCTTTATGGGAGCTGGTGACATCCAGACCTATGAATATTCCTTTGAACGTCTCCTGTCCAATCTGACCAGCAACGTTCAGTAGGAGGAGACTTGATGGAAGCACCGATTCGAATCAGACAGGCCGACTTGAGCGACTGGGAAGAAATTCTTGCAATCGAGCAGCTGAATTTTCCAGCAGCAGAAGCAGCCAGTTCAGAAGTTCTCAAAGAGCGGATTGAGCAGATTCCAGATACTTTTTTGCTAGCAGAGCTGCATGGTCAGCTGGCGGGCTATATTGTTGGACCAGCTGTTCAGGCGCGATATTTGACAGATGATCTCTTTAGCAAGGTGGGTGCTAATTCTCCAGAAGGTGGCTTTATTGCCGTCCAAAGTCTGTCCGTCCATCCGGATTTTCAGAGGCAGGGGGTCGGAACCTTGTTGCTTGCAGCTCTCAAGGAGATAGCTGTTCAGCAAAACCGGCAAGGTATTAGCCTAACCTGTCATGATGACCTGATACCTTATTATGAGATGAATGGCTTCGTCCACGAAGGGATTTCTGATTCAACTCATGGTGGAGCCGTCTGGTCTGATATGGTGTGGGAAAATCCCAATTTTAAGGAGAAGTGATGATTATCCGTCAAGCTCAAATGGCTGACTTAGACGCCATTTATGCGATCGAATTGGAAAATTTCAGTCCAGAAGAGGCTGTTAGCCGAGAAAGTCTAGCAGCTCATATCCAAACCCTATCTTCGACTTTTTTGGTGGCGGAAAAGGATGGTAAGATTCTAGGCTATCTGGAGGGACCTGTTCGTCCAGAACGTTATTTAAAGGACATTTCCTTTACAGAGGAGATTGAAGATTATGGTCATCTGGACGGTGGCTTTATCTCTCTGACCAGCCTTTCTATCTCGAAGGAGGCTCAGGGGATGGGGGTCGGTCGCAAGCTATTGGTAGCTATGAAAGAGATTGCTATAGCAGATGAACGCCATGGCATCAATTTGACCTGTCATGATTACCTAATCGCTTACTACGAGAAGCATGCTTTTGTAAATGAAGGTTTGTCACAATCAACTTACGCAGGTGCTACTTGGTTTGATATGGTCTGGGAAAATCCTAGTCTCAAACTGCAAAAAGACCAATAATAAGCTAGAAAATCCTACTCTTATTGCATTTATCTGACTTTTAAGATATAATGTTAGGGATTATGATGAAGGAGGTCAAATTTTTGACTGAAAAATCACAAGACAAAGAGAAGAATCTGAGCTTTAAAGAGCAGATTTTGAAAGACTTAGCTGGAGAAAAGGAAGAACAAACTCCCTCTTCAACTAGCCAATCAGAAGCGGACGCTGCTTCTGCAAAAGAAACAGCAGCTGCGGACGACTTTGAAGCTAGACCGGCTTCGGTAGATGTTTCCTACAAGGTTGCAGAGAATGAAAAGGCTTACCCTCAGGTCTATGGCCGATTGGATGAGGAAGATAAGAAGCCCAATGAGGTCCTATCTCGGGCTAATCGGGCCAACAACACGGTCAAGAAAAAACGCCAAAATACATTAGCCCGCAGGATTATGACAACGGTTCTGCTGATTGTCCTGCTGGGACTTGTGGTCACAGGAGTTGTCGGCTATACTTATGTATCTTCAGCTCTTAAACCTGTTGATGCAAACGCAACAGAATATGTGACGGTTGAAGTACCAGAAGGCTCTAGCTCTAAGCAGATTGGAGAAATCCTTGAGAAAAAGGGGCTGATTAAAAATGCCCAAGTTTTTAGTCTCTATTCCAAGATTAAAAGCTTTAACAATTACCAGTCCGGCTATTACAATCTCCAGAAGAGCATGGACTTAGATACCATTGCTCGACAGCTTCAGGAAGGTGGAACAGATACACCGCAACCACCAGTTGTTGGTAAGGTTACTATTCCTGAAGGCTACACAGTGGAGCAGATTGCAGAGGCTGTGACGGTTAATGCAGCTGCAACTTCTAAGAAGACTAGTAAGACACCTTTTAGTAAGGAAGATTTCCTAGCTAAGGTGCAGGATGAAGCTTTCATTTCCAAGATGGCGGCTAAATATCCACAGCTGCTGGGCACATTGCCAAGCAAGGACAGTGGAGTCAAGTACCGCTTAGAAGGTTACCTCTTCCCTGCCACTTATAACTATGGTGAGGATGCGGATCTGGAAAGCTTGATTGACCAGATGTTGGGCGCTATGAATACCAATCTGTCTTCTTACTACTCTACTATTGAATCAAAGAACTTGACGGTTAATGAAGTTCTGACTCTTGCTTCTCTGGTGGAAAAAGAAGGTTCGACAGACCAGGACCGTAAAGATATTGCCAGTGTATTTTACAATCGTCTCAATCAAGCGATGCCGCTTCAGAGTAATATCGCTATCCTTTATGCTCAAGGCAAGCTAGGAAAGAAAACGACTCTGAAAGAGGACGCTGAGATTGATACCAATATCGACTCGCCTTTCAATGTCTATAAAAAAGAAGGGCTTATGCCTGGGCCAGTTGATAGTCCCAGCCTATCTGCTCTGGAGGCTACCATTAATCCAAGTAAGACGGACTACCTCTACTTTGTGGCAAATGTTGAAACAGGTGCTGTTTACTTCGCCAATACTTATGAGGAACACGCTAAAAATGTTGAGGAGCATGTCAATAGCAAGCTCACTCAATCCAGCAGCAGTTCTAATTAGACTGCTGTCATTGCAGACGAGAGAAAGCTAGTGCATTTAGTTCAAGCTTTCTCAGTCCTGCTATATATATAAAAAAGGGACTGATACAGACTTGTCTCAGCCTCTTGTTTTAGTTTTAAAATAAAATAAAAGAAAAGAGAAAAAATGGCTGAAAAAACTTATCCTATGACCCTAGAGGAAAAGGAAAAACTAGAAAAAGAATTAGAAGAACTGAAATTGGTGCGTCGTCCAGAAGTGGTAGAACGTATCAAGATTGCCCGCTCATACGGCGATTTGTCAGAAAACAGTGAATACGAAGCTGCAAAGGACGAACAGGCTTTTGTGGAAGGACAGATTTCTAGTCTGGAAACCAAGATCCGCTACGCTGAGATTGTAAACAGTGACGCTGTAGCCAAGGACGAGGTAGCTATCGGCAAAACAGTTACCATTCAAGAAGTAGGCGAAAGCGAAGAGGAAGTTTACATTATCGTTGGTTCTGCTGGTGCAGATGCTTTCGCAGGCAAGGTATCCAATGAAAGCCCGATTGGTCAAGCTCTGATTGGCAAAAAGACGGGCGATACTGCAACAGTCGAAACACCGGTTGGCAGCTACGACGTTAAAATTCTCAAGGTTGAAAAAACCGTTTAATAAATACCAAAAGGAACTGGCTAGAAGACTGGTTCTTTTTTCGTTTCTTTTAAGACAGAGAGTGTAGGCTAGATAAGAAGAGCAGGGGAAAAATAGAGAAAAGACAGATGGTTATGCTATAATGAGAATAAGCTAGAAAAGTAGGAGAACTGTATGCAAGAGCAAGATATTTATGGGAAATACGGCGTCTACCTGCCCAAGATTTTAGATGATCTTAGTCAGCGTATTCAAGATGCTAATGATCGAGTTAAGCAGGAAACAGGGCAGAAGCTTTTTGAGCATTTTAATGCACGGGTCAAGCAGGCAGCCAGTATGGCAGAGAAATGTCAACGCAAGAATCTGCCTAGGGTGCCAGAGTCTGCCCTGAAAGAAATTCGTGATGCGATTGGGATTCGGATTGTTTGCGGTTTTATTGAGGACATCTATCAGACTATTGAGGTGCTTCGTCAGCTGGAGGGCTGTGAGATTGTTCTGGAAAAGGACTATATCCGAGCTGCCAAGCCTAATGGGTATCGCTCCTACCACTTGATATTAGAGGTGGAGACTCCTTATGAGGACTGCCATGGTCAAAATCCCGGCCGCTATTTTGTAGAAATCCAGCTTCGGACCATTGCTATGGACTCTTGGGCCAGCTTAGAGCATCAGATGAAGTACAAGCATGAGATTAAAGACAGCAAGCGGATTGTCCGCGAGCTGAAACGATGTGCAGATGAGCTGGCTTCTTGTGATGTGACCATGCAGACCATCCGCAATTTGATTCGAGAAAGTGAGTAAGATGATGAAGATTTTATTAGCTGAAGATGAGCAACAGCTGTCCCGTGTCTTGGAAACGGCGATGACCCATGAAGGCTATCAAGTCGATACAGCCTTTGATGGGCAAGAAGCTGTGGACTTGGCCAAGGGAAATGCCTATGATTTGATGATTCTGGATATCATGATGCCAGTCAAGACAGGTATTGAAGCATTGAAAGAAATCCGCCAAACCGGCAATACCACCCATGTTATTATGCTGACAGCTATGTCAGAGGTGGACGACAAGGTCACAGGGCTGGATGCCGGTGCAGATGATTATCTGACCAAGCCTTTCTCTCTGAAAGAGCTTCTGGCTCGCCTGCGTTCTATGTCCAGACGAGTAGCGACTTTTACCCCCAATTTGCTGCAGATTGGCCAAACGAGCCTCAATGTCGGAGAGCATGAGCTCATCAGTTCCAACTCTATCCGCCTAGCCGGTAAGGAATCTAAAATGATGGAATTTCTCATGCTTAATGCCCAGAAGAGTCTTTCTACTCAGGAAATCTTCCGTCATGTTTGGGCTAATGACGAGGATGAGGATTTGGACGAAGGCTTCGTCTGGATTTATATTTCCTATTTGCGCCAGAAGCTGAAGGCTATCCATGCTGACCTTGCTATCTTGGGTGAGGAAGGCGGCAGTTTCACTCTGGTGCCGCTGGAAGGAGATAGCCATGTTTCGGAAGCTTAAAATTCGGTTCATTCTGCTGGCTTCGGCGGCTATTGTCTGTATTTTGCTGACCATGATTGCTGTCTTAAACTCCGTTCGCTTTCTGCAGACCAACGGAGAAATCCAAGCCGTTCTCAATATTCTATCTGCAAATAATGGAGATTTTCCCAGCGTAGAAGAAACAGCAGAGAGCTTACAAAACGACCGTATCACCATTGACACCATCTACCAATACCGCTATTTCAGCGTGGTCTATAAGGAAGACAAAACACTTTACTCCACCAACTTGGATCATCTTTCCAATCTATCTAAGGAGCAGGCGCTCAGCTACGCTAACAAAGTGATTAAGGACAGCCGCAGCAGTGGGGTTTTTAAGGTAGGCAGTCAATTTTATTCCTACCAGATAACGCAGGATTCCAAGACCAAGCGCTATTTACTGGTGGTCTTAGATTCGACCAATTACCTCGAAAGCCGCAATGACTTCTTCTGGCTGTCTATCCAGTTGTGTTTCTATAGCTTTATTTTCTTTGTCTTGGTCGTGTCTGGATTTTCCAACTTTGCCATCCGTCCCTATATCAAAAACTATGAAAACCAAAAACGTTTCATCACTAATGCGGGGCATGAATTGAAGACGCCATTGGCCATCATCTCAGCCAATACGGAGCTGCAAGAGCTGATGACTGGCGAAAATGAATGGACAGAAAGCACCAAGGACCAGGTCAAGCGTCTCAGTAATCTAATCAATCAAATGGTCGTTCTGGCCCGTCTGGAAGAGCAGCCAGATGTTACTTTGGTAGATGTGAATTTTTCAGAAGTTGTTAAAAAAGTAGCAGGAAACTTCAAGTCTGTCATCGAGAAGGCAGGCAAGAAGTACGAGATCAAGCTGCAGGAAGACATCCATGTCAAGGCAACTGAAGATGAACTCTATGAATTGGTTAGTATCCTGATTGACAATGCCTGCAAGTATTGTGACGAAGATGGGCAAATTTTTGTCACCCTGACCAAGGCTAAGCGGGGGAAACGAGCTCGTCTGACGGTAGCTAATAGTTACGCGGACGGTAAAAATGTCGATTACAGCCGTTTCTTTGACCGTTTCTATCGCGAAGATGAATCGCACAATCAGAAGCAGCCTGGCTACGGGATTGGCCTATCCATGGCAGAAAGTCTGGTGCGGATTTTTAAGGGCAGGATTTGGGTTTCATATAAGAAAGGCTTGATTGGCTTTACCGTTTTACTATGATAGCGTCACCTCGTTCATCAGTTATTGCTTTCTTTGCTGAGCTTTTTGTATCGGTTACGCCGATTCTTACTCGAGATTAAAAAAATTCTTCTAGTGTTAGCTAGAAGAATTTTTCTTTATCTTGACCGTTGCTTACCAGCATTGCGGTTCTTTTTCTTTTTGTTCTTTTGCTCAATAGCCTGCTGAGCTTTTGGAGTAACATCTTTAGCTCGACTCGCTTTTTTCAAGCCTTTAGGAGGATTTTTTTCAAATTCCTCTGCCACCTGTTTTCTCAGGCGAGGTCGAATGATGTAGTTGATGATAAATTGCTGGATAATTTGGATAAATCCACCAACTACCCAGTAGAGAGTGACTGCGGCAGGAGAGAGGAATGAGAAACCAACAATCATGATAGGGCTCATATAAGAAGCCTGTTTCATGCTGTTTCTTTGAGTTTCATCTTCAATACCATGCAGAGAGAGCACTGACTGGATATAGTAGAGGATACCGACAATGGCGGTCAAAGCCCAGTCGCTTTTAGCCAGGTCTTTAATCCAGAGGAAGGAACTGCCTGCAACTCCTTGAGTATACTGAGCTGCAAAAAAGAGGGCTGAGAAGAAAGGCATTTGGATAAGCAGAGGTAGGCAGCCTATACCGCCAAACATGCTGAGTCCATTTTCTTTTTGAGCGGCCATCAGTTCTTGCTGAGCCTGCATCTTCTCTTCCTGAGTTTCAGCATTTTTGATTCGCTCTTGGATTGGGGCAAAAATCGGCTTAAAGTAGTTCATCTTTTCAGACTGAAGCGTTGCCTTCCAAGACTGATAGATTCCCAGCGGAAGAATGATAATCCGCACGATGAGCGTAACGATAATAATCGCCAGACCATAACCCAGACCTGAATTCTTGGCAAAGAATTGGATACCATCCGCCATAGGCTGACCAATCACGTCCCAGATCAGACCAGAAGGATTACCGGCCTTGTCGCGGCCTACACAGCCAGACAGGAAAAGAAGCGCAGCCAGTCCCATACCGGAGAATAAAAAGCGTTTGAAATGTTTCACGAGTTCATATCCTTTGTTTCTAAAAAATAATACCTATCTATTCTACTGTTTTTTTGCAAAATATACAATAGTTCTGTAGACCTAATTTGAAATTTTAAAGTCAGGATAGGAGTCAAAATTAGCCATGGTCACATCCAAATAACTGACCTTAGAAAAAGGTGTCGGTCCTTTGCGGATTTCTTGGATAAATTTGGCCATCAGAGCTGGGTCATCAGCCTGAGCCAGAATGCCAACAGTACCGTCATCATTGTTCCAGACCCGGCCGGTAATACCTCCGATTTCCAGCGCTAGAGAATAAACTCCCCAGCGGAATCCGACCCCTTGTACTCGTCCTTGAGCTGTCATTTTAACTTTCTGCATGGCGTCCTCCTTTAGTGAGCAAACCGAGGGATTTAAGCCCTCAGTATGAGTGCAAGTCTGCTAAATTGTGGTATAATGTTCTCATGAATATTATAACCTCAAAAGCCAATAATGTGGTAAAAAAAGCTAAAAAACTTCATCACAAAAAATACCGCAAGGATTCTTATTTGATCGAGGGCTGGCATTTATTTGAGGAAGCTGTCAGCAACGGGGCAGAGCTGATTCGGATTTTTGCTTTAGCGGAATACGCAGAGCGATTAGCTGATTTTTCTCAGGTAATCTTTGTCAGTCCAGAGATTTTAGCAGATTTAGCTGATAGTAAGACGCCACAGGGGATTGTCGCGGAAGTGGCTTTTGAAAGGAAAGAAATACCATCGGAGTTAAGTGGACGCTATCTTTTCTTGGAGGACGTTCAGGATCCAGGTAATGTCGGTACCATCATTCGGACCGCGGATGCAGCTGGCTTTGACGGGGTTTTCATCTCTAGCTCGTCGGCAGACATCTATAACCTAAAAACGCTGCGCTCTATGCAGGGGAGCCATTTCCATTTGCCAGTTTATCGGATGGATACAGCTGATTTTATTAGGCTGACTCAGTCTTCCCGTTTGCCGATTCTAGCGTCGACCTTGTCGTCAATATCTATCGATTACAGAGAGGTAGACAGCAAAGAGAGCTTTGCCCTAGTTATGGGCAATGAAGGGCAGGGGATTAGTCCAGAAATGACGGCAGCAGCTGATGTTCTGGTCCATATTTCCATGAAGGGGCAGGCAGAAAGTCTCAATGTTGCTGTCGCTGCTGGTATTTTAATCTTTCATTTAAGCTAAAAATCAGAAAAAGAGATATAATAGTTGGCAAGGGAGGTGATTCTATGCCTTACAAAAAGGACGAGGAATTTATGGCCTATGTTGGGCACTTGATTGAAAAGCCCAGTGTACAGCGCCTGAAAGAAATTCCCCATCATATTCATTCCAATAGACTTGAACATTCCATCAATGTAAGTTATACTAGTTACAGAATTGCCAAAAAATTTGGTTGGAATGCCCGCAGCACGGCACGCGGTGCCCTGCTTCATGACTTATTCTACTATGACTGGCGTGTGACCAAGTTTAAGAAGAGTCATGCTTGGGTTCATCCCAGGTTGGCAGTTCGCAATGCTCGTAAGATTACCAAGCTTAATAAAGTCGAAGAGGACATTATCGTCAAGCATATGTGGGGCCTGACCTTGGCACCACCTCGCTACAAAGAATCATTCGTTGTGACGATGGTGGACAAGTATTGGGCCGTCAAAGAAGCGACGGCACCTTGGAGACGTAAGGGCGGTAATCGCAAGCTCTTTCATCGAAAGATGCTGAAACCGTAAATGTTTTATTATAAAAGGAGTAACTATGAACCATTCTATTATTCAAGATCAATCAGATATTAATTCTTTCTATGCCAAGATTTATTCTATCGTTGGTGTCGGTATTGGAATCTCAGCAGTCGTATCCCTCTTGATGCTGAACTTCTTTCAGGACATTATTATCTCTGTTTTGACAGGCTCCACTTGGATTTTCTATGCGGCTATTGCAGTTGAGTTTATCCTTGTGTTGGTAGCATCTGGAACTGCTCGGAGCAATAGTCCGGCGGCGTTGCCTATGTTTTTAGCTTATTCAGCCATCAATGGATTTACCCTGAGTATTATCATGGCGCTGTATCTTCAGTCAACTGTTCTCTTAGCCTTTCTGACAACGACCGTTATGTTCTTTGCTATGGGCTTCATCGGCAAGGTGACTAAAAAGGACCTATCTGGAATAGGGAAAGCTTGTATGGCCGGTTTGATTGGTATTATCGCTGCTAGCTTCCTTAATATCTTCTTGAGAAGCAGTGGCTTGGACTTTATCATCAGTATCGTTGGTGTCCTTATTTTCTCAGGGCTCATCGCTTGGGACAATCAGAAAATCCGCTATGTCTATGAGCAGACCAATGGCAATCCAGGAAATGGCTGGGCAATTTCGCTGGCTCTGCACCTATATCTGGACTTCATTAATCTCTTCCTCAGCTTGCTGCGTATTTTTGGAAGAAACAAATAACTCAGCTAAATAAGACTCAAGCATTGGGCGCTTGCCCAGTGCTTTTTGTTTCTCCTATGGATTTATGGTATAATAAATCCAGCAAATAGAAAGCGAGAACAGTATGAAAACTCCTTTTGTCAGTCGTGAAAAGTTAGCTGAGATTACGGATCAGTTTCCAACCCCTTTCCATCTTTATGACGAGAAGGGAATTCGGGAAAGAGCACGTGCCCTGCATGAGGCCTTTTCTTGGAATCCAGGTTTTAAAGAGTATTTTGCCGTCAAGGCCACTCCCAATCCTGCTATTTTAAAAATCCTCAAAGAAGAAGGCTGTGGGGTGGATTGTGCCAGCTATGTTGAGCTGCTCATGAGCCAAAAGCTGGGCTTTGCTGGACAGGATATCATGTTTTCGTCCAATAACACACCAGCTGAGGAATTTCAGTTTGCGCGTGACCTTGGAGCGACTATCAATCTGGATGCTTATGAAGATGTGGATTTTCTAAAGGAAGCCGCTGGTATTCCCAAGGTTATTTCCTGCCGTTACAACCCTGGCGGTGTCTTTGAGCTGGGAACCAGCATTATGGATAATCCAGAAGAAGCCAAGTTTGGTATGACTAAGGACCAGCTGATTCAAGCTTTCAAAGAGCTCAAGGAGTTGGGAGCTGAGAAGTTTGGGATTCATGCCCTCTTGGCCTCTAATACTGTCAGCAATGACTACTATCCCGAACTGGCCCATCAGCTTTTTGAGTTGGCTGTAGAAGTAGTGGCTGAGACAGGAGTCGAGCTGGTCTTTATCAATCTATCTGGCGGTGTCGGTATCAATTACCAGCCTGAAGGTGAAGAAAATGACATTGCAGTCATTGGTCAGGGAGTTCGTCAGGCCTATGAAGCTATTCTGACTCCGGCTGGCCTAGGACAGGTCAAGATTTATACGGAGTTGGGCCGCTTTATGTTGGCACCTTATGGCCTACTTGTCACCAAGGTTACCCATAAGAAGCAGACCTACCGAACTTATCTGGGGGTAGATGCTTCAGCAGTTAATCTGCTGCGTCCGGCTATGTATGGCTCTTATCACCACATTACCAATATGGATCGACCTGAGGGTGAGACAGAGATTGTGGATGTTGTCGGCAGCCTCTGTGAGAATAACGACAAATTTGCTATTAATCGCCCGCTGCCCGTCAGCCAAATTGGCGATACACTGGTGATTCACGATACGGGTGCGCATGGTTTTTCTATGGGTTATCAGTACAATGCCAAGCTCCGCTCCAGCGAAATTCTCTTGGAACAAGATGACAATGTTCGTATGATTCGTCGGGCAGAAAAACCAGAAGATTATTTTGCGACACTGTATGGCTTTGATTTTGAAAAATAGAGAAAATTTGATATAATGAAGAGCAATGTAAAAATGGAAATAGAGGAGTTCTCGATATGAATTTAGTTTTAGCAATTTTCTTGATTATGGCAGCATTTGCTGGAGGCGTGATCTTGGGTATGTATCTGCTTCGTCGTCAAGTGGAGAAGGAATTTGCAGAAAATCCGCGTTTGAATGTAGAAGCAGTTCGGACCTTGCTTAGCGCTAGCGGCCAACGGCCAAATGAAGCGAAAGTACAGCAAGTCTATCGTCAAATTATCAGCCAGCAGAAAGCTGCGCTTGCTAAGAGCAAAAAGAAAAAATAATTTTCTAGTGACTGGCTTTTAATACCAGTAGAGAAAATCAATAAAAAAATGGGGATTTGGAATCGGCTTCCAGTCCCTTGTTTTAGAAAGAAGACCTTATGGATAATCGACCAATCGGTTTTTTAGACTCAGGAGTGGGCGGTTTGACTGTAGTCCGTGAGCTCATGCGGCAGCTCCCCCACGAAGAGGTCATTTATATTGGAGATTCAGCGCGGGCTCCTTACGGTCCTAGGCCTGCTGAGCAGATTCGCTCTTATACCTGGCAATTGGTCAACTTCCTCCTGACCAAGGATGTTAAGATGATTGTCATTGCCTGCAATACAGCGACTGCTGTTGTCTGGGAAGAAGTGAAGGAAAAGCTGGATATTCCAGTACTGGGCGTGATTCTGCCGGGGGCTAGCGCGGCTATTAAGTCAACTGCCAGCGGCCGCATCGGTGTTATTGGAACGCCAATGACTGTTTCTTCTGATATCTATCGTCAGAAGATTGAAGCGCTCTCGCCGGAGATGAAGGTGGAAAGTTTGGCCTGCCCTAAGTTTGTACCTTTGGTAGAGTCCAATGAACTTCATTCCAGCCTTACAAAAAAAGTGGTCTATGAAACCCTGCAGCCTTTGGCTGGTCGGGTAGATACCCTGGTCTTGGGCTGTACCCACTATCCCTTGCTCCGGCCTATCATTCAAAATAGGATGGGACCGGATGTGAAGCTGATTGACAGCGGGGCAGAGTGCGTACGGGATATTTCTGTCCTGCTCAATTACTTTGAAATCAACCGCAGTCGGGAAAAACAGGAGCTCAATCACCAATTTTACACAACTGCCAATGCCAAAAGCTTTTCGGAGATTGCAGAAAGCTGGCTGGGCCTGAAAGTGAATGTGGAGCATGTAAGCTTATGACAAATAAAATTTATGAATACATTGACGAGAACAATTGGTATATCGGAGAATGGACTCGCTTTCGCAAGGCTGGCTATCATTTCAACGACATCCCATACAGGCTCTTGGAGCATATTGATGCAGAGTTGAGCGAGCTGATTGAGCGAGATTTGGATGAAGAGTACAACGCTTTTACCACAGTTGTGGTCAAATACGGCTCGCCCATGTCCTATATCCAGTTTGTCCTCAATATGATTAACGACCGCCAGAAGCGGGATTTTAAGGCGACCAGTCATAAGGGGGCTATTCTGATTACAGAAAAGGACTTGCTGCGCAAGGTCTTCTTCCTGTCTAAGGATGGGGTTAAGATGGCCGACTTTTTTGGTCAGGGGCAGGAGACCGAGATGGCTGTCGGAGATACCATCTTGATTGCGACTCGCAACGAAGGAAAGACAGCAGAATTTCGCAAACTCTTTGAGAAGCTGGGCTATAAGGTTGAAAATCTCAATGATTATCCTGATTTGCCAGAAGTGCAAGAGACAGGAACTACCTTTGAGGAAAATGCGAGGCTCAAGGCAGAGACAATCAGTAAGCTGACCGGTAAAATGGTGCTAGCTGACGACTCAGGTCTGCAGGTCGATGTTTTAGGCGGCTTGCCTGGAGTCTGGTCGGCTCGCTTCGCTGGAGTAGGCGCGACAGATGATGAAAACAACATCAAGCTCCTGCATGAATTGGCTATGGTGTTTGATATTAAGGACCGCTTGGCTCATTTTCATACGACCCTAGTGGTGGCTAGTCCTGACAGGGAGTCACTGGTAGTTGAAGCGGATTGGCCGGGCTACATTGCCCATGAGCCAAAAGGGGAAAATGGCTTTGGCTATGATCCTTTGTTCTTAGTGGGAGAAACAGGAAAAACGTCTGCCGAGCTGACGATGGAAGAAAAAAATGCGCAATCCCATCGGGCTCAGGCAGTTAAGAAATTAGTGGAGGTATTTCCAGCATGGCAAAGCAAACCATTATAGTCATGAGTGATTCTCATGGCGACCGTGCTATTGTAGAAGAAATTAGGAATCATTATATTGGAAAGGTAGATGCGATTTTCCATAACGGAGACTCTGAGCTTCCTTCTGATGATGAGGTGTGGCAAGGGATTCAGGTTGTTGCAGGGAATATGGACTTTTACGATGGCTATCCAGAACGATTGGTGACGGATTTGGCGGGGACCATTATTGCCCAGACTCACGGGCATCTCTTCCATATCAACTTTTCTTTTCAAAAGCTGGATTTGTGGGCGCAAGAGGTTAATGCAGACATCTGCCTCTACGGCCATCTGCATATCCCAGATGCTCGAATGGAGGGCAAAACGCTCTTTCTGAATCCGGGCTCCATCAGCCAGCCACGCGGCCTGATCAACGAACGCCTCTACGCTAAGGTAGAGATTGATAAGGACCGCTTTAAAGTTGATTTCTATACACGAAATCATGAACTCTATCCGAGCTTGTCCAAGGAGTTTAGCCGATGATTGCTAAGGAATTTGAAGACTATCTGCTGCAACATGAAGAAACTTTTTTGACGCCTGGGGAAAATTTGGCGGTTATGATTGACACCCACAATGTGGATCATGCTATCCTACTATTGAGCCAGATGACATACTCACGTGTACCAGTCGTGACAGCAGATAAAAAGTTTGTTGGTACGATTTCCCTGACCGACATCATGTCCTATCGCATGCGCCATGATTTGCCAGAAGAGGAATTCATGATGACCGATATCGTCCACATGACCAAAATGGACGACTTGACAGTTGGACCAGATTATACTGTATCAGATGTGCTTCATAAGCTGGTCGACGAGTCATTCCTGCCGGTTGTGGGCGAGGATCAGCATTTTTACGGAATTATTACTAGAAAGTCCATTTTGAAAGCTGTCAATTCTTTGTTGCACGGCTTTAGCAAGAAGTACGAAATTCGCAAAAAATGAAAGAATACATTAGACCGTTTTTAAATCAAAAAAACATCTCAGAAAATTCTAAAATTGCCTATTCTTATGATTTGGAGCAGTTTATGGAGGAAGTACATGGTCGGATTACCGAGACCAATCTGCGGATTTATCAGGCCTCTATCAAGGATTTTAAGGCGGCTGTTCAGAAGCGGAAGCTCTCAGCAGTCAATCAATTTCTCTACTTCCTTTATAAGCAGCAGCTTATTGAGGAGTTCCACCGTTTGGTCCTGCCCAAGGTGTCCGTATCGAAGGAGCAGGAAAATGAACTGCTGGACCTGTCTGCTTTTTGGCAGGAATCAAGCGTTCCCAGGGGGCGGCTGATGGCTCTTCTTATCTTGGAAATGGGCTTGCTGCCCAGTGAGATTCTGCAGGTCAGAGTGGCAGATGTCAATCTTGATTTTCAGGTTTTGAAGATTGAAAAGGCCGGTCAGAAGCGGGTTATCAAGATTCCTGAGAGCCTGACGGGTGAGTTAGAAGACTATCTAACAGGGACCTATTTATTTGAGAAAAACGGCAAATCCTATTCTCGTCAATGGGGCTTCCGTCAGCTAGAGGCTTTCTTGATTGAGCAGGGACAAGCCAGTCTATCCGCCCAAAGCCTGCGTGAGCAGTTTATCTTGCGTCAGCGGGAGAAGGGGATTGGCCTCTATGATATTGCCCAAGATTTGGGCTTGAAAACCATGATTACACTAGAAAAATACAGATAAAAATGGATATCAAATTAAAAGATTTTGAAGGCCCGTTGGACCTGCTGCTCCACCTCGTATCTAAGTACCAGGTGGATATTTATGATGTGCCCATTACGGAGGTCATCGAGCAGTATCTGGCTTATGTTGCTACTTTGCAGGCCATGAAGCTGGAAGTGACGGGCGAGTACATGGTCATGGCAAGCCAGCTTATGCTGATTAAGAGCCGCAAGCTTCTGCCTAAGGTGGCGGATAATGCTGAGCTGGAAGATGATTTAGAGCAAGACCTCTTGAGCCAGATTGAGGAATACCGCAGGTTCAAACTCTTGGGAGAGAAAATGTCACTCCAGCATGATGACCGAGCGCTTTATTATTCTAAGCCTAAGCTGGAGCTGGTTTATGAAGACGCTGAGCTTCTGCATGACAAGTCAACGATAGATCTTTTCTTGGCTTTTTCCAAGGTTATCGCCAAGAAGCAAGAGGAGTTTTCTAAAAGCCATACAACCATTGTGCGAGACGAGTACAAGATTGAAGACATGATGGATGTGGTGCGTCAGCGCTGTGCTGGTAAGAGACGTCTGGCTCTGCAGGAGATTTTTGCAGAGACCAAGGACATGAATGAAGTGATCACACTCTTTCTGGCGACCTTGGAATTGGTCAAGGTGCAGGAAGTGCAAGTCATTCAGGAAGAAAATTTTGGAAATATTTATTTAGTAGGAAGAGGAAATGAGTAAGTTAGCAGAGATTGAAGCCCTGCTTTTTGTGGCGGGAGAAGATGGACTCAAGGTTCATCAATTGGCAGAAATCCTTTCTTTGCCGCCGACCGGGGTTATTCAGAGTTTGGAGAAGTTGGCTGAGCAATATGAAGCCAATCCGGACTCTAGCCTGACCCTGCTGGAAACCTCAAAGACATACAAGCTTGTCACAAAGCCAGAGTTTGCTGAGATTCTGCGGGCCTATTCACGGGCACCAATCAATCAAAGTCTGTCGCGGGCGGCGCTGGAGACCTTGTCTATCATTGCCTATAAGCAGCCGATTACAAGGGTGGAAATAGACGACATCCGCGGGGTTAATTCCAGCGGTGCTTTAGCCAAGCTCTTGGCTTTTGAATTGGTTCGAGAGGATGGCAAAAAAGAGGTTATTGGCCGGCCGAATCTCTATGTGACAACGGATTATTTCTTAGACTATATGGGGATCAATCACCTAGATGAACTGCCGATTGTCGAAGAAACAGAGCTAGTTGCTGAAGAAAGCCAGCTCTTTATTGAAAGGACAGATATCGATGAGAATCAATAAATACATCGCTCATGCTGGGATAGCCAGCCGCCGTAAGGCAGAAGAGCTAATCAGGCAGGGGAAGGTCAGTATAAACGGCCAAGTGGTACGAGAACTGGCGACGAACGTCAAGTCTGGCGATCGTGTGGAAGTAGAAGGCCAACCTATCTATAACGAAGAGAAGGTTTATTACCTCCTCAATAAGCCGCGCGGGGTCATTTCCTCTGTCAGTGATGACAAGGGACGTAAGACAGTCGTGGAGCTCTTGCCTCAGGTTAAGGAGCGGATTTATCCGGTTGGTCGTTTGGACTGGGATACTTCTGGCATTCTCATTCTGACCAATGACGGGGACTTTACCGACGAGATGATTCATCCCCGCAATGAGATTGACAAGGTCTATGTGGCGCGTGTCAAAGGATTGGCCAATAAAGAAGTTCTTCGTCCTCTGACTCGAGGTATTGAGATAGAGGGGCGCAAAACCAAGCCAGCAGTTTATGAGATTATCAAGGTTGATCAGGCGAAAAATCGCTCGGTCGTTCAGCTGACCATCCACGAAGGCCGTAATCATCAGGTCAAGAAGATGTTCCAGGCGGTTGGATTGCAAGTGGATAAGCTTTCACGGACTCGATTTGGTCATTTGGACTTAACTGGCCTCAAGCCTGGTGAGTATCGTAAGCTCAATAAAAAAGAAGTCAGCCAGCTGCATACACTGGCTGTAACCAAGACCAAGAAATGATAAAGAAACTGCTTATTGCTTCTGTCCGCTTTTATCAACGCTTCATATCGCCTGCTTTCCCTCCATCTTGCCGCTTTCGGCCCACCTGCTCTAACTATATGATAGAGGCTATCCAGAAGCATGGTGCTAAAGGAGTTTTGATGGGCGTGGCGCGTATTCTCCGCTGTCATCCTTGGTCTCAGCCAGGAGAGGATTCTGTACCAGACCATTTTAGCCTGAGAAGAAATAATTCAAGAAAAAAGTCACACTAGATAAGTATCTAGTGTGACTTTTATATATATCTATATTTTCGAATATTTCCTATCTTCTAGACCAAGTCTTAGGCAGGAAGAGCAGGAGAATCGGGTAGATTTCCAAGCGACCGCCAATCATAGCAAAGGCTAGCAGAAGTTTAGAAAAAGGACTAAAGATAGAAAAATTATCTGTCGTCCCAATCATAGGACCGATATTGTTAAAGCAGGATAGGACACCACTGACAACTGTCATGAGATTGTTGTTATCCAGGCTGACGATGAAAATGAGTGCCAGCACGATCAAAACATAGGTTGCTAAATATTTGAGAACCTTGTGCTGGGTATCCTTGTCTAAGACTGCACCATTGACATGCATGGTTAGGACCCGATTAGGTGATAGGGTAGATAGGATTTGATTTTTGGCAATGCGGGAAATGATAATCCCCCGAATAACCTTGAATCCCCCAGCGGTTGATCCAGCCGAACCCCCGATACACATGAGCAGGAGCAGGATGACCTGAGAAAAGAGAGGCCACTTGACCGTATCGCCATAGCCAAATCCAGTTGTTGTGATGACATTGGCTACCTGGAAGAAGGAAATCTCCACGCTCTTGGCAAAACCTTGATAGAGGTGGAAGACATTAAAGGCAATCAAGGCTGTGGAAAGAAATACAATCCAGAGATAGCCCTTGAGCTCCTCATCTTCAAAGCAAGCTTTAAACTTACGAATCAGCAAGTAATAGTAGAGATTGAAGTTGACCCCGAAAGCTAAAACTCCAAAGCTGACCAGATAAGTAATCAGCGAGCTGTTATAGTGGGCGATACCGTCATTATAAACGGTGAATCCTCCTGTGCCAGCAGTTCCCATGGCAATGACCAGACTATCAAAGAGCGGCATACCCGCTAGGAAATAAAGCAGAGCAAAGATAGCAAAGAGAGCTAGATAGATGATGTAAAGAATCTGAGCCGTACTCTTGAGCTTGGACACAACCTTGCCAAAGACTGGGCCCGGAACTTCTGCTTTCATGACCTCCAAGTGACCATTTTTAGCATTGTCCATAATAGCTAGGGCAAAGACCAGCACTCCCATTCCTCCAATCAAGTGGGTAAAACTGCGCCAGAAGAGCAGCGAATGAGAGAGAACGCCGACATCGTTAAGGATAGTCGCTCCCGTGGTGGTGAAGCCAGAGCTGATCTCAAAGAAAGCATCAATAACGTCTGGAATCTGCCCGGAAAAAACAAAGGGCAGGGCTCCGAAGAAGGACCAGAGAATCCAACAAAGGGCTACAATCAGGACACCTTCCTTGGCGTAGATATGCAGATCCTTGGGCTTGAAATAAGAGCCTATGCCACCTAAAACGAGCAGGATGGCCATGGTTGCCCCGATAGAGAGAAAGACCTTTAAAGGTTCACCGTAGATTAGAGCGACTATAATGGGTACAATCAGCAGAGCCGCCTCAATCAGCAGTAATTTTGCCAGCAGGTAGCGAATCATAGATCTATTCATGGGGCCTACCTCGCTAACAGATCGTAAATCTGCGTGATATTTTGCAGCAGAGTTGTAACGATAATCTTATCTCCAACTTGCAGATTGTCATCGCCTGTAGGGAAGATAG
This sequence comes from Streptococcus sanguinis, assembly GCF_020729765.1. Lineage (GTDB taxonomy): Bacteria > Bacillota > Bacilli > Lactobacillales > Streptococcaceae > Streptococcus > Streptococcus sanguinis_Q. The sequence goes on along the minus strand of NZ_JAJEPD010000012.1, from coordinate 6,679 downwards.
CTTTACCTTGGCGGATAATGGCCGCAATCAGTACATCTTTCTTCAGATGAAGCTGAGATAGAGGAATACCAGTCATCTTGTTTTCTTCCTTGATTTGGAACTGCAGAGTCTCGATTTGGCCGTTGGCTACATGGTGCAGAGCTTCTAGGTTAGAGAACTGAGCATTGTAGCGGCCGCGGATAAAGTGCATAACCGTATCAACAGCGATACCTTTAGGTGTCACGATGCTGGCAAAATCTTGGTTATCAATGATTTCCAACAAACTAGTCCGGTTTACCTTGGTGATGTTTTTCTGTACACCCAGGTTATTAAGGAACATGGAAGTAATGATATTTTCTTCATCTACACCAGTCAGGGTAGCGATGGCATCAAAGTTATTGGCGCGTTCCTCCAGTAGGATATCCTTGGCAGTACCATCTCCATGGACGACATAGAGATCAGGAAATTCCTGACTGAAAAAGGTTGCCCGCTCGCGGTTGGATTCAATGATTTTGAGCTCAATTTTACTGTTCTTGAGAATATTGAGCAGGTAATAAGCGATCTTGCCAGCCCCGATAATCATCAGGCTCTTAACCACTCTAGGTCGTACCATATTATGGAATTGAACGATGTCCAGGCGGTTACCTGTGACATAGATCTTGTCCCCGGCCTCCAAAGTGAAGTCGCCATCAGGAATTTCCAAGTGCCCTTTTCTCTCAATAGCACAAACAATGATATTTCCAAATTTCTTACGGAACTGGGAAATATTCATCTGGCAGAGATTACTGTCTTCCTTAAGTTTGAACTCCATCAGTGCCACCCGCCCATTGGCAAAATGCTCTACTGACAGGGCATTAGGGAAGTCAATGATATTAGCGATGTAGCGAGCAGTTAGGAGCTCAGGATTGACCACCAGCGAGAAGCCTAGGATGTTCTTCTCCTTAAAGTAAGGGTTGGAATATTCAGGATTACGCACCCGAACGACGGTTTCCTTAGCCCCCATCCGTTTGGCCAGAACAGCTGAGACCATATTGACCTCATCATGCTCAGTCATAGAGATGAAGATGTCGCAGTGACTAACATCCGCTTGTTCTAAGATTTTGAAGTTGGCTCCATTGCCAGAAATACCGATAATATCATAGCGTTTGGTAATCTGGTTGAGAACAGCCTCATCCTGCTCAATTAGGATAACATCATGTTTTTCAGCCACTAAGGAGCGACAGAGGGCCGTTCCGACCTTCCCGCCGCCAACAACAATAATTTTCATAAGTTTAGATTCCTCCAAAGTATGTATCTATCATACTCTTTTTTCATTTAAATTTCATCTATAAAATACAGAATAGCTTGCTTGTTTATAGAATTCCGAATATTTTTTTACCAAAATGGTATCTTCCTGTGATATTTTTAAAAAAAGTATAACTTTTTGAGCATTTTTTATTGACTTGTAGGCTGAAAGTGTTATACTAAATGAGTACCTTCATTGGTTTACCTCAAACCTGTTGTGATGTAAGTTAATGAAGCCTTAACCACGCTGTTTGCTGAGCTTGACTCCGGGCAGTGTGGCTATTTTTTTATCTAAAGAAAATACTAGGAAAAATATTCTTATTATGAAAAATCATATCGTTCTTTTTGAGCCTCAGATTCCGCAGAATACCGGAAATATTGCCCGTACTTGTGCCGCGACTAATTCGCCGCTTCACATCATCAAACCCATGGGTTTTCCCATTGATGACCGCAAGATGAAGCGAGCGGGGCTGGACTATTGGGATAAGCTGGACATCACCTATTATGAGAGTTTAGAAGATTTTATGGAGCAGATGGACGGTCGACTTTATCTGATTTCTAAGTTTGCAGAGAAGGTCTATTCTGAGGAAAATTTTGAAGCAGAAGGTTCGCACTATTTTATGTTTGGACGAGAGGACAAGGGATTGCCAGAGGAATTTATGCGTTGCCATCCAGAAAAGGCCCTGCGTATTCCCATGAATGACCAGCATGTCCGCAGCCTCAATGTTTCAAATACAGTCTGCATGATTGTCTATGAAGCCCTGCGCCAGCAGAATTTTGCTGGCTTAGATTTGGTACATGAGTATGAAGTGGACAAGCTGAAGTAGCGGAATGAATGTATCTAAGCAGGAAATTTTCCTAATAGATAGAATACCATTGTTGAAACATTTTTAATTACATCAATCAAATTGCTTGCTCTGGCAGGCTTTTTTTGTTATGATAATGATGTCTTCAGGGCAGGGTGAGATTCCCGACCGGCGGTAACTTTTGGCTGGAAAATTTTTTTCTCAAGGCTAAATCAAGTCCGCGAGCGTAAGCTGATGTGGTGAGATTCCACAACCGACAGTATAGTCTGGATGGGAGAAGACGAGAGGCAGTGAAGCATTCTTGCCGTTTAATCTTTATTTAAGGGCTGAGCCTTATACTAAATAATCATTAGCTGACAAGCCTTTTTTCAGTGGCCTTTCCGGCTTCTCTAATTTTTATAAATTGGAGGAACCTGTGATGACAAATACTCGTAAGTTGGCGATTGTAGCAGTTTTATCTGCTCTATCATTTCTACTCATGCTTTATGAGATTCCCTTGATAACCGAGTTTCTAAAGTTGGATTTTTCAATTATTCCGATTTTACTGGCTTTGGTAGTCTTGGATTTAAAAAGCTCTCTAGCAGTGCTCTTGATTCGCTCTGTCTTAAAGCTAGCTTTGAATAATAATGGTGTAGGTACTCTAATCGGTCTCCCCATGAATATACTAGCGGTAGCAGTCTTTGTTTGTGCTTTTTCCCTCTTATGGAAAAAAAGAAAGAGCTTATCTAGCTATGTGAAGGCTTCCTTGGCAGCAACACTTGGTCTAACGATTACTATGATCATTCTAAATGTTATTTATGCAGTTCCTCTCTATGCGAGGTTTGCTGGTTTTGATATTAATAAAGCATTTGGTCTTTCCAAGTATCTGCTGACTATGATTGTCCCTTTTAACCTATTAGAAGGAGTGATCTGGGCTGCTGTCTTTTGGCTGATTTACACGCTCTTGCAGCCCGTCCTAAAACGCTATGAAAAATAAACAATCTTATCTAACAAAGGGCTCTTTTGCCCTTTTACTTTTCGTCATGCTAGGCTATATGGTCAAGTTTTATCCTGACCAGCTGACCAGCTTTGATACCCCGATTCAGACCTGGCTTCGGGGAGACTTACCTGCAGCTTTGACGACTTTTTTCAAACTTGTAACCAGTGTGATTGATCCATTGGGGATTATCATTTGGGTTTCAGCTCTTGTCCTTTTTTTCCTTTACAAAAAATGGAAGCTGGAGGCTGCCTTGCTAGCGGGAAATCTGGTCTTACACGGGATTTTGATTAAGCTGATTAAACTCGTTTACCACAGAAGCCGGCCGAGTCTTTCGCATTTGGTCGAAGAGGGCGGTTACTCTTTCCCTAGCGGACATTCCATGGCGACAGCCATTGTTCTTGGAACCTTGATTATTATCGCTCAGCAACGGATTCAAAACCAAAAAATCAAGCGCTTGGTACAAGGTTTGCTCCTGGTCTATATCTTCACTGTTATGGCATCCAGAGTCTATCTGGGTGTGCATTATCCGACAGATGTAATCGGAGGAGCCTTGATGGGCTTTGCCATCCTCAGTATCGAATTTCCCTTTTATGACAAGCTGCGCTTTCAGTGGCGTTTCAAGGGAAAGCAGAAATAAATATAGATGAGAAAGGTTGGTTTTGCTGGCCTTTTTGTCTTGACAAAGAAAATCTCTTTCTTTAAGATAGGAGCAAACAAGATTTGGAGGTCAGAATGTCCAATTTGAATCAAGAAATCATACAGTCAGTTTTAGCTCTTGTTGATAGTATTCCCTCTGGGCGTGTGGCGACCTATGGCCAGATTGCCCGTTTGATTGGGCGGCCTAAAAATGCCCGCTTGGTAGGAAAGATTCTCAGTCAATCGGAACTTTATGGCGGTATACATCCTTGCCATCGGGTAGTCAATGCAGCAGGGAGCCTCGCACCAGGCTGGGAAGACCAGAAACACTTGCTCTGGGCAGAGGGAGTGGACTTGAAGGCTAATGGCTGTGTGGATTTGAAAGTCTATTTGTGGGAACGGTGATTTCCTTCTTTCCCTGTGAAAGAGGGAATTTTTGTTTCTAAACTCTTTTTTGTGGTAGAATGAAAGGTATGAAATCTTACAATTCTTTGAATGATTATTATCGAAAACTTTTTGGAGAGAAGACTTTTAAGGTGCCCATTGATGCGGGCTTTGACTGTCCCAATCGGGATGGTACGGTAGCGCATGGAGGCTGTACCTTCTGTACCGTTTCGGGTTCAGGTGATGCCATTGTGGCGCCGGATGCGCCCATTCGCGAGCAGTTCTATAAGGAAATTGACTTCATGCACCGCAAGTGGCCTGATGTTCGCAAGTATCTGGTCTATTTCCAGAACTTCACCAATACCCATGAGAAGCTTGAAGTGATTCGTGAGCGCTATGAACAGGCCATTAACGAGCCTGGCGTCGTTGGTCTCAATATCGGGACTCGGCCAGACTGCTTGCCTGACGAGACCATCGCCTACTTGGCTGATCTGTCTGAGCGTATGCATGTGACTGTGGAACTGGGGCTTCAGACTACCTATGAGGAGACTTCGGACCTCATCAATCGTGCCCATTCCTATGAGCTTTATGTGGAGACGGTCCAGCGAGTTCGTAAGCTGGCTCCCAAGGCGGAGATTGTCTCTCACTTGATTAACGGCCTGCCGGGTGAGACTCATGAGATGATGCTAGAGAATGTCCGTCGCTGTGTGACAGACAATGATATCCAGGGAATCAAGCTCCACCTGCTTCATTTAATGACCAATACCCGCATGCAGCGGGATTATCATGAGGGGCGGCTGCAGCTGCTCAGTCAGGAGGAATATGTCTCCATCATATGTGACCAACTAGAGATTATCCCCGAGCATATCGTCATCCACCGAATCACAGGCGATGCTCCGCGAGATATGTTGATTGGCCCTATGTGGAGCCTCAATAAATGGGAAGTTCTCAATGCCATCGAGGCAGAAATGCGTCGTCGTGGCAGCAAGCAAGGCTGTAAAGCAAAGGAGCAGAGATTCGTATGTTAAGACCCTTACAGATGGCCCATGCCTTTTTGGCAGAAGTCGTGACCAAGGAAGATATCGTGGTGGATGCTACTATGGGGAATGGGCACGACAGCCTCTTTCTAGCTAAGTTGGCCAAGAAAGTCTATGCTTTTGACATTCAGGAGCAGGCTGTGGAAAAGACCCGCCAGCGCTTGGCAGAAGCAGACTTGGACAATGCTCAGCTAATCTTGGCTGGTCATGAAACTATGGACCAATATACAGACCATTTCAAGGCCGCAATTTTTAATCTTGGCTACCTGCCTTCGGCGGACAAATCTGTTATTACCCGGCCTGATACGACGCTGGAAGCTTTGAAAAAAGTCTGTCAAGGCTTAGAAAAGGGCGGCCGTGCAGCGATCATGATTTACTATGGGCATGAAGGTGGCGAAGTTGAAAAAGATGCGGTATTAGACTTCGTTAGTCAGCTGCCTCAGCAGGACTTCACCGTTGTCCTCTACAAGACCATCAATCAGATTAACAATCCGCCTTTCTTGGTCATGATTGAGAAATTGAGAGAAGGAACTTGAGATACAATAAGGATACAGAGAGGAAAGCCAGATAATAGGAGCTTTCAGTACTGTATCCTTATTTTTTAAATCGTGAAAATCGAATAATTAGGTCTAAAAGAAAAGAATTAAGGTGTGTGTAAATTTAAAGTCTTATATTTTCTTACATAGAAGATATAAGACTTTTGACATTTTTYARTTTATATGATAWTCTATGACTGTAAAATCAAAAAACGTCRCAGMGTTTTTAGGAGGAAGTTATGGCTACTGCTTTTACTAGCGAAGAAAAAGAAGTAATTAGAAAGAAATTACATAAAGTTGCAAAGGAATGCCTTCAAAGATATGGGGTTAAGAAAACCACAGTTGACCAGATGGCAGCAATGGTAGATATTTCCAAAGGTTCTTTTTATAATTTTTATTCCTCAAAAGAAATGTTATTTTTTGCGGTCTTAGAAGAATATCAAATAGATGTTATGAATCGCCTGACAGAACAATTAGATATGGAAGCCAAGATAGATACAAATCGTCTGGTAGAGTTACTTTATGATTTTTATCAAGGTTTTCGCTATTCATTTATGTATACCATATTTAAAAATAATGAAATGGAATTACTCATAAGAAAATTGCCGAAAGAGGCGATAACAAATCATCATCTGATAGACGATAGGATGGTTAAAAAAATTGTGTCTCGAATCAACATTAAAGAAAATGTATCGGTAGAAATCGTCTCTGCTTTATTTAGAACGATTGCTATGACTATATTACACATCGAGGAAATTGGTGAAGAACAATTTGATACCACATTGAGGTTAGTCATACAAGGAGTTGTGGAGCAAATTACTAAGGAGGATAGGTAATGGTGAAAGAAGCAATTAGAACCGCAAATCTTTCTAAAAGATATGGAACAAAAAATGTTGATTCGAGACACAATTTTTTTAACCATCCTATCGTCTATCAGATGATGATTTGTTATCGCCTCTTTCGGCAATTTTCTTATGAGTAATTCCATTTCATTATTTTTAAATATGGTATACATAAATGAATAGCGAAAACCTTGAT
>NZ_JAJEPD010000011.1:0-45105 GCF_020729765.1 Streptococcus sanguinis | reverse complement strand
TCCGATAAAGATCAAGGGATTGAAACTTCAAATGTTCCAATGGTTGTATGGAAAAATTCTAAACATCCAGAAGTTGCAAAAGCATTTTTAGAATATCTGTATGAACAAGACAACTATGTTGGTTTCTTAGATTCTACTCCAGTTGGTATGTTGCCAACGATTAGTGGTATTTCTGATTTACCAGCTTATAAGGAAAATGAAACACGCCAAAAATTCCAACATGCTGAACAAGTAATCAACGAGGCTGTTCAAAAAGGTACTGCTATTGGTTATGAAAATGGCCCAAGTGTTGAAGCTGGTATGTTGACAAACCAACACATTATTGAACAAATGTTCCAAGATATTATCACAAATGGGAAAGACCCTATGGCTGCAGCAAAAGATGCTGAAAAGCAATTAAACGATTTATTTGAAACGGTTGCAGTTGATGTGAAATAATACCTAGATTATTAGGGCTATGGTGCAGTAGCGCTATAGCCTCTTATTTTAAAGAAAGGGGTAAGAGATGGTCAGAGATCGTAATTTGACGCGTTGGATATTTGTACTACCAGCGGTGATTATCGTAGGATTACTCTTTGTTTATCCATTTTTTTCAAGCATCTTTTATAGCTTTACCAATAAGAATTTAATTATGCCCAACTATCGTTTTGTTGGTTTGGATAATTATAAAGCAGTATTGTCAGACCCTAACTTTTTTAGTGCATTTTTTAATTCAATAAAATGGACTGTCCTTTCCTTAGCTGGACAAGTTATCATTGGATTTATTCTGGCTCTTGCTTTGCATAGAGTGCGACGATTTAAAAAACTTTATCGGACGCTGCTAATCGTACCGTGGGCCTTTCCTACAATTGTTATTGCTTTTTCATGGCAATGGATTCTAAATGGTGTCTATGGGTATCTGCCAAATATCATTGTTAAGCTTGGTTTAATGGAGCATGCTCCAGCTTTTCTGACTGATAGCACGTGGGCCTTTATTTGCTTGGTGTTTATCAATATCTGGTTTGGAGCTCCAATGATTATGGTTAATGTTTTATCTGCACTTCAAACAGTTCCTCAGGAGCAGTTTGAGGCAGCTAAAATTGATGGTGCGACAAGTTGGCAAGTGTTCAGACATATTACTTTTCCGCATATTAAGGTCGTTGTAGGATTGCTAGTTGTACTGAGAACGGTTTGGATCTTTAACAATTTTGATATTATCTACCTCATTACTGGTGGTGGTCCGTCTAATGCGACTATGACCTTGCCGATTTTCGCTTACAACTTAGGTTGGGGAACGAAGTTATTAGGACGAGCTTCAGCAGTCACAGTATTGCTCTTTATCTTCCTATTGACAGTTTGCTTCATTTACTTCTCTGTAATTAGTAAATGGGAAAAGGAGGGTAGAAAATAATGAAGAAAAAATCAAATTTCTACTTAGATATCGGAGCTCATTTAGTTTTGATAATTGCAACAATTGTTGCAATCTTCCCGCTTGTATGGATTATTATATCTTCGATTAAAGGAAAAGGGGAGTTGACACAATTCCCAACTCGCTTCTGGCCTCAGACTTTTACGCTAGACTACTTTACGCATGTTATTAATGATTTGCATTTCGTTGATAATATCCGAAATAGTTTAGTAATTTCTTTGTCCACAACAGTTATTGCAACGATTATTTCTTCCATGGCTGCTTATGGTATTGTTCGTTTCTTCCCTAAACTAGGAGCAATAATGTCACGGCTTTTGGTAACAACTTATATTTTCCCACCTATTTTGCTAGCAATACCTTATTCTATTGCAATTGCAAAAGCAGGTTTGGGAAATAGCATCATTGGCCTTATCATCATTTATTTGTCATTTAGTGTACCTTATGCGGTATGGCTGCTGGTTGGCTTCTTCCAAACGGTTCCAATTGGGATTGAAGAGGCAGCCCGTATTGATGGAGCAAATAAATTTGTTACTTTTTATAAAGTGGTATTACCAATCGTTGCTCCGGGAATTGTTGCAACAGCGATTTATACCTTTATTAATGCGTGGAATGAATTCTTATATGCATTGATACTGATTAACGATACAAGTAAAATGACCGTTGCAGTAGCACTTCGTTCATTGAATGGGTCAGAGGTGCTAGACTGGGGAGATATGATGGCGGCATCTGTGATTGTTGTATTGCCTTCTATCATCTTCTTCTCAATCATTCAAAATAAGATTGCAAGTGGTCTTTCAGAAGGGTCTGTAAAATAGACATTTCGAAACAATATTTAAAAATAGGATATTGTATTAAACAACAGGAGAATAAAAATGGTTAAATATGGCGTCGTAGGAACAGGATATTTTGGAGCTGAATTGGCTCGTTATATGCAAAAAAATGATGGTGCAGAGATTACGATTGTTTATGATCCAGAAAACGCGGAAGCAGTAGCTGAAGAGTTAGGAGCGAAAGTTGCAGCTTCGATAGATGAGTTAGTGGCTAGCGATGAAGTTGACTGTGTTATTGTAGCTTCTCCAAATAATCTTCATAAAGAGCCGGTTATCAAAGCAGCTCAGCATGGAAAAAATGTTTTTTGTGAAAAACCAATTGCTCTTTCCTATGAGGATTGTCGCGAAATGGTAGACGCTTGTAAAGAAAATAATGTGACCTTTATGGCGGGGCATATCATGAACTTCTTTAATGGTGTTCATCATGCCAAAGAATTAATCAATCAAGGTGTGATTGGGGACGTTCTATATTGTCATACAGCTCGTAATGGATGGGAGGAGCAACAACCATCAGTATCTTGGAAGAAAATCCGCGAAAAATCTGGTGGTCACTTATATCACCATATCCATGAATTGGACTGTGTTCAATTTCTTATGGGTGGGATGCCTGAAACTGTTACAATGACTGGCGGCAATGTAGCTCATGAGGGAGAAAACTTTGGGGATGAAGATGACATGATTTTTGTTAATATGGAATTTTCAAACAAGCGTTTTGCTTTGCTAGAATGGGGTTCTGCTTATCGCTGGGGTGAACACTATGTCTTGATTCAAGGGACAAAAGGTGCGATTCGTCTGGACTTGTTCAACTGTAAAGGAACTCTCAAATTAGATGGCCAAGAAAGTTACTTCCTAATTCACGAGTCACAGGAAGAAGATGATGATCGTACTCGTATTTACCATAGTACCGAAATGGATGGAGCGATTGCTTACGGAAAACCTGGTAAACGTACCCCATTGTGGTTATCATCTGTTATTGACAAGGAAATGCGTTATCTTCATGAAATCATGCAGGGAGCACCGGTAACAGAAGAATTCAAAAAATTATTGACAGGAGAAGCAGCTCTGGAGGCTATTGCAACAGCAGATGCATGTACTCAGTCTATGTTTGAAGATCGTAAAGTTAAATTATCGGAAATTGTAAAATAAAAGATGTGGGGATGAAACAATAATTTTCATCCCTCTCATTTCTAAAACATTAGGAGAAAACTATGTCAGATTTAAAAAAATACCAAGGTGTCATTCCTGCTTTCTACGCTTGCTATGACGAGGAGGGTGAAATCAGCCCGGAGCGGACTCGCGCTTTAGTGGAATATTTCATCGCCAAGGGCGTGCAAGGTCTTTATGTCAACGGTTCTTCGGGCGAGTGTATCTATCTGAGTGTAGAAGACCGAAAACGGGTTTTAGAAGAAGTGATGAAAGTTGCTAAGGGGCGTCTGACTATCATTTCCCATGTGGCTTGCAACAATACTAAGGACAGCGTGGAGCTGGCTCGTCATGCGGAAAGTTTGGGAGTCGATGCTATTGCAGCTATTCCGCCGATTTATTTCCGTTTGCCAGAGTATTCGGTTGCCCAGTATTGGAATGACATTAGTGCGGCAGCGCCTAATACTGATTTCGTGATTTACAATATCCCTCAGCTGGCTGGTGTAGCCTTGACTCCTAGCCTTTATAAGGAAATGCTCAAGAATGAGCGCGTGATTGGTGTGAAGAACTCTTCAATGCCGGTACAGGATATTCAAACCTTTGTAGCTCTTGGGGGAGAAGATCATGTAGTCTTTAATGGTCCAGATGAGCAATTCTTAGGTGGCCGTCTTATGGGTGCTGCAGCCGGTATCGGTGGTACATACGGGGCTATGCCAGAGCTCTTCCTCAAACTCAATCAACTGATTGCTGACAAGGAATTGGAACGTGCTAAAGAGTTGCAATATGCGATAAATGCTATCATCGGAAAATTAACCAGTGCCCGCGGCAATATGTACGCTGTTATTAAGGGTGTTTTGGAAATTAACGAAGGCTTGGCCATCGGATCTGTCCGCTCTCCTCTGACACCGCTACAGGAAAGTGATCGGCCAATTGTGGAAGAAGCTGCTCAATTGATTAGACAAACCAAGGAGCAATTTTTATAAGCAACAGGATAAACACTAGAGAGAAGGTGTGCTATGAAACACTATGTTGCTATTGATATTGGCGGTACCAATATCAAGTATGGCTTAATCAACGAGGCGGAAACCTTGGTGGAAGCACATGAAATGCCGACGGAGGCCCACAAAGGCGGTCCGGGAATTATGCAAAAGGTTGAAGGAATTGTTGCAGCCTATTTAGAAAAAGGACCTCTGGCTGGGATTTGTATTTCTTCGGCTGGTATGGTGGATCCAGACAAGGGTGAAATTTTCTATGCTGGGCCACAGATTCCTAATTACGCTGGCACCCAGTTCAAAAAAGTGCTGGAAGAAAAATTCTCCCTGCCTTGTGAGATTGAAAATGATGTCAACTGTGCTGGTCTGGCTGAGGCTATGTCAGGCAGTGGCAAGGGAGCCAAGATTGCTCTTTGTTTGACAATTGGTACAGGTATCGGAGGCTGTCTGGTCGTAGATGGTCAGGTCTTCCATGGCTTTAGTAACTCTGCCTGTGAGGTCGGTTACCTGCATCTACCAGACGGAGCCTTTCAGGATGTGGCATCTACAACCGCTTTAGTCAACTATGTGGCTGAGCTACACGGAGAAGACGCAGAACATTGGAATGGCCGGCGGATTTTCAAAGAAGCAACCGAGGGCAATAAACTCTGTATCGAGGGCATCGATTGCATGGTTGGCTATCTAGGTCAAGGAATTGCCAATATCTGCTATGTCGTTAATCCGGAAGTTGTTATCTTAGGAGGCGGAATTATGGGACAAGAAGCAATTCTTAGACCGCGTATTCAGGCGGCTTTGCAGGATGCTTTGGTTCCAAGCATTGCTGACAAAACCAAACTAGCCTTTGCTCATCATCAAAATACTGCAGGTATGTTTGGAGCCTACTATCATTTCAAAAATAGACAAGCTTAACCTGAGATTTTTCTCAGGTTCCTTGTCTTTCAAGAGGAAAATCAAATGGCAGAAAGAAGTTTCATTCAGGAAGCTGCTCAGCTTCTAGGTTCTTTGATGGAAGATTTTCAAAAGAAGACAATTCAATCAAGTGATGAAATCCGCTTTTACGAGTGCTTGGCAGAAGTTTTAAGGAGTTTGGAGAAAACCAAAGCTCTGGATAACCGTCTCCTCATTGCTCTTGAAAGATTTCATAAAAGTGCTAGTTTTTTAATTGGTCTTAGTAGCCTCAAACTGGATCAGTCTACTTATCAAAAGTGGCGTGCCTACGATGCTTTTCATATGGAGAAAGTTCAGCCCCAATTAGAAATCTACGGGCCAATCCTTCCCTTGTAAAAGAAAGAGGAAAAAGTTAGACCAAAAAAGAAAACGAGTCAGAAAATCCTGATTCGTTTTTATCGTTTGTGGGTATTGCGACGGTAGTAGCCATTCAATTTCTGGTTTTCCCAATAGCTGTTAAAGATTCTTTCTTTCTTTTCACGGTTAATCTCTAGGAAAAAGGCATAGATGAGGTCAATCATGAGAAGCATGGGGAATTGTGCGGAAATTCGCAGGATAAACTCAGGCTTGCTTTGAAGGGCAACAGGAACGACTTCAGTGAAGTCTACTTGAATCTTTTCGGGCTGTCCTGTTACCAAGATGGTTTTTGCTCCCATATTTTTAGCGTCAATCAAGCTGTCAATGATGGACTGGGTCTGTCCGGATAGAGAAAATCCGATAACGAGGCAGTTCTTGTCCAGAATACTAGTTGTCCAAGCGAAGCCATCTTGGTCAGTTAGGGCTTCACAAACGACTCCCAGTCTCATGAAGCGCAGCTTCATATCACGTGCTACTAAGCCTGAGCTCCCTGTTCCAAAGAAATAAACTCGATCTGCCTCTTCTATGATTTGAGCCACTCGCTCCAGCTTTTCCTCATCTATCAGTTCTTTTGTCTGCTGGTGGATTTGATTGTAGTTGTACAAGACATGACGTGATAAGCTGCTTTGCATATTATCCGAATCGGTTTGCGCCTTTTGTAGGTCCTGTAAATATTGAAAGCTAAATTCCCGATAACCTTTAAAGCCGCATTTTTTGGCGAAACGGGTCAAGGCTGCTTGAGAAATGTGCAAGGTTTGAGCGACTTGCAAAGAGGATAAATCCTCTTGAATACTATTTGGATCCAAAAAATAGTGACCAATCCTCTGTTCCAAGTCGGTCATCTTGTCAAGATGGCTTTCAATGATGGCCAAGATATTCTGCTGACTCATAAAATCACTTTCTTCATGGGTGTAATATTTATTAAAAGTTTAAGGGCTGTTCTGGCTGGAAAGTACATTTGAAACCACTTTTACTTTTCTGCTATTCTATATTTGTCTTAGAATTTGTTTATATTATAACATAGTTATAGACAAATAAACCGTTTGCAAGACTGAAACTTATCAAGAGTGTACAGCTGAGACTGATTTGTAAGTATTGAAATGAATCAAATCTATATTGACTTTTCTTATCAGTTTGAGATGGCTGTTTAGCAATCTCTGACTGTTTTTCTGAAAATATGTTATAATTTATGCAAGTACGAAGCTGTATTCCTGAAGATAACCTTGCCAGATGGTTGGACAGTCAGCCAGGAATGCAGATTTTAAAATCCGTTTTCGAAAGTTTTTGAAAACGAGGGGGTGAATAGATGGCCAATGAAACACTTGAAAAAATGCAGGAAATTGAAACTGCTGCAGAAGAAGTTTTGATGGGCTACAGGACGCAGGCTCAGGAGCTGCGACAGCAAGTAGATGAAAATCTCAGGCAACTGGGGCTGAAGTATGACGATGAAACGCAGAAGCTGGCAGAGGAATTAACCGCGACTTCCCAGCAAAAGTTGGTGCTCCTGCAGCAAGACTTGGAGCAGACAACCCAGCAAAATGAGGACAAGGTTGCGGCTGCGCTGACAGATAAAAAAGCAGACTTGGCGCGAGCCATTGTAGAGAAGGTGGTAGAAGCCTATGGCCATTAGTCAAATGCGGCAGCTGTCTCTGCTTTTGCCCAAGGAACTGCTGGATCAGCTTCTCTTTTACCTACAGGGGTTAGAGTCAGTTCAGATTCATGACTTACGGCAGGAAGAGGACTGGCAGGCAGCCTTTGAGCAGGCTTTAGTCGGCCAGCCGAATCAGCAGTTATCTCAGCAGGATTTGCTCCGTCGTCAAGAAAAGCTCGAGAGGCTAATTGCAGAGCTGGAGCCTTTTATGCCCAAAAAGAAACTGCTGGAATCCTTAAAAGAAGAACCTTTGGAATTATCCTTTGCTGCTTTAGAGCAGGCAGGGAAGGCTCGCGATGAGGTGGCGCTGTTAGAAGGAATCAGCAAGCAGCTCAAGGTCTTGCAAGAAGCCAAAGCTCAGATAGAAGCTGACCGCTTGGAAGTGGCTGCGCTGGAGAAGTGGGAGCCTTTGGAGCTAACACCGCAAGCAGCTGCGACTTTCAGTCATCTGGGAGCTTTGATCGGGACGATTCCCAATACAGACGACGATGCTCTGCGCCTGACTCTAGGAGCACATCCCGATCTGAAGTTTCAGGAAGTCTTTACCGATGATACTGAGCATGGGGTTCTTATTTTTTACAAGACAGGCTCTCTGGAAGAAGTACGCAAAATCTTGAAAGAGTATGGCTTTAAGCCTTTTGAGTATGACCGTGAGAAGCTACCTGCTGAGCGGGTAGCCCAGCTCAAGGCCAACATTCGACAGCAGGAGGCAGTGGCAGAAGCTATGACCAAGAGTCTGGCAGCTTCCAAGAATGAACTGGATCAGCTCAAAGTTCAGCTGGACTATCTCTGCAATCTCTCCTCTCGCCAAGAAAGTAAAAATCAGTTAGCCAGTACGCAAAATCTGGCAGCCTTGGAAGGTTGGATAGAAAGCAATCAAGTTCAAGCTCTTGAGGCTTGCTTGACAGAGCAGTTTGGCCAGAGCATTCTCATCCAGACCAGAGAGATTAGACAGGACGAGGAAGATAAGGTTCCGACCAAGCTTAAAAACAATGCCTTGGTGGAGCCCTTCGAGCTAGTGACGGAGATGTATTCCCTGCCTAAATATGGTGACAAGGATCCTACCCCTGTCGTTTCCCTCTTTTATTTTGTATTCTTTGGCATGATGGTTGCCGACATCGGCTACGGCCTCTTGCTCTTTGTAGGCACCAGCCTGGCGCTGCACTTTTTGCATGTCAAGTCGGGGTTGGCTAAGAATCTGCGATTCTTCCGCCTGCTGGGTGTGGCAGTCATCATCTGGGGACTGGTTTATGGCTCTTTCTTTGGCTTTGAACTGCCCATTGCTTTGATTAGCACCAGTTCCGACGCCATGACGATTCTGGTTATTTCGGTCGTCTTTGGCTTTGTTACAGTGCTAGCGGGCCTCTTCCTCAGCGGTCTGAAAAATATCCGCCTCAAGGATTATGCAGAAGCTTATAATGCAGGCTTTGCTTGGGTGCTGATTTTGCTGGGGCTGCTACTCTTGGCCTTGGGAAATTTCTTCCCGTCCTTGGCCTTTGCTGCAACGATTGGTCAGTGGCTGGCCATCATCAATGCTCTGGGTATACTGGCAGTATCCATTGTCAGTGCTAAGAGTTTGGCAGGCTTAGGGTCAGGTCTCTTTAATCTTTACAATGTCAGCGGTTACGTGGGAGATCTTGTCAGCTTTACGCGGCTGATGGCTCTGGGACTTTCGGGAGCCAGCATCGGCTCGGCCTTTAACCTGATTGTCAGCCTCTTTCCACCTGTCGCTCGCTTTAGCATCGGCATTCTGCTCTTTATTGCACTGCATTTAGTCAATATGTTTCTATCTTTTCTGTCCGGTTATGTACACGGAGCGCGTTTGATTTTTGTGGAATTCTTCGGGAAATTCTACGACGGTGGCGGCAAGCCTTTCACTCCGCTCAAGCCTAGTGAGAAATACGTTCAGCAAAGCAAGAAATAAAAATCAGAAAACTATGGTAAGAGATGAGGAGCTCATCTTTAGAAAAACACTTTCTACAACATCAAAACAAGTATTATTCATTCAACTAGCTGTTGGTTTTACGACGATTACAGCATTTTCATAGGAGTAAATCATGGAACATTTAGCATCATATTTTGGAACTTACGGCGGCGCCTTTTTTGCAGGTCTGGGAGTAGCTTTGGCGGTCTTTCTCAGTGGAATGGGCTCAGCGCTGGGTGTTGGAAGCACTGGTCAGGCAGCGGCAGCCCTCTTGAAAGAGCAGCCGGAAAAATTCGCTCAAGCTCTGATTCTTCAGCTTTTGCCAGGTACCCAAGGTCTCTACGGCTTTGTTATCGGGATTACCGTCTTCTTTAATATCAAGCCAGAATTGGCTCTGCAATCAGGCGTGGCTTATTTCTTAGCTGCTTTGCCAGTTGCGATTGTTGGTTACTTTTCAGCCAAGCATCAAGGACGAGTGGCGACAGCTGGTATTCAGATTTTGGCCAAGCGTCCAGAAGAGGTCATGAAAGGGGTTATCCTAGCGGCCATGGTTGAAACATACGCTATCTTGGCTTTCGTTGTTTCCTTCATCATGGTTCTGAATGTGAAGTAAGGAGGCTTTTATGTCTGACATATCAGATCTCAAAGCTTCTGTCTTGGAGCAGGCTCACGAAAAGGGGCGTCTGCTTTTGGCCGAGGCTACTGAGAAAATAGAACAGGAAGCCAAGGAACGTGAGACCCAACTGGTTCGGCAAAAGCTTGGACAGCGGGAGCAGCAGCTGAAAGAAATCAGCCGGCGCAGCCAGCGCGATATTCAGCAGCTGGAAAATCAAAAGCGCCAGTCTACTCTGGTCATCAAGCAGCGGGTTCTCAGAGAGCTTTTTGAGGAATCTTATGCTCAGATGGCGGCTTGGTCACCAGCTGAAGAAGAGCAGTTTCTAAAGAGTGTCCTGGCTAAATACCCAGAGGAAGAATTGACACTGGCTTTCGGTGCTCTGTCAGCTGAGAAATTCAGCTCCAGCCAGTTAGAAGACTTGAAAAAAGCCTTTCCGCAAGTACACTTTTCAGACCAGTCCATAGCCGGTCAGGCAGGCTTTGTGCTGAGCCAAGGACGGGTGGATGATAGTTATCTCTATCGTGACTTGCTGGACTCAGTCTGGCAGGAGGAAAGCTACCGTCTGGCTCAGGACATTTTCAAAGACCAGGCAGAATAGGAGGCGGACCATGAGTGAAACAAGCTTCTCTCAAGTCAATACAGCCATTAGTGTACAGGAGGCTTCCTTTTTGACACCCCAGCAATATGATCAGTTGCTGCAGGCTGACGATCCTGCCAGCCGTTCGGCTCTTCTGCAGGGAACGGTCTACTCCATGGATGCTGAAGCTATCAAGGATCTCAATGCCATTGAGCAAGTATTGATGAAGCATTTGTATTCCGTTTATAATTGGGCGCTTGAGATCAGTCCAAGTAAGGAGTTAGTGGAGATTTTCACGCTCCGCTATACCTACCACAATCTCAAGGTTTTTCTCAAGGGCCGGGCGACAGGTCAGTCCTTGGAGCATTTGCTGATGCCGGTGGGGACCTATTCGCTGGAGGTTTTAGAGCACTTGGTCATGGCTTTTTCGGCTGAGTATTGTCCAGATTTCATGCTGGAAGAGGTGCTTGCGACCTGGCAGGAATACCAGGATTATCAGGATGTGCGCGTCTTGGAGATTGGTATGGACATGGCTTATTTCCATCATCTCAAGCGTCTGACACAGGAGTTGGAAGATGAGCGTCTGCTGCAGTTGGTGAATCTGACTATTGATTTTTATAATGCCATCACTGTCAAGCGGGCTGTTGGTTTGGGGAAACCGCGCAGCTTTATGAGACAGCTCCTGTCTGATGAAGGAAGTCTTTCTGCTGCCAACTGGATTGCCATGGCGGAGCAGGGAGATTTCTTGACTTGGTTTAGCCAGGTCAATCCTTGTGGTTACGATCTGGATCTACGCGCCTATGAGGAAAAAATGCGGAACCAGACCTTGACGACAGTAGAGCTAGAATATCTAGCGGACCTCTTGCAGGCTAAGTTGCTGGCGGCTGGTCAGTTTGAGACAGATGGATCGCTTCCTCTGGCCCGCTATCTGCTGGGCAAGGAGCTGGAAGTCAAGAATCTACGGCTGATTTTGACCGGAATGGACAATCAGTTGCCAGTAGAGCTTATCAGAGAAAGGATGCGACCGATTTATGGACAAGACTAGCTACAAGATTGCTGTCGTGGGGAATCGCGACACCATTCTCCCATTTAAGCTGATTGGTTTTCAGACCTTTCCAGTGAAGGAAGCTCAGGAGACGGTCAATACCTTGCGAAGGCTCGCTCGTGAAGATTTCGGCATTATCTATCTGACGGAGGATATGGCTGCGGATATTCCAGAAACCCTGGCCTACTATGACCAGCTGGAGATTCCAGCTCTTGTGCTCATTCCTACTCATAAGGGGAGCACGGGACTGGCTCTTTCGCGGATTCATGAAAATGTCGAGAAGGCTGTAGGACAAGATATATTGTGAGGTTTTTATGCGAATCAATCAACTAGGCCAACCCATTGGGGATGCTCTGCCGGATTTTCAGCCGGGGGGCTTGCCCAATCTGGAGCGAATCGAAGGCCAGTATGTTATTATCGAGCGTTTGTCCAAGGATAAGCATGAGACGGATTTGTATGAAGTGTATGGTCCAGATTCTCCTGCGGATATGTGGACCTATCTCTTCCAAAATCCTGCCCCAAATCAGACAGAATGGTCCCAGAAGCTAGATCAGATGCTGGCAGCAAAGGATCGTTTCCACTATGCGATTGTGGACAAGGAGAACGGTAAGGCTCTAGGAACTTTTGCCTTGATGAGGATTGACCGAAATAACCGTGTCATTGAAGTGGGAGCTGTGACCTATTCGCCCAAGCTGAAGCGCACCAGACTGGCTACAGAAGCCCAGTACTTGCTGGCACGCTATGTCTTTGAAGAGTTGGAGTATCGCCGCTATGAATGGAAATGCGACTCCCTCAATCAGCCGTCAAGGCGGGCAGCAGAGCGGCTTGGTTTCACCTATGAAGGTAGGTTTCGTCAGGCTATTGTCTATAAGGGGCGCAACCGAGACACGGACTGGCTGTCTATGATTGACAGGGATTGGCCGGCCGTTAAGAGTCGTCTAGAAAAATGGCTAAGCCCAGACAATTTCGACGAAAACGGCCAGCAAATAAAAGCCTTATCTGATTTTTAAAATAAAAAAACAATAATACTCTTTGGAAATGAAATCCAAACTCTTGCTTAGTTTGCTCTTTGATTTTCATGGAGAAGCAAGAAAAATCTCCCAAGAATGGAGGAAGATTGTGAGTCAAGGAAAGATTATCAAAGTTTCTGGTCCTCTGGTGCTGGCATCAGGGATGCAGGAAGCGAATATTCAGGATATCTGCCGGGTTGGCGATTTGGGGCTGATCGGTGAAATTATTGAAATGCGGCGGGATCAAGCCTCTATTCAGGTTTATGAAGAAACTTCTGGCTTGGGTCCGGGGGAGCCGGTCATCACGACTGGAAGCCCTCTGTCTGTTGAACTGGGTCCAGGTCTGATTTCTCAGATGTTTGACGGAATTCAGCGGCCTTTGGAGCGTTTCCAGACCATCACGGAGAGCGACTTCCTCGTCCGCGGTGTCCAACTGCCAAATCTAGACCGAGAGACTAAGTGGGATTTTGTTCCAAGTCTGTCTGTCGGAGAGGCGGTTGAGGCTGGCGATATTCTGGGAACGGTGCAGGAGACCAATCTGGTAGAGCACCGCATCATGGTGCCAGTCGGCGTCAGTGGACGTTTGACCAATATCTCAGCTGGCAGTTTCACTGTTGAAGAGACTGTTTACGAGGTTGAGCAGGCGGACGGGTCTGTTTTTAAAGGGACTCTGATGCAAAAATGGCCTGTCCGTCGTGGGCGTCCTTTTGCTCAGAAGCTGATTCCGGTTGAGCCTTTGGTGACAGGTCAGCGGGTCATCGATACCTTCTTCCCAGTGACCAAGGGTGGGGCAGCTGCTGTACCAGGACCATTCGGAGCCGGTAAGACTGTCGTTCAGCACCAAGTAGCCAAGTTTGCCAATGTTGATATCGTTATCTATGTCGGCTGCGGTGAGCGTGGCAATGAGATGACCGACGTACTCAATGAATTTCCAGAACTGATTGACCCAACGACAGGCCAGTCCATCATGCAGCGGACGGTGCTGATTGCCAACACCTCCAATATGCCGGTGGCGGCTCGGGAAGCGTCGATTTACACAGGGATTACGATTGCAGAATACTTCCGTGACATGGGCTACTCCGTGGCCATCATGGCGGACTCCACCTCTCGCTGGGCAGAAGCCCTGCGGGAAATGTCCGGCCGTCTGGAAGAAATGCCGGGTGACGAAGGCTATCCAGCCTATCTCGGCAGCCGGATTGCTGAGTATTACGAGAGGGCAGGCCGGGTCAAGACACTTGGTTCAACTGCGCGTGAAGGCTCTATTACTGCTATCGGGGCCGTATCACCTCCGGGTGGAGATATTTCTGAGCCGGTGACGCAAAATACCCTGCGGATTGTCAAGGTTTTCTGGGGCTTGGATGCCCAGCTGGCTCAACGTCGGCACTTCCCTGCTATCAACTGGCTGAGCTCTTATTCGCTCTACCTAGACGAAGTGGGAGCCTATATCGACCAGCATGAGAAGATTGCTTGGGCAGAAAAGGTGACCAAGGCCATGAATATCTTGCAAAAGGAAAGCGAACTGCAGGAAATCGTGCGTTTGGTGGGCTTGGATTCCTTGTCTGAGAAGGACCGCCTGACCATGAATGCAGCCAAGATGATTCGTGAGGACTACCTGCAGCAGAATGCTTTTGATGATGTTGACACCTATACTTCTTTCAAAAAACAGGTAGCTTTATTGAGCAATATCCTGACCTTTGATGCGGAGGCCAATCGGGCCTTGGAGCTTGGAGCTTATTTCCGGGAAATCATGGAAGGAACGGTGGAGCTGCGTGACCGAATCGCCCGCAGCAAATTTATCCATGAAGATCAGTTGGAAAAAATTCAGGGTCTCAGTCAGACTATCGAGGAAACCCTGCACCAGATTCTTGCCCAAGGAGGACTAGACAATGAGCGTCATTAAAGAATACCGCACCGTCAGTGAAGTTGTCGGCCCTCTGATGATTGTCGATCAGGTTGCTGGTGTGCATTTCAATGAATTGGTAGAAATCCAGCTGCATGACGGCAGCAAGCGTCAGGGCCAGGTTCTGGAAGTCCAAGAAGACAAGGCTATGGTCCAGCTTTTTGAGGGATCAAGCGGTATCAATCTGGAAAAAGCCAAGGTCCGCTTTACTGGCCGTCCGTTAGAGTTGCCAGTGTCAGAAGACATGGTGGGACGGATTTTCAATGGGATGGGCAAGCCGATTGATGGTGGCCCAGCTATCTTGCCAGAAAAATATCTGGATATTGACGGTCAAGCCATCAATCCAGTAGCTCGCGATTATCCGGATGAGTTTATCCAGACCGGTATTTCAGCCATCGACCACCTCAATACCTTGGTTCGGGGGCAAAAACTGCCAGTGTTTTCCGGCTCTGGTCTGCCCCACAAGGAATTAGCTGCTCAAATCGCCCGTCAGGCTACCGTGCTTAACTCTGATGAAAACTTCGCCGTGGTATTTGCGGCCATGGGGATTACCTTTGAAGAAGCCGAGTTCTTCATGAATGATCTCCGGGAGACAGGAGCCATTGACCGCTCGGTGCTCTTTATCAATCTGGCTAATGATCCGGCTATCGAGCGGATTGCAACGCCGCGGATTGCCCTGACAGCAGCCGAGTACCTGGCTTATGAAAAGGACATGCACGTTCTGGTCATCATGACTGACATGACCAACTACTGTGAGGCCCTGCGGGAAGTTTCCGCAGCTCGTCGTGAAGTGCCGGGCCGCCGTGGGTATCCGGGTTACCTCTATACTAACCTATCCACCCTTTATGAGCGGGCTGGACGTCTGGTCGGCAAGAAAGGCTCTGTGACGCAGATTCCGATCCTGTCCATGCCAGAGGATGACATTACCCATCCGATTCCAGACTTGACAGGTTATATTACGGAAGGTCAGATTATCCTTTCGCGCGACCTTTACAACAGTGGCTATCGTCCGCCCATTAATGTCCTCCCATCTCTGTCTCGTCTCAAGGACAAGGGTTCAGGTGAGGGCAAGACCAGAGGAGACCATGCTGCAACCATGAACCAGCTATTTGCCGCCTATGCGCAAGGCAAGCAGGCCAAGGAGCTGGCTGTCGTTCTGGGGGAATCCGCCCTGTCCGAAACGGACAAGCTTTATGTGCGCTTTACCGACCGCTTTGAGCAGGAATACATCAATCAAGGCTTCCAGACCAATCGAACCATTGTGGAAAGCTTGGATCTGGGCTGGGAACTCTTATCCATCTTACCAAGAACAGAGCTTAAGCGGATCAAGGACGATATGATTGACCAATACCTGCCGCAGACCAAGGAGGAAGAAAGATGACGCGACTCAATGTCAAGCCGACTCGGATGGAGCTGAATAACTTAAAAGCCCGTCTCAAAACGGCTGTCCGTGGGCATAAGCTACTCAAGGACAAGCGGGATGAGCTGATGCGGCGCTTCATTGAGTCTGTCCGTGAGAACAATCAGCTTCGCCAAAAGGTCGAATCCGCTCTGGTCGGTCATCTGCAGGATTTTGTCATGGCCAAGGCGCTGGAGAGCGACCTCATGGTCGAGGAGATTTTTGCCGTCCCTACGCGGGAGGTCAATCTGCATGTGGAGACTGAGAATATCATGAGTGTGCGCGTGCCCAAGATGTACGCCCATATTGACAATCCGCATACTGATGACGAGGGAGACGTGGTTTATAGCTATGTGGCGTCTAACAGCCAGATGGATGAAACCATTGAAAGCATGAGCGATCTGCTTCCTGACCTGCTGCGACTGGCAGAGATTGAGAAAAGCTGCCAGCTCATGGCGGATGAAATCGAGAAAACCCGCCGCCGGGTCAACGGACTAGAGTATGCTACCATCCCTGACCTCAAAGAAACCATCTACTACATCGAGATGAAGCTGGAAGAAGCCGAACGGGCCAGCCTTGTCCGAATGATGAAGGTGAAGTAAGATGCGTAGGCGTTAAAAAACGACTGAAAAATAGGAACTGGACGATGGATTCGATGAATCTGACTCTAGTTCTTTTTTTACACTCTCTTTCTCACCCTATCTCTTGTATGGTATAATGGGACAAGACGAATGCTGTTAGTTTCAATAAATATACCGATGGCCGACAGGACTATAGACTGGTAGAATGATGAGGGAAGCGATGAAGAATAAGAAAACATTGATATGGGGCGCTGGGCTTCTCCTTGTGTTAGCTTTGGGCTTGTTTAGTTTTTTCTATTTCAATGGAAGCGCCCATAAAGAGAAAAAAACTTATCGTACTTTTGAAGCAATAACCTCTCGTGATATTATTGTATTTGGAGAAAATAAGCAATTTGTGGCTATAACGAGAGGGGGGGCTGCAGGGAAACGATATACCATTAGCGAGGAGGGACATATTCTTGATAAAGTAGATGGGAAACGTGTACCAGACCATCCTCAACGAAAGGAAGAATACTGGAATGTGGTTATCTTTGACTTGGATCAGGAGGGGTATCCTTCCCAAAAGGTAGACTTCTATCAGGCTGTTCGGTCATATAATCCATCTTATTTTCCAATCATGTCAAACTATCTCGTCCATTATCAAGAAGTGGACTATCTTACTGTGACGATTCGTCCTAAAGGGGAAAAGGATTCGGACAAGGATAAGAAAGTGTTTCTGAATTTAGAGACGCATGAAATCAGTGATATACCGAATGGTTTGAGCAAGGATAATTCATTTGATAATTGGTCCTCTACACAAGGTCTAGATTTATATAGTGATACTAACCGTACGACCTTGGCAAAGGTAGCAGATGAGAATGGTTTCTTATTGAGCAACACATTGCATAGTACATCTTCCAAGAATGAAGCTAAAATAAATTTATCCAAAGAGTACCCTGAAGTGATGAAGATATTAGATGCWAAAGGAACCATCTATCCACGATTTACTATGGTAAGCTCAGARGATTGGTTTAATCATATGCTTCATTGGCTAGCGCCAGAAGGTGAAGAAGTATTGACAGTTTATCCTGTTGAGAATAGCTATAACAAGAATAGCCAACCCTTAACAGACTATCCTATACAAAGCTATCAGGATTACCTTAACTGGAAAGAGCAACAAGAGAAAAAGGAGTAACTTATGGGACAAAAAGATATTAGTCCGACACGTCTAACCTCGGCTCGTACAAGTTTTAAAGCGATGGAGGCGGCACTTATAAACTCTGCAGGCTCCTTAAATATACAGATGGCCTTCAGGACTATAAAATGGTAGAATGATGAGGGTGACGATGAAGAATAAGAAAACGTTGGTGTGGGGCGCTGGGATCCTCCTTGTGTTAGCTTTGGGATTGTTCAGTTTTCTCTACTTCAATGGACGAACTTCGAATAAGAAAGAAACATATAATACTTTCAAATCAATTACAGCAAGTGATATCATAGCATTCGGAGAAAACAAACAATTTGTAGCGATGGCAGGAGGCTGGGGGCCAGGGAAGCGATATACGGTCAGCCAAGAAGGTCACCTTCTTCACAAAGTAGATGGCGAGTATGTGCCAAGCCATCCTCAACGAAAAGGCGAGTATTTTAACTTGGTCATTTTTGACTTGGATCAGGAAGGGTATCCTTCCCAAAAGGTGGATCTTTATCAGGCTGTTCGGTCATATAATCCATCTTATTTTCCAGTTAATTCTGACTATATTACCCATTACCAAGGAACAGATTATCTAGTTTTGATTATCAGGC
Organism: Streptococcus sanguinis; assembly: GCF_020729765.1. Classification (GTDB taxonomy): domain Bacteria; phylum Bacillota; class Bacilli; order Lactobacillales; family Streptococcaceae; genus Streptococcus; species Streptococcus sanguinis_Q. The sequence continues at coordinate 26,945 of NZ_JAJEPD010000011.1, read as the reverse complement.
CTAAAGGGGCAAAGGATTCAGACAAGGATAAGAAAGTATTTCTGAATTTAGAGACGCATGAAATCAATGAGATTCCAGAAGGATACAAAAAAATCAATCCAAAAAATCACTGGGCTGATCCTTCCAATCCTACTTTATCTAGAGATGTCAACGCGACAACTTTAGATGCTATTGCTCAAGAAAATGGTTACGCCCTGTTAGATCACTTGATAAGGGATACCTCCAAGAAAGGCAGCAGGATTAATTTAACAAGCGAAAATCCTCAGGTTAAAGAAATTCTAGACAGAGGAGGTACAGTGTATGGTCGTCAGGGTGTCGTAACGTCAGAAGACTGGTTTAACCATATGCTTCATTGGCTGGCGCCAGAGGGGGAAAGTGATTTAACGGTCTATCCAGTTGACAGACCCTATGCAAGCAATGCGAAACCCTTAACGGACTATCCTATACAAAGTTATCAGGACTACCTCAACTGGAAAGAGCAGCAAGAGAAAAAGGAGTAACTTTGTTAAGTTCTAGAAGCCCAAAAGAAGAAACAGAACCTCTCCAAACGGGGTTCTTTTGTTTGTTGCCTGTTTTTATATGTTACAAACAAATCTCCATATTACAGGGGGCAGACAGTTCTGTTAAATAGGTCGAAAAAGGCTTTTTTCTTAGAAAAATTATGGTAAGATGGTTTTCGTATCATGAATGATTAGGAAGGTGCATTTTGCATATGAAAATGAATAAGAAATTACTTTTGGCTTCAACTGTTGCTTTGTCAGCATTGCCTTTGTTGACAACGCGAGCTGAGGAGCAGCCACAAAACTGGACTGCTAGAACAGTTGAGCAAATTAAAGCGGATATTACGAGCAATGAAAACCAACAAACGTACACTGTTCAATATGGAGACACTTTGGGAAATATCGCTCAAGCGATGAACATTGACCTTGTTGACTTGGCTAAAATCAACCAAATTGCCAATGCTGACTTGATTTTCCCAGGTACTGTTTTGACCATTACAACAAATGGCCACAATGAAATTGCCTCTGTAGAAATCCAAAGCTACCAAGCAGGAAATAATGCAGGATTGGTAACGGAAGATTATACGGCTAACGAGATTTTTGGTACTGAACAAGCCGCACCAGCGGCACCGGCTCAAGCAGCAGAAACTCCAGCTCCGGCTGCTGAGGAAACTGTTGCAGCACCAGCAGACCAAGCACCAGCGCCTGCTGAAGAAGCTCCTGCCCCAGTAGCAGAAGTTGCAAGTGAAGCAGCCCCAGCTGCGGAAGCAAATGCAGCCGCTCCTGTAGAAGCAGCGCCACAGCCAGTAGTTGCAACAAGTCCAGAAGCTCCAGCAGAGGCGGCTCCAGAAGCTACTGAATTAGGCCAAGACCAAGTCAGTCAAGCAACTGCCGCTGTTGAGCCAACAACTTACAATGCTCCAGCTGTAACAGATGCTGCTAGCGTGACAACTAACAATCCTGCTAATGAAGGTCTTCAGCCACAGACTGCTGCTCTGAAAGAAGAGATAGCAGCTAAATATGGCATTACAGAATTTAGTCTCTACCGCCCAGGTGATAGTGGTGACCATGGTAAAGGCTTGGCGGCTGACTTTATCGTTGGTGAGAATACTGAATTAGGAAACCAGGTCGCAGCAGATGTTACTTCTAACATGACTGAAAGAGGCATCTCTTACGTTATTTGGCAGCAGCAGTTCTATGCACCATTTGAAAGCATTTATGGACCAGCTAATACTTGGAACCAAATGCCAGACCGTGGCAGCGTAACTGAAAACCACTACGACCACGTTCACGTATCTATGAATGAATAAGATGAATACAAGCCCAGAAATGGGCTTTTTCTGATATTCTCTGTGAAAAAGCGAGAATTTTCTGATAAATTTTGGTATAATAAAGCGAACTACAGATAAAGGATGAGAGAGAATGACCTTAGTTTATCAATCAACACGCGACGAAAAGAATAGAGTAACAGCCAGCCAGGCGATTCTGCAAGGCTTGGCGACAGATGGTGGGCTCTTTACGCCCATTACCTATCCGCAGGTCGATTTGGACTTTGCCAAGCTCAAAGACGCTTCTTATCAGGAAGTAGCCAAGCTGGTTTTGTCTGCATTTTTGGATGATTTTTCTGAAGAAGAGCTGGACTACTGTATCAACCATGCCTACGACAGCAAGTTTGATGATGCGGCGATTGCTCCCTTGGTCAAGCTGGATGGTCAGTATAATCTAGAACTTTTCCACGGAGCGACCATTGCCTTCAAGGACATGGCTCTGTCCATCCTGCCTCACTTGATGACAACTGCAGCCAAAAAGCACGGCTTGGAAAACAAAATTGTCATTTTGACGGCGACTTCTGGCGACACAGGTAAGGCAGCTATGGCAGGATTTGCGGATGTTCCAGGAACTGAGATTATCGTCTTTTATCCGAAAGATGGTGTCAGCAAGGTCCAAGAGCTGCAAATGACGACGCAGACAGGTGCCAATACGCATGTGGTGGCCATTGATGGCAACTTTGACGATGCCCAGACCAATGTCAAGCACATGTTCAATGACACAGACCTACGAGCTCGTCTCTTGGAGCACAAACTCCAGTTTTCATCAGCTAATTCCATGAATATCGGCCGTTTGGTGCCTCAGATTGTTTACTATGTCTATGCTTATGCTCAGCTAGTAAAGACGGGAGAAATAACAGCAGGAGACAAGGTCAACTTTACCGTTCCGACTGGTAATTTTGGTAATATCCTGGCGGCCTACTATGCCAAGCAAATCGGTCTTCCAGTTGGCAAGCTGATCTGTGCATCTAATGAAAACAATGTCCTGACTGACTTCTTCAAGACTCAAGTTTATGATAAGAAGCGGAGCTTTAAGGTGACATCTAGTCCGTCCATGGATATTCTGGTGTCATCTAACTTGGAGCGTTTGATTTTCCATCTGTCTGGTAACAGCGCTGAGAAAACAGCTGCCCTGATGGCGGCTCTGAATGAGCATGGACAGTATGAACTGACGGACTTTGATGCTGAGATTTTAGAACTCTTTGCGGCTGACTATGCGACAGAGGAAGAAACAGCTGCTGAAATCAAGCGGGTCTATCAAACCTCTAACTACATCGAAGACCCTCACACAGCTGTTGCGTCTGCTGTCTATCAAAAATATCTTGCAGAGACTGGCGATCAGCGCAAGACGGTTATCGCATCTACCGCTAGTCCATATAAATTCCCAGTCGTGGCTGTTGAGGCTGTGACTGGTCAAACAGGACTCAGTGACTTCGAGGCTTTGGACCAACTGCACGAACTTTCTGGTGTAGCCCTTCCACCAGCTGTGGATGGTTTAGAAACAGCCCCAGTGCGTCATAAAACGACGGTCGCTGCAGATCAAATGCAGGCAGCGGTTGAGGATTATTTGGGGTTGTAAAAAACAAAAACATCAGCTTATTCATTGGCTGATGTTTTATAATCTATTTCAATACAATCAACTGCTTCCCAGCTAGGCTGTAACTGTCAGCTAGCGGTGCGATTGGTTTTTGGGCATCAATGGCTGGGTATTGGAGGTGTAGCTTCTGCTTGTTTTTGTTTTCGTAGACAGCCTCTTGGTTGCCAAAGTTGATGACGATTGTCATACTTTCTTTGCTGTCTTGAATCTTGTACTCCAATAAACTGTCTGATAGCCAGTTGACCTGACAGGCTTGCTTGATGGCGGTGCTGGTCTTTAGATGCAGCAGCGGATGTGCCCTGCGAAAGGCAATCAGCTTTTTAACAAAAGCGATGTCTTCTGTGTAATGCAGGGAGCGCAGCCAGTCTAGTTTATTGATTTCGTCAGGCATATTGTAGGTGTTGTCAATCAGATTTTTAGTCCGGAAAAATTCCTGACCGCTGTGGATAAAGGGCACACCTTGAGCCAGCAGGACGAGATGGAGAGCCAGCCGCGAATTGGACAGCCGGTCCCGCAGGGTGATAGCGGGATTGACGATATCAAAATAGTCAAAAACCGTTGCATTGTCATGGCACTCCACATAATTAATAGCTTGCTGGGGCGCTATGAAGTGAGCCTTGCCTTTTAGACCGATATTGGCTGTCAGGACATTCTCAAGCTGACTGGCAGGAGTCTCGCTCTCGATTTGCCGGCCTTGAGCGATGGTCTGCTTGAGACTGTCACGGAAATGATCGCTGAAAAACCCATAATCCGGAAGCTGGGCAGCATTGTACTGATGAGCCAAACGTTCACTTGCCAGCCCAGTATCCATTTGCCAGCCTTCACCGTAGAGATAGATGTTAGGATAGAGTGCCTTGAGCTCGTCAGCTATTTGCTGCATGGTTTGGATATCTAAAATCCCCATCAGATCAAAGCGGAAGCCGTCAAAGCCATAGAGGCTGACCCATTGCTTGACCGACTGCTTGATATAGCGGCGGACCATGGCCTTCTCACTGGCTACATCATTACCGCAGAAGGTTCCGTTGGTCCGGTAGCCCATGTCATTGAGCCGGAAAAAATAGCCGGGCACAATTTTTTCAAAAGCATAGCTGTTGGCGTCATAGACATGATTGTAGACCACATCCATGATGACGCTGATATCAGCATTGTGGTAGGCAGTAATGGCCGCCTGCAGCTCTAAGATGCGGGCATAGGGGTCTCGTGGGTCGCTGGCAAAACTGCCATCTGGGACATTGTACTGGACAGGATCGTAGCCCCAGTTGTAGACAAGCTCTGGATGCTTTTCATCAACGCTGCCAAAATCGTAGACAGGCATAAGCTGCACATGGCTGATACCTAGCTCTTTAAGATAGTCCAGACCGAACTTCTGACCGTGGACGACTGGAGATTCGCTTAGCGAGGCAAACTTCCCAGGATAGGAGAAGCCAGCTTCTTTCTGCATAGAGAAATCTCGGACGCTCATTTCATAAATGACGGCTTCTGTCGGATTCAGCTGTGTTTTTGCTCGTTTGATAGGCTTTTTAATCTTGTCTAGATTGATGACATAGCTGTTGCCCGAATTGACATCTGAGGATAGGGCGTAGGGATCATGGACTTCCACCCACTTGCCATTGATCTTATGGAGATAAGAATAGGAGGCTCCCTCTAAATCTCCCTCAATCTGAGTATGCCAGACTCCCTTATCCAGACGTTTGAGATGGTGAACCTGATCTTTCAGATGCAGGAGGACTTTTTCGGAAATAGGTGCCCAGAGTTTGAAATCGGTGGCTTGGGGACTGTATTGAGCTCCCAAATCGTCGCCTGCATAGTCAAAAATCTCATCGAAAATAGGCTTTTTCACGATATGGCGGTACTGCAGGTCGGTATGGTTGCGGTCTTGGTCATAGACCTTGTAGGACTGCGTCAGGTCAATGGGCTCATTAGCCGACACGGTGTAGATAATCCGATTTTCCTGATTGTTGATATTTTTGATAGTTAAAGGGCTGGAGCTGTGCTTGTCTTCCAGTGTAAAGTGGATGGAGTAGGCATCAAAGCTCTTTTCCAGTTCGATGGTGATGATATTTTCGTCATCTAAATAGGCTTGAAAAATACGAAAGGCCATGTTTTTCCTCTTTCTTTGTCGGTTTCTCTTCGGGTAATTGCTTTGAGTTTAGGGCTTTGCCCTGGGTTGGGACAAGGCCGTTCTGTGAAGCGTTGATAAATGAGCAAAAGCACTCGGATTAGTGAGTGCCGATGCTATGCGGAATCAGCTGGCGATAGCAGATTTGCTTGTCTTCTTTATTGTCCTTGATGATTTGGAAGAGGGTCCGGAAGGACTCTTTCCCAAGCTCGAGGGCATTGATATCGATATAGGCATCCACATCAATGCGTGGTTTGATAGAATCAAAGGTGATAATGGGAATCTGGTAGTCCTGATCTTTGAGATAGTGCAGGGCTCCTTCTGCTACCAGCGTATCAGATGTCACAATAGCTTCAATCTCATCCAGCGGTAACTCCTCCATAATCTTGTAACTGTTGTCTTCCAGAAGGAAACCGAAGGCAAATTTGATAATGCGTTCATCCAAAGGCCGGTCTGCTTCATTTAGGGCTTGCTTGTAGCCTGTGTAACGATCTTGGGAAACGACTAGCTCCTTATTCCCAGCTAGAAAGGCAATTTTTCGATAGCCCTTGTCTAAGAAATATCTGGTCGCATCATAGCCAGCCTTGATATTGTCGTTGTCCACCAGAGAGATGAAAGGTGAGACAGCTTTCCCAAGGATAAGGAAGGGGAAGTTGTTTCTGACTGCAAAGTCGACCAAAGGATCGTCCTGCTTAGAATAAAGGAAGATCAGTCCGTCTACTCGCTTTCCTAAGATCATCTGCTTCATATTTTCCAAGCGGTGCTGTTCATCTTGCCCGGTGCTAATCTGGATGGCATAGTCATAGTCAGAAGCAATCTGAGAAATCCCCCGCAACACAGTTGGGAAAAAAGGGTTTTGATAGAAGACATCTGAGTCGTCCGGCAGGACCAAGCCGATGACCTGGCTGGACTGGCTGACCAGACTTCTGGCATTGAGGTTGGGATGATAGTCCAGCTCCTTCATAGCAGCACGGACCCGTTTTTTAGTTTCTTCACTGATGGTTGATTTATTTTGCACGACGCGGGTCACGGTAGAGGGTGATACGCCTGCTAGTTTTGCGACTTCTTTGATAGTAACTCGCATAAAAACCTCCTAAAGGCCTGCATTTGCTGGAAATCCTTACGATAACATGAACAATTTTAAATCTACTAGTAGAAGCACTTGCTTTCTAAGAGTCATGCAAACCTGTGCCAAAAATAGCCATCGTAGCCAGTGATTTTGCTTAACTATTGTGGTCAAAAAAGCAAGTATGAAGCAGTTTCTCCGCAAACGCAAACGTTTTCTGTTTGTAAGAACATTTTAACACAAAAAGAGAACGCTTGCAAGAAGAGAAAAACGGTAAACAATTGGGGCAGTAGGAGAGTCCTAAAAGAGCATTATATCCATTAACCAATAAATTGAAAAAAATCTCAAAAACCCCTTGCACTAAAAAAAAAAATAGGTTATAATCAAGTCGACGCAAACGTTTGCATTAAGTAAAAATGAAAAGGCGTAGAGGAAAAATAACGAGGTGACAAAATGAAAAAACGTCAAAGCGGCGTGCTCATGCACATTTCATCCCTTCCGGGTAAGTACGGTATCGGATCTTTTGGCCAAAGTGCTTATGATTTTGTAGACTTCTTGGTTCGCACCAAGCAGCGCTATTGGCAGATTTTGCCACTGGGAACGACCAGTTATGGTGATTCTCCTTATCAGTCTTTCTCTGCTTTTGCGGGGAATACCTACTTTATCGATTTTGATATTCTGATAGAAGAAGGTTTGTTGAACGAGGCAGATGTTAAGGGAGCTGATTTCGGAGATGATCCTAGAAAAGTGGATTATGCAAAGATTTTTGATGCTCGCCGTCCAATTATGGAAAAAGCAGTGGCTCGCTTCTTGAAAGCAGACGATCTGTCTGACTATGAGAGCTTTGTGAAGCAAAATGCAGCTTGGTTGGAAGTTTTCGCTGAGTACATGGCTATCAAGGAGCATTTTGATAATCTAGCTTGGACAGAGTGGCCGGATGAAGCGATCCGTCGCCGTGACGCTGCTAGTCTCGCTTCTTATCGTGAGAAGCTGGCTGACAAGCTGACCTACCATCGTGTAACTCAGTATCTCTTCTTTAAGCAGTGGTTAAGATTAAAAGCCTATGCTAATGAACATCATATCGAGATTGTCGGTGATATGCCAATCTATGTGGCAGCTGACAGTGCTGATGTGTGGGCACAGCCTCACTTCTTTAAGACAGATGCTGTTGGCAAGCCAACTTGTGTGGCAGGATGTCCGCCAGATGAATTTTCAGAAACTGGCCAGCTTTGGGGCAATCCTATCTATGACTGGGAAGCTATGGATAAGGATGGCTATGCTTGGTGGATTGAGCGCCTGCGCGAAAGCTTCAAGATTTACGACATTGTCCGTATCGACCACTTCCGCGGCTTTGAGTCTTACTGGGAAGTACCAGCTGGATCAGAAACATCTGCTTCTGGTAAGTGGGTCAAAGGTCCAGACTATAAGCTCTTTGCAGCAGTTAAGGAAGCCTTGGGTGATTTGAATATCATCGCAGAAGATCTAGGCTTTATGACGGACGAAGTGATCGAGCTGCGCGAGCGCACTGGTTTCCCAGGAATGAAGATCTTGCAATTTGCCTTCAATCCTGATGATGAAAGCATCGACAGTCCGCATCTGGCGCCAAACAACTCAGTCATGTATACAGGAACCCATGATAACAATACTGTTTTGGGCTGGTACAAGGATGAGATTGACGACGCTACTCGCCAGTACATGGCACAGTACACTAACCGTAAGGAGTACGAAACAGTACCCCATGCAATGCTACGCACAATCTTTGCTTCAGTCAGCTTTATGGCCGTTGCGACCATGCAAGACCTACTGGAATTAGACGGTGCAGCACGGATGAACTATCCATCCACAATTGGTGGCAACTGGACTTGGCGGATGACAGCTGAAGAGCTGAATCCAATTGTCGAAGGTGAGCTTTACAGCTTGACCAAGACTTACCGTCGTATGAATACCGATTTAATTAACAAATAAAGAATAGCTAACTAGGCTTGAAGGGATTAATCATGTCAAACTTACAAACTTATATCAAAAATACTTATGCAAAAAATCTTGCTGATTGCAGCAATGAAGAACTCTACCTGGCTCTTTTGAACTACACTAAATTAGCCAGCGCTCAAAAGCCAGTCAACACTGGTAAGAAAAAACTCTACTACATCTCAGCTGAATTCCTAATTGGTAAACTTTTGTCTAACAACTTGATCAACCTTGGACTTTATGACGATGTGAAGCAAGAACTGGCAGATGCTGGCAAGGACTTGATCGAAGTAGAAGAAGTTGAGTTGGAGCCGTCTCTGGGTAACGGAGGCTTGGGCCGTCTGGCTGCCTGCTTCCTGGACTCTATTGCGACACTTGGTCTCAATGGTGATGGTGTAGGACTGAACTACCACTTTGGTCTTTTCCAACAGGTTTTGAAAAACAACGAACAGACAACAATTCCTAACTTCTGGTTGACTGAGCAAAACTGGTTGGTTCGCTCTAGCCGCAGCTACCAAGTGCCATTTGCTCACTTCACTCTGACATCTACTCTTTATGATATTGATGTGCCAGGTTACAAGACAGAAACTAAGAACCGTCTTCGTCTCTTTGATTTGGACTCAGTGGATGCGGATATCATCACAGACGGTATTGACTTTGATAAGACAGACATCGCTCGCAACTTGACCCTCTTCCTCTATCCAGATGATAGTGACAAGCAAGGTGAGCTGCTCCGTATCTTCCAGCAATACTTCATGGTTTCAAATGGTGCTCAGCTGATTATTGACGAAGCGATTGAAAAAGGCAGCAACCTGCACGACTTGGCAGACTATGCTGTCATCCAAATCAATGATACCCACCCATCTCTGGTTATCCCAGAAATGATTCGTCTCTTGACTGAGCGTGGTTTGGATCTGGATGAAGCAATTGCTATCGTACAGAAGATGACTGCTTATACAAATCACACGATTCTGGCAGAAGCTCTTGAAAAATGGCCTCTGGAATTCTTGAAAGAAGTAGTACCGCATCTGGTACCAATCATCAAAGAGCTTGACAAGCGCGTTAAAGCTAAATACGCAGATCCAGCAGTGCAAATCATTGATGAAGACGATCGTGTGCACATGGCTCATATGGATATCCACTACGGATACAGTGTCAATGGTGTTGCTGCTCTGCATACAGAAATCCTGAAAAACTCTGAGCTTAAAGCCTTCTACGATATCTACCCTGAAAAATTCAATAACAAGACCAACGGTATTACTTTCCGTCGCTGGCTCATGCATGCCAACCCACGTCTGTCTCATTATCTAGATGAGTTGCTGGGCCGCGACTGGCACCATGATGCAACTAAGCTCGAAGGCTTGTTGGAATTCACTGGCGCTGCAAATGTTAAAGAAAAATTGGAAGGTATCAAGGCTCACAACAAACGTAAATTGGCTCGTCACTTGAAGGAAGCCCAAGGTGTGGAAATCAATCCAGAATCTATCTTTGATATCCAAATCAAGCGTCTGCATGAGTACAAGCGCCAACAAATGAACGCTCTGTATGTTATCCACAAGTATCTGGACATCAAGGCTGGCAACATCCCTGCTCGTCCAATCACTGTCTTCTTCGGTGGTAAGGCTGCCCCTGCTTACACGATTGCACAGGACATTATCCACCTCATCCTTTGCTTGTCAGAAGTGATTGCTAATGACCCTCAAGTGGCTCCACACCTGCAAGTAGTTATGGTAGAAAACTACAATGTTACAGCGTCTAGCTTCTTGATTGCGGCTGGTGATATTTCTGAGCAGATTTCCCTGGCTTCTAAGGAAGCATCTGGTACTGGTAACATGAAGTTCATGCTTAACGGTGCTTTGACTCTTGGTACTATGGACGGAGCGAACGTTGAGATTGCAGAGTTGGTCGGCGAAGACAACATCTACATCTTCGGTGAAGATTCTGAGACTGTTATTGACCTCTACGCAAAATCTGCTTACAAGTCTAGTGAGTACTATGCGCGCGAAGCTATCAAGCCATTGGTTGACTTTATCGTCAGCGATGAAGTATTGGCAGTCGGTAAAGCTGAACGCTTGGAACGTCTTTACAATGAACTGATCAGCAAGGACTGGTTCATGACCCTGCTGGATTTGGAAGACTATATCCAAGTCAAAGAGCGCATGCTGGCGGACTACGAAGACCGTGATGCTTGGATGGACAAAGTCATTGTCAATATCGCTAAAGCTGGCTTCTTCTCATCTGACCGTACTATCGCTCAATACGAAGAAGAAGTATGGCACTTGAACAGCTAATATAATTTGAATCAAAACAAAAGCCGAGACATCAGTGTTTCGGCTTTGATTTTTTAGTCGAAGAAATGAATAAGGATTTAGCTATTGTGTGGGCTTCTGAAAAGGTGTAAGTCAATCGGCCTTGTCAGCTTTTTCTTTTCGGTGTATAATAAGTGAAAATATTTCTTTACAGGAGGCGTTCATGAAAAAGAAACCAATTTATCTTTATGTTTTGCTGGGATTGTCAGCAATCGGAACTTTACTGGSAGTATGGAGCCGTTTTTTCTCCGAGTTTTCTGAGGTAGATTATACACAAATCGGTTTCTCAAAAGAGTTGAGTGATCAGACAAATCAGTTTAATAAACTTTATTTTGAATTTCTTCGCAATGGAATGAATATGCTGATTTTTTTCGTTATGACGGCTCTGTTAATAGCATCTATCGTCTTTTTGGTTAGAAAAAATCTGCAGATGGCTAATATTAGCTATATCGTTTATATACTAATCAGTTTGTTATCTCAAGTTTACGTCTATATTTCATCGAAAGGGATTGTTGGCAAGGTATTTACAAGCCCTGAGAACATTGCAACGCATTCAAACAGTCTTCTTTTAGGAACAGTGCTGGGCTTTATTATCAGTTTAATTTATCTTTCCATCGTCGTCTTTAAGCTAATCCAGCAGCAAAAAGAGGCTGAAAAAGCAGAACTAGCTGCGAGCGAATAAAATTTGACAAATAACAGATAAGTGCTTACAATTTTAAGAAGCAATATCTGTTATTTTTTAGAATGGAGAATAAAATGACAAAGGTTTCCTTGGTTTACATCAGCTTGAGCGGCAATACAGAGAGTTTTGTCCGTCGGCTGACAGACTATTTGTTGGAGCAGCATCCAAGCCTAGAGGTAGAGAAGATTCATATCAAAGACCTAGTAAAGGAAGGAATCCCCTTTTTTGAAATGGGCAATCCTTTCATCGCTTTTCTGCCAACTTATCTGGAGGGTGGCAATGGTGTGGACAATGGCGATGTAGAAATTCTGACAACTGATGTGGGGGACTTTATCGCCTATGGTCAGAATGCCAGCAAGTGTCTGGGTGTCATTGGCAGTGGCAATCGTAACTTTAATAACCAATACTGTCTGACAGCCAAGCAATATTCAGAGCGCTTCGGATTTCCGGTTTTGGCCGATTTTGAAATGCGTGGCATGTTGGGAGACATTAAGAAGGTAGCAGGCATTATTGAAGAACTTTATCATATTGAAAAAAACGAAAACCAGTGAGGTTTTCGTTTTTTGATGTTCTAAATCAAGCTTACATCTTTTCTGGGGCTTCTACTCCCAGCAAACGCAGAGCTTCTTTGAGGACAACAGCTGTTGAGTAGCTGAGAGCCAGACGGCTGTCGCGCTCAGGGCTTTCATCCAGAATCCGAGTGTGCGCATAGTATTTGTTAAAGGCTTGAGCCAGACTGATAGCGTATTTGGCAATCAGAGATGGCTCATAGTTATCAGCAGCACGCTTGACAACACGGCCGAAGTCTTGGAGCAGCTTGATAATTTCCCAGCTTTCTGAATCGTTCAGGCTGTATGTAGCCGCTACATCTGGCTGGAAGTTCGCCTTGCGCAGGATAGACTGGATACGAGCATAGGCATACTGGATGTAAGGGCCTGTTTCTCCCTCGAAGGAAACCATAGCTTCCAGATCAAAGTCGTAACCATTGCGGCGGTCAGTTTTGAGGTCGTAGAACTTAACTGCTCCTACCCCAACTGCACGAGCAACAGCTTCCTTGTTTTCCAAATCTGGGTTTTTAGCTTCAATCTGGCTCTTAGCACGGCTGATAGCTTCTAGCAGAGTTGGTTCGAGGAGGATAATATTTCCTTTACGTGTAGACAGTTTTTGACGGTTCTTAGTCACCAGACCAAAGTCAACGTGAATCATGTCATCGCTCCAGTCAAAGCCCATCTTTTTCAGAACGGCCTTGAGCTGTCTGAAGTGGTTGGCCTGTTCTTGACCTACAACATAGACATTTTTGACAAAGTTGTAAGTGCGAGCCCGGTAGATGGCTGTTGCGATATCACGTGTGATGTAGAGGGTGGCACCGTCTGATTTTTTAATCATAGCAGGCGGAAGGTTAAAGTCTTCCAAGTCTACAATGCTAGCTCCTTTGGATTCCTGCAGGAGACCCTTGTCTTCGAGGATTTGAATCCCTTCGTCCATCTTATCGTTGTAGAAGGCTTCACCATTTAGACTGTCAAATTCGACACCTAGGAGTTCGTAGATACGGTTGAATTCTGTCAGACTTTCGTCTCGGAACCATTGCCAGAGCTCAGTTGCTTCTGGGTCACCGTCTTCCAGCTTCTTGAACCAAAGGCGGCCTTCTTCATCCAGAGATGGGTCGTTTTCAATCTCGGCATTGATACGCACGTAGAGTTTGAGGAGCTCGTCGATTGGGTTGGCTTCAACAGCTTCCTGGCTTCCCCACTTCTTATAAGCTACCATCAAGAGACCAAACTGTTTGCCCCAGTCTCCCAAGTGGTTGATTTTGATGGTGTTGTAGCCAATCTTGCGGAAGATGTTGGAAAGAGCATCACCGATAACAGTAGAGCGCAAGTGACCGACTGAGAAAGGCTTGGCAATGTTTGGACTGGACAGGTCAATGGTGATATTCTGATTATTTCCTTCATTCTGTTGGCCGTAGTCAGCTCCGTCTTTGATGACTTCTTTGATAACTTGTCCAGAAATTTCAGCCTTGCTGAGGAAAAAGTTGACATAAGGACCAGTCGCAACGACTTTGTCAAAATGCGCTGTATTAATCTTTTCAGCGATGTCAGCAGCGATGATTTGAGGAGCTTTGCGCTCAGTCTTTGCCAGAGAAAAGGCTGGGAAGGCGATATCGCCAAGTTCAGAGCTCTTTGGCTGCTCCAATAAATTTAAAATAGTGTCTTGATCAAGGCTGTCAATAACCTTGGCCAATTCGCCGGCAATCAACTGTTTGTTATCCATATTTGCTCCTTTGTGTCTTTTGTTATTATTTTATCACATTTTTCAAGGAATCTTCAATTTTTTTGGGAATAATTTTTGGGCTAATAGGAATTTTTCTGATATAATAAGAGGGATAAGAACCTGTATTTATAGATGAGTTTTCCATCTAAATGCTTCCTTCTCTGACACTCTTGGTTAAAGTTTTTTGTTTATTCTCAGTATTCCTGCAAATCTTTGCCTAGATTGATGGAGAAGCAGTTTTTCATCGGATGGAGTATTCTTCATGAATGCAGCTTCTAAATATTCAATAATGAGGTAAAAATGAGAAAGAATGACCGTCATCAGTTAGTCAAAACGATGATTAAGGAGGAAAAGCTAGGAACGCAAAAGGAGATTCAGGATCGTCTGGAAGCGCAAGGGATTTATGTAACGCAGACTACCCTGTCGCGTGACCTTCGTGAAATCGGCCTGACTAAAGTTAAGAAGAAGGGGCTGACTTATTATGTTTTGGCGCATGAGACTGAAGAAATTGATTTTATAGAGTTTTTAGCCAAGCATGTGGAGAGTGTGGCCAGGGCAGAGTTTAGTCTGGTTCTTCGCACTGGCCTGGGAGAGGCAACAGTGCTAGCCAATGTCGTGGACAATTCGTTCGATAGCCGTATTCTGGGGACTGTTGCGGGTGCCAATACTCTTTTAGTGGTTTGCCGGGATCAGGCAGCGGCTCAGGAGATTGAAGAGCAAATACAGGAAGTGATGTAAGAGTCACAGTTTTTTCAGGAAAAATGGAGAGGTTTGAGACAGAAGTCCTGACCTCGTTTGTTTTTAGAAAGGATAGAGATGGCAGTAGAAAAGTTATCGCCAGGCATGCAGCAGTATTTGGATATCAAAAAGGACTATCCAGATGCTTTCTTGCTCTTTCGGATGGGGGATTTCTATGAGTTGTTTTATGATGATGCGGTCAATGCCGCCCAGATTTTAGAGATTTCTCTCACCAGCCGCAATAAAAATGCAGAAAATCCCATTCCCATGGCTGGAGTTCCCTATCATTCGGCTCAGCAGTATATTGATGTTTTGGTCGAATCAGGCTATAAGGTAGCGATTGCGGAGCAGATGGAAGATCCCAAGGAAGCCAAGGGAGTTGTTAAGCGGGAGGTCGTTCAGGTTATCACACCGGGAACGGTAGTGGACTCCAGTAAGCCGGACTCTGCGAATAACTTTCTGGTGGCTCTGGATTACTCAGCCGGCCTCTATGGTCTGGCTTATATGGACTTGGTGACCGGTGAGTTTCAGGTGACCAGTTTAGAGGACTTTAGCCTGGTCTGCGGGGAAATCCGCAATTTGAAAGCTAGGGAAGTGGTGCTGGGCTATACCTTGCCAGAATCTGAGGAGCAGGTCTTGGCTGGGCAGATGAACCTTTTACTGTCCTATGTACAGACGGCCTTGGACGATGTCCAGCTGCTGGGCGAGGAGCTGTCTCCGATGGAACGTCAGGCAGCAGGGAAATTGCTGGAGTATGTGCACCGGACCCAGATGAGGGAGCTCAGCCATTTGAAGAAGGCCCAGCATTATGAAATCAGGGACTTTCTGCAAATGGATTATGCCACTAAGGCGAGTCTGGATTTGACAGAAAATGCTCGCTCGGGCAAGAAGCACGGCAGTCTTTATTGGCTGATGGACGAGACCAAGACGGCCATGGGCGGCCGTATGATGCGCTCTTGGATCCAGCGGCCGCTGATTGATGAAGCGCGAATTAGCCAGCGACAGAATGTCGTCGAGGTTTTTCTGGATCATTTCTTTGAGCGGAGTGATTTGACGGAGAGCCTCAAGGGAGTCTATGATATTGAGCGGTTGGCTAGTCGGGTTTCTTTTGGCAAGACTAATCCCAAGGATCTGCTGCAGCTGGCAGCAACATTGGGCAATGTGCCTCAGATTAAGGCTATATTGCAAGGAATCGGTAGCCCGCATCTAGCTCGTTTGATTGAGGGTTTGGATCCTATTCCAGAGTTGGCAGGTTTGATTAGCTCAGCCATTTCGCCGGATGCACCCCATATCATTACTGAGGGAAATATTATTCGGACCGGTTTTGATGAGACCTTGGATCAGTATCGGCTTGTGCTGAGGGAGGGGACCGGATGGATTGCAGAGCTGGAAGTCAAAGAACGTGCTAACAGCGGCATCAGCAATCTGAAGATTGATTATAACAAAAAAGATGGTTACTATTTCCATGTGACCAATTCTCAGTTGGCTCATGTGCCTAGTCATTTCTTCCGCAAGGCGACCCTGAAAAATTCTGAGCGTTTCGGAACGGAAGAGCTGGCCCGGATTGAGGGAGAGATGCTGGAGGCGCGTGAAAAATCTGCTAATTTGGAATACGAGATTTTCATGCGGATTCGCGAGGAAGCTGGCAAATACATCCAGCGCTTGCAGGCCTTGGCACAAACGCTGGCAGCTGTAGATGTCCTGCAGAGTTTTGCTGCGGTGGCTGAACAGCAGCATTTGGTGCGTCCCGTCTTTACTGCGGAGCGCCGTCTGCAGATTGAAAAAGGTCGGCATGCTGTTGTGGAAAAGGTCATGGGTGCCCAAAGCTACATTCCAAATAGTATTCTGCTGGACCAGGAAACAGACATTCAGCTGATTACCGGGCCTAATATGAGCGGGAAATCAACTTATATGCGCCAGCTGGCTATCATCGTTATTATGGCACAGATGGGCTCTTATGTGCCTGCTCAGTCTGCCAGTCTGCCGCTATTCGATGCGATTTTCACTCGCATCGGTGCGGCGGATGATCTGGTGTCCGGCCAGTCCACCTTTATGGTGGAGATGATGGAGGCCAATCGGGCCATTCGGCAGGCCAGCGAGCGTTCGCTCATCCTCTTTGATGAGCTGGGCCGTGGGACGGCTACTTACGATGGGATGGCGCTGGCTCAGGCTATTATCGAGCATATTCATCACTATACTGGGGCCAAGACCCTCTTTGCTACCCACTATCATGAGCTGACAGCCTTAGAGAATAGCTTGGAGCATTTGGAAAATGTCCATGTGGCAACCTTGGAAAAGGACGGACAGGTGACTTTCCTGCATAAAATTGAGCCAGGTCCGGCTGACAAGTCCTACGGAATTCATGTGGCGAAGATTGCCGGACTTCCTAAGAAATTGCTGGAGCGGGCGGATAGCATTTTGAGTCATTTGGAGAGTCAGGATACAGGACTAGGCTCAGAGCTTCCTACTGCATCCAGACCGAAGCAGTCGCAAGTGGCGGAGCAGATGTCTCTTTTTGCAGAAGGAACGGAAAATCCAGTCCTGACTGAACTCCGAGACTTGGACATCTACAATATGACCCCCCTGGAAGTCATGGCAGCAGTGGCCGAGCTCAAGAAGAAGTTGTAAAATAGACAAATCAGAGCCTGATACTAAATCAAGCTCTTTTTCGTTCTAATTAATTTTCTTGTAATCGCTTAGAAGCTTGTTACTGAGGCGATAATTCATATTTACATGGTGGTGGGAATGCTGTATAATAAAGTTGTATAACTTCAAATATAAAAAAGGAGAATGGAGAAAAAGGGGAATGGGATTTTGTATAAACTGTGGGCAAACCCTTGCTGAGGGAGCTCATTTTTGTAGTAATTGCGGCGTTGCAGTAGGAGAAACGAATACAGGGACGTCACAACGAAAAACAGTCTATGATGGGGAATTATATAAATGTCCGAATTGTGCTGAGAGGCTGGATTCTTTTATGACCGTTTGTCCCACTTGCGGATATGAATTGAGAGGAGCGAAGGGAGCTTCTGTCGTGAAAGAGTTTGCTGAAAAACTTGAACAAATTGAAAGTGTACGCACAGATACGAATAAAGTATACTCATTTATAGGGGATATGTTTGGTAAGTTTAACAAAACTGATGAACAAAAAATAAACTTGATTCGTAGTTTTTCTATTCCCAATACTAAAGAAGATATTCTAGAATTTATGATTTTGGCAGCTTCAAATATCGATTTAAAATTATATGGGGCTGAAGGGAATAATGTATCTTCCCAAAGAGCTATCTCGGATGCCTGGTTGGCTAAGTTTGAACAGGCTTATGAAAAAGCCCGTTTCAGTTTCCCTAATTCTCCAGACTTTATTAAAATTAAAGAACTTTATGGACAAAAGATGAAACAATTGAATAAAGTAAAATGGGGGAAAAAACTAGTCTTTGTCAGTATCATTTTAGCATATATTTTCTTAATGATTTTTGTAGGTATTATGGCATATTTAGATCGATGATTAATTAAATTTAGAAAGGTTATTATTATGGAATTGTTTGCTAAAAACAGCCGCACAGGCGGTTTCATGGATGAAATTCGTTGCGATGAAGTGTCCTATTTGATATGGAAGTGGCACCCTGTAGGAGTGAAACAGGGTGTAGGTAAGAGAGAAAATGCCATTCGTTGGGGCTCTTCTTTGCGGGTCAAAGATGGAGAGGTTGCTGTCTTTGTCTATAAACAAAAAGATGGTACACTGCAGGACTTAATTGTAGGTCCATATGATCAGACTATTAAGACCTCTAACTTTCCTGTGCTGGCAAGCATAGTTGGTCTGGCTTATGAAGGTGGCACACCATTTCCGGCAGAAGTCTATTTCATAAATCTTGCGCAAATTATTCAAGTCAAGTTTGCAGTGCCGTTTTTTGACGTCTATGATCCAAGGTTTTTAGACTTTGGTGTTCCTGTTGCAGTTCGTGGTACGATTAATTTTAAAATTACTGATTATAAAGAATTTATCAAGTTACACAGGCTGAATACTTTTAATCTTGATGATTTTCAAAAGCAAATTCGGGATGCTGTAGCCCGATATGCTAAACATATTGTAACGAATGCTCCTACAGAGAATAACATTCCTGTCATTAATCTTGAAAGCAAAATTTCACAAATTAATGAAGCTCTTGAACATGATGTCGTGGAAAGATTAAGGGAGAATTTTGGTGTCACTGTTTCAAGTCTTGATATAGCTGCAATAGAGATTGATAAATCAAGTCAAGGCTATCAACAGCTTATGTTGGTTACCAAGGATGTTGCCACAGCTAAAATACAAGCAGAAACTACTGACTATGTTGAACGGATACGTATCCAACGTGAAGAAGGACAATATGCACAGCATAAGCAAACACAATCTGCAAACCTAGGTGCATTTCAAGTCGAAAAGCAGTCCGAAGTTGGTATTGCTGGCGCTGATGCATTGGACCAAATGGGCGCTAATGGTTCGGGAACAGTTTCTCTGGGAGGAGATGCAGGCTTCAACCCCGCTACTATGATGGCAGGAATGGCAGTAGGAGGCGCTGTAGGACAAAATATTGCTGGAGCTATGAATAATATGATGTCAGGCAACTCCCAACAACAGTCAGTTGATTCACCTCCTCCGATTCCAACAACTGCTTATCATATTGCTGTCAATGGACAAGCATCTGGACCTTATGATAGAAATACCCTAACACAAATGTCTCTATCAGGGCAATTCCTCTCTTCAACCTTAGTCTGGAAACCAGGAATGCCAGAATGGATGAGAGCAGATACAGTTGATGATTTGAAAGAGCTGTTTATGCCTCCAGTTCCGCCAGTAGAATAAAAACAGTTCAAATTTGAACTGTTTTTTGTTTCTCATGATTCTCCAGATAAACCACTGTTAATTTTTTGAATTTTACGGTAGGTGTGGCAGCTATTTGTGTCTATCTGGTTTGGTTTGCGAGCAGAGTGGTTGAGAAAAGGCTGCCTTCTGATAGAAAGAGCCCAATGTGTTATAATAGATAGCAGAACAAATACGGAGAAAAAGATGTCAAAAATTATCGAACTTCCAGAAATTCTAGCCAATCAGATTGCGGCTGGTGAAGTCATTGAGCGGCCTAGCAGCGTGGTCAAGGAGTTGGTGGAAAATTCAATTGATGCGGGTGCCAGCCAGATTACCATCGAAATCGAGGAGGCCGGACTCAAGACTATCCAGGTAACGGATGATGGCGAAGGCATAGACCACGAAGATGTTCCTCTGGCCCTTCGACGCCATGCTACCAGTAAAATCAAGAAACAGGCGGATCTCTTTCGGATTCGGACACTGGGTTTCCGTGGCGAGGCCATTCCTTCCATTGCTTCTGTCTCGCGTTTTACCATTGAGACAGCGACAGAAACTGGCCAGCACGGGACTCTGCTGGTTGCCCAAGGCGGTGAGATTGAAGAGCATGAGCCTACTAGCAGTCCGGTAGGAACGAAAATCAAGATAGAAGATCTCTTCTTCAATACTCCGGCCCGGCTCAAGTATATGAAGAGCCAGCAGGCTGAGCTTTCCCATATCGTTGATGTGATTAATCGGCTCAGTCTGGCCCATCCGGAAGTGGCTTTCACCCTTATCAGCGACGGCCGCGAAATGACACGGACTGCCGGCAGCGGCAATCTTCGGCAGGCTATTGCAGGAATCTATGGTTTGGCAACAGCTAAGAAAATGGTGGAAATCTCTGCTTCAGATTTGGACTTTGAGGTGAGCGGCTATGTCAGCCTGCCTGAGTTGACTCGTGCGAATCGGAATTATATTACGATTCTCATCAATGGCCGCTATATCAAGAATTTCCTGCTCAATCGTGCTATTTTGGATGGCTACGGCAGCAAGCTGATGGTAGGCCGCTTTCCACTAGCGGTCATCAATATTCAGATTGACCCCTATCTGGCCGATGTCAATGTCCATCCGACCAAGCAAGAGGTGCGAATTTCTAAAGAGCGGGAACTCATGGCCTTGATTTCGCAAGCTATTGCAACCAGTCTCAAGGAGCAGGATCTTATCCCGGATGCTTTGGAAAATCTAGCCAAATCAACTGTTAAGCGTGCGACTAAGCCCGAACAGACCAGCCTCCCGCTGAAAGAAAATCGCCTCTACTATGATAAGGAGCAGAATGACTTCTTCCTCAAGCCACAGGTGGCCGAGCAGCAGCTATCCTTTGAAGAATCAGTAGGACCTGTTCAGGCAAATACTGACGAAAAAGCAGAGCCACAACCGACTTCGGTCAAATTTGCAGAGAGGAAGCCGGCCAGCTATGACCAGCTAGACCATCCAGAGCTAGATCAAGCCAGTCTGGAGCGGGCTGTGGATAAGTTGAAGCAGGAAGAGAAGTCAAGCTTCCCAGAGTTAGAATATTTTGGACAGATGCATGGCACCTATCTCTTTGCTCAGGGCAAGGGTGGTCTTTACATTATTGACCAGCATGCTGCCCAAGAGCGGGTCAAGTATGAGTATTATCGAGAGAAGATAGGAGATGTGGACAATAGCCAGCAGCAGCTCTTAGTGCCCTATATCTTTGAATTTCCAGCGGACGATATGTTGCGAATCAAGCAGCGGATGGAGCTCTTAGAAGATGCTGGCATCTTTTTAGAAGAGTATGGAGCCAACCAGTTTATCCTCCGTGAGCATCCCATTTGGTTTAAGGAAGAGGAGATTGAAGCAGGCATCTATGAGATGTGTGACATGCTTCTCCTGACCAAGGAAGTTTCTATCAAGAAATATCGAGCAGAGCTGGCCATTATGATGAGCTGCAAACGATCCATCAAGGCCAACCACAGTCTGGATGACTACTCTGCGCGTGACTTGCTCTTTCAGCTATCCCAGTGTGACAATCCTTACAACTGCCCACACGGCCGGCCGGTCTTGGTTAACTTTACCAAGTCGGATATGGAAAAAATGTTCCGCCGCATTCAGGAAAATCATACTAGCCTGCGGGAGTTAGGGAAATACTAAACCTTATAGAAAATCAAACAGCCCTAGTTATAGAACTAGAGCTGTTTTGAATTTTTGAGCTGAACTTGCGTTCCAGCAAGTAAATCAGCTGGATGGCATTTGTCCTTGCGAAGCAGTCCCATTAGCAGAAAGGCCAAGAAGAGAATCCCTGCTGAAGTTGACAAGAAAATTGACAGGGCATCTGCTTGATAAGCACTACGGATAGCTCCTATATGTCCCAGCTGCCAAGGGAAAAACTTGATAGCAGATCGCAAAAGGCTGTGGGAAAGATTCCTGTGCTTGTAAACCAACTGTAAACCTGCCC
Source organism: Streptococcus sanguinis (assembly GCF_020729765.1). Taxonomy (GTDB): domain Bacteria; phylum Bacillota; class Bacilli; order Lactobacillales; family Streptococcaceae; genus Streptococcus; species Streptococcus sanguinis_Q. The sequence goes on along the minus strand of NZ_JAJEPD010000011.1, from coordinate 5,075 downwards.
AACGCTTGCCAAAACTTCCTTTTCGATAGTCTAGCCAAGCAAAGATGATAGTTAGAGGCAGGACGGAGCTAGAAAAAGCCAGAAGCTGGCTCTGAGCTTCAGTAAATGCAGGAATGCCTCCTAGAACCAGATTGTAAAAGCCCATAGCTAGTAAAAAAAGAGAAATGAGATAGAATGAGATGAAGAGCCAGTCTCCAAGCAGCTCTTTCAGACGAGTTTTGACAGGTATGGGATTGTCAGTTTTTAGTTTCATCTTGAGCACCTTCTTTCTTAGAATCCTCATCGAGGCCTATAACCTTGTCCAGATACTTTTTCTTAATCTTTAGCGCCTTGTTAATAGCTATTGCTGATGCGATTAAGAGGAAGAAGGTCAACCAGACCAGCGCAGTGAATTTTGCTGGAAAGCTAGAACCTGCAAAGAAGAGAAAGATAGCCAGAGCTGATACAAAAATATACAAAACCTGCCAGAAGCCATAAGATTTTACTTCCTTGTAGTAGCGGTTCTTTTCGTCTTCTGAGAGGACGGGTTTTATTTCAGGCTTGTCGCTTTCTTCTAAAAGTAGATAATCCGTCGTCACTTGGAAAATCTTGCTCAGCTCTACAATTTTTTCCAGCTCTGGCAGCGCTTGGCCAGACTCCCACTTGGAAATGCTTTGGCGAGAGACATTGATTTGTTCAGACAGTTTTTCTTGTGACCAGCCTTTTTCTTTTCTTAGTTCAAATAATTTATCAGCGAGTTTCATAATCGCAGCCTCCTTTTCTTTGCTAACTCTATCCTAACAGCTTTTAGTTATCTTGAGAATACAGCTTCCTGTACATTTTGTCAACCAATGGTTGCACTTCTGTTTGCAGTTTCCAGACAGAAAATATGATATACTAGATAGGCAAAATGATACAACAAGAAGGAAGATTATGTACGAATATTTTAAAGGAATCATCAGTAAAATCACAGCCAAGTACATTGTATTGGAAGTCAACTCTATCGGCTATATTCTTCATGTGGCCAACCCCTATGCTTACTCAGGTCATCTCCATCAGGAAGCCAAGGTCTATGTCCACCAGGTGGTGAGAGAAGACGCGGAGCTCCTGTACGGTTTTGCGACCGAGGAGGAGAAGCAGCTCTTTCTCAGCTTGATTTCAGTCTCAGGTATTGGCCCAGTGTCTGCCCTAGCTATTATTGCGGCGGATGATAATGTTGGCTTAGTGCAAGCTATTGAGCAAAAAAATATCACCTATCTGACCAAGTTTCCTAAGATTGGCAAGAAGACGGCCCAGCAGATGGTGCTGGACTTAGAAGGCAAGGTAGTGGCGGCAGATGGTCAAGCAGAAAGCAAGGCGCCCGTCCAGACTGCGGATAATCAAGAGCTTGAAGAAGCTATGGAAGCTATGCTGGCTCTGGGATACAAGGCTACTGAGCTCAAGAAAATCAAGAAATTCTTTGAAGGAACGACGGATACAGCAGAGAACTACATCAAGTCAGCTCTCAAGATGTTGGTGAAATAATGGGGATTGCTCGAATTAGTTATGCTGAAAGCAAAAATGTTAACAATAATATAGCCCTAAGATTTAGGAATGGTAAGATAGAAGATGTCTGGCTAGACTGTAAAACTTTTCCTTTGTATTGTAAATATTGTGAACAAACTCAAACGGAATTATTTTTACATATGTCGTCTCGATATGGTCAAGTAGGACCGATTCCTTGTGAATTTTGTAATCGTGATGTAACGGTTGTAGATAGTGATACTTATGTTGATGGAATAGAGGTGAGTGGTGAGCCCTGTTCCTTTCAACAACTCTATTTGTTAAGTGCAGACTACATTGGATGGTTTGAAGAATGGTATGGTATAACTCTGGCCTCAGAAAGTTTATTTGAAAGTTGGACTGATTGGATGTCTGTAGATCAGCTTCGAGAACAGATTGAAACATTAACTGGAATAGAAACAGATAGTCAAACAAGTTATCAAACAGATGAGAAATTTAACCCTCTGCCACCAGATATTAATCGTTGGATTAATTTATTAGACAGGTCTACGGTTCCCTTGCCTAGCTATGTTTCAAAGATTGGAGAATAGAATATGACCAAACGCTGCGGCTGGGTAAAAATGAACAACCCCTTATATGTGGCCTATCATGATGAGGAGTGGGGCAAGCCTCTCCATGATGATCAGAAATTATTTGAATTGCTCTGCATGGAGACTTATCAGGCTGGACTTTCTTGGGAGACCATTCTGAATAAACGTCAGGCTTTTCGGGAAGCTTTTCATTTCTATGATGCCCAGAAAATTGCTCAGATGACGGATGCGGATCTGGATGATTTGTTGGGCAATCCCGACATCATCCGTAACAAGATGAAAATTTATGCAACTAGGGCTAATGCCCAAGCTTTTTTGGCTGTTCAAAAGCAGTTTGGCTCTTTTAATGACTATATCTGGTCCTTTGTAGATTTCAAAACGATTGACAATGAAATTTTGGACTACGAGGAAGCCCCAACTAAGACCGAGCTTTCAGAAACTATGTCCAAGGCGCTGAAAAAGCAAGGCTTCAAATTTGTCGGTCCAGTTTGTGTCTATTCATTCTTAGAAGCAGCTGGCCTTATCAATGACCATGAAAATGATTGTGATTGGAAGTAGAACAATGAAAACAAGAAAAATTCTCCTCATTTTTATCACCCTCTATACTATTTTGTTTCTAGGTAGAGGCTTGCAGCTGATTGGAATAAATTGGCTAATTTATCCAGTTTATTTCCTTTTATTTATCTTGGGAATCTTAGCTTATCGTGAAGAATTAAAGGAGCAGTTGGCCTTGATTCTGACTAAGAAGAAGGAATTTTTAAAAACGATCTCCTTGTATATGGTCTTCGTTTTCCTCCTGTCTATTGCCTGCAACCAGCTTTCAGCCTTGATTAAGCAGAGTCTGGGCTTGCCGCTGCAGGGGCAGAATGATGCCAATATTCAAGGTGCCTTGTTGAAAAATCCCTTTCTAATCTTGGTTTTCGGTTGCTTTATCGGGCCGTTCGTTGAAGAGTTTTTCTTCCGCCGCTTTTTCCTAGGCACTTTCTTGGCAAAATTCTCTGACTGGCTAGGTATTGTGTTGACAACCATTCTATTTGCCACTCTTCATATGCACAGCTGGGCCTTATCAGAGTGGGTGACAGCTATTTCCTATATTGCCGCAGGTCTTCTTTTCTCGCTCTTGTATCTGAGAAAGGACAAAAATATCTGGTATCCAATTACCCTTCATTGTTGCAACAATATCATTGCTTTTATTATTTCATTTATTTTAAGATAGAAAGATGAAAGTAATGTATAATCAGCTAATTTATCTTTAGAGAGTAGAGAGAATGTAAATCATTTAAAATAGTGATTCCTTTTGTTTAATAAGAGACTGTAAAAGTATTTTGACACCTTGTCAAAGATTTCAATTTATCGGTTCCGTTTGTGTCTATTCATTCCTAGAAGCAGCTTGCCTTATCAATGATCATGAAAATGATTGTGACTTTAATCCACATAAAAATACCGTTTGAGAAAGATTCTCAACGGTATTTTTCAATTTCTTCTTTTAGAGATTTTACTAGCTCTTTTTCATCGGCAAGTTGTAGTAGAGCAATCCCTTTTTTTATTAATTCGCTATCATTTTTGCAAATTCCAAGTCGAATCTGTGAAAGCCCGAGGGAATCATAACGTTTTTCTTTTTTTGACAAATCGTAAATGTACGTAGTAATTTCAGCGCATTCTCTCTTTAATCCATTATAAAGATAGATGGTAGAAAGGTTGACTAAGAGTCCGATTTGTAGATTATTCCCATTGCGAAATGATTGGTATTTTTTTATGCTATTTAAAATCTTTTGGGTAAATTGTTTGATATTTTCTAAAGGGAAGAAATAAAGGATAGTAGAAAGAAGTCGAAAATCACTTTCATACCAAGTGTCCTGTTTTTCTAAATACGCCCAAATTTTATTGGTAGTAGCATTAATTTCTTTTGTCTCAGAAATTCCATTTTGTCTCAGATGAATAGTAATATTGATGATATCTAAAGCATGTTTAATCGTAATATCGGAATGTTTATATAGATATGCCTCGCATTCTCTCTTTAATTGTAACAAACCTTTCGTCCCTACAATAGTCTCACCTTGGTTATAAAGAGAATTTAAAATTTTCTGTCTCTGACTAGGTTGATAATAATCACAAATGTATTTAAATTCTTCTAGTGTCATATCTATCTGGCGAAGTAAAAAAATCATGGTATCGAACTTTGGCACGACTTGCCCGCTTTCAATTCGTGCCAAAGTTGAGCGAGCTAAAAAATCCCCACAAATTTCTTCTTGAGTCAACCCTTTTGATTTCCTAATTTCTTTATAGATTTTTCCATAATCCCAGCGCATAAGAACCCTCTTTGAAAATGTTACTAAAAGCTACGTTTTGAGAAAGCGTTTTAAAATAGTATATCATGAAATAAAAAGGAGGGCAAAAATGAAGAAAGTGAAATACAATTCTATTTTATTGGCAATGACGCTAATAATGCTTGTAAATGCACTCCCATGGAGGTGGCCGTGGAGATAAGGTGGATAGGATAGAAGGGGAGTGAGTTCAATGTTCTAAATATTTCAAAAAAGTAGGCAAAGATTAAATATATATATATTTAAAAATTAGAATCTATAAAATTATTAGCTTTATTAGTTACAGTTTCTTTAGGTTTTGGGCTAACTACTATGACTAGTATCGTTAGTGCAGAAGTAGCATATCCAGCCCCATATCCGATTATTGATGAATGGAATTATGGTGTGAATGATAACTATGGTTATTCTAATTACTATGTTAAATCTCCGAATAATATTGGTTCAAAATCTTCGATAACTAATCTTTGGGGAACTGTTAAGTCATCTGATTCTCAAAAATATGGATGGGCAATTAAGCAAAAAAAGAGTCCTAAAACACCTAATTTTAATTTCATAAGCTCCTACCTATATTATAAAAGACCCTATAATATTATTGGGTCTTCCAACTTTCATAAACTATTGTTAAAATTTAAAGTAGTTCCAATGTGAATGTGCATTTAATCGAACATCATTCCAACTT
>NZ_JAJEPD010000001.1:0-642 GCF_020729765.1 Streptococcus sanguinis | reverse complement strand
CAAAGTCATATTCCTTAAAGAAAAGCCAGGCCCATCCAATAACAGCATCGACATGTATATGAGGGTTATAGGATAATTTGTATTCTGCAACTAGTTTATCTCTTAATTCAACTACTTTGTCTATTGGATCTACTATTATTTCATTAGATGTCCCACCATTAACATAGATGCAAGCAATTTTAGCATCATGCTCAATCGCTTCTGTCCGTATGTTTCAAGTATATTTATGGTTGAGGATGGCTCAGAAATTACGAATATAGGTAAGCAGAAGTTTATTCCTAAAGATGAGCTTAAATTTGGAGAGTATGCTCCGTTCTTATATACACTTGAATTATCTAGAAGTATTTCAGGTCCAATTGCTGCATACAGTGCATTAGAAACTTTAGGAATAAAAGGTTTTCAAGAACTTATATATAATTGCTTTTCGAATGGTGAGTATATTAGAAACTATTTAAATAGTAATTCTGAAATAGAAGTGATTAATAATGATTCGGAAGGGATTGCTTCTTTATTAGTTGTTAAGAAAAAGGATGATAATAGAACTTTTGAAGAAATTGTAAGGAGTTCGTCAAAAGAACTCCAGGAATTTTTAGAATATAATAATCAATTTTATCTATTCTGTTTACAAGAATTGGAAAAATT